>JBDWIC010000012.1:0-100366 GCA_039974935.1 Lentilitoribacter sp. | reverse complement strand
AGTTTCAAGTTTGTTTTCATCGAAGCGCTTCAGAGCGTTTTGTGGAAACCCGTGTTCGTTTCGATGAGCTAAATGTAGGGCAGGAAAATGAGAAAATAAATTAACATATGCACACGGGCTCGTGAGCTCGCGTGTGATAATAGCTGGGCGGGTGTGATAACGATCGGGCAAAGCCTTAAAAACAAAGCTTAACGGCAATAAACGCATCACGGATCTGCTCTCGAAAAAAGATCAAACTTTTTTCAAAAAGGGTATTGTGGGCCCAATTTATATCAAAAACAGCATGAGCAATGTGTGTATCTGTGAGCGAATGTGAGCGTTACAGTTAGAAAATACACATGTAATCTGATCTAAAATCTTGGAAATAGGCTTATTTACTCAGCAAGGCAGGCCATGAGAAAGCTACTCATACATTTTCATTGCTATATAAGGGACAACCAGCGATATTCTATTGAGTAGTTTAGTTTACGGCACAATTGATTCATCCTGCATGGGACCAAAACTAAAAAAACACACCGAATTGTTGAGTTTCCCCGGCGGAATTTTATGTAAAAATAATCTACTTTTCGTCGAAACTAACCCATTTTTCGGGCATTTTTTGCTAAAAGCACCAAATTTCACGTATATTCCCACCAAATTTTGTCTTTAAGCAATAAAAATGTTTATTTTTCACCAAAAGAAGCATAATCAAGACGGGACAAATCCAAAACCGTAGATGTACGGCGGCGCTTTGAAAATGATTCCTCTAACTCGAAAGCCCTGGGGTGGAATTACTATTTATGCAGAATTCTTTTTCCAGATTTGGCAATTTCGTTCACGTACAAGATGAGATAATTTTGGACTTAACGGTCAACTTTTTCTCACAAAAACACGATATAATTAATTTGCTATCTAGAAGGGATTTTTCCGTTTGAATTCTTCTTGTTTAGTATATATAAGCGCTGAAACCTTCAACTTTGAGGGATTCTGTGGGGCAAAATTTGGTTTGGGTGGAAAGTTATGTCGATGATTACAACTGATTTTCTTTCCGACATTGATAATGCGGTCAATAATCTAGATTTTTATCGCCTTTATAAAGTGATGTGCCGTCACTATCATATTGATATGTTGGCACTGTTGGATCTTAATACTTGGCCAGATGATAACAATATCAATGCAGCCTGTGTGGCCATTGATAGTTCCGACGGCGTTCCAGCAAACCTAAACGTTTTGACCATTAGCGAAGAAAATATGATCTTTTCGCATGCCAAGTCATCTATTGTACCGAAAATTTGGACGCAAGAGGAGACCGCTGAGTCATTTGATTTCTATGATGGGTCTGCAAATTCTTGTGCAGTCACATTCCCAATTCATTCAGCGACATCTAGACATTATGTCTTGGTGGGATTGTTGCAGAAAAGTAGCATCAAAAAGCTACCATTAGCCGAAGCTGACTATCATTCATCTCTCATCTTCCAAAAATACCATGAAACGGTATTGGTCCCAAGTAGTCTTCCAACAGTAACACCTCGTGAGCTTCAGGTCCTTAAATGGAGCGCGGAAGGTAAAACATCACAAGAAATCGCCGTTATCTTGAGCTTGTCAGAACATACAGTCAATTCTTACACAGCCCGAGTGCAACAAAAGTTGCAAGTTAACAATCGCGCACAAATGGTGGCAGCTGCTATTCGCACCGGCCTCATTCAATAGCATGTGAGAAATAACTTGGCTTCAATCGACGCAAAATCTACTAAAATCAAATTGTTATTCGTGGACGATAATCCAATCGAATTTGAAATTATGAAGAGTTTGTGCCGCGATACAGACAGTCATAAAATTGATCTGGTTTGCAAGCAAACGATCGAAGAAGCCTGTGATGTTATTGAGAACCAAGAAATCGATATGATTTTGTTAGATAATCAACTTCTCTTTGAAGATGATTATCGCAAATCTGCACCAAAACTTCGTGCGCAAGGCTATACTGGTCCAATCGGAATTGTATCGACCAATATTCGCAGTGATTACTTCAATGAATTTGAGGAATATGGAGCAGATTTCCGCATCGGCAAAGATGAGTTAGATCGCGCAACGCTCTTCCATATTATCAATGAATTTGCACCAACAAGCGTGAATTAGTTTTTAAAAATCTATTACGCAACGCGGTTTCCAGATACCCATAATCCTTTTGTCATTGGTAATGTATTTGCGACTTTGAACCTTAAAATATCAGCGCGCTTTCCAATGGCCAATTCACCGCGGTCTTCAAGGCTCGCAGCTTTTGCAGGAGCAGAAGTTGCCTTTGCCAAGCCATTTGCCATGCTACCGCTTTCAAGACCCAATCTTACTGAAGCTGCAAGCAGTGAAGACGGTGCGTAATCTGAGGAGAAGATATCCAAAAGATCATGCTCAACAAGTTCATGTGCTGCCACGTTACCTGAATGCGATCCGCCACGCAGCAGATTTGGTGCACCCATCATTACACCAATGCTATGAGATCGACATGCGCGCGCAGCTTCAAGCGTTGTCGGAAATTCGGCAACGCCAACACCCGTTTTAACGGACGCGAGCACATCGCTTTCTGTTGTATCGTCATGGCTTGCTAAAATGGCACCCATCTCGCGGCCTTTTTTTGAAGCTGCATCATTGTGGCGCTGACCATTTTCAGATTGAAGTTTCTTAAGGCGATCAAAATGTGCCTCAATGTCTTCGTTCGTCATGGAATGCTTTCCGCGAAGATACTCTGCAAATTTATCAGCATCACGAAATTGTCTTTGTCCTGGTGTATGATCCATCAAGCTCACGATCCCAACTTGGTCTTCCGCACCAAATTCCTCAATCTCCTCGATTAATGTTTCAGAACAGATTTCGGCGCGCAGATGCAGAAGGTGATTAATTCGAAGCATGTTTTGAGCACGCATTTCACCGATATTCGTCGCAACTTCACGTGCGTATTTGCTATATCCACCTCGTTTGCCCTCTGATGGTAACGATCCAACACGAAGCGCGTCGAACACTGTGGTAATCCCAACGCTTGCAAGCTCAGCATCATGGGAGATAATGGCAGCTTGTTTTGGCCAATGCGCCCCAGGACGCGGCTGTAAATGACGCTCCAAATTATCAGTATGTAATTCAACAAGACCGGGTGATAGATAATCTCCTTCGCAATCTATCCCGCTCACTGAAACACTGGATGTATCAATGTCAGTGATCAAACCGTTTTCCACTTTCAGCGAACCTTTGACCACTTCATTTCCGATAAGAAGATTTGCATTTGTAAACACCACTTCATTTAACGCAAGTGCTTGTGTTTTCTGATCTATAACCTGGTGATTATTCATGGAAATTCCTAATTCGTAACAATGCTGTAATATTGTTGTGCTTGAGTGGGATAAACTATGTATGGAACAGTTTTATGACGCTTTATAAACGTGTGGCGATTTTCTATGCGCCCGGCTCGCAAACACCTCTTGCTAATTTTGGTGCTCACTGGTTGGGCTGGGATGTTGAACACGCGAAAAGCGTTCAGCACCCTGAAATTGATGGCCTGCCAGAACCGATTGAAGCCTTGGTCGCAACGCCCCAAAAATACGGTTTTCATGGAACTTTGAAGGCACCTTTTCGAATTCGAGACGACCAAACAATTGATGGTTTGAAGGAAGCGATGAAAGCGTTTAGCGATCAACGAAAACCATTCGTCATAGGCAAAATGAAAGTCGCGACATTGGGGCGATTTGTTGCGATCATTCAGGAAAACGCTTCTGACGAGTTTACTGATTTTGCGTCTGATATTGTCACGCACTTTGAAGGATACCGAGCACCTTTGAGCAATGAGGATATCGCCAAACGTCGCAAGGCTGGGCTGACACCAAGGCAAGATGAATTGATGCTCAAATGGGGCTATCCCTTTATCTTTGATGAGTTCAAGTTTCATCTCACCCTCACAGGCAAACTGTCTGAGCAAAATGCCCAATCGGTTTGCGATCGTTTGACAGACCACCTCAAACCAATATTGGACACCCCCGTCGAAACTATTGATCTGTGTTTATATGGGGAGCGAGAAGATGGACGTTTTGAGATCATTGAGCGCTTTCCGTTTCTGGGATGATCAATTTCTTTAACTGATCAACAGCCTGCTGTAGTTCTCCATCGTTGGAAATCACGTTCATATTCTTAGCCTCTGGCACTTTGTAGCTGGCGCGTTTTAAACGGCGCTCAACTTCGCTCGCGGTTTCTCGCCCGCGGTTTGACAAGCGTTTTGACAAAGTCTCATGGCTCGCCATGATCATGACTGTTTTAATATCCGGATATCTTGCTTCAAAACTCGGCAAAGCTGCGCGTGAACCATTAAAGACAACGATCTTTCCATCTTTGAGATAATCATCGATCTCTTTCGGGATGCCGTATTCAAGGCCATGCGCTGACCAATCTAAAACAAAATCACCTTTGGCTTTTATTTGCGCAAACTCTTCCGCGCTGACACCGGTAAAATCCTCACCGCCTTTTTCTTCTGCTCTGGTGATAACGCGTTTTACCAAATGCACATTCGGGCATTGCTCCTTTAACGCAAACATAATGGAATCCTTCCCTACCCCGGAAGGTCCAATGATGGTAACGAGTTGGCCGGATGTGATTGTCATTATGCTGCTGCCTTTGGTGTGAAGATCGAGACATCGATCTGCTGATCGCAGACCCTATCACGTGCCGCTTCATCGTGGAAAATACCGATGATAGCAGCTCCACGCGCCTTAGCATCTTTGATCAGCGTTAGCACCGTTTCTCGATTTTTAGCATCCAAACTCGCTGTTGGTTCATCCAGCAACATAGCAGGATATTCATGGGCAAATCCGCGCGCGATGTTTACGCGCTGTTGCTCACCACCTGAAAATGTCAGTGGTGATAATTGCCATAGATTTTGGGGAATACGTAAACGGCTTAACAGCTCTTTTGCGCGCTCTTCGGCAACCTTTGCATCCACGCCAATCTTGAGCAAAGGCTCTGCAACCACATTTAATGTTGAAACGCGCGGCACGACACGAAGGAACTGGCTTACATATCCCAATGTGGTTTTGCGAAGCTCAATAATATCGCGGGGTTCTGCTTGAACAACATCAACACCATTGATCAAGATCTCACCTTCTTGGGTGAGATAGTTACCATATATCATTCGCATAAGCGTTGATTTACCCGAGCCAGAATTACCCGTTAAGGCTACGCATTCACCCGCATTAACAACAAGATTAGCATCGCGCATCACATTGATCGATGTTGCGCTTTGGTTATGCAATGTAAAAGTCTTTGAAACGTTTTTAATCTCAATCATAACTATACCTGTAAAACAGAAGAAACGAGCAATTGGGTGTAGGCATCTTGCGGATCATCAAGCACTTGATCGGTAAGACCGCTTTCAACAACATGTCCGGATTTCATCACCATCAAACGATCAGCAAGCAGTCGTACAACCGCCAAATCATGGGTGACGATAATGGCTGATAGACCCAGCTCACGAACAAGGCTGCGGATAAGATCAAGTAATCGCGCTTGCACAGATACATCCAAACCACCTGTTGGTTCGTCCATAAAAACAAGGCGCGGTCCGGTGATTAGATTACGGGCTATTTGCAAGCGTTGCTGCATACCACCAGAAAACTGGCTTGGCCGGTCATCAACACGCTCTTCTGAGATTTCGACTTTTTCCAGCCATTCAATGGCTTGAGTTCTAATCTGGCCATAATGGCGGTCGCCAACAGCCATAAGACGTTCGCCCATATTACCACCAGCTGAAATGCCCATCCGCAACCCATCACGGGCGTTTTGATGTACAAAAGCCCAATCAGTTCGTGCAAGCATGCGACGTTCAGGTTCGGACATTTGCAATGTGTCGCGCATGCCTTCTATGCGGGTGTTAAATAAGACTTCACCCTGATCAGGTTCCAAATGTCCAGCAAGGCAATTTAACAGCGTTGATTTACCAGAACCACTTTCTCCCACAATGCCCATGACTTCGCCGGGATAAAGATCAAAGGATACATCTTTACAGCCTAATCTGGCACCATAGTTTTTCTTGATATTCTTGACTTGTAATAGCGGTGTCATGATGCTGAAACCTCTTGATTTTGTGGTGCACCTTGCGCGCCGACATGGCCCGCAGCACGTCTACTTTCGCAATAATCTGTGTCTGAGCAAACAAACATTCGCCCACCATCATCATCGATGATCACCTCATCAAGATATGTGTGATCTGCACCACAAAGTGCGCAGCACCCATCAGCTTTCATGGCTTCAAATGGGTAATCCTCGAAATCAAGGCTTACGACATTTGTATAAGGTGGGATTGCGTAAATACGTTGCTCGCGCCCTGCGCCAAATAGCTGAATTGCTGACATTTCCATTTTTGGATTATCAAATTTTGGAATTGGCGATGGGTCCATCACATAGCGGCCTTCAACCTTAATTGGATATGAGTAGGCCGTTGCGATTTGCCCGTGTTGTGAGATATCCTCATAAAGCTTCACATACATAAGACCGTATTCTTCAAGCGCATGCATTTTTCGCGTTTCCGTTTCACGCGGCTCCAAAAAGCGTAATGGCTCAGGAATTGGCACCTGATAGACCAAGATCTGATCTTCAGTGAGATCTTCCTCAGGGATACGGTGACGGGTCTGAATAAGCGTTGCATCAGAGGTTGCCGCTGTTGTTTCCACCTCAGCTGTTTTTTCAAAGAACTTACGAATTGAAACAGCATTGGTCGTGTCATCCGCGCCCTGATCAATGACTTTTAAAACATCTTCGGGCATCAAGCATGCAGCTGAAACTTGCACACCACCTGTGCCCCAGCCATAAGGCATTGGCATTTCGCGGCTTGCAAATGGCACCTGATAGCCCGGGATTGCTAATCCCTTTAAGATAGCACGACGGATCATGCGTTTTGTTTGTTCATCCAAATAGGCAAAATTATATTCGCTCATTCTGCTGCCTCCAAAGGCTGGTTATCTTCTGACTTGGCAGCTTCTTGATGTGCCAATGCCTCTTTGCGAATTTTTCGAATTAGTTCGAGTTCCGATTGGAAATCGACATAGTGCGGAAGCTTGATATGCTCCAAGAACCCTGTGGCCTGGATGTTATCGCAATGGTAAAGCACAAATTCTTCATCCTGCGCTGGTGCGCCGACAAAGTCCTCACCGAGTTCCTTCCAACGCAAGGCACGATCTACCAACGCCATAGAAATGGCTTTTCGTTCGGATTGGCCAAACACCAAACCATAGCCACGAGTGAATTGTGGCGGTTCTTTTTTTGAGCCTTTAAACTGGTTGACGGTTTCACATTCTGTGACCTGAAGTTCACCAATATCAATTGAGAAACCAAGTTCTGGGATATCCATCTCGACATCACAATAACCGATGCGCAATTCGCCGACAAAAGCATGATTACGGGCATAACCGCGCTGTGTGGAATATGCGAGACCCAAGACAAAGCCTTCATCACCTCTGGTCAAAGCCTGTAAGCGAAGAGCTCGACTTGCTGGTAATTCAAGCGGTTCACGGGTTAAATCATCCGGCGTAGAATTGCTTTCCACTTCGGTTTGAATAAGGCCATCTTTGTTGAGAAACTCCGTGATATGCGGGATGTCTTTCGACTGTTCATGGACTTCATGATGAACTTTAAGTGTATCATATTCGTCATCCGTGATTGTATCATCACCTTCTGCTGCAAGTTTGAAATCAAGCAAGCGGTGTGTGTAATCAAAAGTTGGCCCGAGGATTTGCCCACCCGGTGCGTCTTTAAACGTGGCTGAGATGCGGCGTGTACAACTCATCTTCCCTGTATCGATGGGCTTTGAATATCCAAAGCGCGGTAATGTCGTTCGATAAGCACGGATTAAAAAGATTGCTTCGATTAAATCGCCACGCGATTGCTTAATCGCAAGTGCTGCGAGATCTTGATCATAGAGCGAGCCTTCCGCCATAACCCTTGCAACTGTGAGAGATAATTGCTCGATGATTTGCGATAATGATTGCGCAGGAACTCGCCGATCACCCCGGCGTTCTTCTGCGAGCCATTCATGCGCGGCATCAATAGCGCGTTCTCCGCCTTTTACTGCAACATACATTAGACGTTCTCCCAAGTGGATTTGACTTTTGTTGTGCGCGGCAACGCAGCGATTTGCTCACCAGATGTGAAGTAAAAATCGAGGCCCAACGGGAACAACAATGCGTTTTTCTGAAATGCGGTGATGTCCGGTAACGACAATGCGCTTGTGTGCTGAATGCCAGGACCAGATAATTCAGCACCGGAGTTTGTCAGCTCATCCAATTCAACAATTAAAGTCACAGAGCGATCTGGATATTCAGGCGTACCGATGGGAAAGGCATTCAGCGGCTGCAACTGATCCCAATCACCCAATGCAAACATGCATTTTTCTGCATCAGCAAATGGCGAGTTACAATGAAATGTGATCCATTCTTTGACTGCCGCATTATCATATTTACCTGCCAGGTATATCGGCGTCTGCGCGTCGCATAATGTTAAAAGTAATGACCCAGCCGCGGCAGATAATGGCGCAGGAGGTGTTGCCACTGCAAGAGTTTCAATCGTCCCGGGCTTTGCCATCACATTCATGATCTTGCGAAAGGACTGCGCAGACTGGACCGGTGCATTTGTGAAACCACCTTCGAGTGAGGATGCTAAAGCCATTAGTCTTCCCCTCTAACTAATGTAAAGAAATCAACTTTTGTTTTTGCAGCTTTTTGCTCGCGTGTTTTGCGAACGTTCAAAAGCGCAGTTTCGATAGGCGTAATGATATTTGCTGCAAATATGTCCGCCTTATCTCCCTGCATATAGGCATCGATGATTGCTGCTTTCTCAGCCTTCTCTTTGTCACGCCCTTGAACGTAGGCGTGACCTACTTCGCCATTATCTAATTTGAGAGAACAACGCGTAACCGTCATTTCACCAAAATTAAACGGCGCCCCTGTTGCCCCCGCTCTGGCTTGAACCATCACACCGCCTATCTCTGGTTTGCGCAACCACGTATAATCTGGCTTTAAACCATAGCGCTCCATCACATCCGAAAATGTGCTTGATAAGAGCTCAGATGGCGCCTTAGCCAACAAACTCATCCATTTTTTTCTATCTGGCAAAGATTTCATCTAGACAAATTCCTAAATTATCTGCATATCTATACAACTAGACAAATATTGCACGATTAGTGTGTAAATTCCATGCTATTTTTATGAAAGTTATGTGACATGTCAGATGGAAACGCTAAGGCTCGGAAAACAAAGGCTGTTTGGAAGACCATTGCTGAAATTATTCAAGGGGATATTGCAAACGGTATCTATAAACCCAGTGAAAAACTCCCCACCGAGGCAGAGTTTGTCGAACGATTTAAAGTGAATCGACACACGGTACGACATGCGCTTTCGAGTTTAAGTGAAGATGGCATTGTGTATTCAAAGCAAGGATCAGGGGTTTTTGTTTCTGCGAGCCCCGCAAAATATGAGATTGGCAAACGGGTTCGTTTTCACCAGTCTATTGATGGTGAAGGGCATAAGGCCAAAAAGCAGACACTGCATTTTGAAACACGAATTGCGACAAAAGAAGAAGCCAAGGCGCTGAAAATAAAGTCAGATGAGCTTGTGCATATTCATGAGGCCATCGCCTTTATCAATGATGAACCTGCCGCTCATTCGATCTCAGCTTATCCTGCATCAAGACTGCCAAATCTTTTAAACAAACTTGTCGAGACAAATTCTGTCACCAGCGCGTTAAAATCATGTGGTATTAAAGATTATTACCGCATGGAAACGCGGCTAACGGCGGTTTTAAGCAACGCAACAACGGCTTTGCATTTAAATCTAAAGCCCGGTTCGCCTCTGCTGCGTTCATTAGCGCTCAATTGCGATCCAGATGGTAACATAATCGAATATGGACGCACTTGGTTTTCAGGAAATAATATTGAACTTGTTATCAAGAATAATGACATTAAAACGACATAAATACTTCGTCAATACATCATAATACTGATATTGTATTGTCACAAGGTAGTTTTAATATTTACCTGTAACGAATAACTTCCAAGGTAAATTATATGTACAAAATAAAAACGGCTATCACAGCCATTGCGGTTTTAGCGCTAACACCTTCCGCTTTTTCAGCAGAAGTAGAATTGGGTCCTCGCCCCTATTATTTGATTGATCAAATGCAACAAAGCGCGCTGAAGGAAAAATTGCTTTCCTGTTCAGCCATGGATTTTAAGAAATCCGATTTCTCCATCGGTCACCGTGGTGCGCCAATGCAGTTCCCTGAGCACACAAAGCAATCATATTCTGCTGCTGCCCGCATGGGTGCAGGCATTATGGAATGTGACGTTACTTTTACGAAGGACAAGGAGCTTGTCTGTCGTCATGCGCAGAACGATCTTCATACAACGACCAATATTCTCGCAACGGATCTGGCGTCAAAATGTACAAAAGGTTTTACACCAGCATCAGGGGATGAAAAAGCATCAGCTGAATGCCGTGCTTCAGACATTACACTAGCTGAGTTTCGCAGCTTACAAGGCAAAATGGATGCAGCTGATCAATCCGCAACAGATGTTGCAGGTTATTTAAATGGCACAGCAGGCTGGCGCACTGATTTATACGCTGGGGAAGTTGGTACATTAATGACCCATGCAGAATCCATTGAGATGTTTAAATCACTAGGCCTTAAATTTACGCCAGAACTCAAATCACCTTCTGTCGAGATGCCGTTTGATGGCTTCAGCCAATCAGATTACGCTCAGAAAATGATTGATGAATACAAAGCTGCAGGTGTTCCAGCGTCTGATGTCTATGCGCAATCATTCAACCTTGATGATGTGCTGTATTGGATCGAAAATGAGCCGGAATTTGGTAAGCAAGCAGTCTATCTTGATGCAAGTTACAATCGCAAAGATTTCGATTACAATGATGCAGCAACCTTTAAGCCATCAATGGAAGAACTTGCAGAAAAAGGTGTAAACTACATCGCACCTCCTATGTGGATGCTCCTAACTCTTAAAGACGGCAATATCGTACCATCTGAATATGCTATAAAAGCGAAAGAAGCCGGTCTTAATATCATCACCTGGACGCTTGAACGTTCTGGTCCGCTCAAATCAGGTGGCGGTTGGTATTATCAATCGATCAAAGATGTGACCAATACAGACGGCGTGATGTTTGAAATGCTCGACGTGCTGGCGCAAGATGTTGGTATCGTTGGCATATTCTCAGATTGGCCAGCAACTGTGACCTATTATGCAAATTGTATGGGCATGGATGAAAAGCTCAACTAGCGCGTTCCGTCCTTAGATGAATTCGGCAAACTATTGCGCGATATTGATAGTTCCTTAAGCATCCGCGTTTTTATGAATTCATAAAAACGCGGAAAGCTATAGCAAAAAATTGGCCACCAAAACTCTTGGTGGCCTTTATCAATTATCAAAGCGGGTTTTTAGTTGAACTCGCTTTTTCGTTACTGATTTTCGTATTTTTCGAGGAAAGCCTCAATTGGAAGCGATCTAAAATCTGGTAACGCGGTTCTCAAAGCTTCATGGTTCCAATCCCACCAAGCAAGGGCCATTAAACGGTCAGCAATATCATCTTCAAAGCGTTTTCTAATTGGAACTGCAGGCACCCCAGCTACAATCAAAAAAGGCGACACGTCTTTGGTAACCACACTGCCCGCAGCAATCACCGATCCATGACCGATATTCAATTCGGGTTTGATAATTGCCTGTGCACCAATCCAAGTATCATGACCGATCATAGTTCGTCGCGATGCGCGTTTTTCAAAAAACTCTTCCCAGCGTTCAACACCATCCCAATAGTCATTTGTGCGGTAGAGCATATGGTGCATGCTGGCCAAATTCATTGGATGATCTGTTGGCCCAATCCGTGAGAATGCGGCAATATTGGAGAATTTTCCAATAGTCGTATTTGCAATATCAGCATAGCGATCAGTGTAAGAATAATCACCCATCTCGCTGTTTAAGATACGAGTGCCGCGGCCAAGCTCCGTATAGCGACCAAACGTTGTGCTACTCACATCACAACCTGGATGTAAGAAGACGTCCTCTGACAATCTTGGCATATTAGTATTCTCTTTCTTCACCGGTCCATTGGATAAATTTTCCGGACTTTTTCATGTCCAATTTTTTGGCGACTTGCCAGATACCCGCTGCGACATCTGACGGATCATTATCGGCATTCTCACCACCCATATCCGTGCGGACCCAACCAGGATCAACCACACAAACCGGGATGTTTTCAGGCGCTAAATCTGTCGACAAGCCTTGCATGATTTTGTTCAATGCAGCTTTTGATGCACGATAGGAAATATGATCTGATTTTGCATATCCCATCCAGGACATTTGGCTTGAAATAGATAGGATGGCCGGACGGTTTGAGGCTTTGAGTTTTGGCAAAACAAGTTGCGCTAATCTTAGTGGCGCAATGGTGTTCACCTCAAAAACCGAATGAAACTCATCAATTGATGCTGTAATTGTGCTGTCATCGTCGGGGCCAATAACACCTGAATTACTGATGAGAATATCCAACTCATCGATATTTGATAACGCTTTTGACACCGCTTCTTGGTCGTGAACATCAAACACCAATGGGGTAAAGTTCTCACCAAACGCATTCGTTAGTTTGTCTGCATCTGAATGTGATCGAACGCTGCCCAAAACCTTGCTGCCATCAGATAGAGCCGCTTTACAAAGCTGATAACCTATTCCTCGAGCTGCTCCGGTAATAAGAACAACGGGCATGGCTAACTCTTACCACCGATTAGCTTTTTACGAAGCCAGCCGGAAAGCGTATCCATCATTATCACCATCAAAATGATCAGGATGATATAATAACTCACCTCTTCCCAGTCTTTGCCAGTGATGATGGCCTGAGTTAGGTGTAAGCCAATACCACCACCTACAATCGCACCAATGACTGTGGCACTACGAGTGTTAGATTCAAGATAGTATAAAATTTGGCTTAGGAGTATCGGAACCAATTGTGGGATGACGCCGAAACGATAACGCTGTAATGGTTTCGCGCCGGTTGATCGAATACCTTCAATCTGCTTTTGATCCACATTTTCAAGTGCTTCAGAGAACATCTTACCAAACGTACCGGTATCGGTGAGCAAGATCGCTAAAGCGCCTGTTAGAGGTCCTGGTCCAAAGGCTCGCGATAGAACAATCGTCCAGATAAGGCCATCCACCCCGCGCAAGAAGTCAAAGACCCTTCGCACAGAAAAACGCGCCAACCACACAGGTGAAAAATTACGTGCAGACATAAAGGCGAGTGGCAATGCGATCAACGCTGCACCAATCGTGCCCAAGAAAGCCATTAGAATTGTTTCAAACAACGCCCAAGCGATTTCCTGATGACGCCACATGGAATTATACCAAAAGTCGTTCCACATCGCGCTGAAATTGCTTTCTGCAGGATCAATCCAGTCTGATGAGAATGCGGATCCAATCACATCGGTAAAGCTCATGCCGTAAAATGGGCTATCAAGTGTGAAGAAGAACATTTCCCAACCATAGAAATATCTAAACACATCTGTTTTTGATTTGGTCACGGCAATACGGCCAGCATCGGTTGTGATTGACACGCGCGTTTTTGAGGCGCTGATGAAATCAGGAACGCTATCCGTTGGTAATTTGAGCGAAATGCCAGAATTCTTTGGTTCAATTTCAACAAGACCATAACCAGGGATGTCGTAAAATACCGTTTTTCCGACAAACTCAACCACATGGTCAGGCGCTAAAAAGACCGATGCATTATCACCTTCGATATCAACCCAATTAGGCGTCTCACCTTTTGGATAACGACCCTTCTTCTCACCTTCGATGGCAATGGTAAAATCGCCCGCGCCGCGGTTAGATTTTGTCACATGGGTTTTGTAAGAATAAGTATCGGACAACAAAGTGGATGCTTTATCGAGCTTAGCGCGCTCAGAAATACCTGCGAAATCAAATGAAATCCCGATATAGATGAAATAGGCTAGAATGAGCGCCGGTGCGCCGAATGCGACCAGTTTCATACGCAAAAAGTTCTTATCAACCAGTGCTCGGAGCTCGGTTTTGTTATTAGCTACGATCGTGTTCATCGGCTTTCTCCGATCAATTTATTTCTTGCATAACCGGATAGTTGATCCACCAGGACAATTGTTAAGAACAACAGGATGAAAATCACTGCCGCTTCATCATATTTGCCTTTGCCCCAACTCATGGCGTTTTTCAGCTCATAGCCAATGCCACCTGAGCCCACAAAACCAAGGATAGCAGACGCTCTGATATTGATCTCAAAACGTAAAAGCGCATAACTTAGATAGTTTGGAATAACTTGCGGCAAAATACCAAGCCACATGCGCTGGAACCAGGTCGCGCCGACAGATTCCAAACCTTCGACAGATTTGATATCGGCGTTCTCATTCACTTCAGAAAACAGTTTCCCGAGCGCACCAATTGTGTGCAATGCAATCGCGATCATCGCAGGAACTGGACCACCGCCCATAATAAAGATTAAAACCAGCGCGATGACAATCTCTGGCATAGCTCGCAGCACATCCATCACCCGGCGAAATAGCGGGATTAAACGTGGCCATTTTGCCAGGCCTCGTGTTGCAAGCAGCGAGATAAACACTCCAGCGATTGCACCAATCAAAGTGGCAGCACCAGCGATATTAATTGTCTCAAGCAGGCTCGGTAGGAAATTTAAAAAATGCGCTGGAAATTGTGCGAGTTTCTGACTGGCATCATCCCACATTTCAGCGGGAAAATCGAAGATGTTTGGCAAGCCATTCCAAAATCCACCGGCGTTTCTGTCATTTGCGGTCATAAAACCGCTGACGAACAACGCGATGAATACCAACAAGAATATGGCATTATACAAATGCTTACGCTGAACTTGGGCGAGATATCTTTCACGCAGATCCGGCGCCGCAGAATTTTCTATGGCTTGTGTCGACATTTTTTGTTCTTTGAATAGGAGACTAGAAAAAGACCACCCCGAAAGTGGGGTGGCCTTGATAGGTTAGAAATCTATTAGTTAGATTTCAATTTACGAGCTTCAATGATCACTTCGTAAGCATCATGCGTGATTGGCATGAAGCCTTTTGTTTCACCAGCAGCAACGCCATATGCGCAATCAGGATCTAGTGATTTCAATGATGCCATAAGACCAGTCATCTTAACTTTAACGTCAGATGGAAGCGCTTTGCGGAGAACGATTGGCCCTTCTGGGATTGTTTTTGACTGCCAGATTTTGACCATGTCGTTCATGTCAACAAGACCAGCATCTACAGCTCTACGAAGCGCACCTGAATTGTAGCCATCTTCCCATTCACCAAGACCGTCAGCCCAAGTTACACCACCTTCGATTTCGCCATTTGCAACAGCAACGATTGTTTGCTCATGACCACCAGTGAATTTAACTTCACCGAAGTAATCGCCAGATTCCATTGTTGCATTGATTTGCTGTGGAATTTCAATTGATGGGATCAAGTAACCTGATGTTGAGTTTGGATCACCAAAACCAAATGTTTTACCTTTCAGATCTTCAAGTGAAGCTACACCTGATTCTTTACGCGCAAAACCAACTGAGTAGTAACCAAAGCCACCGTCAACGTTCACTTTCACAAGTACCGGCTCAACAGCTTCTGGGTCAGACAAATATGTTTTTGCGTAACCTGATGCACCGAGCCATGCCATGTCAATTGTGCCGCCAAGAAGACCCTGGATAACACCAGCATAATCAGCAGGTGCGAACAATTTTGTTTCTACACCAAGTAGATCAGTCGTTTTGTCAGCAAGACACTGGTAAGAATTCATACGGTCCTGAGCGTTTTCACCACCCAAGATACCAATACGGAATTCTGAGATTTTCTCCATGCTGTCAGCAGCTGCAGCACCTGTCATTAATGTTGTCGCCAAAAGGGCTAAAGCTAGTTTTTTCATGTTTCCATTTCTCCATTAGGACATAAAAAAGCCCCGTAAATCTCGGGGCTTGGATCACATCATGCAAGCTCGCCGAGCTTGTGATTTGTTTGGGCAAGACTTTCAACGCTTGTTGAAGTTGCCGATTCTGAAAAGCTCTCGTCTGCACCATAGATTTCGCGAGCAGCATCTACAGTGAGTTCAGCGCCAGTGCCATCAAAGACGATATTGCCGTCACGCATGCCGATAACGCGGTCACAATATTTGCGCGCTGTATCAAGCGTGTGAAGGTTACAGATTACCAAACGGCCATCTTCTTCATGAATGCGTCGAAGGCTATCCATCACGATTTGAGCATTCATCGGGTCAAGAGAGGCGATAGGTTCATCCGCTAGGACAATTTGCGGGTCCTGCATCATGGCGCGAGCAATGGCGACCCGTTGTTGCTGTCCACCTGATAATGCTTCAGCGCGCTTCATAGCGTGCTCTTGGATGCCAAGGCGCTCTAGAAGATCAATTGCAGTATAAACATCTTCCTTTGGGAAGAGATTGAACAACGTCGCGAGTGTATTTCGCTTGTTCAATGTGCCATGCAAGACGTTTGAAACCACATCAAGACGCGGAACAAGATTAAACTGCTGGAAGATCATGGCGCAGTCAGATTGCCATTTACGTTTATCTGCACCCTCAAGCTTGGTAACATCGCGGCCATTAAAAACAATCGAACCATCGGTTGGATCTGCAAGACGATTTAACATCCGCAAGACAGTTGACTTGCCTGCACCCGAACGACCAACAATTCCGATAAATTGGTCTTTTTCGACTGTAAACTTAATTTTATTCACTGCTGTTGCAGTGCCAAATTTCTTTGTTAGGTCACGAATTTCGAGCAGCATTAAAATTGCCTCCGTCTGAGTTAGCTCAAACCTAGGGCGCGCAGTTTTCAGTTTAATGACGGAAATAATAAAGTTATGTGACAGTAAAAAACCGAGAACGGCAAATGGACGATTTCGAGAGCTTTAGCGTTTACACATCTGCATAGATAATCGCCGATATTCAGCTTATCCCATTGAAAAATATAAGACATTTTATACATTCTAACTAAACTCAACAAATCAAAAATTTGTCTGCGTATAAAAATATTGCACTGATGTGGAAAACTCGCAGACAGGATCGATGATAGCTTTTATCGCCATGACACCATGCATAAAGTCATGGATATGTCACAATCTAAAAGTGATTAAATCATTAAGCGTCAGCGCAAAACTTAGTCAGATTTTTTCTGCAGAAGTAATGACATTAACCCCAGCACGGCAGACGCGACCATCAGCAATAATGAAACTGCATTCAGCACAGGCGTCGATCCCAATTTCAGGCGATCAAACATCGTAATTGTTAGCGGTGCATCTGAACCAACCAGCATCAAAGTGGTGTTGAAGTTTTCAAAACTCATCAAGACAGCGACCACCCCTGCCCCAATCATTGCTGGATATAAAAATGGCAGCGTGATTGATCGGATTGCACCGAGCTTTGTGGCGCCCAAATTAAGCGCTGCTTCTTCCAAACTTAGATCAAACTTTTGCAACCGAGCAGAAATTACAAGTGTGGCAAATGTTGTAATAAACGAGAACTGACCGAGGATTACCAGAATAAGTCCTGGTCTTAGGTTATCGAACCATAGGCCAGTGGCGTTCTCTAAAAAGTTGGCAATATTGGAAGTGAAAACCAAAATGCTGATACCCAAAATGATGCCTGGGATAATCAGTGGCAACAACATAACGATGTAAAGAAACGACTTTCCGCGGAACTCATATCGGGTGAATAAGAACGCGTTACAGGTGCCAACAAATACCGATAGAATAGCAACCCAAAAGGCAACAAACGCTGACGTGCCTATTGAGCGAATGATTGATCGTTCATTGAGTACACCGATGGACGGCGATTCCGTCCCGAAGAACCATTTTAATGTAAACCCATCCCATGGTAGCGAAGGGAACTGGCTGTCGTTGAATGCAAAGACGCAGACAACCGCTAATGGCAGCGCCAAATAGATGAAAAAGAGTGCCACATAGGCGCGATATGACCATGTGAAAAACGGGCTTTGTTTGATACCTGTAATCATCTTAGCGCCCCATCGTTTCAGTGAGCGATTGTCGAGATAGCTTTAATCCGACGAACACGATGAGCGAAGACAATCCTAGCAGCAAGAACCCAAAGGCGGAACCAAGTTCCCAATTAAAGCGCGTGATAAATTGGCTATAGATGAGGCTTGTGAACCATAAACTATCTTTACCACCCAGCAAGATTGGCGTGAGGTAATTACCCAGTGACAACATGAAGACCACAATACAGCCTGAGACGATGCCAGGCATAGCATGCGGAATGATGATTTCCCGCAGGATGGTATATCCATTACCGCCTAAATCGTAACCCGCTTCAATTAAGCTATCGTCAAGACTATCAAGCGTGGTGACAAGCGGAACCACCATGAACAACATGGAGGTATAAACAAGACCTGTCATGATCGCAGCATCATTGTATAAAAACTCAATCGGCCCATCGACAAGCCCGATATATTGGATGAAACTTGAGACAACACCTGTTTCGCGCAGCAAGATCATCCACCCAAAAGTGCGCACCAATTCGCTCACCCAAAATGGAATAAGACACATTAAAAACAACGTGGTTTTCGTGCGCCCTTTGGTGAGTTTTGCGATGTAATAAGCGATTGGAAACCCGATCAGCAGCGTTAAAAACGTCGCAGCAATGGACATGTAAGCTGTTCGTGCAAATGTGTTCCAATAAAGCGGTTCATTGAAAAAGACAGCATAATTGCCAAGACCGGTTTCATATTGGCGAACGCCAACCTTTTCGCTGATAGACACATAGAACATGCCGACATGCGGTAAAATAATTAGCGTCATCAACCACAATATAAGTGGCGAAAGCAAAAGATAAAAACCAAGTTTTGACTTATCTGATGTCATCTTAATTCGCTTTATCCGACGCGTAGCATCTAGTTTGGCCAGCTTCCCAGCCGAAATAAACCGTATCGCCTTTTGCAAGATCGCGGAATTCACCGGTTTGCGGCATGGTGATATTAATCTGCGCACCATTTGAGTTATCACGCAAAAGCAATTGACTATTGGCACCGTTGAACAAGATGCTTTCAATCTCACCAGAATGACTATTATCCATTCCTTCGATATCTGCTTGCTTGCGTGAGATTTTAATGGCTTCAGGGCGTACAAACACTTGGGCACTATCGCCTTTATTTAGATCACCGATGGCATCAGCACCAGACAGTTCCACACCATCACCGGTTACGAGTTTAAGCGCCTCACCGTTTTTCGACGTCACCTTCGCATCGTACTTATTCGCTTCACCGACAAAACCAGCCACAAAAGCTGTTTTCGGTTGATAATATAACTCACGCGCAGTGCCGATCTGCTCAAATACACCGTGGTTCATCACCGCAATCTGATCACTCATAACAAGCGCTTCTGATTGATCGTGCGTGATATAAACGAACGTTGTGTTAAACTCAGCCTGCAGTTTCTTCAGCTCAATTTTCATGTGTTCGCGGAGCTTAAGATCAAGCGCACCCAAAGGTTCATCTAAAAGTAAAACATCCGGTTCTAAAACCATACAGCGGGCAATTGCCACGCGCTGCTTTTGTCCACCTGATAATTGATTGATCGAACGCTTACCAACACCTGGTAGTCCGACACGCTCTAAAACTTTTTCAACGCGGCTTTCGATTTCGCTCTTATCAACGCCGCGCTGGCGAAGACCAAAGCCAACATTTGCAGCAATGTTCATCATCGGGAACAGCGCTAAATGTTGGAAAACCATTGAAACAGGACGCTTGTTTGGCGCTACATCTAATACAGATTTATTTTTGATCAGAAGATCGCCACTTGTGGGCTCTTGGAAGCCCGCGATCATTCTTAAAAGAGTTGTTTTCCCGCAGCCGGAAGGTCCTAAAATAGAAAAGAAAGTGCCTTTAGGAACGCTAAAGCTCACTTCTTTGACGGCTTGGAAATCAAGAAAACTTTTTGAAAGTTCCCTACATTCGAGATCAGCTATTTCGGACATCTAACACTCTTATCTCACATGTAGTTTAAAAAAGAGGGGCACGATTGCGCCCCTCAATTTATTTAGGTTTCTATTGTGCAGCATTCACGCGATCAAGAACAGCACCTTCCAGTGCTTCAAGACCGGCAGGAACTGCTGGATACCACTTGATGTTGTCGACAGCTTCTTGTGGGAAGCTTGTTTGGTAGCGAGCTTTTAACGCATCATCCACGCCTGCATCACCACCTTTAGACGCTGTAAAGTTACCAGCTTCAGATGTGATCATCGCAGCGATTTCAGGCTGCATGACGAAGTTGATCCAAGCGTAAGCTGCATCATCTGCGCGACCGCGTGATGGCAATGCAAATGTATCAATCCAACCCAAAGCGCCAGAAGCTGGTGCAACAAAGTTGATGTCTGCATTGTCTGCATTTAGCTGCCAACCGCCTGTGTCCCAAGCCATGGATGCTGTTACTTCACCAGAACGGAGAAGGTTTTTGATCTCATCGCCACCATCCCAGTAAGTTTTTACATTTGCCTTACATTCGATAAGTTTGGCTTCAACTTTATCCAAAATACCTTTGTAAGCATCTGCATCGCCATAGGCTGCAAATGGATCCATACCCATCGCAAACGCAAAACCGATCAATGTCGGGCGTTTTAGACGGTAAGATACTTTGCCAGCAACATCAGCGTTACAAAGGTCTGTGTAGTCTTTGACTGTACCTGCCATTGCAGTGTTGACTACAAGACCGCTTGTGCCCCAAACGTGCGGAACAGCAAACACCTTACCGTCCATCATTGTGTTGCCTTTTGTGGCTTCAAGCATTGAATCAATGAACAAGCTTGTGTCAATTTTTGAAAGGTCTAGTGGCTTATAAATGCCAAACTCTTCTTGCGCACCTGCGATACGGTCTTGGCTTGGCTGAACAAGATCAAAGCCGCCGCCATTTGTTGCGCGAAGTTTTGCAACCATTTCTTCGTTGTTTGATTTTGTAACTTCAACTTTGTGACCAGTTTCAGCTTCAAATTTTTCGATCACTGCTTCAGGTGCGTAACCACCCCAAGTTAAAAGCCTTAATGTCTCTGCATTTGCAGCTGATGTTGACATTGCCAAAACGGCAATTGCTGAGCAAGTATATTTAAAATTCATGGTGTTTTCTCCCTGGAAGTTGAACCTTTGAAATTTATCGAAACACTCTTAGGTTTGTTCTGTGACACTTACACGACAACTAACCGACAAGCATGTATAAAAATTTACATGAACAAGCAGCATGTAAGATTATATACAAATTGTCAAACAGTTTAAAAAGTATCACCTAGATGCAATTGAGTATAAGCTCTCTCGTATTCTTTTCCGTCATTTCAATAGGATTGCCACCTGTGCTCGGATCCGCAAGCGCATCCTTTACCAAGCGGTCGATATCAGGATCTTTAACGCCAAGGTCTGTCAGTGTTTTTGGCACACTCATCGATGCATTTAGATCATCAACATAGGCACAAAAACCTTCAAAGCCGCCGTCTATTTTTAGGTAAGCTGCAGCCATATCAAAGCGTTCTCTGATTGCAGATTTGTTGAATTGCAATACCGCTGGCATACACACAGCATTCGTCGTGCCATGGTGTGTGTGATAGATCGCACCGACCGGATGACTAATGGCATGGATAGCGCCTAAACCCTTTTGGAAACCAGTTGCACCCATCGCAGCAGCACTCATCATATGCGCTCGCGCTTCGATATCTGTTCCATCTTGATACGCCCGCGGCAGGTATTCTTTCACCAATCGCATGCCTTCAAGCGCAATGCCCTGGCTCATCGGGTGGTAATGCGGGCTTGAGAATGCTTCTACACAATGCGCAAACGCGTCAAGGCCCGTTCCAGCTGTAATAAATTTGGGCATACCTACGGTCAATTCAGGATCACAAATAACCACAGCAGGCAACATTTTTGGATGGAAGATGATTTTCTTCTCGCTGGTGGTTGAATTGGTGATTACGCTGGCGCGACCAACTTCTGACCCTGTACCTGCTGTTGTTGGCACGGCAATAATCGGTGCAATGGCATCTGCATCCGCACGTGTCCACCAATCGCCAATATCTTCAAAGTCCCACAAAGGACGTGTTTGACCTGCCATAAAAGCAATCACTTTAGCCAGATCAAGACCAGAACCGCCGCCAAAGGCGATTACGCCATCGAACCCACCTTCGCGATAGAACTTAACGCCCTCTTCGGCATTTTTGTCGGTCGGGTTTGGATCCACTTCGCTGAACATACCGCGACCAAGACCAGCAGCTTCAATCAGATCAAGCGTCTTGGTGGTGATTTCCATGCTCGCAAGACCTTTGTCGGTGACCAGCAACGGTTTTGAAATACCAGCAGATTTACAAGCATCCGCAATTTCAGAAATGCGCCCAGCGCCGAATTTTACTGCAGTAGGATAAGACCAGTTTCCAACTAATTCCATGATCTAAGCTTTCTTTAAATGGTAGGATTTTGGACGGGTTAAATTGTGGAAGCCAATCACTGAAAGCCCTCCTCCTCGCCCTGTATCTTTGCAACCTGTCCAGCACAATGCAGGATCAAGGTAGTCACAACGGTTCATGAAGATCGTACCGGTTTCGATGGCGTTGCCGATTTTTTCAGCGCGATCAATGTCTTTTGTCCAGAGCGAAGCGGTCAGACCAAAGTCACTATCGTTCATCAATTGAATAGCTTCCGCATCGTCCTTGACCTTCATGATGCCCACCACCGGGCCAAAGCTCTCCTCGCGCATCACACGCATTTTGTGATCGACATTGGTCAGGATTTGCGGGGTAAGATAAGCACCACCATCGTCTTCATCAAATTTATCGATATGCGCAACAGCACCTTGCTCAATCGCTTCAGCAATTTGAGACCGTACTTCTTTAGCAAAACGTTTATTGGCCATTGGACCGAGTGTCGTCGCTTCATCCAGCGGGTTGCCAAGCTTATAACCATTCACGATCGCGACAGCTTTTTCAACAAACGCATCGTAAAGGCTTTCCTGAACATAAATGCGCTCAATCCCGCAACAACATTGCCCTGAGTTAAACATCGCACCATCGATCAATGTCTCAACGGCTGCATCTAAATCAGCGTCTTCCATGACATAGCCTGGGTCTTTGCCGCCAAGTTCAAGTCCGATCCCAGTAAATGTACCAGCAGCTGCTTGTTCCATCGCTTTACCACCACCAACGGAACCTGTGAAATTAACAAAGCCAAAGCTCTTTGCGGCAATAAGATCAGATGTCGTCTGGTGATCTAAAAACGCATTTTGGAAAACATCTTTTGGAACGCCTGCTAGATGGAAGGCTTCCGCCATGCGTTCGCCAACAAGCAATGTTTGGGTTGAATGTTTTAACACCACCGTATTGCCAGCAATAAGCGCTGGAGCAACAGTATTAATCGCTGTCATATAAGGATAGTTCCAAGGCGCGATAACCAAGACAACACCATGCGCTTCGCGTTTGATAAATCTCTTGAACTGATCATCGTCTGAAACTTTAATATCAGCAAGAGCTTCTTTAGCGATAGATGCCATATAGCTGGCGCGCTCATTAAACCCACCAAATTCACCACCATAGCGAACCGGACGCCCCATTTGCCATGCAAGCTCAGGAACGATTTCAACATTCATATCGCCAATTGCGGCAACGCCTGCCATCACCAATTCGATGCGCTCATCAAGTGGACGCTCAGCCCATTCAACTTGCGCTGCTTTTGCACTTTGAACAAGTGCTTTCGCATCGGTTGACGACAACGTTTCCCGCTCTGCATAGACTGAACCATCTATGGGTGAAATACATTTTAAAACTGACATTATCTGGCTTTCTTAAATCCTTAGGCTTTTTCAAACCCACGGGCAATTTCGTAATCTGTGACCACGCGATCAAATTCTTCTTGTTCCCATCTTGCTGCTCGAACATAGTGCTCAACCACCACATCCCCTAACGCAGCGCGAAGCATTTTTGAACTTTCTAATTTCTCTGCAGCATCGCGCAAATTTGTTGGCAAATCTTCAGCTGCGTCATTTGCATAAATATCGCCCGATGTTGCAGGTGCGAGTTCAAGCTTTTCTTCAAGTCCTGCAATGCCCGCAGCCAATTGAGCTGCGATTGCTAGATATGGATTGATATCAGCACCACCGACACGACATTCAATGCGCACAGCTTTAGAGCCATCTCCACATAATCTAAATGCGGCTGTTCTATTATCCACAGACCAGATGACTTTTGTTGGGGCGAACGTACCCTTTGCAAAGCGCTTATAAGAATTGATATAGGGAGCTAGGAAATAGGTGGTATCTTGCGCGTATTTTAACAGCCCTGCAACATAATGCTGCATGGTTTTTGACATGGTGAACTGGCCATCCTTGTCATAAAACGCGCTTTCCCCATCAAGTGTCCAAAGTGACTGATGAATATGGGAAGATGATCCCACACGTTCGTGATGCCATTTGGAAACGAAGGTCGCCGCATGGCCTTTCTGCCAAGCAATCTCTTTCGCGGCATGTTTAGCAATCGTATGATATTCAGCACAATTGAGTGCTTCATCATAGCGAATGTTGAGTTCTTCCTGCCCAGCTTCAGCTTCGCCCTTAGTGTTTTCAACCGGAATACCAGCCTCAAACAAGCAATTGCGCAACGGGCGCATAATATGCTCTTCCTTGGTCGTCTGCAGGATATGATAATCTTCATTATATGCGCTGATTGGTTCGAGATCTTTAAAACCAGATTTGCGGATTTCATCTAGGCTTTTTTCAAAAATAAAGAATTCAAGCTCAGTCGCGGTTTTGGCTTTATAACCAAGCGCCTCAAGCCGCTTAACTTGTTTTTTCAGAACTGCGCGCGGTGAATGCGGAACCTCTTCATGCGTATGGTGATCAAGCACATCGCACATCACCATTGCAGTGCCTTCCAACCACGGAACTAATCTGATTGTCTCCAGGTCAGGTTTCATGATGTAATCGCCGTAGCCACGTTCCCAGCTTGAAGCAGCATAACCATCTGGCGTTGCCATCTCTAAATCTGTGGCTAAAAGATAGTCACAACAATGGGTTTCTTTATAAGCATTTTCAATAAAGTTGACCGCATGGAAGCGTTTGCCCATAAGGCGGCCTTGCATATCGACCAGACACACCAATACGGTATCTATATCGCCAGCCGTAACTTTAGATTTCAATGCTTCAAATGGGAGGGTTTTAGCCATGATTATCCTGATAGACCGTTTGTGTTAGACGCCACCGACATGGTGGCGTCTTTTAAGCTTGTAGTTTAGCTGTAACGGTATGGGCGTCCAGCCTTAACCATGTCGGCATTGTACTTTTTGAAGATTTCAACGACTTTACGTTTTGTTTCAGACTCAGCTGCGATTTCTTCCCAGAATTCCACAGCGGCATCTTCAACCTGCGCCCATTCTTCATCAGGAATAGTTGTGAGCTCCATTTTTGTGCCGTTAACACGCAAATCAGCTTCACCACCCCAATACCACCACTGACGGTAATAATGGCTTTGATCCATACAAACTCTCAGCAACTCTTGAAGATGCGGAGGCAATTCATTCCAGCGGTCCATATTAGCAAAGAATGAACCTGCCCATGCGCCTGAAATGTTGTTTGTCAGGAAGTAATTGGTCACATCAGCCCAGCCAACAGTATAATCTTCAGTAATACCGGACCATGCAATACCATCTAATTCGCCAGTTTGAACTGCAGTTTCAATGTCTTCCCAAGGGAGTGTCACCGGAACAACGCCAAACTTCGTCAAGAAGCGACCCGCTGTTGGGAAGGTAAAGATACGCTTTCCTTTGAGGTCTTCCAACGAGTTAATCGGATCTTTTGTTGCAAAATGGCAAGGATCCCAAGCGCCTGCTGAAATGTGTTTTACGCCAACAGCTGAATATTCTTGATCCCAAATCTCACCCAAACCGTATTGATTAAAGAGCACTGGCACATCAAGCGAATAGCGGCTACCAAATGGGAAATACCCACCGAATACAGTTACATCTGTTGGAGAGGCCATGGAATCATCATCTGATTGCACAGCATCGATTGTGCCTTTTTGCATAGCGCGGAACAACTCACCTGTTGGCACAAGCTGATCGGCAAAGAACAATTCAATTTCCATTTGGTCGCCAGCAATTTTGTTAAAGCTGTCAATAGCTGGTTTTACAACGTGCTCTGCGAGCGCTGCACCGGCATAAGTTTGCATACGCCATTTAATTTTTGATTGTGCAATTGCAGGTGTTGCCAGCGCTGCTGCTGGAGCTGCCATTGCTGCTCCCTTAATAAAACTACGTCTTGAAGTCGTCATTTCATTTCTCCTTAGTTTGGTTGTCCCCAACCTGTTTTTTTGCTTCTTTTTGAAGTTCTCTTTATTTTCCGTAAACTGTATTTGGCAGCCACATCGCAATTTGCGGAAATATGATGACAAGCGCTAAGGCAAATAGCATCACCAACACAAACGGTGCGATTGAACTGTAAATATCTTTAAGTGTGATCTCAGGCGGTGCCATGGCACGCATGAGGAATAAATTGTAGCCAAATGGCGGCGTCATATAGGCAATTTGTGTGGTGATCGTGTACAAAACACCATACCAAACAAGATCAAATCCGAGTGCTTTAACTAGCGGCACGTAAAGTGGCGCGACGATAACCAACATGGCCGTATCGTCCAAGAATGTTCCCATAACCAAAAATGAAAGCTGCATCAAAATCAAAATGACCCAAGGGTTCAATCCAAGCTGATCAGTAAACAATGTGTCAATTGCCTTTACCGCGCCCAACCCGTCAAACACAGCGCCAAAGCCAAGTGCTGCCAAAATGATCCACATAAACATACAAGATATCGCCAGCGTCTGACGTACAGATGTTTCAAACACTTTTTTGTTCATCCGTCCTTTAAAGACAGCTGCCAAAAACGCAGTTGATGCGCCAACTGCTGAACTTTCAACCAGCGATGTCCAACCATTAACAAACGGCACCATCATGACGGCGAAAATAAAGAGAGGCAGCATACCAGCGCGTAATAGACCAAGCTTCTCAGATAGAGGCATAGCTTCGCGTTCATCTTCATTAAGCGCTGGACCAAGCTCAGGCTGAATACGGCATCTGATATAGATATAAAGCATGAACAGCGCTGCCATCAGCAATCCAGGGAAAACACCAGCAAGCCATAATTGGCCAACTGGCTGGCGTGCGATCATGGCATAAAGCACTAAAACAACCGATGGCGGAACCAAAATACCAAGCGAAGAACCCGCTTGTATGACGCCAGTCACCATGCGTTTGTCATATCCGCGTTTTAACAATTCAGGCAATGCGATTGTCGCTCCGATCGCCATACCAGCAACAGACAAACCATTCATCGCAGAGATCAAGATCATCAAACCGATGGTGCCGATAGCCAGACCACCCCTCACCGGCCCCATCCAAACATGGAACATCTTGTAAAGATCATCCGCAATTTTGGATTCTGAAAGCACGTAGCCCATAAAGATGAACATTGGCAGGGTTAAAAGCGGATACCATTTCATCAACTTCATTGCTGAAGCAAATGCGATATCAGATCCACCTGTTCCCCAAAGAGCAATGGCTGCAATAGCGCCGACAGCACCAATTGCGCCAAAAACGCGTTGACCTGTAAACAACATCAGCATCATGGATGCGAACATGAACAATGCAATCATTTCGTATGACATCAGTTCACAGCCTCAATTTCTGTTTTCTCGTCGCGCAGTTTGATAATGTCTTTGAGCAATTCGGAAATCGACTGCAAAAGCATTAAAAATACACCCAGACACATCACTAATTTAACTGGCCACAGGAACGGGCGCCAAGCCGTTGGGCTGCGCTCTAAACGCCCTGGGCTTTCTTGCCCTGTTAAAACACCAAATAAAAACTGTATCGGCTCATCACCGTAATGACCTAGTGAATAAGCCAAGGATCCAAGTCCGCCATAGAGCAAAATGCCCAAATAAAACAAAAGGAAAAATACCGTTATCGCATCGATTTGGGCTTTTTTACGTGTTGACCATTCACCGTAAAATAAGTCCATGCGGACATTCGAACCAAGCTGAATGGAGTAAGGCCCACCCAAAATATAATAACTCACCATGGCAAATTGCGCGATTTCAAGTGTCCATAATGAAGGGAGGAAAAATGTCTTGGAAATTGACGACCACATCAAAATCGCAATCATGACAAATATGCCATACATAATAATGCGACCGATGCGGTAGTTCACCGCATCAACAACGCGTATGTACGAATTTACAAACTTCATCCAGCGCGCTCCTTACGATCTGGCGCCGCAGAATACACTTTGAGTGCATAATCAAGCATAACCGCTATTCGTAAAGCAATATCCAAACATTGCTGCGGGGTTTGCAAAAGATCGTTTCGGATCTCAATCATCACATTAGCAAGACCATTGCGAATACCATGATGCTTAAGCGTGTGGGTCACACCATCTTCTGCCGCATACGGCTCATTTCTAAGCACGCACATCTCTTCATACCGTTCGGCATATTCAAGCATTGCATCAGCTATTAAGCTATCATCATCATGCAAAATACCAACTTCAACTTCACGTTTTTTACCATGATAAGTCGGTGTAAAACTATGCACGGTAACAAGAATTGGTGCTACGCTATGCTCTGACAATAGCTTTGCTATTGCATCTTCAAATGGCTGATAATAATCTTGAATACGCTGATTTTTCTGCGCTTCTGTGAGATTAGCATTGCCCGGGATTTGATAGATCTCACTCTTTTCAGGCATCGCATCTTTGGCAGATGGTGGTCTGTTGCAATCATAAACCAATCTGGAAATACCGCTTAACACGCTCGGCGCATTAAATCGTTTTGCCAACAATCTTGTCACTTCAGCAGCACCTGGATCCCAAGCAACATGACTTTTACGGGCGTCAGCGTTCAAACCCAAATTATCAAATTTTTCTGGGATATGGTTTGAAGCATGCTCACAAATCAGCAGAATGTCGCAGTGGCTATCACCATCCAACACGGAAACAATTTCTGTTTTTGCTTCATCCACCAAAACGATCACTCCAAATTTTGTTAAATTCTCTTCAATTGAGATTGACTTGTCAATAATCAAACTAAATTATTCTTCAATTTAAATTCGATTGTGCATATAATTACAAAAAACGGGGATGATTCAGGTGAGCTCACAAACAATTGCAGACAAACTTCGGGAGCAATCCACAAGGTTTACACGCGCTGAACGGCAGCTCGTCGATATCATTTTAAAGAACTACCCAGTATCGGGTTTAGGTAGCATTACCAGTCTTGCTGATACTGCTGGGGTCTCTACACCTACAGTTGGACGTCTTGTGCAAAAGCTTGGCTTTACCGGCTTTCCAGATTTCCAAGCCAACCTTCGGGCTGAGCTAGATGAAAAAATATCAGGACCTATTGCAAAACGCGAACGCTGGGTGAATAATGCACCTGAAGGTCACATCTTAAACCGTTTTACAGAAGCAGTTATCGAAAATATTAGCCATTCATTGGGTGATATTGACCCGCAGATTTTTGATGATGCCTGCACTTTACTTAGTGATTCTGACCAAAAACTATTTGTCGTTGGCGGCAGAATTACGCGTACACTTGCTGATTATTTCTTTCTTCATATGCAAGTTATCCGCAAAGGCGTGACACATATTTCTTCCAGCTCCAACGCCTGGGCACACTATCTTTTGGACATCAATGAAGGCGATGTTGTCGTCATATTTGATATTCGTCGATATGAGAATAGCACGCTTAGGCTAGCTGAAATGGCAAAGGAACGCGGCGCAAAGGTCGTGCTGTTTACCGATCAGTGGGGCTCCCCCATCAGCGTGAATGCAGACTACTGCTTTAACAGCCAGATTGTTGTTCCTTCAGCATGGGATTCCAATGTCACGGTCATGCTACTGGCAGAAATATTTATCGCAGAAGTGCAAGAACGTCATTGGGATACGACAAAAAGCAGAATGGAAGAGCTTGAAAAAATGTTCGATCGAACCAAATTTTTCCGAAAGTTTTCTTAACCAGCTACCGATCTACGCTTCCAATCTCCCTTCCATAAACGCTGATGGAACGGATAGAATTTGATCAACTCTTCCCATAAGATAAGTGATAAAACCCAAAATGCCGAGAGATCAAAATATAGCACTGCTACAGCTGTTGCAGGAACACGAAAGCCCCATTGGGCTGAGATAAACAGCTTCATAACGTAAACCGTATCACCACTCGCACGCAGTGTGTTTCCGCATATCGCATTGGTCGTTCTTGGTATTTGGATGAAGAGCAGTATCGGCAAAAAACCGATCAAGATCATCTGTGTTTCTGGCAATAGATCTGGATAAAGTATCTGAACAGATAAATTCATCGCAATAAAGATCATTGCGACACAAAAAGCTGCGACAAACGCACCGCGCCATGCGCGCGACAAAAATCCATCAAGCACTGGCTCTGATGTCTTTTTGCCCAAAAGTTGCGCCACCATAATGCCTGTTGCTTGGGTCCATTGCATACTTATTTGTCCAGCAACCATATTCCAAGGCGCAATCAAGGTCATTGCAGCAAAATCGGGTAAAGCCATCTTCGCATATATAAGCGTGCAGATATGCCCTGCAAATGTGGCACTTACAAAAGTTGCTGCGATTGGCAGCGAAAAAATCACATGACGTTGAATGGACTTTTGAAAGGTATCTCTTTGCCAACCCTTCACATTCCGTAAAAAACCATCAAGACGAATGAGCTGGCTGACAAGGAATATAGTTTGAATAAGGATGGCTGCAGCACTGCCCATCGCAGCGCCTGGCACACCAAAGGCTGGCAATCCAAAAGCGCCGTGAATTAATGCATAGCTTAAAGTGACATTGATTGGCACCGACATACAATAGCCCAGCAGCGGAATTTTTGTTCGGCCACAGCCGTTAAAATGACTGGATATTGATTGCCCGACCGCCTCACCTAGAATGACCAGTGAAAAGATCGAAAGATAAGTCCATGCTTGCTGCGATATATCCGCACTCGTAGCTAATGTACTTAATAGAGACTGCCCAAACAAAAAGATTGCACAGATCCCAATCAATCCAATCGTTGGTCCAATTGTCAATCCAGATGCTAAAACCGATTTTCGATAAACAGGATCACCGGTACCAAAGGCTTGGGCGGTTCTGATTTGCAATGCATGTGAGAACGCGAAAATCACACCCAGAACAATGCCGCCCATTGCACCTGCTAACCCCATGGCTGCTAATGACTTTTCACCTAAAGGAGAAACCAACCAACCATCTAGCAAAACGGTTCCGTGCAAAAACACTGCCTTTAGCGTCATTGGCCAGGCTAGTTTGAATATGTCAGATGTTTTGGGTGCAGCATTAAGCGCAGCTTCTTCCCCTGCACTCATTTCGCCGCGTTTAAACATAAATTGTCTTTATCCGATGCTCTATTCGTCAGGATCAAAGTAATCGGCGTTTTGGGCTGAGATATGTTTAATTGTCTCATCAAGTCGACTTAAATGTTTCATTCCAGCGTTCACTGCACCGTCGGCATCATGGTTTTCCACAGCCTTTGCAATCTGGTAATGATCGGCAATTAGCTCTGGCATTTGGTCTTCTTTGGCAAGGCCAAGTGCACACAAACGATCCACTTTTGTTTTTTCAGCCATGATCACGTCAAATGCAAAATCAACCTGCGCAATCTCACAAAGTATTTTGTGAAAAGCATAATCAAGTTTACCGAATGCTGCCACATCTTTGCTCTTTAGCGCCTTCTCTTGCTCAGCTAAGGCCATGTCTAAACGAGCAGCGCCGACCAAGTCGCAAAACTCAGCTGCACGACGCAAAACACGTTCTTCAATTGCAGAGCGCACAAAGCGTGACTTATTGATTTCACGTGTAGAAAAGCGTTTTACAACTGTTGCGCGTTTAGGTCTAATGAGTAGTAAATCTTGATTGGCCAAGCGGCTAAAAGCATCACGCACGGGCTGACGAGAGACACCAAATCGGGCTGCCATATCGACTTCCGACAGTTTGTCCCCGGGCCGTAATTTTAGTGATAGAATCTCACTTCGCAGTAGATCGAAAATATCATCCACGCTGGTGCGCGCGTCGCTAATTTGAGCTGCATGAGCCATGCACTTTCTCCAATCTTGCTGCTGGTAAGCGTTCCTTATCGCTTACCAAGAGTGTGAATAAATAACAATCTGAAATGCTGAAATTTGCAGCAATATCCATAAAAATCATGTATACAACAATTGCATCTTGCATACTAGTTTGTTTTCTAGCATACTACATTGATAACGCATTTTTGTGCAAAACTGGGAGGTTGCATGGCTGGCGTCACGCTAAACAAGATCGTAAAATCATACGGTTTATTAGAAGTTGTTCATGGCATCGACTTAGATGTTAAAGAACGAGAATTTGTTGTTTTGGTCGGCCCATCGGGCTGCGGGAAATCAACAACATTACGGATGATTGCAGGTCTTGAAGAGATTACAGCAGGCGAACTTTCAATTGATGGGCGCTTTGTAAATCGTGTTGCACCGAAAGATCGCGATGTCGCCATGGTATTCCAAAACTATGCGCTTTACCCTCATTTAAATGTTGCTGAGAATATGGCATTTGGACTTCGCATCCGCCGTACACCAAAAGCCGAAATCAAGAAAACAATAGCAGAGACGGCTGAAATACTCGGGCTAACTGATTATTTGCACCGCCGACCTGCGGATCTTTCTGGTGGACAAAGACAACGTGTTGCTATGGGCCGCGCTATTGTTCGTCATCCTAAAGTCTTTTTGTTTGATGAACCGTTATCTAATCTTGATGCGAAACTAAGAACGCAGATGCGCGCTGAAATCAAACGCTTGCATAATCGCTTAAACGCAACATCTATCTACGTCACGCATGATCAGGTTGAAGCTATGACGCTTGCCGATCGTATTGTGGTGATGAACGATGGTATTATCGAACAAGTCGGCGCGCCGATGGATTTGTTCAACAACCCCGCCAACACCTTTGTCGCTGGTTTCTTGGGTTCTCCCCCCATGAACCAAATCAAAGGCCAGATTACCGAATACGGTGCGAAAGTTGGCGGGGCTGAAATAAAAGTCGATGGCAAGGTGGGCAATCATGTTGGCAGAGATGTCATTGTCGGCATTCGTCCTGAACACACTGAGCTAAATGCGGGCGATAACACTTCCGTTTTGCCGATCAGTTTAGATCTTGTCGAGCCGTTAGGTTCTGAAGCATTGCTACATGCCCATCACGGTGATGATAGCATGGTCTTTAAGGCTGAAACCAATGGCAATATTGCCCATCTTTCTGGTGTGAACGAGGTTCATGTCCCTTCCTCATTGGTCAAGATTTTTGATGCTGAAAGTGGACGCGCTTTGGACTTAGGTGCGTAAGACCATGGCGAAACAGACCCACACCAATTTGAGGACAGATAAACCGCCGCAAGTTGCTAATCAGGCGATCAGAAATGATAGTTGGACACGCACCATCGATCACTTCAAGCGCGAATGGCAGATCTATTTAATGTTGGTTCCAACGATAATTTGGTTTATCGTTTTCCTCTACAAACCGATGTACGGCCTGCAAATCGCATTTAAGGATTACTCGATCTTTAAAGGTGTCGCAAACAGCCCATGGATTGGCTTTGAACATTTTCAAACACTGTTCAGCAATGACCAATTCTTGCGGGCGGTTCGAAACACCATCGAAATCAGCGCATTAAATCTGATATTCGGCTTCCCAGCCCCCATCATTTTAGCATTGATGTTCAATGAGATATTACACGCAAGTTACAAACGAACTGCGCAAACCATTGTTTATCTTCCTCATTTTATCTCATCTGTGATTATTGCTGGTATCGTCATCACAGCATTTTCTCCGTCGGCCGGTATTGTCAATACTGTGATGGGTTGGCTCGGTCTTGATCCAATCTACTTCCTCACCCAGCCTGATTGGTTCCGTCCCATCTTTGTGGGTACAGGTATTTGGCAAGAAGCTGGTTTCGGCTCGATTGTCTTTCTCGCTGCAATCGCGGGTGTGAACCCTTCACTTTATGAAAGTGCAGTGGTTGATGGCGCAAACCGCTGGCAAATGATGTGGCGGATCACAATCCCGTCGATTATGCCGACTATTCTGATCATGCTGATCATCCGCATTGGCAATATCATGGAAGTGTCTTTTGAACTTGTGATTTTGCTCTATCAGCCGTCGACATACTCCGTTGCAGATGTGGTCAACACATGGGTCTACCGCCAAGGTCTGCAGTCAGGTCAATATGATCTGGCCGCTGCTGCTGGTCTGTTCAATGCGGTTGTTGCCTTTGTGCTTGTAATGGTTGCTAACACGATGTCGCGACGTCTATCGCGCACATCATTATGGTGAGGGTTCTGACATGATGAAATGGAATCTTTACTCAAGAGGCGACAAGTTTTTCGCAATCGCTGTATCAGTTCTAATCGGCATGTTCACAGCTGCAACGCTCTACCCGTTTATTTACATTGCAGCCGTTTCATTTAGCTCAGGCTTTGCGGCTGCTGCGGGTAAAGTCGTATTGACACCTATCGATATGACGATTGAAGCTTATCGCTTTATATTGTCAGATCCGCAATTTTGGGTCTCTTACCGCAACACATTTATCTATACAATCGGCGGTACATTGATGAGCATGGCGTTCATCATTCCAGGAGCCTATGCTTTATCGCGCCCACAGCTCAAAGGCAGACGTTTTTTCAATCTCTTCATCGCCTTTACGATGTGGTTTAACGCTGGATTGATCCCGTTCTTCCTTAATATGCGAGATCTAAATCTGCTAGATAGTATGTTTGGTATTATCTTGGCCTTTGCGGTTAACGCCTTCAATATCATCTTATTGAGAAACTTCTTCGAAAGTATTCCGCGAAGTTTTGAGGAGGCTGCCCGTATGGACGGCGCAAATGATTTCCAAGTTTTATGGAAAGTCTTTGTGCCGCTGTCCAAACCGGCCATCGCGACCATCACACTTTTCTGCATTGTTGCGCGCTGGAACGGTTTTTTCTGGGCAATGGTTCTCTTGCAAAGTGAGGAGAAGATCCCGTTACAGGTCTTCTTAAGACACACAATAGCCAAGCTTAGCGATACCGAAGAATTTGCAATGAACGTGCTGGACGCAGCTTATGGTCCGGAAACCGTCACAGGTGCAATCATTGTTTGCTCAATTATTCCTGTGTTGATCGTTTATCCGTTCATCCAGAAATACTTTGAAAAAGGAATTTTACTTGGGGGAGTAAAAGAATGACAAGACAAACACGCAAAATGGGAGGAATTCATGCGTAAATTAACTCTTGCTGCGGCTCTTCTGGCCGGCACTGCATTTGCAACGCCTGCACAATCAGATGGCCATCTACAAATTGTTGAAGGGGATCCTCTGGAGCTGACGATCCAGATGAACCATGCTCGTTATCCTATTTACAAAGAAGATTGGCCTGTTGAACAACAGGCTCGCAAATGGACGAACGTTCACCTTGTTGATGTAACCGTTGGCGCAAACCTGCGGTCTGATGAGAACACAGGCCGTACAGAAGCTCTGAACTTGATGCTTGCGGGTGGTAACATCCCTGACATCGTTGGATCAAGCCGAATTAAAGACTTCGTGAACCAATATGGTCCAGAAGGTGCGTTCTTGCCTCTTAATGAGTTGATCGAAGAGCATGCGCCAAACATGAAGGCATATTTTGATGCACGTCCTGAAGTTGCGGCTGCGATTTCTGCCGCTGATGGAAACATGTACTACATCCCTTATTTGCCAGATGGTAAATATGGTCGTGCATACTGGATCCGCACAGACTGGCTCGACAAACTAGGTCTTGAAGTTCCGCAAACAGTTGAAGAATTTGAAGCTGCATTGCGTGCCTTCAAAACTCAAGATCCAAACGGTAACGGCGAAGCAGACGAAGTACCATATTTCGCACGTCAATGGCCTGAGCTTATCCGTCTTGTAACACTATGGGATGGTCGTTCATCAGGATCTGATACATATCACGATTTCCTGGTTGATGATGGTAAAATGGCGCACCCATATGCGGGTGAAGGCTATCGCGAAGGCATTAAAAACCTTGCGCGCTGGTATGCAGAAGGTTTGGTGGATGCGGAAGTATTTACGCGTGGTTCATCAGCTCGTGACTTCCTTTTGTCTGAAAACCTTGGTGGTGCAACACACGATTGGTTTGCATCGACTTCCGGCTATAACAGATTATCAACGGAGATTGATGGCTTTGAATTTAAAGCAATGGCACCACCAGCTTCTATCAGCGGCAAGCGCATTGAAGAGCATCGCCGTATTCCAATTAAACCTGATGGATGGGCAATCGGTCACACCAACAAACACCCTGTTGAAACAATCAAATATTTCGATTTCTGGTTCACACCAGAAGGTCGTCGCTTGGCAAACTTCGGTGTTGAAGGTCAACAATATGATGTGGTTGATGGCGAAGCGATCTTTAAGAAAGAGTTCTTAGAAGCTGGTCCTGTAAACAGATCACTTTACCAAGTTGGTTCTCAACTTCAGGGTCGTGGTTACTTCCAAGACTATAAATACGAGATCCAGTGGTCAAACGAGTTCGCGCTCGAAGGTATCGCACTTTATGACCAAGGCGACTATCTGATTGATCAGTTCCTGGGCGTTGCATTTAACGCGGATGAGCAAAAAGTCTACGATAAATATTGGGGTACTATCCGTGATTATATGCTCGAGCGTCAGCAAGCATGGATCTTGGGTGCATCTGATGTTGAAGCTGAGTGGGACGATTATATCGCTCAACTTAAAAAGCTAGGTTACGATGATGTTCTTGTCGTGATGCAATCTGCTTACGAGCGCCAGTACAACAAGTAATATTATATAGAAAAACATCAGAGCGGCGGGTTGTCTCGCCGCTCCATTGCAAATTTACAAAACGGAAATCTACTTCTATGGCAAGTGACGCTCTTCCTTTGCTTGATGAACCAAAAGCTGGTCAATTAACGATCCAATATTCACCAATTGAAAATACGGATATTGTTGAAAATCCGCCACGCTTTTCATGGATCCCTGTGATTGATGATGATGCGCGCTATGTGATGCGCATATCCACTGAGGCCGATTATCCGGCAAAAAGCACCCATATCTTTGAAGATTTACCGCTTAACTTTTTCACCCCAGATATTGCTCTGGATGCAGGAAACTATCATTGGTCATATGCTACGTGGGATCCTGAAACAAACTCGCAAACAAGCACATGGAGTAGTTCGCGCACATTTTCCATTGCAGAAGATCTGCCGCTAACCCCAGTTCCAAAACGTTCAGAGCGATATAAAAAGGTGGATACAAACCACCCTCGCCTTTGGATGACAACGGATCGCCTGGCTGAATTTAAAAAAGCTGTCGCTGCTGATCCAAATCATTGCAGTTGGTCTAATTTTTACGAAAAATCGGTCCTACCTTGGATGGATCGTGATGTGATGGGCGAGCCAAAAGGCTACCCTAATCATCAACGTACTGCACCGATCTGGCGCCAAACCTATATTGAGTTGCAAGAGCATTGGTATGCCATCCGGCACTTGGCAATCGGCGGTATGGTTACTGAAGATGTGAAAATGACTGCGCGCGCGAAAGAATGGCTGTTAGAAGCTGCATCCTGGGATCCCATGGGCGTAACATCGCGCGCATATACAGACGAATGGGCATATCGCGTATGTAACGCACTCGCATGGGGTTATGACTGGCTTTATCATGAACTTTCAGACGAAGAGCGCGACCTTGTTCGCAGTGCACTTTTAGAACGCACACGTGACATTGCTGACCATGCAATTCAAAACGCGAAAATTCATCTCTTCCCTTATGACAGCCATGCAGTCCGTTCTGTATCGCTAACCATTGTCCCATCATGTATTGCCCTATTGGGTGATGATGAAAGTGATGAAGTTCGCGGATGGCTGGACTATAGCATTGAGTTCTTAATGACGGTCTATTCTCCTTGGGGTGATAATGACGGAGGTTGGGCCGAAGGCACAAACTACTGGATGATGGGTGTTGCTTATCTTATCGATGCGGCAAACAGGCTTAAATCGTATATTGGAATTGATCTTTACAAGCGTCCATTCTTGCAAAACACTGGCGACTTCCCGCTTTATTGTAAAGCGCCGAATACGCGCCGCGCCACATTTGGTGATGACAGTACGCAAGGTGATCTTCCTGGAATTAAAACCGGTCTAAATATGCGCCAACTTGCAGGTGCAACCGGCAAAGGCGAATACCAGTGGTATGCAGAGGAAAATCTGCGAACTAATCCTGGCACCGAAATGGCATTTTACAACTGGGGTTGGTGGGATACGAATTTTGATGAACTCGTCTTCCAAACGGATTTCCCAGAAATTGAAGCTGCAAAACCGCAGGACGGTTTGCGCCACTTTAAAGGCATTGGTTGGGTGGGCGTTCAACACGCAATGGATGATCCAGATAATCATATCCAGTTTGTATTTAAATCATCCAGATTCGGTTCAGTCAGCCACAGCCACGGCGATCAAAACTCGTTTTGTATGGCAGCCTATGGCGAAGATATGGCGATCCAATCTGGATATTATGTTGCCTTTAATTCATCAATGCACCGTAATTGGCGCCGTCAAACATGCTCTAAAAATGCGATCCTGATCAATGGCAAAGGCCAATATGCTGAAAAAGACAAAGCAAAAGCGCTCGCCGCAACAGGTCAGATTAAAGCCGCTGAAGAACGCGAAGATCACATCTATATCTGCGGGGATGCAACAGCTGCATATCAAAGCCTTTCACCTGAAGTAACATGTGCTGAACGTGAGATTTATTTCGTGCGCGGATCCTATTTCGTCATTGTTGATAAAGTGGATGCGGATAAACCTGTCACGATTGATTGGTTGCTACATGCCAATAACAAATTCGAACTTGGCAAATCTTCATTCCGCAACACGCAGGAACACTCAGGTTTTTATGGCCAAGTCGTTTGGTCAGAAGCTGGCAAACCGGAAATTAGTCAAAAAACTGAGTTTACCGATGTAGATCCAGCTGATTACGAAGGCCTACCCGTCAGCACAGTGTTAACCGCGCACTATCCCGCATCAACCCGCCACCGGATTGCGACGCTTTTAGTACCTTATAAGCTCGACGCGCCAAAACGGATCTTCAACTTTATGGACGATCAGGGTTATGACGCAGATCTATATTTCACAGACCCGGACGAGAACACTTTCAAAGTTGTTATGAAAAAACTCGCCAATACCTAATACGCTAAAAGGAAAGAGACCCAATGAAACTTGCAGGAAAAACCGCCATCGTCACAGGAGGTGGTCGAGATATCGGAGCTGCCGTTGCTATCAAACTAGCTTCTGAAGGTGCAAATGTTGCCATCAACTATTTCAGCACAGGTGCTGATGAAACCGTTGCGAAGATTAAAGCAAATGGCGGTCAGGCTTTTGCGATGCAAGGGGATTTGAAAAACGAAGACGACGTAAATGCGCTTGTTGCAAAGACAGTTGAAACTTTCGGCAGTGTTGATGTTTTGGTCAATAATGCTGGCGGTTTGGTTGCCCGTAAGAAAATTGCTGAAACGCCCCTTTCCCACTGGCGCGAAGTTTTAGACCTCAACCTTACAAGTACGTTTTTGATGACACATGCATGTCTTCAGCACATGAAGAGCGGAACAATTGTGAATTTGGCAAGCCAAGCTGGCCGTGATGGTGGTGGCCCGGGTGCTGTGCCTTATGCAACATCGAAAGGTGCTGTGATGACGATGACGCGTGGTCTTGCCAAAGAACTTGGCCCAGATATTCGCGTAAATGCGCTTTGCCCTGGCATGATTGATACTGATTTCCACAATGTCCACACCCCGGATGCAGGCCGTCGTGGCTTTGAAGCAAGTGCACCTGTGAAGCGACAAGGCCATGTCGATGATGCGGCTAATCTTGTCTTGTTCCTTGCATGTGACGACAGCGCATTTATAACTGGGACAAACATCGATATTAATGGCGGTATGCTGTTCTCTTAACACGGAGGTTTAAATGTCAGATTTTCCAGTTGTTTCAACGGGTGAAAATGTAACGCGACAGGTTCTGTCTGATCATTCTGATTTGATGGTTGTTGCATTTCGTTTTGCAGCAGAAGGTGCTGTTGGCGATCTACACAATCACCCACATGTTCAATCGACTTATGTGGAAAGCGGGCGCTTTCGTTTCACACTAGGTGACGAAGAACGTGAAGTAAAACAGGGTGACAGTTTTGTCATCCCATCTGATCTCACGCATGGCTGCGTATGTTTGGAGCCTGGCACTCTCATTGACTGCTTCACACCGCGTCGAGATGATTTTTTGTAAACTGCGTACTTTAAGACTTTAGGTCTTTTTCATTTCTCTTTGACCACGTTAAACGGTATTTGCTGCTTTAACGTGGTTTTTTTATGGGCTTAACGCACATGATGAATGTGAGCACGCGCTAAAAGGTTGCGAAAATCACTTTATTCATTCATATTCGAATATATGAATGAATGGAGGTGGATATGTCTATTACGCGGCGCGATGTCTTAAAGGGAGCAGCAGCATTATCAATTTTGGGAGCATCACCAAATCTATCTGTTGCTCAGATCAAAGTTGGAAACGCAACTCTATCAACCGTGAGCGATGGAAACCTTACCCTGCCGGGTGATTTCATTTTTGAAACGGTCCCACAGGATGCACTATCCCCTATTCTCACAGAGTTTAATTTATCGCGTGATCTACTCACACCTGAGTGCAATCTGGCACTATATCAAGATGGTGAACGCAATGTATTATTTGATGTTGGTTCGGGCCCGGACTTCATGCCATCTGCAGGCAAGATCGTAGATAGTCTTGATCAATTTGGCTTAGCTGTTGAAGACATTACCCACGTGGTTTTCACCCATGCACACCCCGATCATCTTTGGGGACTTTTAGATGATTTTGATGATCCACTATTTAGCGAAGCACAATATCTAATTAGCCAAAACGAATGGGATTATTGGTGGAACCCCAATACTGTCGATGGCTTGCCTGACAGTTTAAAACCATTTGCAGTTGGCGCAAAACGCCGTCTTGATGTCATTGAAGATGTTGTTGAATTCATCAAAGACGGACAAGAGATTATTCCTGGAATTGCCGCAGTTTCAACACCTGGCCATACGCCCGGACATATGAGCTTTGAAGTGCGTAACGGCTCAAACTCTACGATGATCTTAGGTGATGCGATTGGCAATCATCACATTGCATTTAAAAAACCATTCTGGCCAAGCGGCTCAGATCAGGATCGAGAATTAGGCATAAAATCACGTAATATGCTGTTTGATCGCATAACAGGCGAGAACATGAATGTCATTGGCTTTCACCTACCCAATGGCGGGATTGGCAAGGTTGAAGTGACATCTGATGGATACCGTTTTTTAGAAGGAGAAATCTAATGCTCATTCGGAAGCTTGCCACCCTCGCAGCCACATTCGCAACAATCACGGTTCCAGCCATGGCCGATGAGAATATCCCCGATCAATATCCAGGTTCAATTCTTTATTCAAAACCAGTTGAAGTGATCCCTCATGTTTGGTCTGCAATTGGTGCAACCGCACCGCCAACATATGAGAATAGCGGGCATAACAACAATCTGAGCTTTATAATCACCGGCGAAGGCGTTGTGGTCATAAATGGCGGCGCTGCTTATTCGCTTGCAAAAGCTTTGCATGAAGAAATTCAGAAGATCACCGATCAAAGTGTGAAATTTGTCATCAACGAAAATGGTCAGGGACATGCGGCGCTTGGCAATTCATATTGGTCAGAACTTGGCGTTCCTATCATTGCGCATGTCGATGCTAAGCACGAGCTGGAAGAGCGCGGGCATCAGATCCTTGAGAATATGAAGCGCTATAATCGTGATAAATCTGAAGGCACTACGATCGCGCTGCCCACTGAAACATTTGAAGATAAAAAAGTCTTAGAGCTTGGGGACTTTACGATTGAAATATTACATCTTGGTCCTGCGCATAGCCCGGGTGATACGCAAGTATGGCTTCCAAAACAAAACTTAGTCATCGCCGGAGACATGGCATTTCATGAACGGCTGTTGCCGATTTTTGACGACACGATGACCGCTGAATGGGTTGAGACTTGGGAAACTGAATTTGAGGCATTAAATGCAACTTATGTTATCCCGGGTCACGGACACCCCACAAATATGGACCAAGTGCGACGCTATACACGCGATTATTTGGTCTATTTACGCGGAAAAATCGGCGAACATCTTGAAGAAGGTGGCGATTTAGCCGATGCTTATTATGTGGATCAATCACCCTACGCGCATCTGCATACGTTCGACGAACTCGCAACTCGCAATGCCGGACGCGTCTATGAACAAATGGAATTTGAATAATTGCACGCCTTAGCACTCGATAAAAACTCTTCAAACTTACGGTATCATATTGCGTCATTGGCGTTGTTTTTGTCACTCATATTGATTGCCTTTCCAGTACGTGCAGACACGCCTTTAATGAGCGCACCACAAGCATTTGAAAAGCTATCTGCTGGTGATCTCGTTGTGCTGGATATCAGATCGCGCGAGGAGTGGCAGGATTCCGGAGTAGCGCAAGGTGCTTTGCCAATCTCCATGCATGAGAAAGATTTCTTGGAGCGGTTTCAATCTGTCTTGCTAGAATATGAACCAGAGAAAATCGCCCTTATTTGCGCAACAGGTGGTCGTTCTGCAGAAGCAACCTATTTCCTTGAACAAAATGGTCTAACCGGTGTTGCTGACGTCTCTGAAGGCATGTTTGGCAACCGAAATGTTCCTGGCTGGATCAAACATGGATTGCCATTGTTTCGGCTAGCGAAGCGATGGCAAATTATGAAAGACTTCAAAGTACTTGGAAAGAATAACGCAATGCTAGAAGTTAGCCCTAAACCAGTAATTTCATGAAGTAAAATCCCCGACTGATTAATCAATCGGGGATGTGTTGTTTTAGCCAAACATGTCGGTTGTGATACCTGAATACCAGCCTTCACTCTCTTCATATGTTGCTTTGCGAACATCATCGCTTTCGCCAGTTTTGGAGATAAATCCATCAACCTTTGCGATTTTTTCCGCTGTTGCTTCATATGTGGCGCCAACTTTAACACCGTTATCGGTGGTTATAAGCGACCAGCATGTGTTTGAGAATTTAGCTGGGAAGACTTTTGAACCTGTCAATGCGCCGCGAACCGCATTGGCACAAACTTTGGCCTGACTGTTAGCAGAGAAGCCTGATTTTGGCATATCGCCCTGTTGCGATGCATCACCAAGCACATAGATATCGCTGTCGGCTTTGGTTGACATATCCGCCGCATTGACTGGCGCCCAATTACCGTCTGTCACACCAGCGAGTTCTGCGATACGCCCTGCTTTCATTGCAGGAATAACGTTACAGACATCAACTTTTGTTTCTTCGCCATCAATCGTGACGGTCATTGCATTTGGATCAACGGAGACGTTGGCACCACCGAACTCTTCACCGATCCAATCAATCATACCATCATAATGATCTGCCCAACCCTCTTGGAAGAGAGCCATCTTTGAGAATTTTGGCTTTGGATCAGCAACAATGATTTTAGCTGTTGGATTGTTGTTCTTTAGGAAATGCGCAACCATGGATACGCGTTCATATGGTCCAGGAGGACAACGATATGGGTTTGGCGGGGCAATCATTGCAAATGTGCCACCTGCAGGCATTGCCATCAATTGAGCTTTCAATAGCTCTGACTGCGATCCTGCTTTATAGGCGTGCGGCATGGCGTTTTGTGCACTTACATCCCATCCTTGGACAGCACCATCTACAAAATCGATACCCGGCGAAAGGATTAGTTTGTCATATGGAATTGCACCACCACCAGCAAGCGAGACAGTTTTTGCATCGCGATCAACACCAATGGCCCAATCATGCACCACATTTACGCCACCTGCAGCAAGGCTTCCATAGGAATGACCGATGTCATCGATCTCTTTAAACCCACCAAGATATAGATTTGAAAAGAAACATGTGTAGTACATGCGAGAAGGTTCTATGAGAGTGACATCAATTTCACCTTTGCTGTCTTTCGCGATATATCTCGCCGCTGTGGCACCACCAGCACCCCCACCCACAACAACAACGCGTGGTTTTGAATGACCATCGGCCAATACCATTGGTGAAGCTAATGTGACCGATGCGGCCCCTGCAGCTCCCAAAAATGTTCTTCTATTTAAAGCCATATTTCCTCTCCCTAATTGTCTTTAGTTAAATCTTTAAAATACACAGCCAGCGCAGCGATTTCCTCATTCGACAAGCGTCCAGTAACCAGCTGCATAACCGGATTTTCACGTTGCTTTTCGCGATAGGCATGCATCGCTGTGACAAACGCTTCAGTTTCCCAACCAACAATCCCGGGTATGCCATCATTATCGCCGCTGGACTGATGGCATGTTGTGCATTCACTGGATAGATATTCGCCGTATTCAATATCACCCTCTAGAGCGAGAATATCTTTTGATACGGTAAAACCTTCATCAACCTTCGCGGCCAATTCTCCACCTGAAAACGTTGCCAAATATGCAATGAGATCGATGCGATCTGCTTGATCTTTCAACCCACGAAAACTCATCTTCGTTTTGGGCAGGAAGCCTTTCGGGTTTTCGATAAAGGCATCCAACGCATCTAAATCCCAGTGCAAACCATCGCTGGCAGCTTTTTTCAAAGCTTTTGAATATTTAAAGTTTGCAACACCACCTGCTTTGGCATTGATGATATTGTTAAGTGGCGGGCCGACGCGTTTCTTTGCTTTAACGCCGACCATGTGGCAACTCGCACATTTTTTATAAACCTGCTTGCCGCGATCAGGATCACCAATTTCATTCGACAACGCTGTTGTTGAAAGCAGCGCGCTACTTGTCAGTAAAAAGAGAAATGGGAGCTTCTTCATTTTCTACTGACCCGTCGACTTCAGATATTCGATGATTGCCTTCAGATCTTCATCCTTTTTCAAACCTGAAAAACTCATCTTAGTTTTCTTCATATAGGCTTTTGGTTTTTTCAAAAACTCAGCCAAACTTGCTTCATCCCAAGCACGCCCCTCTTCGGCAGCAGCCTTAAAGACGTTTGAATATTTAAAGCCATCAACCGTGCCAAAAGTCCGACCAACGATGCCATTCAAAATAGGACCTGAGCGATTTTTTGCCTTATCACCCACCTGGTGACAGGCGGAGCATTTTTTAAAAACCTTTTTGCCAGCTTTGATCAGATCAGCTGCACCAGCAACCTCTTGAGAAGATGTTGCAAGGCTTGCTTTTTCCACTTTCTCTTCAGCAGGTTTTTCGTCCTCGACCGGGATAAATGATGGCCCATCCTTGGTAAAGCTTGGTAGTCCGTCAATAGTTGCCATATTCGGCACAGAATCAGAGCCACCTTCAGGCGGTGTATCAACCAAGAACACTGATCGCATGGTCACCTGAACTTCATCTTTACAGTCGCTCATACAAGGTTCAGCCTGCCATTTTGCGTATTCTGCATTGGGTCGATCATCGATGACAAAGCCATCTTTGTTATACATTTCAAATTCACTGAAATTGTCTTTCGAAAGCTCGAAATCATCATCCACCAAATCATTCGAATAGAGAATGTAAGCGACAATCGCATAGGTCTCATCTGGCGTTAGCGTACCTGCTGCACCAAATGGCATTGAGCGATTGATGTAGTCCCACGCAGTTGATAAATGCGGCCAGTATGAACCAACTGTTTTAACCGGATCTTTATCTGCAAGAGTGTCAAAGCCACCAGCAAGAACTGGCCAATTATCAACCCCTTCAGCAAAATCACCGTGACAGGCAGCACATTTTTCTGCAAACACTTCTTCACCAGTGAACACATCACCAGAACCATCTGGCAATCCGCGTCCATCAGGCAACACATCAACATCCCAAGCCGCAATTTCATTTGGGTGTGCCGTGCGACCAATACCCAATGTATCCGGAATACTCGGCGCTGGTTCTGTTAAGCTTGAACCCCTTTTGGCAAGCTCTGCATAAACCACTTCGATATCTGCAAGTTTTGCTTCCAGTTCACTGGCGCGATTGGCCTGCACTTTGGTTTCTTCTGCAGAATTAGCGGCATGTTCTGAAACCTGTTCGAGACGGGTTTCTAGTGTTTCAATTTTTGAAGCATTGTGATCGCGCGATGACATACCAAATGCCAAACCGATCAGAAGTGCAATTCCCCCAAAAACAGGGATAGAGAGATTAAGAAACTTCGACATTCTCAGCGACCCCTTTTGTGTTTACATACCAAGTTTGAATGCAATTATTATGATAGACAGAGTTCTCGCCGCGTTGGGCGCGCAACTGATCTTTTGTAGGTTGAACATAACCGGTGTCATCCATTGCCCGTGCTTGCAGCAGCATCGGTGCACCGTCCCAGTTTGTATCAAGATAAAACCTTGTCAGCGCTTTTGTGTCACCTTGTTTGCCCAATCGCGCAGTTTCCCACGTGATGCCTCCATCTTTGGACACATCAACACGCGTGATCTGTCCATGACCTGACCATGCAAGCCCAGAGATTACCATTTGACCGGGACCATGCTTAATGGGCATTTGCGGGCTTGGCGATGTGATGACAGATTTTGCATCCATCACCCATGTCCATTTGCGCGCACTACCATCTTCTAAAACGTCGGTATATTTTGAAGTTTCCTCGCGACTTTCAACTGGCATGTCAGAAACCTCAATGCGGCGTAACCATTTCACCCACATATTGCCTTCCCAACCTGGGACAACGAGGCGAACGGGATAACCATGTTCCATGCGCAATGCTTCACCATTGGCTTTAAAGGCAACCAAAACGTCATCAAGTGCTTTTTCCATTGGGATTGAGCGTCCGTTTGATGATGCATCAGCACCTTCAACATAGACCCATTTATCTGATGAAATATCAGCGCCAACTTCGTTTAAAAGCGCGCGAAGGGGCACTCCGGTATATTCCATATTATGGATCATTCCGTGAGTAAATTGCGCTCCGTTTAGCTGCGCACCCGCCCATTCCATCCCTGTATTGGCTGCGCATTCGCAGAAATAAACATGATTTTCACGCGGGAAACGCTCGAGATCTTCGTAGGTAAATATAAGCTCACGATCGACCAATCCGTTGATCATCAAACGGTAGTCTTCTTTACGCAATTCAATTGCGCCAGAATGGTGACGTTCAAACGCGCAGCCTTGCGGTGTAATTGTCCCGTCTAGCGCGTGAATAGGCGTGAAGTTGATCGACGAAATTGGATCGGCAGTCAGCCATTCCACATTGCGGCGAACAACATGGGATTCATAACTAATTGGCATGCCATAAGGTGTTTCATCCACACCAACACCTGTTGATGATGCCCAATCCTGTAATTCTGTGATTAAAGGATCAGCTTCATTTGCCCGTGCAGATCCAGCAACAACAGTCCCTGCCATCATCGCCGCACTGCCCTTTAAGAAAGATCGACGTGATCGGATCTTGCTCTTTTCATCCATATTTTTGGACTCCGTCATTATCTTATATGCCCTTAATTGTGACGCTATTATTAGGCTCCACCTTGATGGTGCCCTGCTTGCGAATATGACTTTCCACGACATCCCAAATTTGCGGGCCTTCGGTGTCTTCGTTTACCGAAGCCCAACCCGCAACCACATAGGAATTGCCCGGTTCAATCGCTTCGCCCGTTTTTAAAAGTGTGAGGTTTGATATGCGGCTACCCTGTGGTTGGCTCACATCTATGTGGTAGCCAAGACCGCCGGTTCGAACCATGTCCCCACCCTGTTGATAGTAAGGATCCGGATTGAAAATATTATCCGCTACGTCTTCTAAAACCACTTTAAGGAATTCGCCCGTCATTTCGGTTCGATAGGCTTCGCCGTAGCTCATGGATGTTACGTTAAAGAGGTCTTCACGTGTGATATCCTGCCCCGGGATAACCGACGGACCCCAACGCACGCCTGGGCTCAATGCAATTTCAGCATCACGCTCTGAGATCAATGCATCACAGATTACATCGTCCCATGTGCCATTGAAATTGCCGCGGCGATAAAGCAGACTTTCCGTTTTGCCGATAACTTCATTCAATTCAGCTTCATAAGGGGCGCGCTGTTCATTGATGAGAGTGGAAACGTCAGCATCTGGTTCAATGATATCTGAGAAGATCGGAATAAGCTTATGTCGATAGCCTTTCATCCCACCATCCCGAATATCAAGATCAACACGGGAAACGAATTTACCGTTTGAGCCTGATGGAATGATAATTGTGCTGCCTGCGAGAACCGGTTCTGGCAGCGCATCATGTGTGTGGCCTGATAAAATCACATCAATGCCAGAGACAACTGTCGCCATTTTCTTATCAACATCAAAACCATTATGGGATAAAACAACGACACATTCAGCACCTTCTGAACGAACTTGATCGACCATAGCCTGCATGTTTTCATCGCGAATACCAAAGGAGTACTCTGGGAACATCCAGCCTGGATTTGCAATTGGCATATAAGGGAACGCTTGTCCGATCACTGCGATTTTTGTGCCACCGCGTTCAAACATTTTATAAGGAGGAAATAGCTCTGCAGGTTCATCCCATTCAGCATCAAAAATATTTTGCCCAAGTGCCGCAAATGGAAGATTTTCAACGATCTCTTGAACGCGCTCAGACCCTAATGTGAATTCCCAATGGAATGTCATGGCATCAGGATTAAGCGCGTTCATGACATTGACCATGTCTTGGGCGTTTGTTTTGTAACAAGTGTATGAGCCGTGCCAAGTGTCGCCACCATCCAGCAAAATTGCATCAGGGCGATCTGCTCTGATGGCTTTGATAACCGTTGCGACGCGGTCTAAACCACCAACGCGGCCATACCCCTTTGCCAGTGCTGCAAAATCACCTGAACTCAAAGCATAATGGCTGTAACTGCCATCATCAATGCCATAGAGCTTGCGAAAGGATGATCCTGTGACATGAGGCACTGCGCCTTTATTGCCGCCTACCCCGATATTCACGGAAGGTTCGCGAAAATAAATAGGCTTTAATTGTCCATGAATATCAGTGATGTGGATAAGCGAAACATTGCCAAATGTGTCAAACTCTAGCAATTGATCCTGTGTCAGCGATTGTTGCGCTGCAAGCTTTGCCCAGTTTCCAAAACCCGACGTTCCAACCAGAGCGGACGCTGCCATGCTGACCTGTAAGAAATCACGTCTTGATATCATAAACTTACCTTACTTAAAACATATTAGAATATTTGAATGTGTTATTCATAAAAATACCCCGCACCATATGCGAGGTACATTTTTTTTGTCTAGTTTCGAACCGAAGGCGTTTCGACTGCCAAGCCTTCACCGCGAGATGCAATGTATAGCTCGAGCGCTTTGAACTCCTTGCCACCCTCTTGAAACGGTGTCGCACGAATGTTGCTCATGCAGCCTTTAAAGCGATTGTGGATTGAATTCAGCTTCGCGTTTTTCAAGCGATAGGTAGGAAAGCCATTGATCTGTCCTTGAGAAAGATGGTCAGCTCGGATCATCACACCATAATTATCCTCATGGCAGTTTGAACATGACATATCGAGCTGCCCAACGCGGGTGTAATATAGCTCTTTGCCTGCTTCCCAAAACGGCGCTGCATCACCATCAATTTTAACGTTCATTGGCATACCGCGCGACTGAAGACCAATCAAACCTGTTACAGCAGTCATGTTTGTAGATGACCATTTCCAAGCCTCAGCGCCCATGCGCTCAGTTCGGCAGTCATTGACAAGGTTTTCCATCGAAACCAACTGGCCATCTTCAACACGTGGTAGCTGTGTGCGTAACCCGGCAAAATCCTCAACATCTTCATGGCAAGATTGGCAAGACTTACCCTCAGAACCATCAACTTTGCCGAAGAGGTCAATCCCTTGATCAATGAAAACCATTCCAGGATTATCAAAGTCATCTAACTGAAGCGCTTGCGTTTCCCCCGAGCGAAAGTGCCAACCTGAATAAAGCGTATCTACATTTTCCATGTGTGAAGGAGCAGCAGTGGTACTTACAAATAACTCTCCCTCAACATTGAGCTGGTTGCTGTCTTGAGCATATGCGCTGCCAGCAAACACTAACGCTGATACAAATGATATTAATTTGATTCCCATTTCTACCCCTCCCAATGGTAGTCACAAACTTGATCTATGAAACAGTGATCTTTTTCTTTGTTTCGTAGACATCCCCATCATCGTCATACCAAGTAAAGTGAAATTCGCCTGTCTCAGGCACTGTTGCATCAAATTGAAAATATGGATTTGTCGAAATCGCAGGCTCGAGCGTTACATCGATCACGTTCTCACCGTTGAAGTCAGCGACAAATCGATTAATAATTGAGCGCGGAATAACGTTGCCGTCACCATCTTTGCGTTGGCCGCTTTCCATTTTATGGCTGATCAAAGTCTTGATCGTAATGACATCATCTGCTGACGCCTTTTTTGGCACTTTAACCCTTGGTTTTACACCAGAAGCCATGAGTATTCTCCTATTCTTAATTTAGCCGCCGCAGCCGCCAATTGTTACTTTCACGTTTGCTTTTGCCATTTGGAAAGATCCATCTTCCATTTTGGCAACTGCGATAACGTTTTGTGTTTTTGAAAGTCTAATGCGTGTTGAAGCGCTGCGAGATGCGTTCAACTTACCAAAGTTGAAGGTCGCTACATTTGGCACTGGGTTGCCATCAGCAAGTACCGTGACCGATACAGCACCAGGTGCATTGACTTCAATCGGCACAGTATTGCCATTCTCAGCGATTTCGGGCGCGGTTAACTCAAGGGTACCTTCGCCTGCTGCTGCACCACCTGTAAATTTGGCGATTGCCTCATCAGCTTTACTGGCAAATGCGACTGAGGTACCCAATCCCATAAGTGCAATTGAACTTGCGCCCAATGCCAACAATTTTCTTCGTGAAAGCTCCATGCTTCTCTCCAATAAACGTTTATTCTTCTTTCAGTGTCAGCAAATATGCGATGACATCTTCCACTTGCTCAGCGGATAGAATTGATTTTCCTGCAAATTTTTCCAAGGGTCTTCCATATCCAGCATCAATATAAAATGCTGGCATAATCGTACCCTCAAAAATCATCTTAGAATTAGTTACAATGGCTCTTAGCTCTTGCTCAGACCAGCGGTCAGCAACACCATCCATTGGTGGACCAACCTCACCATGAAACGATTCTTCACTCATTTCAGAGTTGATGTGACAGGCTAAGCAATTGCCTAGTTTACGATTTGCAAATACTGATCGACCTGTTTTGGCATCACCGGGCTTACCCGTTAGCGATGCCATGACACCATCATCGCTGAATTTTACGTTTGATGGTGATGTTGTTTCGGCGATTGCTGCGGATGTTAATAATCCGGTCGCAAGTACCACTCCCAATAAGTACTTCATGTCTCCTCCTCAGAACATTCCCCAATGTCCTCATGTGCGTCATCATGGCATAAAATCAAAATAACGCAACAACAAATTCAATTAAATGAATTTGTTCATGTGTTTTTTGCGAAGTTAATTTTTCTGCTCGGCAAATTTTCGAGCATGGTATTTCTGAAAAGGCTCATCATTTAGATAACCTTTCTCAACCACCCAATTAAGCATGTTAAACGTTGTGTAACGTCCGAATGCGCCGGGAATTGTGGCTACAGCTGCCTGCACGGCTGTTTTGTCACTTTCAACACTTTCATCGAAGAACAAGATGCTGGGGGTGAATAAAACACCCCAATGCTTTGCCATCTCTTTTTCAGTCAAAGTTTCTCCATCAAAATCTGTAACTTCCACATCTCCAAACATGTTGAGTTGCACAACAAAGAAGTTTTCTTCGATAAATTCTTTGATCTCGGGAATCACGAAAACTTCTTCATGCATTTTTTTGCAATAGATGCATCCGCGCTGCTCAATAATCAGCATAAGTCGTTTGCCTTCAGAATTTGCTTCTTCCAAATCTTCCTGCAAATCTTTGAATGTATCTCGCATCCAAGACGCTTTGTGTAAGCCGTCATCACCGATCTCAGCTGCATTGAGCTGAAAACTTGTAAATACCAGCGTTAAAATTACCAAAAGATATTTCATGATAAACCTCCCTGTTCATCAACCAAGCGCATCGAACCAAGGAATGTTTTCAAGCATCCATTGTGCGATTATGCTGACTGAATTTGTTGCGATTAATAGGCCGAACAAGATCAGGAAAAGCCCCATCAACTTTTCGATTATTCCCAAGTGCTTGCGGAACTTTTGTGCCCATTGAAGAAAATTCTTGGTGAAAAATGCTGCGATCACAAATGGTAGCGTCATGCCTAAACCATAGACAAACAGCAGCATTGCGCCTTGTTGCGCAGCATCCTGTCCTGCAGCGGTGAATAAGATAGCGGCCAAAACAGGCCCCACACATGGCGTCCATCCAAACGCAAAAGCTAGACCAATAACAAACGAACCTAGATAAGTTAGATTCTTCTGTTTTCCGGTTTCCAATTCAGTATCTAGCCGCAGTTGGCGATAGAGCAATCCAATGCGTAAAACACCCAAGAAGTGCAAACCCATAAGTATGATGATTGCGGCGGCCACCCATCTTAGAACATCGAAATATTCCCGAACCAACTGACCAAACATGGTGGCAGTTGCACCTAAGCCGACAAAAACTAGGATGATACCAGCGGCAAAAAATAATGAGGATATAAATGCCTTTTTGCGAATCTGAGGGTCGATTTTACCTTCAGACGACATCTCGTTGATGCTCGCGCCAGCAAGGTAACTGAGATAAAATGGAACTATGGGAAGTATACAAGGGGACAAAAACGACAACAACCCTGCAAAAAAGGCTCCACCAATGCTAATATCGAACGCCAAATTCACTTCATCCTCTTGATATATTCAAATATTAGATTATGTTTAGATAATCAAATAAGTCAACAGGAGCTTATGGAGCCAAAGTGCCCTTTCTCACCCGCGTCATTGTTCTAGTCATGTTTCTTGTGCCCACATGGGCATCGGCTGAAACATATATGCTTATGGCGGAGGAAGACGGTTGCTATTGGTGCCAAAAATGGGATGATGAGATTGCGCATATTTATCCCAAGACCACCGAGGGGAAGGCAGCTCCATTAAAGCGATATGACTTGCATGATGAAACGCCGGAAGTTGAGTTTAAGCAGCGTGTGCATTATACGCCAACATTCATTCTTGTTCACAATGGTCGCGAGCTTGGACGAATAGAAGGTTACCCAGGTGAAGATCATTTTTGGGCACTGCTTACAATGTTGTTTGAAAACGTAAAAATCCCGTTGGACGTAAAAGGCTAGAAGGTTATAATACTCAGATGATGGAAAATACTGATACTAATCTTGGCTCAGCGAGCGAGAACATCTCTCGCCTACCTGTATTTGATGAAAACACATGTCCTGAAGACATGGAAAAGATGATGAAGAATGCGGAAGCAGCCTCAACTTTTCTAAAGGCTATCAGTCATGAGGGGCGTCTCATGATTTTATGCCACCTGGTATCGGGCGAAAAATCCGTAACGGATTTAGAAGATTTGTTATCTTCGCGGCAATCTGCCGTTTCTCAGCAACTTGCACGTCTTCGTCTTGAAGGATTAATCAAACCTCGTCGCGAGGGTAAGGCCATCTACTACAGCTTGACAGATGATCGCCCCAAGCAGATCATGGAAGTCGTATACGATCTTTTTTGTAGGAGTTAATTTAGCTGCACATAAATGATCTGGTGTTTGGGAGGATGCCGGTTTGTTGGACACACTGGGAGAAGCGAATACTGTCGCTTTGGTTGGCCTTATTGGAGGAATTTTTCTTGGACTAGCCGCTCGTATTGGGCGGTTTTGCACTCTTGGGGCTATCGAAGACATCATTTATTCATCTGATAATCGCCGCATGCGCATGTGGGGCATTGCCATTGGTGTTGCAATCATCGGCACGCATTTTGCTGCTGATTTTGGTGCCATGGATTATCAACAATCAGCATATCTTGACCGCGTCTGGAATCCAGCTGCAACCGTTATTGGTGGCTTAATGTTTGGTTACGGCATGGCATTGAGCGGCAATTGCGGGTATGGCGCTTTGGCGCGATTAGGCGGGGGAGACCTTCGCTCATTTGTTATTGTCATCGTGATGGGATTATCTGCATATTTTGTGATGTCCGGCCCGCTTGCACAGCTCCGTGTTGTATTGTTTTCTATTGAAGACAATGCGACGTCACCTCAAGGGTTTGGGCAATATTTGCAAGACGCATATGCCATGCGCCCAGCACTCATTGGCCTTATATTTGGCGGCGCGATTTTGATATTTTCACTCGCCAGCAAACCGATGTTATCCTCAAGAACCCACATTTTTTGGGGTGTAATTGTCGGTCTTGCTATCGTCTCAGGTTGGGTGGGAACACATTGGGTTTTTACAACGGGTTTTGATGCAGAACCTGTACAAACGCACTCTTTCGCAGCCCCAATCGGTGATACGATATTTTATACCATGACCGCATCAGGCAACACGCTTTCTTTCAGCGTAGGCTCTGTAATCGGCGTTTTAGTTGGTGCAGCTTTGGGCTCATTTAAAAAAGGTCAATTTCGCTGGGAAGCTTGTGAAGACCCGCGAGAATTACGACGTCAAATTTTTGGTGCCACGCTAATGGGCCCGGGTGCTATTTTAGCTGTTGGATGCAGTATCGGCCAAGGTATTTCAGCATTTTCTGTGCTTGCCTATAGCGCTCCAATTACTTTCATTGCAATCTTTGTTGGTGCAGCTTTTGGACTAAAACAGCTAGTTTCTGGTTTTGAGCGCCTCGCATAGAACTATCTTAGCACACAATTCTGCTGCCAATTTTTTACCTGTTCAAATAGATCATCCTTAGGCGCGATGCTTTAGAGATGCATAAAGGACTAAAATACCTTCCAAACGCATCAATACTAATACTTTTGGGTGATTGTTTGCTGACAAAATGTTGATTATCAAAATGGGACAATTTGCGATATATTGGAAGATATTAGCACCCAATTAATAATAAAAAGAGGGACTGAAAATTGATAATCACGCCAAACACTTTAGCCAATCATTTTGGTGAGACGGCATCATGAATATGCCGATCAAAATTGCGGTGGTTGATGATCACGATTTGTTTGTTGAAGGTGTCTGCAGTCTAATAAAACAAATTTCGGCATCTTACGAAGTGATCGGTTTTACATCTGCAGAGGAACTACTCAAATCTGCAAATTCAAACCTCCCCTACACATTGATCATAACAGATATGGCAATGAAGGGTATTAACGGTTTGGCACTCATTGCAGCTTTGCGCGCAAACGATATAAAAACACCGGTTATTGTTATGTCGGGCGTTGTCGAAAACCATTCACTATCAGAAGAGAATCTACTCAAAATGGGTGCCCATGCATTCGTGCATAAAACGGCTGGTCGAGATAAGCTCAGAGAAACAATAATCAAGGCATTGGATACAGATAAATTAGAGTTTGAAAACCGCCCCTATTGTGTTCCACAAGATCCAGCTTTTGTTGAAGGAATTCATCCCACGAAGATTGAGCTTCCATCCCTGGGGATGCGCCAGCTTGAAGTTTTAAAATTAACCAGCGGCGGCTTGAGCAATCAAGATATTGCAGAAGCTTTATCGATCAGCCAAAACACGGTTAAATCGCACCTGCAATCTGTTTATGCAGAATTTGGTGTAAATAACAGAACTGCTTGCGTGAATAGAGCGCGTGAATTAGGCATCATATAAAATTAGACTAAATCTTCGGCCAACTTGCGCAATTCTGAAGCCTTAAATTCTTGGCCAATGAAGCGGATAGTTGGCAAAGTGTCATTATAATTTGGTAAATTTGTCTCTTTATCTGCGACGATAACTGGCACTTCGGTAAGTTCGCTTTTACTCAACAATTGCAGATCGGTTTTTAATTCTTCAGCATCTTGATAACACTTATCGAAAATGACCAAAGTAGGTTTAAGATTAGCGATCGATACAAGAGTTATTGCAGCTTCTATCGTTTCAGACTTAAAACACTGCCATAACCAAGACGAAGTCAGGTTTTCCCAACCGCCAAATGCATCTCTTTCGTTTGAACCTATCACCAGAATTAAAGGTGTTTGAACAATTTCTGCTGCACCTGAATGATCATTCTCATTCATAAAATCACACAGCGGGATTACCAAACAAATATCTGTTCCTTTCCCTAACTCCGATTGGATGTGTACCTTACCACCAATTAAGTCGGTGAGTTTGTGCACGATGGATAACCCTAACCCCAAACCACTCATATGTCGGTTTTGATCAAGTCTGACATATTCATCAAAAATACGCTTTTGATCCTCAGGGGTAATACCAGCACCATTATCAGAAACCTTAATCTCAACGTCATCCTCACTAAGGGCGCAAGAGATAACCACCGTGCCACCAGCTTGGGTATATTTGATTGCGTTAGATAGAAAGTTTCGAACAATTCGCTCCACTAATAGAGGATCTGAATATGCATTTATGCCGTCTGTTTTATCGACAATTTCTATATTCTTTTCATTCGCCGATGCTGTAAATTCCAGTATGAGTTTTTCAAAAACTGCACCCAGGTTAAACATCTGTTTTGCAACCACAATTTCTGATTTTTCGAACCTACTGTGCTCGACTAATTGCTCAAGTAGTCTCTCCTGACTTTTTTGAACAACCTCTAACTTGGTTACAAGACCAAGCTGTTTTTCATTTTTTATCTCAGCGTTGAGCATATCGATATATTGTCGCTGGGCGATTAAGGGCTGCGTCATATCATGGGTAATTGAAGCCATTAGCCTTATTTTATCTTCGTTTAAGCGCTCAATCTCATTTTGCTGATCAATGATTTTCTGTGCTGCCTCTTTATTGATTTGGGCAACCAGTCCATCGTTTATAACGCTGTCCATCGGTTTACTCATAAAGTAGCCAAAGGCTGAATAGACGAAAAAACCAAACCCCACCACTTTTGCATAAGGTGTTCCAAAAACCACCAAATACAGCCCAAAAGGCAGTAATGCGGGCACTAATAAGGCAATGTAGCCAGGCCGATAAACGGCGCCCTTCATCATACCGCCTAATGTGATACAGATTAAAAAGAAACTCGCTAGATGAATTTCAACATGACTAGTTGGGTCTGTTGAATATATCGCGAACGCTCCCCAGAGCGAACCTGTGATACATGTGATGAGTAGATGGCCGCTAAGATAACGCGTCACATTGGTTCTATTGAGTCCGTCTTTGCACATTTGTCGTGCGTAGAAAACAGTAACCATCACCATGATTGATGTGATGGCAAACCAGAGAATTGCGTCAAACCAACGATTTGCAATTAGGAGCAAAACACCGGCTGCAACAATTACATAACCGACCATTTGAGCTGAACGATTGGCACCGGATTTAATCAAGCGCGCCTCTTCAACACGGACATCGATCAAATCAAATGAATTGAAGGGATTTGATTTATCCATTTTCGAGTGCAAGTTCAGCTGTCGACATGGGGGCGATTTTAACAACTAAAAACGCGATACATCGCAAAACGATTGGCAATATTGCAAAGAAAAACACCAATGTTAAAATTTGCGTATCGCCATTTTGACCTTTTTCTTCAAATTCCATGAGATCAAGCACAGGAAATGCCAGCCCCATCGGAACCACAAAGGTAAGTTTTGAAACAGCATTTTTGATAGCTAGATACGTTGCGCCGTAACGATTTTGACCATCTTTTTCCGTTTCTGAAACCACATCGGCCAACATTGATGTCGGCATGATTGCGTCACAACCAAATGAAGCACCTAAAATGATGCTAAAGACTGCAAACCCAATGACGCTGCCCTCTCCCAAAAACACGACTGACACCAAACCCAATGAACAGAATATCATGGATGTCATCCATGCAGTCTTCTTGGTAAACTTGCGAGAAAGAATAACCCATACTGGCAAGAACAACGCTGTTGATAAAAATAACAGGCCCAAAAACGCTCCAACTAAATCCGGACTACCGATAACATGGGTGACATAAAGCACCATTAATCCAGCAGTGAGCGCATTTGCTGATTGAATGATGAAAAACGACCCCATTAGATACCGAAACACCCGGTGCTTGAGTATGAATTTTATGGACTGAACAAAGCCAATTTTGGGCGCAGTTACTTGACGTTCTACTTTCGGCATAAACAAGACAAATAATACAAAACCAATCAAGCATAAAACGACCACTGATTTGGCGATTACCCCCAAAGAATCAGGCACGCTTAACGCTAAAACAAATGGAATAGATGCGGCCGTAATGGCCCCGATAACCTGAAAAACAGCTTTTGAGCTGGCAAGCATAGACCGCTCATGGACATGCGGTGATATTTCAAGGCCGATGGAAGAATAAGGTACATCTACAATTGTATAAAAAAGAAAATAGGCCCCGCTCACAAATACCAAGAAAATCACCCCAGCACCTTCGGGTGGCATGAGTAAAAACCATATTGCGAGACAAAAAAATGGTAATCCAACCAGCATCCAAGGTTTGCGTGCTCCAAATCTTGATTTTGTCTGATCAGATAAATGTCCGACTAGCGGATCGGTGATTACATCAAATATACGGCCAAACACAAAGACCGCACCAACAGCGGCTAATCCCAACCCCATATCAACTGCGTAAAAGGTTGGGATAAATATAACCAGCGCGAGACCGCCCATTGCTAAAGGTGTTGTGAGAACGCCATAGCAAAGCAATTGCCAAAAGCTCAAAGATTTCGAAGAATTACGCAAAAATGAGACCGCCTACCCGTATTTTTGCGGCAAACCTATTAATCATAACCACAGAAATCAATCACTTTATGAAGGAAAGTTGCTCTGCTCATACTTTCGGGCGATTGATGTCAAAAACACCGCAAAATAAAACACCTTATGAAAAATCACTGGTTACTTCTTCCAGTGGATTGTTTTTGGGGATACAATGTTTACACAGTTTCAGTCGACAATTTTTACGTCATCAAAGTTTAATTCAGGTATTAGATCACTCGTAAAAGCCTCTATGGTTACATCGATGCTCGCGCTGCCGACACTTGGCTTGGATATGATTTCATCACCAGCCCATGCGCTTGTCACAAGCTGTTCAGGCGCACAACTGACAGGTAAAGTTGCGACTTATATAAGTGTCAACACAGAAACCGGCACATGTGCATATGGTTCTCCTCCACTTGATTTTGAGGAAGGCTTCACTCTTAGGTTAAACGACTACCGATTGGAGCTTTCAAAAAACCATCAGGGCCCTGGTCCGACAAAAACGTTTTCGTCCGGCGATGCAATAGACGTAACATCCACAAACATCACCGCCACGAGTACCAGTACTTGTGTGCCTCAAACTCCCGATTCTAACTCGATTGGAATCTATGAGCTGGAATTATATCACTGTAACAATGAGAACTTTTCTTGGACAGCAACCGTTGTCAAAGATGGTATCACATATGAACTTGTGCTCGACATGACAAATGTGTCGTTCTCTGATGCTACTTATACAATTGCAAGCCAATCTTTTTCGGGCGGCGCCTTCGGCGCGTCAACATCTCCAGAGCTTGATGTTCGCAACGAAGCGGATACAGCTGATATCAGCGACGGAGATTTGCAAGCACAAATCTCAGCCGTAAATGGGACAGATTTCGGAAGTGTTGTGATTGGCAATGCAGTGGCGAACACTTTCATCGTGAAAAACACCGGTACCGCTGACCTTACATTTCAAAACCCAGGTGCCGCGGTTGATGACTTAACAAATTTCTCGGCCGTCGATAGCTCATTTGGCGGCATGTCTGTTACAGCGGGTACATCTCGAACATTTACGGTGACCTTTCACCCAGATGTTGCAGGTCCCCTTTCATCAACCGTGACGCTTCGCAGTAATGACGCCGATGAAGACCCATATACATTTGTCGTTTCTGGAACTGGGTTAGATGTTCCTGAAATTGAAGTTTCCTCATTCGCATCTTCTAGTTTAACTGATGAGGTTGGAGAAAGTCATAATTCCGGTGTTGCTGGTAGCGTAACAACTGCCACTTACACAATAAGGAATACCGGATCACAGGTTCTAAACCTTACCAATACTTCAGCCAGTATTTCGAATACGACAAATGTTGGCACGCCAATAGTGAGCGATTACTCCTCTACATCCTTGGCAGCAGATGGTGGAAGTGCGACCTTTTCGGTTACTTATACACCAGAAATTGCGGGAAATTTTGGGTTTGATCTTGATATCATTTCAAATGATTCAGATGAAGCAACATTCGATATTCCAGTAACTGGGACAGCCTCTGGTATGGCTGTGATAAATATTCAAGGTAATGGTCAAGATATTACCTATGGGGCTACTTCACCTTCTACCAGCGATCATACCGATTTTGGTGATGTGGAAGTCGGCGTCAAAACTCAAAGAACATTTACCATCCAAAATACTGGAACAGATTCGCTTGCGATTACAAGCATTGAAACAGATAATGGTGACTTCACAACTTCTGGCGTCCCTTCGTCAGTTGCAGCAAAATCATCAGAAACATTTAACGTGGATCTAACAGCAGCAGCTCCCGGAGCGAGAACTGCCATCATCACCGTTAAACACAATGCACTGGAAAAGGGCAACTACAGCTTTGATGTGGAGGCAAACGCGCTCGCACCTGAAATTTCAATCTCTTCCACGTCAAATAATACCATAAATGATGGTAGCTCCGACCTCCTCGGCGCAGTTGGTATCGGAGCGACAAGTTCTGTTACTTACACCATCACTAACAATGGCACATCAGCACTAGAGCTAACAAATTCAGCACCTACCCTCAGCAACCCCGTGAATGTTGGAACACCTATCGTTAATAATTACTCTGGGACAACTGTTGCGGCCAATGGTGGGACGGCCACTTTTACTATTGAATATACAACGGGAACAGACGGTGCCTTTTCTTTTGATCTGCAAATACTTTCAAACGATGCAGATGAAGGTACATTTGACATCGCTGTTTCAGGGACCGCGGTGGATTTAGATGCTCCTTATTTGATATCCGTTGTGCGTCAATCACCGACGACTGAAAAGACAAATGCAGATAGCTTAACTTGGCGTTTAACCTTTAGTGAAGAGGTGGCGGGGTTTGATGCAGCAGATGTTGAGATTGAGGGTACAACGGCCACAGTGACATCACTTTTGGCTGTATCAGGAATTGCATCTGAATATGATTTAACGATATCTGGTGGCGATCTCGCATCATTAAATGGTGAGGTAGAAACGTCGTTTAAAGAAACTGGTGTCACCATTCAGGATCTTGCCGGAAATCACGTTCTACTTGCCGCCCCAACCGGGGTAGATGAAAACACATTTATCATGGTCAATGAGACCGTTGCACCGCGCATTACTTCGGTTGAACGTTTTAATCCACTGACTGAGACGACGGATTCTGACTATCTCGTTTGGCGTGTTATCTTCGATGAAGATGTAACGGGTGTCGACGCAGCAGATTTTCAGCTCAGCGGAACAACTGCACCTGTCTATAAAGTAATAGAGGTATCCCCAAGCACATATGAGGTCCAAGCCTTTGGAGGAGACCTTGAAAATCTGGTTGGAACTGTCACACTTTCTGCCATTGCCAATAGCGGTAATATTCAAGATATTTCTGGAAATAGCTTTGCTAATGTGACCCCGACAACTAAAAATGAAAACACATATAATGTCTTCAACGATGTTGTCGGCCCGGTTTTAACATCAATTACTCGCCAATCACCCACTGACGAAACGACAGGTGCTGACAGTCTAACTTGGCGTTTTACATTTGATGAAGAAACTCTTGGTTTTGATGCAGCAGATGTCATGATTTCCGGCACAACTGCCACGGTGAATGATGTGAGCTCCATCTCTTCATCGGTGTATGATGTTACGATCACCGGTGGTGATCTGGCAAAATTAAATGCGGTTGTTCAGATTGCTTTGGATAGTAGTTTAACGATCAAAGACAACCTTGGAAATAACGCGACAGTATCTGTGCCAAGTATAAATCAAAACTCTTACACCTTGGTCAATGATGTTGTTGCACCGCGCATTTTATCAATCGAGCGCCACAATCCAACGACAGAAACAACACAAGAAACGACCCTGACTTGGCGTATCACCTTTGATGAAGAGGTATTTAACGTTCAAACGAGTGATTTCTATATTTCAGGTTTTGATAAAACTTCAATAAATTTGAATGCTGTTTCAGCAACCATTTATGATGTGACCGTATCCGAAGGTGACGGTGAATTGGGAACAGTCGCCGGTACTATTCAACTTATTGTTTCTGAAAAAGGTGAACGAATTGCAGATGCATCGGGTAATTTGTTTACGGATACAACGCCAACTGGGACTAACGATAACTCGTATAATATTGAATTACCCATATCATCAACCACAGCACAGGTAAGTTCCGATGATGGCACGGATATTCCCGATGGCGGATCAGATAAAAAACCAGATGAACCTGCAGGACAGCCGATAACAAACTCATACACATTTACCAATAAGAGTTCATCGCCAATTACACTAAACGGGGCTCCGAAAATTGCCGGTTCTAATAATGCTGGGAGCCCAACAGTTAGTAATTTTTCAGCACCGTTTAATGTTGCATTTAACAGCAATGATTTAACCTTTGGCGCACGCTCATTTGCCTTAGCTGGTGAAATAACCACAGACATATTCAAAGCAATCGGTAACTCAATTATCACACCAGCATATGCAAGTTCGATAACGCTGCAACCGGGTGAATCCACTTCATTTGAGGTTACTTATACCCCTGAAAACCCTGGTGAATATTCAGTCGAAGTTGATGTTGAAAGCTCCGAAGGCACTTTTGATATCGCTGTGAGTGGCTCAGCCGTTGATACTCAAGCACCAAGTGTATCGATCAATGGTGCCCCGTCAGCGCACGATAATTCCTCCGCATTTAATGTCACGTTTGAGTTCTCTGAAGATGTCACTGGTTTTGTGTTAGCCGATATTACTGTTGGAAATGGTGTTGCCTCGAACTTTATTGCTGTTGATGGCAATACTTATACAGCCAACATCACCCCTTCCAGCGCAGCAAATACGACAATTGATGTGGCAAGTTCTGTTGCGGTTGATGGGTCTGGCAACCCAAACACTGCAGCCAGCCAAGTCCTTGTCAGTGGCGGTGTCGCCGTTAAAGAAACACTCACCGCGATAGCAGATTTCATGGTAAATCGCGCAAACAATATTTTAAGCAACCAACCTGATATGATCGGTTTCATTAATGGGACTAACAATCAAGGTGGAGGACCGTTGGGTCATCTCCAACTTAACAGTGACCTGGACAGTGAAACAACCATGTCGTTCTTCACCTCTCGCAGCAAGATTTTAGCAGCGCGCGATGGTGGCTTTGGCAAAGGTGATCGCCCTACCCTTCAAAATGAGACACCGCTCTTTGCAACTGCTGACCGTTTTTCAGATGATGTTGATACATCGTCAAACCTGGTGGTGAAAAGAGACGAAGAGCATGGACCTGAACCGCAAGGTTTTAATATCAATGATCGAACGGGAAAATGGGATATATGGACAAAGATCAATGGATCTAAATCCAGCCAGACAAATTTGAAGAGTGAATTCTGGTCAGCTAACTTTGGTACACATTACTTCATCTCCAATGATGTGCTTGTGGGCATGCTCACACAATTTGATTGGGCCGAAGAAATAAACCATTCCACAGGATCAATAGTTTCAGGTAACGGCTTTATGGTTGGACCATACGTGGCGGGTAAGGTGAAGGATCAGAACCTTTATTATGAGGCACGTGCACTTTGGGGTAAATCATCAAATGATGTCACACCCATTGGCACCTACACCGATAACTTTGAAACCGAGCGCTGGTTGGCCAGCCTGAAAGTTCAAGGATCTTATGATCTCAACGATGAGGTAACGATAAAGCCCGAAGTTTCAATCTCCTATTTCAAGGAAAAGCAAGAAGCTTATACGGATAGCAATTCAGACTTTATCCCCGAGCAAACGATATCATTGGGAGAGTTTAAATTTGGTCCAACTGTCACACGTCAATTTGATGTTGGAAATGGTTACACCATGCGCACAAGTGCAGGCCTATCTGGTATTGCGAACTTCTCAGTTAAGAGTGCCTATGCATCGTCGTCAAATACATTTGCTAATGAAAAATTGCGTGCACGATTGGACGCCGAAGTTGAGGTTGAGAATGAATATGGCATTCGCTTTACTGCAGCTGGATATTATGATGGCATCGGTGCATCAGACTTCCAATCGTATGGCGGCACATTAGGATTAATCATTCCACTGCAATAGGTTAGATTAATTTGTTGAGACAAAAATGGCGTTACTACGATCAGCAGTAACGCCATTTTTATTTGTCTACTTATGAAGGTTTTAAGAATTAAGATGCTCAAACAGTCGCGCGACAGCTTCAGCTCCCGGATCCACATGACCTTCAAGCTGCTGCGCATTGATATAAGCTGCACGTCCAGCTTTGGCTTGTAAGATGCTAGCGGTATGATCAGCACCTTTTCTTGCCGCTTCCGCAGCTTCCTTGATGCCTATTTCAAGTGCATCTAACGCCGGCGCTAGCGCATCCACCATGGTGCGATCGCCAATTTGTGCACCACCAATTTCTTGCATGCGCGCTAAACCAGCTTTTAGCGCATCACGCATAGGCAACCCACTTGATGCACCATCACCTGTTGCTGCAAAGAAGATGGCCAATAACACCCCAGATGAACCACCCATTGTCTGGCTAAGTTCTAATCCAATTGCGCGATAAAGCTGGGTTTGATCAGCTAATGGCAATCGATCCATCGCACCAATTAATGCTCGAGACGCACCTGCTAATGTTGATCCTGTATCGCCATCTCCGGACTTCGCATCAAGCGCATTTAAATCATCTTCAGCTGCAATGAGCACCTCACAACAGCTGCGCAGAAACTCTTCTGTTGGTGTATGAGATGATGGAATCGGTTTGATCGCTGTTAGCCCATCATTAAGCGGCTTAATCTCAATCGGACTAATTTCAGACACACCTGGCCATGCAGCTAAAGGTGTCGCTGTTTTTAATAGTTCCAGTTCCTCCGCATTCGCAGGGAAAATTGAAACCGAAAATCCACGCATATCCAAAGATGTCATCATAGATTCCGGGCCAACAATATGCGAAATCTTATCACCAAGCGTTGAATTGATGAACTCGTTTAAGATAATCGACATTTCCAATACAGAAGCACCACCGAGATTGTTTAACAATGCAACATGTGGCCCCTTTGCCATTGCAGCTTCAAGTTTACTTGCAAGCGCTGCAAAACCATCTTTTGCATTGTTAAACTGGATTTGCTCCACTCCTGCTTCACCATGAATACCCAGCCCCAATTCAGCCATGCCGTCGGGGATACGATCTTCTTTTGGCGACCCAGGAACAGTACATGTATCAAGCGACATACCGATACTTTGCACACCCTTAATTACTTTCTTTGCAGCTTTTGAAACGGTATCTAAATCTGCACCCTTTTGTGCCAACGCACCAACTATTTTATGAACAAACAAAGTTCCTGCAACGCCGCGCGCTTGAGGCAAATCAGGTAGAGCGACATCGTCATCGACTACCACCATTTCAACATTTAATCCAAATGCGCGTGCACGCTCTGCAGCGAGACCGAAGTTTAATCGATCACCCGTATAGTTTTTCACAATTAACAAGCAACCTGCAGGGCCGGTCACGGCCAAAATCCCCGCAAGAACTGCATCAACGCTTGGCGAGGCGAATACATCACCACAAACTGCTGCTGTTAACATGCCCTCACCCACGAACCCTGCATGCGCAGGTTCATGTCCTGAGCCACCGCCGGAGACGAGTGCTACTTTCGATTTATCCCAATCGTTGCGAACAACAACGCGAATATGCGGATAACCGTCAAGTCGCGCTAGTTTTCCGCCAGACGCCGCAACAATGCCATCAATCGCATCTGTTACAATGTCTTCCTTTTTGTTTATAAATTGCGTCATAGCTTCCTCCCTTACACGATACGTGCACCGTCTTCGTCGAAATAAAATGGTTGTTTTGGTTGAATTTGAATGACCTCTCCATTTTGCAACGGAGTGTGTGCATCAGTCACAGTTATGAGATCATGTTCTTTAAATTTCAGATGTAATCGTGTCTGATCACCCAAATGTTCAACGCGGGTTACAAATGCATCTTCCCCGACGCCTTGATTAATCTGCTCAGGCCGCAAACCAATAGTTTTTGCAGCGTGTGGGCAATCTCCATCAAACAGATCAGCTGGTAAAATATTTATGCGCGGCTGCCCCAATCGGCTGGCTGAATAAATACTGACCGGATTTTCGTAAACCTCGCGCGGCGATCCAAATTGCACAAGCTTGCCGTTATCTAAAACACCGATATGTGTTGCCATGGTCATGGCTTCAATCTGATCATGTGTCACATATAAAAGTGTTTGACCTGAGCTTGCTTGAATGCGTTTAAGTTCAATGCGTAGATCTGCTCGTAGTTTCGCGTCAAGCGAACTTAACGGCTCATCCATGAGATAGATATTTGGCGAACGAACTAATGCCCGACCGATTGACACGCGCTGCATCTCACCACCGGATAATGCCGTCGCTTTATTATCAAGCTTATGCGCGATCTGAAGCACTTCCGATACTGCTTTGACTTTTTCGTCGATTTCACTTTGCGGTGTTTGCAGCAAAGGTGATTTAAGCGGAAACTCCAAATTCTGCCGCACTGTTAAATGCGGATAAAGCGAATATTGCTGGAATACCATCGCGACATTTCGCTGAGCTGGTGTTTGACCAACAATGGATTGCCCATTGATAAAAACATCGCCGCTATCAGGGTCATCCAAACCAGAAATCATGCGCAGCGTTGTTGTTTTACCTGCGCCTGTTGGGCCCAAAAGCACCACAAAAGAACCATCCGGTATGGTGAGCGAGACATTGTCTAAAGCCAGCTCATCACCAAAACTTTTCGTCACATTTTCAAGAATAACCTCAGCCATAGTTGAAAGCCCCCTCATTTGCTTCTGAGACCAAAGCGCGGCCATTTTTGTTATCAAACAGCGTCAAAGTACGTGCATCAAAACTAAGCCCGATCATTTCGCCATTATTGACATGCTGATCTGAGGCGATGCGCGATTTTATGATCCCATTGGGCGTTTGCAATGTGATGATCTGCGTTGTTCCTAAATACTCAACAGCAATCACCTCACCTTTATAATCGGAGCTATCGTCAAATTTGATATGCTCAGGACGCACGCCAAGAGATAAATCACCAACCACACCGTCTCTCGACGTTGGGATATCAATGACGTGTCCATCTATTTTGACCTTGTTGGAATTGGGTTCAACATTACCGGAAAAATCTAGGAAATTCATCGATGGCGACCCAATGAACTGCGCGACAAATTTAGTTGCCGGCCAATCATAGATCTCCTGCGGTTTGCCAAATTGCTCAACCACCCCATGGTTCATGACAACAATCTTGTCACCCATTTGCATCGCTTCAAGCTGATCGTGGGTCACATAGACTGTTGTTGCGCCCATGCGGTCATGAAGTGCACGCAATTCTTCAGCCATATGCTCGCGGAATTCTGCATCAAGCGCACCTAAAGGTTCATCCATAAAGAACGCTTTTGGTTCGCGTACAATTGCGCGACCCAATGCAACACGCTGACGATCACCGCCTGACAATCCCCCAACAGGCTTATTGAGCATATCTTCAATGCCTAAGATCTTTGCCACTTCAAGCACACGCTTTTGCGCATCACTTCGTGACATGCCTTGGCTTATCAAAGGATAAGACATGTTTTTACCGACGTTCATATGCGGATAGAGCGCAAACATTTGAAACACGAAAGCGATATCTCGCTCAGAAGCGCGCTTCATTCCAACTTCTTCACCATCGATATAAATCTCACCGCTGGTTGGAAGTTCTAGCCCTGCCATCATGCGCAAAGTCGTAGTTTTTCCGCAGCCAGATGGACCCAGGAGCATAAAGAACTCACCGTCTTCAATAGTAAAGCTGGATGACTGGACCGCTGTGAATGATCCAAATTCTTTACGCACATTTTCTATTCTTATTTGTGCCATGGGTTACTCCGGAAAATGGCTGACAATGATAAACATCACTGTACCGACTAGTGTTACAAGAAAGGAGTAAGAGAACAGGGTAAGTGCAAATGGCTGCATAAGCATGATCACTCCAAGCGCGATCAGTATTGATGCGACCATTTCCCAAGCCCCGCGCCGTAAGCGCAGTAAATCGTTGAAAAAATTACTCATTTGCGAACTGCTCCAAATGTGATGCCACGTAGCAAGTGTTTACGAAGCAGAATTGTGAACACCATAACTGGTACTAGGAATATGGTTGCGCCTGCCGCTACCGCAGGCCAATCTTGCCCACCAACCCCAATAATGGTTGGGATAAATGGCGGCGCTGTTTGCGCGGTGCCTGAGGTGAGCAATACTGCAAAGGCATATTCATTCCAGGCGAAGATCAAACAGAAGATTGCGGTTGATGCGATACCTGTGGCAGCTTGCGGCAGAACAACTTTATAAAATGCTTGAAAGCGGGTGTATCCATCAATCAGTGCAGCTTCTTCATATTCGATCGGGATCTCATCAATAAAGCCATTAATCAACCAGACCGAAAGCGATAGGTTCACCGCCGTATAAAGCAAGATCATCCCTGCATGTGTGTCGCTTAACCCCAAATTTCTAAACATTAAGAAGATCGGAATAGCGACTGCAATCGGCGGCATCATACGTGTTGAGAGTATGAAAAACAGCAGATCATCTTTAAGCGGCACTCTAAATCGAGAGAACGCATATGCGGCAGCTGTCCCTAAAACAATGGCAAAGAATGTTGAGCCAAAGCCGATGATAATTGAATTGAAGAAACGCTCTGAATATCGCGATGTTCCCACAATTGTATTACCGCGTTCGCGCACCAATTGCTCATACCAAGGTAAATCATCAACTGCTTCTAACTTGGCTTCATTGCTCAAACGCGTTTGCGTTGTAAACAGGTTCACATAGCCTTCAACTGTTGGTTCAAACGCTATCTTTGGCGGATAAGCAATGGAATCGGGGCCTGATTTAAAGCCTGTTGCAACAATCCATAACAATGGCAACAAGGTAATTAATGCGTAGCCAACCACCAGAATTCCGGCGAACCACTTTTGTCCGTGAGACGGTTCTGTAACTGAAAAACTCATCGCTGTTTTACCCTATTTAGTGCTTTTACGTAGATTGATGCGAGGCCAAATACTGTGACAAACAAGATGACTGCATAGGCAGAAGCAAAGCCTGTTCGCCACTTTTCAAAGGCCTCTCGTTTGAGATCAATTGACGTGAGTGTTGTTAAATTACCCGGGCCACCACCTGTAAGCTGGACCACCAGGTCGAACATTTTAAAGTTCTCAATACCGCGGAACAAAACGGCCAGCATGAGGAATGGTAGAACCATCGGGATTGTGATTGTCCAAAACTGCCGCCACTTAGAGGCTCGGTCACATTCGGCCGCTTCATAAATACTATCGGGGATCGAACGCAGGCCAGCTAAACATATGAGCATGACAAACGGCGTCCACATCCAGGTATCCACGATGACAATGGACCAAGGGGCAAGCGTAATATCGCCAATCATCGAGAAGCTAGAAGGGTCAGCACCCGTTACAAAGCTTATGACATAGTTAAACAAACCGATCTGCGGCTGATAAAGAAATGTCCAGAAGTTGCCGACAACGGCGGGCGATAACATCATTGGAAACACAATGATTGTGGTCCAAAGATCATTACCTTTGAATTTTTTATTGATCAGATAGGCAAGTGTAAATCCGATTAAAACTTGAAGGACAATCGTCCATATGAGGAAATGCGCAGTGGCCTGCATGGTTGCCCATGTGTCGGCATCACCCAAAATTCGCTCATAGTTACGCAATCCAATAAACTTCACCTCACGATTTGGTCGATTAACGGCGTAGTTTGTGAAGCTTAAATATATGGTCCAGATCAACGGGAAAATATTGATGGCCAGCAAAATGAAGATTGTCGGCGCAACAAAGATCCATGCGATTGCACGATCTGAAAGCCCTTTTACTTTATGCGCAATAGAAGGTGGTGTGGCGGAAGCCACTCGGTCTGCAACATTGTCCATTGTTTTCTCTTAAAATACTATCATTAAATTGGAGCCGGAAAAACCCCGGCTCCATGGGCTCATACGCCTTTTTGCAACTATGTGCCCGCTTGGGAGAATGTGATAGGGCTTATTTGATGCCTTCGTCTTCGAAGACTTCATCCCAATCTTTTACAAGGCCATCAAGAGCTTCTTTCGCTGTACCCTGCCCGGCAACAACATAGTTGTGAACGCGCTCCTGCATAGGAAGCAACAAGGATGCATAGGCAGGTTCTGCCCAGAAGTCTTTTACGATAGCCATTGAATCCAAGAATGTTTTAGCAAACGGCTGGCTGTCATTAAAACCAGGTGCTTCAAGCACTGATTTCATCGCTGGTGCACCGCCAACATCCCACCATTTTTGCTGAACATCTTGTTGAGCAAACCACTTGATGTATTCAAGTGCCGCATCTTTATTCTCAGAATTCGCGACAACAGAAATACCCTGACCACCAAGCTGCGCAAACTGACCAGCAGGACCTGCAGGATTTGCAAAATAGCCAGATTTACCGCCACCTGTATTTGGATCAGCTTCAACGCCAGGCCAAATAAACGCAAAGTTCATCTGCATCGCAACTTGCCCTGATTTATAGGCATCGATATTGGCGCCCATATAAGCATCGGATGCACCTGGAGGTGTTGATGTCTCATAAAGCTTTTTATAAAACTCAAGACCTGCAACTGCAGCGTCAGAATTTACAAAGCCTTCAAGTTCGTATGGATTTGCTGGATCTTCATATAGGAACCCATAGTTATAAAGTGCGTTTGTCACACCCATGGTGATACCTTCAGAACCACGCTCTGTGTAGATCGCAGCGCCATAAACAGTTTTGCCATCAATCTCGCGACCTTGGAAAAATTCACCAATCTGCTGAAGCTCTTCCAATGTTGCAGGTACTCCTAAATCGCGGCCATATTTTTCTTTAAATTCTGCTTGAATTTCTGGACGCTCAAACCAGTCTTTACGATACGTCCAACCTACAACATCAGCGTAAGCAGGAAGCGCATAATAGTTTGGCGAATTTTTCGGCCATTCAGCATAACCAGTTACCGTTGCAGGCAAAAAGTCATCCATTGAGATGCCTTCTTTATCGAAGAAATCGTTCAACTTCACATATTGACCATTTTCCGCAGCACCACCGATCCACTGGCTATCACCAATAAGCAGATCACAAAGTTTACCACCAGAGTTCAGCTCATTAAGCATACGGTCTGCAAAATTTGGCCATGGCACAAACTCAAAACTCATGCTGTGTCCTGATTGCGCTTCAAACTCTTTGCTCAACTCAACAAGAGCATTTGCCGGATCCCAAGCAGCCCAACACAATGTTAGATCTGCGGATTGTGCGGCTGAGACGCCGCCAAACATGGATGCTGAGGCAAGCAAGCCTGTCGCAGCGACTGAATTCAGAAACTTAGATTTCATTTTTTATCCTCCCTTATGCCCTGAGATGATGCAGAGGCACATATGGTTTAAAGTCCAATGGCAAAAAGGCCTCCACCCTTCTGCTTTCGGTTCAATTTTCAACTTGAATAATTCTCGCCAAGACGGGCGCAACGTTTGATCAAGTTGCCAGACATATAATTGAGGTTCGTACCTCAATGCAAGCAAAAAATGATGTACGTACCTCATTTTTCTTGATTTCTGCGCAAAATTGTAGGAGAAAGCCTTACAAACCAAGGTTTAAGGAAGGCAAATTTTTTGATTGTCCCAACGACAAAAGACCTCGCTGAAGCGGCTGGTGTGAGCTTAGCAACGGTGGATCGCGTCTTAAATGACAGACCAAATGTCAGCCAAAAGACCCGCAATAAGGTACAAGCAGCCATTGAACAAATCGGCTTTGTGCGTAATCTCGCAGCGGTTAATCTACTTCGTAACAAGCCTTATAAATTCCGCTTTATCCTACCAAAACGTGGGGACTTGTACCTTAAAGAGCTTATTCAACAGGTCGAGCATGCAAATAAATCATTACGATCTGACATGACATTTGCGGATGTGGAGCAGCTCGATATGGGTGACCCTCACCTTGTGGCCAATTATATAATGTCAATTGACCCGTCTGATCTTGATGGCCTTGCGATTATGGCGCCCGAATCGCCCCCTGTTCGTGATGCGATTTCAAGATTGAACGAACGAGGCGTGCATATTGTTCAATTTTTATCTGCGCAGGAAAATTTAGAACAATTGGATTTTGTTGGCGTGAACAACTACGCAGCGGGAGCAACAGCTGCAAAGATTGTTGGCAAGTTTAGCGGAGCAAAATCAGGATCTATCATGGTCATTTCTGAAACCATGCTATCATCTGACAGCATTGAGCGACGACATGGTTTTGATGCAGTGATCAATGCCCGGTTTGAAAATTTACGCCCTCTCCCATCATTGGAAACCTATGGTGAGGTTTCGCGCGCCAAGCGTATTATCGGTAATCAGCTTGAACATTGTGACGATATTGTCGGTGTTTATATCATGAGTTCAGAGGCGCGAATTCCGATTGAAGTAATGCGTGAGAAGCTCAATTTAAGCGATGTCACCGTTGTTGTGCATGAACGCACGCCATTTAGTGAGACAGCCTTAAAAAACGATCAGATCGATGCGATCATTGCGCAAAATCCTGGACATGCTGTGCGGAGTGCGCTTCGTATCTTAAGAGCTCGAAGCGAAGCGCGGGAACCCAATTCTGCTCAAGAAAGTATTCGGATAGAAATCCTGCTTGATGAAAACCTATAAATTTATTGCGGGGCTATAGCCCTATCAAAAGCTACTTGCCCTTCCAAACAGGATCACGTTTTTCAGCAAAAGCGATTGCGCCCTCTTTGTTGTCTTCTGAACCATAGAGAATATCGACCGTTTTTAGCTGGCGCTGGGTAATTCTGTTCATAGCATCTTGGAATTTTGAATCCTCAGCATCGCGGATGATCTCTTTAATGCAGGCATAAACAAGGGGCGGACCAGAGGCGAGTGTACGGGCGAGTTTCCAAGCCTCAGCGTTTAATTGATCTCGCTGATAAACATGATTGACGATCCCCCATTGATTGGCTTCCTTGGCATCAAACCAACGCCCGGTGAGCAACAATTCCATAGCGATATGATAGGGTATTCGTTTTGGTAACTTCACAGAGGCCGCATCAGCTACAGTCCCTGAACGTATTTCAGGCAATGCAAATGTCGCATCATCTGATGCTAAAATCATGTCGGCTGATAATGCATATTCGAATCCGCCCCCACAACAAATGCCATGAATGGCTGCAATGACGGGTTTGTTGAGATCACGCAGTTCTTGGAGCCCTGCAAATCCACCAACACCATAATCTCCATCAACTTCATCCCCTGCTGCTGCGGCTTTTAAATCCCATCCTGGACAAAAGAACTTCTCATGCGCTGAGCTGATGATGGCGACGCGCAATTCAGGGTCATCGCGGAATTGTGCAAAGATATCGCCCATAATGCGGCTAGTTGCCAAATCGATCGCATTGGCTTTGGGCCTATCTAGGACGACCTCGATAATGGCACCTTCAACGATACATTTGATGGGACCTGTGGTTGGATATGCGCTCATTTTGACCTCACAATTAAAGCATCAACCGCAATGGCTGATTTTTTAGAAACCATCAACGGATTGATTTCCAATTCTTTGATTAGATTAGCGTTTTCAATAATATAAGACTGCAACTTATCGATCACCGATAATAACTCATCGATGTTTTTTTCCGATTTGACGCGATAGCCTGTTAATAGCTTATGTATTTTTGTCATCGAAAGAGCGCGCAGAATTTCATTGCGATCTGCAGGGACTAACAGCGATACCTGATCGGATAATAGCTCAGTTAGCATGCCGCCAGCGCCAATCGTTAGAACATATCCATGCGCTTCATCTAAAACGATACCTATGAGCAGCTCTACAACGTCACCACCGATCATCTCTTCAACAATGAAGCTAGACGCTGGCATATCATTTGCAGCGTTTAGAACATCTTCCTTCGATTGCAAATTCAAGGCAACCAGCCCGGCTTCAGTCTTATGTGCTTTGCCCTCGCCTTTTAAAACCAGAGGAAATTGCAGCTGATCCAAGCCCGTTGTAATATCATCCATGCTGGAAACATGAATAGATCTTGGTACAGATATACCTACTCGTTCGATCTCTGATTTTGCTTCATATTCGCTGATGGTTTTTATATCACTCGGCGCCTCGCCCAAAAGCACTGGCACACTATCAGGCGCGCGCCATTGCTGCGTTTTGGCCAATGCAGACATCGCATCATCAACGCTGAAAAATGGTATTATACCATTTATGATCGCAGTCTCAGCCATAAATTCCGGTAGATTTTCGGGCATTGTAGCGATAAGCGCAAATTTCGACGGACTAGTTTGACTTGCCTGCAATAGTGCATCAAACGCCAAATTATGTCCCGTTGGTTCACAACGATCACTGCGCGGAAAATCTAATATCAAGCAATTGAGATCAGCATCACCATTTGCCATTTCCTCAAAAACAGAGCTCATCGCTTTAACATCACGCCAGATTTGCGTGTGATAATCCAATGGATTTTCAATTGTAACTAAGTCACTCAAGTAATTGGATAAATTGCTTTTCTGGCCCTCAGTTAAAGAACTAAGTTCAATATTGTATTTATCGACGACATCGCTGATTAAGACCGCTTCACCGCCTGAACAACTTGAGGAGGTTATGGACTTAAAGTTCTTACATCCAAATAAATGACCGATAGTTAGGAGCGATAAAAATTCGGTTAGCCCATCTGCCCGCGCAACGCCGCAACGCTTCAGCAAAGCATCCGCCCCCGCATCTGATCCAGCTAGTGAAGCTGTGTGCGACATGGTGGCATTCTGCGCAGCGTCTGAAACACCAACCTTCAACACAACAACAGGCTTTCCGAGCATATATGCGCGCTGAGCAAGCTTCTGAAAATTATGAATATCTCCAAAACCTTCGATGTGAATACCCAATGCAGTAACGCGGTCGTCTTCTAGAAGATGAATACCAATATCCGCAAATCCGCTTTTTATTTGATTGCCGCATGCAATCATATGAGAGATGGGAAGACCACGTTTTTGCATGCCCAGATTAATCAGCAAATTTGATGATTGCCCAAGAATTGCAACGCCTGTTTCTGCGCGTTTTAAACCATGCTCATCGGGCCAAAGCGCAACGCCGTCGAGCATGTTTAAATATCCGTAGCAATTGGGACCAAGTATGGTCATATCACCGGCTGCTTCTAGAAGCTCACCGTTAATTTCCTGCCCATCGGATGTTTCCGCAAACCCGCTGGCAAAGCAAACGGCTCCTTTTGCACCAATTGCGTTGAGCTCGCGAAGTGCAGTTATCGTGGCATTGCGATTAACCCCGATAAAACTCACATCTGGCGCGGATGGTAAATCGGCAATTGTTTTATAAGGTGTGAGACCGGCAAACTCAGATTTTTTCGGATGTACTGACCATAATTCGCCTGAAAAATTGAGCTTTCGACATTGGTTGACGACATGTTCGTTCCATTCACCACCGCCAATAATAGCAATGTTCTTTGGCTGAAATATCTGATCAAACTGATACATCTTATGATCCCAATGGCCTTAATAGCTCGCGCCCAATAATATGACGTTGGATTTCAGATGTGCCATCCCAAATGCGCTCTACCCTTGCATCACGCCAGAACCGTTCAATGGGGAAATCATCCATTAACCCCATTCCTCCGAAGACTTGCAAAGAGGCGTCTGTTACTCGGTGCAGCATTTCAGATGCATAGAGTTTTGCACTTGCAATCTCCCGATTGCTCGGCAGCCCCTCATCCAAACGCCACGCGGCAGAAAGCGTGAGCCAATCGGCTGCATCGATCTCGGTGATCATATCCGCGATCTGAAAACTCACCCCTTGGAAACGGCCAATAGGTTGGCCAAACTGCTTTCGGTCTGCGGCATACTCAAGCGCTAGATCAAAACACCGGCGTGCACGTCCCACGCACATTGCAGCAACCGTAATCCGGGTGGCATAAAGCCATTCATTCATGATCGCAAAACCGCCATCAACTTCGCCCAAAACCTGTTCTTGCGGCAAACGGCAATCATCGAACTCTAAGATCATATTTTTATATCCGCGATGAGACACAGATTTATATCCCTCGCGAATGGTAAAACCTTCCGTACCGCGATCAACGAGGAAGGTCGTGATACGCTTTTTAGGGCCATGCGGTGTGTCGTCTTCACCCGTTGCAATAAACACAATAATAAAATCGGCATGTTCTGCGCCTGAGATGAAGTGTTTGGTACCATTTACCACCCAGTCGGTTCCATCGCGTTTTGCAGAACATTTCATTCCGCGCACATCCGAACCCGCGTCTGGTTCTGTCATGGCGAGCGCATCCATTTTCTCGCCGCGCACTGCTGGCATGAGATATCGCTCGATCTGATCATCTTTGCAGGCCATTAAGATGTTTTGTGGCCGACCAAAGAAATGTGTGAGGGCCATGGAACCTCGGCCCAATTCACGTTCAACAAGCGCAAAATCTACATGTGATAGACCCGCGCCGCCGACGCTTTCGGGGAAGTTGGCAGCATAAAACCCTAGATCGATGCATTTTTGCTTGATCTCATTGGCAATCTCGTCTGGCACTTCACCAGTGCGCTCCACCAAGTCTTCATGTGGGTAGATTTCCTGCTCCACAAAGTCGCGAACGGTGGAAACAATCATGTCTTGGGTTTGTGATAATCCAAAATCCATCTTTTAAGCCTTTCCACTTTCATCTATCGATGAATGCGCTGCTTTTAACTTCGCCAAGTTTTCAAGAATGTGATCCTCGGGTGCACATGATTTGCGTGTATTAAGATCAACATGCAGAAGGAATTGCGTGCAGGTAGCGAGCGTTTCACCATTTGCAGCCATCATTTCATGCAGTAATTTTAGCTTCTTGCCTTCAGCTAATAGAACGCTTGTATGGACATATATTTCATCGCCAGCGTGGCATTCTTGCAAAAACTTGGTGTTGGTTTCAGCGGTGAAATAACTCAGACCAGATTTGATATAATCCTCATCCGCGCCGATAAGGGCAATAATATGATCCGCAGCATCTGAGAACACTTGACCATATCGCCCCTCATTCATATGGCCGTTATAATCCGTCCAATCCACCGGCACGACGCGATGCACACTTATCAAAGGTTCTGGCGCATCAATATTGCTAAATAATTTGAGCGTCTTATCCGCTGAATTTAACAATGCACCTGCGCCCCAATTTTGGGTTTTAAGCGCGCGCATCATCGATACAAGGTTATCATCGCGAATTTGTTCGAGTTCTCTGATTGAATGCTCACCTGATTGCGCATCTGATTGATTGGCAATTTTTTCAACCAGTTCATCCGTCAGCTCCGGCACATCCATCAATTTGGTCCAAGGCCATTTCAAACAAGGACCAAACTGCTCAATAAAATGCGCCATCCCTTCTTCGCCACCGGCAATTCGGTAAGTTTCAAACAGCCCCATTTGCGCCCAGCGAAGGCCAAAGCCAAATCGAATGATGTCATCAATTTCTTTCGTTGTGGCGATATCATCTTTAACCAGCCACAAAGCTTCTCGCCACACAGCTTCAAGCAAACGATCAGCCACATGCGCGTCGATTTCTTTTTGCACAATGATCGGCTTCATGAGGATTTGAGTGAGAACATCACTGACGCGCTTGCAGATCTCAGTATCGCCCACGAGTTCGACTACAGGAACCAAGTAAACCGGATTAAATGGATGAGCGACAAAGATCGCGGCTTTATCATCGCTCTCGCTATTAAGTTCTGAAGGCTTAAATCCTGATGTTGAAGATCCGATCAAAGCATTAGGAACACAATGTGCTTGAATGTCTTTGAAAATTGCGTGCTTGATGTCCAATCGCTCCGGCACACTTTCTTGGATCCATAAGGCATCTGATACCGCCTCTTTGATGGACGAGACAAATGTCAGCTGTCCTTCGCTTGGCAATTTCGTATCATATAGAGCGGGTAAAGAACGTCTTGCATTATCTAGGACTTCACCCACTTTTCTTGGGGCATCTGGGTCTGGGTCAAACAACTTAACATTCCAACCGGCGAGCAAAAACCGAGCAGCCCAGCCACCACCTATAACGCCACCGCCAATGATCGCGGCTGTTTGTGTTGTTTCACTCATGATCTTGGCGCCTGTTTGGTTAGATTAAGTTTTTCTCTAACGGCCTGAGGCCCCATAATGTTTGAACCCATGGCTTCAATGATCGTCACAGCGCGTTCGACAAGCGCTTCATTTGTAGCAAGTTCACCTTTGGCGAGCCAAAGATTATCTTCCAAACCAACGCGGACATTGCCGCCAGCGAGCACTGACGCTGCCACAAATGGCATCTCATTGCGACCGATAGAAAAAGCGGACCAGTTCCAATCTTGCGGCACATTGTTGACCATGGCCATAAAGGTATTCAGATCATCCGGCGCACCCCAGGGGATGCCCATGCAAAGTTGCACAAGCGCAGGCGATGATAACGTCCCCTCTTCGACCAGCTGTTTGGCAAGCCATAAATGCCCGGTGTCGAACGCTTCAATCTCGGGCTTTACATTCAGCTCTTCCATCATAGCACCCATGGCGCGCAACATGCCGGGCGTATTGGTCATGACATAATCAGCTTCAGCAAAGTTCATCGTACCGCAATCGAGCGTGCAAATTTCCGGCAGGCAATCCGCCACGTGGCGCACACGCTCTTCTGCACTCGCCATATCAGTGCCATCAACTAATGGCAGCGGCGCATTGGGCGACCCAAACACCAGATCACCTCCCATGCCTGCTGTGAGATTTAAAATCACGTCCACATCAGCCTCACGAATTCGTTCGGTCACTTCGCGATAGAGCCTACCATCGCGGGATGGCGCACCAGTTTGTGGGTCACGCACATGGCAATGGACAATTGCGGCACCTGCTTTGGCAGCCAAAATTGCAGAGTTGGCGATTTGCTCAGGACTTCTTGGCACATGAGGACTGCGATCTTGCGTTCCGCCTGATCCTGTCACTGCACAAGTGATAAATACGTCTTTGTTTGTTTGAAGCGGCATCGCATCCTCCAATTTCTCTATTGGTAGGTTGTCAAAACTTGCATTCAAAGCATGTGCTATAGTAGACATAATCATGCGAAAATGGACAAATATTCAGCCTAAATGTATCGAAATCGCCGTACTGGTCTTTGATGAGTTTTCCAATCACTGTTTGGCAAATTCGGTTGAACCCTTTCGCGCGACCAATTTTATTGCGCAAAAGCCGCTTTATAATTGGCAATTTCTAAGTTTGGATGGGGGTGTGATAAAATCATCAAGTGGTTTGGAAATCGCCACACGAAAAGTTGAGCTGGACACATTTGAAGCTGATTATCTGTTTGTCGTCGCAAGCTACAACTATGATCGCTTAGCAAACACAAACATATCGCGGAACCTGAAGCAATTAGCTGCAAAAGCAACAGCGATTGCGGGATTAGACACCGGCGCTTGGTTGCTCGCGTCGGCTGGTTTATTGGAGGGGAAAGAAGCAACAATTCACCGGGAATTACTCGATAGCTTTTCCGAAAAGTTTTTAAAAACCAAAGTCGTAAACGCGCGTTATGTGAAAGCAGGCAATACGATTACATGTGGTGGCGCAATGGCTGCATTTGATCTCGCTGCAGCATTAATTGGTGAACATTACGGGGAGGCAGCGCGACAAGACATGCAGAGTTTTTTCCTACATCAATTGGATGAAGGACCTCAGCCAATTACATACGAGACGGGTGTTTCAACAATCAAAAAATGTCTTCAAATAATGGATGATAATATCGAGGAGCCATTAACAATTCAGGACTTGGCCAAAGAACTGGACATTCATCAGAAACAACTGCAACGCAAATTTTTGCAAGAATTTGGCGCAAACCCAAGACAGGTTTATCGGCATAAAAGGCTTAATTTTGCCCGCCTGCAGATCCTGGGATCAAACCTTCCGATGAGTGAGATTGCTGTGCGCTGCGGCTATGAAAATGCCAGCGCAATGGCACGCGCATTCAAATCAGAATTCGGGATCACGCCAACATCGTTACGAGGTTAAAGCATCAGTGCGATTTTTGCTCGTTGGATTTTACCCGATGGTCCTTTTGGAAGTTCTTGTAAGATATGAACACGATCAGGACGCTTAAAATCGCCTAATTTTTGTTGGCAGATATCCTGTAATACCCCTTCAACGACTTGCGAACCCTCAGATAATTTAACCGCAGCTTCCACGGTTTCGCCGTACCTATCACATTTGACAGAAAACGCTGCCGCCTCGACAACGTCAGGGTGAGAATAAAGCGCTTCGTCAATTTCGCGCGGTGCAATGTTTTCACCACCCTTGATGATTAGTTCTTTCAAGCGGCCTGTGACAAAAATATAACCATCTTCATCCATTCGACCAAGGTCACCTGTTCGCAGCCAATCACCGGCAAAACTATCTCTCGTCGCTTTTCGGTTTTTGAGATATTCCTTCATCACATTTGGTCCGCGAACGACAATTTCACCTTCGACATTGCATTCACATGGCTCGAAATTTTCATCAAAAACGGCAATGTCATTTCCATAAGCAATACCAGGAGAACCAATTTTCCGTACGGCAGGTGGCAGCGGATTTGATAAGATTTGTGCAGCTGTTTCAGTTAAGCCCATCGTCTCTACAATGGGTATCCCGAAGCGTTTTTCAAAAGCAGATTGAACATCAGGAGCGAGCGCAGAGGATGCTGAACGGCCAAACCTGATCCGAGATCGTGTTTGCATACTAGGTTCGTTTTGCCCATGTAGCAAGTGGCTCACAATCGTCGGTACAATGGAAAACCAAGTTACCTTAGATGCTTCCGCATTTTGCCAGAACTTACTTGCAGAAAACCGCGAGCACATGGATATGGATCCGCCTGATACTAACGCTCCCATGACTGTAACGCAAAGACCATTGATATGATAAACAGGTAAAACACAAAACCCGCGATCTTGCGCGCTTAACTGATGTGCGATGGCTGTGGTCCAACCTCCAGCAAGTAAGCTTGCTTGACTATGAACCACCCCTTTAGGACGTCCCGTGGTTCCAGAAGTATACATAAGCAATGCATCATCTTCAGGCATGAGTTCATAGATTTCTGAATGCGATTTATCAAATGTCAGTTCAAGTTTCTCGATAGTGCCATCATTTGCCTGATCAAACAATTTAACTGCGCTATCGTGCACAAAAGCAACGCGCGCTTGTGAATGTTCAAGTGCATAAGAAATGGCATCATTACCGGCAACAAGATTAATCATCGTTGCGCGAAATCCGCCGTATAATACCCCATAAATTGCCAAAATAGCTTCACGACAATTGGGATAAACGATGGCAATGCTCTCGCTTTTTACAATACCCTTTGCGACTAAACCCGCAGCAATAATCTTGGCTTGATCTCTCAGTTCACTCCAAGTGAGATCCCCATCTCCATCGGGAAATGTAAAAGCCACCCCATCGTCCTCAGCCCTATATTCGAGCCAGGTGCGCACGGTGCCATTTGGCGGTGTGCTGGCATCCATTATCATTTACCGGCCCTTTGCCAATAGTGATCGAAAATATCGCTCACCTCAGGTTCATTGTCGGGAATAACACGCACAATTTTTGTACTCTGCATGAAATGTTTCCAATGCAAATTATCATCGATGGAATTTCCACCCCATGAGCCACAGCCCATAGATAATGAAAATGGCATACCATTGTTGAACGCTCCACCAGTGGCAAAGCAGTGTGCTTGGTTGACAATGATCCTTGATGTAGGAATTTGATGCGCGAGCGTATGTGCACGGTCATCTAGAGCTGAATGAAGCCCTATAGAATGCCCTGCTCCCAGATGGGTTTGAATTTTTGCAGTTATCCCGATAGCTTCATTGAAGTCTTTTGCACGATAAAGAGATAGAACTCGACTTAGTTTTTCGCCGGATAACGGATACTCAGAACCTATGCCCTTTGTCTCAACAACAATGAACTCTGTCCCCTCAGCAACCTGATCGGATAAACCCAGTGCTGACAACATTTTATCAGCATCCTGAGCGATAACATCTTTGTTGAGATGACCGTCTGGCCAGAGTTTTGAAATGATCGAGCTTTCATCTCCGACCAGACTCCCCCCCGAGATATTCAGTTCTTTCATAAATGCATCAAAAATCTCATCAACAACAACGATGGCATTTTCAGATGAGCAAGATGTAGCATTATCAAAGGTTTTAGATGCGGCGATCATCGTAGCTGCAGCTTTCAAATCCGCCGTTTCATCTATGATGACTGTCACATTACCTGCGCCAACTGCGACTGCGGGCGTACCGCAAGTATAAGCACGCTTGACGTTGTTTTGCGAACCAGTCACCGCAACCAGATCTGATATTTCTAATAAGCGTTGAGTTTTCTCTTTTGATCCCGGTGCGGGGACCATCTGTACGAGGTCTTTATTCTCACCAATTTTATCAAATTCAGCGTAGATAAATTCAAGCAAACGCTCACAACAGGTCACACCTTTGGGTGAAGGTGACAGCACAATCGCATTGCCGCATTTAAGCGCATTTATGATGTTGTTGGCCGGTGTTGCAGCGGGATTTGTAGACGGAACAACGGATCCTATCACCCCAATCGGTCGCGCAATTTCAGTAATGCCACTGGCCGGATCATCTGAGATAACACCAAACGTTTTTACATCCGCTATATCGCGCATGAGACCAAGCGTTTTACGATGATTTTTTATAATCTTGTCTGCAACATTGCCAAGCCCTGTGGTTTTAACAGCTAACTCTGCAAGTTCCTTGTTTCGTGAAGGTTCCATGATTGCCCACGCAGCAGCTTGCGCTGCGGTATCATAACGCTCCTGAGATCCGTTTGTCTCATAATCTTGTTGCGCTTTACGTGCACTTGCGACAATGGCTTCAACATTTGCAAGTTCATCAATGGCATTCATCATTTCATCCTTTTATGAGGGCCAATGGCGCAAAAAATAAAGCGCCATTGACCAAGTTTGGTTTAAAGACCTGCGAGCAGTTCTTTGAGCGTTTCTTCTCGTTTCGCCCACATGGCTTTAACTTCATCACGTGTCATAATGTGCATTGGTGAACCACCAGCTTTCATGCGTGACGCAACGCGAGAGTGTTTAAACATTTCTGGAATTTTAGCTGCCAAAGCTTCAATCACCTCAGGTGGTGTTCCCTTCTTAGCCATAATGCCGCGGAAATTGACCGATGAGTTATCAACATCTAATCCTGCTTCCATCAATGTTGGAACATCTGGCAAGAACGCGTTGCGCTCAAGGTCGGCAACACCCAAGATTTTGACATTACCAGCCTCTTGAGCACGGAAAGCATCGGATAGGTTATTTACCCCTGCCATGACTTCACCAGCAATAACTGCTTTCATTGCAGCTGCGCCGCCGCCCTTTGTTGGAATGTAAGCGATTTTGCACTCACAAGCTTTTTCAATTTGCAATGCTGCAATGTGATGTCCAACAAAAAGACCTGCGCCTGAAGTCGTGGTCTTACCTGGGTTTTCTTTCGCAAAAGCAACAAGATCTTCCATTGTGTTAAACTTGCTGTCTTTGCCCACAACTACAACTGCAGGATCAGCACCCCAGTTGGCAATCGGTTCAAATGAGTCAGCGGAATACTTTACCCCACCCTTAATAGACTGCGCGATAAAATGCGGAATATTATACGCAGACAGCGTATATCCATCAGCATCTGCCTCTGTTGCAAACCAATTCCAACCTTTGCGACCACCCGCACCTGGCTTATTTAGGATATACATTGGCTGACCAAGCAGATCTTCATTACCAGCAACCATTGTGACAATACGTGCTTGGAAATCAGTGGCGCCACCTGCGCCATAAGATACAGCTAACCCAACCGGGCGCTCTGGAAAATTCTCTGCCATTGCAAAGGTACTCATGGCCGTTGCCGCGGCCGCTAATAACATCGTCTTCATCATAGTTTTCATTGTTTTCCTCCCATTGAAAACGTTAGAAATTTATACCGCGCGGTGTTTGCACCTGTAGCAGTAACGAAAAAAGCCCGTACATGACCAACATGAATAGGACCGTGACAATTGCTCTCCTAATCCAATCTTTAGCGCTTGATATCGGCGCTGGATCATAGAGCGAATAGAGAACAAAAAACGCAATTGTTGAGGCAGTATAGAAACCAAGACCTTTTGCCGCCCAGAACGCATAAATTAAAATGACGATAACTCCTGGCAGCACATTCTTAGCGGTCTCAACAGATATCCCTCGTCCCACTTTTGCGTATCCAAGTGCGGCGCGTGCAAAATTCCAAAGTGCTAAAACAACAAATACGCTTGAGACCACACGCGGGAATAAAAAGCTATCGGCTGGCTCTTGCGTAAAACTCAACCATGCAACGATGATCGCCAGTGCAAGAATAAGAGCTCCAGGGATTATGTGTTGAAGACGGCTCTGTGTCATTACTCTCCAGCCTCCTTTGCTGCACTACGTGTTTGCAATGTTGAGCGCAGCATATTGGTCCAAAATGAATACCCAATGGACGCAATTACAAATGCAATGAGAACAAGGTTTAAAGGGCCAGAGAAGAAATAAACCCAAGGGCCATCTTGCGCGGCTGCAATCATTGAACCATTGACGAAATAATCTGCTGCAATTGGACCAAGAATTAATCCCAGGACCAAAGGTGCTGCGGAGAAACCAAATTTCTCTAGAACCCACATTCCAAGGCCAAGTATGAGCATGATATGGACATCTCCCATGCTTTGCTGAACTGAATATGATCCAAACAATGCAAGCACCGTGACCGCAGCAGCCATGATTGGCATAGGTACCTTGGCAATCTTTGCTGCCCATGCGGCGGTATAAATTCCAAAAATCACCATCAAAATCTGGCCCAACAACATCGAATTGATAAATGTCCAGATGACTTCAGGATGATTATCAAAAATATCGGAGCCTGGGAAAATACCATGAATGAGCAATCCACCAAGCAAAACAGCGGCAGTTGGGCTTCCCGGAATTGATAATGTGAGTAATGGCACAAGTGATGGACCAACCATAGCATTATTCGCGCTCTCTGCGGCGATTACACCCTCACTGTGACCAGTTCCGAACTTTTCTTTTTCGGGAGAAAAATTCCGTGTTTGATCATAGGCCACAAGACCCGCAATTTGACCGCCGACTCCAGGGATCAAACCGATGATTGAGCCGACTACAGTTCCAATTGACAAAGCGCGTTTGGAACCTGCAACTTCCTTAAGCGAAGCTTTGATCGGATGTTTCGGCACTTCAAGCGCTTCAATGGATTGTTTTGTACGTCCTTTGGATAACATCTCCATAATTTGAGGTATGGCAAACAAACCGATGAGGGCAGGAATAATGTGAATACCGCCTGTCAGCGCATCTGTGAAAATAAATCTCTCTGTCCCCAAAATTTCATCATAACCAATTTGCGATAGCCACAACCCAATGCAGCCAGATAACAAGCCTTTTACGAAGCTTTTCGAATCAAGAGATCCGATAACGGTGACACCCAAAATTGCGATCCAAAACAAATGCGACGGTCCAAAGCTTAGTGCCCATTGAGCAAGAACCGGCGTTAAAAAGATCAAAAGCAAAACGCCGATGACACCGCCGATACCGGATGCGATGAAAGACAAATGCAGCGCACGCGCACCCTCGCCGCGTTTTGCCATTTCATTACCATCAAGTGCTGTTGCAATATTTGCAGGTGCTCCAGGGATTTTGAGTAAGATCGCACTGACTGCACCGCCTGCAACAGTTGACGTGTAGGCTGCACCCAACAAGATTAGACCTTGGGTTGGGCTTAGCTGAAACGTAAATGGAATGAGCAAGGCAACAGCCATAGTGGGTGAAAGGCCAGGTGTTGCTCCCAATATTAACCCACCTATCGTTCCGACTAATAAAAGCAGGAAAGATAGCGGCTCAAAAACACCACCAAAATACCCCAAAAACTCCATACCTTGCTCTCCTCCCCAGAATGCAATCAGCATATGAATTTGATTATTTAACAACGTTAGTCTATGAAATTAAAAATGCAAATGTTTTCATTTATTTAAAATAACACAACAAAATCAGGGAAATTGAGATGCGTGCTCGGTCCAGAAAAGGTGCTCCAGGTATTGTTGAAGTGGCCAAACGCGCAGGTGTTTCACCGGCCACTGTTTCTCGGTTTTTCAATGAGCCTGAAATTGTGAAGGGAAAAACGAGAAACCTTATCGAACAAGCAGCTAAAGATCTGGGTTATTATCGAAATAGAATTGCAGGCACAGATCAACATGGGTTTTCCGGAACGATTGGATTGATTGTGCCCACAATTGATAATGCGATCTTTGCCGAGCTTATACAGGCGTTTTCATCAAGACTACTTCACCACGATAGAACAATGTTGATAGCCGCTCATGGTTATAATCCAGCGTTAGAAGTGGGCATTGTAAAGTCACTGCTCGAGCGCCGCATTGATGGTGTCGCTCTTATTGGATTTGAACATGAAAAAGCACCACTTGAGATGCTAGCTGCGCGAGGTGTGCCAGTGTTAGCCGCGTGGAACTATCGCAAGGATTCGCCCATACCATGTATTGGGGCAGATAATTATCAAGTTGGTTATCAGGCTGCAGATCATTTACAACAAATGGGGCACCAAGATGTTGCTCTGGTATTCCCACCAACTCAATCAAATGACCGAGCTGAGGACCGCTTAAATGGCGTATTGGACGTGTTCAATAAAGATATATCAACATTAGGGCAAAACCGTTTTATCGAAACACGCTATGATATTGGTGAGGCCAAACAAGCAATCATTAAGCTGCTTTTAGAAGATAGGCCCTCCGCTATTATTTGCGGCAATGATGTGATCGCACAAGGTGCAGTTTATGCCTGCCAATCATTGGGTATTAATATACCCGATGATGTGTCGATCATCGGCATTGGTGATTTTAGAGGCTCATCACATATGGAACCGGGCCTCACCACAGTACGCATGCCAGCGCAAAGAATAGCAGAGCAAGCTGCAGATTTGTTATGCGGTGGATTATCTGTGACATCGGTCAAAGGAACCACGCGTATAAAAATACAATCTGAATTGGTGGTGCGAAAGTCCGTAAAAGACATAAATTAGCTCTTATGAGGAGCTACAAACTCACAAGCTAAAATCTACATTTGTACTAAACCAACATTTGTGTTGAGGAAAAATTGCGCAAAAATTGGTCCACTTGCCGCCCCAATTGCACGCGCATCTCGGCCAATACTTCCAGCCTCGGTAAGTGGTTTGATAAGACCTCTAGCATCCTGATTGGTGAGATATCGCCTGGTTCGCTCAACCAATTCATCTCGAACGTCTTTTGGAAATGACCCATCAATTATGATGGCCTCAAAATCAATCACCGAACATGTGGAAAGCGCGGCTTTTGCAAGCTCCTGTGCAGTTTGACCAATCCACTGCTCAACATATCTTGAAATGCTCGACCAGTCTTGCGGCGAATCCCATAAAATTTTTGGATCAATATCAACCTGCTCAAGCCTTTTTTCTAAAAGGTGCAGCGAGGCGATATCTATCAGCTGCCTGCTTTCACCATTAGGGCCAGTACTGCGCAATGAACCCAAAGCACCTGCATTGCCCTGATGGCCTTCAAATACTGAGTGATTTAAAACAACACCGCCGCCAATATAAGCCGCGATAAAGAAATAGGCATAATCGCGAAACTCTTTGCCACGGCCATAAACATGTTCGGCTTTACATGCGGCCGTTGCGTCATTTGCTGGATGTATCGGCAAATGGGTGAGATTTGCAATCTCCTCAACCAGATTTACATCGGTCCAGGCTTTGAATTCTTCATGGACACTTTCATGTTGTTTAAAAGAGTTCGTAAGCTCAAAGGGTGCTGCTATGCCTAATCCGCAAATGCGTGTTCGTTCTGCTTCCGTTAAACCTTCAAGCAGTTTATCCATGCCTTCGGTTAAAAACGTAAATACCTCTTCCGGAACCGGGCTTGAATAATTGATGCTTATTTGATCAATGATCATTCCGGTAAAGCCAATAAGAATGAGCTCAGAACTTCGGCGGCCGATCTTGAGCCCCAAAGATAAAACACCTTTTGCAGCAAGCCCCATTGGCACTGATGGCTTTCCAACACGTCCGCCCCTTTTGGGTTCACCGCGTTCTAAAAGTCCATCATTTTCAAGTTTACGTAAAATCACCGAAACTGTTTGAGACGACAGACCAGCAAGCCGCGCAAGGTCACTTCCGGGCATTGGACCGTTTCTCAAAAGCATCGAAAGTAATAGGCGTTCGTTGTAGTCTCTTAAACCACTTTGGTTCGCCCCTCCACTTAATGATCTAACTTTTGGCATGTTCATGCGATCTCTTTTATACAAAACTATTCAAAGTTAAAAGATGCCATATTTAATTAATAAATCAACTTTATTTATTTATTGACATCGATGCAGAAATTCTATTATGAATATGGTGTTCACACTAAAACAGCGCAGAATTCTGGCCAGTTTTGGTCATTCTGAGCACCAGGGAGGAATCTATGAAGAAATCTATTTTTGCAGCACTTGCTGTTTCGCTAGCTGCATCCGCAGCTTCAATTGCACCCGCATTAGCGGATGGCCACGGAATCACAGCTTGTTTGATCACAAAAACAGATACAAATCCGTTTTTTGTTAAGATGAAAGAAGGCGCGACAGCTAAAGCTGAAGAGCTTGGTATTACGCTAAAAAGCTTTGCAGGTAAGGTCGATGGCGACCATGAAACGCAAGTTGCAGCGATTGAAACATGCATTGCAGATGGCGCAAAAGGTATTTTGCTTACAGCATCAGATACATCGTCTATCGTCTCATCTGTGGAGCAAGCCCGCGATGCTGGCCTTGTTGTTATTGCCCTTGATACGCCACTTGAGCCTATTGATTCTGCCGATGCTACATTTGCAACTGATAACTTCCTTGCTGGTGAATTGATCGGTAAATGGGCAGCTGCGTCACTCGGTGATGCTGCGAAAGACGCAAAAATTGCGATGCTTGATTTGGCCGTAAGTCAGCCGTCCGTTGGCGTATTGCGCGACCAAGGCTTCTTGCAAGGATTTGGTATTGATTTGGGTGACCCAAACAAATGGGGTGATGAAACAGACCCAAGAATTGTTGGTAACGATGTAACTGCCGGCAATGAAGAAGGTGGCCGTAAAGCTATGGAAAACCTTCTGGCTAAAGATCAAGACATCAATGTGGTTTACACAATTAATGAGCCGGCAGCTGCTGGTGCTTACGAAGCACTTAAAGCGATCGGTCGTGAAAATGATGTGTTGATTGTATCTGTTGATGGCGGTTGTCCTGGTGTTGATAACATTGCAGATGGCGTGATCGGCGCAACATCTCAGCAATATCCTTTGCTCATGGCTTCACTAGGCATTGAAGCAATTGCAGCATGGGCAAAAGATGGCACTAAGCCTGCCCCTACTCCAGGCAAAGACTTCTTCGACACAGGTGTTGCACTGGTGACAGACAAGCCAGCTGATGGCGTTGAATCAATTTCTGTTGCTGAAGGTAAAGACCTCTGCTGGGGTTGACCTTATCAACTTAAATCGCAAACCTTATGGGGCGACCAGATTGGTCGCCCCTATTTTAAGTCTTGAATACAGATCGAGGAGGTCTTTATGGCTGCTCAGAAATTTGAGGAAGTGTTATCTGATAGTTCAGATCAGGTAGCAGACTTTTCACAACAACATCGCGGATTTGTTGCAGCTTTTCAGCACCGCCTCCATGTAAATCCAGCCCTTGTTCCACTTATCGTATTGGTGATTTCCATTGCTGTTTTTGGCCTCTTGTTAGGTACTAAATTTTTCTCAGCCTTTGCGCTTACGCTAATCCTTCAACAAGTTGCAATTGTCGGGATTGTGGGCGCTGCGCAATCACTTGTAATTTTAACCGCGGGGATCGATCTATCCGTCGGCGCGATCATGGTTTTATCCTCCGTTGTTATGGGGCAATTCACATTCCGATACGGATTGCCGGTCGAATTTGCTATTGTGTGTGGATTATTATGCGGAACGATCTGCGGTTATATCAACGGCGTATTTGTTGCTGTGTTGAAATTACCACCGTTTATCGTCACGCTTGGCATGTGGCAGATTATTCTCGCAACGAATTTTCTTTATTCAGCCAATGAAACAATTCGAAGCAAGGAGATTGAGCAAAATGCATCTCTCCTTCAAATGTTCGGCTGGAAGTTTAAAATTGGAGCTGATGAAGCGGGCCGCGGTGGTGCAACCTTCACCATTGGCGTTATTTTCTTAGTCGCGCTTGTGCTGGCTTTAGCCTATGCGCTTCGCCACACAGCCTGGGGTCGCCATGTTTACGCAGTTGGCGATGATCCTGAGGCAGCGGAGCTGTCAGGTGTTCAAGTCAAGCGTACATTAATTTCTGTCTATACCATAGCTGGACTGATCTGCGCCTTCGCTGGCTGGGCACTTATTGGCCGCATCGGATCAGTATCACCAACATCTGGCCAGCTTGCCAATATTGAATCCATCACAGCTGTGGTGATCGGCGGAATATCGCTCTTCGGGGGACGCGGATCTATTTTAGGCATGCTGTTTGGCGCGCTTATTGTGGGTGTATTTACACTCGGGCTCAGGCTTTTGGGCGCAGATGCGCAATGGACATATTTACTCATCGGCGCATTAATCATCGGTGCGGTGGCAATTGATCAATGGATTAGAAAGGTCGCAGCATAATGGAACCTATTCTTAAAGCAAAAAATCTCGTTAAAAAATATGGACGTGTGACAGCGCTTGATCATTGTGACTTTGAACTCATGCCGGGTGAAATCCTAGCTGTTATTGGAGATAATGGTGCAGGAAAATCAACTCTCATCAAAGCAGTATCTGGTGCGGTTCAACCTGATGAAGGTGACATTTACCTAGAAGGTGAGAAAGTATCCTTTGCTTCGCCTATTCAAGCCAGAGATCGCGGGATAGAAACTGTTTATCAGACTTTAGCTATGTCCCCTGCTCTTTCCATAGCGGACAACATGTTTATGGGACGCGAAATCAGAAAGCCAGGCATTCTTGGTTCTGTTTTTCGCAAATTGGACCGCTCTAAAATGGAACAGTTGGCACGTGATAAACTATCTGAATTAGGCTTGATGACAATTCAAAACATCAACCAGGCGGTGGAAACATTGTCTGGTGGCCAAAGGCAAGGTGTTGCGGTTGCCCGCGCAGCCGCCTTTGGTTCAAAAGTTATCATCCTGGATGAACCAACGGCTGCTTTGGGCGTGAAAGAATCCCGTCGGGTGCTTGAACTTATTCAGGACGTAAAATCCCGCGGCATTCCGATCATATTAATCAGTCACAACATGCCACATGTGTTTGAAGTTGCAGATCGCATTCATATTCACCGTTTGGGCAAACGCATCTGCGTGATCGACCCCAAGGATTACACAATGTCTGATGCAGTTGCGTTTATGACCGGAGCAAAGGAGCCACCTTCCGAACTTGCAGCGTGAAAGTGATTTTCTTGACAAAAATAAACGGCGTGGCCTTTTCAAATAGGGTCACGCCTTTTTTGCGCTAAGAACAGTTTCTCTCACCTATCTTGGGGCGTTGTAGAGACCCTCTGACTTTAGCTGCTCGACATAATTAGCTTCTCTATCCATGGCGCGGATGACGGATGGTCGCTCCATAATACGAAGAGCATGGTCTTGGATGTTCGGGAACGCCTCGTGCGGAAAACCAACACCCGTAATTCGCCACCAAACCCAAAACAAGTACCCATCAACGATGGACCATTGATCACCATACCACCAGCGGCCAGAATTCAGCCGCTCATTGATCATTGCCATAACTGGGTTCATGCCTTCGATACCCTTAGGGCGAATAGATGTAAAAGGATCACCATCATCAGTGAAAAACATCGGCATTGCGATCCGCGTTACTAACGGATGCACAGTTGCTGCAAAGAAGGACAAGTCAGCTATTTGCTTTTGCTGCTCTAGTACGTCTGCCGTCTGAGGTAACAAATTGGCATTCGGATATGTCCGGTGGAGCCATGTCTGTATGGCCACATTTTCGGTCAGCGGTTTTCCGTCAATTAGTAAGGTAGGAACCTTGCCCTTTGGATTGAGTGCAAGAAATTCTGGCGATTTCTGCTGTTTAGATGCAGTGCGGATGAGCTCCGTTTCAAACGGAACGCCAATTTCCTCAAGAGCGATGGTTGGAACGCGAGCGCAGGTGCCCGGAGCTACAAATAGTTTCAAATCGTGCATCTCGTACTCTCATTTAGTTCACATATAGATTTGCGGGGAAGCATACATATCTGCACAGTTTCAAGCAATGGTAACGAGCAAAACTGACACTAGGTTCAACAGATATGGGCATTTATCCTTGCTCGACCGGCTAAATGTCACAAAAAGTGGTTGATGGCGATATTCGGCTGGTCGGACATTAAACATGCCGAACAATATGCGAGAGAAGCAAGGCGTAAGAAACTCGCTGGAGACTCAATTCATACCATAAACTTGGAGGGTATTTCATAGACAACTTAATCATGCTTACTCGATAATGCTAACATACGTAGATGTAGGAGCCAGACTATTAATCCCACATAAACAAAAGGCGTTATCTGCAATAGAGGGCCTCGACGTATGATCGTGATCAGTTCGGCAGTGCCACCGCAATCTGCTACAATTGTTTGTGGTACCGCGGCGTCCCAGATGTGAAAAAATACTGCGATCATCAGCAATCCACAAATCAATAGAATAGGCAATGAAACGACACAATTCTTCAAGGTCGAACCGCGTTTGAATTGAAATATGTCTTCTCCGCCATTTCTCTTCCACGTGAATATGAAAGTCAGCAACACAGATATAAGCATCGCTATTGCCGCCCAAGGAAGAGCGAAAAGGTAAGCTTGACCAATGGGTATACCTAGACTGTCACATTGCCAGTGTGGGGCATGCCAATTGGGGTCAATCATCATGTCCAACGTGCTAACTGGAAGAGGCAGCCATATCAGAATGCTGCCTACTACCCAGTAGATTAATGGTCTATCGGATGTTGTACGTAACAATTTAAACAAGTGCTCCACCTCAACGAGTAACATCAGCTAAAATACGTTATAGGATTGAGTTCAAATTACGACCACAGGAAGCGAATTTCATGAAATGTGTCCCACTTTTTCGCGTCCAACCACAAAGTGGGACACAAATTTTGCTCAACATACTGAATAATAAGGGGAAGAAAAAAACTATGGTGCCCCCACACGGACTCGAACCGCGGACCTACTGATTACAAATCAGTTGCTCTACCAACTGAGCTATAGGGGCAACGGAGGTGCATCTACCATACTGGCTGATGATGTAAAGTGGAAATCGTATTTTTTTTAAAAGAATTACCGAAAAACTTGACCAGACGTCCAGAACAGGTAATTTCGCGGGATCAATAGTGAGGAGTCCCCAGATTGAAAATTGCCTTTCAAGCTTCTAACGCAAATCATGCGCAAGAGGCCATCAAACATCTCGCAGCACTATACGGTAATGTGGCGCTGGAAGATGCAGATGTTATTGTCGCGCTTGGTGGGGACGGCTTCATGTTGCAAATGCTCCATGATGAGATGAACACTGGCCGTTTGGTCTATGGCATGAATCGCGGCACTATTGGCTTTTTAATGAATGATTACGACGATAATGATCTTTTGGGCCGTATTGAAGCTGCGGTGGAAAATACAATTCACCCATTGGAAATGAAAGCTGTGAACACGCATGGTGATGAATTCACTGCCCTTGCGATTAATGAAGTCTCATTGCTGCGCCAGTCCTATCAAGCTGCCAAAATTAAAGTGTATGTTGATGAAAAACCTAGACTTGAAGAACTCATCTGCGATGGTGTGATGGTAGCAACGCCAGCAGGCTCAACCGCTTATAACTTATCTGCACACGGTCCTATATTGCCGCTAGACGCGCGATTGTTAGCGATGACGCCTGTGAGCCCATTTCGACCGCGTCGCTGGCGTGGCGCGCTCTTACAGGACAATGCGCATGTTACATTTGAAATCGCAGAACCAGATAAACGCCCCGTCAATGCTGTTGCAGACCATTTAGAAGTTAAATCGGTTACACGTGTCGAAATTTGCCAATCTGAAAACAATACGACTCGCATTTTGACAGATTCCAGCCATTCCTGGAATGATAGAATATTGGCAGAACAATTTGCTTACTAGCTAAATCCAAAAAAACCCGGCAGTTTCTTCAACGCCGAGTTTTTTTTCGTAAAATTATCTAGTTTTTAAAACTCATCCCACGCTTCGTCAGCAACGGCCGCTGCAGAACTTGTTTTAACAGAAAACGCATTGGTGACTTTTTGCACCACAGCTTTTGTTGGCGATTGGGTTTGTGAAGACGATGGTTTGGATAAAGAGCCAGCTTTTACTTTCATCACACCTGGAATTGAAGCTGAACTTGCATCCATAGTCTTTTCATTCATTTTTGCTTCGCCTTTAGTTTTAAAGGTTTGAATAAGATTGGCAAGTTCATGCACTTCATCTGCGATTTGCTGCGTCACAGCCGTATTTTCCTCCACCATGGCAGCGTTTTGTTGGGTGACTTGATCCATCGAATTCACCGCAGAGTTTACTTCTTCAATACCAGTAAGCTGCTCTTCTGCACCTTGGGATATGGTTGCAATTTGAGTGTCAATTTTTGCCACATGTTGTGAAATTTTTGCCAGTGCTTCACCTGTTTGTTTTACGAGCCCTACCCCGTTTGAAACCTCTTGGCCTGATTTGTTGATCAGCTCTTTAATTTCCTTTGCTGCAGACGCAGAGCGCTGCGCCAATTCACGCACTTCTTGCGCAACAACCGCAAAGCCTTTGCCTGCCTCCCCCGCACGAGCAGCTTCCACACCTGCGTTCAGTGCAAGCAGGTTGGTCTGGAATGCAATTTCATCAATGACGTTGATGATATTTGTGATGTCACCTGATGCTTTTTCTATGCCTTCCATTGCAGACACGGCGTTTGAAACAACTTCGCTAGACTTTTCTGTGTCACCGCGAGCATCGCGTGCACTTTCCGACGCTTCTTTCGCACGTTCTGCTGTCTCTCGCACTGTTGCTGTGATCTCATCAAGAGCAGCTGAGGTTTCTTCTAATGAGGCTGCTTGAGTTTCCGTGCGCTGCGACAATTCATTGGTCGCATTGCTAATCTCTTTTGAATTATCGCTCAAATTCACGCTGAGTGAATTGATCTGCCCCATGGTTTCCTCGAGCTTAGCAATTGAAACATTGAAATCACGACGAAGTCGGTCTAAATCACCATCAAATGGCTGGTTGATATCGATAGTGAGATCGCCCGCGGCCAGCTTTTTCAAACTGTCAGCCAAAATATTGACCACATCGTTGACTTTCTGCGCCTCAGCGGCCTTGTTTGCTGCGTTACGTTTGGCTTCCTGTTCGCTTAATGCGCGATTTTCAATACCTTCTTTTTCCAAACGATCTTTTTCAACCGCTGCGTCGCGAAACACAGATACAGCCTTGAACATTTGGCCAATTTCATCTGAACGCTTTGAGCCTTCAAGTTCAAAATCAGTCCTTCCACTCATTAGAATACGCATATCATCGACAACCTTGCCAATTGGTTTGGTGATGGAGCGTGAGAATAAAAATGCGGCAATAAGCGAAGCAGCAAAGAGCACAATAGCGATCATAGCAATGATCGTTGTTAAAACATTCACACCGTCCATCATTTGTGAGCGTGGCACCAATGCTCCCACAATCCAACTCACACCCTCAAATTCTAATCGCGCAGTTGAAATTGCATAAGTTTCACCGCGATAACCGTTAACTTCATCAATCGGTTGTTCTGCATATGAGTTCTCGAGCAAATTCTGGTTCAATTGAAGTTTTGTCGTAAGTGCATCGTTGATTTCGGTTTTGACGGAATCATTGATCATTGTCCCGTCAGATTTCATCAAAATGGTTTCACCATTGTCGCCAAGACCCGTTGTATTGTTCATAATACCGGCTAAAATATCGTGTGGCATTTTCAAGATCATCACACCAATTGGGTTGCCCTTACTTAAAATCGATGTCCCAATGAAAGAAGCAGCTTCCCCATTTGTCACAGCATATTTTGCATAGTCGTCAAACTTGATGTCAGATGGGTTTTCGCTTTCAATAACGTCATTGAAAACCTTAGCCAGGCCAGTGCTTGCTAATGCTTCATCTTTTTTCAGATTTGCGGCATATTCAGATTGTTTTGAAACGCTATATAAAACGTCACCGCGTTTGGTGATGATAAATAGATCGCTATATCCTCGCTCATTGATGAATTCGCGAAACATGGGATGGTATTTCTCATGTGTTTTATCGTATTTGTCTTTGCCAAATGTATCGAATTTTTCTCGCTCTCCAACCGGGTTCGGGTTGTCCTCGATATATCGCTTTTGCAAAACTGTTTGACGATCACCACCTTTGACAAATCCCCAACCAAAAGCAAAAGCTTTGGCAGCAGCAGCAGCGTTTTCACTGGTTGAAAATGAAGCTATGTCATCATGAATAGATGCAAGGTATGTTTCTACTTGATTTCGGCGGCCGTCCACAACAGCCTGTAATTTTTCGCCAGCTTTTTGTTCGACTAGATTTGAACTTACGACCAGACTTGCAATGCTTGATGTTGCAACGGTTAAAATAGTCAAAACAGCCGCAGCTAATGGCAGCTTACGGGAAATCTTCATGATAAATGCTCTTACTTAATGTGCCGCAGGAAATCTCTTGAAAAGAGTGAAGTACGCATCATGCTACCGTATTAAAACGACCTTCGAGTCTCATTAAATGCATTTTTTGATAATTATGGGTTAATCTAAAATGCCAAGCATTCATCACTAAATAATGTAATAATTTCAAAAACTTGGACATATTTTTCCAAAATAAAATATTAGTATCACCACACCAATAAATTAGTATCAGCCCATGAAAACAATCATTAACATTTTGGGTGAAAAATATTTCTAAAAGAGCAGAAAAAAACAGGCAATTATGCTCAACCGATAAATAACGAAATTTTCAGATGATTTTTAGCTGTGATCGTCTATATGTAATATCATGATAAATTACGTCATTCATAGCTTATCCAAAGTGGTCGCTTTTAAGCGCGGTTTGGCGTTGTTGTTCACGCTTTTCTTAGCTTCTGTTTCGCAAATTAATGCGCAGGATAGCCAAGCTGATGATCAAATCATTCGTGTGGGTGTTGTTGCCCCTGATGAAGGTTCACTTGGAATTTTAGGCACGCAATTGCGGGCCGGGTTTTTGATCTACCAAAACGAATTTATCGAACAAGGTCTTCGTTTTGATGTGATTGAAGAAACAGAGATTTGTGAAACTGGTGGTGGCGTTGACACAGCCTATGCGCTTGAAGAAGCGCAGGTTGATCTTGTCGTCGGATTTTTATGTGTTGAAAGTCTTGTTTCTGCCATGCCGATCCTCGATCAAGCAGAAATTCCTGTGCTCAACATCAATATTCGTTCAGATATCGTCCGTGATGAAGCAGCTCGACTAGATTGGCCATTGTTTTCCATAGCGCCACGCGCATCTGATCAGGCAAAATTCGCGTCCAAATATATCATCGATAATTGGGGAGATAAATCTGTCGCACTGATCGAAGATGGTACAATCAGTAATCGCGAATTGGTGGATGCTATTCGCCTGCAGCTCGATGATGGTGGTTTCCAACCCATTGTGCTCGATAATTTCAGACCTGGCCAAGACAAACAGTTTGGCTTGGTCCGCCGCCTTGAAAAATCAAAAATCAGTCATGTGTTTGTTGGCGCAACGCGCCTTGATACATCTATCATAGCGCGTGATGCTAATGAAATTGGGCTAGATTTAACATTTGCAGGTGGGGACACACTGCGTGCAGCTGATGAAGGCACCCCCTTCCCCAATGGCGCGACTGCGATCTTACCTCACGTGGGATTAACCGGTGAAAATGCCTTATCGGCGCGCGCGGCGTTTGATGATGCGGGTATTTTCCCTGATCGTTTTCCAATTTTTGGCTATGCGATGGCTGAGCTTGCAACCATTTTAGCGGAAATCGAAACAGATGATCTGATTAAAACACTGAAAGAGGATATCTTTGAGACTGTCATTGGTCCGCTTAGCTTTAATCAATATGGTGAGCGACAAGAGAGCACTTTCAATGCCATGGTTTGGCAAGATGGTCGTTTTATTAAAGATGAAGAACTTGCCATTGTTGAAACGCAGTAAAGCGCCTTGGCTATGACAGGAACCTTATTATGAGAGCCGGTGACAAAAACCTCATTACAGATGTTTCTGGCTTGCGGGTCGGACATGCACAAGATGATAACTTAAAGTCGGGTACCAGTGTTGTTTTATGCGACACACCCAGCGTAGCGGCTGTCCAAGTGCTCGGTGGTGGACCAGGAACGCGTGAAACGGACCTTTTAGAACCGCACAATACGGTCGATAAGGTTCATGCGATCTGCTTATCCGGTGGCTCGGCATTTGGGTTGGATGCTGCTGGGGGTGTTCAAAGCTATTTGCGCGAACAATCGATCGGTTTTGAAGTTGGCGAGCATCACATTCCAATTGTACCAACTGCAATCCTTTTTGACTTAATTAATGGCGGCGATAAGGACTGGGGGCTACATTCTCCATATCAAGATTTAGGCTATCATGCAGCAATAAACGCCAAGGTAGACTTTGCGATTGGCTCAGTTGGAGCCGGACTTGGCGCACTTACGGCCAATAAACGCGGAGGATTAGGGTCAACCTCCTCTGTACTAGAGAGTGGTTTTACGGTCGGCGCAATGGTTGCTGTCAATCCAATGGGCTCGGTTAATATCGGTACCAGCCAAAATTTTTGGGCCGCGCCATTTGAAATCGGGAATGAGTTTGGTGGAATGGGATACCCTCACCCAATGCCAGAAGATGCAACAGACCTTCAGATTAAGTTTCGAGATATGCAACGTGGCGGCGCCAACACGACTATTGCCGTCATTGCAACAGATGCTGAGCTAACCAAGGCTGAGGCTAAACGGTTAGCCATATCAGCTCACGATGGTTTTGCGCGCGCTATATGGCCTTGTCATACCTCTTACGATGGCGATCTTGTTTTTGCACTCGCAACTGGCAATTCTGGGAGAAAACCTTCAGCAGACGAATATATCGATTTATGTGCCGCTGCATCAAGCACTATGGCACGCGGTATTGCTAGAGGGGTCCACAATGCTCAGCAGCAGGACGGAGATATCCTGCCTGCCTGGAGCCAAACGTAATGGCTATTCTTGCACAGAGCATATTGTGGGGGCTTGCCATGACGTTCTCCGCCCTGACATCACTGTGGTTTTCAACGGGCTGGCAAACAAGCCATCTTTCCCAGATCATTATTTTGGTCTTGTTTTCATCGATTTTTGCCTACCCACTTGCGCGTTTTGCATTGTTTATTGTGGATCGTAAAAAACGCTTTGAAACTCAGTTTGCAGGCAGCTTCTTTTGTTTGACCATCGCTACAATTGGGCTAACGGCTGCAGCATATTCACTAAATTATTGGAGCTTTTACGCACAATGGCACGGGCCAACTTTTTCCAGGCTCTGGGTTTGGCAATTCTTCTTCACTAATCTTGGTGCGCTTTATCAGTTCGCAGTCGTAGGACTTAAATTTTATCTTCCGGTTGGCATTGTGTTTTTAACAATAGCATCATGGTTGATTGCGCGAGACAAACTTCCGCCAAAACAGAGCACATAAAAAATGGCGCTGAGATTATCAGCGCCATGATTTGTTATCTTTATAATTTGATGAACGGTCTAGAATTCATCCCAGTCGCCATCGCTTGCGCTTGATGATGATCCACCACCAAATGCGTTTGACAGCTTATTGACCATTGCTTTTGCCGGAGATGGTTTGGATGCATGACCATTATCCACGGCAACAGGTGCCGATGCTCTTGCAGGCGCTGGCTTTTTAGCCGGAGCCGGT
>JBDWIC010000011.1:0-384343 GCA_039974935.1 Lentilitoribacter sp. | reverse complement strand
AGTTTCAAGTTTGTTTTCATCGAAGCGCTTCAGAGCGTTTTGTGGAAACCCGTGTTCGTTTCGATGAGCTAAATGTAGGGCAGGAAAATGAGAAAATAAATTAACATATGCACACGGGCTCGTGAGCTCGCGTGTGATAATGGCTGGGCGGGTGTGATAACGATCGGGCAAAGCCTTAAAAACAAAGGTTAACGGCAATAAACGCATCACGGATCTGCTCTCGAAAAAAGATCAAACTTTTTTCAAAAAGGGTATTGTGGGCCCAATTTATGTCAAAAACAGCATGAGCAATGTGTGTATCTGTGAGCGAATGTGAGCGTTACAGTTAGAAAATACACATGTAATCTGATCTAAAATCTTGGAAATAGGCTTGTTTAAAGGCTCATTAGTTTTACGCCTGAACTATGAGGCTTTGGTTCAACTTGTTACATAAAAACAAAAACCACCCACGAATTTCTCCGTGGATGGTTTAACGCTTTCCCTATAAAGCGTCATAGCTTTTTAATGCGAGCGACCGGCAGCACTTTTTAAAACAATTGTTTTTTAAGCGGATTGCTTGACTGCATTTGCCGGCTGGCTGACAACACGGTTGCGCCCGTTTTCCTTTGCTTCGTGCAGATAAACATCTGCCACGTTTAACACAGAATCGATTGTTTCACCCGGAGCGAATTGAGCGACGCCGAATGATGCTGACAAACGAATGGACTTACCATTTGCTTGAAGCGGTGTATTTGCAATTTTCGCACGGATTTGCTCTGCAAGTGATGATGCGGCTACTAAACCACCATCTGCGATAAACACACCAAACTCTTCACCACCTAGACGAACGACAAGTTTATCATCTGCATCCGCAATTTCCATTGTTAGGCTAGCGATCGTTTTTAGAACTTTATCTCCGACAGCATAACCATGCTGATCATTAAAGTTTTTGAAATGATCAAGATCAAACATCACAACGGCGGGATGCGCACCTTCTTGATGAGCTTGCGCGACAGCCTTTGCACCTTCGTTAAACAAATAACGGCGGTTATATACATTGGTTAGGAAATCAGTTTGCGCCATTCCATTTAATTGGTGCACCAAACGAACAGTTTCTACGTTTTCGCCCACACGCCAGTGGAATTCTTCCGCTGCAAACGGACGCTGCATAAAGTCATTTGCGCCGGCTTTAAGGAATTGCGCTGACATTAAGCTGTTTCCTGTTGAAGAAACACCTAGAATACGCATGTTTTTGCCATAACCGCCTTTTCGAATACGGGCGGTTAGCTCATCACCATTCATACCGGGCATATTGTAATCGGTAATGACTAGATCAAATTCGTGACCTTCTTTGAGAAGATGCAATGCTTCCTCACCACCGTAAACAGCATGTACTTGATAAAGCTGTTGCTCAAGCAATGACACCATAACACTTTGTGTTGTTCGTTGATCATCGACAACAAGGATGCGAGAATAGCGGTTTAGGAGCGCTTTACGCGCTGTTTCCGCCAAAATATAAACGGAATCTGGGCTGTCTTTAACAACATAGTCAACCACACGGCGGCTCAGCATGCGATCACGTACTTCCTCAGAAAAAGTACCTGTAAAGACAATTGTTGGAATGTCACGAGAAAGCAACTCATCCATGACTTCACCATTTGGTGCGCCTGGCACATTCAAATCTGTCAGTGCAATGTCGTATTGACCAGGGTTGCTCACAACGCAATCCAGCACTTCTTCGTAGCTTGCGCAAACGGTGATGTTTGCAGCAAACGTTTCTTCAAGCTTGGCTGTAATAATTTCCTGGTAAGTGCGCGAATCCTCAACCAACAATATGTTGATGTTACCAAGTACCTGAGCTGCACCGGCACCCCGTTTAGAATTTCTAAAGCGCATTAAAATCTCCTGACGTCGCAATAATTCACGCCCGACATTTTAATAAAAGCCTTACGATGTTCTTAAAATTTTATATGGATTTTCGTAAAGTCAGTAATATTTTTAACTTTCAAAAATGAACTAACCACATGATTTTAAGCCTTTTTTACCCATCGTCTCTCTGGTGTTTGCTGCCAATAGGTTTTTTCAACACCAGCGCTACTGAGTTGCTTCCATTGCGCTCTTGCTTGCTCAAGCTGAACTTGATCATGTCCATCGAACATATAAACAATCCGCTCACAATTTTCGCTGTCCGGCTCAGGACCCATTTCGACAACAAATCGCACTTCAGCATTGTTCTGAGCCGTTTCATTGGTTGTCAGTAATATGGGTTGTTGATCGCTAAATTCATCTTCAGCAAGACCATGTGCTAAGAAACTATCATCTCGGAATGTCCAAAGCTGTTGATCAAGCGTTGTCATTTTGTCTTCATCGCCACAATGAACACAAGCACGCCACCCCCGCTCGAGAGTTTTTTCAAGCAATTGGGGAAGCGTTTCCTCAAGGCGCGTTTCAGTCAGATGATAAAACAGCACCTCAGCCATCATTTATTCCGTTCAAATTAGCCACAAATAAAGGCATGACAAAGTCTAGTTCTCATAGTTCTTTGCGACCAATTCATTGAGCAAGCGAACACCAAATCCTGATGCCCAAGTTGCTGAAATATCGGTTTTAGGAGAATTCATCGCCGTCCCTGCAACATCAAGATGCGCCCAAGGTGTTTCGCCAACAAAGCGATGCAAGAATTGCGCGGCTGTGATTGATCCTGCAAATCGTCCGCCAGTATTCTTCATATCAGCAAAACGAGAATCGATCATTTTATCGTAGGCTTTATCGATGGGTAGGCGCCATACGCGTTCTCGGGTTTTCAAGCCAGCTAGCGTAAGCTGTTCAGATAATTCATCGTCATTTGAAAATAAACCGGCATGCTCTTGGCCCAATGCAACCAGCACGGCACCTGTCAGCGTTGCAAGATTGATCATAAATTTAGGCTTAAAACGCTCATTGCAGTAATAAAGCGCATCGCAAAGCACTAGACGCCCTTCAGCATCGGTGTTGATTATCTCAATCGTCTGACCGGACATTGATGTCACAATATCACCCGGGCGTTGGGCTTTACCATCGGGCATATTCTCAACAAGCCCCAAAATACCAACTACATTTGCTTTTGCCTTACGCCCGGCCAATGCTTTCATCAAACCAATAACCGCGGCTGCGCCGCCCATATCGCCTTTCATATCTTCCATGCCGCCACCTGGCTTAAGCGAAATACCGCCAGTGTCAAACACAACGCCCTTACCGACGAAGGCAATTGGATCTTCTGATTTTTTACCGCCGTTCCAAGTCATGATCGCTAGACGCGGTGGACGTTCAGACCCAAGCGCAACACCCAAAAGCGCATGCATACCGAGCTTGGTCATTTGTTTTTCTGTTAAAATCTCAGTTTTAATCCCAAGCTCTTCAAGCGCTTTTGCTTCGTTTGCAAATTCAACAGGGCCCAATGTGTTCGCTGGTTCGTTGACTAGACGGCGCGCAAGCACCACGCCATCAGCAATTGCTTGACGGGTGTTGAAAGCTTTCTTAACTGCAAGATAATTACTTGCCAACATTCTGATTTTATGAGTTTTTTCCGCACCCTTCTTTTTAGTGACAGTTTTATACTCATCAAAATCATAGGCGCGAAGTGTCATTCCCAATGCAAACTCAGACAAAAGTTCAGGGTCCTGCCCTTCTTTTCCTAAATCTGAGAAAATATGAACCTTTTCAGATGAACCAATTTTCGAAAGTGTTTTACCACCAAGATTTAGCCAGGTGTTTTCAGCATTTTCACCATCCTCACCTGCACCGACAACAACCACTTTTCCAAACGGCGAAGATTTTGGTGCCACAAACGAGAATGAACCACCATCCTTCGCTTCAAATCCAGCGAGTTCAGCAGCTTTAGCGACTAACTCCTCATCACCAATTAGGTCTGCATGAGATGGATACGTGCCGTCTTCTCCCACAAGAAAAATTGCCAAGTCACAAGCGGCTTTAGATGGTTTTGAGAAACTAAGATCAATTTTCATGGGGGCATACTCTTTTCATGTGTTGAAACATTTCGCGATTCGGAACTGATTTTGCAGCGTCATCTATAGCGCTTTTTAGAAAGTTACGAAAGCAACAGATAGGGTGTTAATTACGTCACATTTTTGACAGAATATTAACCATATTCATTCGTTAAATATTACCCATTTTCTGAACATATGTTATACTTATAAAGTCGGCTTGGTTTGCGTCACTATGCAACATAGATTTTTCTATTAAATTGCATATTTACAATTACTTATCTTGGCACAAACAATGCAATTTAAAAGGCAATTTTGCAGAAAAAATGAAGCAAATTGAACGCTACATATTCGGCCGAATTGCCACGATTACCTTTTGGGCAGCGTCGCTGATTACCATTTTGGCACTGACAACACAGGTCCTTATTCGTGTTGACGTGCTCACAACATCTGGCAGCGCACTGGCAACTTTCCTCACATTAGCAGCATCTTTGGTGCCCAAAATGCTACTTGTTGTTGCTCCATTTGCGCTTCTTATTGGTATCGGGCGCATTCTAACAACGATGAATGATGATAGCGAGTTGGTGGTTATCGAGGCGTCAGGAGCCTCAAATAAGTTTATCGTCAAACCTGTAGTCTTGTTATCGGTTCTCATCGGTATTCTTACTGTTATTGTTGCAAACGTAGTTGCGCCGCCTGCAGCGAGAATGTTGTATTCAACAATTTCCAACGCCAATTCAGATATCATATCAATCGCTGTTAGCGCCGGTGGTTTTCAGAAAATTGAGGATGATCTTTATATTCAAGTCAGTGAAAAACTCGCTGGCGGTGAGATGAACGGAATATTTTTGTCTGATCGTCGCGACCCTGCTGCAGAGCTGGTTTATTACGCTCGGTCAGGAACGATCGTGGAGAATGGCGATTTAAACCTTCTTGTCATGAGAGATGGGCAAGTTCATCGAGGATCCGGATCAGATAATCAAACATCGATCATTAATTTCACCTCCTATGCACTCGATTTGCAAAGCTTCATCCCATCTTCAACAGCTGCATCATATCGACCCGCAGAACTTTATCTCGATGAATTACTCAATCCGGAGAAAGTTGAAAATGCCAACCGAGACTGGGAACGCTTTTATGCATTTCAGATCCACAATCGCCTTTCTGGGTGGCTTTACCCCATCGCTTTCGGTCTGATTATGGTTGCTTTTTTGGGGCGCGCGCAATCCCATAGATCAGATAAGATACATCTTGTTTCAACGGCCGTTTGGATTTGTATTCTCGTGCGTTTGGCCGGGGGCTATGCGCTGGAACAAACTGAAACACGTCCCGGAGCTGCAATTTTCGCGTATCTCGTTCCAATCTCATCGATAATCTATTTCTCCTACATCATCATTATCGGTCGACAAATAAAACTACCAAAATTCTGGGTACGATTTGGTGAAGCTTTCATCTCTTTTGTTCAAAAAATATTCAACCGACAAAAGCACAAAGATAACGGAGTAGGATTAGCATGAGCCTTTACTCCAACAAATTTGGTACCTTACAAAGATATATCGGACGAAAATATCTCACTGCATTTGGGATCAATTTCATTGTTCTTATTGCACTTATTTTTATGGTAGATTTTAGTGAAAACGCACGCCGCTTTTCAACTGTTCCAGGCTATTCTGCAAGCGTGATGGCATTTCTAACAGTCTTGAAAATTCCTGCGCTTATTCAAGTTACTATTCCGTTTGTTATATTGATTGCTTCAATGTCTACACTCATGGGCCTAAATAGAAAATACGAGCTTGTGATTGCGCGCGCCAGCGGGTTGTCAGCATGGCAATTTTTAACACCGCTGCTCATCAGTAATCTCATCATTGGTATTTTGAGTGTAACAGCGCTTAATCCACTTGGAGCTTACACAGCAAAACTAGGTACACAGGTTGCTGCAGAAGTTGGGTTTGGTGGCGGATTAGGTACAACCAACAATAATGCGCCCTGGCTTCGTCAAGTTACAGAAGAAGGCAGCGCTATTATTGGCGGCCGCAGCTCAACTCAAAATGGCCAAGTCTTAAATAATGTAACAATCCTGCGTTTTAACGATGGCAACACGGTTAAAGACCGAGTAGATGCTGATACTGCAACTTTATCCGATGGGTTTTGGATTTTAAACAATGCGCGTATTACCACCAGTGGTCAGCCGATTGTTGCTCAAGAAGAAATGCTGATAAAAACAAACTTGCAGGCAGAGTTTATCGAAGAAACCTTTGCTTCAGCAGATTCGGTTTCGTTTTTTGAGTTACCAAATAAGATCGATGCCGCAAACTCGTTTGGATTGAAGGCAAATGCTTATGCCATGAAATTACACCAATTAATTGCACTGCCTGCATTATTGGTTGCGATGACTTTGATCGCAGCGATGGTTTCCCTCACTTTTGTTCGCTTTGGGCAATCACTTTATTCGATTCTTGGTGGAATCCTTTGCGGGTTTCTGCTTTATGTCGTATCAGAACTTATAACCGCATTTGGTGAGGCTGGTTCCGTCCCACCAATTGTGGCCGCTTGGGTGCCAGTTATTGTCGCCTCAACGATTGGAACAACAGTGCTACTACATAAGGAGGATGGTTAGTTGAGTATAGAGTACCACAAACATATGTGGAAAATGACTAGCGGTCTGAAGACACGAAAAATGGCAGTTATCGCTGCGTGTGCAGTAATATCTCCACTCCTATTAGCACCATTGTCCCCTGCCTTGGCGCAGAGCTTAAACTCGGGCAATCTACAAGCACCACAAGTGCCGGAGAACACAAAGCTTTTACTGGCAGCCGATGAGCTAACCTATAACCAGGATCTCGATCTTGTTGTCGCGAAAGGTGGCGTACAAATTGATTATGGTCCATATCAGCTCGTTGCCCGTCAGGTTGAATATAACCAAGTCACTGGTCGTGTGCGCGCTTTCGGCAATGTTGAGTTAGTTGAGCCAAATGGCAATCGAATTTTCGCTGATGAATTGGATATCACTGATAACTTCTCAGATGGCTTTGTTGAGGCACTTCGTATTGAAACACCTGATCAAACGAGAATAGCTGCATCTAGCGCGCAGCGCAGTGGCAATAACATCACAGTTTTAAACAATGGTGTTTATACCGCCTGCCCAAAATGTGAAAAAGATCCAACAAAACCGCCATTATGGCAAATAAAGGCCGCGCGCGTCATCCAAAATGACCAAGAGCGCACGATCAGATTTGAAAGCCCCGTGTTTGAAATTGGTGGCGTTCCATTATTACGTTTGCCGTCATTTACGATTCCTAATCATGAAAACAGACGCCGTAGCGGATTCTTAATTCCTTCAGCTGGCTACTCATCAAAATTGGGCTATTTTGCAAAAGTCCCATATTACTTCGCTTTGTCTCCAAATATGGATGCAACAGTTACAGCTAGTGGTTTCAGTAAAGCAGGGTTTTTGACTGAAGTGGAATTCAGACAAAAATTCAACAAAGGCAACCATACACTTCGATTGGCAGGCGCTCACCAGCACGAACCAACAAATTTCGATGCTGGGTCTGCGGACGCTGCAGAAACTGAACGTGGATTTATCGCGTCAAAAGCTGAGTTTCAACTTGATGACAAGTGGAAGCTTGGTTGGAATGGGATGTATCAAACTGATCCAAATTTTGCCCGGACATATTCCATTGAGGGATATAGTGCATCGCGTCAGACATCAGAAGCCTATATTACAGGCCTTGGCACAACCAGCTACTTCGATGCGCACGTCTTTAAGTTCGATGTCCAGGACGATGCTCTCACCAGCACGACAGAAGATCAGCAGGCTATTGTTTATCCAGTTGTTGACTATCACCGCATTTTCAATGATGGCGTAACAGGTGGTGATCTAAAGTTCACCTTTAACAGCCAGCATTTATCACGTGATTTAAATCAAACCGTATCTGGACGAACGACAGGTCTTGACGGCAATAATGGTCGTGTAACAGCAGAACTAGAATGGAAAAAACAGTTCACAACTGATTTTGGTCTTGTTTTGACACCAATACTCGCAGCCCGTGGTGATTATCACCACTTTGATGTTGATACAGCACCAACTGGTCTTACAAGCGGGACAAACGCATCTCGCGGGACAGTTACAGCAGGTCTAGAAGCTAAATATCCATTGTTGATAACCGCTGGTTCTTCAACTCATGTTATAGAGCCAGTAGCGCAAATTTTTGCGCGAAACGATGAAAAGCTCTCGGGCGGACTACCAAATGAGGATGCGCAGAGCTTTGTCTTTGACGCGTCTAACCTTTTTGAACGTGATAAATTCTCGGGCTTTGACCGGGTTGAGGGTGGAACACGCGCCAATATTGGTTTCAGATATACCGGCTCATATTCAAATGGATTTACAACACATGCGGTCTTCGGACAGTCCATCCACTTAAGTGGCCAAAACTCGTTTGCGCAAACTGACCTTACAGGTGCGGGCGCAGATTCAGGCTTGGAAACTGATCGCAGTGATTTTGTCGGCGCATTTACAGTAGATAGCGGTCAAGGATTTTCTGTCACCGCAGGCGCGCGTTTTGACAAAGACGACTTTGAAATTGAACGTTCAACACTGGCTGCAAACTATTCAGACTCAAACCTAGCTGCCAGCATTTCACACACGCGCATCGCCGCACAAACAGGTTATGGGTCGACTTCAGACCGCGAAGAGATAACTGGAAATGCGTCGCTGAAGTTTGCAGATGACTGGCGTGTATTCGGTGGCACGACCTACGATATTGATCTGAAGAACTTCACGACATCAAATCTAGGTCTTGCGTACGAGGATGACTGTTTCATTATCACGGGTGTTTATAATCACACACACTCCACAAGTTCAGCAAAATCTGAATGGGATGTGGGACTGCGCATAAGTTTCAGAACATTGGGTACGCTAAATGTTGGTGAAACGGCAGTTGGAAGGACGTTTTAAAGTTGGTAAGACCCCGGTCATAATTTCACCTGATAATTGGGTAGAATAGCTTGGGGTTTTAATTATTGGGGTAAGCTTTAGAGGAGCCAACCATGGCGGTATTAATGGCATTGAAAACAAAGAAAGCATTCGCGGCATGCGCGATGGCGCTTGTGTTGACATTGGGTACAGGGATCTATGCGCCGAACGAAGTTCAGGCTGCAAGCCAGATCAAAATTGTTGTCAATAAACAGGCAATTACAAGCACAGATTTAAAACGACGTACCGCATTATTGCGTCTGCAAAGACAGTCTGGAAAATTATCAACGAAAGCACGTGAGCAACTTATCGAAGAAGCTCTTATACGTGAGGAACTTACTAATCGCCGCGGACTACCAAGTCAGGCAGAAGTTGATCGAGCCTTCGCTAATTTTGCATCGGGCAATGGAATGTCGGCAAAACGCATGGGATCTATTCTCAACCAAGCGGGCGTAGGTTCAAAGCACTTTAAAGAGTTTATTCGCCTTCAAATTGGCTGGCCGCGCATGGTTTCTGCACGATATGGAAGCACTGGCAAATTGAGCACTCAAGATCTTGTATCAAAAATGCTTGAGCGAGGAGACGACAAACCGACAACAACTGAATATATCCTACAGCAGGTTATTTTCGTTGTGCCGTCGTCAAAACGCAGCAAATCTGTAATAAACCGTCGCAATACCGAGGCAAAACGTTTTCGCCCTAACATCGATAGCTGTGACACCACCAAGCAAAAAGCTGTTGGTTTAAAAGATGTCACCGTGCGTAACCTTGGCCGTTTTTTAAAGCCAGAATTGCCACCTGAGTGGAGCCCGCTCATTTCCAAAACGGACATCAATAAACCAACAGGTACGCGCGTTACAGACAAAGGTGTTGAATTTCTGGTTATCTGTAAATCCAGAAGCGTCTCTGATGACAAAGCAGCTGAAATGGTGTTTCGTTTAGAACAAGAGCAATCTGGTGAAGCCAGTGCTAATTCAAAAAGATATCTAGATGAATTGCGTCGTCGTGCTGTGATATCCAACCGTTAAGCGACTTTAATATTAAGGAATAAAATTATGCGTTCTGCGCCACTTGGCCTGACAATGGGTGATCCGTCAGGCATCGGTCTTGATCTGAGTTTAAAGGCCTGGTGCAAACGTCATGAGCTTAAACTACCAAGCTTCATTTATGTCGGTGATGTAGATGCGTTAAAAGCGCGTGCATCATTGTTAAATCTAAACGTGCCTGTCGTTGAGACTAGTCCCGAAGATGCAAATGATAGCTTTGACAAGTTTATTCCTGCTATTCACATGCCAACAGCTACCCCTGTTATAACAGGTGAACCCAATCCCGATAATGCTTCCGCGATTATTGGTGCTATTGATAAAGCTGTTGAATTGGCAAAGGTCGTTGCTGTATCAGCGGTTGTGACAAATCCCATAGCCAAATCTGTGCTTTATGCTGCAGGATTTAAACACCCCGGACATACGGAGTATCTCGCTAGTTTAGCAAAAGACAAAAATGGTGTTGAACCACTTCCAGTCATGATGCTTGCAGGACCACAATTGCGCACAGTTCCGGTTACAATTCATATCCCGCTTATGTCGATTATGACCCATTTAACAACGGAACTGATTGTTAAAACCTGCGCAATTACAGCAAAAGATTTATCTGAACGCTTTGGTATTGAAAAACCTCGCCTTGCGATCTCTGGGCTTAATCCGCATGCAGGAGAAGATGGAGCTTTGGGGCATGAGGATGGCAAATATATTGTGCCTGCAATTACACAATTGCAAAACATGGGGATCGATGCGAAAGGCCCCCTACCCGCAGATACGATGTTTCATGAAGATGCCAGATGCAATTATGATGTTGCGATATGCATGTATCACGATCAGGCGCTTATCCCGGCGAAAGCTCTTGGTTTCCATGACGCTGTGAACGTTACACTTGGCTTACCATTTATTCGCACCTCACCTGATCATGGCACCGCTTTCTCGATAGCGGGTAAAAATATTGCGCGCGAAGATAGCCTCGTTGCAGCGATCAAAATGGCCGGCGAGATGGTGCAATTTAACGCGCAAAAAGAAAACTGATATGGCGACGATTGATGGATTACCGCCCCTAAGAGAGATCATTGAAACTTATGATCTAGCGGCAAAAAAAGCACTTGGTCAAAACTTTCTGCTGGATCTGAATTTGACCCAAAAGATTGCCCGTGATGCTGGAGGTTTATCCAACACCCATGTGGTAGAAATTGGTCCCGGACCGGGTGGTTTAACACGTGCGATCCTATCGCTAGAGTGTAAAAAACTTACCTCTATTGAGCGAGATGCACGCTGTTTGCCTGCGCTTGAGGAGATTTCCAAGCATTATACAGATCGCCTTCAAGTGATAGAGGGCGATGCGCTAACAATCGATATTGCAGGATTTGCTAAAAACGAGCAGATCAAAATCATCGCTAATTTGCCCTATAATATCGGCACGCAATTACTCACAAACTGGCTAACATCTTCTGTCGACAATCCTTTTTGGTCGACGATGACCTTGATGTTTCAGAAAGAGGTTGGTCAGAGAATTGTGGCACGTGTTGGCGATAAACACTATGGCCGTTTGGGTGTTTTATGCGGCTGGATGACCCATGCTAGTATCTCGTTCGATGTCAATAAAGAAGCTTTCAGCCCACCTCCAAAGGTCACATCATCGATTGTTCATTTAGAACCTAATACAAATCGCATACCATGTGATCTTAAGAAGCTTGAACGCGTAACGCAAAGTGCTTTTGGCCAGCGCCGCAAAATGTTGAGGCAGAGCTTGAAACCACTTGGGGGTGAGGCACTATTGGAAGAGGTTGGCATTGACCCAACGCGCCGTGCGGAGACACTGGAAATTGAAGAGTTTTGTTTGCTTGCAAATGCGATTTAACGCTTAAGACGATTTTGACAAGCTTTCAATAAACCCAAATAATCCTGGTCGACGATCACGTCGCAATCGTTCTGCATCGACAATGCTTTTTACAGATGAAAACGCCACATTAAGATCCTCATTGACGACAACATAGTCATACTCACCCCAATGTGACATCTCCTCAGCTGCATTTGCGAGACGTTTTTCTATCACTTCCGCGGTGTCTTCTGCGCGACGGTTTAAGCGCGCTCGCAATTCTTCAAACGAAGGTGGTAAAATGAAAATAGAAACAACATCTGCTGACATTTTATCTTGCAACTGAAGCGCACCTTGCCAGTCAATATCAAACAGCATGTCACGACCTTCAGATAGAGCGTGCTCGGCTGCTTCTCTTGGGGTGCCATAAAAGTTGCCATGGACCTCGGCCCACTCCAGTAACCCATCGCTATCACGTAATCGCTTAAACTCGTTTTCTGAAACAAAGTGATAATGCACACCTTCAATTTCGCTATCGCGGCGTGGCCTTGTCGTCACACTAACCGATAAGCTCAAGCCTTTATCTTTATCAAGCAAGTTGCGTGCAATCGTTGATTTACCAGCGCCTGACGGCGAGGAAATAACAAGCATGAGCCCCCGTCGCTGGATTGATTGAGAAGTTGATGTTTCACTCATCGCCATTATTCCACATTTTGGATTTGTTCTCGGAATTGATCAACGAGAACTTTAAGTTCAAGGCCAATAGCTGTGACATTTGCCGCATTAGACTTTGAACAAATAGTATTGCATTCACGGTTAAATTCTTGCGCTAAAAAGTCAAGACGACGCCCAATTGGACCACCCTCGTCAATTAAAGAATTCGCTGAAACGATATGCGCTAACAGACGATCAATTTCTTCCTGCAGGTCAGCTTTGGTCGCTAAGATCGCAGCTTCAACATAAAGCCGCTCTTCATCAAAACTCGAATTGCTATCAATGAGGTTTTTAACCTGATTTTGCAAACGCTCTTTAATAGCCTCTTGGCTTCGTGAAGGATCAGCAATGACCTTTTGAACGAGTTGTGAAATCTGCGATACTTGGCCAAGCAAAACATCAGCTAGAGCTTTTCCCTCAGCTTTCCGCGCGGTTACAAGACCATTTAACGCCGTTTCAAAACCCTGTTCAATTGCCGCTAGAAGTTCTGCTTGCTCTGCCTCTGAACGCTCGACATGACGCTCTTCCAGCACACCGCGAATACTTAAGATTCCATCTGTGCTTGGCTTATCGAACCCCTGGTCCTCAAGGTCTTTTGAAATTTTTAAAACGCTATCAAGCGCTGATTGATTGACAACTAATTCCGTTGCCGCACCCTGCTCTTTTGCTGTGAGCGAGATCTGCAAATTACCGCGCGTTAAAACTTCTGCACATTTACCGCGCATTTTCTGCTCAAGGCCCTCAAAACCGGAAGGAATACGCATGCGAACATCCAAACCCTTACCGTTGACCGCGCGCAACTCCCACATCCAGGCAACATTGCTACAAACTCCATCTGAGCTTGCATATCCGGTCATTGAGCAAACTGCCATGATTTCCCCTTAGAATTTAACGCTTATAGCGCGCAACAAAACAACTGTTTTATTAATTGGAAGAACTATCTGCTTCAGCAGCTTTTCTTCGCTCAGCTTCAATTTTGCGCCATTCAGCCACATTTGCATTATGTTCTGCAAGCGTTTTTGCAAATGCGTGACCACCCGTTCCATCAGCAACAAAGAATAAGTCTTCGGTACGAGACGGGTTAATAACGGCTTCCATGGCTTGCAAGCCAGGATTTGCAATCGGAGTTGGGGGCAATCTGTCGATCTGGTAAGTGTTGTAATCTGTCTTTTTATCCAAATCACTTTGATAGATCGGTCGACCTGATGGTTTTCCCTGACCGCCAAATATACCGTAAATAATCGTGGGATCTGATTGTAGGCGCATGCCTTTGTTCAAACGGTTTATGAACACCCCAGCAACCAGAGGACGTTCATCAGCCTGTCCTGTTTCCTTCTCAACGATAGAGGCAAGGATCACCATCTCTTCTTTCGTTTCAATCGGAAGATCAGCAACGCGGCGCGCCCACAAACGATCAACAGCACGTGTTTGGGCGCTGGTCATCTGATCTAAGATCTCTTGGCGTGTTGTGCCACGCGAATATTTATATGTGTTTGGTAAGAGACTACCTTCAGCTGGAAGCTCTTCTGGCAAATCACCTGTCAGATCTTCATCGCTTTTCAAACGTTCGAAGATTTGGAATACGGTCAAACCTTCGGGCGCTGTAAATGAATAGAGAATAGATTTACCAGATTGCAGCAGTTCCATGATTTCGCGCATGGATGAACGCGCTTTAATCTCATATTCGCCAGCCTTAAGGGAATCACCATCCAACAAAACGCCCGAGGCGTGCCTGAATACTCTTGAATCTGTGACAAGGCCTGCAGCTTCAAGATCATTTGCGATTGATACTAGACTTGCACCATCACGCACAACAAAGCTCGTTGTTTGACCAAGAGGGCCTTCGCGCTCGAATAACACTTTTCCAAGATAGAGCGCACCACCAGCTGCCAAGGTAACAAGAAACAATGACGTCATTAAAAAGTTGAGGAAAATGACTGTCTGCGAACGTGCTCGTTTAGAACGTACACGCTGAGGCGGTTGCGGTGCTTTTTGCGGTTTGAGTGCTTGCGTCGGCGAGACCGGAATTATCGGCCGCTTGCTTTCGTTATTGCTTTTATCGTCACTCAAATCAGGTCCAGCTCTATCTTCGGTTTACCAGAATTTCCAACAGCATTTATATCTAAATTTTATGGCAAAAACAGAGCAAAAAGAACAATACAACTGATTTATTCATATCTTTTCAAAATCAAGGATGCGTTCGTACCGCCGAACCCAAAGGAATTTGACAACGCAACATTGACTTCTCTCTTACGCGCAACCTTTGGTACCAAGTCAATCTTGGTCTCAATAGCAGGATTATCAAGATTCAATGTTGGTGGAACGATATTATCGCGAATTGCTAGCGCTGAGAAAATAGCCTCAACAGAACCCGCAGCACCCAACAAATGCCCGATGGCAGATTTTGTCGAAGACATTGAAACTTTGTCAGCATTTTCGCCCACTAGACGTTCAACTGCACCAAGTTCGATTGTATCAGCCATTGTCGATGTACCATGAGCATTGATATAATCAAGCTCGCTTGCATCCATTCCGGCGCGTTTAAGCGCCATTTTCATACAACGATACGCCCCATCACCATCTTCCGATGGTGCAGTGATATGGTAAGCATCGCCTGACAAACCATAACCAACAACTTCGGCTATAATGTTTGCACCACGTGCCTTCGCGTGTTCAAGTTCTTCAAGGACCATAATGCCTGAACCTTCGCCCATGACGAAACCATCACGATCAATATCATAAGGGCGAGACGCACTTTGCGGGTCATCATTATATTTTGTTGAAAGCGCTTTACAGGCTGCAAAGCCGGCAATTGAAATACGGCAAACGGGCGATTCAGCACCACCTGCGACCATCACATCGGCATCGCCTAATGCGATCAAGCGACTTGCATCGCCAATAGCGTGCGCACCTGTTGAACATGCTGTTACAACGGAGTGGTTTGGACCTTTAAGTCCATGACGAATGGATACTTGTCCGGCAGCTAAATTGATCAAACGACCTGGAATAAAGAATGGCGAAATTCGACGAGGTCCGCGCTCTTTTAACGTTTCGCCTGCATCAACAATACCTTGTAAGCCACCAATACCTGAACCGATAAGCACGCCAGTTGCGCAGCGCTCATCTTCTGTTTTTGGCTCCCAGCCCGCATCTTTTAATGCCAATGATGAAGCAGCAACTGCATAAGTAATAAATGGATCTACCTTGCGCTGTTCTTTTGGTTCCATCCAGTCATCAGCGATATAAGCGCCTTCAACACTCGGATCTGTTGGCAATTGGCAGGCGATCTGCGCTGCGATATCATCGACTTGAAAATCGGTGATCCGCTTGGCCGCATTTTGGCCTTCCAGCAGTCGTTTCCATGAAATTTCACTACCGCTACCTAGCGGCGACACCATACCTGTTCCGGTAATAACAACACGTCTCATTGTTGATTGGCCCCTTGGTGATCTCTTTTCGAATTTTAAATTGAAAAGATCGTAAAACGTTGAGCAGATGTTTGGCTATATGAGCAAACGCCAGATAGCAAAAAAAGGGCTGGTAGAACACCAACCCTCTTTTGAATTTTATATCGAATTAAGCTTGAGCTTTTTCGATGAATGAAACAGCGTCACCAACAGTCAAAATAGTGTCAGCTGCATCATCTGGAATTTCAATGCTGAATTCTTCTTCGAAAGCCATGACCAACTCGACTGTGTCGAGAGAATCAGCGCCTAGATCATCGATGAAGCTAGCGCCTGGAATTACTTTTTCAGCTTCTACACCTAGGTGCTCAACTACGATTTTACCTACGCGATCTTTAATATCACTCATGTCGGTTCATGACCTCTTTTTGTTTAATTTCATTTTTGGTAGCTCTATACCACCAACAAATCAAGTTTTGTATGCTTTAACTTAGTTCAAAAACCGCAATGTTCAACACCTAACTTGTGTTTCTCAACAGGCTTGCAACTAATTTATGTCCCCATAAAACTTAAAAAGCAACGCCAACTACCACTGTTTTGGCGACGTGAAAACCCTAAAAATAAGCGAATATACAATTTTACAAGCTCAAAAACACTATTTATCAGTCATGTCCGCGGATCAATAACCCATTGATGCAAATTAAGATCATAGCGAGACTTACAATCCTAGGATTATTCACAGTGTCGCTAGCTTTTATCGCTACATATGCTAGAGATCAGGCACCTTTTATGCGGTGGTAATGGACCTAGGAGACAAATATGAAGATATTTGTGATTGCAGTTTTCATAGGCTTTGGGGCATTTATAGCACTGGCATTTTTCGGTGTCGGAACATTCAAAGCTGAAAATGGTCAAGTCGCAAGACAACAAGCTTTCACCACATTATTTCGAGATAACTTGGATGAAGGTAAGCAGGATTTTTTCTTCATTGGTTCCCACTGTATGACGGTTGAAGCAGATCTTGATCTGCCAGAATATTTTACCAAAACATACAATGAGTATGCCGCCGCTCCCATCATGTTTTCAGTCGAAAACGGTATTCAGAGCCAAGATGATCCAGCATATACGGCATTTATCAGTCAGCTTTCTGCGGATTTTGAAGCTAAAAGAGCAGAAATGAGCGAACAAATCTCTCGAGAAACCGATGTTATGCAAGAAACAATGGAATTGGTGGCCCTGTATGTGAATGATCACGAAGCGGGTTTAAACAAATGCATTGGCGATCGTTTAATTGAAGAGCAATCAGGGGCAGCTTCGGCAATTAATTAATCCAAAATCTTTTGCAGTAAGATGCGCATTCTCGGCTGCAGATCAGCTAAATTCTCTGCTGCCAAAATTTCCAACCCAATTAATCCCGCATATAATATCTCCGACTTTGCGCGCGCGAAATTTTCATCATAACCCGCAGCTAGCAATTGCTCTGCAAGATAGTCCAGTCGTTGCGTATCAACGCGCTTGACCATCTCACCCGCTTCTTCGTTAAACTTACCCCAATTGCGGATAGCAGCTTCAACAGAAACCCCACCATAAGGCTCACTTTTGTTTCCTGTTGCAATATCTATGAGGGCTGAGAGTTTATCGGTAGGCGAGCCTTCTAGTTCATTGACATAAGCGATGATTTGCTTTGTTGCAGCTTCATACCAATGTTCAAGCATCTTGGTTTTAAGATCTGCAATATTGGTGAAATGCCAATAAAATGAACCTTTACTTACACCCAAGTCGCGTGCAATTGCCTCTGCTTTTATCGCTTGCGGGCCTGAAGTGGAAAGCGCGCGAAATGCAGCCTCAATCCATTTAATAGAAGAAAGTCTTTCTTGTGTCATATTATCACCATACGCCTGCGTATTGACAAGAGCAAGAAATTATTCCATACGCCACCGTATGGAATAATTAAAAGGCTTTAACATGATTAACAAAACTATTGCCACGGCAGGCGTATTATCACTTATTTTAACTGCAATTCACATATTTGGTGGAGGCGCAGATGTACACGGACCGATTTTGGCAAGCGGACTGGATATTGTTTTAAAGGGGTTTTCATCTGTCGTGTGGCATGCAGTGACTGCAAATCTTTTGCTGTGTAGTTTTATGCTTTTATATGCATCCTACAATAAAGAAATCCAAACGCCCTTTACGCTGATCGTGATTGCACATTTTTTAGCTTATGCGGGGTTGTTTATATTTTATGGTTTGAGCCGCTTTGACACGCTTTTTGTGATGATGCCGTGGATTGCGTTTTTATTTATCTCAGCTGTCGCCACAATCGGTGTTATACGCGCAGAACAAGCGAAAATTTCAGCTACCTAAAAATAAACCCTCCTGCATGTCTTGTAGGAGGGTTCATCAAGCTTGTAAAAAAGAACGCTGGCTTAGATCATCGCCATGCCGCCATTCACGTGCAATGTTTGACCTGTCACATAACCAGCTTCATCTGAGGCAAGATAAGTGACCGCACTTGCGATATCTGAACCTTCGCCCATTTTCTTCATTGGTACGGCGCCCAAAATGCCTTCTTTTTGCTTGTCATTCAGCTTGTCTGTCATCGCAGACTTGATAAAGCCTGGCGCAACACAGTTCACTGTAATTCCGCGCGGAGCAACTTCCTGAGCTAGTGATTTTGAAAAACCGATAAGACCAGCTTTTGAAGCGCAATAGTTCGCCTGCCCTGGATTGCCCGTTACGCCAACCACTGATGTGATATTAATGATACGGCCAGCACGACGGCGCATCATTGGATGAGTGAGCTCGCGTGTAAGATGGAACACTGCTGTAAGATTGACATTGAGCACGTCATTCCAATTTTCATCTGACATACGAACAAATAAGCCATCGCGCGTGATCCCGGCATTGTTAACAAGAATATCCACGCCTTCCATGTCTTCTTCGGCCTTTTTGCCCAAAGCTTTGACTTCATCCATGTTGGACATGTTTGCTGGAAGAATATGAACGCGATCGCCGAGTTCACCAGCTAGCGCTTCAAGTTTTTCAACACGTGTACCGTGAATACCAACGATAGCGCCTTGTGCATGAAGCTGTTTTGCAATTGCCTCACCCAATCCACCACTTGCACCTGTGACCAGCGCTTTACGTCCTGTTAAATCAAACATTATTGTTTCCTTTAAAATTTCTTAGCCGTTCAGCTTTTCAAGAGCTGCTTGTAAATCTGATGGATTGTTGACAGCAACACCCGCCAATGAGCGATCAATGCGACGAGCAAGACCCGTTAGAACCTTGCCTGAACCAACTTCAAATAGCGTTTCAATGCCGTTTGCACCAAACCATGCAACACTTTCACGCCAACGAACTTGACCAGTTACTTGTTCAACTAACAATTTCGTAATTTCATCTGCATCAGTAACTGGCTCTGCGCGCACATTGGCTATCACAGGCACGACAGGGTTTTGTTTTTCAACACCCGCTAAAGCTTCAGCCATCGCATCTGCTGCCGGTGCCATTAGCGTTGAATGGAATGGTGCAGATACTGGCAACATGATAGCCCGTTTTGCACCTTTTTCTGATGCGGCAGCTGCAGCAGCTTCAACAGCTGCTTTACCACCTGAAATGACCAATTGACCGCCGCCATTATCATTGGCGATCTGACAAGGTCCTTGGGCTAAAGCTTGTTCACAAATAGCTTGAACATCTGGATGCTCAAGACCGATGATCGCTGCCATTGCGCCCTCTCCTGCAGGCACTGCCGCCTGCATGGCTTTACCTCTGATGCGCAACAAACGCGCTGTATCGGAAATTGAGAACATGCCCGCAGCGCACAGCGCTGAATATTCTCCCAATGAATGACCCGCCACATAAGCGACAGAATTTGGCAAAACGAAGCCTTCAGATTCCATGACTTTAACAATCGCCATAGAGACCGCCATGAGCGCCGGCTGCGCATTTGCGGTTAATGTAAGGGTATCTTCTGGACCGTCAAACATTGTTGAAGATAGTTTTTCACCTAAAGCATCATCAACTTCGTCAAAAACCGCTTTTGCGACGCTAAAATTGTCAGCCCATTCTTTACCCATGCCAACCGCTTGGCTGCCTTGTCCGGGAAATGTCATTGCGATTTTAGACGCTGTAGCCATTTTCATTCATTCCTATCGGTAAAATTTTAAGATTGGCCCATGTCCACAATCTTATGGCCAATGTCAAGTTTTCCCATCAATTGGTAGCATTTTTTGCAATGAATACTGTTTTTGAAAACAAAATTTTTGGAAAATGGGTCGTATAGGTATTGTCAATTTCTGACCAGCCCCTATCTTGTGCTGACATACCATGAGGGAAAAATCATATGAAAATGAATAAATTGGGCCGCACTGATATCAGTGTGAGCGAGATTTGCCTTGGCACGATGACTTGGGGTGGCGACCAAAACACAGAGGCTGAAGGCCATGAGCAAATGGATTATGCCGTTGAAAACGGGGTGAACTTTTTCGATACAGCAGAAATGTATTCGGTTAATCCTGTGGCAAAACATACCCAAGGTAATTCAGAACGTTGCGTTGGTGACTGGTTTGAAAAATCTGGCAAACGTGACCAAATTGTTCTGGCGACCAAAGTCATGGGTGGCGGAATTGCATGGATCCGTGAAGGTAACATTCCAACACGACAAGCTGTCAGTGAAGCGGTTGAAACAAGCCTTGAACGCCTCAAAACCGATTATATCGATCTTTATCAAGTTCATTGGCCAACCCGTGGCTCTATCGCATTTCGCCAAAATTGGGCTTTTGACGCGTCCAAACAAGATAAACAACAATCACTTGACGAAATCCATGAGACGCTGCGTGGACTGGATGATGTGGTAAAATCCGGCAAAGTCCGCGCCATTGGTCTCTCCAATGAGACGACTTGGGGCACAATGCAATATCTTAAACTCGCTGAAGAGCATGGTCTTCCGCGCGTTGCGACCATTCAAAATGAATACAGCTTATTGTATCGTCATTATGATACCGATCTTGCAGAAATGTCTCACCATGAAGACATCGGATGCTTGCCATACAGCCCGCTTGCAACAGGTATCTTAACAGGTAAATATCGCGATGGTGTGGTACCTGATGGTTCACGCCGTTCGATTGAGAAAACACTCGGCGGACGCTTTACTGAACGCGCGCAAGAAGCAACGGATGCGTATCTTGCATTAGCGAACGAGCATGGATTAGACCCAAGCCAAATGGCAATTGCATTTTGTAACAGCAGATATTTTGTTCCATCAACCATTATTGGTGCAACAAAAATGGATCAGCTTGAAACTTGCGTAAAAGCGGGTGGCATGACGCTTTCTGATGAAGTGCTTGCAGGTATCGAAAAAATCAATCGCAACATGCCTTGGCCTTACTAGGTTTTTTGCAATAATCTGATCAATAAAAAGGCGGTGAATTTATTCCTCACCGCCTTTTTTCATGTCGTCTTCTTGTGTCGTTATACCGTTGTAAAGCTATATGCTCTTGGCACAAATTCCAGCGGCATCATGGATGGCATTCTTGCCATGAACTATATCAAAATGGCTCAACCCTGCATCGATAGACGATAATGTACCCAACAACATGTGCGCGTTTAAATGCCCCATATGTCCGATACGGAAATAACTGTTTATTTCAGGGTCTTTTGGCGCTGCCATACCCAAACCAATACCCAGCGTTATCCCAAAATTCTCCTCAAGCCATTCACGCATTGGTGTTGCACGTTGGCCAGATATCTTAGCAGTGGTCACGGCATGACTGCGCAAAGCAGGATCATTCACATTCATAGACACTGCCGGCTCATCTGAACCAGGCACATGCCCCCAAGCATCAAATGCAGCCCAAATAGCATTGGCAAAGACTTCATGGCGACGCCAGATATTCTCCAACCCTTCTTCGTCTAAAATCATTTTCAGCGCTTCGGTTAACCCAAACAAATGGTGTGTCGGCGCGGTTCCACCATAATATTGGTAGAAAATTTCCGGATTAAGGCGTGGTTTCCAATCCCAATATGGTGAGACGTCCTTGACGTTTTCCCGACTGGCTTTAGCTTTTTCATTTGCAAATACAAAAGCAATCCCCGGTGGCGTCATCAAGCCTTTTTGGCTTGCCGCTATCATCACATCGACACCCCATTCATCCATCTCAAATCGATCACAACCAAGCGAAGCAATACAATCCACCATAAGCAATGCAGGATGTCCCACCTCGTCCAATATTTTTCGTATTTTTGTAATATCGTATCGTATCGAGCTGGACGTATCGACATGCGTTGTTATCAGCAGTTTGATCTCATGAGTCTTGTCTGCCGTTAAAGCATCGCGCAGCTCTTGCTCATCAAAGCTATTGTGCACGCCGTAATCGAGCAATTGAACATCGCCGCCGAGCCGCGTAGCAACACCCGCCCAACCTTGCCCAAATCGACCGCTGGCAAGCGCCAAAACCTTATCGCCACGGTTCATAACATTTGCCAAAGAAGCTTCCCAAACACCGTGTCCGTTAGAAATATATATCGCGACATCACCTCTTGTGCGCGCCACACGCTTTAAATCGGCGATGACGGAATAGGTAATATCCTCCATCAAACCGCTATAGATATTTGGTGCTGGACGATGCATCGCTTGCAGCACTCTATCAGGCATGATGGAAGGACCAGGAATTGCCAACATATGTCGGCCGTTGGAGAGTGTCATGAAAAAACCTTAGCGGAAAGTATTACCAAAATGACGCGCATCATAATGGCATTCGGGAACGAAAATAAACCCCTATTTTGTTCTTCGGTACATCAAATCCAAATAGTACATTGAGTTTAAGTTTGACGGACAAATGATACATTAACAGCGAACAAACCACGCCCATAATTGTGCCTATAACAAATTGGATACTGATACTGGTAATTCCCAACAACACCAACACTTCACGGGCGAAAGAGGAAAAAATCGGATGTGCCAAATAGATCGGCATGGACAAAAGTCCCAAGGTTGCAAAAATGCTCATCAACTTTCTTAGAAAGCCTGACTGTTGTTCTAACCATTTGAATATGAATATTGAACATAAGCACATGGCAATTGCTATTGGAAACTTGGTGATGCCCAACGAGTTGAGATAAGATACAAGTAACGCCAAAGACAAAAATACGACCAATGCAAGCATGATATAAACAGCATGCGGCATCAAGTAGTCATTATATTTTCCAAGTAAAATACCAAATAGAAAATATGGTCCGAATGATATAGCCGGTGAAAACCAAAAGCTAACCCATTCAGATTGCGGCAATTTATCCAATACACTCATTCCAATGATAAGGCTTATGATGATCACATCAAAATAGCGGCTGTTTCGCAAAACTGGTCGCATGAGAAAAACAGCGGTTCGCATCAGAAAAAGCGCCCACAAAAACCAGTAATGCCACTTACCGGGTATAGGCGATTGTGAGAACATCGCTGCACTTCCAGCTTCATTTGCAAAACCACCAGCAATAATTTTTGCACTCAAAAAGATGTAATACCAGATCACCATAGGATAAATCATCTGCCAAAATTGCTTCCAAACAAAGGGCTTCAGATCTAACTTTAAAAAGGAAGACGAGATAAAAAAACTGGATAACATGAAAAAGAAAGGCATATGATATGTGTAGAGATGATCATAAACTGGTTGATGCAAGTTGGGCTCGATAAGTCCGCGCGTCCCCAAGCCATCCCAAGTGTGCCCTAACACCACCAAGAGTATGGCAAAGCCTTTTGCAGAGTCTATCCATCCAACGCGTTGCAATTACCCAATCCCAATATCAATCTAAATTCCTATCGAACAGTCACACAATATACACGTCCCAAAGCCAGCCGACAACGTATTGATATTTATACCTATTTTATTGGTTAATCCGAAAATGGACATAAAAAGCGTGGAAGATATCATCAAACGATATTGATCACGAAAATCAATCCGATAAATAAAGCCATATATTTCCGATCGAAAGATCTATTTCTGATCTAAACCAACTCAGGTTCGTACAAAAAGCATATACCAACGAGATCGGATCGAAATATGTCATTATTCAAAACGTCAGCCTGCCTCACTCTCTTTGCAACAGCATGCATTGGATTATCAACACCCAACGCGATAGCTGCAGGAGATGAATGCCGTCTTGATCTCAATGTAAGGTTTATCGAAAGCGCACCTCGCGATCGTTTTGTGATAAAAAACAATTCCACCAGGGATGTTGAAATCGTATCTGCTTCTTTTGACCTTTCAAATTCGCAAGGGAATTTGATCTTTGATACAGAAGACGGTGGAACGGGTGTTGAAGTGTTTCAGAAATTTCGAAGTGAGACTGATAAGGTCAAACTCGTTTCGTCACCGGATGTGCGCGATGGCGATAGCCAGCTAGATATTGCGTTTGAAACCTTCGCACAATTTGAAGAATACCAGTTCAGCATTGATGTTGATGATCAGAATTTAAAATCAGATCTCGGCCAAATTCGAGTCACTGGTGGAGAGCTTGCAGGTGCTGAAGTTACCTTCTTAGTGCGTCAAAACAATGTACATCGCCCTGTCTCAGCCAAATTTGATAAAACCAATTCGACACGAGTTTTCCAAAACTGCACTTAGCATCCAAATTCGGTGATTTTTGATGAAAGCACGCAAATTCTTAACATCAAATTTGCGTGTTCAATTGATTAGAGCTTGAAAATTGCGGTGTTATATACCAAATGGGTGCGGATATCTTTGGATCTAAAATACTAGTCTACCAGTTTGATCCCATCTAAGTAAGTTGGGTTTTGAGCTTTTTGGCGAAGAAGGACTTCACGAATGGGTAAATCTCAACGCATTGCAAATTGCCTCAAAGGCGCTTTGATTGCCGATGCATCGGCTCTTGGTGTTCACTGGATATACGATGTGGATCGTGTGGCAAAAATATCCAAAGCAAATGCTGGATCTGCAAGCTTTGTTCCCGTTGATGAAGCCAATTACGAGAATACAAAAGGCTATTTTGCCCATCCTTTGCGCGCAGCTGGTGCAAACACGCAATATGGTGAAGTTACCCATCTTGCGATTGATTGCCTTTTAGGAAATCACGGCAAGTTCGATTTAGAAGACTATAAGAAGCGTTTTGTTGCCCATTTTGGTCCAGGCGGCACATATATCGGTTATATCGATCACGCGACACGCGGCACACTTGAAAACATTGCAGCAGAAAAAGAAGAAACCGGAACAGATGATGTTCAAATGCCCGCGCTTGTAGCGCTTCCCGCAATTATAGCACTGGACCCATCAAATGCTGCAAACGCGACCCGTGTGACTAACGACAATCCAATTTCCAATAACGCGGTCAAGGTCTTTAAAGGCTTGCTGACCTCAGTTCTAAACGGGGCAGAGCTTGATGAAGCGCTGAGTGAAGCTGCACTCATCGGTGAAGAGGAGCTATCTGAGTTGTTGCAAAATGCGATCAATGCGGATGTAACAGATAGCATTGCTTTTGGCGGTGAAACAGGACGAGCATGTTATCTTAAAAGTGCGTTACCGCTTGGATTTCATATTCTCAAACACACAAAATCATATGAAGAAGCCATTGAGATGAACAATCAATGTGCTGGTGATAATGCTGGTCGTTCCATCTTTATCGGCGCAGTGGCTGGTGCTTATTACAACGGTGGTACAGAACGTGGCATTCCACAAAAGTGGGTTGATAAATATCTCAATAGCGACGAGATATTCGATAAATGTGATCACCTAGCTGCCATGGGCTAGAACCATTTCTTATTTAGCAAAAAACCCGGATCTAATCCGGGTTTTTTATTATCTGGATATGAACATGAAACTATTTAGCCATGTTCATATTAAACTGATGAAACTAAGCAGCGCGCGACATTTGCGCTGAATGACCATTCTGGTTGGTCTTAAATTTCTCGATCAAGTTCAACAACTCAGTTGTATCTTGAGCCAACACTTCAGCAGACGCTGTTGTTTGCTCTGCCATTGCAGCATTGCTTTGTGTTTGCGTATCCAGCTGGTTCACCGATGATGTAATCGATGCCAAAGTCATGTCCTGCTCTTTAGCAGAACCAGCGATCTTCGTAACGATCTCACTTGCCGATAGGATTTGCTCAGAAATTCGTGACAAAGCCTCACCAGTTTGACCCACAAGCTCAACGCCATTTTTAACCTGAGTTGAAGACTGTGAAATACGCTCCTTGATCTCTTTCGCAGCATCTGCTGAACGTTGAGCCAATTCGCGGACTTCCTGTGCTACAACCGCAAAGCCTTTGCCGCTTTCACCAGCACGTGCCGCTTCAACACCTGCGTTGAGTGCAAGCAGGTTTGTTTGGAACGCAATCTCATCGATCACACCAATGATCTTACCGATCTCATCAGATGAATGCTCAATATCGCTCATCGCAGCAATTGCATTTTTAACGATATCATCTGAACGTGTTGTCTCTTCGCTTACAGTTGACACGCGTTCAGCTGCATCACTTGCACCATCGGCAGTTTGCTTAACCGTTACAGATAACTCTTCAATGGCAGCAGATGTTTCTTCCAAGGAAGCTGCTTGCAACTCAGTCCGATGAGCCAAATCGCCAGAAGCACGTTTGATTTGCTCTTTTGACTCGCCGATTTCAAAGCCTTTTGAGCTTACATTTTGCATCGCACTATCAAGACGAGAGATCGCATCGTTGAAGTTATTTTTAACATCAACATATTTCTCACCAAGATCATCACAACGTGTTGTTAGATCACCTTGGGCCAAACGCTCAAGCAACACACCAATTGATGACACAAATCGCGCTTGTTCAGCAGCTTCTGCTTCTTTGATCTTTGCTGCATTTGAACGCTGCGCCTGAAGCTCTTGATCCTGAACTTCTTGACTTGCACTTAGTGAAAGACGCTCGCGAACTTTGTCTTGGAGCGCAGCTGTGGCTTGCGCCATTGAGCCAACTTCATTTTTCATATTGGTAAATGGAACAGTGATTTCGACATTATCTGTAGACACTTGCGCGAGCGTATCGCGGATCGTGTTTAGCGGACCAGTGATAGAGCGAATGATATAAAACGCTGCCAATGACAGAATAACTAGAACAACGGCACCAAGGATGAGCTGTGTTACAATTTCTGACATAAATACTGCATTTAGATCGTCAAAATAGATGCCGGTTCCAACAACAACTTCCCATGGCTGATAATCCATAGAATACGAACCTTTTAGATATACAGCACCTTCTTCGCCACCTGGCTTTGCCCACATATATTCTGTGCGACCACCACCAGCTTTTGCCGTTGCGATCATGTCCTTAATAAAAGCATTGCCGCTTTCGTCTTTAACATCTGAAAAGTCTCGACCAACAACAGATGCTGTTGGGTGGAATACGTTAACAGCACTGTAATTAAAACCAAACAAATAGCCTGCAGGCTCGTATTTGATTTTGCTGATCACATCAAATGCTTGGGTTTTGGCTTCTTCTAAAGTTAACTCACCTGCCTTCACACGTTCATTGTAAGAATCCATGATAGATAGACTGCTTTCAACCTGCGTGCGCAGCATGTTGTAACGTTCATCGGTAATTGACGTCATTTTTGACTGTACCGAGAAATAAGATACTGCGACGAGTGCAAGCATAAAACCTGCAACAAGCGTTAGTAACTGTTTGGAAATAGTAAAATTTTTCATGAGGGCGCTTTCATAATAAGACATCTTATTAAAAATTATTATTATAATTGGGGAATGACGCATCATGCGAAAGAGGCAACACATCATGTGCTGCTTTGATTTATTCGAAAAAGTCGACTAGATAATCGGGGGTCTATCCAACTGTTTCTTAGTACAAAGGGATAGAATAACTTACCTTAATAAACGCTTAAATCCTGCACGAAATCTAACAGTAGATTCTCGTTATAATTTTTTAGCTAGCATAAATACTTGCTTGCATTCTGATCTATTCAATGTATAAGCGCTTTTATTAACGATCCGGTCTTTGGCTGGTGGCTGAACGGAGGGCAGATGCCTCGCTATTTTTGGCGGTTCATTTGCAGGTGCATGAAGTGCTCCGGCCTCCCGTGTCTCCGCTCACGATCATCGCTCAAAACGTCTTTCTTGCCTAAAGCAATTGCTTTACCTGATAATTCGTTGAGGCTTAGCCGCTGAGGTCCAGATCAAAACGCAAGAAAGGTGAAGCCATATGGCTCTTTATGAACATATTTTCCTTGCACGTCAGGATTTGTCTGGCGCACAAGTAGATGAACTCATTCAAAACTACAAAACTCTTCTCGAAGAAAATGGTGGTTCTGTTGGTCGCATTGAGAACTGGGGTCTTAAATCCCTTACTTATCGCATCAAGAAAAACCGTAAAGCACATTATGCTATTTTGAACGTCGAAGCATCTGGTGCTGCGATCTTTGAAATGGAACGTCAAATGCGCATTAACGAAGACATCCTTCGTTACATGACTGTGACTGTTGAAGAGCACGAAGATGGCCCTTCAGTGATGATGCAAAAGCGTGATCGTGACGACCGTGGTCGTGGTGACCGTAACCGTGGCGACCGCAACAATGATCGTGGCGATCGTGGCGAAAGCGGCCGTCGTCCTCGCGAAGCTGCAGCACAAGAATAGGAATTAGACCCATGGTAGATATCAATCAAATCCCATCACGTCGTCCTTTTAGCCGTCGTCGTAAAACTTGCCCATTTTCTGGTGATAACGCACCGAAAATTGATTACAAAGATGTTCGTACTTTGCAGCGCTACATTTCAGAGCGTGGCAAAATCGTTCCTTCACGTATCACAGCTGTAAGCCACAAAAAACAACGTGAATTGGCTAAAGCCATCAAACGCGCTCGTTTCTTGGGTCTTTTGCCATACGTGGTTAAATAAGACGTCTTTAAGTTATAAAATTTGAGTTGGCGGCTTTTAAGAGCCGCCTCTCCTTTTACCGTTTGTGGGGTGGGCTCATAAACGTGATTTTAAAACCCATGTTGGGGCCCGGGCTTTTGACCGGAACATATTGCCTCTAACTGCCATATTAGAATGCAGGACAGCGAAGAATGACATTGAATGCAAATTCAATATTGATCGGTTTATTAGCAGGACTTGCCAGCGCATTGTTGTTGGTGGGAGCTGGCACACCATCTTTTCTAACTATTTTTCTGTTTGCCAGTGCTGCATTACCCATTTTCATTGCTGGTTTGGGCTGGTCTAACCAAGCTTCAATTGCGGCGGTTTTAACTGCATTTGCAGTTTTATTGGTGACCGCAACACCAGAAGCTGCATTAACGAGCGCTGTGACGACATTATTACCATCTGCGTGGCTTGCGCATTTGAGCACTTTAGCCCGACCTGCGAGCGATCTTGGAGGACCGGATGATCAACTTGTTTGGTATCCTCTGCCGCAACTTATGCTGCACAGCGCGACATTTATGGTCATTGCGACGCTCATTATAGGTTGGATGATTGGTTATAACGCCGAGATCGTTGATCAAATTGTCGACAACTTAATTCTCGCTCTTAATCAATCGGGCGATCCTGCCCAAGCCAACTTTGTATTGGCTGACCCAGAGACTACAAAAGCTGCGTTAGCAAAGCTTATTCCGTTCATGCAAAGTGCTATGTGGCTCGTCATCTTATTTTCCGCTTGGTATTTTGCAACCCAGATTGTGCGTTTATCAGGTCGTTCAAAGCGCCCGCGCGATAATGTTCATCTTACCCTGCGTATGCCCCAATTGGCTTTGGTGTTTTTAGGTGTGGGTCTCATATTGATGTTTTTCGATGGTGCGATCTCCTATATTGGCGCTGCAATCGCTGGTGCATTCGCATCTGGATTCATGATGTCAGGACTTGCCGTATTACACATGAAAGCCGCTGGAAAAATGTGGCGCAATGCAGCAATCTGGGGTTCATACCTCGCTATTTTACTCTTCTCATTTCCGGCAGCAATCTTTGCCATTATCGGACTTTTTGAAACTGGAAAACCAACACCTCTGCTTGTGAGTCACAACAAGACTGATCATGCAGACGATAATAATTGAATAATTGAATAATTGAAAAAGGAACAATGACATGAAAGTTATTCTACTAGAACGCGTTGCTAAACTTGGCTTTATGGGCGAAGAAGTAAACGTAAAAGAAGGTTACGCACGTAACTTCCTATTGCCACAAGGCAAAGCATTGCGCGCAAACTCAGCAAACCGTGCACGTTTTGAAGCTGAAAAAGAAGCACTTGAAGAGCGCAACAAAGAGCGCATGTCTTCAGCGGAAGAAATCGGTTCAGCATTGGGCGGTAAAAGCTTCATCGTTATTCGTTCTGCTGGTGAAACTGGTCAGCTTTACGGTTCAGTGGCTTCTCGTGATGTTGTTTCTATCTTGGATGAAAACGGCTTTAAAGTTTCACGTAGCCAAGTTGATCTAAACACACCAATTAAAACATTGGGCATCCACTCTGTTGCGCTTAACCTACACGCAGACGTTCAAGTTGCTGTTGAGTTTAACATTGCTCGTACACCTGACGAAGCTGAACTTCAGGCACAAGGCGTTGACATGTCATCTGCTGATGCAATGTTTGATCTTGAAGATCAAGCTGAAGCTGATGCCGCTGCAGAAGAAGCTGCTGAAGAAGGTGCGGATGAAGAAGCTGCAGCAGATGCAGACGTTGCAGAAGAAGCATCTGAAGAAGACGAAGCATAAGTCTTTTATAAGAATTTTATTAAAGGCCCCGTGTGAGATAATCACCCGGGGCTTTTTTTATGGTTTGGTGTGATCAATTTTGCTCGGTGAGATTTATATTGATCAAAACCTATTCAAATTATCAGGCCGTTTTTTTCAACTGTGTGGATCTTTTCTTTTCATCAAAATAGGTCCAAGCTATGAAGCGACTGGTTTTTTGCCCCTGCGCCATTTCAACAACTTTAAAGTCAACAACTCCGGCTTTTTTCAAAATCTTATCAAGCGGTTTGAGATTGTCTTTTTTTGACACAAGAGATGTGAACCACAGGCATTGATCCGCAAAATCCACACTCTGCTCCACCATGCTTGCAATAAACTTTATTTCGCCACCGGGGCACCAAAGTTCAGCATTTTGCCCACCAAAATTGAGCTTCTTTGACTGTCCTTTGCCAAGATTGCGCCATTTGCGCTCAGCGCTTTTATTGGCTTGATCAATGGATGCATGGAAAGGTGGATTACACATGGTGACATGAAAAAAGTCATTGGGTTCTATCACACCTTTAAAGATGTTCTTTGGATTGTCTTGATGTGTGAGTTTGATCTTTAGCTTGTTAAATTTACCGATCTGTGTAGCTGATTTGATCACGACAGGATCAATATCGACACCTGTAAAGTGCCAGCCATACTCCTTCTGGCCAATTAATGGGTACACCAAACTTGCACCGGTTCCAATATCCAACGCTTTGATCTGACGCCCGCGAGGGATTTTTTGATTGTTGGATGAAGCGAGCAAATCTGCCAAATAATGAATATAATCGGCACGACCTGGGATCGGTGGGCAAAGGTATTCTTTAGGAATATCCCAAAATTCGATATTGTAATATGTTTTAAGCAGTGCCTGATTTAACGCACGAACGGCTTCCACGTCGTGAAAATCTATTGTTGTTTCGCCGCGCGGATTGAGAACAGTATAAGCTTCAAGTTCTGGCATATTTTTCACCAAACGCGCAAAATCATAACCTTCATTGTGTTGATTACGGGGGTGAAGTTTAGTTTTGATAACCATCATGGAACCTTCATTAAAATCGGTCAAAGCAGCGAGCCAAACCATCGCTCCCTCTTAAACGCCCTTGCTCCAATAGTAAATTTTAAAGTGGCGCACGGGAATGTTATTAGCCACGCGTTTGCCCATCCTATAAAATTACACCATGCCTATTCGATTAACGCTCTATATCATATTCTCAATATTGCTGGTTTCTCCCGCCAAAAGCACAACGCATGAGATGTTTTATGGACATTGGGGCACGCAAGCGCAGTGTGATAAAAAGCCCATCAAGCCTGGTGGGACTGTATTATCTGCGCCCTTTGAGATTGAGCACCGTTGGTTTAAACAAGGTCAACAATGGTGCTTGCTAAATTGGGGCGTGATTGAAAAACGCAAGAACGGATATTTTACCGCAGCAAATGCTTTATGCGGCGAAGACGCGCCACAAAGCTATTTCCTTGGGTTAGAACTTAAGAACAATGAACTCACATTACGGTGGGATTTCCCGCGAAAAAATGGTCCATTGATGCGCTGTGAAGCGAAGTAATCACTGTACATAATATGCCTTTAAATTTGGCGATACCGTCATGCAAGATTTTTACTGAGTTTTTTGTGCAAGTCCGCGTCGCACCCAAAATCGATCACGCACTCGTATCATAGAAAGGCCACATTACCTTCATCCTGCTTCCATATTTGGGGTCAATCTTGAGATAGAAGCCAGCGGGCGACCTGCTTCTATTTTTAAAACAATGACTGGAAATCAGTCATTCAAAACACTCAAATGGAGCCCAAAATGACGAAAATCCTTATTACACTTCCGATTTTATTGATGACATTATCTGCAACACATGCCGCGAATTTTGTGAACGCGGATGATGCTACTAACGCTGATGGTTTTGTGACGTATTCGGAAGCATTAACAGTAATGCCGAACTTAACTGAATCGGATTTTATATATGCTGATCAAAATGGAGACGGTAAACTAACGCCATCTGAGTTTAAAGAATTACCAAACTCATAGAAACATGATCAAATGGCATCTCGCTCTCCCAAGACATATGGCGGGGTGCTGTTTTTAAAATCAACACGAAAATTGGTTCTTTTGGGCACACATTCACTGTCTAAATATAAATGAGCAATGTCAGCGCACGATTTAACCTTAATCGTTCACCATTGTAAGCAAATTACGTTTTACACAGGGCAATAGCCCCTAGCCTCGCTATTTGCTTTATAAACCAGGCAAGGCGCATTATATTCATCCCATGACCGATCAATCATCTGAAAATCTGCAAGATATGACGCCGCAAAAGGCAGCTTCCCTGCTGCAATTTTATGCCCAGGCGGGTGTTGTGGATTTGCTCGATGATGATCCAATAGATCGTTACGCTGACACCATAAAACAGCTAGAAGAACGCAAAGCAAAAAAAGCTGCGCAAATGGATCAAATGTTATCTGCCAACAAATCACGCGCAGAAAACATTCGCCCCCAAAGCAGCACCCCACCGCAAGCTCAACGCCCAACGCCCGCCTCGACCACGCTTGCAGTGCCTGATCAGGCTGCGATGAAAGAAACGAAAGAGCTTGCGCAATCAGCCAAAACTATTGAAGAATTGAGTACGATTATTAAGTCCTATAAGGGCTGCAATTTGTGCCATAGCGCAAAAAACACAGTGTTTGCCGACGGTAATCCCGAGGCGCCTGTAATGCTGATTGGCGAAGCTCCAGGTCGTGATGAAGATATGCACGGCATCCCATTTGTGGGGCCTGCGGGTCAAATGCTTGACAAAATGTTAGCTGCTATCTCGCTTGATCGCACATCTTGTTATATTTCCAATATCATCCCTTGGCGACCACCAGGCAATCGCACACCTGTTGCTCATGAGATTGATCTTTGTCGCCCATTTGTTGAGCGCCATATTGAGCTTGCTCAGCCAAAACTTTTGATCTTTATGGGTAATGTCTCGACCAAAACATTACTTAATACCAATAAAGGTATTCTATCAATCCGCGGCAAATGGGATGAATATAAGATCGGTGAAGAAGCTGTGCCGGCCATGCCAACACTGCACCCAGCATATCTTCTCAAAAACCCCGTTGCCAAACGCAATGCGTGGCATGACTTGTTAGCGATACAAGCCAAGCTGGGTGAACCGCAATAATGCAGAGGAGTGAACTATTGCTGCACTTAATTACAGAAGATAAACAAAAGCAAAATTGCCAAAAGACCTTGGCAAAAAACCTGCGCAAATTCATGTCAAATATAGGTGAGCGCCAAATAGGATATCCTGGAGACAACGAGTTTGTCACCATGTTTAAGAATAATCGTACAAATCTCTGGTTTGTTGCAAAAACAATCACCCCCAAAAAAGGCACTAAAAAATTATGGAACGCATTTGGGATTTTTAATAAAGATATTAGGTCTCATAACATTGTAGTTGAAGCCAATATTCCACTTAAAACAAATGCGCAGAATGTAGCTGGTTTTTTTGCGAAGGAGCAGATTACTGGTCGCATCTATCTGTTACATACCGGTAAAATTGGGGGAGGTGCCAAAGGAGTTAGTAAATCAAATTTCCTCCGAACCACCACCCTTAAATTGGTAGATGTCCATGATCCCAATGGCAAGACTAGAAAGGGGATTGTCTTAGGTCCAATCGACGATGCACTTGTAATAAACGAAGGTGTTTTAAACTTTGCGAACCACGTAATTGAATTCAAAAAAGCCGCGCGTGAGGGATCGTTAAAGACTGATGATGGTTTATCCACTGAAAATCAGTTTGATGATCAGTATACGGCAGAATTCTCAGGCCTGAAATCTGGGAAACGCCGTGAAGATTTTGACTATTACACATATCACGGAATTATTGTTGATAATTTGGTGAGATATCGAAAAGGACAAGGGCTGTATGAAGGTGAGCATATTTCCAACGATGCAAAGATTGATCTTAAGGTGATCAAAAACGGCAAAATTACAGAAATTTACGAAGTTAAAACCAGCAGCGTTAGGCAAGTTCTTTACACAGCTATAGGCCAACTTATGACTCACAGTTGCGGGAAAGCTGCAATAAATAAGAGAACACTTGTTATACCAAAGTCTTCCCCCCTAGATTCCGATTTTCGTCTAACTTTATCTGAACACAACATCAAAGTTCAGTATTTCAATCTAAAGAGAACCAAGCATAAAATTAACGTGGATTTTTTGGATTGAAGCCGTTCAGGCAAAGCTTGGTGAATTAGCCTAGCTCATCTTCGATATGTGCTGTGATGAAGTCATCAAAACTTTCATCTTGATAAAACCCCAGTTCCAAAGCGCGCTGTGGGTTTAAATCCGAGACCCATGTCAGCACAATTTTCTCAATTGTTTCATCGCGTTTAAATTCAACTAAATCCGCCACCTCATCACCTGCTACATTGCGTAAGCTGGCAAGCATATTATTCACGGTTGCGGAAATTCCTGGCAGCATTAAATTCCGATCTTCACCTAAATTTGCTCCTTCAATTTCCGCTGCATGAATAATGTTTTTAATGATCGTGCGTGGCGATGAGAAATAGTGACGATAATTTTCAGTCACAGGGCAAATTGCTTTTTCACCGGCAAGAGGCTCACGAATAATCGATGATAAAAACGAAGATGCAGCCGCATTTGGTTTGCCTGGGCGAACTGTAATTGTTGGTAGCCGAACGCCCCGCCCGTCAACCAAACCTTTGCGCGAATAATCGTTGAGCAGCATTTCACACATGACTTTTTGCGTCCCGTATGAGCTTTGCGGCGATCGAATGGAATGATCTTCAATGGGTTGAGGCGTTTTTGCGCTATACACTGCAATTGATGACGAAAACACCAAAACTGGAGGCTTGGGCAAGGTGCAAACGCGCTTTAACAAATAAAGCATGCCATCAAGATTGACCTTATAACCTAGCGCCATATCTGCTTCCGCTTGACCAGACACAATAGAAGCAAGGTGAAATATCACATCGGTATCATCTGGAATGCTCTTAAAGACACTTTGCTCATCGGTCATATCAAACTTGGTAAATTCAATCAGAAATTCCGCATCAATGTGGTTTTGAGGTGCAACCATGTCGCATAACGTGATTTTTTCAATCGATTTTCCGCGTAAAACGCCTGTTTCAGCCAGTTTTATCGCTAGTTTTTGCCCAATAAAGCCTGCTCCACCTAAGATCACAATATTCATTTCCGCACCTCAATTTTTTTCTTATTATAATCAAATAGATAATTGCGAGAAGAGCAAAACGCCTTCTTTGAGCAACGATTTTGATTGCACGCAGCTTTATCATATGTCATTGGCGAAGTGCGAAAGAATTTTCGTCAAACAAGACCTCAGACCGTAAAAACGGCAAGAGGCGCCACTCATACATTTTAAAATATGCCACCCTTTGGCGCCCCAGTTGTAAGAAGGAATCCCTTTATGAGAGCTCTGCTTATTCCCGTATTTGCACTTTTATTGTCGACCTTGTTTATGCAAGTTGGCGGTGGCATGGCAAGTTATCTTGTGCCTCTTCGCGCAGCAGAAGAAGGTTGGCGCACCATCAATATCTCATTAATTGCCGCAGGGTTTGCAACAGCGTTTACGCTCGGTTGTATCGTTGTGCCACGTTTAGTGTTTAAGGTTGGACACGTGCGCGTGTTTTGCGCGTTAACGGCATTAATGGCGATCTCATTGCTATTACATGCGGTTATTGTGGACCCTATCGCTTGGATCTTCTTCCGAGCTCTTGCAGGTTTTGGCCTTTCTGGTTGTTACATGGTGATCGAAAGTTGGCTAAATGAAAAAGCACCCAATGAAAGCCGTGGCTCATTGTTTTCGATTTATATGATTGTAACCATGGCAGGTTTGACGATGGGGCAGTTCATCGTTCCTCAAGGCGATATCACCCAAACTACACTCTTCATCATTTGTGCTGTAACATTTTTATTGGCGCTTTTGCCTACAACCTTATCAAACGCATCGTCTCCGCAGCCGCTTAACGAGGTTGAATTTGATTTAAAAGGTCTATTTACCCGCTCACAAGTGTCCGTAGTTGTCTCGGCCATTTGCGGTTTCATCACCGGCTCTTGGATGAGCTTGGCGCCGGTTTATTCTACCATGCAAAAATTGACTGCCACGGAAGGTGCGGTGACTTTGGCAATGGCGGTTATTGGCGGAGCTGTTTTCCAATATCCGTTGGGATGGCTGTCCGATAAAATGGACCGCCGCTATGTCATGGTATTAATTTCTATTATTGGAACCATCGCTTGTTTCTTAGCAATGATTGCGGGCGTTGATTCACGGATTATTTTTTACGGTGTCATTATCTTAATCGGTGCATCGATCTTCCCGCTTTATTCTGTCACCATTGCGCACGCAAATGACTATTCAGCTCCCGACGAATTTGTCGAAACCTCGTCTGGTCTGCTTATTGTTTATGGAGTGGGATCAATCATCGGCCCGCTTTTGGGCGCTGTTGCTATGGAAAGCATCGGTCCTCATGGACTATTTGCCATGATTGCTATTTGCTTTATTACTGTTGGTGTTTTTTCAGCTTATCGAACACTGCAACGCGAACAAGCACCCGAAGAAGAGCGCATCGACTTTTTGGCAACGCCTATGGCGCGTGCAGCTTCTCCTCAACTCTTTGAGTTGGACCCGCGTTCTGATCCTGAATGGGGTGTTTCAGAAGAAGACGATGAAGAGACAGACACTGCAACCAATGTTTAGTTTTAGCTAGATTGGATTTAATATCACGTTTGGCTGCCGGTCACCCGGCGCTGTTCCTTACGCTGTAAACCCAGCTGATGCTCGCGATAGATGATAAAGATACCGGCGGCCGCAACAATTGCGGTCCCCAATAACATCTGACCGCCTGGGATATCACCAAACAAGATAAACCCAAGCACAATCCCAAAAATGATAGATGTATAATCAAAAGGTGCAATGGTGGACACGCTGGCATGGCGGTAACATTCTGTCATTAGAATTTGACCAATACCGCCAAGCACCCCTGCACCAATTAAAATGCTGGCGTTAAAGAGATCAAGTGATGCCCAACCGAAAAATGCGGTCATGGCAGCAAAGAATGACGCCATGGATGAAAAATATAAAACAACAGTTGGTGATTTTTCTGTTTTGACCAATGCCCGCACGAATATAGTGGCCATCGCGGCAAACATAGTTGAAAGCACAATAGCAATTACGCCATATAATGCATCTTGATCAGCAGCCCCTTCGAGCAATGATATGCGAGGCCAAGATATAATCAAAACGCCCACTAGCCCAACGGCTACGGCAGCCCAGCGGTAAAGCCGCACTTTTTCATGTAATAAGATTGCAGCAAAAACCACTGCAAAAAGCGGAGTCGCGTGGCGAAGTGCTACAACATCTGGCAAGGGTAGTTTTGTCAGTCCATAAAAACCAAGCCCCATACCGCAGCATCCGATAAGTGATCGACCCAAATGCCCCAAGGGACGTTTGGTGTAAAATGCCTGTTTTAACTCATGCCGATAAGCAAGATATACAAAGACCGGAACCATTGCGAAAAATGCGCGAAAGAAAATAATCTGCCCAACAGGTATGCCCTCGCCCACAAGTTTGATCATGGCAGACATGGAAACAAGAAATAAGACAGATGTAACCTTTAAGCCAATTCCAACGAGAACCGCTTGGCGGTTTTCAACATCAGAAATGCTATTTACTTGTTCATCAGTTTTATCAAGGGGCACGACTCACATCTCACTTTCAGAGCATCTACATACAGTAAAATTCGATAAAGGTCCCATTCATATGAGTGATCGATCCAACGATAAATGTGATCAGTATCGCAACAAACCGGATCTAGAAGCTTGATATTTGAATAAAATCAAGCCTCAATACAGCTCAAAACCCTAGGTTTTGGAATAAATGATAACGGTTCATTAGCTCTCTCGTGCCAGAAAGGTACGGAGATTAAATAAAAATCGATTAAAATGACACCAAATTGGGACAAAAGCATGCGAAGCAACACGGGACAGGTTTTCCATCTATCAGAATATCAACCTACTGATTTTGTTTTAGAAAGAACGGATCTAACCTTCGAGCTTCATCCAACGGAAACGAAACTCATCGCGCGTACTTTGATGCATCGTCGCGAGGGTGTGGCCAAAGATGCGCCACTTGTATTTTCTGGTGACGAATTAAAGCTAGAATCACTTCAGGTCGATTCAGTCGATGTTACAGATGCTGACCACGATGTATCTGCCGATGAACTCACCATCCGCAACTTGCCTGAAAGTGTTGCATTTGAGGTCACCGTTACGACAATTTTATCACCGGAAACCAACACAAAACTTATGGGGCTTTATCGCACCAATGGTGTGTATTGCACGCAATGTGAATCTGAAGGCTTCCGCCGGATGACATATTTTTATGATCGTCCTGATGCGATGTGTGTTTATACAATCACAATTATCGCCGATAAAGAAGATACACCTGTATTGCTTTCAAATGGCAACTTTTTAGGTGGCGGTGGATATGATGAAGGTCGACATTTCGCAGCTTGGTATGACCCTCATCCAAAACCATCGTATTTATTCGCACTTGTTGGCGGTGATTTAGGTGTTATTGAAGACACATTCACCACAATGTCGGGCAAAGACGTTGTTTTGAAAATATTCGTCGAGCATGGCAAAGAATCTCGTGCATCATATGCAATGGATGCACTTAAACGCTCCATGAAATGGGACGAAGAGAAATTTGGCCGCGAATATGATCTTGATATTTTCCAAATCGTTGCTGTGTCTGATTTTAACATGGGCGCAATGGAGAATAAGGGCCTTAATGTCTTTAATGATAAATATGTGCTGGCTGACCCTGAAACGGCAACAGACGCTGATTATGCAAATATTGAACGTATCATCGCGCACGAATATTTCCACAACTGGACGGGCAACCGCATTACTTGCCGTGACTGGTTCCAACTGTGCTTAAAAGAAGGTCTAACGGTTTACCGCGATCATGAATTTTCAGCCGATGAGCGTTCGCGCTCTGTCATTCGTATCGATGAGATCCGCACATTAAAACTCATTCAATTCCCAGAAGATGCTGGACCATTAGCGCATCCCGTGCGTCCAGATACGTATAAAGAGATCAATAATTTCTACACAGCCACCGTTTATGAAAAAGGTTCTGAAGTTTGCCGGATGATCCGCACAATTTTAGGTGCAGATGATTTCCGAAAAGGCATGGATCTATATTTTGAACGTCATGATGGTGATGCAGCAACTATTGAAGACTTTATCGCTTGCTTTGCAGAAGTTAGCGGTAAAGACTTTAGCCAGTTTAGCCTTTGGTATGATCAAGCGGGCACACCAAGTGTCACGGTTTCGACATCTTGGGACGACGCATCATCAAGCTTTAAGGTAGAATTGGAGCAAGCACTTGCGCCAACCCCTGGCCAGAGCAAAAAAGAAGTGATGCATATCCCACTTTCTTACGCACTTATTGGCGAAGATGGCGAAAACTACGTCATAGCGCCTAAAGGCAGTGATGACAGCGACGTCCTGCATTTAACAGAACGCAAACAGACATTTGAATTTAAGGATCTGAAATCGCGTCCTGTTTTGTCTATCAATCGTGGTCTATCTGCGCCGATCAACGTTCATATGGAACAAAGTAACGAAGATCTTGCGCATATCGCCCGCAATGACTCAAACGGTGTTGCGCAGTGGCAGGCTTTGCAAGATCTCGCAACGCGTGTTCTTATTGATGGTACGAATGCTGTCCAATCCGGAGGCACAGCATCCGCAGATGATCAGCTAATTGGTGCTTATCAAGCAATTGCTGAAAACTCTGATCTCGAACCAGCGTTTAAAGCACAGGCTCTTATACTTCCAAGTGATGCAGATATTGCCCGTGAGATTGGCAAAAACATTGACCCTGATGCAATCGATCAAGCTATATCAACGGTGAAAGATGCTGTCGCAACTGCACTTACTGATGTTTGCGAGAGCTTTGTTTCAGATATGAAAACTGATGGTGAGTTTGACCCAGGTGCCGATCCTGCAGGGAAACGTGCATTATCAGCTGTTGCCTTGTCTTATCTTTCTCGTAATGACGGAAATGCTACTCGCGCAGCAGCAGCTTATAAAGCTGCAAACAATATGACCGAGCAAAGTGCCGCATTGCAGATCTTAACAAGCCAATATCCAGATGCGGCTGAAACTGAAGATGCCTTGCAGGACTTTAAAACAAAGTTCGCGGATAATCCGCTTGTGATGGATAAATGGCTTGCCCTACAAGCACGAATTCCAGGTGAGACGGCGCTGTCAAAAGTAAAAGCGCTGCTTAAAGATGATGCTTATGATGCAAGTAATCCAAACCGTATTCGCTCATTGATCGGAACATTTGCGGGTGGGAATGCAACAGGCTTTAACCGCACTGATGGTAAAGGCTACGAACTACTTGCGGATCAAATATTGGCAATTGATCAGAAAAACCCACAGGTCGCAGCGCGCCTTTTGACAACAATGAGATCTTGGCGGAATTTAGAACCTATTCGTCAGGCAGCAGCTAAGGCTGCTCTTGAGAAGATAGCGTCTAATGACAAGTTATCAACGGATGTATCTGATATTGTTGAAAGAACACTTGCTGACTAAGGCAGTTTAGTATCGGTTTAACTGATACTTTTCTATCATTATCAATTGTAATACATAGCGGTGCGCTCAGCGCGCCGCTTTTTTTTGATCATTCAATTAAAATCTTAATAAAAAATTTACGAGTCATAACAGAAGGTTAACGACAAACATTGCAGAAGAGTAGCAAGAGCCACTAGACACGAGGAATCCGCTCTGATTCATTAGGGCAGATTCGAATGTTAGGGATGTTTGGATCACACGGGGATTTTAACATATGGTGAATGTGAATAGCATTCGTGCGGCTAATGACGCGCGTTTGAAAATGGAATCTGTTGCCAAACAATTCGATGAACGTGAGCTGGCGGGCCACGCGAAATTGTTTGCCAAACCAAGATACCGAAGGTTGGAGAACGCTGAGCCAGTGCTTAAGCGATCAATTCCTATACTCATCCTTACATTCTTAATTTTCGTCGCGCTTGCGCGATGTATTACTGTTTATGAGCACTACAATCGATATTCTGCAAGTTCTCAACAAGCTACACAGCTCACGCTTACAGCAATCTCTGCTGTGATCGGTGTTAATCCCGATCCAACGACAAATGCCAACAAGCGGGAAACTGAAGATCAGATAAATCTCGTGCTTGATCAATATGCAATTGATCAGGGGCGCATTATTGCCATTGCGGATGCTAAAGGGCGTATATTCGCAAGCTCAAACATTGGAAATGGTTTTGTTGGACTAAATCTTTCAACATTAATTGGCGAAGGCTCTGCCATACAAATATTTGGCAAACGTGCTGGCGTTCAGCCGATCACTCTGGGGGAAAATGCTTCCACCCACGCAGGTCGTGAAATGTACGCTGCGCTGTCTCATATTGACGGTGGTGTGGGTTCAATTCTCGTTCTCTCGCCGCAAGCACCTGACTTATTGTCTTGGTTTCGCAAGACAATTTCTTTGAATGTGACGCTCTTTATAGCGACAGCTGCAATCTTAATTATGATCCTTTACGCCTATTTCTTGCAGGTTGGATATACTAGAGATGCAACTGATATTTATACAGAATCTCAAAGACGCGTAGACATGGCGTTATCTCGTGGCCGTTGTGGTTTGTGGGAATGGGATATGGCTCACAGCCGCCTCTTCTGGTCGAGTTCAATGTATGAAATGCTTGGCTTGCCCGCAAAAGATAGCGTATTGAGCTTTGAAGAAGCTGCAAAACTCATGCATCCAGATGATGGCAATATCTATGTGTTAGCGCGTCTTGCTGCGCGCGGCGAAATACGTGAGATTGATCATGAATTTCGCATGCGTCATGCCAATGGCGATTACGTTTGGTTGCGTGCACGTGCTCAATTGATCGATCGCACAAGTTCTGGCCGATATCTTGTTGGTATTGCCATGGATGTCAGCGAACAACATCGTTTGCAAAAACGTAAAGCTGAAGCGGATCAACGTTTATTTGATGCGATTGAATCAACACGCGAAGCGTTCGTTCTTTGGGACAAGCAAGATGGCTTAGTGATCTGGAACGATTATTTTCAAAAAGTACACAATCTCCCCGATGATGTGCTGCAAGCTGGCATGCATCGTGACACGGTTATGGCGGCGGCCAAGCGTCCCATTGTTGATCGCATTATCCCCGCGATCAGTCCAAATGGTTATACAAAAGCATTTGAGATCAAACTCGCTGATGGCAGCTGGTTGCAGATCAGTGAACGCCGCACAAAAGACGGCGGCTTGGTGTCCGTTGGAACAGATATTACCGCGCTTAAATTGAACCAAGATCGACTGCGCGATTCAGAGAAACGCCTAATGGCTACGATTGGCGATTTATCCAAATCCCAAAAAGCACTGGAAGATAAAGCCGAGCAATTAAGTAAGCTTAACTTTGATTACCAGCTTGAAAAAGAACGTGCGCAAGCTGCGAATAAATCGAAATCTGAATTCCTCGCCAATATGTCTCACGAGCTTCGCACACCGCTTAACGCTGTGATTGGCTTCTCTGAGATCATCAAAAACCGTATGTTTGGTCCGCTAGGCTCGGAGAAATACGAGGAATATAACAACGACATTCACTCAAGCGGCAAGCACTTGCTTGGTCTGATTAATGACATCTTGGACATGTCTAAAATTGAAGCTGGTCAAATGAAAATTGAACGTGAAGATATCACGTTTGATCCGATCATTGATGAAGCGGTGCGCCTCATTTCAACGCAGGCTGAGAAGAAGTCTATCGAGGTTAATGCACTTATTGATAACGATCTTCATCTTGTTGCAGATCGCAGGGCGATGAAGCAAGTTATGCTCAACCTGTTATCGAATGCTGTGAAATTTACCGATGAGGATGGAAAGATCTTTGTAAGAGCAAGACAAGTTGGTGATACGATCACAGTGTCCGTTCGTGATACGGGCATCGGTATTCCGCGCGAAGCACTTGCAAAAATTGGTCAACCTTTTGAACAGGTTCAAAACCAATTCTCAAAAAGTAAGGATGGGTCTGGATTAGGCTTAGCGATTTCTCGCTCTTTAACAAAACTTCACGGCGGTGCGATGCGCATCAGTTCTGAGGAAAATATCGGAACAATCGTTTCAATCAGGGTGCCAGTCGCAGCACCATTGGATGAAAATGACGATGAAGATACGGTGATTGAGGACACACAAACGCCGTCAGAAATTCAAGCAGCGGAATAAGGCATATTTAGTTTTCAATAAAAAACGCCTCCCAAACCTTTAACGCCCCCACAATTAATATGGGGGCGTCTTTTTTTCAATTTTGGAAACTTCTAGCGACGTTTACCGTTGCCATTACCTTTGCGCTTGCCGCGCATTTTTCGTAATTCTTCCTCAGATAATGAACCATCAGAATTCCGATCTAGAAGCGCAAATTGCTTACTCATGCGATCTTGAAGTTCAGCAACAGTGATAGAACCATCACCATTGACATCCAAGCGTTTCATCATAGCTTCTTCGCGACGACGCTTACGCTCTGCTTCCATCGCAGCTGTCACTTCATCTGTTGATAAAACACCATCACTGTCTTTATCTGCGGTAATCATTTTACCCAAACCAACACTTGCGAATTCTTCAAGCGAAATTGAACCAGACTTATCTGTATCAATACGCTCGATATTTACTCCGCGTTTTCCTTTGCCTTTACGTTTATTATCGTCGGCAAATGCTGACCCCGTTGTCGCAATTCCTACACCGATAATAGTGAGGGTTGTGATAGATGCTAACGTCAATTTATTCATACTCATTTTATGCTCCTTTTCGCATATGGTCGTCGCCCCACATTGCGTGAAGTGGTAATTGCATCGAAACCTCCAATCCAATTTACCTATGGTATGATCGAACCAGCCCCCAACAATTATGTTGTGGCCGATCATGCTATGCGCCATCCCACTAGGAAAGGCGCACAACCTCGTTAAATATCTTACGTATTCGTTTTGATGTTGTATCAATCTCGGTTTGCAAGATATTCATATCAGGTAGGTTCACACTTCGCAGGATCACATCTTGAAATCCGCTCGGTGCATCCTCTAATTCAAATTCTCCTTCGATACACAGCTTTATCATCTGCGATAGCTCTGTCCAAAGTTTTAATGCTGATGCCAATTCATCACTTTTTTCCACGCCCAATTGCGGTATCGCCAATACTTCCAAAAGGTACGACGTGCTTGTTTCATGGGTCAGCGGCTCCCAACCCTTAGCGCGCTCACGCAGCGATAAATATTGAACAATAAATTCTATATCAACCAATCCTCCGGGGATGAGTTTGAAATCCCAAGAATTTTGTGGCGGTTTTTCTTTATCAATAAGCTTGCGCATTTTGGTGACTTCTTTCACCAATTTGCCGTGATCACGTTTGGTGGATAAAATCGTGCTAATTTCGCTGTGCACCGTTTCAATTAGGTTTGCATCTCCCGCAACACAGCGCGCGCGAGAAAGAGCCATATGTTCCCATACCCAGGCGTCCTCACGCTGGTATTTTGAGAATGCCTTTAAGGAAGTAGCAACAGGCCCTTTATTGCCTGATGGGCGCAAACGCAGATCAACTTCATATAAAACCCCTTCGGCGGTTGGCGATGATAATGCCGCAATTAATCGTTGTGTAAGGCGTGCATAATATCGAACAGGATCAAGTGCGCGCTGATCCTCACCGACATCTGATTCCATAACACCTCGATCATGGTCATAGATCAAAATCATATCGACATCTGATCCAGCCGTCATTTCTCGAGAAGCTATCTTACCCATGCCTAAAATTGCGATTTTTCCGCCAGCGATAGTGCCGTGTTTGCTCGCTACTTCTTTTTCGACTGCACGCAATGCCTGGCAGATCATCAGATCTGCAAGATCAGATAATGCGATAGCCGCTCGCATTCCTGTAATAGCGCCTGTCAGCAAACGTATCCCAATTAAAAACTTCTGCTCAGCTGCAAAAATCCGCAAACGATCCAGCACGATCTCATAATAATCAGCGCCTTCCAGAAACAGATCCAAACGCGCTTCCAGATAATGACGAGTTGGCAACTCTGATAGTGCAGCTGGGTCAAGCATGCCATCAAATATATGCGGACGACGGGCAATGATATCTGCCAAACGAGGGGCGCAGGTCATGATCGTTTGCAGCATTGTCAAAAGGCTAGGATTGTTATTGAGCAAAGAGAAAAGCTGAATGCCTGCTGGCAGTCCGGATAAGAATGCATCAAACTTGAGCAATGCCTCATCAGGCTGTTTAGCAGCACCAAAATTCTTTAAAAGCTGTGGGCCAAGTTCCGTGAGCTGCTCGCGCGCTTTTTCACTTTGTGTGGCGCGATAACGACCACGGTGCCAGTTTCTAACAATTCGAACAATATCTGACGGGCGGTTATAACCAAATTTCTCAAGAGTTTTGAGCGTATCGGGATCATCATCTTCACTGGTGAAGGACAGATTGCCAGCCTCATCACTTAAACCTGCCTCTTTTTCAAAAAGATCAGCATATCCGGTCTCTACCGCGCTTAGCTTGTTCAACAGGTTTTTACCAAATGCTTTGGTGGTTTTATCTCCCATCATCAAAGCTATTGTTTTCAGCTCATCTTTATCCTCTGGTAATTGATGAAGCTGCTGGTCTGCCACCATTTGAATACGGTGTTCTAAATCGCGCAGATACCAATAGCTATCTAACAGTTGATCTGCTGTTGCTTCGTCAAGCCATTGAGCACCTACCAGATTTGCCATAGCTTCATCAGTGCGGCGCGCGCGCAATACGGGGTTTCTACCGCCCGCAATGAGCTGCTGGGTTTGTACGAAAAATTCGATTTCGCGGATACCGCCGCGCCCTAATTTAACGTTGTGGCCTTCAACATTAATATCACCCAAACCACGATGTGCGTGGATTTGACGTTTGATAGAATGAATGTCTGCTATCGCTGCAAAATCAAGATATTTGCGGAAAATAAATGGCTGAAGATCCGCTAAAAACCGGTGACCAGCCTCAATATCTCCAGCAATTGGGGATGCTTTGATATAAGCTGCACGTTCCCAGTTTTGACCACGACTTTCATAATAGTGCATTGCAGCTTCAATTGGGAAAGCTAACGGGGTAGAGCCTGGATCTGGCCGTAAGCGTAGATCTGTTCGGAACACATACCCATCACGTGTATAATGCTGCATAATATGGATGAGGCGCCGCGCCATTTTTGCAAACACATCAGTTGCTTCGCCACGGTCTTCAACAATCCCAGCATCTGCTTCAAAGAACACAACAATATCGATGTCCGAAGAATAGTTTAACTCACCAGCACCCAATTTACCCATGCCAAGCACGATCAACCCACTGTCTCTACTCGGCGTATTGATGTCTTTTAAAACGACTTTACCTCGTTCGTGCGCGTCAATTAAAAGATGATCGAAACTGGCAGTGATTGTTGCAGAGGCTAAATCACTTAAATATTGCGTAGTATCTTTCGCACCGGTGATTTTTGCCAAATCGTAAAGTGCTAATGACAGCGCGGCTTGCTGTTTTGCCCGACGTAATTCACGCATAACATCTGCTTCAGTCGCAGGCGTACTATCCTCATTTTTCCACGCATTTTTTGCGCGCCCGATGATAGTTTCCATCTGTGTTTTAATGTCATCTGTGAGTGCAAAAGCCAGCATATCGGGCTTTGCGCAGACAATGCCGTAAAGATAAGGACTGAGTGAAAGTGCAGCAGTAAGAAACGAAAAGTATGCAGCATCTTTATCTAATATATCAGACAGTGCCTCACTTTCCTTTGCCGCATCAAACAGCATGCTTGATACATCCTTTGCCGACTTTTTATCGCGCGGCAGGATGGGCGATCGATCAAGATCGATTAATTTGATAAAACCAGTCATGTAAAATCCCCCTCTCCTATCTCTATATCATTGCACTAAGTTTTCTTCGGGAATTTCAAATCCACGGTCAGGCCGGGGAATTTTGTTTGTTTTTCATCCGTTGCGGAAAGTTCCAATTCACCTGAATGCATTCTGATAACCGCATCAACAAGTGAAAGCCCTAATCCTGTCCCGGGTTTGTTGCGGCTTTTATCGAGGCGGACAAATCGTTTGACCACCTCATCAAACATACCTTCAGGAATACCTGGTCCGTTATCTGCAACGGTGAGCACAATCATATTTTCTTCGGATTTTAATCGAACCCAAATGCAAGCATCATCACGATGATTAGCCTCATCGGAGGCATATTTGATCGCATTGTCAATCAAGTTACTCAATGTTTGCCCAATGAGCTCACGATTGCCATTGATCGTGATATTCTCATCAATATCAGTGATCAGTTTCACATCGACATCTTCTGCCACCGGTTCATAGAGCTCTGCTGCATCAAGAGCGACTGCTGATAAATCAAGATCACTAAGTTTGGCAGCAGCCGACCCCGCTTCAACGCGGGAGATCATCAAAAGAGCTGAGAAAATACGAATGAGCTGATCTGATTCAGAAATCATATCTTCTAATGCTGCACGGTAATCCTTTGCTGTAGCTTTTGATGCAAGGGTTGCTTCAGCACGATTACGCAAGCGCGTTAAAGGTGTTTTCAAATCATGAGCAATGTTGTCAGAAACCTGTCGCAAACCCTCATTAAGCTGTTCTATACGCCCTAACATCGTGTTTAAAGACGTTGACATTCGATCAAATTCATCACCTGATCCCATCACCGGCAAACGCTGGGATAGATCCCCAGCCATAATTTTCTCACTGGCTACTGACATGCGGTCAATGCGCTTTAGCGCTGAACGCCCCACAAAGAACCATATTGCAAGCGCGCCAATACCCATAATGGCAAGCGCAGTCATTAAGGCGCGCTCTATCAAATTGTTAAAGCGATCGGGTTCAGCTAAATCTCGACCCACAAGCAGTTTAAAGCCGTTCGGCAATTGCATTACATGTGCGAGCGCTGTGTATTCAGCATTAAAATCACCAAAGCGTTTATATTTAAACGGCTCATCGATATCACCGTCCTTATCAAAAATACCCGGTTGAATTTCTGATACGTTACCGGCAAAGATCTCGCCATTTGGTGAGGCGATAATGTAAAGACTTGATCCTGGTTGACGTGAACGTCGCTCGATCTGGCGCACCAGACCATTCACACCGCTTCTGCGATAAGTATTGTTGATGGTGCGCACATCTCGCTCAATCGCTCTTTCGGTTTGCGCACGTAAAGCTTTTTCGCTTTGCGCGCTGACGTAAAACAACAGCACGGTTGCGGAAACAACAAACAACAATAGATAAAGAAGCGACAACCGGACGGCTGTCGTTTTCAGCATGGCGTTAATACGGGCCATCGGCAAACTACTCCGAGGCCTTTAGAATGTAGCCTGCGCCGCGAATAGTGTGCAGCAGGGAGCCGTCAAAGCCCTTTTCGATTTTTGAACGCAACCGCGATATATGCACATCAATCACATTGGTTTGCGGATCAAAATGATAGTCCCAGACATTTTCCAGCAACATAGTGCGGGTCACGACCTGGCCTGCATTGTTCATCAAATATTCAAGCAATGAATACTCACGTGGCTGCAAGTTGATGACCTGCCCACCTCGGCGCACTTCATGGCTTAAGCGGTCCAATTCCAGATCCCCCACACGGTACACCGTTTCTGTATCTCGGGTGCCTTTGCGGCGACCTAAAATTTCAACACGCGCTAAAAGTTCGGAAAATGCATAAGGTTTGGTGAGATAATCATCACCGCCAGCGCGCAATCCTGTAACGCGATCATCAACTTGACCAAGCGCTGAGAGAATTAATACCGGTGTTTCATTACCTTGATCTCTCAAGGACGAAATAATTGAAAGTCCATCACGCTTTGGCAACATGCGATCAACAACCATAACATCATAGGAGTTTTCAGTCGCTAAGAAATAACCACTGTCGCCATCACTTGCGTGATCGACTGTGAGCCCTGCCTCACGAAATGCTTTGGTGAGGTAGGCCGCTGTTTCCAAATCGTCTTCAATAATAAGAATCTTCATGACTTCAACTTTTAAAAGATTTCTGTCCTATTGAACAGACTTCACTACTTTTTGCGCCGTATGCCGCCTGTTCTATCAACATAAAACGAAGCGGCGGCTTCAAATACGCTGACAACCGCCGCTTCTAACAAGAGCCACACATCGGGGGCGACATGATGACACGTGACTCTCAACGATGTCCTGAAAACGCTATTGCAAGTTAGGCAAATTGGGAGGAAAGCGCGTTCTCAGGAATTCGATAACCAGCCAACAACGAACCCGCTGCTGGCTGGAAATATTATTTAACCTTGATCGATAGGCAACGCGATAAAGCTATTTTGGTTAGCGCGTTGGATTTGGAACAAGGCAGCCTTGCGGCCATCTTTTGCAGCTTTGTCGATAACTTGCGCAACGTCAGCGGCAGATTTGACATCGCTATTGTTGACAGCAACAATCACATCTCCAGCGCGCATGCCGCGCTCTTCAGCAATTGAACCATTATCAACTTCAGCAACAACCAAACCTGGACCTTCTGAATTTGGCTCAACAGCAATTCCCAAACCATCAACAAATGCCGGTTTTACGTCTTCTTCAGGTATGTCTTCAGAAGGTGTATTTGCTGCAAGTGCCTGTTCAACAGGAAGCGTGCCCAGTTTCACATCAATGGTTTCAGCCTTTCCAGCGCGCCAAACTGTTAACTCAACACTTGTATCTGGATCAAACGCGCCAATTTTCTTGGCTAAATCACGCGCATCTTCAACAGTTTCACCATTAACTGCGGTAATTACATCACCCGCTTGGATACCAGCTTTGGCAGCAGGTGTATCGCTTTCAGAATTTGAAACAAGCGCACCTTGCGGGTCAGCAAGACCTAAAGATTCTGCAATATCAGCACTTACAGGCTGAATGCGAACACCAAGCCAACCGCGTGCCACAGCACCGCTTTCAATCAAATCATCCACAACAGAACGAACCGTTGTTGCCGGGATTGCAAACGCAATACCAACGTTACCACCAGATGGCGAGAAGATTGCGGTGTTTACGCCAATCACTTCACCATTAAGGTTAAATGTCGGCCCACCTGAGTTACCGCGGTTAACCGCTGCATCCACTTGGATGAAATCATCATATGGTCCTGCACCAATATCACGGCCTCGAGCAGAAACAATGCCGGCAGTTACTGTGCCGCCCAGACCAAATGGGTTACCAACTGCAACCACCCAGTCGCCCACGCGGATTTGTTTATCATCAGCAAGCGCTACATAAGTGAACTTTTCAGTTGGCTCGACCTTTAACACAGCCAAATCCGTGCGCTGATCGCGACCAATAAGCTTTGCATCATGCTCGACACCATCTTTTGTGATGACTGTAAATGCTGAACCATCGCCAACAACATGGCTGTTTGTGACAACAAAACCATCTTCAGAGATGAAGAAACCAGAACCTTGGCTAACAGGGCGCAAGCGACGACGCTCATCACCACCACGGCGGTTATCGCGCTCAGCACGATCTTGGCCGTTATCTTGACCACCGAACTCTCTAAAGAAACGTTTTAATGGATGATCTTCGGGCAAATCGCCAAATCCACGACCACCGAAATCAAAGTTAAAACGGCTATCATCGTTAGAAACAGGTGTGACTTCACGTTGTACACGTACTGAGACAACGGCAGGGGAAACCGCGTCAACAACATCAGCAAAACCCGGAGCTTGCGGTGCTTCTACACGAACCGCTTCCGCATATGCGGCGTTGTTTTGAACCGGCAAACCAGTGACAAGCATTGTGGCAGCTAGACCGGCTGCAGCTGTTGTCGTCAAAAGTGCTTTCGGCGATAATCTTAAAATCTTTGGCATTCTTTATTCCTCATATTCAATTTATCGACTGGAGATCGATTGATGAGGTGAATGTAAGAAAAGAGAGGTTACAGAACCATTGCAAACAGATTAAACTTTGGTAATGTTACGGCCACATTGAGAACACAAACAATGCAAAACTACTCGCCAAGCAATTGTTTTAACTTATTTTTTTCATCTGAACTTAATGGAACACTCACTTTTTCGTGATCAGGATTTCGTAATTTTACAAAAGCTAAAAGCGCACCAATCAACAAAAATAAAGCTGGTGCAATCCACAAGAACAAATTCTTGGCCGTAAAGCTTGGTTTCAGCAGTACAAAATCACCGTAACGAGAGACCACATAGTCAATAACTTCTTTGTTGGTATCTCCTTCGACTAATCGATTGCGTACCAAAACGCGTAGGTCTCGTGCTAAATCTGCATCTGAATCATCGATCGACTGATTTTGGCACACAAGGCACCTTAGATCAGCGGATATAACGCGTGCACGCTCTTCAAGGGCTACATCTTCTAAAATCTCATCTGGATTAACCGCCAATACAGGCAAGGACGTAGCGAAAAAGAAAAGCGCACAAAGACCAGTTATAACCTTTCTCATGCGCTTGCTCCTTGCGTGACCATCTTTGTCTTTTTCGAAGCAGGCGCGCCCACGCGCAGACGACGATCACTGAGCGATACTATTGCACCTAACACCATAAAGATCGTGCCATACCAGATAAATGTCACCCAAGATTTATACCAAATGCGAACCACAAGACCGCCATTTGCTTGCGGGTCACCAAGCGACACGTAAAGCTGTGATGCGCCAAAGGTGACAATTCCTGCCTCAGTTGTTGGCATTTGCCGCGCAGGATAAAAGCGTTTTTCGCTCGTAGTTTTACCAACCTCGACACCCGCTTGCATGATGATGAAATGACCGATTTGAACCTGATAATTTGGTCCTTGAGTATTTTCAATTCCCTCAAAAATGATGATTTTACCACCTGCTTGAACCTGATCTTTGGGTTGCATGGCAACAATATCTTCAGATGAAAACGCGCTAACGGCAACAATGCCAATCACCGTGATACCTACACCGAAATGCGCGAGAGCTGTCCCATATATTGATCTTGGTAGGCCTTTTAACCGTCCGAAACTCTTAGAGAGCGACATGCGTCCAAGGCCTGCACGCATCCAGATTTCAGCCATGGAACCGATAATAAGATAAATACCGATACCAATGCCAATCGCTGCCAAAATTGGTGCGCCTGTTTGGATGTAAATTACAATCAAGGCAACGGCAAAACCACCAAGTATGGCAACAAATAAACGCTGCATAGCACCCAGCAGATCACCGCGTTTCCAAGACAGTAATGGACCTATGGGAATAGCAAGTAACAATGGTACCATCAATGGGCCAAAGGTGAGATTAAAAAATGGTGCGCCAACGGAAATTTTTTCTTCTGAAATAACCTCCAAAAACAATGGATATAAGGTGCCAACAAATACTGTCATGGTAGCCGTTGTTAGAAATAAATTATTTAGCACCAACGCACCTTCACGAGAGATAGGGGCGAATATACCGCCAGCACGCAATGATGATGCTCTAAAGGCAAATAGCGTAAGTGCACCACCAATAAATACACATAAGATCATAAGAATGAATACGCCGCGGGTCGGGTCTGTAGCAAAAGCATGAACTGATGTGAGCACGCCAGAACGTACTAAAAATGTACCAAGCAGTGATAGTGAAAACGCCATAATGGCCAGAAGCACTGTCCAGATTTTTAAAGCCTCACGCTTTTCCATCACCAGAGCTGAATGCAATAATGCAGTACCGAGCAACCAAGGCATAAATGATGCATTTTCCACCGGGTCCCAGAACCACCAGCCACCCCAGCCAAGCTCGTAATACGCCCAATAAGAGCCCATTGAAATTCCTGCTGTTAAGAACATCCAAGCCGTTAGTGTCCAAGGACGCACCCAGCGCGCCCACGCGGCATCGATCTTACCCTCGATGAGAGCCGCAATCGCAAATGAGAAACTAATCGAGAACCCAACGTAACCAAGATATAAAAGCGGGGGATGAATTGCGAGCCCAATATCCTGAAGGATTGGATTTAAGTCCTGACCTTCAAATGGTGCTGGTGAAATTCGGATAAACGGGTTTGACGTGAAAATGATGAACAATAAAAACGCCACCAAAATCCATCCCTGAACACCTATCACATTGGCTTTTAGCGTTGGTGGCAAATTGTTACCAAACATGGCAACAAGCGCACCAAAGAATGCCAGAATGAGAATCCAAAGCAACATGGAGCCTTCGTGATTGCCCCAAACACCTGTAAATTTATACAAAGTTGGCTTGAGTGAATGCGAATTTTCAAAAACGTTGAGAACTGAAAAATCCGATGTGAGATAAGCTTGTGTGAGTGCGGCAAAAGATAAGAGCACGAGTGCAAAACAAGTGATGGCCGCTATGGGGGCAACATTCATAAGCCGGGCATCAGAACGCGCTGCGCCAACCATTGGCAGGATCGACTGCATTATAGCTGTTGCAAGCGCCAGTATGAGCGCAAAGTGACCAAGTTCCGTGCTCATATTATCTCCTAATTTGTAATGGGTTCGCCATCTTTCCAGACACCGCGTTCTTTCAAGCTATCGGCTATTTCCTTTGGCATGTAATTCTCATCATGCTTTGCCAACACGCTATCAGCAACAAAGGGACCACCCATGACATTAAACGAACCCTCGGTGATCACACCCTGCCCCTCGCGAAATAAATCGGGCAAGATACCATCATAATTGACCAATACTGTTTGCTCATTATCTGTGATCGTGAAGCTAACTTGCGTACCTTGTCCACGGACGATTGAATCAATTTCAACCAAACCACCCAAACGAATGCGTGTTTCAGGCTTCACTGCCTTTTCAATAACATCTGTGGGCGAATGGAAATATGTAATTTCACTTGAAAGCGCGAACATGACCAACAATACGGCTGAAAGCAGAAAGCTCATTCCTACACCGATTATTGTAAATCTTTTTTGTTTTCTCGTCATGATTATAACCTATTGATTTTCAACCTTGGGCGCTAGACCAGGCGCTGTAATACCGAGGCTTTTAGCTTGGGCGAGCAATGCTTTACCTTGATCTGTATCAGGTAAAAACGCTTTTAAAGCGCGCTCAAGTGCATTTGCTGCGGTCTCTTTATCACCCAAAACAACATAAGACTGTAGCAACCGTTGCCAACCTTCAAAATTATCTGGCTCATCTTTAAGCCTTTCATCTAGCGAAGCTACCATGTTTTTGATCATGTCCATGCGGTCACCGCTATTCATCTCACTTGCCGCTGCGATATCTTCTTCGCTCGGATTGCCAAGTTGCGACGGCTGGGTTTGGACATCAGTTGTTGTGCTTGCTTGCTCAGATGTACTTGCAGGTAACGTCTTAAGCGTCACACTATCTGGATCAACGCCTTTCAGCGAAGCGATTTGAACTTGAACTGCTCTGATCCATGGTGCATCTGCAGGAGATATTTTCGCAAGATCCTCAAAAGCAGCGATTGCTTTATCATTTTGACCAATTTGACCCAATCCGAGCGCTAAGAAAAACTTCGGGCGCGGTGCATCAGGCTGGATCTCCAGTGCTTTTACAAAGTTTGAACGTGCTTCAGGTGTGACCAAGCCTTCTTGTGCGGTAACAATCGCCTCACCTAAACTGGCATGACGAAGAGCGGTTGAACCTTCAAGCTCGATTGCTTTTGCAAAGGCTTGTTGAGCTTTTAGATATTCACCCATCCGGAAATAAATCGGTGCAAGCACATCCCAACCACGACCATCATTTGGGTTCTGAACCAAATGCGCTTCCGCTTGAGCAACCATTTCAGCAATGTCATCGGGTATTGCGCGTTCAGCGATCTGATTAGCAGGGGGCGCTGTCCGCAACGCTAATGGCATATCTGGTGACATTGGCTGACCAACAATTGAATAAGTTCCAACAGCTATTGCGGGGATCGCGAGTGCGATTAGCAAAATAAACGCATAGGACATTCTCATACCCTTAACTGCAGTCTTGCTCTTAACATCAGCTGCCAACAACCGGCGCGAAATTTCTATGCGCGCGAGTTCGGCTTCATTTTCTGTCAATAAACCATTATCAAAATCACGATCGATCTCAGACAACTGGTCTTTATAAACCTCACGGTCATAGGCCAGAAGATCATCATCACTTTGCTGTTCTCGCAACAATGGGCGTAACAACAGCGCAATTGTCAAAGTTGTCAGGCCAAATATCAAAATCCAAAAAATCATAAATGAGACTTATCGCACCCCGCTGACAATGCCAATTGGTTTTCTGGTCGCATCTTGATCTGATTATTCTATGACACTGGTGTTTTAGCTATTTTCGGTGCTGAACTCAGTTAAATAGTCGTTTTGTGTAGGCAAAACGGGTGATAAAGAACGCCAAAAGTCCAACAGGACCTAAAAGTAATGTTAGGATCAATGAGGGAATAATCACCAGATGGCGAATATTATGCGCTCTTGCCTGACGCACTTGCCATGCACCGATAAACAGATCAAAGGCAAGATAATGCAACCACCCGGCCATCACCGCGCGCGGATTATCAAATAAGATCATGACATTTGCCAAACTATCAAAACCACCTTCAGTAAAGGTGAAAAATACTGGCGCGAGAACAAGGTAAGCTATTGCCAACAGAAGTGGGATGACCACGGATGCGATGCGATCAGCTAGTTTTGGTGCTCTCGGCGCAAGTAGCAGCGCCAACCAGCCGGCGAGAACAAATGCGTTCGCGAACGTGAAAACTGTTTCCATATCTATCATAATTACCTGATCCTTCAGCGCCGGAATTGCCGCACCATAACAGATTATACGGCAATCTCGACTATATAGATTTCACATCAACCTATAATGCCTGCTAAAAACGGCAATCCTTGCGTTGCTTCCCAAAGCGTATAAAACGTAAATATGCAGTAGAGCATCGCCATAACAATCACCATATTGCGGCTAACCGTTCTGAAAACATGAGACGCGGCAATGACGAGAATTGGCAATACATGAAATATGTGGCTTGCAAAGAAATGGGCAACGCGTAAATCACCGCCATCCTTCGCCCAACCCATAATCGCATGGCTCTCTGTATCCAACAAATTACCTCCGACAAAATGGCTTAACTGCGAAGACATATAGCTTGCGGTGATAACCGTAAGTACGAACATTAATACTGAGCTCAACCAAATGGCAAAATGCATCGGATCTGTTAGACCGGTCTGCTTGTTGCGCGCAATTAATATACCGAAGACTAAAGCGCCACTAGTAAGTGTGACAGCGCCGAACCCTGCAATTGTATAGGCCAAGCCCATTAATAAAGTTGCGACATTGAAATGGGATGAGGTACCAAAAGCTGCGGCGCCACCAATCCATATCTGTTCATAAACAACGGAAATGACGACCGCAGCAATGAAGTATTTAAACCAGGTTTTCTTGCGCGTTTGTTGCGGTATCCAGCGCGCAAAGAAAATAAGTGTTGCGGTATAAGTGATTAATGCAACATCAAACTTTATAGGTTTGATCCATATATTTATCCCATTGTGCAAACGGGTATCCAATGCTAGCGCGCCCAATTTTGGCACCATCAACACAAGCATTATGATAGTTAGTGCGCTGAGTGCGGGAGCATCTGCATAAGCACTTTTGATAAACGTCTTCATGCGCTGGATAAAATTCGATGTATGATTTGTAGACATATCATTGTTCATTACGATAACAGCGTTGGTCATTTTTATCTCCTTACGCCTCTTATGCAGCAGTAGATTGATTAGATTTTGATAACAGAGATTGATCACGCCTTAATAACAACGCGGATTTTAGCGCTAAAAATAGCACGTAGCCAATCTGTCCAAAGAGCAGTGTGAACGGCAGTATCGGCACGATAAACCAATGAGATATGCTAGCTTTGCGCGCTTCACGCACAATCCAGGCGCCCATAAACAAATCAAAGGCGAGGTAATGCAACCATCCAGCCATCGCAATTTCGCTTTGGGTAAAAAGTAATTGAACGTTTGCAAGTGTATCAAATCCACCCTTTGCATCGCTCCAAAACGCTAGAATCAGTGACATATAGGCAAGCGATAACAAGCCCGGCGATATGTAAGTGGCTATTCGATCCGACCATGTTGGTATGATTGGCGAAATGATCAGCGCAACCCATCCCAACATCGCGATTGGGGATGAAATTGCAAATAAGGTTTCCGTAGACATGTTTTTTCTTTCGATAAATTAGTTAGCGACAATTGATCTTGACAGTGTCTACATTAAATAATGCAAATATCTTTACACTGTCAAGTTAAATCTTGACGCTGTCTATTTATTGTTTCCAAACTGACTGAATCGGTATAGGGATGATCTATGAACTCAAAACCTTCCAAATCTTACCATCACGGCAATCTTCGCAAAGCTTTGTTAGAAGCAGCTGAACTTGAGCTTATTGAAAAAGGGGTTGAAAAGTTCTCCCTGCGCGGCGTTGCAAAACGCGCTGGCGTGAGCCATGCAGCTCCCGCTCCTCATTTTGGCGACGTTACTGGATTACTGAGCGCCTTAGCAAGCGTATCATTCAAACGATTTGCGCAAGCGATGCAATCAAGTTCTGATGCTGTTGAGGATAATCATCCGGAAAAATCAAAGGCCAAACTTGTTGCGATTGGCATGGGCTATATCAAATATGCCAGCGAACATTCGGATATGTTTGATCTACAGTTCTCATCTGAACGGATCGACCCGTCCAAAGCATTTTTGGAAAAATTATCAAGCAACAGCTACGACGTTTTGGAAGCGCATGTGCAAGCCGTCTTACAATTGGATGATCGTAAACTTGAAGATGAACCCGATGCTGCGCCTATGATGTGGGCAACCACCCACGGGTTAGCAAGCCTTTTTGCGCGAAGAAAACGAAATGGTGGACCTCAGGGGCAAGAGCTCCAAGATGCGTTTGAGCGAATTTTATGGCGAACCGCTAACGCTATATAAAACCTCTATTATGTAAGGGGGGATAAGAGGTTTTCGTTTTTCTGCATTAAAGGCTTGCTACCGTGAACCGGGTCGAAATCATCAACAAAAAGGCGATAACAACAAGCAAAGCCATTGGCGGTGCGAGCATCCAAGCAAACTTGATAGAAAGCGGTAGCTTGCGAAATGTTTGCAATACGTCTTGCCAGAAGTTGTTTTGTAAAGTAGAGGTCATCATATTAATGTTCCCTTTTTGTTCTAAAGCTACAATACGCACAACAAGTTAATAATGTTCTACTTTTGTTCTAATTTATTTGAATAAAATAATCAAGCTTAAAATCTGACTGTTTCCACACCTATCTTTCTAATTGATTATAAGATTGCGCAGTGCAAATTGGCTATTCCCCATAAAATCAAGACCTCCCCCTTGGCGAATGGCTTATTAATGCCCATTTATTTTGTAAGGTTTAAAAGCCTTTCCAGTGCACAAATTTTATGGGCGTAAACTCGTGTGCCATAACGTTGAATGAAGCTTATAAGAACATTTCATACGGAGAACCAAATTGCGCAAACTTATTACCGCCCTCACCCTTTGCTTGATTTCATCTGCAGCATTGGTGGCACAAAGCCAGGCTGAACCAAAAATCGAACGCATCGGCAAAACCCTTTTCCATCCTTGGGGCATGGATTTTCTATCTGACACCTCAATGATTGTGACAGAACGCCGTGGCAAAATGTTCAAGATTGATCTTGAAAGCGGTGTGCGTGATGAGCTTTCGGGTGTGCCGGATGTATTTTCATTTCGCCAGGGAGGCATGCTGGATGTAAAAGTCTCAGAGCAAGATCCAACAACGGTTTATTATTGCTATTCGCGCCCTGAAGGTAATCGAGCATCAACTGCCGTTAACATGGCAAAACTTGATGGCAATGCGTTGACAAACACACAAACGATTTTTGTGGCCAATAATAAATCAAATGCCAGCATCCACTTTGGTTGCCGCATCGAGATTTCAGATGACAAGCTTTACGTCACAATGGGGGATCGCGGTAGCCGCTTTGATGCGCAAGATCCGAAGATCCATTCAGGTGCTGTCGTTCGTTTAAATCTGGATGGGACTATTCCTGCAGATAATCCAAATTTAAATGGCTGGGAACCAGAGCTTTATTCCAAAGGCCATCGCAATCCGCAGGGCATGGCGCTGAACCCATATAATGGTGAAATATGGCTGCATGAGCATGGCCCGCGCGGGGGTGATGAGATTAACGTCGTAAAAGCTGGTGAAAATTACGGCTGGCCAATTGTGTCTCATGGGGAAGAATATGCAGGTGGTAAAATTGGGATCGGCACATCTTCACCAGAATTTGAAGATCCAATCTGGACGTGGATCCCTTCGATTGCACCATCGGGCATGGCGTTTTATCAAGGCGACATGTTTCCAGAGTTTAAGGACAAATTGCTGGTAGGATCGCTCAAATTCCGCTCCCTATATGCAGTAGATCTTGAGGGTGATCGTCCGGTTAGCGAAACCCCGATGTTTGAAAATACAGTTGGCCGAGTGCGCGATGTTACAATTGCACCAGATGGAGCAATCTATTTACTCAGCGATCAAAAGGACGGCGGGCTTTATCGCATATCTCAGTAAGAATTAGATAAAACTGATCATCACCCTCGCGATTTTGCGGGGGTTTTTATTTGCGCCTCTGCAAAATTAAAAGCAACAGCGAAAGCGCCATTAAGACGAGACCACCAATACCAGTAAAAAACGGATATAGACCATCCATCTCATCGAAACTTTGCTGCCCTAGTTGTGTTTCCAATCCCCACCAAGCAAAGGTGATGGCAAGGAGTGCGAAAAAGAGGAGATAGAGTGGAATGAGGCGCATAGACTACCAGCCACCACCGCCGCCGCCACCGCCACCGCCTCCGGAAAAGCCTCCACCTGACGATGATGAGGTTTTTGGTTTGGGCATTGCAGATGACAATGAAGATGCCATTTGTGAACCAAAATCGGAATAGGTTCCACCGGATCGATGCCGATTACGATACCATCGATGGCGATCCCAATATGGATCATATTCTTTTATCCCAGTTGCGAGCCCAGCAGCGCTTTTGAACCATTCATCAAAGGCACCAGACCATGGCTTTTCGACACCAAGAGCAACAGCAAACGGCAGTAGTTTCTCGAAATACTTAATCGACATATCGGGCACGTCATTTAAATTCATGCGTTGCTGATGGTAGTTTTCCAAATGCATGCGCAGGCCTTTGATTTGATTTTTCATCTCAGCACCCAATGCTGTTGGACGACCCATTAACTGGAAGAATACAACATTGAGCATCACTAAGCCGAACACAGCGCCGATAAAGGCAAATTCGATCCAAGAGTTTGTTTCTTCAAACAAAGCCAACACAAAGGCTGCAAAAAACGAAACAAGCAGAAGTCCAACGACGCCAACGATGATTAAGCCAAAGACTTTCCAAAACTTAGATTTTGCGCGCCATAAACGACTGACAATAAAATAAATCGGCACCAAAAATGCAGAAAACACAGCGGAAACTATAACGGAAATAAGTAATGAAAAGAGACCATCAGCATTGAAAATTAAGGTAGATAATACGCCTATAATGCTCAATGCGACCCCAATCCAAATCCACTTTGCATTGTGTTCATAAAACACGCCACGATGTTCTTCTTCAATAGCTTTTTGAAAACTGGATCTGAGTTTAGCAACGCTTGAACCATTAGCTTTGCTCAACGCAAACTGCTGTTTATCAATCACCATTTTCATGATTGCTGCCTCACCCACAGGCAGTCTGTTTAACGCCATAGTTTCATCTTTAACCAAAACAGGGTCATCGCCATCTTTTTCAATTCGAATTTGCTTTTTAATCGCAAGACTTAATATGGCGGCGGAAATAGCAGTCCACCCACCATCAACCCGACCTTTATTATCGATATAATGGGTGAGTGCGGGGGAAATACCCAAAGAAAGTGTCTTGCGTTGCTCAATGCGCGAACCTTTGGGGTCGCGACCAATTAAGAACCAAGCAATTATGTAGTAAAGGCTAACCAAGCCCAAGGTGATCGCCGCAACAACAATGTGACCAAAGTCTCTCATAAACCAACTGCGCGTTTGAGCAATTGTCGGTTCATCGATGGTTCCACGCGGCATTTTCGCTACGATCGTAAAGCCCTCACGTGGGTTGAGAGATTGCGTGAGTTCAAAACTAATAATATGACCATCGGCAGAGACAACCGCACGTGCGTTTTTTTCGGTTGCACCATAAGCACCAGTGAAGAATTCAAAACCATTGAATTCACCACCATCACTCAACTGAACAACGACTTGTGAAGCTTTAATGGGGAAACTCCAACCATTACCGATAGCGTTCCAATATAGTTCTTCACCTTCATCAATAAATCCAATTTGGCGATCTGTTTCATAGATGATTTCATAAATATGCTGACCACGGGGAATGAAAACATCTTCCTGTCCGATCAGTATACGTGTCCAGCCATTCACAATTTGCGTGTGGTAAGGTTCTTCTCGGCCATTTCTGGTGATCGACACGATGTCAAAATTCTCACGAAGTGAAGCGCCGCCCTCACCTTCAAAATATCGAGGTAAATCACGATAAATTCCGCGCCTAATCTCATTGCCTTCTGCATTCACCGTAATTGTTTCGGTTACCAACATATTGCCATTTTTATTGAGATTTATCTTCACGTCATAGCGCAGAATTTCTTCCACTGCAGCACTGTGAGTGACGCTTAGTATGACTATAAAAAGTCCGAAAAGACAAAATTTTATACTTGAAAACACTGACAAACCCGCAACTCCTGAAACCATCGGCACTTTTAAAAGTGCCGTAATTTTAGTCCCAACATAACGGTTTTAACCCGGTATGATCAACTGTCAGAATTACGGTTTTATGCGCGCCTTAGTTTCTTCATCAATCAATGTACGGATCGAGGCTAGAAGTGGGTGTTTATCAGTGCGATCAACCCCGTAAGATAAGTTAAACGCAAAATCTATATTGCCCGTCGTACCATCAATGAGGTGTTGCAACATCGTTTCAAGCTTATCAAAACCCTTAGCTAATATGGCTTCGGGGCTTTTACCTTGATCATATTCATCCCATAGACCTAACAACTCAGTTTGCAAATCATCTGGCAAAGGTGCGCACAGAGATACAAAATCATTGCGTTCGTTATGTGATTTATCAAGGCTTGGGTTTTGATGAATAGCGGGTATATCTCCAGAGACGACCTCACCCAGATCATGAATGATCAAAAGTTTGATCAACCTCAGCATATCAATGTCTTCAAGCTGATCTTCAAATAGTAAGACCATCAAACACAATTGCCATGTATGTTCGGCCACACTTTCAGGGCGTTTTTGAGAAGTATGAGCGCTACGAAGCGTGTTTTTAAGCTGCTCTGTCGCTTTTAAAAACATCAAGATAGATTGAATACGTGATATTTGCATACCAGAAGAATGGCGCGATTCTTATCGCCAAGTCCATGGGAAGACCCAATTATCTTAGCGGGATCCATCTTCCATCTACTGTGCGGCAAGCAGCCCCTGATGCTTCGATGTTCTCGCCATTAATCAAAGCTTTATGATTGTATTGGCGACAATTGCGAGAGCCCACTTGGTAAGGTTGCGATGGTGTGACGATACCCGACAATTTGCCATTGGGGTTTTCCCAATAGGTTGATTGACCGGTTGTTGAATTTTCAAGTGCACGATATTCTGCAAGGAGTGCCCGTGTCTTATCTTTGCGCGAGAGCTTGCTATAAACCGCTTTCGGTAAAATTCCACCATCAAAAGCCTTTACAATTTCTCGCCCGGTTGCGATCCCAGGTTTATCAACTTGTAAATCTGATGCAACGTCGCTTGAACCGCCTGTGCTGACACAAGCGCTTAAAAAGCTCATCGCAAACAATAAAAAACCAAGTTTCATTCGGCTCATTTATGGCCCCCCCAACATAAATGCTTATGACACAAATTATGTGGTGAGAATATGGTGATGAAAGATTTTTCGCCCATCCAAATCACGAAGCTGCTTTTGGCAATTGCAATTGAGCTGCTAGACCGCCGATCTCAGCATCAAGAAGAATAAACTTACCTTCATATTCTTCAGCGATTTCCCCGACAATGGAAAGACCTAAACCACTACCTGGCTTGCTTTCATCCAAACGCGCACCACGTTTGAGGGCTTTTACTTTTTCATCGTCAGCTAATCCATCACCATCGTCTGCGACGGTGATTGTTAGCGTGTCTTTATCTAAGTCGTCAACAGTTACAACTACGTTTTCACGCGCGAACCTAGCTGCGTTTTCGATGAGGTTTCCCATAACCTCTTCAAAATCCTGACCTTCAAGTGCAATGAGTGTCATCTGAGCTTTCTTGTCCAATGAAAAATCGATGTTTGGATTGAGTTTGTTCATCACGCGCAGCAATCGCTCGAGCGATGGGATAATATCCGTACGTGCTAAAACAGACCCACGCTGGGCAGAAATACGAGCGCGATCAAGATATGTCTGCACCTGGTTTTGCATCATCCCAACTTGGTTTTTCACAAGTTCGCTTTGCGCCTTAGGCAACCCCCGCGCTTCATTGAGCATCACAGCTATGGGCGTCTTTAGCGAATGAGCTAAATTACCAACTTGCATGCGCGCGCGTTCAACAACCCGCTTATTGCTATCGATTAGTGCATTTACTTCATCGGCAAGAGGTGCAATTTCATTGGGAAAATCGCCTGATAATCTATCCGCATCCCCGTTTCGAATTTTTTCCAACGAAGAGCGGACATGGTCAAGCGGTTTCAAACCATATAAAATCACCAACATATTAATCAGCAAAGTTCCAATCGCCGCCACCAATAGCGATATTGCTAGACGGCCGATAAACGAGTTCACATCCTCTTCGAGCACATTGAGATTTCCACCAACTCGAATACGCGCAGCTCTTCCCTCATCGCCATATTCCACTTCCGTTTCAGAAATAAGCAATGCATTGCCGACACTGTCATCCATAGGATAGATGCGAATATACTGTGCGTTATATGGAACTTGTTGAGGCGTTGGACGCGCAATGACTTCTAATCCCAGAGAACTTGAATTTATGCTATCACCTTGTTGATTGCCATCAATATCAATGGGGTCAACAATCCAAATCCAGCCAGAACCGGGTTGAGAAAAAGCTAGTGATCCAAGTTGCGGGTTACCTACCAATTTTCCTTGGTCATCAAAAGAAACAGCCTCGATAACCGTATTTAAATGCGCACGCAACAAATCACCAAAAGCACGTTCACTGCGGGTTTTATAAAGGGTGGAAACAATGATCGCGACACCAGCAAAAGCTATTATCGTCCAGATCGATGCAAAAAAGAGAACTCTGCCTGTAAGCGAACGGCCAGCAATCAATCCCCGTTTTTTAGCGGGTTGATCCTGCGCTTGCGGCTCCGATGTCTTTTTTGCAGAAGCGGTATCGCCTTTCGCACTATTATCACGCATTACTGAATGATCACTTTTGCGTTTCAGGTGGCTGTATACGATATCCAAGGCCACGGACAGTTTCGATTAGATCGCCATCATAATCTTTGGCGATTTTCTTACGCAATCGACCAACAAATACCTCAATAGTATTTGAATCTCGGTCGAAGTCCTGATCATACATATGTTCAACCAGCTCGGTGCGTGAAACGGTTTCACCCATATGATGGACAAGGTAAGAAACAAGACGAAATTCGTGGGATGTGAGTTTTAATACAGATCCATTCAAAGTAACCTTGGCTGCCTTGGTATCGACAACTAACGGACCGCATGTGATTTCACTTGTGGAATGGCCTGCCGCGCGCCGTATAAGCGCACGAAGACGTGCGAGCACTTCTTCAACATGGAAAGGTTTGGTGACATAATCATCAGCGCCAGCATCAATACCAGCGACTTTATCGCTCCAACGATCACGAGCTGTGAGGATTAAAACGGGCATATCACGCCCCTCTTCACGCCACTTTTCCAGCACTGTAATGCCGTCCATTTCAGGTAATCCAATATCAAGGATTACAGCGTCATAAGGTTCAGTATCACCAAGGAAGTGCCCTTCCTCGCCGTCAAATGCTTTATCAACCACATAACCGCGTTCGTCGAGCAATTCACAAAGTTGACGATTTAAATCTGGATCATCTTCAACAACAAGAACACGCATTGGTCACCCCTGAGCTTTTATTGGTTCTTTGAGTAAGTTAACGCAATTATTGCGGTACTGTCACTGACATTTTCTTAGGGCGCTGGGATGAATTACCCTTCACAAGCACTGTGATGGTGCAAACTTTCTTGCCAGACTTTTCTCCCGACACAGCAGAAAGAAGCTGTCCACCTGTTTGCGCGACCACCTGTTGTGCTGACCCAGAACAGTCTGCAGCCAATGATGGCGAGGCGCCAAACAATACGCTTACTAAAAACATGGATGCGATCATACTCATTTTCATTTGTGCGAAAACCTTAAAGAACTAAATTGTTATCCATCTTTTACATGAACATTTCTGAACGGTGTATGAATGAACATAATTAGCGCTGGTTTTCAAGCAAAAACCCATATTTTTGAGGGGGTTGGTTAATCCATCACACGAAAATTGAGACTTTTCGAGCAATGCCTTGCGCGATTTGTCCTCCGATTTGCTGAACAGAAAATGTAAGTGAAGATGGATATTCACCAAAATCTATGAATTGTTGCGCATCTTCATAAAGGTAGGAGGATGTATCAGATATGGCTTGATGAATGATCTCTTCATCATCGTAAATACTGATTAGATATTGCAGTTGATCTTCATCCTCTAGAATTTCAGTACCGGACCAATTATCCGCGGACAAACGCCCCCGCCTAATCCAGCTTATCTGGATGCCCGTTGATATTCGCTGACCACGCAGATGCACAGGAGACAGCGGCGTATGAGCGCGCGCGCCGCCTGAAAACGCTATATTTTCCAAATGCTCACTTGATTTTCCCACACCGGTAATTTGCCAGTTTAGCTCTGCTTCCAATTCAGATGAATTTAAGCCAAGAGAAATGACATTATCGTTGATTAATACAACATCTGCACCAGCTATTGCTCCCGACAGCATAGCATCTTCAGTTCCAGATTGCGCCCGCAAGAGGCTTGATAATTGCCATTGATTTGACGCGATCTCTAAAGCTGTTTGGAATTGTACGATTTCCCACGCTTGGTTTTGTGATTGAATTGCCAAAACATTTCCACCAGCCAATAGTTTTGACGCATCGATGGTTTCAAACTCACCATAGGGCAAATCAACGATGATCTGATTTGCATAATCAAACCGCCCTTCTGGTCCGGCAACAAGGTCTTGCGAAAGTGTGCCGATATATGCCGGTACGGTAATATTTGCCCGTTGCTCAAACCCATCATCGCCGGTTGAACTGGACAAAATGATCGGAACCCATGGCTTTGCATAAGCGGCAGCTCTCGCCCATTCGCTTGCACTGGTGCCAGATAAGAGCGGCAAATCAAGCATTATCACATTGGGATTAAAACCTGCGCTCACATCCAAAATTTGTGTTGATTGCTCATCGGTTTCCTGAATGAGATTAGTTGAAGCTACTAATCTGTTGGCAGTTATCTGGCGCTGCAAACCATCTTCAATCTGCACGATTGAATAAGAACCAGGCGGCGCATTAAATGTGGTATCCTGATCAAATTCAATTCGATCCCCTACCTCAAGTGCAACCGCATCTAGCGGCAATGAGAAGTCGATCGTTTCCCGACTTGCCCAGTGATTTTGCAGCCATTGATCTGCAAGATTTGCAGCAGTGTCTTGATCAATTGCCCCGGGCAAAGTCAAGTTTTCCTGTCGTTGGCTACCACGGCTTAACCGTCGGGAATAGGCGGTTGCCGGCTGATAATCTTGCATCGGTGCGATATGGGTAATCTGAACTTCATTTGCGAGTTCACTTTCCTGTCCCCGGGAATGGCGCATAAGTGGCTCTCCACTTTGATCAATTACACGATCAAGCATCACAGGCGATTTCGATGTCTTCACCCGTGATGAAAAGATCAATTTATCCTCGCCTTCACGCACATCGATCAAAAACAGCTTTAACAAACCATCAAGCAGTGATCGCGCGGAGGTGAAATCTGACTGAACAAAACCCTGCAACGTACCTTCGATCAGCGAGACATCAAAATCTTCAAAGCCGTGATCAATGAGAATTGCGGAAACCAATTCACGCAAAGGCGCATTGCCAAGCCGACCATTGATCCAATGACCTTGACGCCAATTCTCGCCATCACTCCAGACACTTGTGTTCGCTGGAAAGGCGGGAAAAGGACGTGCATCCCATGTCCAAATATACGAATTTTCAAGATCAACCATACCAAGGGGGTTTTCATCGGACGCCCAAAAGTTGAGATGCGCTGATAGATAAGATCGTTGCGCCTGATCATCACGTGCATTACTTGAGTAATAAGGCGATGCAGCTTCGGAAGACTTAGGGTCAGGAAAAACGTTTGGTTGGTTTGCGCCTTTATCGACCGCTGGGCAGCCAAATTCAGTGAACCACACAGGTTTTGACTGAGGTATCCAACTAGTTGGCGTTGATAACTCAACACCGTTGACGCGATTATAATGCGTGTTTTCCCACCACGCTTTGATGTCTTTGTAACGAAACACCCAGGGCTTATCTAAACCATCGGTTATAGACGTTCGAAGCCGTTCTTTGCGGTCGTCAGAACTTTGATAAAAATAGTCATAGCCCTCACCTGAATTGATTTGTGACTTGAGCGCATCATCATCATTTTGCAAACGAAACCCATCGAGATTTTCTGCAAGCACATCCTGATCACGCCAATCAGATAACGGCATATAATTATCAATACCAACGGCATGTATTGCAGAATGCGCCCACAATTCATCAAGGTGAAAATAAACGTCATTTGAACCATCCTGCGGGTGATAGCCGAAATATTCAGACCAATCTGCCGCATAAGTTAGCTTTGTATTATCACCAATCAAGCCATAAATGTCGTCGGCAAGTTCGCATAAAGCAGTCACAAAAGGGAATGTGTTTTGATGATCTCGCACCCGCGTTAATGCAACCATTTCTGAACCGATCACAAATCCATCAATAGAGTAACCGTTATCTGCTGAGGCCTTTGCTAAATGCGCGTAATGAAGCAACATATGACGATAGCCGTTATCGCTTGTTGTACAACTCACCGAGGTTCCATTGATTAAAAAATCAGTAACAGTGCTCGAGCCGATAAGCGTGCTGATTTGTGCTGTAGCTGCTGCCGTTTGGTCTGCGGTACCAGTTTCCCCTATTGCTGGATTGCAAGTAATTCGGCCACGCCATGGAAACGCTGATTGTGTTTCATCACCATAGGGAGAGGTGAGATTGTTATCGCTTGGGATATCCATAAGAATGAAGGGATAAAGCGTAAGATTAAGGCCTCGAGATTTGATGGCCATGATTGCATCAATGATTGACTGATCATCAGGCGTGCCGCCAAAATTTAAGATATCATCCGTACTTGAGACAAGAGCAGCGGTTTCGCGGGTTGTTGAACCAACGGACCAAATGCGCGATTCACCAGAACGGCTGCGTACTTCTACTTTTGGCACAAAAGTGCAGTAATCAGCGCGTAGATCAGTTCCAAACCATGATACGACGAGCCCGATGGATTTTAAATTTGGGCATAGGCTTTGCAATTCATCCAGTGAAGCTTCTAAATCCGTTGTTGCGAAGCTAACATGGTGATTTAGTATATTTTGCTCACCACTACTGGGCGTTTCGCTGATTTGGACATTTGCTAGCCCATGCTCAGTCGCACCCGGTATCAGCGTGACGGCTTGGATCTTGTTTTCCAACTCAGAGATGACCTTAGTCACTTCAAAATGCAGGATCGGAATACGGTTGCCATAGGCATCAATAGGGAAGTGATCAAAAACAATATAGGCAAGCCCGCGATATGCAGGGGTATTATCAGCCCCTTGCTTGGCCTCAATCAGCGGATCAGGTAATTGATCTATGCTACCTTTATAGATGCGAATATCAATTTGGCTTAAATCAAGTTCTTTGCCATCTGCCCAAATACGCTTGACTTGGCTAATCTCGCCCTCGCACAAGCCAAGCGCAAAATTGGCATAGTAATTCCGCGTTTCAACTGATGTGCCGCTTGATGCTTTGCCGCCTTGCCGCTCAGTTGTTATTTCTTCTTCAAACCGTGTCGCCCAAAACAAATTGCCGGCAACACGCATTGTGCCATAAATTCGAGAGATGGGGCTACCTTCATCAGGGGATGCAATACGCGCGCCTTCAAGACCAGGAGTCGTAACGGTGTTTTGGCCAAAAATTGCTTGATCAATAGCTCTACCTGCTAATGCACCCGCTGCGCCGCCAAGAATACCGCCCAATGGCCCTAACATGCCGCCAATAGCTGATCCTGCCGCTTGCAATAATATAGTAGCCATAGCTTACTCCATGCGTATTTTTTTTAATTATTGGGAAATGTAAAAACAGCAGCAATACGACGTCGCCACGATGGCACAAGCGCTGACTGTGTCACACCAATACGCTCATAAGCATGGATGAATTGGTGAGGTGCGGACAAAATGCCAGCATGTTTGATCGCCGCACTTTTGCGCCAACGAAAAAGAATAAGACAACCAATATGCATATTTTCAATCGCAACCTCATCACCACAATAGCTGCGCGCTGCATCCAACATCCGCTCTTGTTTTGTACCTTCTGCCCAATCCATTGCATAAGGCTGCGGTTCATCTGGTTGAACGCCATAAAGTTCGTGCCAAATTCCCCTGATCAACCCCAAGCAATCACAACCGATATATTTTTGATATCCTTGATGGCGATAAGGTGTACCGATCCATTCGCTTGCTAAATTGACAATGCGTTCGTTCTGCTCATTCAAAACGTTCTCCAAAATTTACTAGATAATGTTGTGATTATTCAACGAGGGGGCTGCCATCATGAACCGTTTCCTCATCTGCATATCCATAGGCAAAGTCGCGGCCTGGCATATGCGGAAAACCTTGAAAATTCAGCGTGTTTGAAAATTTATCTTTGCAAGTCGCAAGGCATTTGGCACAGCCTGCAGTAATTTCAAATGTGTCACCTTGCTGGAGAAGATTTGGCAAAGGCGCGAAGAATTTGAGGGTGACCTCTCCGTCCGAATTTTGATGATCATAAATCTCAACGGAAAGATCGCTATTGTCACCGCTGGTCCATTTTATCAATCCGTAGCGGAACCATGACGCATCATAATCATCCAAACCAGAGACGATTGCATTTTGTTCACTATCTGATGAAAGAACGCTTCCAGAAGCTTTATAAAGCGAATTATCCAGATCAACTCCACAAGCTGCATCTCCTAAGTTTGCTGTGCATTTTCTGCTATAGCCACGCCCTTGCGGCTGATTGAGACGATGTGCAATCGATCGCAATTCGGCGGTAAACTGATGATCGGTAAAACTCACTTCACCTATTTCCTGCGTTCGTAGTTTGATTGCAGTATCAGGTGATGTCCAATCAACCAAAAATACTTCAACTTTAGCACTGTCATAACGACCATCACTCAGATCTTTTTCTGTCACCGCGTCATGTGCGAAGGCACCGGCAACCTCGCTTTCATCGACGTTCAAACCAAGCTCTGAACGCACTGCGCTTGGTAAAAACCCACTATTGGGAAGGAATTCTGTATCATCAAAAGTTAGCTTGTAATCATGATCGGTAAACCCAAAAACCACATCATCAGAACGCGTTAAACGCCAAGCGTTACAAAGAGTTTTAGATTGGTTTTGCAAGCTCACAAGAAGTTCGTCATCTATCACTCTCATGCGTCATTCTCCAACTTGATTTCAATAAGCGGAATAGATGGGATATGCCCCGCATGAAAATTGGATAAGTTGATATCCAAACGCTCCAAATCAAAACGAACAGGAACATCAAATTCAAAACCCGATGTTAAAACGGTGTCTTGGGAAGGAGGGTCAGCAAACGTGATCTCACCCGTCTGTATATCTACATCAAAATCTGGCTCAAAAAGCTCGACGCCATCAATGGCAATCCGTACTGATCCGCTGACAGGCTTTTGAATGTTTCGCCCAGATGAACCGCCTAAATCGGCATAGGTTTTGCACAGTTGAAAAACCGTATTTACGCCATCGCCGATGCCTAGTTGTTGATCCGTTACGGATATTGTTTGCCCGTATTCGCAAGACAAATGATCTATGGGATCTTTAAAACGAAAGCCATAAAGATTACCACAACGTGCTTCAAAAAATGCAATCAGCGCGTATAGATCTTGAGCACTTTTCATTCCAGAACTTGCATCATAGCGCCGACGAGAGTTACGCCAGCGCGCATTGCGACTTTCAAATCCGTTTGATAACAACACAATGTCATTTTGACGTTCGGGCCCGCCCGTCGTACCTAGTGCTAAAGACATGGGAAATGAAACTTCGTGAAAACTTGAAGACATGTCTAACTCCTAAAAGTTGCTATTTGTGTGACACATTTGACTGTCAGAATGCACTAAAGCCCGCGTTGTCCACGACCCACAGCGCGCGCAAGCATTGCAGAGATCTGCGTCTCTGTGCGCCTAAACCCATCAGCATCTGGGGTATTTATATTAAAAGAGATGTTGACTGGAGAGTTTTGCGCGCCATTGGTGGCCACGCCCAAAGTGCCGTCTGAACCGCGAGCCAACGGCAATATTGCCTCTGATCCAGCCTCCCCCATTAATCCAACATTGGCACCAGATCCGCCCATTGGAAATAGAGTTGCTGATGAGACAACGCCACCATTGGCAAATGGTATCAGATTGGTTGGCAATGCGTTTGATCCACCAAACAATGACGTACTGCCTAGGACTGATCCAAACAGATTACTGACACTGTTTTCAATTGGCGCAAGCGCTGCATTTAAAGCCATATCAGATAATGACATAGCCAGATCGTTGACGACCTGCGAGAAGCTATTCCCATCAATTATCGAACTTTTCAGCGCGTTCGTCATGGCTTTTCCAAACTGGTCAGCCTGTAATTCAAGTTGGGATAGTTCGCGTGAGATGTCATCAAAATTACCCGAAATTGAAATTTCAACGGGGATATTATCTTGTACCATAGTTATCACCTTCAACGATGAAAGTTGTTTTAACTGAGCTTAGTTTTTTGATCAGGGAACTGACCCATCAAGTCGATTAAATCGTCACGCTTTAAGTTGCCGGAAAGCTTTGAATGTTTGGGGGTTAAATAGGCAATGGCAGACGTTAATTCAGGCAAAGTCATTGTCCAAAATTCAGCGGGGGAAATTCGTAACCGGACGAGGGCAAACCCGAGTAGCATATCCCAAGGGAATTCATCATTTCTTTGGGGTGGAGAACTCGGGTTTTGATCGATTTTTGAATTCTTAAGTTCGGTTACGACGGCAACTTTTTTACAGATTGATCTTTCGTATCATGTTGATCATCTTCCTCACTTTGCCCGCTGGAAAATGTTATCTTCAACAGTTCGGCGGCAATTTGCGCGAGACCAACCGCACCGCCTTCAATACTTAAACAGCGCACATCTTCATCAGTGTAAAGATTGCCACCGCCGCGAAGGCCAGCACCAATGATATGTACCAAATCATCTGCGCTGAACTTACCGTTTGAAAAATAAACTCCAAGTTCTGAGAGATTTTCAACGTTAAATGCATCTTCAAGTTCGGCAAGCGCGCCGAGTGTTAAGCACATTATTCGCGGCGTATCTTCAATATGTATTAAAATTTCACCGCGCCTGCGGTTGGGTAGAATTTTCTGAGAACTATTGGGCACAGCATGATCGGCTGGGGTTATCTTGTTCATTACACAGCCCCAAAACTTATAAATCCGGCAGATTCGATTGCAGCTTCAAAGGATATCTCACCATTATGCTGCCCTGAATATTCTAGCGCTGTAAGCTGAAATAATCCCGCGATCACGCCAAAATCTGGAATTGTGATTTCCCAATTTTTAATCTCACTGTTGAAGAATGCAGAGCGCACCAATTCATCGCTATCTGCATCTTTAAAAATCCCTGAGCCAGAAATACTGGCACGTTGCACACCTGTGCCGGCCATTAATTCTCGCCAGCGACCGCTAGACTCTGCGTCTGTTACATCAACTGTTTCTGCATTGAACGCTAATCTTTTTGCACGCAGCCCCGCAACTGTGACAAATGTTCCATCTTGATCAACCTTGATCAAAAGATCTTTTCCCTTTTGAGCTGTCATAATAATTACCTTTCCGATTTGGCTAATTTAAAACTCGATAGTGGCGCGAAATTTTAAATTTAAGGGTTGTAATTTATTGCTACCCTGAATGCTCAAGGAGGAGTTTTCGAAACGAAGGTTAACAAGATGACCAAAGCCCAGTTCAAGCGGCTGATCATGCAGCAATTCAACGATTCTTGCCGCAATATTTTGCTGCACTAGTGTGGAGCGTTTATCGTCCCAAACATCGATTTGAAAACGATGTAAATAGCCGTTATCGCTAGACGTTGACCAGTCTTCTGTTTGCCAATTAGATATTACGACATAAGGCAGGTCTGTTTTTATCGTCACATGGCTGAACACTTTATCTGAGCCCATAAGCGATATGAGTGCAGCATCTTGGTTGAGTGCTTCAAAGACAGATTTTTGTAAAAACGCATCTGTTTGTCCCATCCTAGGCTCCTATTTTACAAAACATGATTGGAGACTACTCACGTTGGTATCTCCTCGCATTTACAAACGAGATATCGTTTGGTTTCATCCAAGTCATGAAAATTTCGGATGGCGAAAACGCGTGTATTTCGCAGAAAACGGTGATCAAGGGTAATGCCCTCGCGGTATCTCAATATGATGCGATGGGTAATGACTTGATCATTGTAATGTGCACGCTCACGAGCGGTAGAACTGATAGGTTCGACATGAGCAAATAAATCTGCAGCACTTGACCAAACTTGTTCACCACCACCCTGCCCGTCTGAACTCAACTCACAAACTTGGAGCTGAATGGGAGTTCGTAGTAACCCAGGATCGAAAAACTGGAGTTCCATTAGATTGATCTCCGAACCCATGGGTTAATCAATGCTGCATAGCCATTCGGAACCGCTGCGGGCTGCATGCTAGGTGAGACCACGCCGCGAAATTCATACATTTGTGCGATATGAATAAGCAAAGCCCGCTTTAACATATCAGGCACTTCGCTAGCGCTGTGAAAGCCTGCAGTAAACGTGATTTCAATTCCGTTGATCACCTGTTCAGGGTCAGATTGTGAATTGATGTAAAGGCGCGCAGGATGTGCATTGCTATCAAGCAGCATTTCGCTTGTTGAAACAACTTGCGCATCACCATTGCCATCAAACTGTTCGATTTGATCGATCGACTGCACCGGTGATTTATGTAATTTTACACAGTGGTCTGTTGGCCAATTATCCAAACATAAGCGCCAGCTTTGAGTCATCAAAGCCAATTGTGTTTGGCTTTCAAGATATTCGCGCGCCGTGGCAATCAACAAATTTAAAAGATCATCTTCACTATCATGATCAAGACGCAAATGCGCCTTTGCCTCATCGAGCGTAATCGGTTCACTAAGGGGCGATTGTGATAGAACGAGTGTCATCGAACACCTATAAAAAAGAAATTGGAAAAATTGCGGAAACCGAACACCCCCTGCCAAACAATTATTCAGCAGGGGTTATTTTATTGCGCGGGAGTTGGGGAGTTTAAGAAGGGCTTATGAAGCGCCGAACTTAATCAATTTCAGTGCTTCATAATTTTGAACACCACCACCGACACGTTTTGTCGTGTAAAAGAGCACATAAGGTTTTGCAGAATATGGATCACGCAAAACAGAAACACCCTGACGATCAACCACAAGATAGCCACGCTCGAAATCACCAAAAGCGACCGACATTGTATCAGAGGCAATATCGGGCATATCTTCCGCTTCAACCACGGGAAAACCATGCAGCATAGCTTGCTGACCGGGTGCTGCAGGTGGTTGCCACATATAGTTCCCATCCGCGTCTTTAAACTGGCGAATAGTTCCTTGCGTTTTGCGGTTCATTACAAATTTTGCATTCTGGCGATATCCAGATTTGAGCGAATAAATTGCATCAATCAGTCGGTCAGATGGATCATCGCCAAACCCTGCATCGGTGCCTGTTGCGATGTAACCGAGATTACCCCAGCTCCAACTTGCATCATCCACTTGTGGGGCATTTAGGAAACCTGTTGGTTTGTTCACACCATCACCGTTTACAAATGCTGAACCTTCTTGCTCTGCAAAGGCTGCTTCAACCTCGCTCATAATCCAAGTATCGATATCAATCGCGCTGTCTTCAAGCAAAGATGATGTGGCAGCAGGCATAGCGTAAAGCTCCATTGTGGGGAACTGTAGCTCAACCAACTGTGCATTGGTTGTTTGCGGGCGGGCATCGGTTTCGCCAACCCAACCAACAGCCATACCATTTTGTGAAAATGGTTTCTTCAACACCGAACCTGTAACTTGGCGCACCGATGAAATGCTGCGAATTGGCGACAAATCTGATAGACGACGTCCAATTTGTTGATCAAGTTCATCCGGCACCAGATAGCCACCATCAGGATCACTTGATTGCGATAGCGCTTTTTGTTCGACAAGGCGCAGACCCATTTCATCACCGCGACGAATATAAGCATTGAACGCGTTCTTGTGCTCATTGTCTGAAAAATCAAATGATTGATCACCCAGTACAGGGCGTGAGCCCTTTACCATCAATTGATCAAGCTTACGCTTTTGATCATCCATGGATAGGGAAATGCGATCCATTTTTTCTGTGGTTACAACGTCACTACCAATACGTTGTTCAACCTGGGCCAAACGCTCATCATTGGTTTCCTTATAGCTTTCAAATGCGCGCATGAAATCTTCAAAGGCATTGGCAACTTCATTACCGGTCGATTTAGTTTCGACAGTTTTGGTTTCCAAATTCTGCGGTGGGTGCACTTTCTTCTCCAGCTGCTTATCCTCAGCAGCAAGCTTGCGAGTTGCAATCGTCATTATCGTTCCTTTCAAAAGATGAACTAATGTTGGTTTGAGAAATTACTTGCGGTTAAAATCGCGCAACAGCATTGCGGATCACGTCGGCAATTCGGTTATCAAAATTTGAAGACGGCGAAGGCAGCCCCTTGGCCACATCGATGCGTGCAGCGGGGAGCATTGGAAATGTCACGATGGATATTTCCCAAAGCTCCGCTTCAATAATGTGGCGTGCCCCGGTTTTGGGATCTTTGCGCGAACGCTTTGTTTTAAAGCCGATTGAAAGACCCTCAATGGCTCCTGATAAAATAAGCGCGTGAATGTCTTTTGCCTTCGCATTACCCAAGGTCAATTTACCTTCGACATATAGTCCTTTTTTGTCCTCAACGATCTTGATCCAATGACCAATAGGTTGATCCGGATCATGCTGGAACAAGAGTTTAATCTGTCCCGCATTTTGGTTTGCGATAGAATTTTTAAACGCGCCTTTTTTGATCACGTCATTGGACAAATCTGCGATATCAAAAAGGCTGGCATACCCCGAGATAAAACCATCATCTTTGGCATCAGAAAGTAAAATATTGGCGTGTTTCATGCTTTCCGCTGAACCTTTTTGATTTGCGTAATATTTGTTTTAAGATTGACTTGATTTGTGCTTTTAATTTACAGGCAGCTCATTCATCGCCAGCAACAGATTGATAACCAACGGCTTTTCGCTTTTCTCGATCGGTCAAGAATGTCGTGTTTTCAAGCCTTGCCCAAAGCATATCGCGCTCAGATGAAAGCCCCGGCATTTTATCGATATCGGGTTCAAAGCGAAATTCACCACCATAATAATTTTGCAAGTAAGTGCTCATGCTTGCTGCAATACGCATAACCAACGGCAGAACGGTTAGCCGCGAAAAAGCACGATTGGCTTCTTGATAATTGGCATAGGTATTATCGCCAGGAATACCAAGCAACATAGGCGGAACCCCGAGCGCCAATGCGATATCACGACTGGCACCATTTTTAGCTTCGACAAAATCCATGTCCTTTGGTGTTAACCCAATGGCTTTCCAATCGAGCCCGCCTTCTAAGAGCAGCGGCTTACCAGCTTTCTGAACACCTGAATATCCCTCTTCAAGTTCCCCCTTTAACCGGTCAAACTGATCTTGTGTGAGATTGCCACCATCTTTTGGCTGATAAACCAATGCACCTGACGGGCGAGCCGAATTATCAAGCAAGGCTTTATTCCATCCACTTGCAGAATTGTGCAGATCTAGCGCCATCAATGCGGCTTCAAGCGGTGCAAAGCCCATATGGTCATCCAATGGATGAAACAATTTCAAATGCAGGATCTGAGGCTTTGAATTAGTATTAAGCTCAAACCGTTCTTTATGATTGCTCACTTGATATTCAAACGCTTCCGGCCATCCGTCTCGTCCCGAAATGACGCGAATTCGGTCTGGCCTGAGCGCATGTAATTCAAGCGGTGTATCGCCATCTGTCAAAACTTTCACAAAGGCATTGCCCGATAGTAGCAAGTGACCATAAAGGCCTTCTAAAAAATCTGCAGCACCTGATACATTATTGGGTTTTTGAAGAAGTTTAAGCGCTGGATGATCTGAAAGTTCAGTCTCGTTTTCAAATAAGGTCCAAGGCACATTTGCTGACGTTTCAGAAATCATTCTTATCGCACGGTGTGCAATCGGGTTTCGCATGAAACCTTCGCGAGACATGGATAGATAATTGCGTGAAGACCAATTGGCTAAGCCCGTTTCATGCAACGAAATATAACCGTTTGTCGCTGATGATTTCTGCGACAGCGACATATCTTGCTGCACAGCATTATTGGCTGCACGTTTGGTTTTCACCAAGCCGCGTAGGTTTGTAAACCAACTCATAGAGTGATCCTTTGTAAACGTCTTTTTCGAGAAAAATTATCTAAGTAATCGACTAAACAGTTCGAATAGTAGGCGCACCAGATTGATCCAACATCAATGCAGTAAATGCCCAAACAAGCGCATCTAACCTGTCTGGCGATATTGTCGTTGAACCACCAGAATTTGAAAAATTGCACATCTGATCTTCAAGCTTTTTAAACGTACCAAAATGCGCAATTCGATTTTGCTCATAAAGCGCAGCAACGGGTTCCGCACGCAACCATTTGCCTCGAGTTGCATGAACAATTTGGATCGGTAGGGTCGCATCACTTGCTTGCAACACCGAGCGCACCATATCACCGCCCTGATTGCCTTCTGCCACAACCATATCTGCTTCATATCTATGGTATAATTCAACAGCACGCGCCGCCCATTTACTGGGGCTTGCACCATCAATTGAACCGTCTTTTAAAACAATGCCGGTGCCTTTGTCATCCAATCCAGCGACGACAATGCCACAACACGAATTCTTCGCCTTTGCAGAAACCGGCGGATCAATCGCGACAACAATTCTTTCCAGGTTTGGCCGTTGTAAGATGCGGATCTTATCCAATAAATCACGTTGCCATAATGCATCTTCAAGATCTGCAATCACCTCACCATCCAGCTCCTGGCGACCCAATCTTGTATTCGCATATCGCGCATTCACATTTTGCAGAAAACTACTTGCTAAATGGGCCTTATTATCATCGGTGCGCATTTTAGTGATCACAGTTAGCGGATCATCCATTATCTGTTTTAACAATTCAATCGGGCGCGGCGTTGTCGTTATCAATTGCCGTGGGTGAGTACCAAGACGCAATCCAAACTGCAGCATATCCCATGTTTCTTGTGCATATTTCCATTTGCACAGCTCATCACACCAGGCCAAATCAAACTGTGGCCCACGTAAGCTCTCAGGGTCCTCTGATGAGAAAATTTGCGCGATAGCTCCATTGGGCCAAATCAAACGACGGCGAGAGCTTTCATAGACTGGTCGATTACGCCTTGCGATATTGAGTATCCCGCTTTGTCCGTCAACCATCACCTCTCGTGCATCACTTAGTGTTTCTGCAACCAAGGCAATGCGTCCATAGATCAGCTTTTTGCCAAACACTCTATCCATTAACAAACCAGAACTTGATGCATCGTGAACCCATTCGGCACCGGCTCTAGTTTTCCCCGCTCCTCGGCCACCTAAAATAAGCCAGGTAAACCATTTACCAATCGGTGGTAATTGCTCTCCACGAGCCGATAACTTCCAATCCCAACTTAAGGCCTGCAGCTCTTTAAGTGATAAGGTTTTCAAAAAGCGTTGGATTTCTAAATGTCTAGTCCTGCTGCCTTTGGCTTGCCTGTTTGATGAGGCTTTCAACTTTTTCTTTGAGCTTTTCAAAGTCTTCTTCTGACAACTCCTCATCGGCGTTTTTTTGATCCTTTAAAAGAGCGCGCGACAATTGATCAATCTTCTCAAGCGTCCTTACGATGAGAGAGATCGTGTTTATCGAACTATCTGTAAGTTTGTCGTCAAACTCAGCATGCGTTAATTGAGATTGTAAAATCTTGCGCGCATGGCCGAGCTGCACAAGTGTTTTTGAATGATCACTTGTCATGAGTTTCGTTATTTCTATTCTGGTTGAAGTAACTAAATTCGTTGATTTTTAGCCAAACTGCCGCTGCTGAATATTAGATTGCAACAACGATAATTACAATTTATAGATGTTATTTGTTTTCTAACAAACAACCTGTACCTGGTCAAGGATTTTTTTCCTATTTATCGGAAATATATTCATATCCTGGCCAGTAAACAATATGCTCTTCGTAGTCTTCTGCCTGCATACCATCCTCTGGAATTGTCTTATTCTGCACTGAAACTCCCGCCTGGTGCACGGTTTGGGGGTCTTTTGATACAAGCGGATGCCACCAATATAGATCGTGCCCCTCTGCAATGAGTCGATATGCACATGTTGGCGGCAACCAAGGTAGTTCTCGTGCTTCTTTTGGCGTAAGCTGCACACAATCGGATACTTTTTGCTGCCGGTTCGCATAATCCTTGCATTGGCATGTCTTATCATCAAGTAAAGTGCAAGCAACGTTAGTGAAAGCGATTTCACCTGTTTCCCAATCTTCTAGCTTATTCAAACAGCACCGCCCACAGCCATCACAAAGGGATTCCCATTCCTCATTTGTCATTTCTTCCAGTGACTTTGTTTGCCAAAATGGCTGCTCTGTCATTTTACGTCTCTCATGCATTTATTGGGGTTGAGCAATTTTCCAAAGTTTTTCATACTCCTTGTTGCACAAATGAGACGAATTGGTAACGATTTTTGCTTGTCCTTTTGGTAAAAATACTGCAAAAAGCTCCAACGCTGACGTTACACAATAAACAATATCAAGATGCGGTTTAATCGGGGTCTTCGTACAGTTACGAAATTGGGGTAGTTTCGTAGCAATCATGCACCTTTAAAAAGCCGTCTAACTTTGGACGATGCATGTCAGAAATGAATGAAAAACCAAGTTTTATGCGACGTGTGAAATACTTCCTTCTGCGTTTTGATAGTTGGATTGATTCAACAATTTGGCATTCGTTTCGCAATTTAGGCGAAACCTGGGAAAATCTTTCAATATTTTTTCACAAATTCCGCGTCACAGGTTTTAAAAAAGCGCTTGTTGAGGTTGTCGATGAGGCAGCTAATATCGGTACTGCCGGATTTGTGCTTTTGCTTGCACTTGCACTTCCATCATTTGAGCTCACCGAGGGTAATTGGCGGGCGCAGGATGAGTTTTCCGTTACATTTTTAGATCGTTATGGAAACGAAATTGGTAATCGCGGCAATATTCGCGAAGAATCGCTCCCCGTCGACCAATTGCCCGAGCATTTGGTTCAAACTGTTTTGGCCACCGAAGATCGTCGTTTTTATCAACATTTCGGCATTGATTTTATTGGCCTTGCGCGTGCTATGGCTGAAAACGCGCGTGCAAACTCTGTCGTTCAAGGTGGCTCAACCCTCACGCAGCAATTAGCTAAACTGATATTCCTATCAAGTGAGCGCACACTTGAGCGTAAAATTCGAGAAGCATTTCTTGCACTTTGGCTTGAAGCAAACTTGACCAAGAATGAAATTTTGCAACTCTATCTCGACCGCGCCTATATGGGCGGCGGAACATTTGGGGCATCAGCCGCCGCACAATTTTATTTTGGCAAAGACATCACCGATGTCACGCTTGCAGAATCTGCAATGCTTGCTGGCCTATTCAAGGCTCCTGCAAAATATGCCCCGCATGTAAATCTACCCGCGGCTAGGGCGCGTGCCAACGAGGTGCTAACCAATCTCGTGCAAGGTGGGATGATGACTGAGGGTCAAGTTGTTGGTGCTCGCAGAAGCCCTGCAACCGTAGTTGATCGCGGTGATGTTGAAAGCCCAGACTTTTTCCTTGATTGGGCATTTGATGAAGTCAAACGTTTATCTGTGAACTTTGATGAAACCGCGGTAGTTGTTCGCACGACGATTGATTTGGGTTTACAAAGCGCAGCTGAATTAGCCGTCGAACAGGGTTTACGTGAATTTGGTCGCAGATATCGTGTTGGTCAGGGTGCTGCAGTTGTTTTGGAACATGGCGGTGCCGTACGTGCAATGGTCGGTGGGCAGGATTATGGTCGCAGCCAGTTTAACCGTGCAACGAGCGCGTTGCGTCAACCAGGCTCATCATTCAAGCCATATGTTTACGCTCTAGCGATGGAAGCAGGCTTTACACCCCAGTCAAGAATTTCTGATGGTCCAATTACTTGGCGCGGCTGGTCCCCTCGAAATTATGGCCGGAGTTATTCTGGCCGTATGGATCTCACGCGCGCTTTGGTCAAATCAGTCAACACAATCCCAGTTCGACTTGCACGCGATCATTTGGGCACAGACAAAATTGCAGAAAAAGCTCGTGCTATGGGTATCCAATCAACGGTTCGTGCTGAGAAAACTATGCCGCTTGGAACATCTGAAGTTACTGTACTTGATCAAGCAACCGGCTATGCCGTGTTCCCAGCCGGTGGCAAACACTCCAATCGTCACGGCATTGTGCAAGTGATGAACTATTCAGGTGATGTGCTTTACGATCACGCAAAAGATAGCCCTGAGCCAAAGCAAGTTCTCACCGAAGAAGCCGCCGCTGCTATGAACGAAATCATGGTACAAATCCCTGAATGGGGTACAGGGCGTAGAGCAAAGCTTGAAGGCATTAAAACAGCTGGAAAAACTGGAACAACGCAATCCTATCGCGATGGATGGTTTGTTGGATATACGGGTAACTTCACAACGGCTGTGTGGTTCGGCAATGATGATTTCACCACAACTGCACGAATGACAGGTGGTTCACTCCCAGCAATGACGTTTAAGAAAGTTATGGAATATGCGCACCAAGGTATTGAGCTCCGCGCAATTCCGGGAATTGAAGATGCGTTGCCTGAGGAAACATTTGGTCCATTAATTGCCGAAGCTGAAGGCGGGATCAGTCAGGTATCACTACCCTCTCGTACACGTTTGTTAAATCGACAGGCCACTCAAGCGCTTCGTGAACTAGCCAAAGTGCTCGAAACAACGCGAGATAACTTGGCTAAGCTGGACACAGATCCAACCATCTCTAAAGTCACACAATAGACCACCGAAAGGCTGAAATCAGTGTTACGTATTCCGTTTTTGGTCGGCACCGCTTTGGTGATCATGTTTTTGGGTGGCATTTACTCAGCGCAATGGGCGCTTGACGCTACACGCGGCTTTGGCGGTTTAAAAGTCAACAATTGGGTCGCATATCCGCAAATTCAAACAAAAGATGCTGACCCTTATGCAAGAGCGCACCGTGCAAATGATGGCAAAATATTGCTTGGCCGCGCTGAGGGACTAGTCTTTCGAGCACAAGTTGATCAAAACGAAGAGCCACTTGCATTTAACTGCGACTATACCCTTCGAGGACGCGTTCCCCCTGCCCTATTTTGGACATTGCGCACCGTACATCCTGATAATGAACCACTGAATATTCCACAAGGCAAACCAAGCACTATAAATGCGCAAAAAGTATTGCGTGATAGTGACGGCAATATAGAGATTAAACTTTCGCAACACCCACAATCTGGCAACTGGCTAGCGCTTGATCCTAATGCAGAATTTGAACTGCAACTTACCTTAATTGATACGCCCATTTCAAATGTCTCAGGTATCAGAGCGCTCGAAATGCCAATTATCATTAAAGGAGATTGTATCTAATGCTCAAGTTTCTCCTTGCTATCGTCACGGGTCTTGTTGGCGCTGCCGTGTTGCACATCTTGCTGATACTCATACTCCCGTTTAATTCAGATGTTGATGCGTGGAGTAAGGTTCAAAATTTGGGCGAACCCTTTGAATTTTATTCATTGGCAAATGAACCCAACGAAACAGAACTTTATAACGAAGATATTTTCATCCAAACGGCCGTGTGTCATTACGCGTTAGATGATGGTCCATTGCAGATTGTAGCTGATCAACCAACAGAAGTATGGACGTTGGCTTCGTTTGATACCGGTTCAAATGAGATTTTTTCAATGAGTGCACGTTCTGCAATCAATGGAGAAGTAAACTTCATATTGGGGACGAAGGGTCAACTTTTGAACCTGCGGAGTGAAGAACCCGAGCTTATTGCTGAGACAATTGCAATTGAAGTTGCAGATATTGAGGGTTATGTGGCGCTAAGGTCTATCGTACCCAGCATCAGTTCGCTTGAGGAAGCTCAGAACTTTTTGACCAACGCATTATGCGCACGTCTTTAGAAACAGGTTTATCTTAATTCGTTAGTTTAACTAACGTATAACGACTGCTAAACTCCGCTACGTTTGACTTTACGCGCCTGATTGTTTGATTTAGCGGATTTCCGAGTTTTCTTCTTTTTCGGAGTTTTTTCATAACGAACGCCTGTAAAAAACAGAATATCTGCTGGCTTTGAGGGTTTAAAACCTTCAGGCCGTGCAACTGGTTCGAAATCTAATAATCTTATTATTTCTGCCATTCTCGCCTCCATTGGATGACGGATGTACGCGGGTTAAATTTCATCCTTTTAACAATTATTATTAAGCAGGTTCATAGTTAATGAAACGCTAACACTTTCACTATAATCTGAGATAGTGGGATCAACAATCACGTTTGAGACAAGTTTATTTCAAACAAATTTGATCACATTAGGGAATTCGGGGATAAATCTTTGCTTTTTTGATGTGCTGCGAAGGTATTCACTGGATTATGAGTTCGAGTATGAGAGTTTGAGTAAAATGTCTTATTGTTTTAGAGATTTGGAATCTGCTGGTGAAGACCAGCGAAAGTCAGCAATCCTATTAGCTTTAGTTGCCAGTTTGGATGACTTACGAAAACCAAACCCAGCTGAATCACGCAAATTCGGTGAACTTTTTATACCTCTTTTTAAGGCTGCTCCTATTGAAACACAGCGACGCGCCTCATCTTCTTTATCGCGATGCCCATTTGTTCCCGCCAATGTCTGCGAATTCTTGTCATTGCAATCACTTGAAATTTCAGCTCCATTTTTATCGCACTCTCCGTCACTGACCAATGCTATTCTTTGCTATGTTATTGCAAAGTCTGATACCGAGCATGCCCGGATTATTGCAAAGCGTCAGGAATTGAATAAACGTGTTGTACAGAGCCTTCTTTCATTGAACGAAGATAGTGTGAACCGTGCGCTTCAATTGCGTGGATATGTTGGCGACGCTGCCATTCATATGGATGAGGAAGCTGTGACCCGTCTGAACATCTCACACAAAGTGGTTGGCGAGATTGACGGCTCTGCAGAAAATTATGGTCGCGTCGAGTTCTTCAGCGAGGTTGAATTACAAACTGCCGAAGACCTAAACAATGTTTCTTCTCAAGAAGAATGGATCGAGATCGAGGATAATCTGCGCCCGGGTCACGTTGAATTCTTTGACGATAACATCACTAGTGAAGCTTCAACTGAAGAACAATGGATCGAAATCGAAGACAATCTTCGACTGGGTCACGTTGAGTTCTTTGAGGACACAAAAGTTGCCCCACAAGAAGAACAGTGGATGGAACTTAACAATGAATTTAGTGCTGGTGGAATACTAGCATTTGAAAACATGGCGCCATCAAAAGCTGGTGAGCTTGATGAAGATCTTGCCGCTATTAATGATGAGCAGTTTGCCGCTGAGGAGCATTTACGCCAGACATTGCGTGAGCTTGCGCAAAGTGATTTGACACCAGAGCAGGCGACGATCTTGGCAAAACAATCCCAACAATTGGTTGAAGACAGCGATATGGCAGCACCAGTGGTGATTTTGCCAATCCATTCAGGTGAACTTGCACATCGCAAATACATTTCAGTTATGGCAAAGCACGTTGAGAACAATCACAGCGAATATTTCACGACAGCGCTCGCAGACGCCATAGGTTCCAGCGTCGAGCTTGCAGAACGCATTATGGATGATATGTCAGGCTATCAACTGGCATTGACCTTTAATGCAATTCTAGCACCGCAAGAGCTTTGCATCGATGCGCTTAATAAATTCTTCCCACATGTTTCGATCATGGAAGGCACAAAAGAAGGTGCTGATTACCTGCTTGAAAACATGCAACATGGTGAATGCCTAAATCGCCTTATCACCTGGTTACGTGCAGACATTATTACGCGCGAACACCATATGATTGATCTAGACCTGAGCGAAGCAAATGTTGATTATGCTAAGCTAACAGCTGCAGATCTTCCTTATATCAAACCAATTGCTGACAATAATGATTATGAGCCAATTTGGACAGAAGATCAGAAAATGGACGCAAAAGATGCGGACTGGCTTAAAGCAATAGGCGACTAAGAATAGTGTTTGCGACTTCCCGCTCTATTTTAGGGCGGGCAAACTCAAGTTTAGAATAGATAAGGGTTAGCTCTCGTCTTCGTATCTGATATCCAGATAAGCTTCCGGGGTATCAGTTTCTATCTCGACAATCCAAATATCACTATCAAATGACTTTTCGCGCTCGAGCTTTTCGTTAACTTCCATTTCATACGCGTTTTCAAGCCGCACTTCGAAAACATGAAATGTACTTTTCTCCTCAAAATATGACTGTGGCGCAGGACATAGAAGCATTTGTGTGCGATCACGTTTGACAACGCGGATAAAAATCGCGCCAGCTTCTGGAGAACCTTTTTTTTCCACAGCAGCCATAAGACCATCTGAAAATAATCGTCGGGTAAGACTGGATACAAAAATGGCTGACGTTATACGCATGGATTACACATTAAAGGTTGGCATCCAAAAAAGCGACGGATATTGAGCAAGTCTTGGAAAATTTAAGCCTAAAAAGCGCCGATTGATTTCAGTTTTTCAAGCACCTGCTGATTAGGTAAACCCGTTACAGGTAAACGATAATGCTTTTCAAACTGAGCGATGGCTTCGCGGGTTTGTGCACCTGCCATGCCGTCGACTTCAATATGAGGATAGGCCGATTGTGACAAACCAATTTGGATACGACGCACCATATCTCTTGATGCTTGATCAGAATTTGTCTCAATTTTTGTTTCAATACGAGCAACCTGTTTTGGGGTATTGGCTGCAACTAGTTTTGCAAGCAATTCATCGGTAATTTTTCCATCAACCGCAAGCCCAGCGCGTTCTTGAAAACCTTGAACCGCTTTTGATGTATTTGGTCCAGTGAGCCCGTCAACCACATCTAGATAGAGTTTTTGTTTGGCAAGTTCGGTCTGAACATTACGCACCAATTCATCCCCTTTAATGGAGTCTTCAATGGTGGATGTGTTGACAACAGGTTTGATCGTTTGCACACGAGCAGTTTCTTGACGAACTGGCTGTGCAGGAACTGGCACATTGATGCTAGATGTCTGCAAATCATCGCTATGGCGCACCTTGAAGGTTTTGACACCATCATCGGTTTTAATCACGCGGACATCATCATTTGGTCGTGTTGACCCTGAAACAATAAATTGCGGTCCACGCATATTTAAGATCGGCGCAGGATGTGCACCTTTTTGATAATATAGCGCATTTGAAGCAATGAAGCTAAAAATAATCACAAAGGCTGTGCCACCACCAACGATTGATGGATGCTTCACAATTGTCTCACCCACAGTTGACATTAATGATGCAAAAACACTTGGTTTTTCAATCGTTTTTTTCGAAGGTTTACGTCTAGGCGACATGTGCGCGACCCCCTTGATAAATTGCTTGGCCATCATCTTTGATAACCGTTTTAAATTCTTCGGCTACGTCTGCAGCCTGCACTGTAAGTTCTTCATCATCCAATTCCACCAATTGCGGAATTGTTATGGTAATTTGTGTACCCTCACCCTCAACACTCTGAATATCAAAACGTCCGTTATGAAGTTCCACCAAACCTTTGACCAGTGAAATGCCCAACCCTGTGCCCTCATATTGACGCGCAAGGGTCGAATTCACCTGCATGAATGGCTGGCCAATTTTTGATAGTTTATCCGCCGGAATACCAATGCCCGTATCACTGACCGTCAAGATAAATTCAGAGCCTTTGACATCGGCATCAACAGTGACAACACCTTTTTCTTCAGTAAATTTAATCGAATTACCAACCAAATTTATAAGGATTTGCTGCATAGCGCGGCGGTCAGCTTTGACCTCTTGCAGGCCCTTTTGCGTGCGACAGTTTAATTCAATACTTTTCTTACTGGCTTGAATGTCCAACATAGATTTTGTGCGATCAAGCAAGTCTGAAAACTCAAATGGCTCACTATAAAGCGTATATTGGCCATTTTGAATTTTGCTCATATCCAGCATCGTATTGACCACAGAAAGCAGGTGTTCACCAGACTCACGAATGAGCGTGACATATTCTTTATGGCGTTCATCTGGCAATGGCGCGATAACTTCATGAATAAGCACATCAGCAAAGCCCATTATAGAATTTAGTGGCGTGCGAAGCTCGTGACTTACTCCTGCAAGGAAACGTGTTTTATTAACCTCTGCATCCCGCTCAGACGATTTGTACTTTTCAAGCTGTTCTAGTGTGTTTTGCAATGTAGTCATATCCAATGATTGTATGTAAAACTTTTGCAAATTATGGGATTGATCAAACTGACCAATTAGGTTTGCTTGAATATGAGTAAACTGCAGATCAGATGCAGAATTATTAAAACCGGTCTCAAATCGTAATTCGATTGTTACGCACTCAACGCCTTGTCTTAATTTATCAATTGCGGACATAAAACTAATGCGGTCCGAAATGTGTATTTGATTGACAAAACCCTTGCCAAGCAGATTGCTCGGCCGCGCCGACAAGATATCAGGTGATTGCCCATGAACGCTGATCACATCGCCAAATGCATCATGACATGTGACAAGACCCGGTAGGTCTTTCAACAATTTTTCAGTTGCAGATTCTGAATTTCTAACCACAACTCGCTCTGTAGCTTCGTTCTGCGTTTTATTCTCAGAGAACATCTGTATACGTGCTGCGCCATATCCTGATAAAATGGCTATAATTGTTATGCCAAGCCACACTGAATTCACCGCATCTTTATCACCATTGGATGCAAAAATGACCGCACAAAGCCCCAACAACGACACGATGAAAAAGCTGGCGAAAACTGATTCACTTTGTTTTCTTGCCAGAAAGACTTCGGCTGGAACTAGCAACATTAATATTGCCATCTGAATTGCTGATTGAGCAGATGCTCCAACCAGAATAGCTAACACCAGCGCTGAACCTATAACGGCAAACAACCCTGCGTGTTTTACCGCCTTCTGCTTGGCTAGAATACCGCAGCTAAGCATGTAGACACCAGAGATGGTCAATGCCAGAGCAAAAGCTGCTGGGATTGTTAACAGCTGTGCTGCCAGAATAAACACGATGACAGGTGCTACGAACGACCAGCCGATAAGCAATGACATCATATTGAGTTCAACAGCGTGCGAAGAGCTGTCGCTCTCACCAAACCACAGCTTAGCTGTTGCTTCTACTTTCGAAGCTATAGCAGCTGAAAACCCTGAACCTATTTTTGGCTGAAAACTCAATACAACACCCAAACTAAAAAAACGTCTTGGATCTAAAATCCCATCCTCATGTTAAGGAATGGATAAAGCGGGTGCTTCTCAAAGCAGTTTTTGCACAAAAAATACCTGATACAGCCCAAATATAACCAAGAAGTCATTTCATGGTTAACCAGAGGTATATTTATTCTTGAAGTTAGCCGTTTTCAGCACTTTGGTGCCAATGGTAATGGCATTTTCTGCATCCAGACTGTTTCGAATCAACGGATAGATAAAATTTGAAGTAAATTTGCTTCAAAAGCTGATTTTGATTTCAATGTAGAATTGGGAATTGTCGATTAGAAAGGTTCTCAAGCGCGAAAAACGGCGCAAACGACGACAAACAGGGACAGGTTTTATGTGGACGCTTATAAAAGGTGCATTTTGGTTTTCATTGGTTCTTATCGCCTTGCCGCTTTTCAATCCGGAAAGCTCAGAACGCTTGGCAGAAGGACCAAACTTTGAGACTGCCGGCAGTATGACTGCTGCATGGGCACTTTATGATGACGTGACATCTATCTGCGAACGTGAGCCGCATGTTTGTGAAGTTGGATCCCAAACTATTGGCGTTCTTGGAGCCCGTGCAAAAGAAGGTGCTCGCATTGCTTATCAATATCTCGACGGCAAATTCGGCGATGAAACGCCTGATGAACTTACTACCGCCTCAATTCCCGAGTAACAATTTAGAAGATATTGCGAAATGCCATTCGCGATCGTCTTATATAACTCACTGATTAATTTCAGATTTAGCCCCCATTTGCGACATAATAGTCCATGGGGGTTTCTTTTATTTCCAAGCGATATATATGAATAATAAAGCAATGGAAGATTTCAGTATGGCAACTTTAGACGACATTATAGATGATTTTGAATTTATCGACGATTGGGAAGAGCGCTATCGTTATGTCATTGAACTGGGTAAGAAACTGCCGCCACTTGCAGATGGTGAGATGAGTGCTGAAAATAAGGTTCAGGGCTGTGTAAGTCAGGTTTGGCTTCTTTCAGAACCAGATATGAGTGATTCAGATAATCCTATCATGCATTTCCGTGGCGCCTCAGATGCACATATTGTTAGTGGACTTGTAGCCATTATGTTGATCGCCTTTTCAGGTGTTCCAGCCAAAAAGGTTGCAAATGTGAATGAAAATGAGATCTTTGAGAAACTAGGTCTTGTCGAGCATCTCACCCCACAACGCGCAAATGGACTTCGCGCAATGGCAGCGCGCATTAAACAACACGCAAATGATGTTATTTAAGTTAACTCAAAAGTCTACCCGCTAGAATATCAATCAACCTTTCGCAACTTGAAATAAATCTTTCATGTTCATCGTCATCTCGCTTGTCCTCAATCTTGCGACATGCATATGACACACTTGTTCTATCGATGTTAAAACCCTGTGCGATACGACGCATGGAGTGCCCTAAAACAACATGAGATAAATAGATAGATAGGTGTTTGATAAATCTCTCTTGTCTAGACGTCAGTCTTTGAGAGGTTGAAAATGATTGATCAAGATTTAAAACGCGGTCAACATACAACTCTTTTATAAGCTCAGATATGATGGAATAAACATCATATCCTGTAAAATGAGCAGACTTGGTTTCAATCGAACCGTTAAGCGCATCTATATTTGGCACACGTTTACAGTCAACAAACGACAATTCTCGCGAAGCGAAAATTTGCAAAAAATTCATAGGTTTTCACACTTAACAATATAGGAATATTTTCTTATAATGCATTATGTGTGAATTGTCGAGAATAAACAGTTATACAGAGAATTACGCGCGTTTCTGACCAAGACCCATTTGTTTAGCAAGCTCAGATCTGGCTTTAGCATAAGCAGGTGCGACCATTGGATAATCGGCCGGCAGCCCCCACTTTTCTCGATATTCTTCAGGGGTCAAATTATAATGGGTCATAAGATGACGTTTGAGAGACTTAAACTGTTTGCCATCTTCTAGACAGATTAAGTAATCCTGGTGAATAGACTGATCAATATCGATCGCAGGCTTATTACGTCCAATTGATGATCCGGTACCACTTTCAGAAATCTCTACCACAGTTTCATGAACTGTTTGAATGAGACCAGCTAATTCTGATGTACTTACATTGTGATTTCCAACATAAGCTGCAACAATGTCTGATGTGATTTGTACACAAAAGTTTGATTGTTGTATTTTTGTACTATCAGGCATAACTCCCCCGAACCTAAATTAGACCTATCAAAAAATGTTGCCGTTAAGAGCGGACTTAATTTCACATTAAGCTTGCGACACAACTCTTAATGTATGTGACAGAACAAATCGCGCAACATTATTTCGCATATACATAAAAATACCTAAATCAATCGATTAGATAAAACAAGTAATTGTTAGGTTTTTAGTTAAATTAAACAGATTTCCTGTTCGAAAATGGGACTTTTTGAACCTAATTTAGGCCTTTTTTATCATCTATGCTGTCAGTTTTGGACATTTCATCCATAACGGATATATCGCTCAAACGGTAACCAACCGCGTAGGCAGCTTTTGCTAAAAGATGAGAGGCGATCGGAGCTGTGAGCAAGAAAAATACAACACCAATCAAGGCCCGAGTTATTGTTGCCAAATCATCGGAATAAATAGCTAAAGCAATTAGCATGAGACCGGAGCCCAGTGTACCTGCCTTAGAAGCTGCATGCATACGCGAATAAACGTCAGGCAAGCGCAGCAAACCTACTGATGCGACAAGCGCAAAAAACGCACCAATAATGATCAAGAACGAAACGATATATGTACCTAAATCTTCCATTTATGACCCCTGTTTTTCATTGTCACTGGAGGAAATTTTGGCACCAAGCTCATCCATTTTTTGACCTGAAAGTTTGTTTTCATCTGGGTCAGCCTCATGACCATCTTCTGTGCCACCTTCATCGGCTTGACCGCGAACCAAAATAAACCGGGCAAAAGCAACAGTTGCCAAAAACCCAACAAGACCAAGTGCGATGGCGATATCAACATAAAGCGTATACCCAGTTTTAACACCAATAACTGCGATGTAACCAATGGCAGCGCCAACCAACATATCCAGCCCAAGTATCCTATCGGGTAGTGTTGGACCTTTGACGATACGAAAAATCGTTAGCAAAAATGCGAGACTAAGTAGTACCAACGCAATGTTTATACTTATATCTAAAACGTATTGAGCACTCATGGTTGCGATGCCTCCATGATTTTCTTCTCAAAACCTTCAGCAATATCTCGTCGCGCGGCCTCAGGATCTGACGCATCAATTGCGTGAACATAGATATATTTTTTATCGTCTGACACATCGACGGACAAGGTACCAGGTGTCAGCGTAATCATATTAGCAAGGATCGTAATCTGCATGTCATTTTGAACTGTTAGTGGGAATGCAAATATACCTGGCTTAATGTCAAGTTTAGGTGACATGACCAATACTGCGACACGCCACGCAGACATGACCAACTCATACAAGAATAGTAAAATCAGCGAGATAATTTTACGCGAGCGTGAGAAGTAACCAAATGTTCCCACCTCACCTCGAATGATCCAAAGCGCGAAAATTGACAGCACAAAACCAAAGAGCAAATTGAGCGCCGAGAACGAACCCGTGAAGGTTGCCCAAGCAAGTGTAAGAAGTACGTTGAAGATAAATAGCATTATTCGACGACCTCACTTCCAAATACCGATTCAATATATGCGGTCGGATTTACCAATTGTTCCGATGCAATATAAGCCAATTCAAACACAGTTTGTGGGAACAAACCGACACCTACCACAATGATTGTTAGTCCGATCAGCGGAACAAATTCTGATGCCCCTAACGCACTCTTGGCGTTTGCATCGTGAGCAGAATTTTCTGCACCATCATCCACCGGTTTCCAATAAGACAATGCCCAAACTCTGCCGACCGCAATGGTTGACAAGAAGCCAGTGAGGAGGATCGAAAATGGTGCCCACCATGGAGCGACTTCGATTGAGGCTTTAACCAACATTAACTTAGGCCAGAAGCCTGAGAAAGGCGGTAAACCCGCTACTGCGAAAAACAGCATTAGGGTAATTGCAGCCAATAAGGTATTCTTCTGGTAGATGCCACGAATTTTGGTCATATCTTCTGAACCACCGCACAATTTTGCAGCCATACCCGCCGCAATATACAATGCCGTCATGACTAGGATTGAGTGAAGCGCATAAAATACCGTGCCACCCAATGCAGCATCAGTTCCGATTGCTACACCCATGAGCATGACGCCAATACCGGATACCACCAAAAAGCCCAATAATCGGCGAACATTTGTTTGTGCCAAAGCGCCAATTGCACCCAAAAGCATCGTTAAACAGGCAACAATTGCGACAACGAATGACAAAGCATCGATATTCACTGTTGGTTCAAGCGCTTCGCGCTGCAACGAAAACAGCATCGTGTATACACGAAGGATCGCATACACACCGACTTTTGTTAGCAAGCCGGCAAAGAGCGCAGAAATAACAACACGTGGGGTGTGATAAGATGCGGGCAGCCAAAAATTAACCGGGAATGCTGCAGCTTTCATGATGAAGGCGAGAACAAATAATCCGGCAACTGTATTAAGCGGCAATGTGCCATCACTCTGCGCAATCTTAAGAGCGATATCGGCCATATTGAGCGTGCCAAAGATACCATAAAGATAGGCCGTGGCGATCAAAAAGAGCGTTGTCGCGACGAGATTTAAGAATGCATATTTGGTTGCACCATCAAGCTGGCCTTTTTCGGATCCCAAAATAAGCAATCCAAAGGAAGCGATCAATAGAACCTCAAACCAGACATAAAGGTTGAAGATGTCACCAGTTAGAAACGCGCCGCTTACGCCTGCCATTAGCAAGAAGAAGAATGAGTAGAAACCATATCTGCGGCCAGAGGAATTAACGTCTTTGATACCGTAAATCGTGCATGCAAAGGCCACAATTGCGGCAATGAAAGCTAAGACCGCACCTAACATATCGACGGTAAAAGCAATCCCGAATGGCGGCAACCAACGCCCCATAACCATGGTCGTGGGGCCATTTATCACAATCTGCGATAAGAGTGCGGCTGTAATTAAGACCTGCACACCCATTGCTGGAATAGCTACATAATGCTGTTGGGCTGTATTTTTACGCATCATCAGCAAAACTGTACCGACAAGAATACACCATGCGACTGGCGCAATGATGAGCCAATCAAGCAAAGGTACCGGGTCAAGGTTCATTGCGGGCGTTAAATCAATTTGAGCTTCGCTACTACCGGCCATTTACTTTAATACCCCAATGGTGGTGTTTGATCATCCACCGGTTCTGCAACGCGCATTTCATCAGTATTATCTGAGCCGAGCTCTTGATAGGCGCGATAGCCCAACACCAAAAGAAATGCGAAAAATGAAAAAGCGATCACAATTGCTGTCAACACCAAAGCTTGCGGCAATGGGTTTGCTGCTTGCGCAGACAAAATGCTTTCATCTGCACCGATAATTGGCGGCACTTCGCGTGTTAATCTGCCATTTGTGAAGATTAGCAGGTTCACAGCGTTACCTAAGATCGCAGCACCAATCAAAATACGAATGATGTGTTTTGACAGCATCAAATAAATAGATACTGAGAATAACGCACCAACAACAACGGCCATCCAAGCTTCCATTATTCGCGCTCCCTTTCTTCCAGGGCCAGTGCAATGGAGGCAATCGCTCCTACAACAACCAGATAAACACCGATGTCGAAAAACAAGATGGACGAGATTTTAATTTTCTCACCAAGGAAATAAATGCTGCCCCAAAGCCCCGTCATAAACGGAACATTTGCAAAGGCAGAAACCAAACCAGAAATGGTTGAGATTAATAGTCCTGCAGCTGCAACAGACATGGGGTGGAAATGCATTGCTCTGCGAACAGGTGCAACACCATTTGCGATGCCATAGATGGCAAATGCAGATGCCGCAATCAGCCCGCCAATAAATCCACCACCGGGCTCATTATGACCGCGCAGGAGAACAAAAATTGAAAATAAGATCATTAAGCTCGCAAGATAAGGTGCTGCCGTTTTGAAAATCAAAGTTCTCATTTGGAAGCCTCCGCTTTCGTCAAAATTTCCTCGTTTGCATGTGCATCAGGATCGTTATCTGCAACCACTGTTTGATGCGGGCGAATACGAACAAGCGCGAGTACCGCAAGACCTGCGACCATCACCACCGCAATTTCACCCCAGGTATCCGTTCCGCGGAAATCGACCAAAATAACGTTCACAACATTTGTGCCATTGGCGATGATTTTTGAATACGCTGAGAAAAACTCAGACAAATATGGATCAAACTTACCTTGTGTCACGCGCATGAGATACAGCATAAAGCCAACGCCACATGCCAGCGCAATTGTTCCATCAACGATCACTTGCCGCCAGGAACGATGATCTGCAGCTGTGAGCTTCAATCTTGTCATGACAAGCGCAAGAATAACAACCGAAAGCGTCTCAACCATAAACTGGGTAAACGATAGATCCGGCGCACCAAAGAGCATGAAGAGGACTGCAACTGCAAAACCTTGAATACCCAAAGACACAATTGCCGTTAGCCTGTCCTTGGCATAAATCACTGCCAAAAGACCTAGGATTAAAATACCCATAATCGCGGCTTCATAAAAGTTCACTTCCCCGGTGAAGTCAGGCATATCAGGGAACTCGTCATACACCCACATTGGGATGAACAGTGAGAACGCGATGATCGCAAATGTGATGGTCATATAAACTTCTAAACGACCTGTTTGAATTTTGCTGGTAATTGCAAAAGACAAACGCACGATCCCAGATATAAATTGATCAAAGCCTTTATCTGGCCCCCAACCACCACAAAACCAGTTGTAAAAATTATCAATTGAGGTACGCAAACGATCGATGTTCTTATATGCGAGCACGCCGAATGCAACGGTGATCGCCGATAGCAAAAGCGGCAAGCTCGGGTGGAACAATGCTGCAAGTGAGAGATCAATTTCAACCAAGCTTCCCCAGACGGCCGTGCTCATCGGGTTTGAAACATAGAAGTGGCTGATACTTGAGAACACACCTGCCAATACGGCGATAGCACCTAAGACAACAGGCCCAAGCCACAATAATGGCGGCCCCTCATGCGCATGCTTGGGTGTGTCCACTTTCTTGCCAAGGAAAGGCTTTAACGCCACGGCAAAGCCGACAACAAACATTAAGCCATTACCAATGATCGCAATTACTGTGAAGGCGATAGACCAGGCATCGGCGCCAATTAATGCATAATAGATTTCTTCTTTGGCAAGAAAACCAAACAACGGCGGCAAACCAGCCATTGAAATTGCGGCGACGAGCGCAGCACCAAATGTGATGGGCATGGCTTTTCGCAACCCACCCAGCTTAGTGATATCGCGCGTTCCTGCTTCATGATCGATTATACCTGCGACCATGAATAATGCGCCTTTAAACAACGAGTGCGCGACAAGATATAAAACCGCAGCTGCAATAGCTTTTTCGGTGCCAAAACCAATCAGCATCACTAAAAGCCCCAACGAGGACACAGTGGTATATGCAAGCATGAGCTTTAGATCGGTCTGACGAATTGCAAGCAATGTGCCGATGATAAGCGTCGCTCCACCAAATATTGGCAAAATCGTCAGCCATTCTGTCGTGCCACCCAAAACTGGATTGAGCCTCATAAGCAGGTATATGCCTGCCTTAACCATTGTTGCTGAGTGCAGATACGCTGATACAGGAGTTGGCGCCTCCATGGCATTTGGCAGCCAGAAATGGAACGGAAACTGAGCTGACTTTGTAAACGCACCGCCCAAAATCAATAGCAAAAGCGCCAAGTAGAACGGGCTTTGCGTCAGATATTCATTATAGAACGTCACGCTTTCGGCAGAGGCTAGCATAAACGAAAAGCTGTTTGTTCCAGTTGTGAGCCATAGCACAATCAATCCGGCCATTAATGCCAGTCCACCGCCACCTGTTATCACAAGGGCCTGAATTGCGGATCTGCGAGATGCTGCGCTTTTATGATTGAAACCGATCAACAAGAACGAGGTGATGGATGTCAATTCCCAATAGATGAAGAACGTGAAGAAGCTATCAGCCAACACGACGCCAAGCATTGCACCCATGAACAAAAACAAGAATGAGAAAAACCGGCCGAGCTGGGCGTGATTGCCAAGGTAACCGCCCGCATACAAAATGATGAATGTGCCGATACCTGAAATTAGTAACGCGAATGTTGCAGAAAGCCCGTCAATAAACCAGGAGAAGCTAACAAAAAACTCAGGAACCCAGAGATAGCCACCGGTAATTGGCGGGTGATCAGGGCTTGTGCCAATCAACGCAACTTGCGGTAAAAATCCTGCAATGTGCAAAAAGATAAAGGCAGGAGCAATCGCAAGCACCCACGCTGCTTTTGAACCCATTATTTGAGTGAGTTTCGGAGCAATAATAGCCGCCAAAAACGGCAACAACATTGCAAACATCATCATGCCATTGGCATCACCAAACATTAAAACTCCACCTCCGAGCAAAAGCCCTAAATATATTAGTTTCACAATTAGGGGGCGGCTGTCAAAAGTACAAGGGTAGAATTACCGATTTTCAGCACAAAATGCAGGTTCAGCATTGCAGGAGATCGAACTGATACTTATTTATATACGTAATAGAAACCAGGAGATAAAAATGTCTGACAAAATTGTTGATAAACTGGTCTTAAGTGATGCCCAATGGCGTGAGCGCCTAACTCCAGAGCAGTATAAGATCGCTCGAAAACACGGCACAGAACGTGCGTTTACCTCTCCTTTGAACGACAATAAGCAAAGAGGTATTTATCGTTGTGTTGGCTGCCAGAGCGAACTGTTTTCATCTGAAACCAAATTTGATTCAGGAACAGGATGGCCAAGCTATTTTGCACCATTGAACGAGGAAGCCGTTTCAGAGCACACAGATCGTTCGTTTTTCATGAAGCGAACAGAGGTCAGATGCGCTGTTTGTGATAGTCATTTAGGCCACGTTTTCCCAGACGGTCCTCACCCAACTGGATTGCGATATTGCATGAATGGCGCTGTGCTTGATTTCGAAGCCGAAGACGAATAACCATAAAACATCTCATTTTGGCAGCCAGTTGGCTGCCATTTCCATTTCAAGAAATTTTCATACCGGAGTGCCGCCTTGAGCGTATTTTCAAACCTTCCTAAAGCCCCTATCGCTGACATTAAGCCCCATACAGATACCCGTCATGGCATTACTCGAACGGATGATTATGCGTGGCTACGTGCTGACAATTGGCAGGAGGTATTTCAAGACCCGAGCGTTTTAGATCCAAATATTCGTGATTATTTGGAAGCAGAAAATGCATTTCAGGAAGCTGCGCTGAAAGATACCGAAGAGTTACAAAAAACTTTATTTAGTGAAATGAAAGGCCGTATCAAAGAAGATGATACATCGATCCCCGTTAAAGATGGGCCATTTGCTTATGGCGTTGAATTTGTCACGGGCGGTGAGCAACCGCACTATTTTCGCATTCCCCGCGATGAAGATAAAGATAACTCAGACAAAGAAATCTTGCTCAATGGTGATGACGAAGCAAAAGGTAAAGACTACTTCCGACTTGGCGGCATTTCAGCGTCTCCCGATCATTCGCTCGGATTATGGGGGTATGATGACAAAGGTTCTGAATTTTTCTCGCTGCGAGTTCGCGACCTGAAAACCAAAAAAGATCTTTCAGATATGCTCGAAAACACAGGTGGTTCAGGTGCTTGGGACGCTTCGGGAACTGGTTTTTTCTACACTGCATTAAATGAAAATCATCGTCCGTCTAAAATCTACTACCACAAGCTTGGTACAGATCAATCTGATGATTTGCTCATTCACGAAGAAGAAGACGCAGGCTACTTTATGAGTGTTGGTCAGAGCGCGTTAAACGACGTAATCTACATTTGCATTCATGATCACGAAACGTCTGAAATCTGGCTCATTCCCGCTGATAGTCCGCAGACAAAACCAAAACTTGTGGCCATACGTGAAACAGGGGTTGAATACGATCTTACAGAGGGTGGAGATGAATTTTTCATCCTAACCAATGAGGGTGATGCAAAAGACTTCAAAATCATGCGCGCACCATTTGCTACCCCTGAAAAAGAACACTGGACTGAAGTTGTTGCGCATAAACCTGGTAATCTAATCATTAGCCATGGCGCTTATAAAAACCATCTTGTTTGGATGGAACGCGAAGATGGTTTGCCAAAGATCAATATTATGGACCGCACAAGTGGCGACATTCATTCAATTGAATTTGACGAAGAAGCGTTTTCACTCGGATTCTCTGGTGCTGCGGAATATAACACGGACGTGGTGCGCTTTTCCTATTCATCGATGACCACGCCGTCGCAGCTTTATGATTATAATTTATCAACCCGCGCGCGCGATTTACTTAAAACGCAAGAGGTTCCATCAGGGCATGATATCAATGATTACGTAACGCGTCGCATTATGGCTCCGTCTCACGATGGCACATTGGTGCCTGTGAGCATTCTTTATCATAAAAATACCAAGTTGGATGGTTCAGCGCCTGCCCTCTTATACGGATATGGTTCATATGGCATGTCGATCCCTGCATCATTTAACACAAATTGCTTGTCTTTAGTTGATCGCGGGTTCGTCTATGCGATCGCCCACATTCGTGGCGGTAAAGACAAAGGCTTTTCTTGGTATGATGACGGTAAGCGCGAGAATAAGAAAAACACATTTGAAGATTTTGTGGCAGCTGCTCGATATCTTGTTGGCGAAAACTTCACCTCTCACGATCGCATTGTTGCGCAAGGTGGCTCTGCCGGGGGCATGCTCATGGGCGCATGCGTGAATATGGCGCCTGATGCTTTTGGCGGAGTGATTGCTGCCGTGCCATTTGTCGATGTATTAAACACAATGCTGGATGATACATTACCGCTTACCCCTCCTGAATGGCCTGAATGGGGAAACCCAATTGAAAGCCAAGAAGCATATGAATATATCGCATCCTATTCACCATACGATAATGTTGAGGCAAAAGAATATCCACCAATTTTGGCGCTTGCTGGGCTCACAGACCCGCGCGTTACCTATTGGGAACCCGCGAAATGGGTCGCAAAATTGCGTGCAAAACAACAAGGTGATGCACCGATCTTCTTAAAAACAAACATGGGTGCTGGTCATGGTGGTGCAGCGGGAAGATTCCAACGTTTGGAAGAAATTGCGGTTGAATACGCATTTGCACTTAAGACGGCCAAAATCGAAAATTAGAAGCTAATATTATGGTCAGAAGGCTCCAAACAAGTAAGTTTTCTGACCATTTCATTAAAATTGTTACGATCACATCGAGGTTATTTTAATCATATAAACTAGCAAATTCTTCATTTCTCTCAAGTATTTTGCCCGAAATCTAATGAAACCTCGGGGGCGGGGTAATCATAACAACTCTCGCTGCAATGATTGCAGCTCTGGACAATACTTGGAGCGCCCGATGATGAAGAACACCCTTCTGCCAAAAGCTGTGCAAAGGTTTAAAGACTTTAAAACTTGTCGCAAAGGTAACTTTGCTTTGCTAACAGCAGTGGTTTCTCCAGTGGTATTGGTTGCAGGTAGCCTTGCGCTTGATGTGGCAAACATGTCTGCCCTGAAGGGACGTTTACAAGCTGCCTCAGATTCGGTTTCGCTTGCAGTTGCGACACGCATTGTAAATGGCAATTTGTCAATTGATGATGCAGAAAGCTTTGCAAGTTCTCTTCTTTTAGCGCAGATGTCGAGCGAGGATGAGCGCTTTTTAAATCTCTCTGTTGTCCCAACGTTCAACATAGTTGATAAAAGCACCGAATCACAATCGGCTTGGGATGTTCAGATTGGTGGTACTGCAAGCCAAAATACCACACCGCTTGCGAGGTTTTTTGGTAAAAGCACAATGTCTGTTACGACGACATCAACTGCAACGACAAAAATCGATGAAGAAATTAATGCATTCTCTATGGCCGTAATTGTTGATGTTTCTGGTTCTATGAACAGCCAAACTGGCGGCTCTGTTTCGACCATTCAGTCTACTTTAAGTGTAACAAGCAGTCAGGCGAGTACGATTATGAGCTATATCAGTACAGTCATGAACACTTACGGCCTTACTGAAGAAAACTTAGTTTACATTCTGGAAAACTATACGACATCAGATTGCGATGATTTTTATTATGAAAATGGTGACAAAAATTCATTCCTTCAAGCTATAGGTAAGCCAACATCAGATAGCTATTACAATGCTTATCTATATTGTGCATATCCAACATATGCCGGAACATATTATGGGACGACCCAAACTGCTTTGGTGGCGAATATTTCCACTGTTACAGCAAACGTATCAACAACTAAGATCGACGCGTTAAAAACTGCAGCAGCAAGCTTGTTCGCGCAAATCAGTTCTGCCGACCCAGATGCAGATTATACAAGGACTGGCATCATCTCTTACGCGAGCAGCGTTAAAGGGTATAAGGACATGGAATGGGGCGTAGCATCTGCCACAAGCTTTGCTTCTTCGCTGACTGCTAGCGGCGGCACTGCGTCTACTGATGCTGTCAAGTGGAGTTATGATCAGCTTAAATCATCTAATACAACTGAAGTAACAGAACATGCCAGCAAGCATGGTGTGGATCCTGACCGTTACATGCTGTTTATGACCGACGGTGACAACAACAGGAGCAGTGATGACACATCCACTAAGTCATATTGCGATCAGGCAAAAGCTGATGGTATTATTATTTATTCAGTTGCGTTTGCTGCACCATCAGGTGGCCAGGAACTTCTCGAATACTGCGCCTCAGAACCGACTTCAGATTACTATTTCGAACCTGAATCCGCTGCCGAACTTATATCTGTATTCACAACTATTGGTTCAGACGCATCAGAATCTTCGACAAGATTGATCAACTAATCCTAAGCAGTCTTAACTAAATTAACTCGAATTTTACCTACACATTTGAGAATTGCTTAATCATGCTTGCTAGGCATTTTTTTATCAATGCCTAGTACACTATCCCACAATAAGAATTATTTTTGCCAGCTTGCCTGGCTTTAAATAAGAGCCTTCGGGCTTGTGGGGTAATATGAAAAAGACAATTAAAACAAGACTATCTCAACTTCGTGGTTTCACAGCGCTCAAAAATTGTAAGCGCGGAAACTTTGCGATGATGGCAGCTATTTTCACGCCAGTACTTTTGCTCGGCGCGAGTATGTCTCTTGATGTTGTTAATTTGGCAGCACTAAAAGGTCGAATGCAAGCAGCAACAGATTCTGTTTCTTTAGCTGTTGCAACGCGTATCAATAAAGGCACACTTGATATAGATGATGCTGAAGATTTTGCATCTAGACTACTGCTTGCTCAAATGGAAAGCGACACAAGTCGTTTCGCAAATTTGGTCGTTACCCCACAGGTCAGTGTTACTAAAATAGTCGACAATGGTGTGACAACTTATAACGTCGAAATTGGCGGCACTGCCACTCAGGACACAACTCCGATCGCCTCACTATTTGGTAAAGACGAGATGAGTGTGGCAATTACTTCGGGTGCAACAGCAGGTACAGAAGAAATTCAAGGTGCACTTTCGCTTAGCCTCGTCGTTGACGTATCTGGTTCGATGGGTTGGGAATTGTCAGATTCACAGGCAACAAAGGCTGACGTCAAATTAGCACTTAATTTATCCAATAACCAAACAAACAAAGTCACAAATGCCATAACCAGAGTCATGGGTAATTATGGCCTTGATTCTTGGCAGGTCAAATGGATTGCAGAAAACTACAAATTTCATGACTGCAAAAGTATGGCCAAAAATGCTACTTCGAAGGCATATTTCCTGAACAGCCTAAATTTAGGTTATAAAAGCAATAAAGATACATGGAAGATATGCCAAGATGCATCATTTGGGACTAAATTTGTGGATCAGGAAACATTAGTGGAAAACATCCGCACTGTAATTTCATATCATCAGCCAACAAAGAAAATTGAGGCGTTACAAGACGCGGCGGCAGCCCTATTTGCTCAGTTAAATACAGCTGACCCAACCGCAACCTACGTTCGGACTGGATTGAGTGCGTATTCAAGCTACATCCGTGGTACAACAAATATGGAATGGGGTACAGGTTCAGCTGCCACTTATATTGAAGAAATGTATGCATCGGGCGGAACGGCCTCAACGAAATCTGTCAAATGGGCTTATGATCAACTCAAAGCATCCAATACTGCGGAAAACATCGCTCATACGGCAAAAAATGGTCAGACAAACCCAGATAAGTTTATCTTGTTTATGACCGATGGTTCTAACAATCGCACAAGTGATGATACGGCGACGAAGGCAATTTGTGACACCGCGAGAAGTGAGGGTATTCGCATTTTTGCTGTGGCATTTGCCGCACCATCGCGTGGGCAACAGTTACTGTCTTATTGCGCTACATCCAGTGAGGATTACTTCGAGCCGGAAACAGCTGACGAGTTGGTGGCAGCATTTGAGAGAATTGGTAAATCTACATCAACCAATTTGACCAGACTTACACATTAATCACCTTCTGAGTGAAAATACACAGCCCCGGTTTGATATCCATCAAGCCGGGGCTTTTTATATAAGATCCAATCGGTTGGATCATTTGATTTGTGCAAGACATAAAAAACCGGGATCGCTTATCAGCAACCCCGGCCTTTTTGAATGTAATATTGCTTAGCTAGCAGCTTCGTACATCTCTAGAACATAATCCCAATTGATCATGTTATCGACGAAAGCTTCTAGGTACTTTGGACGCGCATTGCGGTAATCGATGTAATATGAGTGTTCCCACACATCACAACCAAGGATTGGTGAAGCACCCATCACAAGTGGATTTTCGCCATTTGGTGTTTTCATAACTTCAAGCTTACCGTCTTTAACTGCAAGCCAAGCCCAGCCTGAACCAAATTGTGTCATACCAGCATTGATGAAATCAGCGCGGAATTTATCGTAACCACCAAGGTCGCTGTCAATTGCTTTTTGCAGAGCGCCTGGAAGTGATGTACCACCGCCGTCTTTTTTCATCCATTTCCAAAAGTGGATGTGGTTGTAGTGCTGACCGGCATTGTTGAACAAACCAGCATTTGTGCCGTATGATTTTTTCACGATTTCTTCGAGAGACAAATCAGCCATACCAGCTGCTTCCGCCAATTCATTGCCTTTTGTCACATAAGCATTGTGGTGCTTGTCATGGTGGAATTCGAGCGTCTCACGCGACATGTAAGGTGCAAGCGCATCGTAGTCATAAGGTAGATCGGGCAGTTCAAAGGCCATGTTTATCTCCAATAATTAAACATAATAGATTCTATTGTTTCTCATAAATAATGAGTACACGCGTCTTGGACAAGATCAATCGTCACTATTTACAGATTTATCTGGTATGGGGCAAAGTAAAGGTTCTATCCCGCCTTTGCCCAATCCATATATAATTTACGTGCTTTAGTTGCGATCGGACCAATTTGAAGGGTTTTGTCTTCAATTCCTATGATTGGTAAAACCTTTGAGTGATTGCCGGTTGAGAAAATCTCATCTGCATCCATGAAATCACTAACTTTCAGGCTTTTTTCAACCACTTCATGACCTGCATCTCTTAGCAAGGTCATGATCCGCATTCGAGTGATACCCGCAAGGAAAGTGCCGTTGGCAACTGGGGTATACACAACGCCATCTTTGACCATGAATACATTGGATGAAGCGGTTTCAGCTACATTGCCTAACATATCGAGCACCAATGCATTACCAAACCCGCGAGAACGAGCTTCCAAAAGCGCACGACCGTTGTTTGGATATAAACAACCAGCCTTCGCATTAGTCGGTGCATTTTCAATGCTTGGTCTACGAAATGGCGATACACTAACAGTAAAGCCCTGCAACGGTAACATCGGTGTTTCAAACATCGTCAAACAAAAGCGAGTTGACGCTGGGTCTGCAGGTACAAGCGAATACCCGCCATGTTCAGCCCAATACATAGGTCTAATATAAACCGCTGTCTTGCCATCAAAATGCTCGATACCCTCAAGAGCTAAATCTTCAATTTCCTTGGGGGTTTTGGTTGGCTGTAAACCAAGCGCGAGCGCTGATGCATTCACGCGCTCACAATGTAGATCAAGATCAGGCGCCAATCCTTCAAACCAACGTGCACCATCAAAAACGGTAGAGCCGAGCCAAGAAGCGTGCGATGTTGTGCCGATGATTGGAACATTACCTTCAATCCACTCACCATCGACATAGTTCCAAGTGAGTGTCGGCGATGTTGTATCAACTTTTGGATCAGCCATGGCTTAAAACCCCTTCTTCAAACTACCAAGTATTCCGCGAACCAATGCTCTTCCTAGCGAGGTCGCAACTGATCGAGCTGCTGATTTCATCGCAGCTTCTGCAACAGTTTGGCGACGGCGGCGGGTTGATTTGCGCTTTGTTGTTTTCCGTCGTGATGAACGTTTACGACCGCGGCGATCATAATCATCGTCGTCATCATCATCGTCATCAAAACCTGGCAAGGTCCAACGACGACTTTCTTTCATTTCTTCCTCTTCCTCACGCGCCTCGCGTTCACGCTCTTCTTCTTCACGTTCAGCGGCGCGCTCTGCTCTCTCCTTTAAAATTTCAAAGGCAGATTCGCGATCGATCTCACGATCATATTGTGCTGCAACTGGGCTCACCTTAATAACATCATCTCGCTCACTATCTGATAGCGATCCAAGTCGCGAAGATGGAGGGCGAATGAGTGTTCGCTCCACCATTGACGGCACACCTTTTGATTCAAGCGTTGAAACAAGTGCTTCCCCTACCCCCAACTGGGTGATTGTCTCAAAACAATCAAACTCTGGGTTAGGTCGGAACGTATCAGCTGCAACTTTTACAGCCTTTTGTTCACGCGGGGTATAAGCGCGCAATGCATGCTGAATTCTGTTACCCAGCTGAGATAGTACAGTATCGGGAACATCAAGCGGGTTTTGCGTGACGAAATAAACACCCACACCTTTTGAACGGATAAGGCGAACAACTTGCTCCACGCGATCAATCAAGATTTTTGGTGCTTCATCAAAGAGCAAATGTGCCTCATCGAAGAAAAACACCAATCTTGGTTTGTCTGGATCGCCGATCTCAGGCAGTTGCTCAAATAATTCAGACAATAACCAAAGCAAGAAAGTCGCATAAAGGCGCGGGTTCATCATCAATTTGTCAGCGGCAAGAATGCTAACTGCCCCTCGCCCGTCATTGGTCGTGCGCATGATGTCACTGATCTCAAGTGCAGGCTCACCGAAGAAATCATCTGCGCCCTGCTGTTCAAGAACCAATAGATCACGCTGAATTGCACCAATGGAAGATTTGGAGATATTACCGTAAAGACCAGATAGCTCTTTGGCATTCTCGCCCATGTATTTTAGCATCGCGAGCAAATCTTTTAGATCAACCAATGGCAGCCCATGCTCATCCGCAATTTTAAAGGCAATATTGACGACACCTTCTTGAGCGTCTGTTGCATCCATCAACCGCGATAAAAGCAGCGGGCCCATCTCCGTGATTGTTGTGCGAACTCTATGGCCTTTTTTGCCAAACAGGTCCCAAAAAATTACAGGGAACTCTTGGAATTCATATGGATCAAGTCCGATCGTATCCGCGCGTTTCTCAAGGAAATCTTTATATTCCCCTTTAATGCCAAGACCAGATAAATCGCCTTTCACATCGGCGCAAAAAACTGGAACGCCCGCATTCGAAAAACTCTCCGCCAAGATTTGCAACGTCACAGTTTTACCAGTACCCGTTGCTCCCGTGATCAAGCCGTGCCTGTTCGCATATTTTAGCTTAAGATACTCGCCCTTATTTGGACTGTCATCCGGATGGCGGCTGGTGCCGATATAAATATGGTCGTCGATTATCATGCTTTACTCATCTTTTAGAGTTACGTCCCCGACCACTGGTGATTCTTCACCGAGCGGTTTTGTTGGCGCGAACTATAGGCGAGCCAGTAGCTAGTCGCAATCACAAACCTTTCCAAATGATTGACAATTTTAGCGCAATTGCGATGGCAATATCGAACAGATTTTAAGTTTATTCCGCTAGTTTGGTCAACAATTGGGACATTTAGGGTTAGTAGGTAAAAATTTTGGCAAATCCAAAATTCAGTAGGCGTCAAATTTTAGCGGGACTATTAGCAACTACAGGCGTTGTAGCAGTGCCGAGCTATGCGCAAAATTCAAACAGTCAACTTCTAAATGTAAGTGGCTTGCGCGGTGGTATCGATGCCACAGATCGTGGGCTGTTACCGGATGTTGTCGGCGATCAAAGCAAGTTGTTATTAGATGCTATTGTTGAAACAGCTGCAACCAATCAAGTTCTATATATTCCCGCAGGAAACTACTATATCTCGAATATCGATCTTCCTGATAACGCGCGCATTCAAGGTGTTCCGGGAGCCACACGCCTTGTCTATACAGGGCGTGGTCATGGGATAATCGGTGAAAATTTACGCCGATTAGAGATCAAAGACATCATTTTGGACGGCGCCAATAATTCCTTTGGAACATATACCAATGGGCTTTTAAACATCAGGGGCTGCGGTAAGCTATTCCTCGATAATATATCGGTTTTAGGTAGCTCTAAATATGGTATATCGCTCGAACGCTGCGGTGGTGTTATTCAAAACTGTGATTTAGCTGGTGCAGCAGATGCAGCGTTGTTTTCCGTTGAAGGCTTAGGTCTAACCATTCGTAACAATTATGTGCATGACTGCGCCAATGGCGGCATCTTAGTTCATCGTTGGGCGATTGGCGAAGACAATACGATCATTTCTGGAAATCGCATTGAACGCATTCTTGCTCAAAACGGTGGTACAGGTCCATTTGGCAATGGTATAAACGTCTTTCGGGCGGGCAATGTTATGATCAATGATAATCATATCTCTGACTGCTCATTTTCCGCTATCAGAGCGAATTCTGCTTCAAACATCCATATCACCGGAAACTCATGTTATGGATCTGGTGAAACAGCATTATATGTCGAATTTGCTTTTCAGGGTGCCGTTGTTACGGGCAATTTAATTGATGGCGGTACCATGGGAATTTCAATTGCAAACTTTAACAAAGACGGCCGTTTAAGCACCATCACTGGAAATCTCATTCGCAATATCACAGACCAAGGCCCTTATATAACTGAAGGCTCAGGATTTGGGCATGGAATCGCGGTTGAAGCAGATGCATCTGTTACCGGAAATACGATTGAGAATGCCGCTAAAACGGGCATGTTGGTCGGATGGGGGCCATATTTGCGCTCAGTCAGCATAACGGGAAATGTGATCCGCAAAGCTCCCATGGGCATTGCTGTTTCAGTCGTTGAAGGCTCACAAAGCACTGCAATCTTCAATAATGTTTTTGATCAGACCCCGGGCGGGGCCATTGTGGGACACCGCTGGAAAGAACCAGTTACACGTGACCTTGCTCGACGAGCAAAATCTGGTTTTGATCACTTGAGCATTGGAAACAATGTCGTTAACTAGCGCTATTTAAGTCACACTGAGTAATAGTCTAACCAAAGCAGTCTGCGAGTTAACTCCCGTCTTGTCATATATTCGCGTGAGATGCGTTCTTGCTGTGTTAACGCTGATCCCAAGCGTTTGAGCACAGGCTTTTAAACTATCGCCATTAGCAATTTGTTTTGCCAATGCAAGCTGACCATCGGACAAACCAAATATCACCTTCGCACTTAAAAGTTGGCGCTCTAAAATTGCATCAGGATCAAAATCCACATAAGTGCGCCCATCTCGAACCGATAGTGCACACCACACAACATGACCATTTTCATCTTCACCCAAAATAATCGGGTAGCGGAAGCGATGACCTGTTTCCTTTAAATACCGGTGTTGAGCAAAATAGTTATGCAATTCTTCAGCTTGTGCCAAAGCATTTTGCAAAACCTTGTCCCATTGCGGCTTACTTGCACGCAAACGCCCTCTTGAGATGGTAAATCCACTACAGTTGGATAACATTTCCGCAGTTCCCGGCGCCATCCAGATCACTTCGCCATCTTTCATAACCGCAAGACGATTTTGAGTTTCCGTTTGCTCACCTTTTACAATAAGAGACGCAAATGCAATTTTCCATCCAGCGCTTGTGCGCTCTAAAATACGAGTTTCAAAACTTTGCTCTTCTTTATGGGCAGCGCTCACGCGCGAGATTTCGTCGAACACCACCCAGGCGGTATTTCCATCAATCGTGATTTGGATGTTTTTCTTCTCATATTCTTTGTGCGTACAACCATGACCAACAGCAAATGTCTGCAGCATATTTTGGCTTATTTTGTCCCAACCATGATGAATGATTAACCCGATATCTTGAGAGGAATAGACATCAATTGTGCGCTCACTATGCAACCAGCTATTTGCCCACGCGTTATAGTCTGATCGGATAAATGCATCCGTTTCAGCATGGATAACGTCCATAACAGCTATTTCATCATCTGTTTGCTGAGCCAATTGCACCAAAATATGTTCTCCCAATTCAATCAGTTTTCAGTAGAGCAATTACGAGTTGTTAACATCGCATCATCTCGGTTTTTAAAGATATTCACAAGCTTTGAATAAAGCTGTCTGATCGCGCTACTCACATGACGCACGCGTTCAAATGCATGATCTGAATAGAATTCAGCTTCGGTTTTAGATCTATCCGATAAGTTTTGTTTTATGTGCCTGCTCGCAAGATAAAATGACTGATCCATATTACACTCCTGTTCTAACTTTAGAGGTAATGTACAAGAACAAGAATTATTTGATGTCGTACGAAACGACCACAACAGTGATAAATATGACTGCGCTAAACCAAGCCTGCTCTCTTAATAACAAGCGAAGTTAAGGCCAAATCACCAAGCGCTAATCCGCGAAATACAAACGCTGTACGCTCTTCATCTGAGGATCTTTTGTTTATTTGGCCCAAAACAAGATCAAAAATATCACCCTTGATATCTTCCATATTAGCAATTTTATTTGGTAGAGATTTTTCTTGAACAAGATCATCAATTGCCAAGACATCAAACTCGGAAAAGCTTTGTTTAACCCAAGGTGCGCCTAGATCTGTGACGGCTGCAAAGCTCCCTTTTTTCATCGCATCAGCTTTTAAAAATGGCACAAGCTGCGGGGTATATGTCAGCGAAGTTGTGAGGATATCTGACTGCGCTGTAACATCTTCAAAACGATCACATATTTCAACATCTAAGCCAAGCGACATCGCAAGCTCTTTAGTTAATTCTATGTTGCGTTTGCCACGCCCAAAAAGCAGTACTTTTTCAATCGGAAAACCATCACAAAATGCTTCTAAATGGCTGCGCGCCTGAACACCACAACCAATAAACCCGGCAATTTTGGCATCTTTTCGCGCAAGATATTTTGCAGCTGTTGCACTTAAACCTGCGGTTCGAACGGCTGTAATCCAATTGCCATCTAAAATAGCCACTGGCAAACCCGTCTGGCTGGAAAGCACCGTGACCAGCCCATTGATTTGCGGCAAGTTATGGTTTGAATTATCGGGATTTAGAACAACCGTTTTCACCGCTAACAATGACGGATCATCCATAGCCGCCAAGGCAGCCATCATATAACGATCATCACTTTCAGATGTCTTGGGTTGGAGTACAGCTTTTGTTGCACTCCAGGCTTTATTATCTGATTTTTTGACGATCAAATCTTCAATATCTGCAATCACATCCTGTGTTGTAATTGCCAGATTTTCAAGCGTTTTCTCATCAAGATAGGGAATATTTTGCATGTTCAAATACCGTCTTATTTCAGTGCTTGCGTGAATTGAAAAGCACCAACCTTTTGGCCATTCCAGTTGGAAAAATCACGTGTCGCAAAGCCTATCAGTTCATCATAAGCGGGATCATCATCACCCAAAACCTTAGCCAAGAGTGCAGCAATAGCTACCTCTGCGGCTCTTGTTGTCCCACAATCTATTTTTAGTGCAAAGCCAAGACCTTGTTCAGGCAATATGGCTGTGTAAACACCTTCAGCTCCGGTCTTTGCAAAAATACGGCCCGGCGCCATTTCCATCAGTTTTGTGCAGGCGCGCGCGGTTCCAGCCACATAAAAAGGTTCGGCCATACAAGCTTTGATGAGCATCTGAGCACCATTGGCATGCACGTTTGAAAGCCCTTCACCGGTTGCTAATCTCGCAAAGCCTTGGGCAATTTTCTCAAGCGGAACTGCAAATGTTGGGATGGCGCAACCATCTGTTCCGCATAGCTCATCTACCATTTTTCCGCCGGTTACAGCCTCCATATTATGAGCCATTATTTTTTGCACTTCGTGTTCACGCGTCACATAGCCCTTTAGTCCGATGCCAGAATGACACGCCGCGCACAAAAAACCTGCATGTTTACCAGAACAGTTGTTATGAAATTGCGTTGGTTCAAGCCCTGATTTTGCCTGACTGATGAGCGTTTTATGATCAAATGACCAATGTGCTCCACATTCGAGGTCTTGTTCACTAAGGCCAGCCTTCATCAGCATTTTCTCGGCTAAATTAGCATGTTCCGGCTCAGAAGAATGCGATGCGCAGGCCATTGCCAATTCCTTATCGCCAAAACCGTATGCATCCGCAGCTCCGCTTTCCATGAGAAATAAAGCTTGAATTGCTTTGACCGCAGATCGCGGAAATATTGGTGTTTGAATATCCCCTTTAGAATGCAAAACCTTCCCCGAAGCATCACAAACAGCAAATGCCCCGCGATGTGCGCTTTCGACTAGATTTCCTCGGGTTAGTTCAACAAGAACAGGATTTGACATCAAATACTCCTCAAAACACTGATAAACATCGTAAAATTAGTGCTATTTAATACTTAATTAACCATGTTTCGACCATTGTGAACAAAAGGTTAACGACAGGCTTTATGAAACGCGAGACAGATTTATGTCATATGTGAACAAGATCACGAGTGCAAATCATAACCGCCTATCTCCCCAGTATCGAGATTATGCTGATGATGAGATTAAACAAGATGCGTTTTCTGATCATCCTCAAAACTTTACACATGATTTCCCGCATAATCTGGCCCATGATCTCACCCATGAACCGGCAAACAGCAATTTTTATTCAGAAAATTCGCCACCCGTCCCTCTCATTCAGGCGATAATGCAAAGCCCTTCGAGCATGAACAAACTAATGGCTTTGTTTGCTAGTTTAGTATTTACCATCATCATCATTTCATTTCGCCCATTTGACAGAGCGACTTCACCTACCGATTTTACTGCGTCGGGTGACACGGTTAATCAGGTCGGTTATGTCGCTATTTTTGGCATTATGGGTATCTTGCTTCTTGGTAATGTAAGTCCACGTCGTTTGCTTTCATTTGCACGACCTTTATGGGCGGTATTCTTAATTGCTGTGCTTGCGGCGGTGATGCAAAATCCTTCGCCATTTACCGCAATGCGAACAGTTCTACTTACGCTTTTCGCAGCATTTGCTGCATTTTCTGTACTTGTACTGCCAAATTCAAAACGTGATTTAAAACTGGTCATCACGATTACATCCATACTCATTCTTGGCATGTCCTATGCTGGGTTGGTGCTTTTACCCGATGTTGCCAAACACGGATATTCAGCTTTTGAAGCGCAACATTTTGGTTTGTGGCGTGGTCCCTTCCCCCACAAAAATATCGCTGGGCCAATCATGTCTATTCTTGCTATTTTTGGCATCTATGTTTGGCGTTCTGGAAGCCCGTTTCTGGGCGCATTATTGACCTTGGCAGCATTTGTTTTTGTGTTGAATACGGGGTCAAAAACAACATCCGGTTTCTTACCGATCTCCGTATTGATCATTTTGTCGGCTGGATTATTTGCAAGTGCCCGATTGGCGGTTATTGCAACAATTTTAGCTGTTACAACCATTGGCCTACTGACGCTTGGAACACTTTATAGCGATACACTCGCTGGTATAACCGCGAGCATTTTAGATGATGCGACATTTACTGGACGCTTGACACTTTGGCGACACGGCATCATCACGTTTTTATCTAACCCGATGGGCGAAGGATTTAACAATTTTTGGAATACATCAGCAGTTTTAAACGGCCCCTTGCCCGGTTATGCAGATTGGGATTTTCGCGAAATTGTTCATGGACATAACAATTACATAGATGTGTTGCTCAACTATGGTTTAATCGGTGGTGCGGTAATTTTCTTCGCGCTGTTTGTCATGCCCATGGTCAATTATATCTCAATTTATAAAGCGGGTGCAGAGCGAAAACTTGCTGATATGTTTATGATGATGATTGTTTTCATCATGCTACTTTCATTTATGGAAACGTTTATTCTGCACCGCTCTGATCCGATTTGGATATTCCATGTTTTTGCGGTTTTTGGCCTTCAAATGCTGGCAACCGAACATAGAAAAACTAAGCAGAAAAAAATACGTATCTTTTAGGTTTTGACAAACAGACGCGACTAGTAGTCCTTTTCAAAGAAGATACCCAATTTAGAGTTTCCTTCTGTATCCACCGAACCAGTTGCCGTGAGGCTATCTGTAATATCAAGATTAATAGTAGCTTCAGTTTCTTTGCCAGCTTGAACACCCAAGTAAACGTTGTCAGAAATATATTTTCCGGCTTTCACGGCTGCATTTCCATCATCATCTTGTACAACATCGACGTCGTCCAAACCTGTACTTGAGCGCAAGCTGTCAATAAGAGAGGGGCTGTTCCCGCCAGTCAATTCACTTGCGATTGAAGCCAATCTTACCACCTGAGCAGGTGATAAATCAGTCAAGTTTCGGCCAAAGATGATTTGAGCAAGCACCTCATCCTCAGGTAATTCCGGATTTGATGAAAAACTAACTTGTAAGTTCGAAGGCGTACCCTGCAAACTAATTGATGCGATGGTATCGCCTGTGTCGGTGGTGGCGAGAAAATCCAATAACGGTTCAAGGTCACCCGCCAGAGTGATTGTTCCTTCTTCTAGATCAATTCGCTGACCTAAAATCGATAATCGCCCTCGCCTTAACGTAAAGCTCCCAAGCGGCACGATATTATCTAATGAGCCTGTTAAAATAAGGCTACCACCTAATTCTGCGTCGAGGCCACGACCCCTTACGAAAATCTGATTTGGTGCATTGATGTTCAAGCGCAATCGTAATGCACCTGATTTATCATTGGTTCCATCCGATGGTGTTGCTTGTTGCAATCTGCCAAGCGTTGTTTGAACTTTCGATGTTGGATTTTGGTGCTCCACATCCAACAAATTTGCTTCAGAAGCAAAGCTCTCCGGAACCGTAATTTCAGTACGACCTAAATTGATATTGCCAGATAATAATGGGCTACCTGCAAGGTCTCCTAATATAGCCAGATCACCGCTGACAGATGTTTTAAAAGTCTCACCATCACCATAGTTTGCCGAATTCAATGCAACTTTCAGATCAGCTGGTAAATTCCCTGAAAGCCCAATCTGACCATTCAGTGCAATCGTGCCACCAGTTGAGATATTTGCATTTACTGCAACGTTTGCTTGATTGCTATTGTTTAAACCAACGCGCACTTTAACGCCGCTCAACTGCAAATTGGACAACGGGTCAACTACACTTGCACCATCAACGTTGATATTACCGCTTGCAACTGGATTGCTTAAAGCACCTGATATTCGTGCTGTAAGTTGAGCGACACCATCAATTCTCGTTCCGCGGTCTTGCAAATAGGTCTCGATCAAATCAAGTGGGGCAGTTCCATTTACATTTACGTTCATGGATCCACCCGATATTGGCACATTACCAGAGCCTGAGATCGCCAGAGACTGCGCATTTTGGGTGTTAAATCCAGCGAGCGCAACAACTCCATTTTCAAACGTTCCATTCGCTGAAAGCGTGAGCGGTGAAAGGCCAAGATCTCTAATTTGGCGGATAGTCAACGCTTGTCCATTGACATCAAATCCAATGCGCGGCGAACTACTGGGCCCTGTTATTTGAATGTTTGCGCCCAATGTACCACTGGCATCCATGCCAGGCTGAACAGAGTTTATAATTTTTATCGGCACCGAGCTTGCGCGCGCTGTAATGTTTAAAACTTCACCTGCGGTGCCTGCAATATCTATCGTTCCCGATTCAATCGATAAACGAGATGGATTGATCGTCACCAAACCATCTTGCAACTCAATCGTTGACAGCGATACCAATTGCGCATTGGCAACACGTGATTTCAGATCCAATTCGGAAATTAAAACCTCAACTAAGTCTGTTTTTTGTTCAACAACCCCTGAGGTGGAAACGCGTGTTGCGTTTTCGACAAGCTCTGCAACCAAATCAAACTCAGTGCTTGCACCTGCGTTTAATATTTGAACACTTGCTGATTTCGCATTAATACCCGACGCTTTAATCCCTATGGCTTTTGCATTCGCATTGATCCGAGGTTGCATCAAGATATCTTTAGCATTGATAATGGCTTCGGCGTCATCAATGCTAACATCATTAATTTTAATACCTGCCAAAGCAAGTTTGAGCTTTGCTGTTTGCGCAAGTTCCTCAGGTACAAGTTTTATCGAACCATTAACACTGCCAGATGCATCAAACAGAGCAAGCGCTGCAATGCTTGAAATATTACCGCTATTGATATCCAACTCGCCATTCATCAAACCGGTTTCGTTATCTCGCACCAACGCACCATTGATTGCTGTTGCACCAATTTGTGTTGAGAGGTCTTGAAGGTTTGTAAGTTGATCATCGATACTTATTGTTCCTTGAACGATGAAATCTTGCGCCTCTATCTGGCCACTTGATGAAAGCTTGCCCGCAATCGTCTGGCCATCCGTTTGGCCTTTGAACGTAAGACCCAGATCATCCACTTTTTGACTTGATAGCTGACCTGATGGAACAGAAATTTCAGCACTTAAATCAAATGGAGTTTGTTCTCCTTTAAGGCTGATTTTTAACTGTGCTAAACCATTTGAAGCATCATCAAGTGCGCGCAAATTATCAATCTGTGCGGATGCAATCAAACTGGCTGTCTCGCTTGCAATTTGACCATTGATGATGGCCGACATTTGCTCGTTATTTAATTTTAGAGTATTGAAAACCAAACCATCGACGCTTCGTGCAATACCGCCACTAAGTTCAGTCTCACCCACAAGCAGCTTATCTAATCGCGCGGTTCCAGTTTCAACTGTCTGCGCCTTACCGTTAATATCAAGATCAAAGGCACCGCTAAAGGGCTGGATACGACCCATGGCTGCCAACACGATGTTTCCGTTTAAGCGCTGATTGGAAATGGCAGAAAAACTATCGAGATTTTCAGCTTCAACACTAATCTGACCATCAAAAGCGTTGGCCCCATAAGTACCATTGGCTAAAACTCTATATGTCTCGCCCAATAGATTAAGCCGTGAAATGCCTAATGGATTTCCTGAACGCCAATCACCATCAAATTGTAGATTTATTTCGCGACCCAAAGCTTGAGTAACAGCTTCGTCCTTTGCCCAAATTTGAGCGACCTGACCATTGATGTCAAAGCTGATTTCCCGCGCATTTTTATTATCCAAATTTAGCACGGTGCCAAACGCATCTATGCCAATTGTACCAAAGGAAATATCAGAGTTCACAAAATCACTTATCTTTACAGTGCCACCCCAAGTATTTTGTAGCGCTGCGTCATAATTGATGTCTATCGTAGCGGATTGAATGGTTTGATCGCGTGCTTCCGACGGAATAACAATGCGTTCACCGGTGACGCTGGTTAAACCACCCTTGACTTTGAACGCGCTTAAAAAGCCATCAACCGTGGTTTTTGCGGAAGCTGCCAGATTAACCGCACCACTTGAAATATTGACGCGGTTAAGTTGAATTCCACCCGAATTTAAAACAACAAGCTCGGCATCAATATCACTTTTCTCACCAAAAAGCGCACGTTGCCCTGGCGGCAACAGCTCGCCAAGAGGACCACTAATACTTGCGTTGGCTTTAAGCCCATTTTCGTTGTCACGCAGGCTGACAATCCCGTTTAAAATTCTTTTACTGTCGACATCAAAAGTCATACCAACATCAAGATCGGATATGGGTGCATCGCCAATGACTGAAAGCGCTAATGGTGGTTTTCCTGGTAAACCTATGGCCGAAGCCAGAATGCCATTTTCTGGCTCTGAAAGCTCTATATCAAGCGCAAGTGTTTTTGCAGAGCCTGCATATTTTACGTTCGCTTTTAATTCGCCTTGCGTTTCATCCGTACGGTTGATCAATAAATCTAAATCTAATGAACCTTCATCTAAAACAAATCGACCCTCAACACTTGCTTTAGCAGCGAGATCAAAAACGTCTTTACCAAATTCAACCAAAGGCAAATCCAGTTTTTCTAAGACAACAGCAACAGGAAGTTCTGGTATTTGAAACGCACTGCTTTCCGGAGAGCGAGATGCTTCTTCCGGCAAAGGTTTGCGGATGAAATCAATATGCTCAGCTTCAAGCGTATCAACTAAAAGACGTCCGGTGATGAGAGCAGACCTAGTCCAAACTAGCCTTGGATTAGTGATTTCAAGCCAAATTCCCTCTTCATCGGCAATTGTTATGGATTGAAGTTTCACATCCGAAGATAACGAACCCTCAATACCATTAAGTCGAATTTGAAAACTTGGAGAGGAAATCTGCTCTTCAACGTATTCAATTAACGCGGACCGCTCGTTATCTTGCGAAAACACCACGATAATGCCTACGAATAACGTTGCAATTAGCGCAAAAGCAGACAACGCAATCTTTTTTAAGAAGGATCGTTTCATACCATCCTCCTAAAATGCCTGACCGATACCGGCAAAAATGCCAAAATCTGGATCACCAGCTTTTGGATTTATGGGTACAGCAAAGTCTAGTCGTATTGGCCCAAGCGGGGTGTAATATCGCGCGCCAATTCCTGCACTTACGCGAAAGTCTTCCGAGAAGTCGATAATGGGGTCTTTACCAACAATCCCGCCATCGACAAAGGCAACAGCACCGAGTGTGTCGGTAAATTTGTGCCGCACCTCGACACTAGTTTCAAGAAGTGAACGTCCACCTGAAACATCGCCGGAACCTTCAACAATACCCACATTGTTAAATCCAAATCCACGGATAGAGCCACCCCCGCCTGAAAGATACAGGAAGTTTGTTGGCACTTGATCACGCGATGGACCAAATACGGATCCCACTTTAATGCGCGCTGCTAACACAGTGTCACCATCGCGGTCCAGAGTTTGATAAGCACGTAGTTCGGCATCCACACGCATACCCGCATTGCCATTTTCAAATTCATAAAACGGCTTTACTTCTATCTTTGCAAGCGCATCTTTGCTTGGATCAACTTTGCTATCGCGACCATCATAAGCAATTTCTCCACTCGCACCCACTGTTGAGAAATTTCGTGTACCAAATGCGTCTTTAAAGCGTGAATACTCATAAAACCCGCCACCTGCGATGTTTATTTTGCGACTTAGTTGATGGGTGAGAACTGAGGAGAAGCCCCCCGTTTCTCCTTCAAAGGAAGTGTTAAACTCTCGCTCAGCAAAGATCTTTGTAACAGAATCCGTATTTGGAGTGAAAACACCAGGTTTTGTAAAAGTCGCGCTAAGACTAAAATCCAACTCGTCCGCGCTGGAACTTGATCCTATGCCGCTGATTTCTCCATCAAGGCGCAACCTTTCAGCGCGTCCAAATAGGTTTCTATTAAGCCAAAAAGCGCTAACGCCTGCGCCATCGGTTGAAGACACTGTGGCACCCAGACCTATGCGCCGAAGCTTTTTCTCACGAACTTCAACATTTATCGGCACCTTGCCATTTTGGTCTGTTTCTTTGCCGGTTTCCACTTTTCGCACAGCAAAGACGTCAAGCTTATCCAAACGTTGTTTTGCGTCCTCAATATCATCGGGATCGTATTCTTCCCCCGTTTTAAGCCCGGTCATATAAGCCACAAACGCTTCATCCATACGTTCAGTTCCTGAAACGCTGGTTATGCCATAATTAGATTTTTCACCCGGATCGATGCTCAAGTTGACGTTTAAAATGTTCTTATCGTGCTGCGCTTTGACACTTTGCCCACCGATTTTCGCATGCGGGTACCCTTGTTGACGCCACTCTTCAACAGCAAGGCGGCCAGCAAGACCGACACTTTTTGCCTTGGCAATATCGCCGCTTGCTACTTTTAAAATATCCGGTTTCTCAACCACATCTTCACCACCCTGCGGGTCTGGTGCGCGGTTGAAGATATCAAATGTGCCAAAACGATAAATACTTCCTGTATCAATTGAAATTGTAACCGTTGAAGCTTGTGGAAACTCTATCCCCGGCTTCATAGCGGACGCCTGAACGCCATTGACGAGTATTGAAATCTCACCGCCATAGTAGCCCTCATTATAAAGCCCGGCTAGTAAGCGGCGATAATCACCTTTCGCGCGTGCTAAAAGTCCTGCGGACCCGGCAACAGCTTTTTCGCGCCCGCGCCACAATTCAGAAGCGGATTTGATAGCAAGCTCGACTTCCTCGCTTGCATCACCTTGAAGGTTTAAGTCTACTTGATAAGTTTTGGGGTCAATAACATCTGCTTCTTGATTGGAAGTCTTACAATCACCGCTTAAACAATAGCCGAATAAATCCAAAGCGTAGGCGTGGGTAATTGGCTGAACAACAAGCATTGTCAGACACAAAATCATCGATGTCGACTTGCTCATTGGCAAGGTGATATCTCCAAACACGCGAGATTACAAAGTTACTCAAATACTATACCCGCAAAATATAGCAAATTCATGGTTAAAAATCGCTGAAGATAATATTGAGATTTCACAATTGCATTAAACTAATGTTGTGTAAAACACCAATCAAACCAATGTGATTTGGAATAAGCGCGGGCACATAAAATTTGTATCTCTGCCCCAGGAAAGGCCCAGCGCAACCATCGAAGTTCTTTGAATGATCTGAAACTAACGTCGTAGATAAGTTTTTGGTCAGGTGGTAAATCTTTGTTCAGACAGCTTAGTCTTCAAAATATGTCCGGTTCTCAGCGATTAAGAAAGAAAGTTTGCTTAAAATATCTTGAATATGGTTGCGCAACAGCCCATCAACTCGGCCTGAATCTTGATCGCAAATTGAAGCAAAAATCTCGTGATGGTCTTGATAAAGCTGGGAGCGATGCTCTGTGCTTAACATTCCCATTTGGCGTAATCGATTTAGATTAGCCTTCTCTTGCAAGTAAAGATTATGCGCATAATCAAGCCCTGAAAAGCTAGCTATGGCGTTATGGAATTCTTCATCAAGTAATAAGAAATCTACGGACATGTCCTTTACCGCCAGCTTTTGCTGGGCCAAATTCTGCTTAAAAAAAGCTTTTTCCGGCTCAGTTAAACCACGCTCACATAACTTACGTGCAAAACCAAGTTCCAAACTTTCTCGGATAAAGTGTGCGGATCGCACTCCCGCTTCTGACAGTTTGGTTACATAGTTACCACGGCTCGGCAGCGTAATAACCAATCCTTGCCCCCGAAGTTGAGTTAATGCGCTACGAACGGGTGTGCGACTAGCGCCGAATCTTTGCGCAACTTCGGTTTCAGGCAGCGCTTGACCCGGTAGAAGTTCCATTTGCATGATGGCCCAACGCAATGAGTTCATAATCTGGTCAGCGGCAGAATTTCTTAAGTCTAAAACAGGAAAATTTATATCTGTTAGTTGCTTATCGGTCATTTCCGATTTTCTTTCTCTGCGTAAATCTCTGATTCAGTTGATGAATAAGTATATCATTTTTGTATCCCTGTATACAGGGCTTGCGCAATTATCAAATCTGACTTAGTGTGCGCACAAGAGCACCGGGATACAGGTATCCTAATATTGAATTATTGTCGCGGTGCTGGGAGGATAATTTTTATGGATGTTGCGCAGACAAAAACTGCGGGTGTTGCTGTTATTGGCGCTGGAATGGTTGCTGGAACCCATTTGGCAGCCATAGCTGATGCACACCAGGAATTGCGATTGACTGGCGTGCTGGCGCGACGAAAAGGGAGTGCGCAAAGCCTTCTTTCAAAATTGGACCTACCTCAACTAAAGAATGCAATAGTATATCAAAATCTTGAGGATGTTTTATCTGATGGGGATGTTAGTTTTGCTATTCTACTCACACCACCAAATGCTAGAATTGACATCGTAAGCAGTTTAGCTAAGGCGCGTATTCCTATCCTCATGGAAAAGCCGATTGCTCGAAACCTTGAAGAAGCCCAGCAAATTGTGGATATTTGCGAAACAGCCAATGTCCCGCTTGGCATTGTGTTTCAACATCGTTTCCGAAAAGCCTCAATTGCAGCACGTGATCTCGTTGCAAGCGGCAAGTTAGGGCAATTGTATTTAGCTGAGATCAATATACCCTGGTGGCGCCCTCAAAGTTATTATGATGAGCCCGGACGCGGTACCTATGATCGTGATGGCGGCGGCGTTTTAATTAATCAAGCAATTCATACTTTAGATTTAGCATTGTCACTGACGGGTCCAGTTACATCGGTCCAAGCTCTGTCTGCCACGACTAAAACCCATGAGATGGAATCAGAAGATTTTGCTGTTGCAGGGTTGCACTTTGAAAATGGTGCCGTTGGATCAATGGTTGCCAGCACAGCTAGTTATCCTGGCACAGCTGAAACAATCACACTGCATTATGACAAGGCCTCGATAAAGCTTAATTCTGGGCAACTTCGCATTTGTTGGCGTGATCAAGATGAAGAGATTTTGGGTGAAGCGGCCAGAACAGGCGGCGGCGCTGACCCCATGGCTTTTACCCATGACTGGCACCGTTCAGCAATTGATGATTTCTCGAAAGCGGTGGCGCTGGGGCAGCCTTCCGCTGTATGCGGACGCCATGCATTGCAGGTGCATAAGTTAATAGATGCGATCGAACGTTCCGCTGAGTCTGGTGCCAAAATTGACATGGAGGCCAGCCTATGAGCTTTCGATTTGCGGCTATAGGACTTGACCATCGCCACATATTTGGAATGGCAAAAGGTATGCTTGATGTCGGGTGTGAATTCGCCGGATTTTGGACCGATGGTGACCCGCAGCCATTGAAAGGTTTTAAAAAACGCTTTCCTGATGTGCCGCGTTTTCAGACCCTTGAGGAGTGTCTACAAGACGATAGTGTGAAAATGGTATTGATTGCTGCCCCACCATTGGAGCGGGCGCGTCTTTCTATTGCTGCCATGGAATGCGGTAAAGATGTTATGCTGGATAAGCCCGGCTGCCTTACGATAGTTGAATTGGAGCAAATTAAAGCGACAGCTGAAGCCACAGGCCGCATATGGTCAGTCGATTTTTCTGAACGATTTGAAGTTCCTTCGGTCACATTCGTGGAGAAGCTGTTGTCTGACGGAAAAATCGGACGCTTGGTCCACATAATTTCGCTAGCACCGCATCGATTAAATGCACATATGCGACCGGACTGGTTTTGGGACAAGCAAGCTTATGGTGGAATATTGGGAGATATAGGAACGCATCAAATTGATCAATTCCTACATTTTTCCGGTGCGGACAACGCCGATATCACTCATGCCTACGTCACTAATTTAAACAATCCAGATCACCCGAAATTTCAGGATTTTGGAGAAATGAATCTGCGTGCAGATGGTATAACCGGCTATGTAAGGCTTGATTGGTTTACCCCTGATGCTTGTCCAAACTGGGGTGATGGTCGCCTGACGCTTCTCGGGACTGAAGGATACATCGAGATACGTAAATATGTGGATGTTGCCGGGCAAGATGGGACTGACCATGTATTTTTAGTCAATGGTGATGAATGCACGCGTTTTAACGCGTCCAATGAAGAAACACCTTATTTTTCACGCCTTCGAGATGATGTCATCAACAGAACGGAAACGGCCTGTTCGCAACGCCATACCTTTACGGTGATGCAACTGGCTATACAAGCTCAGGCCAAGGCCGAGCTGAATTAGACTATTTGAAAGTAACTTAAAGGGAGGAACCTATGAATTTCAAATATGCACTTTTAGGAGCGTTGGCTTCAGTTGCCATTGCTGGTCCAGCAATGGCTGAATGGCCCGAGAAACCAATTCAATTAGTTGTACCATGGGGTGCAGGCGGCGCAACCGACCAAGTTACTCGCGTTGTCGCCTCTGAACTTGAAGCAGCTTTGGGTCAAAGCATTGTTGTTGTGAACCAACCCGGGGCGTCAGGCTCTATTGGTTCAAAAGCAGCATGGGATGCGCCACATGATGGCTACACTTGGACTGCAGGCGCAGCAAAAGATTTAGGCACATATGCTGTAACTGGCAAAATGGATACATCGATCAAAGATTGGGATATTTATCTAAATTCAGCTCTTGCAAGCGTTATTTCTGTTGCGGCTAATTCTGACATTAACAATATTGATGACCTGGTTGCTGCGCTTAAAGCTGGTAATTTAAAAGTTGGTACATCCGGCGTAAATTCAGCTGGACATTCTGCCATCGAAGCCGTTTCGAAAGCAGCTGGCGGCTCATACATTCATGCGACTTACGACGGAGGTGCTGCTGCGGTTCTATCAACAGTTTCAGGTGAAACAACGGTAACGACCCAATTAATTTCTGAGCAAATTGATATGCTTCGAGCAGGTAAATTAAAGCCCATCGCAATTCTTGCAGATGCAGATTCAGAAGTTCCTGGCGTGGGAGTTATTCCATCAATTTCAAGCGCATTGCCAGATGTTCCGATCGCACCAATCTATTTCGGTGTATTTATGCCCGGCGATGTACCCGAGGTAGTTTCTAACAAAATGGAAGCAGCATGGACGGCACTAGCAGATTCAAAAGCTCTAGCTGAATATACTGAAGGTCGCGGATCGCTAGTCACAGTACATGGCGGACAAGAAGCACAAGATAAAGTTTGGCCTTCCATCCAGTTAAATGCTTGGCTTTTGCATGATGGTAGTCAATCCGTTAAAAGTCCTGAAGAACTTGGCATTCCACGCCCGTAATATTGAACATTGGGTCACCCGTATAGGGTGACCTCCTTTTGGAGGGACGTATGACTAACGCTCAATTGGACAAGATTACCGGCTTAATTTTTGTTGTTTTAGGTGCAGCTGTTATACTCGGTGCGTGGCATATGCCCCGATTTGAAGCACAAAACGCACACATCTATCAAACGCCCGGTTTAACGCCCGCTATCTTGGGTGCTGGTCTTGCAATTTGCGGCTTTATTCTGATCATACGTCCAGCGCGTGGTAATGGCTCTAATCGCGATTATTGGATGGCCATTCTCGGTTCTCCCAAAAATCGAATTCGGGCGCTATCAGCCATTATCCTTACGCTTGGTTATGGCGGAGGGCTTTTTGGCAAAGTTCCGTTCATACTTGCAACGTTTCTATTTATATTCGCCTTCATTGTGACTTTTGAACTTTTTCTTCGTTCAAACAGTCATGAACAACCAAATAAAGTTCGAGTTGTCCTGATTGCGGGCCTCATCGCTATAATTACGAGTGTTGGGTGCCAGTATATTTTTGAGAACTTATTCTTAATACGATTACCATAATTCTGCCCATGCTTGATTTTTCTCATATTCTAAATGCTTTCGCGACCGCTTTATCGCCTGAGTTTGTTATCATTACGATTTGGTCTACGGTGTTAGGGATCGTCATCGGCATGCTGCCAGGTTTGACAGCGACAATGGGCTTGGCGCTTTTAACAACTTTAACTTTTCAGATGGAGAGCTTTCAGGCGATTACGGCACTACTTGGACTGTATGTGGGGGCGATTTATGGAGGGAGCCGCACAGCCATTATTTTAAATATGCCTGGAACGCCTGCGAGTGCCGCAACTTCTCTTGATGGGTACCCACTTGCAAGGCAATCTCGTGCGCGTGAGGCACTTGGGCTAGCGACGATTGGGTCATTATTTGGAACACTTGTGGGCGTAGCACTATTACTCTTTATGGCACCTATTCTGGCAGACTATGCGCTTGGATTTGGATCCTACGAATTTTTTTGGCTCGCTTTGTTTGGTGTTGTCATTTCAGGTCGCTTAACCGCTCTAGATGACCCACTAAAAGGTTGGATCGCCGGTTTCTTGGGACTAATTTTTGCAATGATCGGACAGGAACAAGTCTATTCATACGCCAGATTTTCTTTCGGTGTTCATGATTTAACAGGCGGAGTTAGTCTTATACCTGCAATGGTAGGCGCTTTTGGGCTTGTGGAAATATTATCAAACATATCCGATTCTAAGACTCCAAAGATATCACAAAACAAGGGGCGCTTGCTGCCGAAAGCAAAGGATGTAGCAGCAAATGCCGGAACCATAGGGCGTTCGGGAATTGCCGGTACCCTTATGGGATTAATCCCTGGAGTGGGAGAAGATATTGGCGCATGGGTTTCCTATGCAATTGCAAAGCGATTTAGCAAAGCAAAAGAGCTTTTCGGAAAAGGCTCAACAGAGGGTTTAATAGCTGCTGAAACAGGAAACTCTGCTGCTGTGCCCGGTGCGATAATTCCTGTTCTTACTCTAGCCATACCTGGCTCTGCACCGTCTGCAGTGCTGTTAGCCGCCCTTGTTATTCATGGTGTCCAACCAGGGCCGCTGATTATGATATCAAATGCTGAAATGGTTTATGGAATAGTGGCTGCGATTGTTTTAGCGGCGATTGTCATGACCATCGCAGGCGTTGTGCTAACAACACCGCTTCTTGCGGTCCTGCGTATCCCACGCGAACGACTGCTTCCCATCATTTTTGTTCTCTGCACGGTCGGCGCATTTGCGATTGCCTCCAGAACTTTTGACGTTTGGACTATGCTTGGATTTGGTTGTTTAGGCTTTATTTTGAAACAAATGAATTATCCGATGGCGCCGCTGGTCCTTGGTCTTGTTCTCGGCGACTTGTTGGATAAAAGTTTGCGGCGCGGGCTTACGCTTTCAGAGGGCTCTCTTGAACCATTTTTCATGCGCCCTATCAGCGCCGTTCTATCTGCAGCGATACTCCTAAGTGTAATACTTATTATTCTTCCCATTATACGGCGTACTACCCGAACCTAAGAATGCAAATAATCGCACCAGATAATATCGAACTAACGGGACAGATCACCATGAAATGACTAAATCTAATGTGTATCTAATGCGTCAATTTTTCATGTCTCTTAGATCTGCAACAAGCACACCATCTTTGGGTAATGAACCTTTTTCAACACAGAAAATATTGGCGCGTAGATTTAAAGCCTCTTGAACAAGATTGCTGAAAGTGTCTGCCTCAAGATCACTTTCAAGTTTAACATTGATACAATCTTTTAAACCTTCATGACTAACTTCAACGCGCGCTTTGTGAATACCCTCATGACGCTTAACCATCGCAGAAACTTGTTCTGGCCGAATAAACATGCCTTTAACTTTTGTTGCTTGATCTGCGCGACCGCGCCAACCAACAATTTTTCGGCGTAGATCACTTGAAGGTGCAAAGGCGCTGAGATCGCCAACGGAAAATCTCAGTATCGGATATTGTGCATCAAGGACGGTCACAACAACTTCGCCGATCTCGCCGTCTTCTACCGCTTCGCCCGTTCCTGGTGATACAATCTCAACTATAACGTTATCATCGATAAACATCTCGTTGATCTGATCTTTAGTCTCGTAAGCAATAAGTCCGACATCAGCTGTCCCATAACATTGCCTACACAGAATATTTCTCTCTTCATAAGCCAAACGCAACTGAGGGAACAAAGGCCCCGCAGAGACTGCAGCATAGCGCATTGATTGAAGATCAAAATTCTCTTCATCAGCTTTTTGCAAAATAGTTGTCAGAAAATCAGGCGTCCCGGCATAGGCGGTTGCTTTTAACGTTGAGGCAACTTCTGCTTGTTGGCGTGAATTTCCCGGTCCCGTTGGTAGAACGATAGCATCAACCGCACGTGCTGCACTTTCAAACATCGCGCCCGCAGGGGTAAAATGATAGGAAAATGTATTGAGCAAAATGTCGTTGTTGTTAATGCCAATGGCTTTTAAAAAACGCCCGAAGCGCCAACTATCACCACCTTTACGACCCGGCTCATATATTGGACCTGGTGATTGGAAAATATGTGTCACATCACTTGGATTAAGTAGACCAAATGGCGGATGATCACGCTGGGATTTCAATAGGTCAGCTTTTCGAATTACAGGTATTTTTTGCAAGTCTGAAAAGTCGTTTATAGCGACGTCCGCTGGCGCGATTTTTTTCAAAGTAGAAAGCTGTTCACTTTCCAGTTGATCTTTTGATTGTGGCATTTGTAATGGTGCGGTCATTAGGCTAACCACCTTTTTCTACGGCGATAACTGCGCACATCTCGATATGATTTTCGCCCCTCTTCGGCCATACCAAGATAAAATTCCTTCACGTCAGGGTTTTCTCTTAACTCGGCAGCCGGACCATCCATAACAACACGGCCGGATTCTAAAATATAACCGTGATGCGCGTAGCGAAGCGCAACATTGGTGTTCTGCTCAGCCAATAAGAAAGACACATTTTCCTTCTCATTGAGGCTTTTTACGATCTCAAAAATTTCTTCAACCAATTGAGGGGCAAGACCCATAGATGGTTCATCCAACAAAATTGTTTCAGGTCGCGCCATCAATGCTCGGCCCATTGCGCACATTTGTTGCTCGCCGCCTGAGGTATAACCCGCCTGACTTTTCCGGCGTTCTTTAAGTCGAGGAAAATAAGTGTAGACCATATCTAGATCTGCTTGGACCGCGCCGCGACCATCATTTCGCGTGTAAGCACCGGTCATGAGGTTTTCTTCAACAGTCAAATGTTCAAAACAGTGACGTCCTTCCATCACCTGAATGACACCTTTTTTAACTAAGGTCTCTGGATCCATATCTTCAATGGCTTCACCGCGATAAGTAATGGAGCCCTTTGTCACTTCCCCACGTTCTGAATGAAGCAAATTGGAGATCGCTTTAAGTGTCGTGGTTTTGCCCGCACCATTGCCGCCAAGTAATGCGGTGATCCCGCCTTTGGTCACATTGAGCGAAACACCTTTTAGAACCAATATGACATGGTTATAGATGACCTCAATATTATTGACCTGCAGCATTGCATCGGTGCTATTTTCAGCATTTTGATCCATGTTTAAGCGTCTTTCAAAAACTTTCAGAACAAGTGAATTGTTGTATTCGGGGCAGGAATTATCCCGCCCCGAATATCGATTTTGCTAGCAACCTGCTTCGATTTTATTTTCAGCTGCATATGCTTCAGAATCAGATTTAACGAGCGGTGCGATTACGTCTTGATCAGATGAGATGTAATCAGTGAGCGCTTTCCAGACTTTCGCATCTGCATCCCACTGTTGAACAATTGCTTGACCAGCGCCGCCATGGTTTTGGCAAGAAACACTAAATTCAGGCGAAATACCGCCCATGCCGAGTTCCACAAGACGGGCTTCCGTTACAGAAAGAGCTTCCAGACCATCGCGCAATTGCGGTGCAGAAATTTCTGAAACACCATGAATTTCCTGCGCTTTGGCAATCGCTTCTGATGTTAACATCGCTGCCAACATACCGCGGTTATAGATCACAGATCCGACGTTAGAACCATCGCCTGTGAGATCACCCATAGCTTTAATTTCTTCAAGCACTGGATAGTCTTTAATCGGACTGAAGTTTAGCGCCTTATAACCGTTCGATGCGCCACCAGCTGGCAATACGTCGATTTCAGCACCTGACCACCAAACGCCCATGAAGTTTTCCATTGGGTAGTTGATGTTCGCAGCCTCCTGAATAGCAACCTGGTTCATCACACCCCAGCCCCACATCAAGACATTGTCTGGACGTTCGCGACGGATCTGCAACCATTGTGACTTTTGTTCTTGACCTGGATGATCAACCGCGATGGCTTTGAACTTAAATCCGTGTTTTGCAGCGAGCGCTTCCAATGTTGGAATAGGTTCCTTGCCATAACCAGAATTGTGATAGAGCAGTGTGATCTTCTTACCTTCAAGAGATCCACCGTGCTGATCTTTAAGGTATTTAACTGCAATCGACGCGCCATCCCAATAGTTCACAGGGAAGTTGAAAACATTGCGGAAGACAGCACCGTTTTCGGCAGATGTTCGGCCGTAACCCATCGTAAAGAGTGGAATGCCATCCGCTGTTGCTTTAGGAATGAGCTGATACGTCATACCGGTGGAAAGTGGTTGGTAAACGAGCGCACCCTCACCTTTGGTGGATTCATAACATTCAACACCCTTCTCAGTATTAAAGCCCGTTTCGCATTCAATGATGCGAATTTGCTCACCGCCAATACCGCCATCACGCTTATTTAAGAGCTTAAAATAATCCTGATAACCATCTGAAAAAGGCGTTCCACCTGCAGCATATGGACCCGTGCGATAACTTAGATCTGGTATCACAAGATCAGCAGCAGCCGGTGTTGCGATAAATGCACTTGAAAGTGCGAGGGCAATTAAACTTTTCATTTTCATCGGTTTTCCTCCCAAAGTTTTCCGAATATTTTGAACAACAATAATTTCCTGCTTAGTGTGGGAATGGCCACAAACGTAATTTTTCCTTAATCACGTTCCAAAGTTGGGCCAATCCATGTGGTTCCTTGATCAAGAAGAACATGATCAAAAATCCAATGAGTACGAGTTGAAGATGCGCAACGAGATCTGTTGGCCATCCAAGTAAGTCAACGCCAATCAGTTTTAGTATGACGGGCAGACAGACCAAAAATGCTGCACCGGCAAACGAGCCGAAGATTGAGCCTAATCCGCCGATGATCACCATGAATAAAACAAGCAAAGACTTGTTAATGCCAAAGGCTTCACCTACTTCAATCGCACCAAGATATACGGCAAAGAACAGAGCGCCGGATATTCCAATAAAGAAAGATGAAATAGCGAACGCACTAAGTTTCGCACGCAGAGGATTAACACCAATGATCTCAGCGGCGATATCCATATCGCGAATACTCATCCATTGGCGACCCAATGATCCGCGCGTTAAATTACGTGCGATAATCGCGCATGCCGTGACAAAGACAAGGCATACTAAATAACTCGCCCAGGCGGATGTATTTGGACCAGTAACGGCGACACCTAAAAACTCACGTTCAGGAGCGCTGATTTGCCCAGAAGCTGAGTAGTTAAAGAACCACGGCACTTTGTTAAACAACCAGACCAGAAAGAACTGCGCCGCGAGTGTCGCAACCGCGAGATAAAACCCTTTGATCCGAAGTGAAGGTAATCCAAACGCTGCCCCAACAAGTGCAGTAACACCGCCTGATAAGACGATATGAATGAGGATATTTACCTCAGGAAACGCTGTCATCAGTTTATAACAGGCATAGGCGCCAACTGCCATAAATCCACCAGTTCCAAGGCTCACCTGACCGCAATAGCCAGCTAGAATGTTCAAACCAATTGCGGCAATCGAATAGATCAAAAATGGTACGAGGATTGCGCTTGCCCAATAGTCAGTAATAACGAAGGGGATCACAAGATAAGCAACCGCTAAAACAACCCAGTAACGATAACGATCAAAGGCGATCGGAAAGGTTTGATTATCCGCTTTATACGATGTTTTAAAATCACCAGATTCACGATAGAGCATTTAGAAACCCTCTGATTTTTATGATTGTTATAGTTCTAAACACGTTCAATGATCCGCTCCCCGAGTAACCCTTGTGGTCTGAAGATGAGGAAGACCAGCGCCAAGACATATGCGAACCAATTTTCGGTTGCACCGCCCACCATAGGCCCCACAAGATATTCAAATAGTTTTTCGCCAACACCAATGATCAATCCGCCAACAATCGCGCCAGGGATGGAGGTGAAACCACCCAACATCAAAACGGGCAGCGCTTTTAATGCGATTAAAGATAAAGAGAATTGTACACCGGATTTTGCCCCCCACATGACACCTGCGACGAGTGCCACAAAGCCTGCGAGTGACCACACCAACACCCAGATGAAATTAAGAGAAATCCCAACGCTCAAAGCTGCCTGGTGGTCATCAGCGACTGCGCGCATTGCGCGTCCATATTTGGTAAACTGGCTGAAGGCGACCAACATGATCACAAGAAGGATTGCAACAATCGTGGCAACGATATCAAGCTTATCAATAAAGAAGCCGTAAAAATCATCTCCGCCCAATCCCGAAGTTAAATTCTCAATCGCGAGTGAGCCACCTTGCGGTAGACCTAGTTCAAGTCTTTTGATGCTTGAACCCCACATCAAATCGCCAACACCTTCGAGAAAATATGCCAGACCAATTGTTGCCATGAACAAAATGATATGCGGTTGCCCAACGAGATGACGGAACAAGAATTTCTGAACCATCCAGGCGAAAATCACCATCACACCCATGGTCAGAATGATTGCCAGAATTGCAGGAACCGTCCAACCAAAATTATGTATGGATGTGCCAAAGACCGCATTTATTAAGTGAGCAAAAGGCACCTGACCTTCCATAATCCCCACAAGTGTGAGCGCTGAAAACAGTGCCATCACACCTTGTGCAAAATTGAATATGCCAGATGCTTTGAAAATCAGCACAAATCCAAGCGCAACAAGCGCGTATAAAACACCCGACATCAGGCCGTTTATGATTACTTCAATGCCATATAAAAAATCAGCGGACATGGCACACTCCAAATAAACAATTTTCTTTAGATAGTTTAATCATGAGACACCCCTAGATAGGCATCGATCACCTCTGGATTATTGCGCACTTCATCGGGCACTCCGTCGCCAATTTTGCGGCCATAATCCATCACCACAACGCGGTCTGAGAGATCCATTACCACGCCCATATCGTGTTCAATTAAGGCGATGGTCGTGCCGAATTCATCATTCACATCCAAAATAAAGCGGCTCATATCTTCTTTTTCTTCAACATTCATGCCGGCCATCGGCTCATCAAGTAAAAGGAGATCGGGCTCTGCTGCCAAAGCGCGTGCGAGTTCAACGCGTTTTTTCAAACCATAAGGTAAACGGCCAACTGGTGTTTTGCGAATGGCCTGAATTTCAAGAAAATCGATGATATGTTCGACCTTTTGCCGATTTTCAATTTCCTCTTTTTCAGCTTTTCCTACCCAGAGAGCTTGCTGCCAAATGCTAGCTTTCATTAAATTGAGCCGTCCGGTCATCACATTATCGAGCACAGACATGCCTTCAAAAAGCGCAATATTTTGGAACGTGCGCGCCACGCCATGGCGGGCAACTTCATATGGTTTCACTGCGCCGCGTTTTTTGCCATTGAACCAAACCTCACCCTCTTGCGGCTTGTAAAAACCGCTTATGACATTGAGCATGGAAGATTTACCGGCACCATTTGGGCCGATAATGGCGCGAATTTCACCCTTTCGGATATCAAAACTAATATCATTAATAGCGGTGAGCCCACCAAATCGTAAGGTGATGTTTTTAAGATCAAGAACCGTCCCGCCAATAGTGCGACCGTCCTCGGTGACATATCCATCAGTTGCCTGAATATTCATCCTGCCAACCTTTGCTCAATGGATACAACTGCAGCATCGCGGATTTCTAAATTTGCGGAAATCTTACCCGCACGGCCATCCTCGTAAGTAACATCAGTTTCGGTATAAATCATTTTCTTATCGCCATAGAGCGCGGCCACGAGATCTGAGAATTTTTCCTCAATCACACCGCGTCGCACTTTACGGGTGCGGGTCATTTCGCCGTCATCAGGATCTAGCTCTTTATGCAAAACTAAGAAGCGATGGATTTGACAGCTTGATAGCATTTCATCTTCTGAAATCGATTTGTTGACCGTTTCGACATTCTTTTCAATCATGTCAAGAACCTGCGGATTTTGGGATAATTCCTGATAGGATGCGTAAGCAATATTGTTGCGCTCCGCCCAGTTGCCGACCGCCGTGAGGTCAATATTGATAAACGCCATGCAACGATCTTCACCGGCACCAAATACAACAGCTTCCAAAATTTCAGGATAGAATTTGAGTTTATTTTCGACATATTTGGGCGCGAACATTGAACCATCCGCCATCTTACCAACGTCTTTTACACGATCAATGATGCGCAAATGACCTGTCTTTTTATCAATGAAACCAGCATCACCTGTTGCCACCCAATTGTCATTGGTTTTGGTCTCGGCGGTGCTTTCTTTGTTGTTGTAATATTCAACAAAAACACCCGGCGAGCGATAATGGATCTCACCAGCATCTGTGATTTTTAACTCCACACCCGGTGATGGCACGCCAACGGTTTCGTTATAAACCTCACCGTTTGGCTGTTGGGTGATAAATACTGTGGCTTCGGTTTGACCATATAGTTGTTTCAAATTTATTCCGATTGAACGGTAGAATTTGAAGAGATCAGGGCCAATAGCTTCACCCGCAGTGTAGCCCACGCGAATGCGCCGCAAGCCGATGGTATCTTTAAGCGGACCGTAAACAAAAATATCACCAAGCGCATAATGCAAGCGATCGATCAAGCTGACTTTCTCACCGTCCAAAATTTTAGGACCAACCTCAAGCGCGACAGCCATAAAGTGATCGAACATTGCTTTTTTGATCTTGCTTGCATCTTCCATTCGAATGAGAACTTGTGTGAGTTGGCGCTCGAAAATCGCCGGTGGCGCAAACAAATATGTCGGACCTATTTCGCGCAAATCCTGTTGCATCGTTTCGGTGCTTTCAGGACAACTCACACAAAAACCTGACCACATGGCCTGTCCCATTGCGAAGATAAAATCTCCGACCCAAGCCATGGGAAGATAGGCCAGGATTTCCTCAACTTGTGTAAGATCATCAAACTCACACGTGTTTTTGGAAGTCTCAATAATATTACGATTAGAAAGAACAACACCTTTTGGCTTGCTCGTTGTCCCGGAAGTATAAAGCATCACACATGTGTCATCGAGCTTTAGATCAGCCATCCGCGTTGCAAGCGTATCATCCAGCCCGCTTTGGCGACCATTATCCTGAAGATTTTTATATGATGTTAGAAACTTATGGTCATATTTACGTAAGCCACGGCCATCGAGATAAACAATATGCTCGATGTTTTTAAGCTCATCTCTCGCGTCAACAATTTTGTCGACCTGTTCCTGATCACCTACAACCACATATCTCGCGCTACAATTGTTTAAAGTGTAGACAATTTCTTCCGCAACAGCGTCTTGATAAAGCGGCACTGGCACCGCACCCACCATCTGCGCTGCAATCATGCTCCAATAAAGCGCAGGACGGTTTCGACCAATAACAGCAATATGATCACCTTGAGCAACGCCAAGCGTGAGCAACCCAAGAGCAAAGGCTCTTACTTCTTCATTGGCTTGAAACCATGTCCAGGTCTGCCAAATACCAAATTCTTTTTCTCGATATGCCGTTTTATCCCCGTATCGCTCCACATTGCGTGCGAGTAGATGCGGCAATGACGCCGGATGAGCTGACGCTTGTCCTACCAATGTTTCCTCCCTGTTCAATGATTGTGCCTCTTAAGAGCCCATATTCATTGATTAATTGAGTGTTAACACAAAATTCCCATAAGATTCTTGCGCAATCCTAACGAATTCTTTCATATCGGATTTTTTATTCAAGTTTAGTCATTTCAATGGTATTTACTTTGGCATGGGAAAAACCAACAGACTATCCGAAATGGTGAAATCCGGGCTTGATCTAATCACGCAGGCTATCACCATCTATGATGAAAATTTAAATCTTGTGCTCGCCAATAAACGCTTTCAGGACTTGTTTCAGATACCTGAAGACTTGATGAAAGCAGGTACAACATTTGAGGAGCTGCTGCGCTTTGCCTGTTTATCTGGTGAGTATGGCGTTATTGACGACACCGATCAATTTGTAACGGAGAAAGTTGATCTCGCTCGCAAATTCGAACCACATTATTTTGAACGAACACGCGCAAACGGAACTTCTATTTCCGTCGAAGGATGCCCTTTGCAAGATGGCGGTTGGATCTCTGTGTTTACTGATATTACGCCTATCAAAAAACAAGAAGAACTCTTCCGTTCGAGAGCTGAGAACCTATCAAATGAACTTATTCAGCAGTCTGAAGATTTAGCGCAAGCTAATAGAGAAATGGCTGCGACCGTGCGTTCGCTTGAAGTTGCCAAACGGCAGTTGACAGAAAGCCGTGCGCGTCTTGAATTTATCAATCGCATGACCCCCGCACATATTGCACATGTGAATGCTGATGGTCATTACACCCATTCAAATGGTAATCTTGCGCGCATATATCCAACAGAAATTTCTGACATTGTAGGACAAGATATTGAAATCGTGCTTGGGCCCGAAATTTGGCCGCATGTGAAGCCGGTATTTATCAAAGCTCTTAAAGGTGAGGCCGCAGTTGCCGAGTTTAAGGTTCACAGCAATGAAAGCTATATTCGATTAGCTATGAGCCCGGATATTAAAGAGGATGGCACGGTTAGTGGCGCGTTCATTTTATCAACGGATGTCACTCAAGAAGCCGTTGCGAGAAGAGCATTGGCGCATTCGCGGCGCAAAGAGCTTGCCAATCAATTGACCTCCATTATGGCTCATGATTTCTCAAATCTCTTAACTATTATTATGGGGCAACAGAACAAACTCGCCAAATGTGCAACGGATGACCCCACGCTCGAAAATATCAGCGAAACAATTAAAAGCGCAGCGCGTCGAGGCTCAGATCTGATTGAAAGCCTCAATCAGTTTGACACCAAAAGAAATCCCCAACCAGCTGCAACTGAGGTTGCAAATTTTGCCCGAAACATTGAGCAACTATGTCGAGCCGCGCTGCCAGAAAGTGTTGAGTTCGAGTTTTCATGTGATGTTCCTGACAACACCATCATGCTCGATAAAGGCTTTGCGAAAGACGCCATTTTAAATCTTGTGATCAATGGCTCAGAAGCGTGCTGTGGAGTGGGCGTTGTTTCCGTTGCGATCGCCAAACATAGAAACGGTAAATTACGTATTTGCGTCATGGACAATGGTCCAGGTTTCTCCGATGAAGATTTGGAAAGTGCACTCAAACCGTTTTATACGACCAAGGCTGCAAAGATGGGTCGCGGGCTTGGTTTAACTTCAGCATTTGACTTTGCAAAATCATGTAACGGAGATCTTAAAATCAAGAACCGCATGCCTCATGGTGCGGCTATTACGCTGAGTATTCCTTATCAGGCAGTCGACCCTGAAAAAACCGGTCTCGTTTTGCTCGTTGATGATGATGATATCGTGCGAAAAACAGCACGCGATTATTTGCGAGAAGCGGGGCACACAATTATCGAAGCAAGCGATGTGCAAAGCGCAAAGCAACTCACAGGCGTTGAGGGATTGTCGTTTATCATCTCTGATCTTGATCTAGGGAATGGCGACACGGGTTTGGACCTGATTAACAATTCACCAGAACATATTCCCAAACTTATCATCACCGGCTTGCCTGCCACAGATGAATTGCGGAAAAACGCGGATAATGCATGTTTGGTGCTTGATAAACCCTTTAATTCAGATCAACTGGTGTCAGCGATGTTAAGAGCAAAATCATGACCCAACCCGTTCGAATTTCAATTCTTGAAGATTCCATACAGCTGCAAGAGCTATTAACAGAATCGCTCACTGAAGAAGGGTTTGTGACGAAATGTTATAGTCTGGCCAATGAGTTCGAACGCGATCTTTTAAATTGGAAACCATCTGTTTCCATTATTGATCTTGGGCTGCCAGACAAGGACGGACTGACTACGCTTTCCAAGATTGGCGATAAAAATGATACGACTATTTTGGTGATTTCTGGACGAACTAGTCTATCTGATAAGATCGCAAGCTTTGAGTTAGGTGCTGACGATTATCTGGCAAAACCTTTTGAGATGCCTGAATTGATTGTACGCGTGCGTGCATTATTGCGCCGAAAACAAACAACATTGCCCGAGCGGCAACTAAGCGATACGACAAGATTGCCCGGCTGGACCGTGCATCCGTCACAATTTCTCATCGTTCATGATGATGGCCATGAGGAAAGTTTGTCATCAAGCGAGATGGCGCTTTTAAATGTCTTTTTAAAACGACCTAATCACGTTGTCACGCGAGATCAATTGCGCGAAGAGCTGGAAAGCCGCGTTGATGAGCTTTCCTTTGATCGCGCTATTGATGTTAGAATTTCACGACTGCGCTCCAAACTTCGCGATAAATCAAAAGATCCAAAAATTATTAAAACCATTTACGGCGCTGGCTATATTCTGATCAACAATGAATAGTGCCTGAGATGCGAGCTGTTATGTAAAGATCAGGTGCAACCACTTTACCCTTTTGGCCAACATGCCAATCTTTTGGTACATAACAACTATCAACAACTGTATAGGTGACATCGTAAAATTCTGCTGCATATATCAATTGCTAATCTTGCGAGCGATATTGATCTGTCATTATTTCTATCAGACCAAGATCATAGAAACCAAGCCCATGGATTCTAGATAGAATTTACCGACAAATCAAAGCTCAACTGAAAAGAAAAAATGCGGTGGCTGGGGTACCTGGATTCGAACCAGGGATGCCGATACCAAAAACCGGTGCCTTACCGCTTGGCTATACCCCAACGTTACCGCGACTGGCAGATAGCAAATGTATTTCAATCCTACAAGGACTTAGTTTCATAAATTGACAAAAAAATTCATCTAGTATCTATGAACACCGTAAAATTGGGGTTTGTCCCAGATAAAGGCGTGAAATTGGCTGACATAAAATATAATCAAAACTTCATACCAGCGTATGGCGAAGCAGTAAGCATCGCAAAAAATGTCAAACGGATTACCGCACCGAATCCATCGCCCTTCACTTTTCATGGTACAAACAGCTATTTAATTGGCAAAGATAACTTAGCGATCATTGATCCAGGACCGCTCATTGATGAACATCTCGATGCTATACTAAATGCTATTGGGAGAAATCCGCTATCTCATATTTTTGTAAGCCACACTCACAAAGACCATTCGCCCTTAGCAAGAGTGCTGCAGGAAAGAACTGGAGCACAAATATATGCTGAAGGACCACATCGTGCGTCGCGTGAGTTAAATACTGGCGAGATTAATCCGTTGCATGAAAGCTCCGATATGGAGTTTGTGCCGGACATCGAGCTTGAGCATAGCCAGATTATTGATGGCGGCGATTGGCAGATCGAAGCAATTCATACGCCTGGTCATACAGCAAACCATTGTGCATTTGCGCGCGTTGAAGATAACATCTTATTCTCTGCCGATCATGTCATGGCGTGGTCATCATCAATTATCGCACCGCCTGACGGTTCAATGCGGGATTTTATGAATTCTCTTGACCATTTAATTGAACGCGAACACATCGAGATTTATCCCGGTCACGGCGGTGAAGTGATTGATCCACCTGATTTTTTACAAAAATTAAAAGAGCACCGCCTATTTCGAGAGAGATCAATTGTAAAAAGCTTATCGCGTCATGGAAGTTTAAAACCTGACGAAATCGTTGGTCAAATCTATTTAGGTTTAGCTGAGAATTTAAGACGAGCGGCCGGGCTTTCTGTTTTGGCACATTTAGAAGATTTAATCGAGCAAGGTATTGTTCAGACCGATGGTCCGGCTCAGCTCGATAGTATTTATCGGCTCAAATAACGCTATCCAGCGCCAACAATACCCAAAAGCCGGTTATCCACTTTACTCAGGAAGCTATTGATCAATTCAGCATTTAGACCAAGGTCATGTGGCCCTTGCTTGGTTGCTGAACGCATATTCACAAAAGTTGCAGTTTCATCTTCCGTTAGTAAAATCAAGATGTCATGCTGCACACCGAGAAAAAGCGAATTTTTAGCAAATTGAAGTCGAATAGTTGATCCTTCAAAATCGCCACCTTCTTCACCCAACTGCCCTTGCACAGGTGCGTTGATGCGATCTCGTGGCGTGGGTGCTGGAACTGGCACTCCCGCTGTCTCATCGGTTGCCCCTTCTTCAACCTGAGGCTCATCTGGAGATAGGAAATCATCACCTTCTCTCGCTATAACCTTAAGTTTCTCCTCTGACGCAACAGCACGAATTGCCCGATACACACGATCGATAGCACCTTCATAGCGACGCTCTGTTAATTGGCCATAAATGCGCGAATTATTTACATTTAATAAGATCTCGCCAGAGCTATCATTTGATAACCAGGTACTTGGTCTAAGCGGATTACGAAGCCAATCAATGGACACATCACTTGATGTCACGACATCAAATTGTTGGGGCAATGATACATAGCGATACATACTCAAACCAAAGGGCAATAGGGCAACCAGATTGAGGCATAAGCCGACAAAAGATGCTCTTCCACCTCTCGCACCAATCAGCCACAACATTGAAAACCCAATAATCGCCAAACCAAGACCAACTGCAGCAATTGCACTTGCCAACAATCCCACCGCAATTGCATTTGATGTTTCAAATCCGAAAAAGCGATGCCCCACCCAGGCAGTTAACAGCAATATGATCACAAAATAGCCGATTTTTCGCGACCAAAGAGCTGATACTGATGATGGGCGGCGGTAAACAACAGGCATAGTTTTTTAATCAGCCTCTGTAAGGTTTTTTGCTTCAATGCTCGCCTGCGCAGCGGCTAACTTAGCAATTGGCACACGGAAGGGCGAACAAGACACATAATCGAGCCCAATCCGGTCAAAAAACTTAACTGAAACCGGATCACCACCATGTTCACCGCAAACACCAAGCTTTAAATCAGGATGATTTTCGCGACCAAGCTTTGCTGCCATTTTGACAAGTTCACCCACGCCTTCAATATCGAGCGTTACAAACGGATCTTCATCGATAATAGTTTTTTGGCGATAAGTTTTCAAAAATGGTGAGGCGTCATCGCGTGATATGCCATACATCATTTGTGTCATATCGTTGGTGCCAAATGAGAAGAAGTCAGCAGAATCAGCTATCGCGTCAGCGCGGATCACGGCGCGCGGCAATTCAATCATGGTTCCAACCAAATATTGAACGCTCGCATCCATCTCGCGCATCACATCTTCTGCGACTGAATTGATTCGCTCTTTAACAAAATCGAGTTCTTTTTTAAGCGCAACGAGGGGCACCATAATTTCAGGCATAACAGGCGCACCGGTGTTTTTCGCTGCAATGATCGCAGCTTGTAGGATTGCCCTTGCCTGCATTTCGGTGATTTCAGGATAGGAGATTGCCAAACGACAACCTCTGTGGCCCAACATTGGATTAAACTCACTCAACTCATCAATGCGTCGTCGAACGATAATATCATCGACACCCATGGCTTTTGCTGTATGGGCTATCTCTTCATCTGCTTTGGGCAAAAACTCGTGTAACGGAGGATCTAACAAACGTACTGTAACTGGCTGACCATTTGCAGCTTCAAACAATTCAATAAAATCTGAACGTTGCATAGGAAGTAATTTATCTAACGCAGCGCGGCGCCCCGCTTCTGTTTCAGACAAAATCATTTCACGCATTGTTAAAATACGCGATTCATCAAAAAACATGTGTTCTGTACGACAAAGGCCAATACCTTCAGCACCAAATTGGCGTGCAGCTAAAGTTTCGCTAGGCATTTCTGCATTGGTACGCACTTCCATACGGCGCGCTTCATCTGCCCATGACATAAGCTGTTGAAATTCATCAGATAATGTCGCCTCTTCCATTGCAACTTCACCCAAAAGAACCTCGCCTTTGGCACCATCTAGGGTGATGATATCGCCTTTTTTTAGATATTGACCTGAGGCAAAAAGAGTTTCATTGGCAAGATCAATGCGCATATTCCCCGCCCCGCACACACAAGGTCTTCCCATGCCGCGTGCGATAACCGCTGCATGACTGGTCATACCCCCGCGAATAGTTAAAACACCTTCAGTGCGCTGCATGCCGTGCACATCCTCGGGGCTGGTTTCAACCCTGACAAGTATGGTTTTGCGCCCTTCTCGTGCTGCATCAATTGCATCCTCAGATGAAAAGACTATCTCTCCAGACGCAGCGCCTGGCGATGCGGATACTCCGGATGCAATCACTTCGCGTTCGGTTTCCTGACGGATTGATGGGTGCATAATTTGTTCAAGTGAGAGCGGGTCAATTCTACAAAGTGCCTGCTCTTTGGTTAGGATGCCTTCATTTACAAAATCAACATTTGTCTTAAGTTCAGCCATTGCTGTTAATTGTAAATCGACACTATCTCCAACCCATGGCTCTCCCGATTGAATAATAAATCCAAGACGTTGGCAGCGCCCAAAATAGCTCTCGGCTTTTTTGCCAATTTCTGTCAGTCGCGCATGTATCTCCGGTGCAACATCAATTAACGTCTCATCGCCATCATCACTTTGTCCAGTCAAAGAAGTTGAAAAACGCGACGTTCTAGCGCTTTGTTCACCGACAAGGTTCCAGCCTAAACCACCGTGCACCTTGTTTTCACCAGTTGTTCTGTCACGCGTGTCCAAATAGGCTTGCCCGCTCATATCATCAAAATCAGCGAAGGCTGCTGCGCGTACAATTATGGCTAAGCCTTCATCATCGCTGATTTCGTGAATTTGGCGCTGCATGATAGCGCGTCGAGACATCCAACTTTTTATCGCGTTGATGACAGCTACGCGTAATTGCCCAAGCAAATCATTTGGCAGTTCAAAACCCAAATCAGATTTAAGCTGCTCTTTGTAAACTTGTGAGATTTCAATGACTTCTTCCATGGAAAAATCATGATCGCTCTCATAACCCAAAACAGATCGCTTCTCATCAAATAGATCTTCTAAAACATCTGGTGTGATGTTGAGTGCGTTTTCAGTGAACTGATATAAAAAACGCATGAGTTGCTGCCCAGCTTTTCGATCACTAGACGCTTCATAGCCATCACGCGTACTGGGCTTCATTAAGGTTGCAATTTTGCGCGTATTCTCAGCATTCATACCCAGATGATAAATCGGACTTACAACGCCAGCCACACGTGATTTAGATGTTGCCCGCGCTGTTAAAAATAGCGGGAGTTTCTTACCAACGGTCGTATCACAATAGGTTTTTTGCAGCACTTTAAGCGCACTTTCCAACTCAGCATCAAATTCGGGTGGTAAAAAACCGTTTGCATGGAAAAAATTACATGTTTCAGTTCGGATTATGAACCCGGGCTGTACAGGTATACCAAAACAGGACAATGCAAATAGTCGTGCGCCTGCATAACCTAGATGTAAATCACCATAGTGATCCGCATCTGAGGCTGCCTTTTGGCACTCGCCCAGCTGATTAATCCACATTGACACCGGATCCGCCCTCCTTGCACGACCCCGCAAATGACTACGACACCTGTTAAAACTAAAATTCCAACGCTTGTTTCCGCGTTATTCATGACAGTTACACAGGTTTTATGTTGCAATGCAACATTTTTCTCCCTCACCCGCACGAACGACGCGCGAATTGGTTAATCTAACCAGCTAGTGTCTTAGTGTAAAACCATTCTGGTGAAAAATCTAACTTTTGAAGAACTTATTACCAAGCCTGTTACAAAAGAGCCATAACACAGTTGCATGAGAGGTGAAGATTTGCTCTTCAAACTTGTAAACAAACTTTCCCATTCAGAATTAAGTATCTGTTTTTATGTCATTATAAAGTTCATCACGTCGTTGAATACTCGTAATTTATCCCCCACCACAAGTTTTCAACTAATCTCATATAACGGCCTATGAGTTTAAGCATTGGCGATATTTTTGTATGATAATATGGGATTTTTACATTGACCAATTCGGACAATTTGGCGCTGCCGTTCATCCTCCCTTCTCAGGCACAAAAGCACGTTACACATAACGAGGCTCTGTTAGCATTAGACGCAATTGTACAGCTTAGCGTGGTTAGTAGAACAGTAAGTGAGGGGCCTGATGCTGCAGCAGCAGGCGCGCGTTATATAGTACCGCAAGATGCTTCAGGAACCTTTACCGATCGCACCGGAGCCATTGCAGCTTATCAAGATGGCGTATTTCAATTTTACACGCCCCAAACGGGATGGTTAGCCTTCATATTGGATGAAAATATTTATTCATATTTTGACGGCGCTGATTGGCTGGACCTCATCAGTTCTAATGATTTTGCGGAGTATCTTACCCTTGGGGTCAATGCTTCTGCAGACTTGACGAACCGTTTTACATTATCATCTGAAGCAAGCCTTTTTAATAATGCCGGGAATGGGCATCAACTCAAAATCAATAAAGCGCAAGCCACTGATACTGCTAGTCTTTTATTTCAAACAGGCTATTCAGGACGGGCGGAATTTGGTCTTGCAGGCGACGATCAGTTTCGCATTAAGACGAGCGCGGATGGTGCGAATTTTAACACAGCTCTTCTTGCGGATGCGACAACCGGAAACATCGCGATAGGCGACATCAACCCATCGGCAGTTTTAACAGTTGCAGATCAGGCTAAAATTGAAAATGCTTCATCTTCTGCAGCACTTGAAATGAGCGTCACAGCTTCCGAAACGGATATCAGTTCAACTGCTCAAAATGGCAGTTTGCTTATTAGCCAATTGGGAGATGGTGCCATTATTTTTAGCGTCAATAATGAAGAAATATTGCGCTTGGAAGATGGCTTGATCACAACACAAATGCCAGTGCAACTAGATACACATTCCATTCTTTCTCTACCGGATGCAACCGTTGCAGGACGTATGATTTATGTCACTGATTCTTCACTCGGATCATGCATCGCATTTTCAGACGGATCAAACTGGCGACGCAGCGAAGATCGCTCGATAATTACGTAAACCACCCGAATTGATGAGTGAGAGCTGAAATTCTCACGAAATATCACCAGTGGATACCTATTGTGTGCGTCAAATTAACTTCAATTTCGATTATTTGCCTCAAAGCCCTAGACGATAAGGAAAACTCAGCGTAACGAAGCCTATAAATTCGGCACTTCTTGTTCATATGAGTATCTAAATGACTAACATCCCTAATATCCCATTCGTTGATCTTGCAAGCCAACAAAAGCGCATCCGCGCTGATGTTGATAAAGCAATGGCGCGTGTGCTGGATCATGGGCGTTACGTGATGGGTCCGGAAGTGGCTGAGCTTGAGGCTGAATTATCAAAATTTTGTGGTGCAAAACACTCCATAGGCTGCTCATCAGGTACAGATGCACTGGCCATGGTTTTGATGGCCAAAAACGTACGCGCAGGACAAGTCATCTTTTGTCCCTCTTTTACCTTTGTAGCAACTGCTGAAGTTGTAGCCTGGTTGGGCGCGAAAGTTTGTTTCGTTGATGTTGAACCGAACACGTTCAACATGGATCCCAAAGCGCTCAAAGCAGCTGTAGAAACAGCCAAGTCCAATGGTGAAGACCTTGCAGGTATCATCGTAGTTGATTTGTTTGGTTTGCCAGCGGACTATCTATCGATATTGAAAATCGCTGATGAAAACGACATGTGGCTACTTTCCGATGCCGCGCAAAGTTTTGGTGCGCGCTATCACAATGCGCCAATTGGCACACAGGGAATTGCGACAGCAACAAGCTTTTTCCCAGCAAAGCCGTTGGGTGCTTATGGTGATGGCGGTGCAATGTTTACCGATGATGACGACTTGGCCGAAGATCTTCGCTCAATCCTATTCCATGGTAAAGGCACGAGCCAGTACGACAATGTCCGCATTGGTATGACAGGTCGCCTTGATACTATGCAAGCTGCAGTTCTACTTGAAAAGCTCAAGATTTTTGACGGCGAAATCACCGAACGCCAAAAAGTTGCTGATCGTTATACATCTGGTCTTAATGACCTTGTTACTTGCCCACATGTTCCAGAAGGCTGCCAGTCTGTTTGGGCACAATATACAACACGCCTGCCGCAAGGCTTAGATCGCGATGCATTGCAGGGCAAACTTAAAGACAAAGGCATTCCAACAGCTGTTTATTATGCAAAACCACTACATAATCAGGATGCATACAGCGACAATTTGATTGCTGGTCACGCAACAGGCGGTGTTCTACCTGTAACAGATGCATTGTCTTTGGATGTATTATCGCTTCCAATGCACCCATACTTGTCCAATGACACGCAGGATTACATCATTGAAAACATCCGTTCTGCGATTTCTGATTTAAGCTGAACTACTCGTTTTTAATCAGCGTATAAATTACAATTCGTTATAAGGGCGGGAAAAAATGCTTTTCCTACCCTTTTGAACCAAAGGTATAAATTGCGCGTGTCGATCTTAAAAAAGTTATTCAAATTCGTCATAGCCGTCGGGCTCACTGCATATTTAGCTGCTGTGGGATATCTTTATTTTTCACAAGACAAACTCATATTTCCAATTCGCCCATCGGATACTGAAAACGCTGCAGACGCAAACTTCAAAAAAGCTCTAATCAAAACGCCCGATGGCGAAACTATATTTGGTCTTCATCACCCTTCCGAAGAAGGAGAAGCAACCATTATTGTTTTCCATGGCAATGCAAGTTCTGCTGTACGCCAAAAACGTCGCGGTGAACGCTTGATAAAAGATGGATTTGGCGTGCTTTTAGCCGGATATCGCGGATATCCTGGCAGTACAGGAGAACCAAGTGAAAAAGGTTTGTTCATTGATGCGATAGCCGCCTATGATTTTATCAAAGCGCAAGGTGATCAACCAATCGCGCTTTATGGGCATTCGCTTGGAACGGGAGTTGCGACCTATTTAGCAACGCAACGCGATGTGTTTGCGATGGTGCTTGAAGCACCGTTTAACTCAGTCGCGGCGGTTGCCGCAGATCGCTATCCATGGGTGCCGGTTTTATCTTTGATCAAACATGACTTTCAATCAGACGAGCATATCCAAAAGGTTACCGCGCCAATTTTGATCATGCATGGCGATAGCGATGAAACCGTGCCTTTAGAATATGGTCAAAGACTTTATGCAAAAGCACCCGAGGGTACTGAATTTGTCATCATTGAAGGCTTAGGACATGGCGGATTTTGGCGCTTTGGCAGTGAAGATCGTGCCATTGAATTTTTCAACAACGCTTTGGCTGCGCAATAACGTTATTTCACCCAATCCGGTTTGGACTGATTAAAGAACGCTTGAATACCATGTTGCGCCTCATCGCTTTCCCACGCATCCGCCAATGCCTCAATAGAATGATCTATATCTTCACGCGAGATACCACCACTTAACTTCAGGCATAGTGCTTTGGCACGCGCGGAAGCTTGGGGAGCCGTTTTTAAGACCGATTTGATCTCGCGTTCCACTGCACTTTCTAAGTTTTCAGTGACAAAGGAAATCAAGCCAACCCTTTGCGCATATTCTGGATCAAACAGCTTGCCCGTGAAAAATACTTGTCGTGCGGCACCCTCGCCCAATCGCTTGATAACAAATGGACCAATTGTTGCAGGAATAAGCCCTAGCTTTGTCTCCGTAAGTGAAAACTTACTCGAAGGATGCGCAATTACGATATCGCATACAGAGATCAACCCGATCCCGCCGCCATAGGCCGGACCTTGCACCACTGAAATTAATGGCTTGGAGAATTGATAAAGTTCAAGCAGCATATTTGAAAGCGTACTTGCTTCTTTGATCTTACCATTTCGGTCGGCATTGGCTTGCGCCTGCATCCAAGTCAGATCCCCGCCTGCACAAAAACTCTTACCATTTGCACGCAATATAACGGCTCGAACGTTAGGATCAGAACCACATTTTTGAGCAGCGTTAGACAGCTCTGTAATCATCTGCGCGTTCATCGCATTATGCTTATCGGCCCGATTAAGCGTTAAATGCGCAATACCATCTTCATCAACGTCAAGCGTCATCGTTTGATAATCAGTCATGGTGCCGCCTCGCTAACTTTGCCATTATCGTCTCAACTTTTGTCAGACCCTCAAGATCAAGACCAGTTGTCCATCCCTCACTTTCCAGCATATTCGCAAGCTCGAGCGTTGATACGTTCCCCTTCGCACCTGGCGCATATGGACAACCGCCCAAGCCGCCAATTGCACTATCAAAGACGCGTAATCCCATTTTCAGACCTGCCCTCACATTTTCAAGCGCTACAGCTTTGGTGTCGTGAAAATGTCCCGCAAGTTGTGATGGATCTATACTCGCCTGAACAGCCTCCAGCATTTTCATCGTTGACGACGGTGTTCCAACACCAATCGTATCTCCTAGCGAAACCTCATAACAACCCAAATCGATCAATGCGTTTGAAACCTCTGAAACAGCGCTTGGTTTGATTTCACCTTCGTAAGGACAACCCACAACGCAAGACACATATCCACGCACCGGAATATCAAAATGTTGTGCGCGTTCTATAAGCGGCACAAACCGCTCCAGACTTTCCGCAATCGAGCAATTGATGTTTTTTTGGCTAAAGGTTTCTGACGCACTTGCGAAAACCGCAACTTCATCCACTTTCGCATCAAGCGCCTTTTCAAAGCCCTGAAGATTGGGGGTCAAAGCAGAATATCGAACATTTAAATTGCGACTAATTCCAGCCATCACATCAGAGGCATCTGCCATCTGCGGCACCCATTTAGGCGACACAAACGCAGTGGCTTCGATATTTTTAAACCCAAGTTCTGAGAGCGCATCAATAAGCTCAATCTTTTGCTCCGTTGATATAATGTCTTCTTCGTTTTGAAGACCATCTCTTGGACCAACCTCAAAAATTTTTACGAATTTATCGCTCATACCAGCATATCCCGTAATTTGCGCCGCATCACTTTGCCAGTTGTTGTCACTGGCAATTCATCAAGCACATAAATCTCACGCGGGTATTCATGCGCGGCAAGACGCGTTTTAACATGGGTTTGCAATTCCAAGATCAAATCATCCGATGGGGAGATACCATCTGCTAAAACCACAAATGCCACAACGATTTCCGTGCGTGTTTCATCAGGCTTGCCTACAACACCTGCAATTTTCACAGATGGGTGACGCATCAAACAATCTTCGATGCTGCCCGGACCTATGCGATATCCAGCGGATGTGATGACATCATCATCACGTCCAACAAAACGTATCCATCCATCAGCTTCAACAACGCCCATATCTCCAGTAAGCATCCACTTACCTATGAATTTTTCTTTCGTCGCTTCTGGATTGTTCCAGTAATTTAACATCATCACAGCATCTGGCGCTTTGGCCGCGATGATACCGATTTCGCCATCTGGAACCGCGTTGCCGTCCATATCAATTGCTGCCATTTCGTGACCCGCAACAGCTTTGCCGATAATCCCCGGGCGCGGTGTTTCGAGCGCTGCGCAGGACGAGATCAATAAATTGCCCTCAGTCTGCCCGTAAAACTCATTGATCGTCACACTGAGCACGGATTTACCCCAATCAAGCAGCGGCGCACCTAGGCTTTCCCCCCCACTTCCAACTGAAACGAGATGTAATTCGCGTGGTGCGTTATCTGGATAAGTAGAGCGCATAAGCTTGAGCGCGGTCGGCGGTAAAAAGGCATGTTGCACGTTGTAATCTGCCAAGAGATCAAACGCAGCATCAGCGGTAAACTTCTCAAATCTTTTGGAAACGACTGACATTCCGCAAGCAAGGGCTGGAATTAAAACATCGAAAAGCCCACCAATCCATGCCCAATCGGCAGGGGTCCAGATCACCCGGCCGGGTGCTGTTTTAAAGTCATTAAATGTTTCAAACCCTGTCATATGCCCTGCAAGCATACGATGGCCATGCAAAGCACCTTTTGGTGAGCCTGTGGTGCCGGAAGTATAGATGATCATAGCCGGATCATCAGGTCCTGTTTGTACGCATTCAAATACATCAGATTGCGCGCCGAGCTTGGCCTGAAAATCCAAACTGCCAAGACCTTGATGTACACCATCAATGGTGAGAATTATAAGACCATCGCGGGCCTCATCTTTCATCTCAGAGAGCTTATTCGCGCCTTGCTGATTGGTGATGATCACCTTTATGCCAGCGTCAATTACCCGGTGCTCAAGCGCATCAGGACCAAATAACATGAATAGCGGCACAGAAATCAACCCACATTTAAAAGCCGCCAAATGTCCAATGGCTGTCTCTAGAGCTTGCGGCAATAAAATGCCAACCCGATCGTCTCGCGATAGTCCAAGCTCTGTATAAAGGTTTGCTAGTTGATTGGATAAGGCACGCAGTTCTTTATAGGATATGATCTGATTTTCATCTGCCAATATGAGTGCTGTAGCATCAGGTGTTTTAACCGCCCAATCATCACAAGCCACCTGCCCCATATTATATGTTTCAGGCAGCTGCCAACCGTTTTGCGCAACTTGATAACAATAGCTCTCTTTGGGGAAATCCATCTAAGCCTCCGGCTCAATCTCGATCAACACCGAACCACCTTCAACCGCATCACCAAGCTGACACGTGATGTTTTTCACAAGACCAGCACATGGCGCCGTTAAATTCATTTCCATTTTCATCGCTTCCAATACAACAAGCCGTTGACCTTCGGTAACTTGCGTATTCGCTTCAATATCAATTAGGCGGATAACCCCGCTCATAGGCGCTGAAATCACGTTTTCGCCCGCACTAGCGGTATCTACTACTGCAAGCGGATCCGGCAGTATAAATTCAAAGCTTTGTGCATCTTTATAAAGTACGACATAGCAATCTTGACCATCTGTATAACGTGCGAAATCAATACAAGAACGAAGACCATCATGCTCGAAAGTAATTACATCATTACGCTTTTCAATGATGGTAAATTGACTTTGAAGTTCACCTGTTAAATCAAGTGATTGCACATCTTCACCCACAACCAATCGACGTTCGATTTTATCATCTAAATACATGATTGATGCGACACGAGAGGCCGCGCCAAACATACGCCAGTTTGATTGTGCATGAGAAACTTGCCAATCCAACGCCACCAATATTGCGATCGCAACCATTGTTTCAGTCGGATCATCTTGCGCGGTCAAACTATCAATATCGCGCTCAATCAATCCTGTATCCACCTCGCCTTTTAAAAAACCTTTATGGGCCGACAAGCGTGATAAAAACGAAATGTTAGACGCTAAACCAGATACTTGTGTCTGTGATAACGCTGTGGTCAATGCGCCAAGCGCTTCCCCGCGATTGCTGCGATGGGTAATCACTTTTGCAATCATTGGATCATAGTAAGGTGAGATAACATCACCCATTCGCACACCGCTATCATTTCGTGCATCTGGTGACAATTTTAAATGCGAAATCTTACCTGTTGCAGGCAAGAAACCGGCCGGTACATCTTCTGCATAAAGCCGTGCTTCAAATGCATGGCCATTAATTGAAATATCATCTTGGGATAATGGCAAGGCTTGCCCTGCCGCCACACGCAATTGCAATTCAACAAGATCAAGCCGGGTTATCGCTTCGGTCACAGGATGCTCAACTTGCAATCTTGTGTTCATTTCCATGAACCAGAAACCATCCTTGCGCAAAGTCCCCGACCCATCTGCGATAAACTCGATCGTGCCAGCACCTTCATAATTGATCGCTTGCGCTGCTTTAACCGCAGCTTGCGTCATCGCGTGGCGCACATCATCTGGCATATCTGGTGCAGGCGCTTCCTCGATCACCTTTTGATGGCGACGCTGTAAAGAACAATCACGCTCAAACATATGTACGACATTGCCTTTGGAGTCGCCAAAGACCTGCACTTCGATATGACGTGGCGAGGTAATGAATTTTTCAATCAACACCGCAGGATCACCAAAGGCTGTTTGCCCTTCCCGCGCAGCACTTTCCAATGCGGATAAGAAATCTGTTTGTTGCTCGACAAGGCGCATACCTTTACCGCCGCCGCCAGCACGAGCTTTGATCAGCACAGGATAACCGATTTTATCAGCTTCTGATTTTAACAAATCCGGCGTTTGATCCGAACAATGATACCCTGGGACAATCGGAACACCTGCATCCTGCATCAACTGCTTGGCCGCATCTTTAAGACCCATAGCAGAAATTGCTTTGGCGCTTGGGCCGATGAAGGTCAGACCAGCAGCCTCAACAGCAGCAACAAATTCAGGATTTTCAGACAGGAATCCATATCCTGGATGGATGGCTTGCGCGCCTGTTCGCTGTGCAGCTTTTATGATTGTGTCTTGCTGCAAATAGCTTTCGCTTACCGGAGGTGGTCCGATATGAACCGCTTCATCGGCCAGCTCAACATGCAGTGCGTTTTTGTCTGCATCTGAATATACAGCGACCGTTTTCACGCCCAAGCGTTTTGCCGTTTTGATAATTCGGCATGCGATTTCGCCACGATTGGCAATGAGAATTTTAGAGAACATTGTCATACTATCCACCATTACATTCTGAACAAGCCGAAGCTTGTGTCCTCTATTGGTGCATTCAAGCATGCTTTAAGACTTAACGAAACGACATTGCGCGTTTCGCGTGGATCAATGATGCCGTCGTCCCATAATCTTGCTGAGGCATAAAATGGATGGGACTGGGTTTCAAACTGATCTAATATCGGCTGCTTGAAGGCAGCTTCTTGTTCTGCGCTCCAGTCTTCTCCACGGGCCTTTTTCCCAGCGCGTGTTACGCTTGCCATCACACCTGCAGCTTGCGCGCCGCCCATAACGGAGATCCTCGCATTGGGCCACATCCAAACAAATCGCGGGCCGAATGCTCTACCGCACATGCCATAGTTTCCTGCACCATATGAACCACCAATGATCACCGTAATCTTTGGTACATTAGCTGTTGACACTGCATTGACGAGTTTGGCGCCGTCTTTGGCGATGCCGCCTGCTTCATATTTTGAGCCCACCATAAAGCCTGTGATATTTTGCAAAAACAGAAGCGGAATTTTTCTCTGGCAACAGAGCTCAATGAAATGCGCACCTTTGAGCGAGCTTTCAGAAAATAGCACGCCATTATTGGCAATAATGCCAACCTGCATGCCATCAATATGCGCAAAGCCTGTGACCAAAGTTGTGCCATATCGCGCTTTAAATTCATCAAATTCGCTGCCATCAACCATGCGCGCGATTATATCTCTGATATCGAAAGATTGCCGTGTATCATGCGGGATCAGCCCCATAATATCTTCGCTTGAATAAACAGGATCTTTGGATGTGGTTAGGGCGACATTAGTTTTTGGCGCTTGGCCCAATGTTGAAACCACCTGACGCGCGAGCGCGAGCGCATGGGCATCATCTTCTGCCATATAATCAGCAACGCCGGATAATCTGGTATGGGTGTCTGCCCCACCTAACGTTTCCGCATCCACTTCTTCACCGGTGGCTTCTTTAACCAGCGGAGGACCCGCGAGGAAAATCATCGCCTGTTCTTTGACCATAATCGTCGTGTCACACATCGCAGGCACATAGGCGCCACCTGCGGTACAATTACCCATCACAACCGCGATTTGGGCAATGCCTTTTGCGCTCATTCGTGCTTGATTATAAAAAATTCGACCGAAATGATCCTTGTCAGGAAACACTTCATCTTGGTTAGGTAAATTCGCGCCACCGCTATCGACCAAATAAAGACATGGCAGCATATTCTCTTCAGCAACTTCTTGCGCTCTGAGATGCTTCTTAACTGTGAGCGGATAATAAGTGCCACCTTTAACCGTTGCATCGTTGCAGACAATCATGCAATCGCGACCGTTGATTTGCCCAATGCCCGCAATGACGCCAGCAGCTGGAATATCCGCATCATAGGTATCTTTTGCAGCAAACAGACCAATTTCTAAAAATGCAGAACCAGGGTCGATTAAACCCTCAACACGATCTCGCGGTAATAATTTACCCCGCGCGACATGGCGCTCACGCGCGCGCTGAGACCCGCCTTGTAAAATGCGCGTTGCTTCATTGCGCACGCCAACAAGCTGGGTATTCATTGCTTCAGCATTATCTGCATTAGGAATTGATGTACTTGTTAGTTTACTCATCTATGCAGTCTCGCTGAAGATTTCGCGGCCGATTAACATTCGGCGAATTTCGCTGGTGCCAGCGCCAATTTCATAGAGTTTTGCATCACGTAACAACCGCCCGGTTGGGTAGTCATTGATGTAACCGTTTCCACCCAAACACTGGATGGCTTCAAGCGCAACTTGTGTGGCTTTTTCAGCCGCATATAAAATACAGCCGGCTGAATCTTTTCGCGTGACTTGACCATTATCGCATGCTCGGGCGACGGCATAAACATAGGATCGGCAGGCATTCATGGTGGTGTACATGTCGGCGAGTTTGCCCTGCATTAATTGGAATGTGCCGATTGGTTTTCCAAACTGCTCACGCTCATGCACATAAGGCACCACAATATCCATTGCCGCCGCCATAATGCCAACAGGACCAGCAGCTAGCACAACTCGCTCATAATCAAGACCGGACATGAGAACCTTCGCACCTTCGCCTTCTTTACCTAAGATGTTAGCCTCAGGTACTTTGCAATTATCAAAGATGAGTTCGCCGGTGTTGGAGCCACGCATGCCCAATTTGTCGAGCTTTTGAGCGGTGGAAAAACCCTCCATTTCGCGTTCGATAATAAAGGCTGTTATGCCTTTTGAGCCGGCTTCAATATCGGTTTTGGCATAAACAACGAGCGTATTTGCATCCGGTCCGTTTGTGATCCACATTTTATTGCCATTGAGCACAAAATGGTCACCGGATTTTTCGGCGCGAAGTTTCATAGAAACCACATCTGAACCTGCACCTGGTTCTGACATAGCGAGCGAACCAATATGTTCACCTGATAAAAGCTTAGGCAGGTATTTTTCTTTTTGCTCGTCAGTGCCCCAGCGGTTGATCTGGTTCACACATAAATTGGAATGAGCACCATAAGACAACGCAACAGACGCGGATGCGCGTGAGATCTCTTCGATTGCAACACAATGTGCAAGATACCCCATATTAACGCCACCGGCCTCTTCAGACACCGTCACTCCGTGCAAACCAAGCTCACCCATCTTCATCCATAGATCATTTGGGAACTCGTTTGATTTATCGATCTCTGCAGCGCGAGGTGCAATTTCATCACTTGCAAACTTGCGCACCATTTCACGCAATGCATTGATATCATCACCCAATCCGAAATCCATAACGTGATCAAACATGTGTAACCTCCTCCTTATCAGTGGTTTCAGTCACAATTCCCTGTGACTTAAGCACCATCGATGCATAAATATTTTCGATTTTCTTTTGTGATAGGCGACCGCCAGATCGGTACCAGGTGTTCACACCTGTGAGCATGGCCAAAATAGCCATCGCTGATACATGGGGGTCATCAACTTTCATGACGCCTGATTTATCGCCCTCGCGTAGGATGGACTTCAATATTGTCTCATACTTACTGCGTAGAGCGGCGATGGCCGCGAACCCTTCAGGTTCGAGCGAGCGCAACTCCATGTAGGATAAGAACACTTCATCAGGACGATTAATATTATAGCGAATGTGAAACCGTGCGAATTGCTCTAGTCTTTCAACAGGGTCGTTTGCTGTTAATTCTTCATGACAGGCTTTAAGCAGCCCATCCATATGGTTTTGCAATAGGCTGACCAAGATTTGCTGCTTATTGGGATAATATTGGTAAATCGCGCTGGCTTGCACACCCACTTGGCTTGCGATCTGACGCATGGAAACTGCCGCGAACCCACATTGAGCAAAGAGCGCAAGACTAACTTTTCTTATCTCGCTTCGGGTAACTTCACCATCTGATCCGGCAATGCGCGCCATAAAAATTCCTTGCTAATTAAATGAACGTTCGTTAAATTAATATCAGATAACAATATAGATTTCAACACTGCAAACTTTTGCCTCAAGTTTAAGGCCGCTAATTAAAGGGAAATATCACTGCAGATTTTGCACCAGCTGCGAGATTTAATTAGGGACATATAAGATCGGGCATCAGTTCAATGGGCATAAATTCATCAACAGCTAAAGTAGTTTTATGACGGATATCAATATCAGAAAAAACGGCAATATCGTCCACATCACACTCACCCGCGAAAAGGTTCTTAATGCTTTATCGCACGATATGGCGCTGCAAATTGAAAAAGCCCTTCGTGATTGGTCAGATGACGACGGTGTGAAATTGGTGCTAATTGATGCTATGGGTGAGAAAGCTTTTTGCGCTGGGGGTGATGTGCAAGATCTTTATGCTCAGGGTAGAGCTGGAAACTTTGAAAGCGGGACCAATTTCTGGCGTGACGAATATCGTCTTAATGCGCTCATTGCTCATTACAACAAACCTTATATCGCTGTGATGAATGGCATTGTGATGGGCGGCGGTGTTGGCATTTCAGCTCTTGGGTCCCACCGAATTGTAACTGAGAACACAAGCTTTGCATTGCCGGAATGTGCCATTGGGCTTATCCCTGATGTTGGTTCCTCACACTTGCTTGCGCAGGCTCCTGGACATTTAGGTGAATATCTCGCACTTACCGGAGGGCGAGTTGGATATGAAGACGCGATTTATTGCGGATTTGCTGATCATTTTGTCCCGAAAGACAGTCTCGGCGCTTTGATTGAAAAACTAAGTCAATCAGGAGATGCTGTAGATATTGCAAATTACTCCCAAGCAACCAATGAAGGTGCGCTCGTAAAAATCCGCGCTGACATTGATAGAGTTTTCAGCCTTGAAACGATTGGCGAAATATTGTCAGCTCTGGAGAAATCCGAAGCAGAATGGGCATCAAAAGCACTTTACAAGATCAAAAGCGCCTCCCCTATATCAATTTGTGTAACGCTCGAAACGATCAGAGCCGTACGTGCAAATCCCGGGATTAAAAATGCGCTTCGTCAGGAGTTTCGATTTGTATCCCGCGCAATGGAACACGGTGATTTTATTGAGGGCGTACGGGCACTTATCATTGACAAAGACAAGCAAGCTAATTGGCGCTTTCCAACGATCTCTGACGTTCCAGATGAGGTTGTGGCGCTATTTCTGTCGCCACCCCACGATGGCGATATAGAATTTGCCACATGAAAATAGCTCATTGATTTGAGCTATATCAATGTTCTGTCATCTAAGATGGATACAATAAGGCCAAGGCAACTCAAACAGGAGTAGACCCATGGCCCAGAAAGTTGTGAAAACACCGTCTGCATCGAAGTCAGAACCGCAAGACATAAGCGCAGAAACACAAGGCGTTGCGCTACCAAGACCGAGAGAAGAAGATATCGAAACGGCCTTTGAGCTCATTCATATCAGTTCGGATATCGTTGCAGGTTGGTCAAAATACCAGCAAGAAATTATCAGTTTTTATTCAAAACGTATGATTGAAGATCTCGAACTTCAGCGAAGCCTCATGACGTGTAAATCCATCAATGAAATCTGGGATTTACAACGCAACTTTTTTGAAAACTCCTCGAAGCAATATTCAGATGAGATGCAAAAGCTTGCAAATCTTGGTCAGCACATTCTCCCAACAGAACTAACCGGAGTGAACGACCAGATTAATCAGTAACGCAACACTTCACGCGAAAAGGAGTGAACATGTTTGATAGTCAAAAGAAAATACTCGTTACATTAGCCAGCTTATTGCTGACAACCACCCACGCATTTGCACAATCCACCAACCCCGCATGGCTTGATGAAGTGACCATGCAGCTGGCTTTCGAAGAACAATGCAATGTGGGTTATTTCATATCCATGAAAGAAACTGAATTGGCTGGGCAATTATATTTTGAAGCCCGTGCACAATGTGACGATGGTCGTCAATTTGATGCTGTTCGGGAAGGACGCATTCAGCCATTTAAAATCACAAAATGCAAAGAGACAGTGGTGTGTTGAAGCTTCAACCATCCTATAATTTAGTGAAAGGATAAGACATGTTGAAACGCTTATTTCTCACCACAATCACAAGCCTTACAATTGGCATGGTCTCAGACTCAGTTTCCACAGCGCAAGACGCCAATTCAAAAGCTGACATCTCCCATGGGCGTGATTTAGCGCGCGCGAATTGCGCAACTTGCCATGCGGTGACTATTGATGGCGCGAGCCCGTTACACCAAGCCGTTCCATTTTGGCGAATGACCATCCACCGCGATGTAACAACGATCGAACGTGATCTACTAAATCACGCGCTACCGCAAAACAATGTGATGCCTGTTTTCAACCTAACACCAAAACAGGCACGAGATATTGCGGCATGGATTGCATGGGTTCAACCAAGGGCGCATGGCAAACGGATATTGGAAGCAAATTGTGCAAAATGTCATGCGATCAGCGCACAGGGCGATAGCCCACATCCGGATGCTCCGCTATTTCGCGAGCTCATGCAGTTTTATCCGGTTGATGCAATTGAAGAGGCCTTTTCACAAGGCATTGAAACATCGCATCCGGACATGCCAATTTTTAAAATGACAGAGCTGCAGGTTGCGGATGTGATTGTCTATCTGCAGTCTATTCAGAATGAAAAATAAAAACGCGCCACAATCGGTAGCGCGTTCGAAACATTCAAATCGGGTGCGGTAAAAAGCACATATGAGCGCGTTGGCCTAAACTGCCTCGCGCTCCGTGCACTTATTTTTAAACTTATCGATTAGATAAAGTTATAAGGCTGTTTGAATACGCCTTTATCAACCTGACGCATACGATATTCTAAATCTGCCAAATTTTTAGCGTTGTTTAGATATTCGCGTTCGTTACGTTTACGGCTGTCTTCTGCTTTTAAAAATGAGAACATTTTCATTGTTATTGTCCTTGCTTTATTTTCATTTCGTTTTGTATCGAAGATATGTATATGCCGATATTTTAAAAATGAGTAGCGCAAGTTCTGCCTATCAGCTATGCAAAAATAGCAGGCAATTGATCATAAATTGTTCACATTTGACGCCTTTATGCCGTATTTACACGGAATTTTGCAAAAACTTCAGGCATTTTAGCCTGCATCGCGCATACCTTCAGCGGTTTGCAGATCAACAGACACCAGCTGGGAAACGCCTTGTTCAGCCATGGTCACACCAAACAACCGGTTCATCCGCGACATGGTAATCGGGTTATGAGTAATAAGTACAAAACGTGTTTCTGTTGAGGATGCCATCTCATCCATCAAATTACAAAAACGCTCTACATTGTGATCATCAAGCGGTGCATCGACCTCATCAAGCACACAAATCGGCGCAGGATTTGTTAAGAACACAGCAAAGATCAGTGCCATTGCCGTGAGTGCCTGTTCACCACCTGATAACAGCGTCATTGTTTGCGGTTTTTTACCAGGTGGCCGGGCTAGGATCTCAAGACCAGCTTCGAGCGGATCTTCACTTTCAACCAGCTGAAGTTCTGCCGTACCGCCGCCGAACAGATGCGTAAACAAACGGGTAAATTGCTCGTTCACCACATCAAATGCAGCGAGCAAACGTTCACGACCTTCCTTGTTTAAACTTTGAATACCTGCACGTAGTTTGCGGATCGCTTCAATTACGTCTTCACGCTCATTAATAATCGTCTCATACTGTTCTGAAAGCTCGGTTTGCTCTTCTTCCGCACGCAAGTTGACGGCACCCAAACGTTCGCGTTCCATTTTCAAACGCTCAAGCGAACGCTCAATTTTATCTGGATCAAGCGCGGCTTCATCACCTTCAATTTGAGCGAGCTTTATTGCTTCATGCGGTTCGCAATTCAGCGCCTCACGAATGCGTGTTTCAGCTTCTTCGCGACGCTCTTTGGCTGCAACCACACGTTCTTCAGAACGCCCACGCCCTTCACGCGCTGATGAGAGAGCTGCAATAGCTTCGGTTGCGACTTTATCCGCGTCCCGAGACTGCGTTTCAGCAAGTGCGAGTACATCAGCACATGATTTACGCAATGTTTCAGCTTCGGTCAGCTGGTTCATCAATTGTATTCTGCGACTGGCGAGATTATCGGGTGCATCGGCTAATTCTTGCGCCTCAACCGATGCAACATTTGAGCGTTCTTTTAGCGCTTTAATCTGACCATCAGCATTTTGACCACGCAAAAGCCAAGTTTCGCGCTCGTTTGCAATCGCCGTTAAGCGCTGTTGGCGATTGCGATTATCGCGTTCCATGCTTTCATGTGCCGCACGCGCTTCCGCTGCTGCTCCACGATCCGTTGCGACCTCCGAATTGGCCTGAGTTAAACGCTGATCAAGTTCAGTTAAATCCGGCGCTGATAAAACGGCCGCTTCAACTTCAACCAGTTCCGTTTTAACTTCATCAAGCTGGCTTGCAAATTGCGATGTCGATTGGCGCAGCACTTCCGCGCGATTAGACAATGCACCAGAAGCTTCCTGGGCTTTTGCTAAATCCTTGCGCGCATCACTAACTGCGATATTAGCAAGTCGCACATCTTCTCGTAACTGGCGTTGACCTTCTTGTTGGTCTTTCACGCTTTTTGCGGCATTTTCCAAATTTTCTTCCGCATCCCGCAAGGCTTTTGTTGCCGTAACAGCTTGAGCATCTAACTCGGCAAGACGGTTCTTTTGCGCAAGACGCATTGCTGCAGGTGTGGGGGCATCAGCGGACGCGCGATAACCATCCCAGCGCCACAGCGCACCATCTTTACTCACCAAGCGCTGTCCCGGTGATAATGCTGCATGAAGTGCATCACCTTGCGCTTCATCATCCACCAATCCAATTTGCGCTAAGCGTCGCGCCAATGCTTGTGGGGCTTCCACGAAAGCGTCAAGCGCAGTTAAACCTGCTGGCAATTTAGGATCATCTCCGGTTCCTGATATTTGCGACCAATGAGCCGGTGCTGAAGCATCTAACGGCAAATCAAGGTCATCGCCGACCGCAGCACCTAGAGCAGTTTCATAGCCGCGCTCAACTTTCATCTTATCCACAACGGGGGCAAATAATTCAGGTTCTGAACCGGCATTTAGGATCTTTTGGATTGTCCTTGCTTCAGTTTCAACCTCGTTGAGATTACGGCGTGCTTCAGATAGCGGTTTACGCGCATCATTTTCGTTCTGGCGCGCTGCTTCAAGTTTTATCTCTCCAGCTTCCACCTTGTCTTCACAAGCAGCTAAATTGACTTCACTTTGTTCAAGTTCATTTTGCTTAACTTTAGGATCAGGTAGCCCAGCAATCTGCGTTTCTATGCCAACAAGTTCTTCACGTTGGGCGGTTAGTTGGCGCTCAATGCGCAATTTGCGATCATTTAGATCTTGATTTTTGCGCTCTAATTGAACTTTACCGGCTGCCGCTTCCGCGCGTTCAGAGGTAATCGCTGATAGTGTTTTCTCACTCGCCACAAGTTTAACACTTGCCGCTTCAAAGGCATTTTTCAAATCTGCTGCATGAGCATCTGAATTTGCTAGAATGTCCTTTAGTTCTTTTTCTTCTTCATCAAGTCTTGCTAAAATCGCGCTGTTGTCAGCTTTCAATTGCTCTTCACGCTCAATATCCGACGCTAGTTGCGCAAGGCGTTGTTCGAGTTCGACTTTGCGCTTCTCAAGGCGTTGGGCTTCTTCCTCAAGCTGAGTCTTGCCGATTTGCAAACGCTGCAAAGCGGCGGCACTTTTAGCATCTTTATCACGCAATTCTGGTAGTTTATGTGCTTCTACGGCTTGATTTCGAGCTGCTTCTGATTGCTTGGCAGCCATTTTTGCAACGCGTTTCGTGGCTTCTGATAATTCAGACTGCGATTGCCCTTCCGTTGATTTGGCCTGCTGCCAGCGCAGATGCAACAATGTTGCCTCGCTGCGGCGAATATCCGATGAAATTGCCTTGAAACGGTTTGCCTGACGAGCCTGACGTTTTAGACTTTCAATCTGACTTTCAAGTTGGGCGGTCACATCATCGAGACGCTCAAGATTTGTCTCAGCGCCGCGCAAACGCAATTCAGCTTCGTGTCTGCGCGAATACAACCCTGAAATCCCGGCAGCTTCTTCAAGCAATTGTCGACGCGCTTGAGGCTTAGCCTGGATTAACTCACCAATTCGCCCTTGCCCCACCATGGATGGAGATCGCGCACCAGTTGATGCATCCGCAAATAAAAGCTGAACGTCTTTCGCACGCGCATCCTTGCCGTTAATCCGGTAGGCGGAACCAGATTCTCGCTCAATACGGCGAGAAACCTGAACTTCGTCCACATCGTTAAATGCAGCAGGCGCATCTCGTTCTGAATTATCAAGATACAGCGCCACTTCCGCAGTATTTCGTGCAGGTCGATTGCCTGATCCTGAGAAAATAACATCATCCATACCGGATGCGCGCATGTTTTTATAAGAATTCTCACCCATGACCCAGCGCATGGCTTCCACAAGATTGGATTTGCCACAGCCATTTGGACCAACAATGCCAGTCAAACCGCGCTCGATATAAAACTCTGTGGGATCAACGAAAGATTTAAAGCCTAAGAGGCGCAGTTTATTGAACTTCATGACTGGATCGCTCCGTCATACATTTCGCATTGTTCAATAAAATTGTAATAAAAAAGAGCGCTGGGCACACTTACCCAGCGCTCTGATGAACGTTTATTATAGATAGCTGTCGATAAGTGCCGACATTGTATCAACTGACATATCCCCCGAATACCGGCTTCCGTTGACGATGAAGCTTGGTGTGGATTGTATACCATAATCATTAGCGCCGCGATTACGCACTTCTGTTACATCATCAAGAAGCTGCTGGTTCGTCAAGCAAGTATTGAACTCTTCCTGTGTAAAACCCGCTAATTTAGAGATTTTTAGCAGGGCAGCACGCGCATCTTCGGCTCTTGACCACGCTGATTGCTGTTCAAAAAGAACATCTATGAATGGGAAAAACTGATCTTCAGGCGCACATCTTGCAAGCATAATGCCAGCTGCTGCGCGTGGATCGAACGGAAATTCTCGTAAAATGAAGCGAACTTTACCCGTGTCGACATATTTTTCTTTGATGTCTTTGAAAGTATTTTTGTGGAAATTTGCGCAATGCGGGCATGTCAGAGACATATATTCAACGATTGTGACAGGCGCATTTGCATCACCCATTTCCATTTCTTTGAGCGGGCTTGCCTTAAGCACCTCTTCCATATCAACCGTACCGTCAGCTGCTGGTACACTTGCAGATGTCACAACGCGATCAATGTTGTCACTTGCGTCCGCAACCTGCTCGATATTTGTTGTATTTTTTGCATCGCTCACATCTTGCGCTTCGCTACAAGAGGCAACCAGTAAAGCAACTCCACCCAAAAGCGCAGCTTTTGAGACAAGATTGAGCTTTTTAATTTCTATAAACGACATACCAAACCCTTTCGTCGTATCTTAGTCCTGCGAGGAGCCCCTGAATTCCGCAGTCGAGCGCTGCTCTTATCAATAACGTGAGCAGCCTATCAAAATAAACTATCACGCTGTAGTTCTTTCTGGCACATTTGGGGCAATTTCATGGCTTCACGCGATCAAATATTTGTTACCGCTTGGACAAAACAGCCTTACCTAATTTTGTCAATGCCTCTTTTAGTTTTGGATCATCCACATCATCGACCATTTCGGTAAGTTTTTTTTGCTGCAATGATGAAAGCTTTCGCAGCTTTTTTCGTTTCAAATCATGTTTCACAACTACTTTTTGGACAATTTTGATGCGATTGATCGCTGGAAACCCAAAAAACGAATTAATTCGCTGTAAAACTTCATCTTGCTGATGAGATAAAAACAAAGCACGTGATCCTTCACATGCAATTGTCAGCTGACCGGGGGACAAACCTCCACCCTGCTCGGAACTGCCCGCTCCCAAATCACGCTTTTGGGGCCAAATAATCTTATCTGGACGAGAACAATCAGCAAATTCAGGACCAACGATTTCATCCCAGATACCGAGCAGCATTGTGTTGATACCTGCTCGTTTTGCTAAAATCGGGTCAACCAATGAGTTGGTTAACTCAGCAATTTGCTGCGCTCCTTTGCGCCCTTTGGCTTTTTTCTCAGCTATAATCATTCTTTCCAAATTGCTGTTCAGCAGATCGCCTTATGAAGCGCTCTAACTTCACGATGGTGTTGAGGCTTTGTACTCAGCTGCGTCTTCAAGCGCAAAACCATCGGTTTTAACAACACTTAGAGCTAAGAACACACACCCTGTGATGAACAGACTATCAATCAAATCATGTCCAAACAAGATATTGAATATCCCCATGAAAGAGTATGTTAAAACGAAAATACTGGCGAAGGCTAACCTAATATTTTGCCTGCCATCTTTTGGCGCACGCAAAACAAATAGCCAAGGCGATAGTAAAAGCAACAATATTGCTATCAAACCAATTGCGCCAGCATCAACGGCAACAGTGAAAAAGCCGTTATGAAAGTGTGTTGCGATAATATGTTCTTGCGGGCAGATCACCCCACCTTTTGCTATAACTTGTGGTGAACCTTGCGCAAGAATATCATCACGCTTGCCAAAACCATAACCAAATACAGGGCGTTCTTCGATGAGACACATTGCACGGCTGTAAAGTTGCATGCGCTGAAAAAACGACCCATCTTCAGGTGCTTGGCCCGCGGCTAAATTTTGCGCCAAAACTGCAAGAGATCCCGCACGGTTTTTAATCGTATCAGAAGTTGCACTCACCCCTATACCGAGCGCTAACACAACAGCAAAAATTGTAAAGACCCGAAAACGATGACGAGACACGCTAATTGCATATATCATGACAATCAGCATATTGACAGCAAAAGCAATATACATCCCTCTCGTAAGGGACAACACCAATCCGGTAGATAATAAAAGCGCGCTTCCAATTGCGATAACTTGATGTTTCCGGTCTGCACCAAACACACCTAAAAGTGCAATTGGCGCCATGATCCCGCAAACCATACCAAAGGGAATTTCGTTGCCAGAACCGCCGGCCATACGTTGACCAAGCCAAAACCCCTCATACAAGATCCAAGGCAGTAATATATAGCCACTATAGCCTGCAAATTTGATAAACGACGAAAAATAGTCGACATTTTTAACGAGCCGATAATTGACCAAAACAAACCCGAGCGTAATAAAAATATAAGGTTTAGCCCAATGCTCTAAATCTGCCCATTCAAAGTCTTCGCGTATATAAGAACCCCACATCGCCAGTAGGTACAGCAGTCCGGGCACCACAAGCCATAAATCGGATTTGAGCAAAACGAATTTTCTATGTTGTAGAAACAAAATAAATCCGGACGTCGCAGCAACAATGATAAGCAGCGTCAAAAGCGAACCAACAGCAGACACCAACGTTGCCATCGCCAAAATAAATAATATATTTCGACCGTTTAAGGTTGACCACATCCGATTTTGTAAAATATTCGTACGACCAAGTAGATGCATATAATTACCAATTTAGGATTGAATTATGCGTTTCGCTTAAGGAGGTACCAATGTCAATGCTAAATACCACTTATCTTGATAGGTTTTAACGAACATTGACTAAGCTAACACCACACCGCAGCACATGCATTTCCGAACGTCTTTTGACTTGGTATGATAAACATCATCGACAACTTCCATGGCGCATTTCACCATCTGAGCAAAAATTGGGTGTCATCGCAGATCCCTATCATGTTTGGTTGTCAGAAATTATGTTGCAACAAACGACTGTTACGGCCGTAAAACCCTACTTTGATAAGTTTGTTAAATTGTGGCCAAAGGTTGAGAACTTAGCTGACGCATCATCGGACAGCGTAATGCAGGCTTGGGCAGGCCTTGGTTATTATTCTCGCGCTCGAAATTTAAAAAAATGCGCTGATTTGGTTGCTACAGAATATGGCGGTCATTTTCCAGAAACAGAAGCTGGATTGATTAAGCTTCCTGGCATTGGCCCTTATACAGCAGCTGCCATAGCAGCGATTGCATTTAACCAGCCCGCTGCGGTCGTTGATGGCAATATCGAACGCGTATTCACTCGGCTCTTTGAAATTAAAACACCGCTGCCGGCTGCGAAACCTGAAATTAAAACCGAGGTAGCAAAAAACGTTCCATCAGATCGACCTGGCGATTTTGCACAAGGTTTGATGGATTTAGGTTCCAGCATATGCACTCCGAAAAAACCCAATTGCCTTTTATGCCCCCTTCAAACATCGTGTCAGGCATCAGCTCGCGGTGAGCAGGAACACTACCCAGTTAAGCTACCTAAAAAGGCAAAACCAAAGCGTCAGGGTGCTGCGTTTGTTTTAAAAAGTGAAAATGGTGCAATTTATCTGCAAAAACGCCCTGATACCGGCCTGCTGGCTGATATGAGCGAAGTCCCCACAACGGATTGGACTTCCAATCGCGACGGAGAAACGGGCGATCATGCAGCGCCTTTATCGCTCGACTGGCGTAAACATAATTCGATCAAACACGTCTTCACCCATTTTGAACTGACACTTGTTGTGTATTCCGCAGATATTTCAGACCAAGACATGGTCAACGCAAAATTAGCAGATGGTTGGTGGTCTGATCCTGAACAAATCAAAAATGAAGCGCTGCCTAATCTGATGAAAAAGGTGATTGCTGCGGTCGAGCCAGATGCATTTAAATGATCAATAATAACGCCATTTAAACAAGTGACAAACCATTCCAGATCAGCAAAGCACCCACAATTGCCAAACCAATGCCACTCACAACATTGATCTTAAGCTTAGATCCAACCTGCGAATTAAACGTCTTAATTGCTAGCATTGAATACCCCATGATAAACATCGCATCGAGTACAACAAACACCACGCCATATACCACTGATTGAAAGACGATGTTTAACTCCTGAGAGATAAACCCAGGGAATAGCGCGATAAAGAAGATAATCGATTTTGGATTTGAAATGCACACCAAATACCCTGTCCAAAAATGTCCTCTTGCCTCTTTTCGACGCTGCTTTACATCTTCGGTTTGAAACGTTTCACTTGAATTATCCATGATCGACTGAAAACCGAGGAAAATGATGTAAAGCCCACCCAAGATTTGCATATAGGGTAATATTTCGCTCGCGATCCCAACCAAAATTTGCAACCCCATGACCGCGACCACAATTTGTGTTGCTGTTCCCAACGCATCACCAAGGACTGTGATGAATGCAGCACGAGGTCCAGAGATCACAGCTTTACTTGATGCCAACGCTACCGTTGAACCGGGAGTGACGACAATGACCATTGTGGCAGCTAAAAAACTCAAGAAAAGTGAATGATCCATAATAATCCAATCTGAACATTGTCTTCCAAGTAGCACAACTGTGATGACATCGAAACCACGTAACAGTTAGCTTATGCGCTCAAATTCATAAACCTTACAGATGTGTGGTATTCTCTTCCCCGACCTTTCAACATTTAACAAATGTGAGGTGGATATATTATGCGCCGAATTTTCATATCATTGATATTAATTGCAAGTCCCAATATCGCAATGGCAGACGCTAATTACGGATGTTGGACCAATGGCGTCGAGTGATTAGTTGTTGAAACGTCAAAGATAAGCTCGGCAAGCGGTGCCTCACCGCAAGCCCAGATTGATCGACACACAGCAATCTTTACAGCCCCGGATGGCGAATGAGATGCAGGGCAAACTCTTATTTTTCGTCAATTGAATGACAATGAAGTGGCACGCACAATTGAAGAAAGTGCTAGCGAAAACCAGCGCGAAATCTGGAGCCCATGCGACATGCCGATTAGTTAGGCCAATTAGTTAGATATTACCAAAACGTTCTGATTGTCGGGCATATCGACCGATCATTCGATATAAATTTACACACTTTTAACAATATTAATACTGAATTATTTGCAATCAATGAGTGAATTGCTAACAATGATATTTCGTTGATTCCAACTCCCAAGAGTATCTCCAAATGAAATTCGTTTATATTAGCATTATCACCGTTATGCTTGCCCTTATCGGCGTGGGCATGTTCTATCTGTTTATATCAAATGACAGCAATGCAACGCATGCCAGCCTCAAAGACGCTGATATGCCAAAGCTCATCCCAGTATCAGCCTTTTATGCGGACACTGAAGCTGCATGGAGGTTTCAACCATCACATGATGGGACTTTCATAGCCAATTATAACTCCGATTTCGGTAAGCGTATCATCCAGGTACGTAAGCGAGGTGAAACTGGGCTTTTCGCGACAATAAAAACAGACGATATTTATGACTATCAATGGCACAGTCTAACAAATGCACTCCTTGTATTTGCAGATGGGCGCCAATGGCAAATCGATATGGCAAAAGTGGAGAAAGATGCTTGGGTTGATGTGACACCACGCGGTTTTCAAAATTGGTATAAAGTTTCATTCCCTTCTGAGGCGGATGAACCAATTATGGTTCTTTCCAATGATCGAGATCCAAAGGTTTATGACCTCTATAAGGTCAGACAAGACGGCGGCGGCAAGCAGTTATTGATTAAAAACAAAGGCCAAACCCTTAATTGGATGTTGGATGAGGATTTCAACCCAAAAATCCGCATAGATCGAGTTGGTGAAGCTGCACAGGATATTTTTATCCGCGATGATGTGGATACTCAAAACTGGCGAAAACTGCTCTCAGTGGAAGCGCGAGATACGTTCGGCTTTGCTCACTTGAGTTACAAGGATGGGGAACTTTATGCAATCTCAAACAGAAATCGGAATACCACTGCGCTGGTCAAAATTGACATAAACTCCGGTGAAGAAACAATTATCTTCCATGATCCAAAATTGGATATTGGACAGGCACATATATTTGGGACCTACGATAAAGCGCTTGATTTTTTACAATATTACGATGACTACCAAACAATTCTTCCACTCAGTAAACGCGGCGAAACCTTTAAAGCTCTAATTGATGATATCGGCGACAAAATTGATTTAGACGACTTTAAACCGTCATTTGATGGACGCTATGTAACGGTTTCTTTGTCCGATCATGAACGTTCTTATCAGTATTGGTTATTTGATCTTGATGAGGGAGTTCGCGAGAAAATATCTGATTTTAGTTTCGCAAAATTTGCCGATCACCTGAGCGAAACCAAAAAAGTAACCATTCCCGCAGCCGATGGTCTTGAAATACCTGCATATTTGACCATGCCAAACGGTTTAGAAGCTAAAAACCTGCCAACCATTGTACAAATTCATGGTGGTCCAGCGGCTCGCGTCGTGTGGCAGTATAATCATGAGAAACAGTTTCTAGCCAATCGCGGCTACGCAATACTAGATGTGAACTTCAGAGGATCTGTCGGGTTTGGAAAGTCTTTTGAGGCTGCTGGCTATGGCAATGTTGGCGCAAAAATGCAGAGCGATATCATGGACGCAGCGAATTGGGCCATTAATGAAGGCATTGCTGATCCTGACAACATCGCTGTTATGGGTTCAAGCTACGGTGGCTATTCATCGGCTTTGGCGATGACGCGTGATGCAGGACTATTTAAAGCTGGGATATCTGAGGTTGCTGTGACCGATATTCTCTATCAAATGGACAACAATCCGTTTGCCTGGGGACTATATTTAGATGTCATGAAGCGCTATTTCGGTGATCCAGAAAATGAAGAAGATCGTGAGTTAATGCGCCAACGCTCGCCAATTACACACGCAGCAAACGCATCTGATCCAATATTACTGACACATGGCAAGCTTGATAGGCGGGTCGGCTTTGAACAAACTGAAGAATTTGTGAGAGCTCTGAGAGCTGCTGACAAAAATGTCCAAGTTCATTATTTTGAAAAAGAAGGCCACGGCTACGGACAGTGGCAATCTAGAGTGCAGCGAGCACGAATTATCGAAAATTTCCTAGCCGAACATATTGGCGGACGTAATGGAAATTATGATTGGTCAGAACTTGCAGCGAAGTATTTTTAAAGCAACTAGCGTTAAAGCTACCCGCCAGCTTTAGCCATCTCTGCGCGCACGATTGCGCGCAGATCATCAATAGGCTTGAGCTTACCTTTTTCTTCAAAGTGCCAGAATGTCCATCCGTTACAGGCATCTAATTCTTGGACTTTTGCGCCCATTTTGTGAATTGAGCCACCGTCGCCATTCACGGCAACTGTGCCATCTGCGCGGACAATTGCGCTCCAACGTTTTTTTGTATCAGTGAGCACCGCACCAGGATTAATCAGACCAGATTCAACCAAAGTATTAAAAGCAACGCGCGGCAAAGCTTTTTTACCGGTCATAACCTTTAACTCAGCCTGACCTAAAGGTTCCACTGCATCAATACGAGCTCGTGCTGCATCGATATAGTCTTGCTCACGTTCAATGCCGACAAAATTGCGGCCCAGTCGTTTTGCTACTGCACCCGTCGTACCTGAACCAAAGAATGGATCTAGCACCACATCACCTGGCTTTGAAGATGCCATTAAGACACGCGCAAGCAACGCTTCAGGTTTTTGCGTTGGATGAATCTTTTTGCCATCATCACCCTTTAAACGTTCGCCACCTGAGCAAATTGGGAAAAGCCAATCAGAGCGCATCTGCACATCGTCATTAGACGCCTTCATTGCATCATAGTTAAATGTATAGCTCTTAGCCTTTTCATCACGGCTCGCCCAAATCATGGTTTCATGAGCATTTTGAAACCTGCGACCACGGAAGTTTGGCATCGGATTTGTCTTGCGCCAAATCACATCATTTAATAGCCAGAATTCCAAATCTTGCAGGATTGATCCAACGCGGAAAATATTGTGATAAGAACCAATAACCCAGATTGTGCCATTTGGTTTTAGCACGCGGCGACAAGCCATCAACCAAGCTCTGGAAAAACTATCGTATGCTTGGAATGATGAAAATTGATCCCATGCATCATCTACCGCATCGACTTTAGAATGATCTGGTCTGTGCAAATCACCACCTAGCTGGAGGTTATATGGTGGGTCTGCAAAGATCACATCAACCGAATTTGATGGCAGTGCCTCAAGCGCAGCTACGCAATCGCCTTTGATAATCGAATTAAGGTAAGGGGTCTTCTCTTCAGATGATCGGGCGATGTCGGAAAGCGATACAATAGACGGCATAGGTTACTCACAATAAAAACATGAAACATGATGAGCACATTGTTACCGCACAGGGTAAAGATTGGGTTTGCAGACGTGGTTAATAAACAGTGAACGACAATCTTTGCCTTACAACGCTTGATTAAAGCGCTCAAATAAGGAAAAAGATAATTACAACTTACCCCAAAATGAGACGGAAATTTTATGGCTGACCTAGATTTGGTGATTTTTGATTGTGATGGCACGCTCGTTGATAGCGAGTATCTTGCAGCGCAAATTGAATCTGAACAACTCAACAAAGCTGGTTTTAATATTACGCCTGAAGAATTTGCCGAACGGTTTGCTGGACTTACGACAAAAGAAATTTTGTTTGAAGTCGAACGCGAAGCAAATATTCCGCTACAAGCGTCTCTTTTAGAAACCACACAAAATGAGCTCAACACTCGTTTACCAAAAGAGGTGGAAGCCATTTGGGGTGCACACGAGGCATTGGACAAAATCGATGTACCGATGTGTATTTGCTCAAATTCACCGCAAGGCCGTCTAGAAGGCATGCTGCTAAAAACGCGGCTCAACAGCTTTTTTGGCGAATTTGTCTACTCTTCACGCAACACCGGGGATGGCAATCCTAAGCCGGCCCCAGATGTTTTTCTTTATGCAATCGATAAACATGATGCAGAAGCAGATTATACTATTGTTGTTGAAGACTCAGAGGCTGGTGTTAAAGGTGCAAAAGCTGCAGGCACCCGCGTGATTGGATTTACCGGCGGCAAACACACATTCCCAGGGCATGCCGATAAGCTCATGGATGCGGGCGCTGAAACAGTCATCAACCGCATGGCTGATCTACCAAAAATGATTGAAGCCCTTTCCGTCTGGAAAGAGCTTAAGTAGCAAAGTCTCTTAGACTATTTTAAATCGTGTTAGTTCTTTGGACCGGTGTCAAAGCCAACAAAGACTTCTGTTTCGCCACCAGCACCTACTGGTATACGCACATCTGGGTTAGCAAAAACAAATTGAGCAGTTAAATTTGTTCCAGATAGTGCGACAGGAGTTTGCGTGAGTTCAGAATAAAGAACATTTCGCGTAACTTTATCGACCACCGCAACGCGCACTGGCAGAGTAACATTTCCAGCTTTTCCTTGTGGTCCGGCAACTAATCTACCTGCAGCGACAACATTGACAACCAATTCATCTCCGTTTGACGTACATGAGCGTGTCGCATCAGCCAATGAAGCCTGATAAGTGATTTTTGACGGATCACCATCTCCACCACGTGTATATGAGCGATAAAACGATGTCCCATCTCGCAAGCTTACCCGCGGGCATTTGCCTTGAATGATCGCTGGCGTAGCTGCGGCATCTTGCTGTGCAGTAACATCCAGGGTCTGTGACGTTTCCGTTGAGTTACATCCTGCAAGGATTAGACAACCAATAACAACAGGTGAAGATTTGATAATTTTCGAAAACACTGGCCTATACTCTACTTTCAATTTTGATCATATTTAATCAAGTCACTTTTGATCTTTATATATCAGGGCTTTGCATCAATGGCATGATAGTCTATATCAGCGCCAGACAAAAAAATCGATCCACTGCGTCATAATAATGTTAATTATCGACGCAACCCCAGGAGAATTCTGCTTTGCAATATGTTTCAACGCGTGGTGAAGCCCCTCAACTTAATTTTAGCGACACTCTTTTGACTGGTTTGGCAACTGATGGCGGTCTTTATGTACCCCAATCATGGCCACAATTTAGCAAGCGAGACATAAAAGCTATGCGCGGCAAACCGTACGCAGATGTTGCATATATGATATTGCAGCCATTTGTTGACGGGGAAATTCCCGACGAAAAGCTCAAAGCCATGATTGATGAAGCCTATGGTTCTTTTCGTCACAAAGCGGTGGCACCAATGGTGCAAACCGATGATAATGCTTACCTTTTAGAATTGTTTCATGGTCCCACGCTTGCATTTAAAGATGTCGCAATGCAGCTTTTGGGTCGTATGATGGACTATATCTTAGAAGAGCGAGATCAACGCGCAACAATTGTTGGCGCAACATCTGGCGATACCGGTGGAGCTGCAATTGAAGCTTTTGCCAATCGCGACCGCACTGACATTTTTATTTTGTTCCCGCACAATAGAGTGTCACCTGTGCAGCAGCGCCAAATGACAACATCTAAAGCGAAAAATGTTCATTCAATTGCAATTGAAGGCACATTTGATGATTGCCAAGATCTGGTTAAAGCCATGTTCAATCATCAAGAGTTTCGAAATAATGTACAATTATCGGGCGTGAACTCGATCAATTGGGGCCGAATTATGGCGCAGATTGTCTATTACTTCACGGCAAGTTTAGCAATTGGTGGTCCAGAACGTAAAGTTTCTTTCACAGTTCCAACAGGTAATTTTGGTGATATTTTCGCAGGCTATTGTGCCAAGCGAATGGGCTTACCGATTGCCAAGCTCAACATTGCGACCAATGACAATGATATTTTGGCAAGAACCTTAAAATCTGGCACCTATGAAATGAAAGGTGTTAACGCGACTAGCTCACCTTCCATGGATATCCAGATCTCTTCGAATTTTGAACGTTTGTTGTTTGAAGCTTATGACCGCGATGCAAGCAAAGTTCGTAGTGCAATGGGTGCGCTCAAACAATCGGGTTCTTTTTCTATTGAACCGTTGGTTTTAAAAGCCATTCGCCGCGAGTTTGCAGCTGCAAAAGCAACAGGTGCGCAGGTAAGCGAAACGATCTCAAGGTATAACCAACAGAATAGCTATGTTGCCGACCCACACACTGCAGTGGGGCTATTTGTGGCAGAAAAACTTGCCAAACCAACATCGGCAATGATCACATTAGCCACCGCGCATCCGGCTAAATTCCCAAGTGCTGTGAAAACTGCTTGCGGAATTAACCCTGCCCTGCCAAATTGGCTGAGTGACTTAATGGAACGGGAGGAACGGTTCAAGGTATTGCCTGCGGAGCTTAAATTTGTGGAAGAATTTATCTCAATGCACACACGAGCGAGCCAATAACCAAATCTAGTATGAATATCAACACCACAGTATTGCCCAATGGGCTGACCATTGTTACCGAGCATATGCCGCATTTAGAAAGTGTAGCGCTTGGGGTATGGATTAAAGCTGGCTCCCGCGATGAAACCGATCAAGAACACGGCATCGCACACCTTTTGGAACACATGGCCTTTAAAGGTACAAAACGCCGTTCAGCGCGTACAATTGCGGAAGAGATTGAAAATGTTGGGGGTGAAGTTAATGCTTCAACATCAACAGAGACCACAGCTTTTTATGCTCGTATGCTGAAAGAAGACGTGCCACTCGCAATTGATATATTGGCCGATATTCTCACCCGTTCAGTATTTGATGAGCAAGAGCTCATGCGTGAGAAGCACGTCATTTTGCAAGAAATTGGTGCAGCAAATGATACGCCCGATGATGTGGTATTTGATAAATTCTCTGAAGCTGCTTTTAAAAATCAAAGTGTTGGTCGCCCAATTTTAGGCACACCAGAAACTGTGCAAGGGTTTGAACCTAATCAAATCAGAGCCTATATGGACCGGAATTATTCCGCTGACAGACTGACCATTGTTGCCGTTGGCGCGGTTGATCATGATGAAGTTTGCAAACTCGCTCAAGCTAGTTTTTCTGATCTCAAGCCAGAGCATGGCAATACGAGAAACTACCCTAAAGCCAATTATACAGGCGGTGCGTACCGAGAAAAACGCGATCTTATGGATGCGCATATCCTTCTTGGATTTCAGGGCCGCGCATATCATGTGAGAGATTTTTACGCATCGCAAATCTTAGCTGGTATCTTGGGTGGTGGAATGTCATCACGCCTTTTCCAAGAAGTGCGTGAGCGCCATGGCCTTTGTTATTCTGTTTATGCATTCCATTGGGGGTTTTCCGACAGCGGCATATTTGGCATTCAAGCGGCAACTGGTGCGGATGACATCAAAGCGCTGGTGCCTGTCGTCATGACAGAACTGGCCAAGATTGCAGAAAATATAGATCAACAAGAGATAGATCGTGCACGCGCACAAATTCGATCTGGACTTTTGATGACTCAAGAGAGCCCCGCAGCACGCGCAGGCCAACTCGCTCGCCAAATGATGTTGTTTGGCCGATTGATATCCAACGAAGAATTGATGGAACGCCTTGAAAACATTAATACCGATAGGCTAACTGATTTGGCTGGGCGATTGTTCTTTGGTGAGAAGATCACATTATCAGCTGTTGGTCCAATTGACCAATTGGTATCGCTTGAGGAAATGGAAGCTATGCTTGAAAGCCCTCATTCGATCATCCGAGCAGCTGAGTAATCAGCGTCAAAGCTTAAAGGCGAACAAAGCAAGGGTTTGAATGTTTTTTGTTGATTACCGAAATATCGCCAGATTAGCGCTTATGACCAGAACCTGGATTTTAAGCCAAGCACTTTCATCAATCATGATTATGCTGGTTGTTGCTGGAAGTATTTTTGCACCCAGCGCTGCACATGCATTTGATGCTGTGCAAGTCACCAGTGATGAACTCGCTTTGGACCTTACACAATCCGTCGAGGTTTTCCGGGGGCGCGGACCGGCGTTTCAGGTATCAACAGCGCCTGATAATGAAGGTATCGTTCGCCGAATTGAGGTTCGCGCTAGTAGTGAAAACCATAGTGGTGATTGGGCGGTTGTTGTATTAGCCAATACGACGAGCGAACAGATTGACCGACTATTTGTGGCGCCGCATTACCGATTAGCAAATGCTGGAGTGATATGGCCAGATTTAGGTTCTCAGCGGATTATTAGCATCACGCCATCGGAAGGTTTTGCACTTGATCGTGAGCTTTCAGACGATGCCGATATTTTCCGTATCACGATGAACCCTGGTACGATTGTAACCTTTGTTGCTGAGCTTTCATCCAATGATCTACCGCAATTGTATCTGTGGGAACCAACAGCCTATAAAGACACCGTCAACTCGTTTACGCTTTACAAAGGTATTTTGATCGGGATTGCTGGGCTTTTGGCTGTGTTCTTGACCAATTTATTTATTGTTCGTTGGACCATAATGCTCCCAGCAACAGCTATGCTGGCTTGGACGGTGCTCATATATATCAGCGTGGACTTTGGGTTTTTATCCCAACTCTTTAGCCTCGGGCCAGAAGAACTGCAGTTTTGGCGTGCGGGGGCTGAAGTCTTATTAGCTGGCGGCTTGATAATATTCTTATTTACATACCTAAACCTGCACAATTGGCACATTAATTTATCTTATGTCGCGCTTGTTTGGCTCTTGGGTCTTGCTGCACTCTTTTCCATCATATTGATTGATGCTGCGGTGGCTGCAGGTATTGCACGAATATCCTTTGCACTGACCACCATTCTAGCGATCTTCTTAATTGGGTACTTAGCTTATCGAGGTTACGACCGAGCATTTATGTTGGTACCAACATGGATATTAACGATTTGCTGGCTTGCAGCTGCAGGTCTGACAGCAATTGGTGAATTGGATAACGACATCTTGCAGCCTGCATTGGGCGGCGGCATGGTGTTAATTGTGCTTTTGATCAGCTTCACTGTGATGCAACACGTGTTTACCGCAGGTATTTACCAGCAAGGACTGTTCTCTGATGCTGAGCGTCAATCATTAGCGCTAACTGGTTCTGGCGATACGGTTTGGGATTGGGATGTTTCGCGAGATCGTTTGACCACAAACCCTGATATATCTAAAGGCTTAGGTATGGCGCCAAACAGTTTGCAAGGTGCGATGCGCAACTGGCTGCCAATCTTGCATCCAAATGATCGCGATGGATTTAGTACAGCCCTTGATATTATGTTAGAACATCGCCGTGGACGCTTAAATCATGAGTTCCGCCTTCGTGCTTCAGATGGCCATCATCATTGGTTCTCGCTTAAGGCACGTCCTGTTGTTGGCGCAAATGGAGAGGTGATCCGCTGTGTGGGCACCGTGCATGATATCACCGAGCAAAAGACATCAGAAAATCGCCTGTTGCGAAATGCAGTCCAAGATAATTTAACAGGATTACCAAATCAGGAATTATTCCTTGATCGCCTATCAACTTTGTTGGCGATAGGTGAAAACCGACCAGATCTGTTGCCAACAGTCTTGGTGATTGATCTAGATGAATTTAAGCACATTAACCAATCCATTGGCATGTCATCGGGTGACACTATTCTCCTCGCTTTAACACGCCGTATTCGACGCCTGCTAAAAAATGAAGATCTAATGGCGCGTTTGGGCGGTGACCAATTTGGTATTGTGCTCTTATCAGAAACTGACCCGAAAAGCGTGGCAGAGCTGGCTGAAGCAATGCTGGAGGCAATTAAAGCACCACTAGATTTTGCCAAACGCGAGCTCACAATGACTGCCTCGATAGGTATGTTGCGGGTGGTAAATAATCTGCAAGTACCATCTGAAATCCTTCAGGATGCAGAGCTTGCAATGTTGCATGCAAAACGCTTTGGCGGAGATCGTATTGAACCATTCCGCCCGGCTTTCCGTTCAACTGGGGTGAATTTCCAAAGTGTGCAAGAAAACCTAAAGTCTGCTATTGCGCGCAATGAAATGCAGGTTGTCTATCAGCCGATTATCAAACTTGATACGCTTGAGCTTTCAGGTTTTGAAGCCCTTCTGCGTTGGGAAGATCCAAAACGCGGGCTCATACCACCTTCGGAATTTATTCCACTTGCCGAAAAAAATGGCTTTATTTTTGAACTTGGGATGTTTGCCCTACAGCAAGCTGTTGAAGATATGTCGAGTTGGCGCACAATTTTGGGTGAATTACCCATCTTCATGTCAGTTAATTTGTCCGCTGCACAATTGCAAAAATCCGAATTGTTCGATGACATTAAGGCAACACTTGGCCGCTCTAAATGCTCACCATCGAACTTTAAACTTGAATTGACCGAAACAGTGCTCATGGGCAATCCTGATGTTGCTTTGGCGACATTTGAAAAACTCAAAGCTCTTGGTGTTGGTCTTGCGCTTGATGATTTTGGAACCGGATATTCATCCATGTCTTATTTATCAATGTTCCCATTTGATACGCTAAAGATTGACCGATCTATTGTAGTTGGTGAAGGCGAAAAACGCGAAAAAATGCTCAAATCGATCCTGAATTTGGCTCAAGAACTAGATCTAGATGTTGTTGCTGAAGGTGTTGATAGCACCGCGGGAGCTGACGCTTTATCTGAGCTTGGCTGTCAATTTGGACAAAGCTATATGTTTGGTGCGCCTGCAAATGCAGATCAAACAACGCGTTTACTAAGAGAACGCTTTGCATCCTCATCATCATAAGTGAGTTAAGCGTGACCGCTCAAGCTTGATAGATTAGCAGCTTCCACGCCCATAGATGCTAATGTTTTGGAATAGATCATATCTATTTCTGGTTCAAAAACGACATCTTCAAACAAAGGGCATGACAGCCAGCTATTGGTCGCCATTTCATCTTCCAATTGCCCCTCACCCCAACCAGCATAACCAAGGCACAATATCGCATTTTTCGGCCCCAAACCGCGCGCAATAGCAGTTAGGATTTCAAGCGTCGACGTCACAGATAAATCATCTGTAATTTTAATCGTTGAATCGCAAGAATATTCCGCTGTGTGCAAAACAAACCCGCGACCTTGATCGACAGGGCCGCCGACATGTACCGGGATGTGATCAATGTCCACATTTGGTAGATCGATGCCGGCAGCTACCTCGCCCTTTAACTTTGCCATAAATTGGGAAAAAGTAATGTCTGATTTTTTGTTGAGCACAAAGCCCATCGCACCATCATTTGAGTGTGAGCAAATTAAGATAACGCTACGTTCAAACTCAGTCTCATACAGACCAGGCATGGCGATCAACATATGATCTTCGAGTGCACCGCCGCCGCCACGTTTGAACAATTCGTTAGATTTAGTCATTTAAAATGCCTATTTACACTACAGATATGAGGTCTACTAAAAGCAAATATGGCCCCAGATAGCAATCATATCACGCCCCTGCAATGCTAATTTCTTAAGGATTGGTTAACGTAAGGCGCCCTCTTGAAGGGATACTCCAATATGCGTGATAAACTGAATTTGATTGGCGAGTGATGGGTAGATGCGATATATTTTAGCCATGATTAAAGCTTTGACATCCAATTTTTTATTATTCACCAGCTTATCCGCTGCGATGATGCTTCCAATTTCCGACAGCCTTGCAGCCAGCTCTGAATGGCAAGAAGCGGAAGGCGCCCGTGTACGAGTGGTGACACAATCAACCCCGGATGAAAACGGTGTAATCAAAGCAATTGTAGAAGTAGATCTGGAGCCAGGTTGGAAAACCTATTGGCGTGAACCAGGCTCTAGCGGTATCCCGCCGCTTTTTAATTTCTCAGCCAGCGAAAATGTCGAGGAAGTGAAAGTTCACTTCCCTGTGCCAAGTTTAATTTCTGATGAGACAGGCAGCTACGCTGGTTATAAGAAATCACTGGCCTTTCCTATAGATTTAAAAACAAAAGACCCAACTGACGCTACGCATTTGCAAGCTGATATTTTTTTGGGTGTTTGCAATGAGATTTGCGTGCCTATATCCGCAAATATCGACCTTGATTTAAAAGAGTTTCAAACATCATCAGAACAAAAGGTTCTGATTGAGAATGCCCGCTTTAATCTGCCCACTCAGCCGGCAAAAGATTTCAATCTCAAGCAGGCAGAATATGTAAGCGATACAAATTCAGTTGAATTTGAAGTGACGTTACCAGCATTTTACCCACCAAACATGAAGCCAGAAGTCTTTATCCAAAGCCCTGAAAAGTGGCCGATGTCTCAACCAAAACTGATCGACACTGTGGATGGATCTGTCCGTTTTAAAAGTGATATATTTGATCAACCCGATGCAAATACACCGCTTGAAGGGCCGCTTTATGTACTCTTGAAATTGGGTCAGCGCTCAGTTGAAACTACAGTTGAACTCGGCACATCCCCAATTTGTCAGCATAAGGTTGGCACAACAAGCTGTTAAAGCCTGCAAATAACCAATTATGTTAGAGACAAACTCTTGTTTTTGATCCAGTTAAGACTATGTCAAATTTAGGCTAAACTTAACTAAGGATATTCAAGACATGGCAATTTCAATTGGTGATAACCTGCCTGAGGCAGTGTTTAAAGAAAAGACATCGGACGGTATGGCGGAAGTATCTGTGAAAGATATTTTTGAAGGTAAGAAGATTGCCCTTTTTGCGGTTCCTGGTGCATATACACCAACTTGTCATTTGAACCACCTTCCAGGATATCTAGAAAACAGAGATGCGATCCTCGCCAAGGGTGTTGATGATATCGCAGTTGTGTCTGTCAATGATGCATTTGTGATGGGCGCGTGGGCTCAAAGTACGGGTGGCGAAGGTAAACTACGTTATCTTTCTGATTGGGATGCAAGCTTCACCAATGCAATTGGTATGGAGATGGACCTATCAGCTGGTACACTGGGCATGCGATCAAAGCGTTATTCAATGATCGTCGATAATGGCAAAGTAACAGCATTAAACGTTGAAGATAGCCCAGGTGAAGCTGTTACTTCTGGTGCGTCACGCTTGCTAGAGCAATTGTAAGCGTATTTCCCTATTTAAATGGTTCCATTCCGGCACGCGCAAGCTCATCAGCACGCTCGTTGTCGGGATGCCCCGCATGTCCTTTCACCCAATGCCAGGTGATGTTATGGCGCGTTGTGGCTTCATCAAGCGCTTGCCATAATTCCACGTTTTTAACAGGCTTCTTTGCTGCGGTGCGCCAGTTGTTGTGCTTCCAACCTGCAATCCACTTCATAATGCCATCGCGGACATAAACTGAATCTGTATACAGATCGATCTCACACGATTGCTTAAGCGCATTTAAGGCTTCGATCGCAGCTGTAAGTTCCATTTGATTGTTGGTGGTTTCAGATTTGCCACCTTTTAGTTCTTTTTCATTTCCCTGATAGCGTAAAATCGCACCCCAACCACCGGGCCCAGGATTACCCGAACAGGCACCATCTGTATAAATTACAATTTTTTTCATGAAACTACATCAAACCATATTCAGATGATGACTTAATCTGATTGTGAAACCTTAGACGTTTAAGATATTCAAGCGGATCTTTCTTTTGAACAAACGCACCATCAGGCACCGTCAACCAATCGTATATTCGCGTTAGGAAAAACCGCATAGCTGATCCGCGCGCGAGAATTGGCAAGGCATCTTGCTCAGCTTGCTCAAGCGGGCGCACGGATTGATATCCCTTAAGTAACGCCCTGCCCTTGGTCATATTGTATGAGCCATCGGCTTCAAAACACCACGCATTTAGACAAATAGAAATATCGTAAGCAAACATCTCGTTACAGGCGAAGTAAAAGTCTATTAATCCGGATAATTCATCGCCAATAAAAAACACATTATCAGCAAACAAATCCGCGTGTATCACGCCCTTAGGCAAATCTTTTGGCCAATTGGCCTGAAGCTCAGCCAAGCTTTTGTCGATCTCAGCAGCAAGGCCTTTTTGAACAGTATCAGCTTGGTCATGAGAGAGCTTCCACAATGGTGCCCAATCTTCCATAGCAAGGGAGTTCTTACGGGAAATTTCAAAATCTTTTCCAGCCAAGTGGAAATTTGCGAGCGCGACACCTAATTCTTTACAATGTTTTGCCTGTGGACGTCGCAACCACATACCTTCTAAGAAGGTAATGATAGCAGCGGGTCTTCCTGCTAATTCACTTAGCATTTCGCCATCATTTCGATGAACTGGCAATGGACAATTTAGGCCGCGCTCAGCAAGATGTTCCATAAGTCCAAGGAAAAACGGAAGGTCATCTTTGTTCACGCGCTTTTCATACAGCGTTAAGATGTAGGTGCCTTCGGTGGTGCGTAAAAGGAAGTTAGAATTCTCCACTCCTTCCGCAATACCTTTATAGGAAAGCAACGTACCAATACCGTATTGCTTTAAACAATCGGCGAGTTCAACCTCATTGATATCTGTATAAACTGCCATTTTATTGACCGTTCACAAAAGCCATATCGCTGGCAGTCAGTTCAACATCGCGAAGCTCTCTGTTCACGAGGAAGTTCTCCGTTTCTTTGACCATTTCCGCAAGCTCTATTTTCACATTAAACCTTTGGCGGAACGCATCGATAATTTCATCAACAATGACTTCAGGCGCGGATGCGCCTGCGGAAATACCGAGCGTTTTAACACCATCAAATTCATCCCAATTGATCTCTTTTGAGCGTTGAACCAATAATGATTTTTTCGCACCTGCTCGTTTTGCAACTTCAACCAAACGCTTTGAGTTTGATGAATTAGGTGCACCAACGATGATGAAATGATCGCAATTGTCTGCCGCTTGTTTCACTGCTTCCTGACGATTGGTAGTAGCATAGCAAATAGATTCAGCTGCAGGGGCCTGAATATTGGGGAACTTTTCCTTCATCGCGTTGATCACATCTTGTGTATCATCAACTGACAATGTTGTTTGAGTGACAAAACCCAGTTGATCTGCGTTTACCGGCTCAAAATGGGTAACGTCTTCAACCGTTTCTATCAGCGTGACTTCACCAGCCTCAAGCTGGCCCATTGTTCCAATCACTTCTGGGTGTCCTTTGTGCCCGATCAGAATGACATGGCGCCCCAAACGTACGTGACGCATAGCCTGTTTATGTACTTTGGATACAAGTGGACATGTCGCATCTAAATAAAACAAATTGCGCGCAACAGCGTCTTCTGGAACTGATTTAGGCACTCCGTGGGCCGAAAACACAACCGGCTGATCAACATGCTCTGCAGGGATCTCATCAAGCTCTTCGACAAAAACCGCACCAAGTTCTTCCAGACCTTCAACAACAAATCGATTGTGGACAATTTCATGACGCACATAGACTGGTTTGCCATATTTCTTGAGCGCTAAAACCACAATTTGAATTGCACGATCAACGCCAGCGCAAAATCCCCTTGGGCCGCATAATCTAATTGTCAAATCAGGTTTAGACATCAATAAACTCTTTCGAAAATCGTTTCCTATTTAGTGGGTTGGCGAGACGTCAATGTCAAGATGCGCGATGACGCTAACTCACACGATGTGCTGTTTTACGACGAAACAAAAATATAACAACTATGCATAAAAGCGTCGCAGCAAGTCCGTACCAAGTAAACGCATATTGAAGGTGATTATTTGGCAGATCTATAATCGTGACACCGCCTTGGGGAAACCCTCCTGGATTTGGGGTCTCATCAGCATCAATGAAGAGCTTCAACAGTTTTGGGTCTTCAAAACTAAGACCTGTTGTTTGCGCCATCGAACGGAGATCCTTCCAATAATAGATATTCTTATCCATATCATTTTCAGGCACGACGCTTGACGGTTTTTCATCCAGCATTTTCCGCGCAAGTCCCGTTACTGTGACAGAGCCATCAATCTGTCCCTCAAGCCTATTCGTTGATTCTTTAAAATCAAAAGGGACAAATCCGCGATTAATGAAGATAACACCAAAATCTCCCATCATCGGGGTATAAACATAATAACCAGAAAATCCGTTATGGGTTGCAAAGAAGTGTCGTTCTTTGGTGTGATCAAACACGCCTGTTACTGATACAGGCTGGTATTCAAACTCCTCACCCGCATTTGATAACTGCAATATTGCGGACAAATCTATTGGATTTGAAGCCAACCTTTGCTCAATATTTGAAAGAAGCGTTTCTTTCCATTCAAGGCGTTGCATTTGCCATGATCCAAGAATGATCAAAATTGCAAATACTGCTGTTAGGATAAGAAAGACAAAGATCGAGCCTATTTTTAATTTAGTTGTAGCTGAGTTACGCACGATCAATCTCACCCTGTTGTGCTTTGTTTTTATATTGAAGACAAATCATGATGCCCTTCATAGCGCGCAGTAAGTATAACCCGAGCGCAATGGATACAGGAAACCAAATGAGAAGCTGCAGCCATAAGGGCGGACTGTAATTAACTTCAAGCCATAATGCTAAACCAACCACGATAAATCCAACAGCCGTCATAACAAAGACCGCCGGTCCATCACCTGAATCTGCAAAGGAAAAATCTAAATGGCAGCTGCGACAAGATTTTTTAAGTCCCAGAAAGCCTTCAAACAATTGCCCTTGTCCGCAACGAGGGCATCGACCCTTCATGCCGGTTTTAAACGGGTCGACTGGTGCAAAGCGCTGGTCTTCAATCATCAAAAATTCCTATCCGCAAAATAGAAAGGGCGACTATTTAGCCGCCCCTTTTTAAATCTTATGTCGACCACCTTAGTGATGGATCGGTGCGCCCCATGATGCCCACACATAGATGGCAAAGAAGAGGAACAACCATACCACATCAACGAAGTGCCAGTACCATGCAGCAGATTCAAAACCAAAATGCTGTTTAGGTGTGAAATGACCCTTTAATGCGCGGATTAAGCAAACGGCTAAGAAGATTGTTCCAACCAAAACGTGGAAGCCGTGGAAGCCAGTTGCCATGAAGAACGTAGCGCCGTAGATGCTGTCTTTAAAGGCAAAAGGTGCCACTGTGTATTCGTAGAACTGAACGCCTGAGAACAATACGCCCAAGAGGATTGTGCCAAGCAAGCCGTATACAAGACCCTGACGATCACCGTGAAGTAGTGCGTGGTGCGCCCAAGTTACAGCTGTCCCTGACCATAGAAGAATAACAGTGTTGTATAGCGGCAAGTGAAGTGGATCTAAGACTTCAATACCTGCTGGTGGCCATTGACCGCCTGTATATGCAACGCGAGCTTCTTGAATAGCTTCAGCAGGGTAAAGACTTGCATCAAAAAATGCCCAGAACCATGCCACAAAGAACATGACTTCCGACGCAATAAACATAATCATGCCATAACGAAGGTGGATAGAAACTACGCGTGTGTGGTGACCTTCATGCGCTTCTTTAATTGTAGCAGCCCACCAACCGATCATTGTGAATATAACCATGGCAAGGCCAATATAGAAAAGCCAAGGACCACTTAAGAAAGACAAACCTTTTAGCGAAGCTGCCTGATCATTCAAATAACGCATGTAACCGATGCCACCCAGTGCCATGACAAGGGCACCGACTGAGCCTGCGATCGGCCATGGGCTCGGATCGATAATATGATAGTCGTGATTCTTATTTCCAGCCATATGAATTACCCCTCAATGGTTGATTCTTCGCGGTTGATTTTCCGCCCGCGCGGACATGCGTTGCGGATACCACAACACTAGTTATATTTTGAAGTCTTTTTTTCATAATCATCCCTCGCCTTCACCAATATTTTTTGGTGCAGTCGCCGCAGCCACTGGCTTTTCATCGCCATAGGGGAAGAATGTATAAGAAAGTGTGATTGTTTTAATGCCTTGTGTTTCTTCGTAGTTCACAATGTCTGGATCAACAAAGAAGACAACTGGCATATCTAAAACTTCACCAGGCTCAAGTTCGGTTTCTGTAAAGCAGAAACACTCAACCTTATTAAAGTAAGCACCAGCAGACTGCGGTGTTACATTAAAAGTTGCTTGGCCGTGAGTATTCATTTGCGAAATACTTTTGGCAAAATATTCCATTTGCGCTGTTTCACCAATGGCAATTTCAACTTCACGAACCTTCGGTGCAAATTCCCAACCAAGAGCAGGTGAGATATTCGCATCAAAACGGATCTTGATCTTCTGATCCAAGATCACATCTGATGCTTGTTCAACGCGTGCGGTTGTGCCGCCATAACCTGTTACTTGGCAAAAAATCTCGTAAAGAGGCACAGCTGCGTAGCTCATGCCAACCATAGCGCCAACAAAACCAACACAAGCAAATGCGACCTTACGGTGACGTTTGTCAGCTGGACTTTGCTTCGGAGGATTTTGTTGTTCAATATCTGACATTAACCTCTCCTACAAACTACGATTTAAAATGTCTGGACCAATTTTAATCACGGTCAAAGCGTAAACAATAAAGACAAAGGCAATTAGAAAGATCGCAAGTGCAATCGAACGCCCTTTGCGTGCTTTGGCTTGTTTTTCAGTCAATTCTACGCGTTCGAGATCAGCCATTACAGACCTCCAACGATTAGCATAATAGCGCGATCAATTAGCAGCATGCCGAAAATAGCAAATAGATAAATGATTGAGTAGCCAAATAGCTTTTTGGCGGGCTTCATTGTTTGATCATCATCACGCATTTGATACGTTTTAAATGTGTACCAAACAAATCCAAGACCAAGGGCTAATGACACAACGCCATAGGCAAGACCTGCAAATCCTAAAACAGTCGGTAAAACACCAACAACCGCGGTCAATACTGCGTAAGCTAACATCTGTACTTTGGTTTTCCGAGCACCAACAACATTTGGCATCATAGGGACGCCAACGGCTTCGTAATCGCCCTCTTTAAACAAAGCGAGAGCCCAAAAATGAGGCGGTGTCCACAAGAAAATAATCGCGAAAAGTACAATGCTTTCAATCGTAACGGTACCCGTAACAGCAGCCCAACCAATCATTGGAGGGAATGCACCAGCAGCTCCACCAATAACGATGTTTTGAGGTGTCGAGCGCTTAAGCCACATTGTATAAATAACGGCATAGAAGACGATCGTGAAAGCTAAAATACCTGCGGCTAACCAATTGGTTGCCAAGCCTAGAAAGATCGTTGAGAAAACTGATAGACCAATACCAAAACCTAAAGCTTCTGGCTTGGTGATGCGACCTGATGGAATTGGGCGCTTTTGCGTACGGGTCATGACAGCATCAATATCTGCATCATACCACATATTTAGCGCACCACTTGCACCGGCCCCAATAGCTATACACAAAATAGCAACCATACCAATGAAGGGATGGATATAGCCGGGTGCTACAATCAAACCTACTGCCGCTGTAAATACAACAAGCGACATAACACGAGGCTTGAGTAATTCAAAATAATCACCAGCAACAGCCTCTGACAAATGTACATCAGAAGAAGAAGTTTTTATTTCAATATTTTGAGTGATTGCCATTTAAGTGGTCATCCGTTCAAAGTTACTAAACGCCCGTTTAATTTTTAGCGAAACCGCCGGGATCAAAACTGAACCGGCGGTCTCTATTCTTAACTCGAAGATTATTTGATCTTCGGAAGCTGTTCCCACTGGTGATATGGTGGAGGAGAAGTCAATTCCCACTCAAGCGTATCAGCACCCTCACCCCAAGGGTTGTTGCCTGCAGGGCGCTTTTTCGCAAATGCTTCCCATACGCCAACCAAGAATATCACAACACCTACAGCTGAGATATATGAGCCATATGAAGAAATTGCATTCCAACCAGCGAAGGCATCTGGGTAATCGATATAACGACGAGGCATTCCTGCAAGACCCAAGAAGTGCTGTGGGAAGAACACAATGTTCACGCCCACGAATGTGACCCAGAAGTGCGTTTTCGCAAGGAATGAGTTGTACATGTAACCCGTAATTTTAGGGAACCAGTAGTACCAACCAGCAAAGATCGCAAACACAGCACCAAGAGACAACACGTAGTGGAAGTGTGCCACCACGTAGTATGTATCGTGGTATGCACGGTCTAGACCAGCATTCGCCAATTGCACACCTGTTACACCACCAACGGTGAACAAGAAGATAAAGCCGATTGCCCAAATCATTGGTGTGCGGAAAGTGATTGAACCACCCCACATTGTTGCAATCCATGAAAAGATCTTAATACCCGTTGGAACCGCAATAACCATTGTTGCAAACACGAAGTAGCGTTGTGCATTAAGTGATAGACCAACTGTGTACATGTGGTGAGCCCACACAACAAAGCCAACGACACCGATACCAACCATCGCATATGCCATGCCCATGTAACCGAAAATTGGCTTACGTGAGAATGTAGACACGATGTGTGAGACGATACCAAAACCAGGCAAGATCAGAATGTACACTTCAGGGTGACCAAAGAACCAGAACAAGTGCTGGAACAAGATTGGGTCACCGCCACCTTCTGGTGAGAAGAATGCAGTCCCGAAGTTACGATCTGTTAGTAGCATTGTGATCGCACCAGCTAGAACTGGCAAAGACAATAGCAACAAGAACGCTGTTACAAGCACTGACCAAGCAAACAATGGCATTTTATGCAATGTCATGCCAGGCGCACGCATGTTCAAGATCGTTGTAATAAAGTTAATCGCACCAAGGATTGAAGAAGCACCAGCTACGTGGAGCGCTAAGATAGCGAAATCCATTGCAGGACCAGGCTGACCAGTTGTGGAAAGCGGCGGATAAATCGTCCAACCACCACCAGTGCCGTAAAAGCCTGTCGGACCTTCAACAAACATTGAAAGCAAAAGCAAGATGATCGCAGGAGGCAACAACCAGAATGAGATGTTGTTCATGCGCGGGAAAGCCATATCTGGCGCACCGATCATGATCGGAACCATCCAGTTGGCAAATCCACCAATAAGCGCTGGCATAACCATGAAGAAGATCATGATCAGGGCGTGCGCTGTGGTGAACACATTGTACATGTGCTTGCCACCATCGATCGCAGCATCGCCGTCAATACCATAAACCATTGCGGCAAGGCCGTGGAAAATCTGAATACCTGGCTCCTGTAATTCCATGCGCATAACAACAGAAAGCGTAAAACCAATGATACCAGCAATAATCGCAAAGATTAGATAAAGTGTACCAATATCTTTATGGTTGGTTGAATAAAGCCAACGACGAACGAACCCTTTTGGGACGCCGTGATCGTCATGTAAAGCAGCTGTATCAGTCATAATTATCGACCTCTATCTTATTGAGCTTCAGATGCAGCGAGTTGAACGGCTTTCTCACCCGTTGCAACCGATGCCATCAAAGCTTCGTTAGCACTTTCAAGATCGTCAGCTGCTGCTGCCAACCAAGTATTATATTGTTCGTTTGAGACAACGCGAATGCCAATTGGCATGTAAGCGTGGTCTTTACCGCAAAGCTCAGAACATTGACCGTAATAAAGGCCCTCTTTCTCTGCTTTAAACCAAGTTTCGTTCAAGCGACCAGGGATCGCATCAATCTTGATGCCAAAAGCTGGCATTGCAAAAGCATGGATCACATCAGCAGCTGTCACAGTCAGACGAACCATTGTATCAACTGGAACAACGATATCATTATCAACTGCGAGCAAGCGTGGATATTCAGCCACATCTTCTTTGCCGTATGTTGCACGATCTTCTTCTTGAAGCATCAACGCATCAAACGAAAGCTCACCTTCTGTTTGGTACTCATAACCCCAATACCACTGATAGCCAGTCGCTTTGATTGTAAGTTGAGGCTCTTCTTCCGGAGCAAGTTGCTGTGTCAGGATGTTAAATGAAGGAACAGCAATCGCTAGCAACATCAAGATTGGGCCCAAGGTCCAAACAATTTCAATACTTGTATTGTGTGTTGTTTTTGATGGTGTTGGATTAGCAGATGCTCTAAATTTTATGCCTACATAAATTAGCAATGCCAAAACAAACAATGTGATCGGGACAATAAACCACATTGTGTAATGTTCAAATTCTGTGATTTGACGCATCATGTCAGTCGCAGCAGGCTGCAAACCCAGTTGCCAATCAACAGGTTGGGCAGCAAATGCACCCTTAATCGAAAGCAGCAGGCCTGATAGCATTAAAGCCGCGTGAGCCAATTTTTTCACGTTGGATCTCCCTCGCAAAACGTTTTAGCGCCCTTACGGCGCAGAATCTTAATATACCCAAACCCGTTAAAACCACAGATTAGTCTAGACCGCAACCGATCTTACCAACTAATCATGCGGCATTTTTGCGCGCTATCCACAAAATCTACAACATTTGAGCAAAGATGGGTATGAATTATTGCTTAAGTGGACATTCTGATGGGTGAATTTCAGGTCAAAACCATCTCACTAAACTACAAATTTGCATTCAAGGCGTATCATTTCATAAAAATGGATAAAATTTCACAATTCTGCCGATATTAATCTCCCTTATGCTTTCAGGCTGGCACAAGGGGTGATATTTTAACCTATAACGGCTAGATATGCATAATAGTGATTCGTCAGCATTGGTGGGTGGCCAATAAACATATGATGGTGAGAGCCGAATGAAATATTCCAAAGTCGCAATATTGTTTTTCATTTTCATGGGTTACCTCGTGCCCGGTATCGCGTCAGCGCAAACTGCAGAAACCGACCCGGGACGACAAGTAATTCCCAATCCAAATGGCAAAAGCAGCCAACCTCCCGGTTTTATCAAACAAAAGTTTGGTGAGTGGCATATTGTCTGTGATCAGCCAGCAGGTGCACCGGGCGATCAATGCGTTTTGATGCAAAATGTTGTTGCAGATGATCGTGATGATGTTGGCTTGTCAGTGATTGTGATTAAAACAGCTGATAAACAAGCGCGGATCTTACGGATTTTAGCCCCTTTGGGTGTTTTATTGCCGAATGGTCTTGGCTTGATCATCGATGGCAAGGATTTGGGTCGAGCTTATTTCACACGTTGTTTCTCAGATGGCTGTTTTGTACAAGTCATTATGGATGATGCGATGCTAAATGCGTTGAAAGCGGGAAGCACAGCAATCTTCTTTATTTTCCAAAGTGAAGAAGAAGGTATCGGGCTACCGGTTGACCTAACGGGTTTCTCAGATGGTTTTGCGGCGCTTGAGTAGCGCTTTATTACAACCATAAAATCCATACTCACCGTAAAGTGAGCCTACGGCATTGCTAATTGTGTTTGAATTCATCAAACACAATGATTAAATGCGTCCTATAGAAGTTACCCCTTTTCGGAGAATATTTATGTCGATCAACCTCATCGAAAAATTTGATATTGATGCAAGCAAATTGCAGAGCATGGTGTCAGAGAGCTTATCTAACGCCGATGATGGCGAACTGTTCCTTGAATATTCTGAATCTGAATCATTGATGTTTGATGATGGTCGATTAAAATCCGGGTCATATAATACCGATCAGGGATTTGGACTAAGATCCGTCGCTGGTGAAGCAACTGGTTATGCACATTCTGGTGAGCTAAGTGAAAGCGCTTTAAAGCGCGCAATAGATGCAGTTGGCGCGGTTACCCGCGGATATAAGGGTACTTATAGCGATGCGCCGCAAGGCACGAACAAAAAGCTATATTCAGAAGAAAACCCGCTTCAATCTCCAAATTTTGAAACCAAAGTGTCTTTGCTTAAAGAGATGGATGCCTATCTTCGCAATAAAGACGACAAAGTACGCCAAGTTTCCGCGTCGCTAAGCGCAAGTTGGCAAATTGTGAACATTTTGCGCGCTGATGGTCATATTGTTCGTGATGTAAGACCACTTACTCGCATGAATATTTCAGTCATCGTTGGACAAGGTGACCGACAAGAAACTGGAACTTATGGTATAGGTGGTCGGCAGGAGTTTGGTGACTTTATTCTCACCGAAAGCTGGCAAAAAGGTGCCGATGAAGCATTGAGGCAAGCATTGGTCAATTTAGAAGCAATTCCAGCGCCTGCTGGCACTATGGATGTGGTACTTGGCGCGGGCTGGCCAGGTGTTATGCTCCATGAAGCTGTAGGCCACGGGCTTGAAGGTGATTTTAACCGAAAGAAAACATCGGCCTTTGCTGATCTAATGGGGCAGCAAGTTGCAGCAAAAGGTGTCACCGTTGTTGATGATGGTACGATTGAAAATCGCCGCGGTTCGCTTTCAGTTGATGATGAGGGCACACCTTCTGGCTATAATGTGCTGATTGATGACGGTAAACTGGTTGGCTACATGCAAGATCGCCAAAATGCCCGTTTAATGGGCGTAAAAGCAACAGGAAACGGTCGCCGTCAAGGCTATGCGCACCAACCCATGCCGCGCATGACAAATACTTATATGTTGGGTGGTGATAAAGAGCCTGAAGAAATCATCACATCCGTTAAAAACGGTATCTATGCTGTCTCGTTCGGAGGTGGGCAAATTGATATTACATCTGGAAAATTTGTGTTTGGCTGCACCGAAGCCTACATGATTGAAGACGGTAAAATTGGAGCCCCGGTTAAAGGCGCAATGATGATTGGCAATGGCCCTGAGGCTATGCATCGTATTTCAATGGTTGGAAATGACATGGCGCTTGATACAGGTGTTGGCATGTGTGGCAAACAAGGTCAAAGCCTACCAGTGGGTGTTGGTCAACCGCATTTACGCATGAACCAAATGACGATTGGCGGCACTCAGACCTAAGTTTATACCGTACAAAAACGGGTTATTTAAATACTATTAACCAAGTAATTGCTCTTTCGTTCTTACATCGCGTGACTGGCGATTTTCTTTAGTGTACCTTAACGTAATACTGGTACCAATAAGCCCAGACACCGAGATAAGTTTACAATGAGCAATCCTGGGCTTTTTGCCGCGAAACGATCCATTAAAAAAGCTACAATCCAAACTGGGTTGGAGTTGTTTTCTGTTGCGTCCAGCTCTGGGATGTTTCAAAGCGCTCGTGGGTTAGGCTCAATTTTTACCCTGCACCGGGTAGAACCACATAAATATTCTCGATTTGACCCCAATGCACATTTAAGCATTACACCGGAGTTTTTGGAAAAAGCGATCATCGAGCTTAAGTCAAAGAACTTTAAAGCCATTTCGCTTGATGATTTACCTGCGCATTTAAGAAATGCTGACCCGACGCAACCTGCCATGGCATTTACCTTAGATGACGGATATCGCAACAATTTTGAATATGCGTTACCGGTATTTCGGAAACACAATATCCCCTTTACAGTGTTTGCTTGCAGCGGTTTTGTCGCGCGCCAACACACTATGTGGTGGGAAACAGCTTCTGAATTGGTGATAAAGACCAATCATTTAAAATATGACCTTGGCAATGGGCCGCGCGATGTAAGCGCGAGTAACTTGTCTGAAAAATATAATCTGTTTTGCTGGCTAGCGCATGACATCATGTCACTAAATCAGAACGAGGTTGTTGGACGGCTCAATGATATAGCTCAGCAAAAAGGTGTGAACGCAACCGATATTACAGATCAACTGATCATGGATGAAGCTCAATTGAAACAATTGTCAGCCGAACCATTGGCGCAAATTGGTGCTCATACTGTCAGCCACCCCAATCTTTCGCACTTATCAGATGATCAGCTTGAGATTGAACTCGATCAATCGCGCCGTGATGTGGAAACAATGATATCCACCTGCCCGACGAATATCGCCTATCCCTACGGCAAATTGGAAAACGCTAGTTCCCGCGAGTTTGATACTGCCAAACGACTAGGCTTTGATTTAGCTGTATCAACTGAGCCGGATGTTTTGCGTGAAACAAGTAAAGATAATCTACATTCTATCAGCCGTATTTCCCTCAACGGTTACTACCAAAATAAACGTTATGTTGGCGCTTTGGCATCAGGCATACCATTTAAGTTTTTCCCCCGCACAGCGAATAAATTTCAACGTTTGGTCCGATAAACAAACAATTCACATGAAATTTCGTTGATTGTCTTAGAATAGTAAACAAAACCTTATCACAGACTACTCCACCCAAACGTACTGTACCTAAAAACCACGCATTTAGCGCATTAACGCAATTTCTTATGGTTAATAGTGGTAGGGTTTGATGAAAACACGGCCTTCAAAAACAGCGTTAGTATGGCCTCAAGACCCTGATAAACGCGCCTTTATCACGGTAAATTTCATCTCGGTCACATATTGTTAACCTTACAGCGGGCATAATGCTTTCTAATAGCTTAATAGTTTTATGCAGTTTTTAGGTATTTTGATTTAGTCATGACACAGTTCATCAACTCATCAATTGGAAAAGTTACACGCCTATCCAGCAAGATTGCTATGCTGATTGGTGCAGCATCACTTGCAGGATGCATGAGCTCTGTTACGACAACTATGCAAGCGACTAATGACGTAGCGGCATATTCAGTTGCGTCCTATGAAAAAATCAAACTCAGCGATGAGGTTTTAGCGGATGCTTTGACTATTCAGCGCGTAGTTACAAAATCAGGTCCTCAATTTGTAGCGGCTGTTGAAAGTCTACCAACAACGGATACTGCAGCTCCGGTTGGGTTAGCTTGGGCAAACGATGTCACTGGAAGCCAAGGTGAAATTACCTATGTCTCCGAGCGGACCACCGGCAACACTGTTTGCCGAGATTTCAAAACATCATTATTGAGCTTTGAAGGCGTCAGTCTTTATGAAGGTCTAAGCTGCAAGTCATCTGCTGGTGGCTGGACACTTAAGAAATTCTCTGAAATTTCATAAGCCCTGCCCCTTTTCATTTAAATTCCTCATCCAAACATGCAAATCTGCTATATTCAGATTGCATGCGCTCCAAAACCTTTTGTGAGCTGCAAATTTCTTATTATCTCGTATACCTGCGGTTAACCACTACTTGCTAGTTTAGGGTTAGTATTGAGTTAAAGGGATTTGTAATGCGTAGCCCCTATGCGGTTTTGGGAATAGCCCAATCTGCCAGAGATGAAGATATTAAGTTGGCTTATCGGAAGCTTGCCAAAGTGTGGCATCCCGATCAGAACCATAGCGACCCGCGTGCGCAAGAGGTTTTTGCCGAGATTAACAATGCCTATCAGCTATTAACAGATGCGCCGCGTCGTAAGTTGTTTGATGATGGCAAGATTGATGCTAACGGCCGCCGTCGCAAAAAGCGCACTGTCGTTAATACAGGTTTTAATCCGTTTAAAAAGGCAGCGTCGAGCCCGAACGTACCCGACCAGGCAAAAGGCAACACGCCCGAAAAACCATTTTTTCACGAAAACAAACAGCCAACTCAAGCTAAAACTACTCACCAGGAAGGTTCTGCAGCTGCACCTGATAAGAGCGCTAGCTCGTTCAAACGCCACATTGATGAAAATGCGCCATTTGAAGAGCGATTGAGCCAAATATTTGGTAGCGAAGAAGAACGCTTAGCAGCTGAAGAGCTAGAAGCACACAGACGTAGTATGCGCCAAGCTGCAGGTGAAAACGTCAACTATCACGAAGAAGCAATGTCTGTTTTAGACGATGCCTTTACGAAGTTTGAGCAGCAGCGCTATACATCGACAATGCGCGCGCCTGACCGCCATTATGATGTTGATGTGGAGCTAACTGATATATTCACAGGCGCAACATTGCCTATCGAACCGCATCGAAAACACTCACTTAATGTGCACATTCCAGCTGGAACAGCAGATGGTGCTAAGATCACAATTGAAAACATGGGTGGGTGCCGTAAAGGCGAGATCCCAGGCGATGTGATCGTAACGGTTCGTTATAAATCCAATCAACAGTTTTGGGTTCGCAATGGCGAATTGCACACCCATCTTGCTGTCGAACTTGCCGATGCTGTGCTTGGTGGCGAGGTGACGGCTCAAACGCCTGAAGGTCCTGCGACTTTCATGCTGCCAGAATGGACAAGTTCAAACCACATTATCCGAATTCCAAAGCGTGGATTGCCATCACCGAACGGTGATCGTGGAGATTTATGTGCAAATGTTTGTATTTTACTGCCTGAAAAGCCCAATAATGAGCTGAAAGCTGTTCTAAAAGATAGCCGTAAAAGCTGGTACATGTAATATTTGTTTCTTGTACAGATTGACCATTTGAATTCCTTTCCAATCTTTTTCTACAGAAAAGAGTGAATTTGCCGCGTTCTCGCCACAAGAATGAGCTTGAACGCTTGAACCTCATCAATCCCTATGCCATAGGCTGATTAAATGACCGGGGATTTTCAACATCTCAACCCTTGAACTAGATCTGGGAGAAGAAAATGACAGAATCAAATGGCCTTATGAAAGGCAAACGCGGCTTAATCATGGGCGTAGCGAACAATCGTTCAATCGCGTATGGAATAGCTAAAGCACTGTCAAATGCTGGTGCTGAAGTTGCACTGACATATCAAGGCGATGCTTTGAAAAAACGCGTTGAGCCTATTGCTGAAGAACTTGGGGCAATTGTTGCAGGCGACTGCGACGTATCTGATCCGGCTTCTATTGACGCTGTCTTTTCAAAGCTTGAAGCAGACTGGGGTAAACTCGACTTCCTCGTGCATGCGATTGGTTTTTCAGACAAAAATGAACTCACTGGCCGTTATGTGAATACAAGCCACGATAATTTCATGAAAACCATGGATATTTCAGTTTACTCATTTACAGCCGTTGCACAGCGCGCTGAGAAATTGATGACCGATGGCGGCTCGATGCTTACATTGACATATTATGGTGCTGAGCGCGTGATGCCGCATTACAATGTTATGGGTGTTGCAAAAGCTGCACTTGAAGCAAGTGTTCGCTATCTTGCCGTTGATTTGGGCGGCAATAAAATCCGCGTTAATGCACTTTCTGCTGGCCCGATTAAAACGCTTGCTGCGTCTGGTATTGGCGATTTCCGCTATATCCTTAAGTGGAATGAGTATAACTCACCGCTTAAACGCACAGTGACAATTGAAGAAGTTGGCGATAGCGCACTTTATCTACTCTCTGATCTTTCACGCGGCGTAACCGGTGAAGTACATCACGTCGATTCTGGTTATCATGTTGTTGGCATGAAGGCTGTTGATGCCCCTGACATCAGTACAGTTTAAATACTCAAAACTCAGGGGCCAATTGGCCCCTTTTTTAATTCTAATACCGAGGTTTCCTAATGGTTATTTATGTCGTTCGTCACGGCCAGACAGACTATAATGCTGAAATGCGTTTTCAAGGCCGTATGGACATCCCACTCAACGCGTATGGGCAAGGACAAGCACGCGGTAATGGTCAATCTTTGAAAGAGCTTATTGGCGACAAGGCTGAAGAATTTGACTTTGTTGCGAGTCCCTTGGGGCGTACGCGACAAACAATGGAACTTATCCGCGCTGAAATGGGGCTTGATACTTCTAATTATCGGTTAGATGACCGGTTAGTTGAAATATCATTTGGAGATTGGGAAGGTTCATCTATCAATGAACTTGAAGCTAAGTTTCCTGACCTTTATGCTGAGCGCGAAAAAGACAAATGGAATTTTACACCTCCAGGCAATCCAACTGAAAATTATGATCTGGTTTCAAAACGAATTGCACCCTATCTTCAGTCTATAGATAAGCCGACAGTTTGCGTTTGCCATGGCGGGGTAATTCGCACAATGTTTCACATAATAAATGGTGGAGATCAGCACGCTGCGGCCGCCGCACCTATTCCGCAAGATCGCATTGTGAAAATCGAGAATAACCACATCGCGTGGCTCTAATTCCCTGCGATATGATGCGATCATAGAAAATAGTTTAAAAACCTGCCGTTTTGCCCTATGAGGGGTACAACAAAAGATACTTTTACGGATGAGTTTATGTCCCATAATACATTTGGCCACATGTTTCGCGTCACCACTTGGGGCGAGAGCCACGGCATAGCCATAGGCTGTGTTGTTGATGGTTGCCCTCCTGGTATTCATTTCACAACAGAAGAATTGCAGCATTGGCTGGATAAACGTAAGCCGGGGACCAATCGATTTGTAACACAGCGCAGAGAAGCCGATGAAGTTCGCGTTTTGTCGGGTGTTCTACCGCAAGAAGACGGCTCGTTTATCTCAACAGGCACACCAATTTCGCTGGAAATTCAAAACACCGATCAGCGCTCAAAAGACTATTCTGAAATAGCCAAACGCTATCGTCCCGGTCACGCAGATTATACATATGATACGAAGTACGGCATTCGCGATTATCGTGGTGGCGGACGTTCATCCGCACGAGAAACCGCAACACGTGTTGCTGCAGGCGGTTTGGCGCGCAAGGTCGTACCTGATATGATTGTGCGCGCAGCTCTTGTGCAAATTGGTACCAAGAAAATTAATCGCGACAATTGGAATTGGGATGAAGTTAATAACAACCCATTCTTTGCACCGGATGCTGAGATTGTTCCTGTATGGGAAGAATATCTCGATACAATCCGCAAAAACGGCTCATCCGTTGGCGCGATCATTGAAGTGGTTGCCGAAAATGTCCCTGCCGGACTGGGCGCTCCTATCTACGCAAAACTTGATACTGATATCACCGCTAACCTCATGTCGATCAATGCAGTAAAAGGCGTTGAAATCGGCAATGGATTTGAAGCTGCCATGATCTCAGGGGAAGAAAACGCTGATGAGATGCGCATCGACGAAGACGGTAATCCGCAGTTTTTATCCAACAAAGCTGGCGGCATTTTAGGTGGCATTTCAACCGGCATGCCGATTGTTGCACGCTTTGCTGTGAAACCAACATCTTCCATATTATCAACACGCAAAAGCATTGATAGTGATGGTCAAGAAGTTGATGTTCGCACGAAAGGACGCCATGATCCATGTGTTGGCATTAGAGCAGTTCCGATTGGCGAAGCAATGGTCGCTTGCGCTATTGCTGACCATTATATTCGCGATCGTGGTCAAACAGGTCGCCTTGGTTCTCAAAACAATAATAATAATAATAATCAGGATTAAGTTAGATGTCGTTCAATCAAGCTCGTGTTGTTGAAGCCATTCGCGCCATTGAAAATGGTGAAATTGTTGTTGTAACTGACGATAATGATCGCGAAAATGAAGGCGATCTGATTGTTGCTGCCACACATTGTACACCTGAAAAGATGGCGTTTATTGTACGTCATACTTCTGGGATCGTGTGCACACCTATGCCTCGTTCTGAAGCAAAGCGTCTCAACTTAAACCCAATGGTTGCCGATAATGACGCCCCGCATGAAACCGCATTTACCGTAACGGTTGATTATAAGCACGGAACAACAACAGGCATTTCAGCGGATGATCGAACCCTAACAGTGCGTAATTTGGCAAACCCAAATGCAGGCGCTGCGGATTTCGTGCGCCCAGGACACATCTTCCCGCTTGTTGCACGTGAAGGCGGCGTTCTTATGCGCTCTGGCCATACCGAAGCGGCTGTGGATTTATGTAAGCTAGCAAATTTACCTCCTGTTGGCGTGATCTGCGAAATGGTCAATGACGATGGTTCAGTCATGCGCGGCGAGCAAGTGAGTGGATTTGCTAAAGAGCATGGCTTAAAGGAAGTTTCAGTTGCGGACCTCATTGCCTATCGCCAGCGTCAAGAAACACTGATCGTGCGCAATGATAGTTTTGAAATTGAAACTCCTTACGGTACCGCAATGGCGCATAGTTACTCACTCCCATGGGATCCAATGCAGCATTTAGCAGTCGTTTTTGGTGATATCCGCGATGGCGTTGATATCCCTGTGCGTCTGCATCTTGAATCTGTTGCTGATGATGTGTTTGGTAAAGCTCAACCGCTTCAGGAAAACCTCAAACGTATTGCAGATCACGGTCGTGGCATTGTGGTTTACCTTCGCGAAGGTTCCGTAGGTGTTGGCCAGCAAGCTGCTCGCCGCCTTGAGGCAACCGGCCAAGAAGCGCATGCAGAAGCGCAAACGCGCGAAGAAGAGTGGCTCGAAATTGGTCTTGGTGCTCAGATTTTAAAAGATCTTGGAACAACATCCATTCGCCTATTGGCATCGAAAGAACGTCATTATGTCGGTCTTGAAGGATTTGGCATTGAAATCTCGTCCACTGAAATCATGGAATAAACGAAACACTTGAGCACATGACAACTGAACTTTTCCGCAATCCGATATGTCTTGAACATATCACACCCCCGGGACACCCTGAGCGTCCGGATCGATTGCGAGCATTGGACCAGTTGTTTGAGCATGAAAACTTCGATGCGCTTGTTTCATTAGAGGCAAAGGCTGCACCTGAAGAAAGTGTGTTGCTTGCGCATCCACAAAGCCACTTAGACAAAGTGCGCAGCGCAATTCCTGAAACAGGGATGGTGCAAGTTGATGGTGATACTACAATGTCACCTCAAAGTTTTAACGCTGCCCTCACAGCAATTGGCGGTGCGATGGAAGCTGTTGATCATGTGTTTGAAGGTAAAACTGACAACGCTTTTGTTGCAACACGGCCACCCGGACATCATGCAGAACGCGAAACAGCAATGGGCTTTTGTCTCTTTAATCAGGCTGCAATTGCTGCACGTCACGCACAAAAAATCCACGGTGCCGAACGCGTTGCGATTATTGATTTTGACGTTCACCACGGCAATGGCACGCAAGACATTTTTTATGATGATCCGAGTGTTATCTATTGTTCGACACACCAAATGCCGCTTTATCCCGGAACTGGTGCGAAAGACGAGACTGGTGAAGGCAATATCACAAATGCGCCCCTTGCCAGAAACGATGGTAGCGACCACTTTAAAGAAGCTTTTAAAACACGCATTTTGCCAGCCTTAACTGCAGCAAACGCTGATCTTATCATTATATCTGCTGGATTTGATGCCCATCATCGAGACCCTCTTGCTGAGATCAACCTTGTCGCCGATGATTTTGACTGGGCCACAGGCAAGATAATGGAAATAGCTGGGGCGAGTGCTGATAACCGCCTCGTCAGCATCCTCGAAGGCGGGTATGATCTGCTAGGACTTGCTGAGTCGGCAGGTGCACATATTTATCGAATGATGAAAGGTTAGTCATGAGCGATCAGAACAATAACAACGCTGACATTGAACAGATGAGCTTTGAACAGGCCGTCTCTGAGCTTGAAACGATTGTGACCAAACTGGAGAGCGGCGATGTTGAGCTTGAGAAATCCATTGAAATTTATGAGCGCGGCGAAGCCTTAAAAAAACACAGCCAAAACCTATTGGGCGCGGCTGAAAAGCGGATCGAAAAAATCCGTCTTGACCGTGCAGGTAATCCGCAAGGCACAGAGCCCCTGGACCCTGAATAGGCCGTAAAAACACCTTTAAATCATCCAATTCGCGCCTAATTCCGTAACAATTGTGATCGTAAAAGCGGATTTGACGCATCAAATTGGCCATAAAACAGTTTACAGCTCTTTGCAGACACGCTAGGCCAATCGATAAATAAGTAAGGGTTTATTTTGACACAGCCGCCACATACACCAGTTCTGGATAAAGTTTTAGAACCATCCGATCTTGATCATATCGAAGACAGCGATCTTCCTGCATTGGCAGAAGACGTGCGCGCTGAGATGATTGACGCCGTTTCGCGCACGGGCGGACACTTGGGTGCAGGACTTGGTGTTGTTGAATTGACTGTGGCAATCCATAAAGTCTTTAACACACCGCACGATCGTTTGATCTTTGATGTTGGCCATCAGTGTTACCCACATAAGATCCTGACAGGACGCCGCGATCGTATCCGTACGCTCCGTCAACAAGATGGTCTATCTGGTTTTACCAAACGTGCTGAAAGCGAATATGACCCATTTGGCGCTGCTCACTCTTCAACATCGATTTCTGCCGGACTTGGCATGGCTGTCGCAAGCGATCTGCAAGATACGCCGCGCAATGTAATTTCCGTAATTGGTGATGGCGCAATGAGCGCAGGCATGGCGTATGAAGCGCTCAATAATGCTGGCGCGCTCGATGCTCGCCTAATCGTTATTCTCAACGATAATGACATGTCTATTGCCCAGCCAACAGGTGCGATGAGCGCTTATCTGGCGCGATTGGCTTCTGGCCGCACCTATATGGGTATGCGCGACATTGGCAAGAAGATGACGGCTTATTTGGGCCAGACAATGGATCGGGCCATCACGCGCGCGTTTGAGCATGCACGTGGTTATGTGACCGGTGGCACAATGTTTGAAGAGCTTGGCTTTTATCACATTGGCCCCATTGATGGTCACAACCTTGATCATCTGTTGCCTGTTTTGCGCAATGTGCGTGACAATTCCAATGGCCCTGTGATCATTCACGTCGTCACACAAAAGGGAAAAGGCTATGCACCCGCGGAAGCTGCAAGCGACAAATATCACGGTGTTGGCAAATTTGATGTCATTACCGGAACGCTCGCCAAAGCCAAACCAAACGCACCATCTTACACATCAGTATTCGCAAAAGCCTTGATCAAAGAAGGTGAAGTTGATGACAAGGTGATAGCCGTTACTGCTGCCATGCCATCCGGCACCGGACTAGATAAGTTCAATGATTTATTCCCAACACGTTGTTTTGACGTGGGTATTGCCGAACAACACGCGGTAACATTTGCTGCAGGAGCCGCTACTGAAGGGCTGAAACCCTTTGTTGCGCTTTATTCAACATTTTTGCAGCGCGCATATGACCAAGTTGTGCATGATGTAGCTATTCAAAAACTGCCCGTGCGTTTTCCAATCGATCGTGCGGGATTTGTCGGTGCTGACGGTCCAACACACGCCGGTAGCTTTGACACAACATTCTTAGCAACTTTGCCTGATTTTGTTGTTATGGCAGCCAGCGATGAAGCAGAACTCATGGATATGACACGCACGGCAGCTGAATATGATGAGGGTCCAATCTCCTTCCGCTATCCACGCGGTGAAGGTGTTGGTGTTGAACTTCCTGAGCGTGGTTCGATCATTGAAATCGGAAAAGGCCGTGTAGTTAAAGAAGGCACAAAGGTTGCGCTTTTATCCTTCGGTACGCGTCTTGCTGATTGTCTCTTAGCGGCTGAAGATCTAGATGCGTCTGGTCTTTCAACAACTGTTGCTGATGCACGTTTTGCCAAACCTTTGGATCATGATTTAATCCGCCGTCTCGCATCAGAGCATGAAGTGCTTATCACGATTGAAGAAGGTGCTGTTGGCGGTTTTGGCAGCCATGTGTCACATTTCTTATCACATGAAGGTTTACTTGATGGTGGCTTGAAATTCCGTCCGCTTGTGATGCCGGACATCTATATGGATCAAGCAAGCCCTGATGCGATGTATATGCAAGCTAAGCTTGATCGCGCTGGTATTTTAGATATTGTCTTCAAAGCCCTCGGTGCGGAAAAAACCGTTCTTCCATTTAACACGAATTGATAGCGAGGCCTATTATGCGCCTTGACCTACACCTTGTAGCCAACGGTTTTTATAAAACACGAGCACGGGCGCAAGACGCTGTTGCGCGTGGCACAGTGATTGTTGACGGTAAACCGGCGAAAAAATCTGGCCTGATGGTTGATGAAAATACCCATATTGAAGTTTTCGATCCAGCCAGCGGATATGTTTCTCGTGCTGCATTAAAACTGAAAAGTGGGTTAGAGCATTTTGGCTTTGACTCAACTGGGAAAAATGCACTTGATGTTGGTGCATCTACCGGTGGCTTCACTCAAGTTTTGCTTGAAGAAAATGCAGCCCATGTCACCGCGATAGATGTCGGACATGATCAATTACACCAATCTCTCGTCTACGATAAACGCGTTCACCAGATAGATGGATTAAACGCACGTGATCTCAATCATGATCATATCGAAGGACGCGAGGTTAAAATTGTTGTAAGCGATGTAAGTTTTATCTCACTTAAACTCGCCCTTCCGCCTGCGCTTTCGCTTGCTTCTCATGGCGCTTTTACTGTGTTGCTCGTTAAACCTCAATTTGAGGTTGGTCGCGAAGGTATCGGCAAAGGTGGGATTTTAAAAGACCCCTCACAAGGTCCAAAAATCGCAGATGACCTACTCAGATGGCTTGACGCACAGCCAAATTGGTCTGCATTAGAAGCAATACAATCACCAATCACCGGAAGTGATGGCAATATTGAATATCTTATTGGGGGCGTTAAAGCGTGAGCCAGGTAGAATTAACAATCGATCACGTTGGTGCGCGCGGCGATGGCATTGCCAAAACTGATAACGGACCGGTCTTTATACCATTTGCTCTAAAGGGTGAAACCGTCAGCGTTGATCTTGATAAATCGCGCGGCGTAATCACTGAACTTAAATCTAAAAGCCCCGACCGCGTTGATCCAGCTTGCCAGCACTTTCAAAAATGCGGTGGCTGTGTTGCGCAACATATGTCTGATGAGAGTTATCAGAGTTGGAAATTAGATATTGCGCAACAGGCGCTTGATAAGTCTTCGATCAAACACAAAATTGATCAGTTTAAAGCTTGCAGCCAAGGTGAACGCCGACGTGTTGTTTTAACCGCTGAACGTTCAAATGAAGAAACAAAAATTGGCTATCTGCAAGCAGGAAGCCATGATCTTATCGCAATTCATGAATGCCCAGTTGCGCATCCGCAAATTGTTGAGCACCTGGATTTATTTCGCGATATAGCTCAGATCATCACGCCGCATTATAAAACTTCTCAATTGACAATTCTGCTTTGCGAAAATGGTTTTGATATCGCAGTTGAAGCAAGTTTTTCGCTGAAAGATGCAACCATTCACGCGGTTTCACAAAAAGCGACATCCACCAAAGCCATCAAGCGACTTGCGTTTAACGGTGAAGTGTTGGTGGAAATTGAACCGACAGTTCTAACCTTTGGCGATACGCTCATTCAGGTACCATCTGGAAGTTTTGTGCAAGCAAGTAAGCGCGCGGAGCTTGAGATGGTTGAACTTGTGACCAAGCATTTAAAATCGTGTAAAAAGGTCGTTGATCTGTTTTCTGGTAGCGGCACATTTACCTTCCCACTTGCACAAAAAAGTGCTGTTCACGCGGTCGAGACAAGCGGCCCTGCACTCAACTCGATTGATCGTGGTTTTCGCTCGCGACAAGGGTTAAAACCAATCAGTACTGAACGCCGTGATTTATTTCGCAGCCCCTTTGTGCGCGAAGATTTAAAGCCATATCAAGGCGTGATCTTTGACCCACCACGAGCTGGTGCGGAAGCGCAAAGCAAGCAGCTTGCGCGCGCGCTCAATATCAAAAAAGTAGCGGCTGTGTCATGCAACCCAGTCTCATTGGCCCGGGATTTGGAACTGCTCGTCAAAGGTGGCTTTAAGATCAAGTCCATTACCGCTATCGATCAATTCCTATGGTCTACCCATGTTGAAATGGTCGCGCTATTGGAACGATAAGCTATGGCTGAGATCATCTCCATTGAACACAAGCCAGATGATGCGTTACGCGGCGCAATTGAACTTTTATCATCGAGAAAACCCATCGCAATCCCAACCGAGACTGTTTATGGACTGGCGGCAAATGCGACCAATGCCGATGCAATTACGTCTATTTACACGACAAAAGGCAGACCGCAGTTTAACCCGCTAATTTGCCATATGGCTGATATGGAGATGGCGGAGCGATATGGCGAGTTTGACGAGATATCAAAAACACTTGCGGAACAATTCTGGCCGGGTGCACTCACAATTGTTGTACCTTTAAAGCCAGAAAGCGGCATACATAAATTGGCGACCGCAGGTTTAGAGACCGTCGGCATACGCGTACCCAAGGGTTTTGCTGCAAAACTCATTGGCGAATTTGACAAACCCCTTGCAGCGCCAAGTGCTAACAGCTCTGGCAAGATCAGCCCTACGACCGCAGAACACGTGCAAGCAGATCTTGGGGAAAAAATTGAGCTGATTTTAGACAATGGCGCATGTGATGTGGGGGTTGAATCCACCATTGTGAAATCAGACGGTGAGAATGTTTATCTTTTAAGACCTGGTGGCGTGCCAGCAAATGAGATTGAAGCGGTTATCGGAAAACCGCTTTTAAGGCTTGATGGCAAACAATACCAGAAGATTGAAGCACCAGGTATGCTCACTTCGCATTATGCACCCAACGCAATAATGCGTTTGAATGTGACATCAGTTAAATCTGATGAGGTATTGATCACCTTTGGCAATTCAAACATTGCTGATCAAAATACTACAAAAGCTGTGTTTAACTTATCAGCTAAAGGCGATCTTTGCGAAGCTGCGCATAATCTGTTTGATATGTTGATTGCGGCGGATAAAACTGGCGCAACTATGATCGCCGTTGCACCCATTCCAAATAAAGGTTTGGGGGAAGCGATCAATGATCGGCTGACACGCGCAGCCGCGCCACGATAGTTTACGACCGGAGATGAGAAATTGAGTGAATTGAACGACGAGCTGGTGTCTGAATTTAAAGCCATTGTTGGTGAAGCAAATGCGACAACAGATCAAAATGAGATCGCACCGCATTTGGTTGAACTTCGTGGTCTTTACCAAGGGCAATCGCCGCTGCTGTTAAAACCAAATTCTACAGAGCAAGTCAGTCAGATCGTCAAACTCGCCAATGACAACAAGATCAATGTTATCCCACAAGGTGGCAATACTGGACTTGTGGGTGCGCAAGTGCCAGATGGTGAGATCATCATCTCGCTCAGCCGGATGAACAAAATCCGCGAGGTTGATCTGCTGGGTAATGTGATGGTGGTTGATGCAGGTGTAGTACTTGCAAATGCGCAAAAAGCAGCGGAAGAACACAATTTGCTATTCCCGCTATCGCTAGGCTCAGAAGGTACCTGCCAAATCGGCGGTAATTTATCGTCAAACGCTGGCGGCACCGCTGTGCTTGCATATGGGAATACCCGCGAGTTGTGCATGGGGCTTGAAGTCGTTTTGCCAACTGGCGAAATTTGGCACGGGCTCCGTCGTCTTAAAAAAGACAATACCGGCTATGATCTTCGAGATCTGTTTATCGGTGCTGAAGGTACTTTGGGTATCATCACAGGTGCAGTGCTTAAACTATATCCACAACCCAAAGGCCGTGAGGTTATGTTTGTTGGACTTGATAGCACGGAAGATGCATTAGAGCTTTTTAATATTGCACGCGAGATCTGCGGGCCATCTCTCACCGGCTTTGAATTGATGCCGCGTTTGGGTGTTGAATTTACGACTAAGCATATCGATAATTGCCGCGATCCACTTGAAGCCCCCTACCCTTGGTACACCTTGATAGAAATTTCATCTGGGCAATCGGAAGAAGCTGCGAGGCAAATGATCGAGCAATTGTTTGAGCAAGCTTTTGACAAAGGCTTTGCACAGGATGCTGCTTTGGCTGAAAGCGAAACCCAACGGGATGCGTTTTGGCATATGCGTGAAAGCATGTCCGAAGCACAGCGCCCTGAAGGCGGTTCGATCAAGCACGATATTTCTGTACCGATTGCCAAAGTGCCAGAATTTATGGAAGAAGCATCAAAAGCTGTGCTTGAATATATGCCGGGCGCACGTATTTGTGCCTTTGGACATATGGGTGATGGTAACATTCATTATAACATTTCTCAGCCAGTTGGTGCCGACAAGCAAGAATTTTTGTCCCATTGGCGACCAATGAACGAGCTTGTTCATGGCATTGTTTTGCAAATGACAGGCTCAATTTCGGCAGAACACGGCATTGGGCAGCTCAAAAGAGACGAATTGGCGGAGATTAAAGACCCCATTGAAATCCAGCTAATGCAGCGCATTAAGGCATCTTTTGATCCCAACCAAATCATGAATCCTAACAAGGTTTTAAAGCGTTAATTTAGTCAAAATCGGCAAAGTAAACAAAATGCCAACCCCTTGGTTTACTTTTGATAACCATCTTTGAAAGGTCAGATTCTCTTAACCAAACACTTTAAGTGGTTTGGAACACCGAACGTGTAGATTGCATTTCAACGAGAGGGCAAAAGCCCCCGTATTTGAGAAGATCCAAAAATGGGCACTCAAGAGTTTATGAGGCGATTAAAATGGCAACTACAATAAGAAAGCCCGAATGGGCTGGATGTGAATTACGCATTGTTCCCGGTCAACTACCACACCGCTTTAGCTATAAAGCTGCAGGTAGTAAAAAGGACATTCATGTGAATTTAAATGAGCGCGGTGCAGTCATCGATCGTGTCTTGGAAAAATCTGACCTTCCTATATCTATGGCACTTCCAGCGAATGCGTTTAAAGGCATTGCAGCGCGGGCAATTGATGATGGTCAGGGTAACTCAACAGTTACGCTTGAACTTCACCACCAAGATGTTGATCTTTGCATTCCATTGTTAGTTGACACAGAATTACACAATATTGCTGGCGATTGGCGTGAATGGGCTGAAGCCTTTAATATACCAATGCTGATGGTTGAAGCTGACGGTGTTGCACGCCCTTTGGATGAAGACATGGCACAAAGCGAGTCTGATGTTCAAACACGTGCGAAACCAACTTCAAGTTATAAACGTCGCAATTCCACAACGGGTCAGCGCCGTCCACGTTTCTTGGTGCGTCGAAAAACAGGTCACCTTGGTTGTCGCATGAAAATTTCTGGCCGCGAGATAATTGCCCGTCACTAGAAACTCTGATCTAGGCCTCCAAATTTATATCAGATTCAAAGAGAGTGCTGCTTTTGCCGCGCTCTTTTTTGGTTTGATTTAATTCTAAATCATTAGCTGTCCATATGACTGTCTTGCTGATCAGGGAAGGACAGAATTATGCCTTATTGATCCCTCTGTGGACTGGTTTCACGCACATATTTGAGACTATATGAGGCATGGAAAACTTTATTATCGAATTCACCAGCATCGCAACATTGTCAATTACTGTGTTTGGCATCATCTTCTGTCTTTTGCAGACGGAATTTACCAGTGTGAGCAAAACTTTCGCTGCGTTTCTTTTTGCCATCGCGGTGAACAATCTCCCGGACGCATTTGGACGGTTAATTGATGCCTTACCTGGGGAATATATTCAGCCATTTGAGCTTGTGATCTGGCTGCCAAGCATACTCTTCTTGGCGCCCTTGTTTTGGATCTATGTGTATACCCTTACCTCGCGCGAACAACGATATCCAGATAAACTCCACCGTCATTTGATCCTGCCGTTCCTGACAGTGTTGGTTGGCTTAGTGACGCTTATCTTTGGGCAGGAAATATGGGGAACGCTTTTTGATAATAAACCATTGCCAATGACTGTCTGGGCAATCGTACTTATTTCATCTATTACTCTTTTACAGCTCGCCGCTTATCCGCAAATGATCATCTATCTTGTTTTAATTATATTGCGGATGTTGCGCCATCGCGTTCTGTTGAAGGATTACTATTCCAGCACGGAGAAACACGAGTTGCGATGGGTATATATTATCGGCGGTTTAGGCCTCATGTTTTGGCTAGCGAACGCGACACTCTTGTTTTTAGAGTTTGATGGGGATCAAACAGCTACGCAGTCTATCATCTTGCGTTTTGGCAGTATTGCAGCTCTTGCACTTGTTGGCGCGACCGTGTTGTGGGGGATACGGCAACGTCCCCCATTATCACCGGGTAGCGAGCCTGCATTTACCTCAACCCATAGCGAAAATCATCCACCTGAACCGACCAATGGCAAATATGAAAAATCTGCATTAAACGATGAAATTTCATCGCGTATCGCTCGAAAACTACGTGCTGCAATGGAGAATGAAAATCTTCATCGTGATCCAAATTTATCGCTATGGACACTGTCGCGTCATATTGGTGCCTCCCCTAATTATGTCTCCCAGACACTTAATGAAGTTATTGGGGAAAGCTTCTTTGATTTCGTCAATAGTTACCGCATCGCAGAGGCGATGACGCGTTTAACATCCACCAACGATAACGTTCTCAACATTACCTATGACGTTGGCTTTAATGCGCGGTCTTCGTTCTACAATGCATTTAAACGTGTTGTCGGTGAAACCCCAACTGTTTACCGAAAAAACAATGTCTCACCGTAATGGCGTGGACGACAATTTCTCTTGATCGCACCATAGAAGGCCTGCCTGTTTCAAACAGCAAAACTAATATTGGCGCACTCGTTGACCATAACAGCTGCGGGGTGCGATCGTTATGAGAAAGAAATTTGAATGAAAAGATTCCCGATTATACTCCTCCTTGGCCTGGCAGCATGCGCATCACCTGTTGAGATTTCAGCGCGAAAACAGATCGATGACGCCTGCATTGCAGGAAACCTTCAAGCATGTGAAGCCGTCGAACGGCGTGCAGCGGCCGAAAGCCAAGCTCTTGCAACTGCGTTCCCGTCTAAACTTTAAGTTTATAGACGGATGAGCGGCCGCGAAAAAACAAAAAGCATTCATGCGACCGCTCATTTTTTTAGCTCTGTTTGCGCTGGTTCCGCACGGGAATTTAAAAGAGGTAATAATGCAATGGCTTGGACCATTACTTCCCTTCCCTCAAGCCAATCATGGTCGCACTTAAGACAATCAAAGCAACGCCCAAATACTGAGTGGTTGAAAGGATTTCGCCGACAAAGAAGACAGCTAACATCGTGGCGACAAGGGGCTCAACAGTGGTAATAACCGTTGCAGTGGATGCTGAGATACGTTTAAGGCCGCGCATGTAAAACAAGTTTATCAAAATTGTTCCGAACCAACCCACGGCAAAAAAAGAACCCCAGACTTTAAACTCTGACGTTTGCGATAATTGCGAGAGTGCTTGCCAGGTCTGGGGGAATAATAAAAGCACTGGAACGCCAATTGTAAATGCGGAAAAGAGCAATTGGGTTGCACTTAGTTTATCCAAAGCAGCTTTGCCCAAAACTGCAAAGATTGCATATCCCGCAGCAGATCCAAACCCAAAGATCAAACCGAAAATTGATAGGTTTATTTCGCTACCTTGTGCATTGAGTATAAAGACCACACCAAGCACAGCACAAAAAGCTAAGCCCCATCGCAGCCAATCTGACTGCTCACCTAGAAACAGTTTTGCTAAAACCATCACCCAAATGGGTGCTGTGTATAAAAGCGCTACGGCGAGCGTGATCCCTAAATACTCGGTTGCAATGAAGAAAAACATATTGAAACCAAACACACCCGCAAGGGAATGCGGTAAGAGTAACCTCCAATTGGCTCTTATTAGCGGTAAGGTCCCGCTAAAAAACAACGGATAGAACGCCATTAATGTAAGTGATGTTATCAACATGCGTATCGCAGCAACTTGAAAGCCTGAGAACCCAGCTTCGTTTAGAACTAAACCAAACGTGCCCAAAGTGCCGGCCAAAGCCGCGCCAACAGCAACCATGATTACGCCGATATTCATGAAATCAACAACGCTATTGCAAGCCCTGCAAAAATCACCAGACCAACTTTTCCGTTAAATTTAAACAACCGCAAACACTGATCAGGATTGTCGATATCAAGCACTTTGATCTGCCAAATAAACAGACCCATTACAAAGACAAGCGTTATAAAAGCAATGAGTGGCATGGACGAAATGTAGAAGGCCAGTGCTAAAAAAGCGAGCGTCGCTCCGTATAATCCAACAAGCCAAATTTTGGTATTTTCCGCAAATAACCTTGCCGTTGATCGAACACCAATAAGCGCATCATCTTCGCGATCTTGGTGGGCATAAATCGTATCATAACCGATAGTCCAAACAACGGCTGCTAGATAAAGGCAAAATGATGCCCAGCTCACTTCGGCAAAGATTGCGGACCAGCCGATAAAGGCACCCCATGAAAATGCCAAACCTAAAAAGAATTGCGGCCAATCTGTAAAGCGTTTTGCAAACGGATATATACCAACGACTACAAGCGAAGCGATTGCTAAAAAGATCGAAAACCAATTGAACTGAAACAATACAAGCGCACCAACTGCCAATTGCGCTATGATAAAAAGCTTTGCGTTTTTGCGCGTTATACGACCTGCTGGTAATGGACGTGAGCGTGTTCGCTCCACTTGCGCATCAAGCTTATGATCAATCAAATCATTATAAGTGCACCCTGCTCCGCGCATTGCGATCGCGCCAATTGTAAACAATACGCAATGCCAGACGAATGTTTGATAGATGCTGATATGTGTTTCTTCACCTAATGCGAGTTGCGCATTTGCTGCCATTGCCGCAGACCACAAACATGGTAGCAATAATAGCTGCCAACCAATTGGCCGGTCCCACCTTGCCATTTGCGCTAGCGGCCAAAAACCCTGCGGTAAAAACCGATAAACCCAATTATCAGAAGGTGCGTCAGCAACACGGCTGTTATGTCCAATTTCTCCACTCATACCTTTTGATGTCAGCCTCTTTATCAAAGGTCAAGCATGGTTTTTGTCGCAATCAAGATTGATCCCATCAATTCAGTGAAATGGCACTGAAAATTTTGGAAAGTGATAGCACGAGCCTTGACCTTAGCGGGCCATACGACTACCCCGTGATCAACGACAGATCAGGAGCAAACCATGAATGTCTTTCTAATAGGTTCCGGTGGCCGCGAACATGCGCTCGCGTGGAAAATCGCACAATCTCCACTTCTTACAAAACTGTTTGTTTCACCCGGCAATCCAGGCATTAAAGAACATGCTGAAATTGTTGATGTAAACATTAGTGATCATGATGGTGTAATAGCGTTTTGTAAGTTACAAAATATCGAACTTGTTATTGTTGGACCTGAACAACCACTCGTCGATGGGATTACCGATCCTTTAGAAGCCGCCGGCATCAAAGTGTTTGGCTCAAGCAAAGCTGCATCTCAATTGGAAGGTTCAAAAGGCTTCACCAAAGACTTATGTGCGAAATATTCTATACCGACTGGCGCCTATCAACGTTTTGACAATGCAGATGATGCAAAGGCATATACACGCGATCAAGGTGCACCGATTGTGATCAAGGCCGATGGTTTAGCCGCTGGTAAAGGCGTGACTGTTGCGATGAATATGGATGATGCACTAGCAGCCATTGATGATTGTTTTGATGGCGCATTTGGTACAGCAGGCGCTGAAGTTGTGGTTGAAGCATATCTTGACGGTGAAGAAGCCAGTTTCTTTTGCCTGTGCGATGGTAAAACCGCTCTGCCAATGGCCGCTGCACAAGATCATAAACGCGTAGGTGATGGCGACACCGGTCCTAATACTGGTGGCATGGGTGCATATTCCCCTGCTCCGGTGATGAGCGATGAAATGACAATGCGCACCATGAAAGAAATTGTCGAACCGACAATGGCTGGCATGGCGCAAGACGGCCATCCGTTCAAAGGCGTATTGTTTGTCGGACTTATGATTACAGAAAAAGGCCCTGAGCTGATTGAATATAATGTTCGATTTGGCGATCCAGAGTGCCAATTGCTTATGTTGCGATTAAAAGATGATATCTTGCCATTATTGCTCGCAGCTGCTGAGGGTTCTCTGGATGGGCATTCAATGTCTTGGGATGACAATGTGGCGCTAACTGTTGTCATGGCAGCAGAGGGATATCCTGCATCTCCTCTCAAAGGTACTGAGATTAAGGGAGTTGATGCAATTAAAGATGCTGACACCAAGATTTTCCACGCTGGTACAGTGGTTAAAGATGGCAAATTGATTGCTAATGGTGGCCGCGTACTTAATGTGACTGCATCAGGCAGTGATATTATCAAAGCGCGTGACAAAGCATATGAAGCAGTTAAATCAATCGATTGGCCACAAGGCTTTTATCGCAATGACATTGGCTGGCGTGCTATTGAGCGCGTGAAAAACTAAATAACGATGGTAAGGCAATAAGGCACCGCCTTGCCTTCCATTTAGATTAGATTGGATGCGATAATGATCAAACATATTAGAATCCTTTTCTTGTCACTTTTCACGTCTATGTTCCTGTTCACTTCCACACATGTGAGTGAGGCAGCCATGGATATTGATGGCGTTCCAATCCCAGCAGACGCGGTGCCGCTCTCTGTTGATAAAAATTCGCAATTTGCGGGTGTCTGGACAGGAGTTTGGGACGGCTTTTTAAAAACTATTTTGATTGTTGAAGCCATTGATGGCGACAATGCAAAGGTTATCTATGCCGTTGCTGATAATCCAAGAGCTGGGTTTAAAGCGGCTTGGTTTCGCCTAGATGGCAAAATTTCCAATAATAAGATGACTGTCTCCGGAGCAAGATTTCAAGTACATTTTACGGCGACAAAAAATGGAACTTTGCGCGCTGTATTTGGTGATGGATTTAGCTTTGGTATAATGCATCGCCAATCACTCAGCGCGCTTAAACAGGCAGATGCTGAAATTGCCTGGATAAATAGCGAAACCAAAATACTGCCCGTGCAGCTTTTTGAAGACGATAAACAAATCCAACTGGAAACGGTAATTTTCAAACCTAAGGGCGAAGGACCGTTTCCACTTGCCGTGATCAATCACGGTTCAACAGGCAATGGACGCGATGTGAACTCATTTAAAAATACATGGGTCAACACATGGTTGGCAGATGTATTAAATGAACACGGTTATATCGCGGCATTTCCTCAAAGACGTGGGCGCGGCAATTCAACAGGGCTTTATGATGAGGGTTTCCACGAAAACCGAGATGAAGGTTATAGCTGCAACAGCGCCATCTCAATAGCAGGTGCTGATCGTGCATTAGAAGACTTAAATGCAGCAATTGCTGCGCTTCAGCTGGAAAATGACGTCAATTCCGGTCCCGTTTTGCTTGCGGGGCAATCGCGCGGAGGCGCGTTGTCGATAGCATATGCTGGTGTGCATAATGATCAGGTTAATGGTGTGATCAACTTCGTTGGTGGCTGGTCAGGTGAATTGTGCGAAACTGCTCAAGAGATTAATCACAACATTTTCAAACGTGGTGGTGATTTTACAGGCGACACACTTTGGCTATATGGTCAGCAAGATGTGTTTTATTCGATTGAGCACAGCCGCAGTAACTTTGACGCCTTTACTGAGGCCGGCGGTATAGGTGAGTTTTTAGATTATAAAATTCGTGGCGAAAACAATGGTCACTGGCTCATGTTTATCCCGCCTTTGTGGCAAGCTCAACTCGAGCGGTATCTATCGCAAATGAAGCGATAATAGTTCAGTTTTTATTAACCATTTCAACACACGAAAACCTAACTTTGCGATGTTAGTATCTCTTTGAATAAATCCGTTTTAAGAGGTTAATAACATGTCTAAGCTCCTGATTTTAAGCACTTTTGCGTTATCACTGAGCACATCTGTTGTTTTTGCTGAAAGCAATTTAAAGATGGCAGAAGATAAATTGATCGAAACTACTCAAGGCAGCGTCATTGTCTTTGGTTGCCCATCTTGCCAAAAGGCAGAGGAAGAGGTAGGCATCGTTTTAGACAGCGGTACGCAGATTTTTGAGATGCGTAAAGTCGGCGATGATGAAAAGCTTTATCGTGTTGAAAACTGGCTTGGTGGTAGCCCGGTTGCTTTCGCGCACGTAACGTCTTCAGCTGAATCGGTTGCGCTTTTATTAGGAAACGGAACTGAGCGAAAACTTGCCAATATTGATGAAAGCGCAGTGTCTTCAATTGGAACGACTGAACCATCAAGATTGGCGATTTATGGTCCCGCTCAACCTAAAGAAGATCTGGCAATCGCAACGCTAGAAGATGGTGACGAACGCACACCGCTTGGTCCTGATATCGAGCCAAATTTGATGCCTGCCATTGCAGCAGCAACTTCTCTGCCTTCTGGCAATGAGAAAATTGAACTTGAAGATAAAACAATGGCTATGGCCAAAGAGCCAAGTCCGATTAAAGAACTGGATGCTGATTCATTTAGTTTGCGCTTGAATTAATAGCGATAAACCAAACAAGAAAGCCGGATTTCATGTCCGGCTTTTTCTGTTTTAACCGGAAATTTTTGAGAAATCAGCAACCAATTCAACGCTTTTGCGTATTTGTGCCAATAACGCCAATCGGTTCACGCGGATGTTTTCATCGTCAACATTGACCATCACACCTTCGAAGAAAGCATCAATCGGCTCACGTAAAGTGGCAAGGGATGTCATGGCAGCGCCGAAGTCTTCCTTTGCCAATGCTTGTGAAGATGCGCTTTGAGCAGCAAGAACAGCCTTATAAAGATCTTCTTCAGCAAAACCTTCAAAGATGTCTTGATTGATCTCAAGCCCAATCTGAGTGCCTTTTTTCTCTTCTGCAGACAAGATATTTGCAGCACGACGATAACCTGCCAAAAGGTTTTGTCCCGCATCGCTTTCAAGCAAATCAGTAAGTGCAACAAGACGGTTTGAGAGTGAAACCAAATCATCTGCGTCATCTGAGAGCACCGCATCAATCAAATCATGACGCGCGCCTTTATCACGTAGATAAACTTTCAGGCGATCATGGAAGAAGTTCAATAAATCAGGCGTATCTGTCATGAACTTGCTAAGATTGCAGCGCAAATGGTTTTCCAAAATGATGCGGATCACCCCGAGCGCTGCTCTGCGAAGCGCATAGGGATCTTTCGAACCTGTTGGCTTTTCATCAATTGACCAAAAACCAGTCAATGTATCAATCTTATCTGCCAGCGCTATTGTTGCCGCAACTGCATCTTTTGGCACTGCATCAGAAGGGCCTTGCGGTTTATAATGCTCTTCAATTGCAGCTGCAACGGATGGTGTTTCACCCTGCAGGTCAGCATAACGACGGCCCATTAGTCCTTGAAGTTCTGTGAACTCAAACACCGCTTCTGTTTGTAAATCCGCTTTTGCAAGATATGCCGCGCGTTTTACTTGCGCTAAATCTGCACCCGTCACAGGTGCAAGTTCTGCTGCTAATTTTGCAATCCGCTGAACACGTGCGCCCTGCGTACCAAGCTTTGCATGAAATGTGACGTTTAACCAATCAAGTCGTGCCATTCTTTGATCGAGCGGTTTTGACATATCAAGCTCATAGGCCTCAGCCGATCCTGAAATTTGCGCTAAATCCGGCAGATCCGTTTGATCCGTCTGCCAAAAGTAAAGCGCATCAGACAAACGCGCACGCACAACTTTTCCATTACCATAGGCGATTTCCTTGCCGCCATCTTCTGCTTCAATATTGGACGTTAAGATAAAGCGATTGGCCAAAGCACCATTTGCACCTTTAAGCACAAAGCACTTTTGGTTAGTTTTAATAGTTAGGCGGATCACTTCATCAGGGATGGCGAGGAACTCTTCTTCAAACTCACCCATAAGCACAACAGGCCACTCAACTAAGCCTGACACCTCATCCAAAAGACCTTCATCCTCGACCAGTTCAAAACCTGAAGCAAATGCAAGATTTTGCGCATCTGATTTGATGATCTCTTTGCGGCGATCCGCATCCAGAATGACTTTAGCTTTTTCGAGCGCTGTTACATAATCATCAAAACGACGAACTTTGATCTCATCTGGCGCATGAAAGCGGTGACCATAAGTGACATTGCCTGATTTAATGCCTTCAGCTTCAAACGGAATAACAACTGGTTCTTCTGTTTCAGGCCCAAATGTGCAGATGATTGACTGTAAAGGGCGCACCCAACGCATGGCACCCGGCTTTGCTGATGCTGCACCCCAACGCATGGATTTAGGCCAAGGGAAGTTTTTTATTATTCCCGGCATCACATCTGCAATAATATCTTCAGCTTTACGACCCGGCTTTTCGATAATTGCAACATAGAACTCACCTTTTTTCGGATCGCTCTGCGTAGTTGCTTCCTCAATAGTCGACAGACCTGCCCCGCGTAAAAAGCCTTGAATTGCTTTTTCCGGTGCATCTATACGTGGACCTTTTTTCTCTTCACGAATATCAGCCGATTTTGCTGTTAAGCCGCGTACATCGAGCGTTAGTCGACGCGGTGTCCAATACTCACGCGCCGCTTCATATGTCAGTCCAGCATCCACCAATGCGTCTGTTACCAGCTTTTTCAAATCGCCAGCAGCTTTGCGCTGCATGCGAGCTGGGATTTCTTCGGAACGTAATTCTAATAATAAATCAGGCATTGATGCGTCACTTAATATATTTGGAAAAAATATGTTGAGCCGCATTTAGCAAGACTAGCAAGCTATGTCACCCAAAAATCAATTGGGTGATCATGAAAGGCGGAAAATAAGTTGATTGGGCCCTACAAGTCCTTATGGCTTCCATCACAAAATGGCTCACCCTCGGTTTGTTTGCATCCGCAAAAGAATTTGCGACCAGTTGTTTCAGATGTCCATTTCATTGGCACAAATTCTGTACCCTTGTGGCTACCATCGCAAAAAGGCTGATTGGCTGATTGCCCGCATGTACACCAAAAATAGTTTTTGCCCTCTTCAACTTCCACCGGAATTGGTGATGTTGTTGCAATTTGTCCTTTAGCCATAGGGCTCTCCTCATAATTTATCTGTGTTGGTCAATCATTATTGGATTGCCGTCAGGATCTATTACGGTGAAACTAGCCGGACCGGATGATTTTTCATCCACTTCCTGCACAATTTTTATGCCTTCAGCTTTCAATTTCTTCTGAATTTCCCGAATATCAGTGAAATTATCTGTGTTTTGACCATTCGCATCCCAACCTGGATTAAAGGTCATAATGTTTTTCTCAAACATACCTTGAAACAGACCAATCACAGCTGTTGGGCTATTCATAATCACCCAGCCTTGTTCGGATTGATCGTGAAAAATCTCAAATCCAAGCTTTTGATAAAAGTCTTTAGAAGCAGCTACGTCCTTAACCGCTAGGCTTTGCGAAAAATTGCCAAGATCCATCATCCTCTCCCTCAATTCATGAAAGACAGGATAACTCGTCTTAAGATGATCGCAAGTAAACTATTCAGCGCCACCAGCTTTGGTTAGCAGGAATGCTTCACCGCATTGGCGAGATAGATTGCGCACACGCAAGATATAGCTTTGACGCTCGGTTACAGAGATTACTCCCCGTGCATCGAGCAGGTTAAACACATGCGAGGCTTTAATGCACTGGTCATAGGCTGGCAGCACGCATTTATGCAAAGCGCTCTGGTCGTCTGGTGTGCCGGCTTTCAACAACGCTTCGCACTCGCCTTCTGCATCTTCAAAATGACGCAACAACATTTCTGTATTGGCATATTCAAAGTTATGGCGTGAATATTCTTGCTCGGCTTGAAGGAAGACGTCACCATAGGTGACTTTATCGTCGCCTTCTCCGCCGTTAAAGTTCAAATCATAAACATTATCAACGCCTTGAACATACATTGCCAAGCGCTCAAGACCATAAGTTAACTCACCAGCAACGGGTGAGCATTCAATACCGCACACCTGTTGGAAATAGGTGAATTGCGAGACTTCCATGCCATCGCACCAGCATTCCCAACCAAGGCCCCAAGCACCAAGTGTTGGGCTTTCCCAATCGTCTTCGACAAAACGTACATCATGGACAAGCGGGTCCAACCCGATCGCTTTGAGCGAACCGAGATATAGCTCCTGCAAATTGGATGGGTTTGGCTTTAAAATCACCTGATATTGATAATAATGTTGCAAGCGATTTGGGTTTTCACCATAGCGACCATCTGTTGGACGACGCGATGGCTGCACATAAGCTGCGTTCCATGATTTTGGACCAAGCGCGCGCAATGTTGTTGCAGGGTGGAATGTCCCCGCGCCCACTTCCATATCGTAAGGCTGCAAGATCACACAGCCATATTCTGCCCAATAATTATGAAGGGTTAGAATAAGACCTTGAAATGATTTGGTAGGATCAAGATGCTTTGGAACAGATACGGTCATTGCGTTCAACTTATATGGCTAGATTTAACTGCCCGCTCAATCGCATGATGGCCCGTTCTGGTCAAGATATCAGTTCAAAATATAAAGGCCGGATGATTATGCACCCGGCCTTTAAAACATCTATGAGTGATGATTATTCAGTTTCTTCAGGAATAATCAAATTCAAAACAATAGCGATAATCGCCGCTGGCAATAGACCAGATGTTAGCAAGATCTGCATTGTTTTTGGCATATGAACCAATGCGTCCGGGACCAATTGCAAGCCAAAACCTACTGACAATGCCGTTGCAAAAATCACCATATTGCGGCGATTCCAAACAACATCTGAAAGCATATTAAGACCTGCAGCTGCGACCATACCGAACATGACAATCACGCCACCGCCAAGCACGTTGATCGGCACAGTGTTGATGATTGCCCCAACAACTGGGATCAAACCACAAATGATGAGGAAGATACCACCGATTGTCACAACATGACGGCTCATAACGCCAGTCATAGAAACCAGACCCACATTTTGCGAGAAGGATGTGTTTGGTAGACCACCAAAGATACCAGCGACAGCAGTACCCAATCCATCGGCAAATGTCGCGCCTTGAATTTCTTTATCCGTTGCTTCACGGCCCGCACCACCTTTAGTGATACCTGATACATCGCCAACAGTTTCAATCGCTGAGATAAATGACATTAAGATCATTCCAATGACAATTGCCCAATTGACTTCAAATCCATATTTAAACGGATTTGGCAAGCCAATCACAGCTGCTTTTGAAACATTGCCGAAGTTTACCTGACCCATCATCAAGGCAACAATATAGCCAACGATGATACCGACAAGTACTGCCGCAACTGCGAGCATGCCGCGTGTGAAGAATTTTAGCGCAAGCGTTACACCAATCACCACAAGTGCTGGGATCCACATAGAAAGTGAACCAAATGCCATTCCGCCAATGTCTTCACCTGCTGCTTTTGCAGCGGCAAGTTTACCCATGGCAGGCACGCCGCCAGCAGCATATTGGATGCCCACTTTAATGAGCGCCAAACCAATCATTAAAACAATCAAGCCCGTCACCAATGGCGGTAATGCAAAACGGATACGACCAATAAATAGACCAATACAGAAATGGAATATGCCACCTATGATCACCCCGGCAAACAGCCCGCCAAGACCTGCGGTGCCCGCGCCAGCAACGGCAGGAATCATAACAGGCAAGAACGCAAAACTGGTTCCCTGGACAATTGGTAATTTCGAACCAACTGGCCCCATGCCAATAGTTTGAATAAGCGTTGCAACACCCGCAAACAACATGGACATCTGGATCATATAAGTCATATCAGGAAAGCCAAGTGCGCCCTGATCTGAACCGAAACCAATACCTGCGGCTCCTGCGATGATAATTGCTGGTGTGACGTTACTGGCAAACATTGCCAAAACATGTTGAATGCCAAGTGGCACTGCTTTGCCAAGTGCTGGCATGTAATTGGGATCTTTGAGCTGTTCAGCCGTCCCTAGTGAAGTATCTGCCATAAGTTTTCCCTCCGATGACGAAACGTCTTTATGCGTAGAAATATGGCCCCTCGCCGTATTTCTAGATAAAAACCTTCTAATGGTGGGAGACTACAGGCAAGGAAAATGGCCTGTTTTGGTGCTAAAATACCGATTTACGCACAGAAAAGTCACTTTTCTATAGATTTTCAAACGATTTTTTATTCATCTTCGCGTTTTATGCGATATTCGCCTGTTTCTGGATCTTCTATCAAAGTGCCTTGTGCACCCGTCTGACGTTCTTTCTCGGCATCGCGAACTTTACTGGATACTTTCTCTGCAGCTTTGGTGAGGTTTTTGTAACCCCACCACCCCAAAGCACCCACTAAACCAAGTACGATTAGTCCATTCATTTTAACGGCTTTCCATCCCTATATAAACGAGATCAGATGACCCCATCCATTCCCCAGTTAAAGTCCATATTGCGCCCAAAGTGCTTTTTCTTCGACGGTATTTGCAAATCCTTGCGTTAGGTTTGCACCCAGATTTTCAGTTAAACCTCCGCCAATCATTGCGGACACACCTTGTGAACGCCCGCCAAATAATCCGCGCTTTTGTGCAATAAGTTTCAACTCGGTTTTTTCACCAAATTTTTCTTTTAACACAGCGCGCATATCGCCAATGTCATCGACTAAACCAAGCTCTTTACCTTGCATCCCTGTCCAAAACGCACCCGTGAACATGTCGTCCGTTTCATTTAATCGGTCACCACGCGAAGATTTAACCATGTCGATAAATACTTGGTGGATTTCTAATTGCAGTTTTTTGAGCCGGTCAATATCAGCCTTTTTCTCCGGCATAAACGGATCAAGGGTCGACTTGTTTTTACCCGCTGTATAAACGCGGCGTTCAACGCCAATTTTTTTGAGCAATTCAGGGAAACCGAAACCGCCAGAAACTACACCTATTGAACCCACGATTGATGAAGGATCGACATAGATTTCATCGCCTGCACACGCGATCATATAGCCCCCTGAAGCGGCAACGTCTTCAACGAACATGATGACTTTTTTGTCTTTTTCTTCAGCGAGTTGACGGATACGATTGTGGATTTGGCGAGACTGAACAGGTGAACCACCCGGTGAGTTTACCGAAAACGCAACGGCTGGCGCTTTTTTATCTGCAAATGCACGATCTAAAAGCTCAGCGACACCCGCAAGATTTAGGTTCTTGTTGAACTGATTACCACCTGACATGATTGCTCCGTGCAAACGCACAACAGGGATTTCAACACTTTCTTTGCGAAATTTTTTCGGTAATAACTTCTTCAAGCGGCGCATGCCGGTCACTCCATTTAATTTTGTTTAATCGTTTTGATAGCTTGCATGTAGGGGGCAAAGACCCTCAAAACAAGCAACTTTACAAAATTTTACATTTTGCTTGTGATTGATAAAGAATGTGCAGAACAACAAAACCAAAACGCTACCGTCGTGACCAAAACGCAATACCATTGATCAAGTCGTCAGCAATCTGGGTGTAGCGTCGCACAGCATTTTCATCGTCTTCATGCATAATAATGCTTGGTCTTAAGACCATCCGCGCTTTACTGCCCTTAAGCCCAGTCAATAATATCCGAATGGCATCATCATTTTGTGTCGGCATAACGCTGGTTAGTTCTATCCCGCCAAATCGTCCTTCACAGGCGGACAAAATTTTGTGCAACGAAGATGGACGGGCAATAAGAGAAAGTTGACCTTGTGGACGGCAGATTGCAACAGCTGTTTTTATCCACTTGTCGAATAAATCTTCACCAGACATTGCATGGGCTTGCGCCTTAAGCGCATCTGGAGCCATCCGATCTCCCATCTCGTTAAATGGTGGGTTCATAATCACATGGTCAAACTTATTGTCTTCAAACCCAGCTGCAACGCGCGCCTGACCCGATAATTCGACATCAGCTTCTAGAACTTTACATCGCGCAAGCATATTTGCGTTTTCTTCGAGATCGAGTGTTTGGCGAGCGTAATCCGCCATAACTGGAGATGTCTCAACCAAAGTGGCATTGATATTGCTGCGATAAGCAACGGCAAGACCAGCAGCTCCCGCTCCTGCTCCAAGATCAGCTAAATGGCCCAACGCATCTTGGGAGACTAAACTTGCCAGCAGCATTGCATCGATACCGGCACGATGCCCATAATCTTTTGGCTGCTTGAGATAAAACGATCCTTTATGAAAAGCATCGATGCTATAGCTCAATGAGGCGATATCATCGGGTTTAGCCATTCCAGAGCTCATCTCCCAAACCAGCATCAAACATTAAACGTCGAGCTTTTGTGATTTCATCGGAGTCTACAAGTAACCGTCTTGGGAATAATCCGATGGACCCTTCCATAATGCTCATGTTTTGATCGGCTAATAAATGCATGATTCCCGCATCTTTTAGCAATGATTGAGCTAGCGAAAGCACCACGGCATCATTTGTTCTAATTAATTCGTCCAATTCAACCCTCGTTCAGTTCCCGCAATCAGCACATACCGCTAATTCTGAGCTATTTCTTTAATCTAATGCGTCCCGCGCCAATTCGCCACTTGCGGGCTGAGCTTGAGGAAACTATGGTCCAAAATAAGTAAAAAATTTAGGAGATCAATCTCGTGGGTGTAGTTATTTCACTAGATGAAAATAAAAAACCAAAAGCATCTGTTAAACCACTCGTCGATTTGACGAAGTCTGACATGGATTTAGTCAATAAGCTAATCTTGTCAAAAGCGGGTTCTGATGTTGAGATGATCCCGGAAGTGGCAGAGCATCTAATTTCCTCAGGTGGCAAACGCCTACGCCCGATGCTCACAATAGCTGCTGCAAATATGCTTGGTTATAAAGGTGATGGTCACATTCAACTCGCAACAAGTGTTGAGTTCATGCATACAGCGACATTACTGCATGATGATGTGGTTGATGAAAGCGATTTGCGTCGTGGTAAATCAACAGCCCGTATGATTTGGGGCAACCAGGCAAGTGTGCTTGTAGGCGATTTTCTTTTGGGCCAAGCATTTAAAATGATGGTTGATGTAGGTTCCATTGATGCGCTTGATGTTTTATCGACATCCGCATGCGTTATTGCGGAAGGTGAAGTACTACAATTATCTGTCGCAAAAGACATGGAAACTACCGAAGATGATTACCTTCAGGTGATCCGGGCTAAAACGGCGGCGTTGTTTTCAGCTGCAGCAGAAGTTGGTCCGATCATTGCTCAAAGCTCAAAGGCTGAACGCGATGCACTTAAATCTTTTGGCATGAATTTAGGCTTAGCTTTCCAGATGATTGATGATGCGCTTGATTATGGTGGATCTGCGGATAATCTTGGCAAAAACACAGGCGACGATTTCCGTGAAGGTAAAATCACACTTCCAGTTATTCTAGCTTATCGCCGCGGTGATGATGAAGAACGACTGTTTTGGAAGGGCGCGATAGAAGAAGGCAAAGCTGACGATGAAGCGCTTGCCAAAGCAACAGATCTAATTGCAAAATATTCTGGTATTGAAGACACAATTGCACGTGCAGAACATTACAGTGCAATGGCACGCGACGCATTGGCGCCGCTACCGTCTTCGCCAGAGAAAGCTGCGCTTCTGGAAGTGGTTGATTTCTGCCTTGCTCGCGTGAATTAAATCATTCTGATTAAAAGATTTTTGCCAATTTTGCACAAATTGATACCCCACAGAAAATTTATATGTAAATCGCCTTTTTTTGTGCATAATGATAGTTGACCATCATGTGGAGGATGGGCGAATCAAATGGGTTAAAGGGTCTTTCATGCGCAATCGGTTATTTTCTTGTGTTCTATCAACTGGTCTGCTGCTGACGACAGTTTCATTCACGACCCTCATTTCGGTTAGTCACCTTCAAGCAGATAGTCATAAAGAAGCCGTAACGACTGAAGATAATTCAATCGACGCAGAAAACATTCCAACATTTACCGCTGCATATTTGTCTGGCCAAATCGCAGATTCAGATAATGATGTTGAACAAGCGATTGCTTTTTACAAACGCGCGCTTGAATTTGACCCTGAAAGTTTAACGGCCAAACGTCGGTTGTTCTCTTCGCTTTTGCTTGCGGGTGAATTTGATGATGCAATTGAGATTGCACAAACACTCAAAGACGATGCCGACGTTGCTGAACTTGTGGAACAATCACTTGCTATTCAATCTGTTCGTAATCGCGAATATAGCAGCACTGACAGATATTTAGAATATAACCCGCGCATCATCGTCGATGAATTGATCAATGATCTGCTTTCAGCCTGGTCAAAATTTGGTGCAAATAAACCCGAAGAAGCTTTGGCACAGATCGATGCGCTTGAGGGTCCAGCTTGGTTTAAATACTTCAAGGATCTCAATTCTGGTTTAATGGCTTATGCCACAGGCGATAAAGAACTTGCTATTGCGCATCTAACTGACCTGATTTTGGATGAACAATCCATTCGCGTTGCGCCTGATGCTTACTTGCTTGGCTACACTTCTCTTGCTTCAATCTACGCAATTGATGGTGAGAAAGATAAGGCACTTGCAGCACTAGATTTAAATCCAAATATTCGTGCAGGCTTTTCACCCGCCGATGCATTAGGTCAACGCATAGAAGCTGAAGAAGATATTAGTTTTCCGGTTAAAACAGCACAAGAAGGTGCAGCATACGCGATTTATTCAATTGCTGGGGCCCTAAATAACGGCCAAAGCCAGGAGATCGTTGGTTTATACCTTCAGCTTGCGCGCGCTCTTGATCCTGATAATGCTGAAGTTTTGGTTCTGCTGGCGGATGTTCAAGAGCAACTAGACAAACCAGAAAAAGCCATTGAAACCTATCGCATGGTGCCTGAGAACTCGCCGATGCGGCGTTTGTCGGAATTACAGCTTGGTCTAAACTTAGCTGACATTGGAAATGTTGACGAAGCGCTAGAGCACATCGCAGCAATTATCGAAAAATATCCAAAAGATGTTCGCGCTTACGAAGGCCTTGGACGTATTTTAGCGCGCGAGAAACGCTTTCAAGATGTTGTTGAAAATTTCGAACGCGGTATTAAAGCAGTTGGCCCAATCCATAACCGTTCACATTGGAATATGTTCTATCGTTTAGCCATTGGATTTGAGCGATTAAAAGAATGGGAAAAAGCCGAACCTGCGTTTTTAAGATCGCTTGAACTGTCACCTAATCAGCCTGATGTGATGAATTATCTAGGTTATTCTTGGATTGATATGAATATCAAACTTGAAGAGGGAATGGATCTCATTCGAGCTGCTGTTGAAGCACGCCCGAATAGCGGATACATCGTCGATTCTCTAGGCTGGGCATATTATCGCCAAGGACAATATGAAAACGCGACACGTGAATTAGAGCGCGCAGTTGAACTATTGCCGAACGATCCAACAATCAACGATCATCTGGGCGATGCATATTGGCAAGTTGGCCGAAAAATTGAAGCGCGTTTTCAGTGGCAAAGAGCCCTGCTAAATATGTCTGACTTTGATGAAAGCCTCATTCCAGCGATTGAGAAAAAGATTAAAGACGGTATGCCTGAAATTAAAACTGAAAGCGCATCCACATCCTCAGATGGATAAGCCGGCATTATCTTTAACTGCGCATGCGAAAGTTAATCTTGCACTGCATGTGACTGGGCAACGTGAAGATGGTTATCATCTGATTGATAGCTTAGTTGCTTTTACAGATTTTGGTGATCAGATAAGCGCTCAGCCCGCCGAAACAAACAGTTTTGAACTTTGCGGCCCGTTTGCAAAAAAACTCGACGGTGATCTCAACGATAATCTCATAATCAAAGCACGAGATACGCTTGCCCATTTTGCAAATGAAACTGGCCATAAAACCACGCCTGTATCTCTCACTTGCGAGAAGAACCTACCCGTTGCATCTGGTCTTGGTGGCGGTTCTGCCGATGCTGCCGCAACGCTAAACATACTCATTCAGCTTTGGGGGCTAGATATTTCAGATGCAGATCTATCACGCATCGCACTTGATCTTGGTGCAGATGTTCCCATGTGTCTAAAAAGCCAACCTCTTATTGCCAAGGGAATTGGCGAAGACATCACGCTGGTCAGCCTTTTTCCGAAAAGTTATGTCGTACTTGTTAATCCAATGGTTGGCGTTTCAACACCTGTCATTTTTAAGGCACTCAAGACAAAACAAAACGGCCTTTTGAATTCCCCTTCAAAAATAGGTAACTTTGATCAATTGCTGAAGGTAATTGATCAAAATCGCAATGACTTGCAAACACCTGCTATCGATCATTGTCCTGAAATCGCTAATTGTCTTGATATACTTTTAAAAACCAACCCCGTTTGCGCGCGTATGTCAGGTTCCGGAGCAAGTTGTTTTGCAGTATATGAGGATGAAACAAAGGCACTTAATTCTGCGCAAACAATCGCAACCCTTCAACCTGATTGGTTTGTGCAATCAACGCATTTGCTTGGGCGAGAATAAGGACGATAAATATGGCTGGCATTGATGAGAACCGAGATTTTATCCCTGTTGGAATTGCAGTTTTAACCATCTCTGATAGTCGCACACTGGACGATGACAAATCTGGACTAACGCTTGCTAAACGCATTGAAGATGCAGGACATGTTTTAGTTGATCGCGATATAGTTACGGATGACACCGGTAAAATCGCTGATCGGGTAATAACTTGGAGCAATGATGACGCTGTGGATGTCGTTATCACCACTGGCGGAACCGGCTTTACCGGCCGGGACGTAACTCCAGAAGCGCTTGAACCATTGTTTGAGAAACATATGGATGGATTTTCCCACGTTTTTCATACAATTTCGCAAGATAAAATAGGTACATCAACCATTCAATCACGCGCAACAGCAGGACTTTTAAATCAAACTTTTGTTTTCGTTTTACCGGGCTCACCTGGCGCATGCAAAGATGCTTGGGATGGCATTTTGAAAAACCAACTCGACTACTGCCATATGCCGTGTAACTTTGTGGAAATCATGCCACGCTTGGATGAACACCTCAAAAGGGGCGCAGGCTAGATTGATCTAAGCACCCAGTTGCGCGTAACTTGCCGGCACCATTTCACAACGTAGCTTGATAGTTCTGGCTCCACTTGCAACACCTGCGAGATCTTTTGCTTTTTTGACATTATTGGCAAATTCACGTTTTGGCATGATCACCCCATATTCGAGTGGCGAAGATTTACGCAGTAAACGTTTTAAAAACGGCAAACGATAATTCACAGATGGCGACATGCGCGCAGAAGTCTGACCATTATTAATATGCTCAGTTAAAGCTTCTATCCAACCACTCAGTGGCTTGGCGCCAGGTTCTACTAAAAAAATCCAATCGCTACGAATATGCGTCGGTAGTTTTGCAATATCATTGGAGGAATATAGATTACACCCAGCGGCATCTGCGACCGTCGCTGTACCATCGGATGATCCATCATCGATTATTGTTACATCACTGATAATGCCCTCAACAGCGCCACTAACGAGCGCACTGAGAGTTTTTGCTAATTCTGCTTCTTGATCACGACATTGAATAATAACTGAAATCATAAAATTCTTTTATCTAAGGCACGTTCATATTGCAATGCACCAATTATTGTTCTTGTTTTGTTCTATTTTATATGCTAGGAATATATTCAACATTAGCGGCTCACAAAAATAGAGCGCAGGGAGATGAATATGAACGAAGCAGGAAGGCACCATACTGAACTTGATATCCCAAATGGTTCGGATATCAATCGCCAGATGTTAGCTGATCGATCAATTCAAATCGATCATTCGCGCCGACGCGGACGTGCTGCAGGCATTAACCCAACCGGTCGTTTTGAATTACACACACATCATGTCTTTGATGATGGGTGGGACAATCTTGAAACGCTTGAACCTTTCAAAACAGAAGTTCAGGTTGAGCGCTCCCGCTCTATTATCACCCGCAATTCATCCCCCGATCTGCCATTTGATCGCTCCATTAACCCTTATCGTGGTTGCGAACACGGCTGTGTTTATTGTTTTGCGCGTCCAAGTCATGCGCATGTCGGTCTGTCTGCTGGTCTTGATTTTGAAAGCAAACTCTTTGCAAAACCAGATGCTGCGCGCTTGCTAAAACGTGAACTTTCTAAGGCCAATTATCAGCCCAAAAGTATCGCTATTGGCACCAACACAGACCCTTATCAACCGATTGAAAAAGATATGCGCATTATGCGACAGATCTTAGAAGTTTTAGCCGAAGCAAAACATCCTGTTGGTATTGTCACCAAATCTGCACTCGTATTGAGGGACATTGATATTTTATCACAAATGGCCCGCGATGGATTGGTTCGTGTTGCAATGTCAGTCACAACAATTGATCGAAAACTTGCGCGCGCAATGGAACCACGGGCATCTACGCCGACCAAACGCCTTGAGGCAATGCGTGTATTATCTGATGCTGGTATTCCAACATCTGTTATGCTTGCACCTGTCATACCAGGACTGAACGACTTTGAAATTGAACGCATTCTAGATAGTGCTCATAATGCTGGTGCTGAACAAGCAGGATACGTGCTCTTGCGTTTACCACAGGAAGTGAGCCCTATCTTCAGAGATTGGTTACTACGCCACTATCCAGACCGCTATCGCCACGTAATGTCCCTTATTAGATCTATGCGCGGCGGCAAGGATTATGACGCTGAATTTGGCAAACGTATGCGAGGTGCTGGTCCTTATGCATGGCAAATCAGCAGGCGTTTTGACATGACGTGTAAACGCTTGGGTCTTACCAAACGCATATCCTCCCCTCGCACAGATTTATTCGTCAAGCCTGAAGGAGAGAATGTACAATTATCGCTATTATGAGTGCGCCTCATTGAAGAAATTACATCGAGCTTCTGACCGCGCCATAGGTCTTTGGCTTGATGTGATCTGCGCATTATGAAGTTAAGATACCGCCAACAATCTTGACTTTGCGCATTTGGTTCTGACCCTAAATCAGAACCTTCGATATAACATGGTCACTTGTCCCCGACTATCTTATATCTACTGCCTTTTATCATGATGATATCAAGAGCATTTAGCTCGGGCAGTAAATCTCTTGCGAGAATTAACGTGGATATGGCATGGTCTTTTGACTAAATGCTTATCCACGTTGATTCTTCAAAGAGAAATATGCCTCAATCAAAAAAATTGGATTTTGACCTATCTAAAGGTCCAGACTTTAGCTTCGAGTTAAAAGCTAAGCAGAAAGGATTTTGGCCTGTTGCTGGGTTAGATGAAGCAGGACGTGGCCCTTTGGCTGGGCCTGTAGTTGCTGCTGCAGTTGTATTAGATGAAAAGAATATTCCTGAAGGCCTCAACGATAGTAAAAAACTTACAGCAAAGAAACGTGACGAATTATTTGATCAAATCATGGCAACATCTCATGTTGCGATATGTTCAAATTCTGCAAGATATATCGATCAAAGTGATATCCGCAAAGCCAGTTTGGACGCTATGAGGAGATCATTTCACGGGCTTGAAAGAGAAGCTAAATTCGCACTGGTCGATGGCTGCGATATTCCGTTGGGACTTGATGTACATGCGGATGCATTGGTCAAAGGCGATGGGCGCTCATTATCAATTGCAGCTGCATCCATAATAGCTAAAGTCACTCGAGACCGGATGATGGATCAAGCATCAAAGCTATACCCTGTATATGGATTTGAAAAACATGCTGGCTATGGTACGAAGGCACATAGGGAAGCCATTGAAGAATTTGGCCCCTGCCCCATTCATCGTTTTAGCTTTAGACCGATCCGCAAAGACTAGCGCAATCTACTTGTTTTTTTGATAAACGTTTCCGTCAATTTCCAACACATCGACACTGAACGTATCAATCATTGGAAATTCAGCCATAATATTATCTAGCAAGGCTTTGGAGATATCGGCTTTTCGCGCGCGCGAACGTCCATCAAGCAAATGCGCTGTAACATGGATAAAATCCTTAGCGCCATTGCCATAATATGCATTTAGAATTGAATGCGCACGAATTTTGATCGCTTCTGGACGAATACAATCAAATTTACAGCACACATCATACGTTGATTTAAGCGCTTTATCCAGGTGATCATTATCAATAGAATTTGCTGAGTATTCTAATACGATATGAGGCATAATAATTCTCCAAAAAAACAAAGGCCCGAAGGTAAAACCTACGGGCCTTTAATCTATATAAATGCTAGCCAAATTCGGCAAGAAAAATCGCTCTAGTTCAAACGATCTTTAACTTCAGCCAATGAAGATTTGAACAGGCTTGATTTTGTTGAAGCCGTAACTTTGTTACCGATTAGCTTTTCAGCCGCAGTGATTGCAACTTCAACAGCAGATGCGCGAACTTCGCTCACTGCATCTTGTTCAGCCTGAGCAATTTTCTGCTCAGCTAGAGCTTCGCGACGAGCCACATATTCTTCTGACTTAACACGAGCTTCTTCTTTAAGCGCATCAGCTTCTTTTTTAGCTGCGGTTACGATGTCTTCAGCTTCTTGCTCAGCTTCTTTGCGTTTACGCTGGTATTCAGCCATAAGCTGCTGCGCTTCTTCACGCAGGCGTTTTGCTTCGTCAAGTTCATCTCTGATTTTACCAGCGCGTTCATCCAACGAGCTCGTAATCTTACCAGGAACTTTCAGATAGAAGATGATACCGAGAAAAATAATGAGGCCAACGAGTGCCCAAAATGTTGCGTCCATTTTGCCTCTCCTATTTCACAGCGTCACGCACAGCGGCAGTGACTTCAGCTTTGGTAACCTTACCACCAAGCAATTGTTCAACAATAGCTTGAGCGGTGTCACCAGCAATACCATCAACCTCAGCCAAAGCTTTTGCCTTAACGGCAGCAACGTTAGCTTCGCTTTCAGCTAGCTTCTTGTTCAATGCTTCTTCGTGTTTAGCACGTTCTGCATCGGATTCAGCTTTAGCTTTGTCACGTGATGTTGTGGCGATTTCATTTGCTTTACGACGGGCATCTGCAAGTTCTTGCTCGTACGCTGCTACCGCTGCATCAGATTCTTCTTTTAGCCTATTGGCTTCATCCAAATCTTCTGCGATGCGATCATGACGATCTTCCAAAATGCCACCAATGCGAGGTGCAATGACTTTTGAAACAAGCAAGTAAAAAATGCCGAATGTAATCGCAAGCCACAAAAGCTGTGAAGGATATAGACCTGGATCAAATGGAGGAAATGCTCCGCCAGCTTGACCTTCACTATGTCCAGCAACTTCTGTATTTGCGTTCTGAGTCGTATTGGACTCCGCGTGTGCGGTGGTCACAAACATATCTCACCTCCAAATAATGCGATCACGGGGGCATAAATCCCCACGTGACCAAACATTTTCAATTCGCGAATAATTAAACAGCGAAAAGAAGGAGAAGTGCAACTAGCAATGAGAAAATACCCAAAGCTTCTGTCACAGCAAAACCGAAGATCAAACGACCGAATTGACCGTCAGCTGCTGAAGGGTTGCGAAGTGCACCAGCAAGGTAGTTACCGAAAATTGTGCCAAGACCAATACCTGCACCACCCATGCCTAGACATGCGATACCTGCGCCGATGTATTTTGCTGCTTCTGCTTCCATAATTAAACTCCTTAGAATTATGATTTCATATCTAACTTTTTCAACCGGGCGACATGCCCGCTTGCAACTTTTAACCTAGTGACCTGGATGCAGAGCATCGTTGAGATACATACATGTAAGTACCGCAAAGACGTAAGCCTGCAAGAAAGCTACGAGGAATTCCAAACCTGTGAGCGCGACCGTCATTAACAATGGCAATGCAGCCCCCATAAACCCAAGTGCACCTTGTGCACCCATGGCAACGATAAATCCGGCAAACACTTTAAGTGTAATGTGACCTGCCAACATGTTCGCAAACAAACGAACAGATAGGCTGATTGGACGTGAGAGGAATGAGATAACCTCAATCATAACAACCAATGGCATCAATACGCCGGGTATGCCCGAGGGCACGAATAACTTTAAGAAACCAAAGCCATGTTTCATCACACCGTAGATAACGACCGTGCCGATAACAAGCATCGCAAGAGCGAATGTCACGATAATGTGGCTTGTTACGGTGAAGAAATATGGGAACATGCCAAGCAAGTTGGCAATAAGAACAAACATAAAGAGCGAAAATACAAGTGGGAAGAAGCGCATACCTTGCGATCCAGCACCGTCTCGTAGCATCGAAGCAACAAACTCATAGGCCATTTCAGAAATCGACTGAAGACGAGTTGGGATCAACCCGCGATTTGCTGTTGTCGACATCAAGAAACCAGCTGCAACGACAGTTGTCGCTACCATAAATAATGAAGAGTTGGTGAAGGAAAAGTCCATGCCACCAATCTCAATTGGAACGAGTTTTGAAAGCTGGAACTGGCTGATAGGATCGTTAGCCACGTTGTTTCTCTCCTAAATTTCCGGCACAAACCGGACTAAACACATACCCACAAATGGGTTCTAATCTTCTTTTGATGAATAACCAACTTTTGGCTTCTCCACCGCGCCCACTGAGCGCAAAACATTTAATACACCAGCAACAAAACCTAGCAGTAGGAAAATAATCATTCCCCAGGGCGCGGTCTGCGCATACGTATCGAGCACATAGCCAATGATAGCACCGACAAAAACAGCTGCGATAAATTCGCTGGAGAGCTTTACAGCAAGGGCATACCCCTTCCGATCTCCACCTTCATCGCCTGCCTTGTCTTCATCATCCTTTCGCTTGGAGGCTAATTTCGCTTCCAGCTCTTGGCGACGGGTCTCAAGACTATCTACCATACATCCTCACATTGGCTTTCAGATAAGACATAAAGTCTTTCACTAAAATAGCGCCGAATTTGTATTAACTTGGCGCCCTTTTAACATACCAAAAGCAGCCCGCAAGGCTGTTTGTAATTTGCGCGCAACATAGTTTTACATTGTAGGATAGTCAAGCAGTAGATTGGGGTAACAATTGAACTAATTACACCATTAATTTCAATAACTTACAGCATCTAAAGACGATTCACAAAAAAATGCTGCGTAAACTTTTGTCAATTGCGACAGTGTTACACAGCATTTACAGCGATTTTAAGGCTGAATATCAGCTCCAGCCACCATTATGAGTGACATAAAAGATGTGCAAACCGATTCGACCCACACGGCGCATTTTCTTCGCCCAACGCGGACGCACATAAGTTGCATGATAATGGGTGGAAGAACCAACTTGCTTAAACCAGATTTTGCCAGCTGTTGTCGCTAGTGCAATTTCTTCGGCTATATTCCAAGCTTTTGGCGATCTTACGCGATCGCGGATCCCATCACATGCAAATGAGAACTGACAGCGGTTACGCCATGTTTTGTTTTGATAGACTACACCGCAAATTGTGTTTGGATAAGTTGGGTTGCGAACACGATTTAAAATCACTTGCGCAACAGCGGCTTGACCTGAAAGTTTTTCACCGCGAGCTTCGAAATAAATGCCAACAGCCAAACAACGTTGTTGTTCGGCTGAAAATGCTGCAGGGGGAAGTGGGTCGTCGGCCCAGGCGTGATCACCTTTTTCAATTGGTGGAATAAAACGACCACGTTTTGGACCATCGTTTAATATAGAAGCAAATGGGGATTGCTTAGCATAGTCTTTTTGTGGCGGCGCATATGCGGTTGCCAAGATATCTGGGTTATCATTGGTGATAAGGCTTGCGAGCATTGTTGGCACTTGCGCTGATATTTGAGGCTTATCCTGTTTTTTGTAAAACACAGAAGCAACCTGTAGCTCCTTGCCCTCAATATCTTGCTTTTTAAAAACCATCGCAACGTCGTTAGATGATTTTGGAATTTCGAGTGCGCTTTGTTTGCCGGTAATTGAACCAGCCGAGAAGTTTTTAGGCGGTTGTGACGGTGCAACTGCAATTACACGACCCTTTTTAAGATGGCGTGTGATGCGGTCTTCGTCCGGAGTAAGTTCTTTGCCACCGATTTTAGCATCAAATGCAATTGTTTCGCCATTTCCAAGGTCCAGACCTGCACTTGCTGCAACCGATCCAGTTAGAATTGGATCTGCAAAAGCCATTTGCGCTTTCTCAATGGAGCCCGCAGGTGCAGTTGTAATATGCATGCGCCAACGATCATCTTGATTTCCAAGACTGCTCAAAAGGGCAGCGGTATCTGAATGGGCAACAATGGTGGGGGTAAACATGAACCCGGCAAGGCCGAATATAAAAGGCGCGGCTATTCCGCTTAGACGCGCCAAAACAGGGCGAGCCTTAGAACTCTTATTACGCACAACACTACTCCAACAAAAACTATTACTCGGTACAATACTGGCTGTGATCATAACTCGTTAACCTTGATGAAGAGTTAATATTGTTGTTGCGCCTCCCGTGCCTGTCTTTCAAACCAATATTTGTGGCTAAAAAGAGGTCAGCCGATGAAATCCACCGAAACTATGGATTTGTTGATGATTGTTACATTTTGAATCATCATTCCCGCTGGAACGTGGTTCGATTTGCGGAAAATTAGACCAATTGTTCAAAATTATTTGCGAAATTGCTTTGAAAGGCGCAAGGGTAATTAAAGAGACCGCTTCTCTTTAAGGACATGACAATTTCAGACACCAATTTAAAAGCATCCAACGCTCAGCAAAAAACGCCAGTTCAAAATGGCGTTAAAGCAGTGAACCCAATCCACGGTTTGCTGTTTATGGCCAGCGGTATGTTTTTGTTTTCCATGGTTGATGCAATTGCAAAATTTCTAACCGATGATTTCCATCCCATTCAAATTATGTGGTCGCGGCAAACGGGGCTGATAATCGGCGTATTGTTAATCGTGGCTATCAAAGGTTTCTCGATTTTTAAAACATCCCGCCCAGGATTACAGATTACGCGTGGGATTGCTGCGGCAGGATCTGGCACAGCTTTTATTTTTGCCGTTGTCTACGTGCCGTTGGCAGATGCTGTCGCTGTCAGCTTTATCGCACCGTTTTTAGTCACCGTGATGGGTGCCATATTCTTGCGTGAAAAAGTGGGCATTCGCCGTTGGACCGCAATTTCAATTGGTTTTCTGGCAACCTTAATTGTTATTAGACCGGGATTAGGGGTTGTCCATCCAGCTGTGTTTTTAGTTGTGTTAGCAGCATCTTTGTTTGCTGTTCGACAAATCCTATCTCGCGCATTGATCAAAGATAGCGTGACAACAACAGTAGCCTATACCGCTCTTGTGAGCGGCGCCTTTTTAACCATCCCCCTTCCCTTTGTTTGGCAAACACCACAATGGGGCATGGATATTGTGCTCTTAGTTGCTTTAGCGGTTCTGGCAGGTATCGCAGAAATATGCGTGATAAAAGCTTTATCCATGACCCAAGCGGTCGTACTTGCTCCTGTGCATTACACACTTATTATTTGGAGCACGTTTTACGGCTTTTATATCTTTGGGGATTTACCAGATATGTGGACATGGATTGGCGCCATTATTATTGCGCTATCGGGTATATACACAGTTTATCGCGAACACCTGTTGTCGAAACAAAAAACTTAATTCCTTAGAGAGTTCTCAAATATGATAAAAACACCAAAGCTGCTTATTTTTGATTGTGATGGCGTTCTTGTTGATAGTGTCATGGCTCATAGCGAAGTTATGTCTGAAAACTTTGCGCGTTACGGCTTGCATATGTCACCAATTGAAGTGCGAGATGTTTTGGGTGCTGGTAAAATGTCAGAAATTGGGGAAGCAGCTAAAAAATTGGGTGCACAATTACCAGAGCATTGGCTTGATGAAATTTATACCGAAATATTTGACCGGTTGCGCCAAGGTGTCGAGCTAATTCCGCATGTTAAAGACGTTGTCGGAAAAGTTGCTACTGCCAATATACCGATCTGTGTTGCATCCAATGGCAGTGTTGAGAAAATGAAAATTATGCTCGGATCCAGCGGTATTTTGGATTTTTTCAATGACGCTATATTTTCAGCACATGTTGTGAAATCTTGGAAACCTGAACCTGGATTGTTTTTGCACGCGATGGATATAATGAATGTTAGGGCTGCAGATTGTATTGTTATTGAGGATAGCCCCACAGGCGCAGATGCTGCACAGCGCGCCGGCATCGGTTGCCTTGGATTTGCGGCGGAAACAAATCCATCGGATTTATCTAAATTCGGAGCCCATGTCTTTAAAGATATGCGCGATGTGCCTAAGCTAATTGGTATTGAATAGGTATGAGTGCGTATTTTGGGCTGTTTGTATTCTCCCTTCTGGCTGCCACATTGCTGCCCGGTGGTTCTGAGATAGGTTTAGCGGCCCTTTTGACATCTGGTGAACATTCAACTTTTTTACTGATCTTGTTCGCCACCGTCGGCAATGTGCTTGGTTCTTTGGTAAATTGGTGCCTTGGTCGATACTTTAATCACTTTCAAAATCGCTCTTGGTATCCCATCAAAACTGATCAGATGCATCGCGCTGAAAACTGGTATCGCAAATACGGACGCTGGAGCCTTCTTGCAAGCTGGGTTCCAATAATAGGGGATCCCCTCACCCTAATTTCCGGTGTTCTACGGGAACCACTTTTTAGTTTCATTCTCTTAGTGACAATTGCAAAACTTGCACGCTATCTTGTGGTCGCAGCTTTTGTGCTGCAAATCATCTGAATTGGATTTTCATGCCTCGCACACAAATATTCGGTCACATCGCGATGCTTACCCTGTCATTTCTCGTTGCAGGTTCATTTAGCTTAGGTTCAACGATCGCTCACCTTGCGCCACCAGATGCACTCACAGCACTCCGTTTCAGTGCTGGTGCTATTCTTGTTGGCACGATTGCAGCTGTATCGGGCAAATTGAAAACTCAACATTTTAAAGGTGGTTGGCGCTTTATATTATTGGGTGGACTGTTCACGATTTTCTTTGTTACCATGTTTGAAGCTTTGAAGATCACGCAACCAATTTCGACCAGCACCGTTTTCACACTCGCGCCGCCGCTCACCGCAATTTTCAGCTATTTTATACTTAAACAGGTTTCTACCAAGCGCATAACAATTGCACTCATCATCGGTGCTATCGGTGCTTTATGGGTGATTTTTCGTGCAGACCTAGCCGCATTTTTGAGCTTTAACATCGGCAAAGGCGAAGCAATCTTTTTCATCGGGGTTGCCGCACATGCATTATATACCCCGCTCTTTCGAAAACTCTCTCAGGGGGAACCGGTCATCGTCACAACATTTGGCGTTATGCTCGGCGGCGCGATCGTATTGTGGGCGTTCTCATTTAATAATATCATCGTAACGGATTGGTTCAGCCTACCAATCTTGTTTTGGCTGGTCTTTACCTATCTAGTGGTTGCTGCAGGATCTTTAACATTCTTCTTGCTGCAATTTGCAGCACTTCGCCTGCCTTCAGCTAAAGTGATGGCCTATACTTATCTTATTCCAAGCTGGGTGATCTTTTGGGAATTTGCAAAAGGTAATGGCTTGCCAGACATCAAAATTTTGATCGGCATTGCCATTACAACAATATCGCTCATCATGCTTTTGAAAAATGAAGACTAGATTAGCTAATTAGTTCTTGCGGCGCTTACGGTTTTCAAACGGATTGTCACCAGAACGGTAAGTAATTCGTATTGGCACCGCAGGCATATCAAAATCTTCGCGCATCTTGTTAATGAGATAACGCGTATATGAAGTGGGCAGCGCATCTGGGCGTGTACAAGAGACCATAAATCCCGGCGGGCGCGATTTAATCTGTGTCATATATTTGAGCTTCAATCGGCGACCAGAAACTGCTGGCGGCGGGTGCTGCGCTGTTGTCATATTGAGCCAGCGGTTTAACCGCGCTGTTGGAATACGCTTATTCCAAGTAATGTGGGTTTCAACAACCGCCTGCATCAATTTATCAAGCCCATTACCTAGGCGCCCTGAAATTGGGATCGCCAAAAGCCCACGAACCTGCGGCAACAAACGTGTTGTTTCTTCATGGAGATATTTAAGAGTGGCTTGGCGGTCTTCCACTAAATCCCATTTATTCAATGCAATCACCAGGGCGCGACCTTCGCGAACAACCATATCAGCGATATGTAAATCCTGTTTTTCAAACGGGATTGTCGCATCCAACACAATCACGACGACTTCGGCAAAACGGATCGCGCGTAATGCATCTGCAACAGATAGCTTTTCAAGCTTTTCTTGCACTTTAGAGCGTTTACGCATGCCCGCTGTATCAAACATTTTTATCTTGCGGTCATTCCATTCCCACTCAACGGAGATGGAGTCGCGGGTAATGCCCGCTTCCGGACCGGTCAACAAACGATCTTCGCCAAGATATTCGTTGATCATAGTAGATTTGCCCGCATTTGGACGGCCAACAACCGCAATACGCAACGGTTTTGAGACATCAATATCGGGCTCTACTTCGCCTTCATAATCATCATCAAATTCATCATCGTAAACATCAACATCGGTGATCGCTTCATCGAAGCCATCATCTTCTTCCGGGAATGCAACAAACTCGCCAACGCTTTCCACAATTGCATCTCGAAGGTCCAACATACCTTCTCCATGTTCTGCTGAAATTGGGCAGGGTTCACCAAAACCGAGACGATAGGCATCCATCAAATCAGCGTTTTTAGCTTCCGCTTTATTGGCAACGAGCACAACCGGTTTACCGCGCTTGCGCAGCAAACGTGCAAGCGTCTCATCTGCAGGTGTAATGCCTTCTTTAGCGTCAACCACAAATAGCGCAACATCCGCTTCATCAATGGCAAGTTCGGTTTGCTCACGCATTCGACCTTCGAGCGTATCAGGTGCTTTCTCTTCAAGACCTGCCGTATCAATCATACGAAATGACAGATCAATGAGCTTAGCTTCACCGGGCCTACGGTCGCGTGTTACCCCAGGTGTGTCATCAACAAGCGCAAGTTTTCGACCAGCCAAGCGGTTAAACAAGGTTGATTTGCCAACATTTGGCCGTCCAACAATGGCGATTGAAAAACTCATAAATGTCCAGTTCTATGCATGCGGGCACAATTGCTGTGCCCTATATGCCAAAATGTTTATGACGTTGAAGAACGTCCTGCAATTAAATCGAGAATAACTTGTGCACGTGCAGAGATCTGCTGGGGTGTTGAAGTGTCTTCAATCGATAGTGTAAACCAGTCTTTGGCGCGAGATAGATCATTGGCTTTAAATGCTGAAAGGCCCAAAATTTCGCGTGCTGAATGGCGCATGGTGTTAGTCGTGTTTGTCAAAATTTCTATTTGAGCTGCGACTTCATCATAACTGCTGACATCTACCATCAAATAACCAGCACGAATTCTAGCGACATCTTTTAATGCATCGGCAACAGAGCTGTCATTTGCAACAGCTTGAAATTCTGCAATCGCACCTTCAGCATCGCCTTGTTCCGCCAAGACAGTTGCTGCACGCATTTTTGCCAAAACAGGGTAAGAGCCGTAACCTTCTGTTTGGAGCTGGTCAAATGAAGCGAGGGCCTCATCATTTCGTCCTTCTCGTGCATGCGTTAAAGCTTCAAGAAATATATCCCCTGATGCAGCTGCTTGCCCTTCAACCCAATTTTTATAACCAACGTTACCTGCAACGCCGACAACAATGGCAACAGCACCACCAATGATCAGTTTCCCATATTTCTTCCACAATGCGTTGGCAGCGTCCGAACGCAGTTCTTCATTCACTTCGCGGATAAAATTGTCGTCTTCAGAGCTCATTTAACAATCCAATAAAAAACTGGGCCAATTATGACTTGGCCATATTTATATTTTTAAAATATTCAAGACCGCCTTCTAAACCATTTTGCCAAAGTTAAAAGAAGTTTTTGCGCAGGGAAGCTTCTTAGGGGTCTAATTTATGTAATTAGTATCATAATCGCAGATTTCGAGGGGTTTGAACGCAATTCTTTGAGATTTAACAAAGGCACAGAATTAAATTGGTCCTTTAACGCAGCTTAGATCATAAACATGCCACTTACCGCCAATAACAGCGGCTACATTTTTTGTAAGAGGCTCGCGATTGATACCGAGGGCAATAAAACACCTTACGTGCGTTTGCACTTGATAAGCTTTCAAAGCCAGCATTAGTGACCAAACTCAAATATTCTGTGGGCTGAGGCGCAACGCATCGCTCCATTGTCTTGGAGATTGACCATACATACGCTTGAACTCTCTGCTGAACTGAGATGCGCTTATATACCCCACATCCATCGCAGCTTCATTGACCGTCATCCCGCCAGCAATATTCATGGCTGCATTATTAAGGCGCATCGCTTTTACAAATTGGATCGGCGACATCATTGTGGCCTGCTTGAATTTGCGATGAAAAACTGTTCGGCTCATGCCTGCATGAGCTGCCATATCGTCAATGGATATTGGCTCTTTTAAATTTTCAGATATATGACTAATTGAACGAGCTATTGCATTTCCTACGCCAAAGGCTTGTCGCGCAAAATATCCTGCTTCGCCTTTCAAAATCGCATAGTAAAGCTCACGTAAACGCACTTCGCCAAGTACAGCGATATCCGTTTCATTTCCAGTGAGCTGCAACAATCGCAATAAGGCGCTTAAAAACTCATCATCCCAACTGGATAATTTGATCCCTTGTGAAAGCTCGCCACCCATCGAGGTCACAAAATTGCCTTCTGCGTTTTCCATTTCAATGACCAGCTCTGTCATCACCCGCTGATCGAGCGAGATGTAAACGCCAAACAATGGATCTTCTTTGGAAGTTTTCGGCGTCCCAGCCATTACTGGCATAGATGTCGGGCAACACATGTATCTGCTATTATCATAAATAAATTGCTGACCATCCAAGACCGCTTCTTTTGCCCCACAAACAATGGCAATTACACATGGCTCATAAACCACCGGAGCACAAGGAATAGGATCGGTTGCACAAAACAGCTTAACCCCGTTTATACCTGTTTCAACCAGCCCATCTTCTTGAACAAATTTTTCGATAAATTGTCTTAACTGCAGCATACTCATAAACGCCAACTTATTGATCTTAAACCAAGTCATCAACCGCAACGAAGGCATATGGCACAATTAGGCATGTATTCGCGAGCATTCCACCTGTTTTGGATCCACAGCGGGAGTTATTTACACATTCAAGAGAACAATCCCATTCCCATGAAGTTTCTGCGATCGCAGGAAGGAGCAATTTTGATGAAACATAGACCGTTCGGTCCAAAAGGTTGGACACCAGAAAATTTAGGTCCGCAGACTGGCAAAACATTTGTAATCACAGGCAGCAATGCAGGTGCTGGCTTTCAGGCAGCGCGCATATTGTTGGCGAAAAACGCTAAAGTGATCATGCTAAATCGTAGCACAGAGAAATCTGCTGATGCAGTAAAAGCTCTTAAAGACGAATTCGGCGCTGGCGCTGACGTCAGCTACATCCGAATGGATCTTGCAGAACTCGCAAGTGTTCGAGAAGCAGCCGCAGAACTGTTGACAAGAGCACCGCAGATTGATGCATTAATTTGCAATGCAGCAATTGCACAAGTCCCAACTCAAAAGTTTACAAAAGATGGATTTGAAAGCCAGCTTGGCACCAACCATTATGGACATTTTGTTTTATGCGGGATGCTTTTTGATCGGTTGGAGCAATCCAAAGGTCGCATCGTTGTTGTTGCTAGCCTGGGTTACAAACTGGGAATTCGTTCCATACAGTTTGATGATATAAATTGGGATAAAAATTACAGCGCTAATCCCGTCTATAGTCAGAGTAAATTAGCGCAAATGATGTTTGCTTATGAATTGCAAGATAGGGTCAAAGCAGCGAACAAAAATGTGTCCGTTTATGTTTGTCATCCCGGCGCATCTGCAACGTCACTTATTAGCACAAGCGGCGGATTATTAACTCGGGCCGTTTGGTGGTTGATGTCCAAAACGCCCATGGTGCAATCAGCAGAACGCGGTGCTTTTCCAGAAGTGATGTGCGCAACAGCTGATGGATTAGCTGAGCGAGCATTTTATGGCCCCACAGGACGCATGGAAACAGGCGGGCCTGTTGGTGAAGGCAAGCTTGAACCTTACGCATATGATAAGGCTGTTATGAGCAAACTCTGGGATGTATCTGAAGAGGCGACAGGCTTTGTTTGGAAAATTTAATTATCTCAAACAAGGCCTTGTGAACTGGCTATGATCATTCAAATAAAAAGGGCAGCGATTAAGCTGCCCTTTTTTGCTTTTGTTTCAAATTTTTGAGCTCTTAAGCTTTAAACTTTTTGATTTCACCTGATGATAAGCGTGACGCATAAGAGGCGAGTTCTTTCTTCACTAGCTTCATCAAGAAGTACAATGCGAAGATATTTACCACAGCCATTGCAAAGATTGCTGCATCTGAGAAATCGATGACAGGACCAAGGCTAGCGGCTGCACCAATAACGATGAAGATACAGAAAATAACTTTGAAAGTTAACTCGGATCGTTTTCCTTCACCAAAGAGGTAAGTCCAGCTTTTCAAACCATAATATGACCAAGAAATCATTGTTGAAAACGCGAAGAGAACTACAGCGATTGCCAATACATATGGGAACCAAGAGATGGATGCGCCAAATGCAGCAGATGTGAGTGAAACACCAGATGTGCCACCAACCGTTTGAATAGCATTACCAGCTTCATTGAGGATAAATTTACCCGTTTCACTATCCATCATCAATTGACCGGAGATCGTAATGACCAAAGCGGTCATTGTGCAGATAACAACTGTATCGATGAGTGGCTCTAACAGAGAAACAAAACCTTCTGTGATCGGCTCATTGGTTTTCACCGCAGAGTGAGCAATCGCTGCTGAACCAACACCAGCTTCGTTAGAAAACGCTGCACGTTTAAAGCCTTGGATAAGAGCTCCGACAAACCCGCCTGCAACACCGAGACCGGTGAACGCGCCTTCAAAGATTTGACCGAACGCCCAACCAATTTTGTCATAGTTTACAAGCAAAATGATTAGGGCTGCGCCCACGTACAAAATACCCATGAATGGAACAACTTTTTCTGTCACACTCGCAATGGACTTGATACCGCCAACGATCACGGCAAACACGACACCTGCAAATATAAGACCTGTGATCCAACCAGGATAGTCGCCGACAATGCCACTGATTTGCGCGTGTGCTTGGTTAGCCTGGAACATGTTTCCGCCACCTAGCGCACCCAGAATACAGAATATTGAGAACATTACCGCTAGGAATTTTCCGCCCGGCAACCCAAGTTCTTTAAAGCCCTTAGAGATATAATACATCGGGCCACCAGAAACGGTGCCGTCCGCATATTCGTTTCTGTATTTTACACCCAAGGTACATTCGGTAAATTTAGATGCCATACCCAAGAGGCCAGCTAAAATCATCCAAAATGTTGCGCCTGGTCCACCAATGCCAACGGCAACGGCAACACCTGCGATATTCCCCAGACCAACTGTGCCGGAAAGCGCTGTGGCCAAAGCTTGGAAGTGGCTCACCTCACCCGCATTGTTCGGGTCTGAATAATCACCTTTTACCAGGCTCACAGCGTGCTTGAAGAAGCGAAACTGAACAAAGCCAAAATACAGTGTGAAAACTGTGGCAGCAATAACAAGCCACATCACAATCCATGGAAAGGATGTACCGGGTATTGGCGCAAAAATGAGGCTGACAAAAGGCCCTGTTACGGACGCGAAAATTTCATTTACTTTCTGATCAAGCGACATTGCTTCTTGAGCAAAAGCAGGTGATGCAGCAGATAACATTGTCATTGCAGCTGCTGTTAGTTTTGTTAAATAATTCATGATCAAATCCCTTAATTCACCACAGTCACTGGTACAGATGCACTCATCACAAGATTGGAAGTTGAACTTCCGAAAATACGATTAGATATGCCACCTTCAGACGAACGCGCGACGATGATTTGATCGGCACCTTCTTCAACAGAAATACGGTTTAAAGTCTCTGCGACATCGCCGTGTTTGACAATACCTCTGGCACTCATGCCAGCGTCTGCAAGTTGCTTGATTGCAGGATCGACCACACGCTCCATTGCTGTTGAAATCTCTTCTTCTCGGCGCTTATGACGAGCCGCATTTTCCTCTGCTGTCTGAAATGAAAATGGTGACCACTCAACGATATAAGCGACCAATATTTCGCAACTGCCGATTTGACCAGCTAGCTTTTTGGCATGCGCAAGTGCGCGTTCGCCAGAACTGTGGCCATCTAGGCCAACTACTAGTTTTGTAGACATTATTTGTTCCCCTTTATGTCTATCCCCATACCCTGTCGAAATTCACTAAAACCACAAACAATAAGATGTTAAACTTGATCATTCCTAGGTTTAGAAAACTCCATTTAAACATTACAACAAATTTTAAGGACTGATTACCTAAACATCTCCAAATTGTGATCATTTCAGACTAAATTGTAGAATTTTTTTGGTCAATTTGCCTAAATTTGTGTAAATTTTCATGTTTTTCAGTTGGCGATACGACCTGATCTTCGTGTCAATCGTCGTGAATATAACCAAAATAATGGTTCTTTATTCGACTGCATAAGTTTCTTAAAATTAGTTCAGCAGACAACTCGCAAACCCAGTTAACACTATATTGAAACAATACGCCAATGCAATTTGATGTTGTAATGTTCAAATGTCATTTCATCGCCGCAATTATATTGCTAATAAACAGCGGTTGTTAAACTGATTTGCTGGAGTGCAGAAGAGTGCGCGTTGTTACGAAATTATTGTTGTCGGGTTGTTGTTTGTTGATCGCAGCAAATAACCTTTCAGCACAAGAAAAAGCGCCGCAGATTATTCTGATATCGTTTGATGGTGCACATAATAACGCACTCTGGGACAAAAGCCGTGAAATGGCAAAACGCGTGGATGCAAAGTTCACTTACTTTTTGTCTTGCGCTTTTTTAATCACCAAAGATGATGCTCGTGGGTTTTACCGTTCCCCAAAAAACAGTTTAGGCCTATCAAATGTGGGTTTTGCACAAACCAAGAGCGAAATTAATACGCGCCTTGAACATATTTGGCGAGCGCGCGCTGAAGGCCATGAAATGGGCAATCATGGTTGTGGACATTTTGATGGCAAAGCCTGGTCCATCAATGAATGGAACGCAGAGTTTGATCAGTTTCGCGATATATTAAGCACCGCATGGATGCGAAATGGTTTTGCAGATCAAGAGCCTCAAGATTGGCAAAACTTTGCAATCAACGAGATCAAAGGTTTCCGCGCGCCCTATCTTTCCCACAGTAAAAATCTATTTGCTTCACTTGAGGCAAATAATTTTACCTATGATGCGAGTACAGTTTCCAACGGACCTGCAATGCCTAAGCTTGAAGCTTTAACGAAATTTGCGCTGCCATTGATACCAGAAGGTCCATCGTCTCGAAAGATCATTGCAATGGATTATAATCTTTATGTCCGTCATTCCAAAGCCAAGGATAACCCTGAGCGTAGTCAAGTTTTTGAAGAACGCACTTATCAGGCTTTCAAAACTGCATTTGATAAAGAATATAACGGTGCGCGCATTCCACTACAGATGGGATTTCACTTTGTTGAAATGAATGCAGGTGCCTATTGGCGTGCGCTTGAGCGTTTTGCGCAAGAGACATGCTCACTACCGGATGTAGATTGCATTACGTATCAAGAAGCATTGACACGCCTTGGTCAAAAGCGCGCCAATAATAGCTAGTTTATAGATCAGATAACCTACTCAGCAGGTGTGGGAGAAATATCGCCGTGTGCGCTTTCATCCTCATAAATGATTTTTTCAAATGAGATGAGACGTTTATAAATCGAGATCAAATCGATGATCGTCGTCCAAACATTGGCAAAGAACTTAAAGCTCTCTTCAACACGGTCAAATGCATTGTTGATCTGTGTGAAGATACCTAACGTGATTGTGCCAGAAACGATTGTTGGGCCCAATGCTATGAACGGAATAAAGCTTGATCCTTGAAGATAAGCAAAGCGTGCGACATTGAAGTAAAGATAGTTAAAATAAAGACGGTAATAATTTTTCCGCACACCGTCATAGAGCTCTCTAACTGTAGCTGGTTGTGCACGGTCCTCACGATCTTCTCCGTAGACCAGTTCTTTACGATACGCCGCTTCAACTTTCTGGTTGTTAAACTCAAGGCCTGGCAGCTTGATACCAACAATGGCTAACAAAACAGTACCTAATAAAGCTGACATGATCGCAACATATACCATTGCACCATCAACGGGGCCGAAGAACGGTAGTTCAGTGACTTTTTCGGATAGAGTGTAAAGCAGCGGTAAGAATGCGATCAACGTCATCATAGAGCGCACAAATGAAACACCCAATCCTTCAACGATGCGAGCAAAGCGTTGTGTATCTTCCTGAACACGTTGCGCTGCCCCTTCTATGTGGCGAAGCTTAGCCCAATGATCCATAAAATAGTTGTTCATCGCTGTGCGCCAGCGGAAAACGTAGTGAGAGACAAAGAAATCTAATAAAACTAGGACAGTGATATTGACCAACAAAATAGGAGCGACGGTGAGTAATTCACTATAAAATTCATTTAAACTTACAGCGCCTGCCTCCGACAATGCCTTCTGTAGCAAATCGTAAAAACCGCCATACCAATCATTGAGAAATACCGAGATCTGCACATTGTAATAAGTCACAAGCATGATGATTGTTGAGCCCAAAACTGACCAGCGTGACCATTTGTTTTTATCTAGAAACATCCAAATAAGGGCAAAACTGAATCCGGCTACAGCCATATATATATAAATAAGCAGTTTATCTGGCGTTAAAAATGGTGGTCGTTCACCTTCAACAGCAACAGGGGTATACGCCGACATCGCTTCCAGCATGCCTTCATTTCCCTCAAATATCCCAAACCAGATGCCGATGGCCAAAGCCGTCCAAATCAGAGCGGACCAGAAAAAGAGCTTGGGGTCAGGGAAAAACGATCTAAACAATGCGCGTACCTTTATTGAAGGTTTGGGAACGAATTTTGTGTTCCAAAACGTGATTCATCTTATTTTAGCGTTGATTTATAAAGCTTTAGTCCTTTGACAACAACCCACATTTACGTGAGGGATCCAATGTGACCGTTAACGCAGAATTGAAAGCGGAAGCCTTTTCTTTTTCGCAAAAACCTTGTAAATGCTGCATTGCAACATAATTATATATCAAAGCCTATACTGCTTAACTGAATTCAGGGAATGAAAGATGACAAAAACTGCAATTATTACCGGCTCAACAAGCGGTATCGGACTTGGCATTGCAAAAGCATTTGCAAAAGCTGACATGAATGTCGTGATCAATGGGCTTGGAAGCCCTGAGAATAATGAAGCCGTGCGCGCTGAGGTTGATGCTTTGGGCAAAGGCGAAACGCTTTTTCATGGCGCAAACATGATGGAACCAGATCAAATTGAAGAATTGGTGACGTCCACTGAAGCAAAATTTGGCGCGGTTGATATCATTGTTAATAATGCTGGGATTCAATTTGTAGAAAAAGTGGAAGATTTCCCAGTCAGTAAATGGGATGCGATTATCGCGATCAACATGTCAAGCACGTTTCACACGACCCGTGCAGCTTTTGCAGGCATGAAAGAACGCGGGTTTGGCCGCATCATCAATGTCGCATCCGCCCATGGCTTAGTCGCCTCACCTTATAAATCAGCATATGTCACTGCAAAACATGGCGTATTAGGATTTACCAAAACAATCGCGCTTGAAGGTGCTGAGTTTGGTGTAACTTCTAATTCCATTTGCCCAGGCTATGTTGAAACACCGCTTGTGACTGGCCAAATTGCTGACACAGCAAAAGCGCGCGGGATCTCTGAAGAAGAGGTGATCAGCAACGTGATTTTGAAAGCTCAACCCACAAAACAATTTGTACAAACAGAACAAGTGGCATCTTTGGCGCTTTATCTTGCCTCTGACGCCGCTGCGCAAATTACAGGTGCAGCGCTGCCAATTGATGGCGGTTGGACAGCACAATAATGGCATCTAAACCTTCAGACAAACGCATTATCAACCTCGCCCTACAAGGCGGGGGCGCACATGGAGCTTTTACTTGGGGCGTTCTTGATCGTTTGCTTGAAGATGGGAGAATGGAACTTGAAGGCCTTTCTGGCACAAGTGCAGGAGCGGTTAATTCAGCGCTTTTAGCCCATGGTTTACAGATTGGCGGCATTGATGGTGCACGTGAGAAACTTGAAGAGTTTTGGCGCGCATCCAGTCAGGCGGGCGCTGTATTCTCCCCCGTTCGCTCAACACCTTTTGATGTTATGTTTGGTGCAGCCTTTGGCGGAATTGGCCCAATGGTATCAGCAACTTATAACGCTTTTGATACCCTCACCCGCACAATATCGCCTTATGAGTTTAACCCGTTTGATATCAACCCGCTGCGGGACATTTTAGAAAAATGTATTGATTTTGAACAACTAGCGACATGCAGTGAAGTAAAGCTTTTCATCAACGCGACCAATGTGAAAACCGGTAAAGCACGTATTTTTGAAACTAATGAAATCACGCTTGATACTATTATGGCCTCTGCATGCTTGCCTTACTTGTATAAAGCTGTTGAGATTGATGGAGAACATTATTGGGATGGTGGGTTTATCGGAAATCCGGCAGTCTTCCCATTCTTCTATAAATGCGACAGCCAAGATGTTATGATCGTTCATATCAATCCAATGCTGCGCGATAATGTGCCCAAAACAGCCCCTGAAATTATGAACCGGATCAACGAGATTTCATTTAACAGTTCACTGATTGCAGAATTGCGCGCGATAAAATTTGCCAGCAAACTGGTGCAAGAGAATTGGTTGAAAGATGAATATCACAACAAAATTCGTGATGTGTATGTGCATTCAATTCGCTCAGATGAAGCTTTGGAAGATTTAGGTGTCGCGTCTAAATTTGATGTCAGTTGGTCATTTTTAACAGATCTACGCGATCGTGGGCGAAAAGTTGCTGATAAATGGATTGATCAAAACTTTGATGCTGTTGGCAATCGATCAACTGTTAATTTGGATGCAGAGTTTCTAAATATCTCAAATATTTCAGAATAGCATGATTTTAATTCATACTTTTCAATAACTTAAGTTACGACATCTTGATTGTTAAGAAACTGTTAACTATATCTGCTACATACTAGTCGCGTAGGATTTATTCCTATGCTGGGCTGCGCGAGCACGGATGTACTGCCGCGCGGCTAACTTTTTCAAGATAAATTGTCTTGTTTTTCTGCTCGTCTTGCTTTGGCAAGATGGGCGGCAATCTTGAAACTATCAGGAACGATCGTTTCAACTTTCCCTAAAATATTTTCGATCGCCACATCCGCCATTTTATGAGCAACACCAAATGTGATCTTAAATCCGCTCGTTGAAACAATTACATTTTGATGATCTGGCATTACATCAATAAGTGGGTCGCGACCTGCGGCTCGAGGACGAAGTCCAGCCCATTTTTCAATAACCGGCGCATCCTTTATCAAAGGGCATAATGCTTTTGCACGCGCAATAACATCATCGATTTTTTCATCCGTGGTAAACGGGTTGGAAAACTCCAATTCGCTCGTGCTTCCAACCGCAACTCGGCCCGCACCATGAGAAATTACATATATCCCGTTGTCAAAAACAATTGGCCAATTAGGATCGATATCAGCCGACAACATGGCCGCCTGCCCTTTGATTGGTTTACCCAATGCAAGTGACGCGACGTTTAATTCTGGGGCGATAAAATCAAACGTTTGAGGACCCGCAGCCAAAACAATATGTGAAAAGGAGACCGTCTCGTTGTTTGAAAGAAAGGCTTGTTTTTTATCGGCATTGTATTTTTTGAGCCCAACACCTTCAATGACAGCTACATTTTCGTCTTTTAAAATGGCTTGTCGCAGTGCGTTGACTAAACCGCGCGGATTTATGCGTGCAGACAGCGTGTCATAAACCAAACCACAGCTGGCTTTGCTCTCAACGGGCCAGTGTTTTTCAAAGGGCTGATCGATGATTTGCCACTGGTATCGACCGTGCCAAAATGCATCGACATTTGTGCCGTGGCCTTGCATTTGACCCCGCTTGGTTTCATTCATAATGGGCGCTAATCGACCGCAACGGTTAAAGCCGCAGTCGATACCTGTTTCACTTTCTAACAATGCAACTTCTTGCGGCAAGTCCTCCAACGCTTCGAACTGGAACTGTTTTTTACCATCCCAACGCTCAGGCATATGCGGCATAAGTGCCCCGAGCAAACCGCCACTTGCGCCCGCACTCATTTTTTGCGCTTCAATCAAAAGCGTTTTCAATCCATTTTTACCTGCTTTGTAAGCCGTCCATGCACCAATTACGCCACCACCTACGACAATCACATCGTATGCTTGGGTGTTTACCGATTGCGATTGACTGTTTGCTAAAGCTGGATTATCGGCTTGTGCCATGAATAAAAACCTTGAAAATAAAAACGATATTGATTTGTCATCTCATACACTTGAATGGCGTGAAGGTGATATGCCCTATTCCACCGGATTTGGCGACTATTATTATTCCAAATCAGATGGGCGCTTGGAATGTGATCATGTTTTTATTGATGGGAATGATTTAAAAGAACGATTTGCAAACACAAATGCAATTACAATCGCAGAGCTTGGGTTTGGTACTGGTCTGAATTTCTTGGAAACTGTACGCCAATTCAAACAATGTGCAGCTTCCAACGCAAAGTTGAATTTCCATAGTTTTGAAATCAATCCTTTGGATACCAAAACCATCAAGAAAGCGCTATCCATCTGGCCTGAACTTAATCATGAACTGCATCAGTTGCTAACTATATGGCCCGAGCAATTGGACACTGACAATTTACTTAAGCTGGATGACAATGTCGTTTTGCACCTGCATATTGGTGATGTGAATAAGACATTGCCAAAGCAAGATTTTCGCGCTGATGCATGGTTTTTAGACGGTTTTGCTCCCGTTCGAAACCAGAGCATGTGGTCATTGGAATTAATGCGGATGATTGCAAATTACACACAAGATGACGGGACATTTTCAAGCTACACCGCAGCAGGCTGGGTACGCAGAAATCTAATTGAAGCTGGATTTGTAGTTCGCAAGACCAAAGGCTATGCAAGCAAGCGTGACATGATTTGCGGCACTAAGACACAGATTGAGGCGGACTAAGCAACACCTTGCGCTTTAGAACGAGTGCTCAATTGATGATAGCTAGGCAACATTGCTCTTACTTTTGAAATCATCACATCTGGGCTAACGGGTTTTGAAATGTAATCATCCATTCCCGCAGCAATACAATCTTCTTTATCACCACGCAAAGCATGTGCGGTAATTGCACAAATGGGCGTGCGGTAGTCGCCAGATTGCTCCAAGCGGCGAATTTCCCTAGTTGCTTCATGGCCGTTCATGATCGGCATTGAAACGTCCATCAGAACCACGGCTGGTTTAAATTCATGCCACAATTGAACAGCTTCTTGGCCGTTATTGGCTATTTTAAACTCGACTCCGAGATCGAGCAAAATTTGCTTAAAGACAATTTGATTAACTTCATTATCTTCAGCAATAAGAACATCGATTTTAAAGTCTGATGCGTTTGAATTATTGCGCTTACAAACGTGGTCGAGCATTTCCGGCGTTAAGTTTAATAGCTTTAGCACTTCAACTTCTAGTCTCGACGGTGCACAAGGTTTTAATAATTTTGCCGAAATGTCGTTCGCATAAAACGAGACATCGTTACGAATAAAGCGATTTGGTCCGATTGCTAGAATTGGTAGTTCTTCAGCCGATAACATTTTGCGAGTATATTTAATCAACGCATCCAGCTCGGGTGAAGATCGATCTTGATCAATTACAATTAACTCGACAGCGGATCCGAGTTTTTTAGTAATTTCGATTACTTTTTGGGCTTCTTCGAAACAAGACGTTGCACATGCATCTAGGCCCCAATTACAAAATTGCTCGAGGTATATTTCTTGATCAAGCGTCGAGCCACCGACAACCAGAACACGTTTAGGGCTTTTCTCGAGTGGTAAGTTTGACAAGGACGTTATTACTCAAATTAATGCATGAATTCAGCTACTTATGTGCGACTCAAAATGAGCGAAATGTGTAAAGAGATGATTAATTTTGAAACCAAATCTAACCAGCATGTCTTAATATTAGAAAATTTTATGAGATATGCCGTATTATCCGAATAGATTTTCCTAGCTGGTTATTTTACTAGGTTTTAATACTAAAACTGCCATTTTGAGCGCTTTTAGCCAAAATCCACCCTTATTCCCTCCTTTTTGGGAATAAGTTTAGGCGAATTATTGCAAATTTTTAAATTGTATAACTTACAATTTCAAATTCAATTTCATCATCATCTTTGAAATAAAACCTTCTGCCAGGTTCATAATCTCCATGGCTGTGGGGTTGAAAGCCCATTTTTTTCACGCGCTTTTCAATTTCATCTATATCCTCAACAACAATCCCGACGTGGTTTAAACCGCCTAACAACTGATATGTATTGGCATTTTCCTGGATATCATGAGGGGTTTTATAAATTGCCAAGTAACTATCATCACCGCCGACGTGATAGGTTTCACCACCATATATTGAAGTTCCGCTCCATCTAATTGTCCACCCAAATAAGTCACACAAACGTTTCGCTGTTTTTTCTGTGTCGCTTACAGTTACATTTATATGCTCCAAAAATGCCTGTTTCATCATGTTTTCCTTTTCAATTTTTTGCTTGTTTAAGCGTTTAATATTTGCCAACGTAATTGCTCAAGTTAACTTAAGGTCAAGCACTTTTTTGAAAGAATTTTGATGGCAAAAATTGAAACAACATTATCGATTGGTGAAGTGGCAAAGCGGACAGGTTCAGCGGTATCGGCAATTCGTTACTATGAAGATGAAGGACTTATACAAGCTGAGCGCAACAGAGCCGGCCAAAGACGATTTGTACGTTCGCAGATCCGCCGCATATCTTTTATCTTAATCGCGCAAGAACTAGGTTTCAGCTTAAATGATATCAGAACACAGCTTGAACGATTGCCCGATGGTCGCACACCGACAAAGCGCGATTGGGAAAAAATGAGCACACATTTTCGAAAAGAACTGAATTTGAGAATAGAACGGCTTGAAGGCTTAAGAGATAAGCTTGACGGCTGCATTGGTTGCGGATGTCTCTCGCTAGATGCATGTCGGCTTTATAATAAAGATGATAGGGCCGCACGCAAAGGCGACGGCCCCAGATACCTATTGGGTGATGTGGCAGAACTTAATGAGCACTAAACCGTTAAGTGCGCGCAAACTTCTGGTTGGTCTAAACTTTCAGCCGGGCCTTCATGCACCACCGCACCACGGTCCATGATGTAAACCTTACTCGCAACTTGGCGGCAGAACTGCAAATATTGCTCTACCAATACAATCGCAAGACCTTGTTCATCACGTAGGAACTCAATCGCACGGCCGATGTCTTTAATCACAGATGGCTGAATACCCTCAGTTGGTTCGTCCAAAACCAATACTTTTGGTTTTGTCACCAAAGCGCGGCCAATTGCCAATTGCTGTTGTTGACCGCCCGAAAGATCGCCCCCTCGCCGCGACAACATTTGCTTAAGAACTGGAAACAACTCGAAAATATAATCCGGTACATGGCGTTCACTTTTTGGCAAAAGTGAAAAACCTGTTTCCAAATTTTCTTGCACCGTTAACATCGGAAACACATCGCGCCCTTGCGGCACGTAAGCAATTCCTTTTGATGCACGTTTATGCGGTTGCGCTTTTCCAAACTTTTGTCCATTCAGCGCAATATCACCATTTGATATTGGATGATGTCCAGTGATGGCTTTTAATAGAGATGTTTTTCCCACTCCATTACGACCCATAATACAAGTTACAGAAGCTTCGTCTGCACTTACAGAAACCTGATGCAAAATTTGCGCAGCGCCGTAGTGAAGATCAATATTATCTATTTCTAAAATTGTCATGGTTGATATTTACCTTCCTAGATAGACATCAATGACGTCTTGATTTTCGATGACCTGTTCAAGGCTTCCCTCTGCAAGAACCGAACCTTCGTGCAACACAGTAACTTTACAATCGAGATCGCGGATAAATTCCATATCGTGCTCAACAACGACCACTGCGTGATGCTTTGCCATTTCTTTAAGCAACTCAACGGTTTTATTTCGCTCTTGCTTGGTCATACCCGCTGCGGGTTCATCGACCAACAAAAGCCGTGGCTCCTGCGCGAGCAGCATACCAATCTCGAGCCATTGCTTCTGACCATGGGACAATTCACCTGCAATGCGGGTGATCTCATCATTTAAACCAATGCTATCGGCAAGTTCGACAACCTTTTGTTTGTCATCCTTTGAGAACTTATAAAATAAAACAGCAAAAGGCGTACGATCATTGCGCAAAGCCATCATTAGATTGTCTTCAACTGTCTGATCTTCAAACACAGTTGGCCGTTGGAATTTTCGACCAATCCCAAGGCGGGCAATATCGGATTCACTTTTTTTAATTAGCGAGAGATTTTTCTCGCCCCAAATCACATCGCCTATGTCTGGTCGAGTTTTACCTGTGACGATATCCATGAAAGTTGATTTACCTGCGCCATTAGGTCCGATGATGGCGCGAAGTTCATTCTCGCCAATTTCAAAACTTAAATCGTTGATGGCTTTAAAACCATCAAATGACACGGAAATTCCATTTACATTTAATAGACTGCTCATCTTTACGCCTTCTTCAATTTATCAACAAGACCGCCAAGGCCTTTAGGTGCGTAAAGCGTTGCTAGAACGAAACTTAGCCCGAGCAATACCAACCACCAATCCACCCATTGGATCGTATAAAAACCCAGCAGGATATTTGGAATTTGACCACCGGTGAAAAATGACGACAAGAGCGAAACGAATATCGCGCCAATCACTGCACCATAAAGACGACCACGCCCCCCAATGGCAACCCACACGGCAAGATAGATGGATGCAATCGGTGCAAGTTCTGCCGGATTGATAATACCAGCTTGGGGATAATATATTGCACCAGCAATCGCTGCCATAATGGCGGTAATCACAAAGACAAATAATTTATACGCTTCAACATTATAACCAAGAAAACGAACACGACTTTCATCATCTCGAATAGCTCGGATCACATTGCCAAGTTTAGATTCAACGATCAACTTGGCGGTGACATAGCAAACACCAAGTGCAAATGCTGATCCCCAGAAGAACCACAGCGAAACATTTGCTTGTGACGTTGCCTCAAGGCCGGGAAGATTTTGCAAACCTGACAGTCCATTATTACCACGCAATCCACTATCATTTTGGAAGAGATACAGCGCTAAAGCGAGTGTCATTGCCTGTGTTAAAATAGATAAATAGACCCCTGTTACGCGTGAGCGAAATGCCAACCATCCGAAGACCAAGGCCAAGATGCCTGGTACGAGAACAACCAGCAACAATTGAAGGATGAGACTGTCTGAGAAAGTCCAAATCACGGGAAACTCAGAACCACCTACAACACCAAAAATCTGAACTCCGATGGCATCCGATAATTCTTGCGGGGTGAGCGGTAATGCGGCAGTCACATTTGCTTTTAGAACAATCAATTCTGTTCGCGCATACATAAGCCACATGCCGATCATATAGCCACCAAGCCCGAAGAATGCGAAATGCCCTAAGGATAGAATCCCGCAATAGCCCCAGACCAAATCCATAGCGATTGCAGCGAGCGCTAGGCACAAAGTTTTACCCAGTGTTTTAACGAGACTGGTTGAAACGATACCCATGCCAAAGCCTTCGCTTAAAATGGTTACAGCAATTGTGAAAACTGCCAACATACCAAGGAAAACCAGCACCGAAGGGTGGCGAAGCAAAAATTTAGTCAATACAGCGTCTTGCATATTACCAGCTCCCTTACGCTTCTGCCGCTCGACCTTTAAGAGCGATAAGCCCTCGCGGTCTGAACTGAATGAAAATAATGATGAAAATAATCATGTAGGTTTGTGCCGCCAAAGTATTTGACGGATTGAAATACTCGATGATTTTCTGCAAGAAGCCGATCATCGTGGCACCTGCAAGCGTACCCCAGATATTGCCTACACCGCCAACAACCACAGTCATGAAGCTTTGAACGATGTAATCATTACCAAGCTCAGACGTCACTTTCGCAAATAGACCAATCGCAACACCTGCGATGCCAGCAATGCCGCAACCTAAACCAAATGTCAGCATATTAATCTTATCTGGATCAATCCCCATAGATGCTGCCATGCGTGGATTTTGTGTCACCGCGCGTGTTTCTAATCCAAGGCGTGTTTTATTTAAAACAAACAAGATCATGCAGAAGAACAATAAGCCCAGCACAAAGATCGCTATTCTGATCCAACTAATACTTACGACATCATTGATCACCCACGCGCCGTCTAACCAACCGGGCGCAGTTAGCGGACGCGCTTGCGTTCCGAAAATGTTTTTAGCCAATTGTTGAAGCGCAATTGAAATACCAAATGTTGCAAGCAAGGTTTCAAGCGGTCGATTATACAAATGACGAATAACCAATCTCTCCATCAAAACTCCCGCTGCGAACGTAACAATGAATGCAACTGGTATGGCGATGATAATTGAGATCGTATAATTTGGCACGAGTTGCTGGACCACATATCCAGAATATGCGCCCATCATGATAAACTCACCATGAGCCATATTGATCACACGCATCACACCAAAGGTGATGGCAAGACCAATCGCTGCGAGAAAATAAATCGAGGCAAGGCTAATACCATCAAGCGCTAAATCAAAAAACTGATTGAGCGAAACTGACGAATTAATCTCATTAAGCACACTGCGTGCCGCATCAGTTACCTCTTTATTGGTTTCGATATAACTGGCATAAAAAACATGATCGGCAATGGCCTGATCTTTTTCGTTGTCTGTCAAAAAGGCTTCTGCTTTGCCCAGTAACACCAAATCTGCATAAGCACTATCGCGTGCTTCATCATTGTTTAACTCTGATACAAGGAGTTTACCAACCTTGCCATCTTCAATGTTCGCGATCAGAATTTCTTTTCGTGCATTTTTGTCAACGGTTGCAGGCGCAAGATTTGCTTTTACGAGCATATCATAAGCTGCATCATGGCTCAGTTCTGTTTGATCACCACCCATGTCCAATAAGCCATGCAAGCGGAACGCTGAACCATCTGGATTAACACCCGTTTGATCAGGTACGATCACACGCGCTACATTTATATCTTCCGGAAGCGTTTTTGCAACCGCAACACGGCTAGTTAGCAGTTGGTTCAAACTAGCGCGCACATCAATTGATAAAGATCCAGAGAATGAATTAATAGCCTCAATTCTAGCTTGAGGATCTGTCTCAAATTTAATCGTCAGAATTCGTTCAATACGCGCGAACTCAGATAGTAATTTGGGATCTGTTTCTTTCTCAATAGCAATACGTAACGCTTCTAAGTGCTCAAGCTTGGGATCACGGTTGATACTTTCTAGGCTTTTGCGGCGAACTTCAACATTAGGATCGGTGAGTTGGAATTGAACTAAACGCGCTGCCAGTAAAGCTCTCACACCACTATTTGGCTTAATTTGTTTAATCTCTTTTTTATCGACGTCACCCAAAGTTTCAGAATTTACAACATCTATTAAGCTGTAGATCTTCTTATCTTGAGTTTTTACATATACAAAAGCGTTATCGGACTTACGGAACCAAAGTTCTTTCTCTTGCCATTTGGCGAGAAACTCCGCTGCGCCTTGAAAATTTGTGTTTTGAATTGCTTCCAAAACCGGCGACACAGTTTTGGTCGAGCTTCTTTGGATGAGCTTGTAATTGTCGTTCAGTACTTGACGAAACTTATCGGCTTCCTGCGCTGATAAAGAGGTTAAGCTCATGACAGCAAGCATCATGCTCAAAAATATAGTGAGTAAAAATCGCAACGAATGATCCCCTGAGGAAAAAAGGCTTCCCAATTCCTTTTAAAAAAATAATTGGGGCAGGTTCGACACCCACCCCAACTCGTATTCTACTAACTTTTAGTAGTTAGATTTGATCTGAACACAGCTGTTTGTAGATGTATTGAACATGCCACACTCTAGCTCTTTCCAATCTGATTTCAGCACCGCTGATTCTGGAAGGAAGTCTGTCCAAGCATCGCCAGGAACTTCTTCTGTTTGGCTGATGATATCAAACTGACCATCTTCTTGGATTTCGCCGATAAGAACTGGTTTAGCCAAGTGGTGGTTTGGAAGCATTTTAGCCACACCGCCTGTCAAATTCGGGAACTCAAGTCCGTACATTGCAGAGCGAACCGCATCAACATCTGCAGTACCTGCAGCTTCAACTGCCTGAACCCACATGTTAAAACCAATATAGTGAGCTTCCATTGGATCGTTTGTCACACGCTCTTCACCCATGCGGGCTTTCCAAGCTTCAATGAAGCTAGAGTTAGCGTCTGATTCAGCTGATTGGAAGTAGTTCCATGCAGCCAAGTGGCCAACAAGGTTTGATGTATCAAGACCTGATAGCTCTTCTTCACCAACTGAGAACGCAACAACTGGGATATCATCAGCAGAAACACCAGCAGCAGCTAGCTCTTTGTAAAAGCCAATATTTGCATCACCGTTAATAGTTGAGATCACGCCAACTTTTTTACCATCAGCACCAAGTGCCACAACGTCAGCTACAATTTTTGACCAATCAGAATGACCAAATGGAGTGTAGTTTACGAAGATGTCGCTTTCAGGGATACCTTTATCCAATAGATATTGGTTCAAGATTTTGTTTGTTGTACGTGGATATACATAGTCTGTACCCAATAGTGCAAATTTCTCAACGCCCAACTCTTCAAGATAGTAGTCTGTTGCGGGGATCGCCTGTTGGTTTGGCGCAGCACCTGTGTAGAAAACGTTCTTTGAAGATTCTTCACCTTCATACTGAACTGGATAGAAAAGTAGACCGTTTAGCTCTTCGATCACAGGAAGAACTGACTTACGTGACACTGACGTCCAGTTACCGAAAATGACGTCTGTTTCGTGAACTGATAGAAGCTCACGAGCTTTTTCAGCAAAGAGTGGCCAGTCAGAAGCTGGATCAACAACAACCGCTTCAAGCTGCTTGCCCAAAACGCCGCCTTTTTTGTTTTGCTCATCGATCAGCATCAACATTGTGTCTTTCAATGTTGTTTCTGAAATAGCCATAGTTCCAGATAGTGAGTGAAGAATACCAACTTTGATGGTCTCATCATCTGCGGATGCGCTGATTGTTAAAGCGCCCGTCGCGATCAAAGATGCCATAGCTGTTGTTAGTAGTTTTTTCGAAATTCCGTTCATGATGTCTCCTAAGGAATTGATATTGCACCAGTCACTACGCAAGCACCGTGCCAACTTTTGGAGAACTTAAGGAACCCTTAATTTACAGGGTTTTTACTGTTGAAAAAAAAGGCAAAACGGAAATTTCTTTCTCGTTTTGCCTAAATTTTAACACTTAAACTTAAAGTGATTATTTTTTAATCAACTAGAAGCTAAGTGAAATATCACGATGGCCAGACTGACAAGAAGCCACAAATAGTGCTTGATCTTCAGTTAATTTTGACTGGCCACGAATACCAATATTGCCTTTAATCGCTTCGTGATATGTCTCAAGTCCTGGAAGAACAGATGCCGTTGCCTGCGCACGCCATTCAACTTGTGCTTCATATTCTGCAATGGATTTAGCCAACTCATTTAAAGCTTTTTCTTTATCTGGAGTTTTAGAGCGCAATGCACGGCGTGCTTTAGATACGCCCGATTTCACATCGCTTGATCCAGCAATAGCATCAAACTTTTTAGCAAAGTCCGACAGTGGATCTACCATATCCGCAGGTTCATTGGCTTCAATTTGCGCTGCCAATCCATAAAGCTCGTCTTTAACCTCATTAAAGGCATCAGTTGACTGCAAGATCGAGATTGTCTCCACAACAGGATCATATGCAGCTTGGCTTGCTTGGTAGAACTTACGACGTTCAGCAGTCTCAGCCTTATTTAGCGCATTGTATGCTTCGTATGTCGCATCCCAGCTATTTGGTATTTCAGACTGAAGTTCGAGCACCTCGGCATTAATCTCATCAATTTCTGCTCTGATATTAGCAGCTTGACGCTCCTCCCCATCGGGAAGACGGCTAAGAATAATTTCTATCTCAGCTTTGTGCTCTTCGAGTTTGCGAATGTCTCGTTCGATCATACGAACTTCATCATGTTTAGGTCGATATGCAGGTGATGCTTTAACCACTTCATCATGAGCTGCTTCTGCACCATCCAGCAAAGCAAAGCTCTGCTCAGCACTGTCAAAACTTTTGGTCAGATTGCTTTGCATCTTTTTCGGCAACATAGAGATGTCGATTGCTTTTGCATTTCCGATCTGCGCGAGTAGCGCCTGCTTATTAGATCCTAATTCCGCGATCAAATACTGATCTACGCAATAAGATAGTTTCGGATTACGCGGTGGAGGTGAGTTTTCCGATAACAGTGATACGCGATTTGGTAGGTAATTCACCAATTGTGGTGCAAATCCAACAATTGCCAATGCCGACAACTGTAGCGCAATAAACGGTATCACACCCTTATACATATTGATGGTTTTTACCACTGCAGGCGCGACACCACGTAAATAGAACAAGGCAAAACCAAACGGCGGGGTTAAGAATGATGTTTGGATATTTAGACCAATCATGACACCCAACCAAACAGCGGTGATGTTTGCCTCAGGGTCAGCCAATAGAATTGGCGCGACAATTGGCACAACAACCACAGCGATTTCGATAAAGTCTAGGAAGAAGCCCAAAACAAAGATCACCAACATCACAATGAGGAACTTCGTCCAGAAACCACCAGGCAATCCTTCAAGGAACTCTTTAACTAGGTGCTCACCACCAAATGCGCGGAACGCAGCTGTCAAAATCGCAGCACCGAGAAGAATAATGAACACAAGAGATGTTGTTTTTGCAGTTTCAATCATGACGCCATGAAGCGTCTCGTCGATTTTAATCGCGCGCCATCCGCTCCAACAAAGAGCAATGATCAAACCACCCGCACCAATAACACCAAGTGTAATACCGATAACATCATCCGTCGACTGGATAGATTTCACATTTGTATTAAAGAGCGACAAGGTTAGCGCAATCACACCCAAAGATAAGATCGCTAAGATCGCTGGATAATATGTATCACGCGCATTTTCTTTAAGGCGATAACCTGCCATGATCAACGCACCGCCGGCGCCAATGGCACCTGCTTGGTTCACAGTTGCAACACCGCCGATGATTGAACCCAATACCAAGAAGATCAAAAGCAATGGTGGAACCAAAGTGATGATCACTTTGAACAGGAATTTGCGATCAATTGCTTCGTCAGATTTTACAGGCGGCGCAGCTTTTGGGTTGATGAAAGCATAAACCAAAATATAGACCATATATAGGCCAACCAAAACGAGACCTGGCACAAACGCACCTAAGAACATCTCACCGGCACTTGTTGAACCTACATCAAAGATGGACGGCATTGATAATTCGCCAGTTGCGTCTTTATAAAGTGCTTTACGGGCAGAACCCGCCTGATCGGCAGCACTTGATAATTGGTCTGCAAGAATAATGAGAACAATGGATGGTGGGATGATTTGACCCAAAGTGCCTGATGCAGAAATTGTTCCCGTCGCCAAGCTTTGTGAATAATTGTTACGCAGCATCGCTGGCAGAGAAATCAATCCCATTGCGACAACAGTCGCGCCCACAATACCCGTAGTTGCTGCTAGTAGAGCACCCACAAACACAACTGAAATACCTAAACCGCCCGGCACTGGCCCGAATAAACGCGCCATTGTAATCAACAGATCTTCGGCGATCTTAGAACGTTGAAGCATAATGCCCATAAAGATGAACAACGGAATAGCAATTAGAGTGTCTCGTTCGGGCTCCCAATAGACCCCGCGAAGGTTAGTCACCCCAGCACTAAGCCACTGGCTTGGTCCACCTTGGGCGAAGAAAATATCCGTATCGCCAAACATCAGATACCCAATGCCAGCTGCCAATAAAATCGTAATGATCGATGAACCTGGCAATGCGAAAGCAACCGGATAACCAGATCCGAGAGCAAATGCCATCAAAACAACGAGTAGAAGAAGAAAAAACAGTTCCATTTTCGTGAGCCTTTATCGATCAGCTTTTAGAAATATTGATTGCGTACACATGTTAGTGCGCGCCTGCGGCTGCAGGTTCATGCTTACCAGGTTCGCCGCGAATATCAGCCACAGCGCCAAATAGGTACGAGACAAACTGGATCATCATCGAGATGGCAAATACACCCAAAAATGCCGCCATAAGATACTTCACATAAAGACCAAAGCCTGATTGTGAAACTTCGAAATTAAACAACGGTGAATTGATGATAGATGCTTTGTTGCCCATACCCATGATCAAGATTACCCAGCACAAAGCCATGCCCATGGCCACTGTGCCGATAGCATTTACATAGCCTTTGGTCTTGGCCTTAAAGCCTGCGTAAAATACATCCACACGCACATGCCCCTCTTCGAGCAAAGTATAAGCACTGGCAAACAAGAACAGCGCGCCATACCAAAAGCGCACAAGATCGGACATAAATGCTTGCTCGTATGAGAAAATGAAGCGTGAGAACACGATAAGTAGTTCAGCGACCACAATAAGCAAAGCCAACCAGTGAAAACCCAGTGTCCTTGTAAACATTGCTAAAACAACACCCAAAACGACCAGCGGCATATGAACATATGGCCCACGGAATTGCGCACGACCCAAATCTTTTGCGGTTTGCTCACTGACAAATACTTCCAAGAAACCTTCAATGCGCATGAAAGAGATCGTTGCGTCAACAAGGCCGATCAACAACACAGCCCAAAAAGCGGCGCGTATGAAAAACGTGTTCATTGATGAAACGGTGTTGCTATCTTTGCGTAGCGTTGTTTGTGAACAAGCTGCAACATAGGCAATAGCAATACCGACTAAGAAAGGATAAAGCAGTGACTGAAGGGCAGCTGCGCTGATCATACCATGATCGGCAGCGAAGTTTAAACTCGCGCCTGGCAGGCCCATTCCGTTTGATAAAAAATTATTGATAAGAAATGCACCCATCATAGCAAGCATCGACCAACCAAACATACGTACCAGTGTCGAATTTCGCGTTGAGAGATTTGTGCCGGCTATTTCTGACATATTTCGTGTCCCCAGATGCTTTTTTTTAAGTACATCGCTCATAAAGTGAAGGGGCAAGAAATGCCCCTTCACGTAATTTAAATTTTAAGCCGAAACCTACTGGTTTAGAACAGCATTACGTTTTTGCACGTAAGCCATGTCGGACAATGAAGTCCAAGCACCAAGCTCATCACGTTTTGCGACAAACTGATCGTAGATTTTCGCTGATAGCGGTGAGTGATCACGAGCTTCTTCGATAACTTCAGCAGCGGCTTCACCAAATGCTTCGTATACATCGTCGTTGAACTCACGCAACTGAACGCCATGATCGTTGATCAAACGGTTTAGGTATTCACCGTTATTTGCGTTTGTTTCAGCCATTGTACGTGCATTTTCTTCGTTACATGCAGCCTGGATGATTGCCTGATCGTTTTTAGACAATGAGCTCCAGAATGATGCGTTCATGCCGAGTGCAAGCTGTGAACCTGGCTCGTGCATACCAGGCCAGTAGTAGTATTTAGCTGCTTCGTAGAACTTCATGAAGTAATCATTGAATGGGCCAACCCACTCAGTTGCGTCGATCGCACCTGAAACAAGGTTCTCATAAATCTGACCACCAGGAACAGAAACAGGAGAAGCACCTAGTTTTGACATAACGTCGCCACCAAGACCAGGAATACGCATTTTCAGACCTTTGAGGTCGTCAGCTGAATTGATTTCTTTGTTGAACCAACCGCCCATTTGAACGCCTGTGTTACCCATAGCAAAGTTTTTAAGACCAAACTCACCAGCAAGTTCATCCCAAAGCTCTTGACCGCCACCGTATTTGATCCAAGCGTCCATTTCAGTGTAAGTCATACCGAATGGTACAGCTGTAAACGGTGCCCAACCTGGGTGCTTACCTTTCCAGTAGTAATCAGCTGCGATGTAAGCTTGCGCATTACCTGATGCAACTTCATCGAAGGAGTCAAACGCACCAACGCGTTCGCCAGCCGCAAAATACTGCACATCAATACGGCCATCTGTTAGTTCACCAATACGCGCAGCTAGACGCTGAGCTGGTAGTCCCAAACCCGGGAAATCTCGTGGCCAAGTGGAAACAATAACCATTTCCGTTTTGCCTTGTGCGACAGCAGGTGCTGCAAGAGTAGTAGCGGCGCCAGCGAGTGCTGCGCCCTTCAAAAATTTACGTCGTTCCATTAGGTCCTCCCAAGAACAAAAAAATCAGCACACCTTTTGTGTGCCTTAAACATCCCTTACCGAAGTAGGAAGGTAACAACAACACGTGTTACTACCGTTTAGCATCGGTATTACTACTGATTTTTTGAAGTTTAGCTACGGATATGCAAGTGTGCGGAGCAAAATAGACTAACGAATGACAGTTACATGAATTTTAAAACCAAGCTGCTAATAATCACGCTGTTGCCCACGATACTGATCGCGATTACATCTACGATCATTATCGACCTTCAGGCAACAAGACTCATCGATTCGCAGGCAAAAGCGATCGAAGACTTGTATATTGCGCAAAAAGAACGCGAATTACTCAATTATGTTGCCATTGCTGAAAATGCGCTTGAACCATCTTATAAGTCTTATCTGAAAACCACGCGCAAAGCCCAGCGCGAAGCTCGCGAAATTGTTCGTAAGATGAGCTTTGGCGAGGATAACTATTTCTACATTTACGATGGTGCCGGAACCAATATCGTTAACCCACGCCATACCCATTTCATCGGCAGCAATTGGATTGGCATTCGTGATGAAAATGGCCGTACTGTGGTCAAAGATCTCATTGAACACGCCAAGATGGATGATGGATTTTACTCATATAAGTGGAAAAAACCATCAAGCGGCGCTTATGTCGATAAACTAGGCTATTCGGTCTATCTACCTAAATGGGATTGGATATTGGGAACAGGGATATATCTTGACGACGTCTCAGACCAGATCCACAAAGTGCAAAGCCAAACCGAAATTCGTATTGGCGAAACGCGCCTCGTCATATTGCTATTGGCTCTTGGCTCACTTTTGTTAACCGCTGCGATTTTGACATTTGCGCGTATAAGTGAACAACGCTTTGCCGATGAGAAACTTAAAAAACTCACTGCGCGTATTGTGGATGTGCAGGAAGAAGAGCGCAAGCGGGTTGCCCATGAATTGCATGATGGCATTAGCCAGTTATTGGTATCTGCGCGCTATGGTTTGGAAGCTGCAATGTCAAAAGCCAAAGGCAAAGACGTGCAACAACCCATCGAAAAATCAATCGAAACAATTGATAACACCATCAATGAAGTTCGGCGAATTTCCATGGCGCTGCGCCCATCGGTGTTGGATGATATGGGTCTTGTTTCAGCGGTTAAGAGCTTGAGTTCTGAATTTTCCAACCAAACCGGCATTGAAGTTATCGTTAATGCCAATCAGCCGAAAAAACAGATTACTGATGAGGCTCGTATTGCTGCCTATAGGGTTATTCAAGAAGCTTTGACCAACATCTCTCGCCATGCTGGCGCGGATAAGGTGATCATATCACTGAAGCGTGAAAAATCTCGATTTGTGCTAAAATTAGAAGATAATGGCGTCGGGATATTTAATCATAATCAATGGCCACCCAAGCATGCAGGCCTTGGCATCCGCAACATGCAGGAACGCATAGATGCAATTGGGGGAACAATTAAATTTGAAAATGCTAGACCAACTGGGCTAATTATCAAGATTGGTATTCCAATTGATAAAAAATTGGCCGATATAGAAGAGCAAGAATAATAATGCGCTGTGACGGCTTTTTAAAGCTGGCTTTGGAGGAGGCACGCAATGCAAACTAATGTGATCAAAATGGTTATTGCAGATGACCATGATCTTGTGCGTGAGGGCATACATGTCAGATTAGCCAGTGAATCTTATATTGATTTAATTGGCGAAGCTAAAAATGGTCGAGAAGCAGTTGATCTGTGCAGAGCTCTAAAACCAGACTTAATTTTGCTAGATATTTCTATGCCAGAATTAAACGGCTTAGAAGCTGCCAGCATCATAAAAGAAGAGCTTCCGGATACAAAGATCTTATTCTTATCTGTTTATGACAATGATGAATATGTACAAGAATCGCTTCGTATTGGCGCCAACGGATTTGTCTTAAAAGATGTATCAAAACCAGAAATGCTCAACGCAATTCGACTTGCATCAAGTGGCGCTACATACCTTGGACCAAGACTTAGCAAATCACTCGCCGCAACCGCACCAATTAGAGCGCAAACAGCGCAAGATTATGGACTGACAAATCGTGAAAAACAGGTACTTGCTGCGATTTCACGGGGCATGCCAAATAAAGAGATTGCAGAAACGATGAACATTTCTGTTCGAACCGTTGAAAGCCATCGCATGTCCATTCGAGAAAAAACCGGCGGGGGCAACGCTGTCATGCTGACAAAAATTGCAAGCGAACTGGGATTAACCTGATCCCAGAACGCTGGGTTAAAACTTGAATTTAACGCCCCAACTTCCAGTTATGGCAAATTGGTTCGAACTGTCATATTTTGCCTCAACAGCACTTTCAAAACGTGCTGTTTCTGAAAGCTTTGCGTTTATATTTAAGCCTGCAAATGCTGCACCAATGTTTTTATCGCCACCAGGGTTAAATGTGGTCGCTACCCCGGCCACTGTTCCCGTGACTTGATCAATATCGCCAGAAGCAATGCGACCTTCCAGGCCAGTATAGGGCATAAATATATATTCAACATTATTGTCTGATACCCAATCAAATCGCGCACCAAGTTTAGCCCGCATTTGCAATTCATGAATAGTGCGAGAAGCGATTGACGCGTTAACCGATGAACCTGTTTCAGAATATCCGTCCACATAAAGACCAGCATAGCCGAATGCCAATGACGGAATTATGCTGAAACCATCTTTTCGAATAACCTCTTTAGACAGATTTAAATTCGGTGCTAAATAAAAACTATCATAGCTCGCGTTTGCGGTTTCAACACCGCTAGCAGCTATTGCATTTGCGATCATACGCGCGCTATCGAAGTGAACTTGACCAGCTTGCAGATTGATACCAACATTTAAATCGTGGGTCTCGAATTGCGAATAAATCCCGATGGTAAAGCTATCGGCGTCTATTTCGTGGGAAAACGTCGCACCAACTTTTGTGTGACTAATTCCAAACCCAGCATAGGCTCCGAACTTTGCTCCAGATTGATTTGTTTTATCAATTCCAAACACACTTCCCATGGACTGAGTGACATCATCGGAAGAGTTGTTGCTCGTATCCAATTGATTAAAGCTAAACCAATTGCTGTTCCAAACGCTTTTAATGCCATAACCATCGACACTGTTGTAAGCTTGGGCTTGCGTTGATGAGTTTCCAAAAACCGCATCATTAAGCTGATTGGAAACGGCATTATTGACGCTGTTTGATGTTGCACCAACTACGTCATCAATTGACGCTAAGAACGTTGTATCCACTTGAATAAGGGTTGTGCCATCAAATACAACAAAATTCGATTTATTGTTTATTGTATCTGGCAAATTCGAGAATTTGATCACGTTACTAACATTTGAAACGAGATTAAGTGTATCATCAACACCATCCCAAGCTACACTACCAACGATGACTGAATTAGCGCCAAGAGTTAGTGTATCAGATCCGGTTTGTTGAAAATCTATTGCGACACCTGAAGCACCTGAGGTAGATTTTATCGCTCCGTTATTGATGAGCTTTGAATTGCCTAGATTTGAGCCACCAGAATTATCACGATCAAACTCTATGCCGATGCCGCCCTGGATCAAGCCATTGTTTACGATGGTTCCAAAGTCAGTGTCGATACCTGATTGATCAGACGCACTACCTCCGGTGATCGTACCGTTATTTGTCAAAAGTGTAATTTCGCGCGCTTTAACCCCTTCGTCTTGACCTGTGATTGAGCCGTTATTAGTAAGATTTGAGATGTATTGAACATCAATACCATCATCACCACCAGCAATGCTTCCATCATTGACAAGCACACCAAGGCTCTCTGCCAATATACCATCTTCGCTGGTGCCCGTGATGGACCCTGAATTTGCCAGTGCTAAAATGCTTTGCGCGAATATGCCATCATCGCCACCGGTTAGAGAACCGGTATTGGCAAGCAACGTAATATACCGTGCGTCCACGGCGTGGATCGCCCCACCGATAGAACCTGAATTGATTAAGCTCCCAATTGTGCCACCATCTACATATACGCCATCGGTATTCTCACCCAAAATGGTACCAGTGTTTACGAGGGTATTTAGATCTCGAGCATCAATTCCGCTGTCCGTACCTGTAATGGAACCTGTATTTACGATGGTTTGTGCTGTGTTGTAGACATAAACACCAGATCCGAGCACACACGAACAATTTCCCGATATTGTTCCTGTATTGAGCAAGCTTACGAGTGAATCGTTTGAGTATAATCCATCTGCGCCTGTGATAAGACCAGTATTGACCACAGAGCCCAAATCCTCAGCATCCACGCCTGATGATGCACCCGAGATCGTCCCGATATTATAAAGATATCCAAACAAGTCGCCTGTATCGATGCCAGCTTCCAAAACGCCAGTGATCAATCCCGAATTTGATAGCGAATTCAGTTTTCCAAAAGTTAGAACACCATCAACAGCACCGGAGATAGTACCAGTATTTTTAACCGTACCCAGATCCATAAGCACCTGGATACCATAACCGTTCACCCCAGTGATCAATCCATCATTGGTTAAAGAAGTTAGATCATCTGCCTCAATGCCATTTAAAGTACCGGAAAGAGTCCCTGAATTTGTTATGGAACCAATTGAGGTGAAACTCACCGCCGCCATGCCACCAGTCATTAATCCAGAGTTGATAAGACTGGTTAGCGTGCCATCACCCAACAATCCAAACACACTCACACCGGTAATAGATCCAGAATTGGTGAATTGATTGGTATCTCCAGTGACATAGATACCATTATTGCTTCCCACAATGTCTGAGGTATTTGAAAGTCTATCTATATGCTGCGAGTTGATGCTATTATCAGCGCCTGAGATGGACCCATTATTAGTAAGATTTAGAGTTGAAGCCAAATTATCAATCGCAGAAAATGTGGTAGCGGTGATGGTCCCTTCATTTTCAACCGTTATTGTTGTGCCGTCTTGAGCATCAACAACACCAGGTGTGGTGCTGTTAATTGTTGCCCCATTTTCAATGATGAGTGTATCGTCATCATTCACTGATTGCTGACCAACTGTTGAACCAGATGAAATTGTAACATCTGCGGAGTAAGCTGCCGAACCCACAGCTAATGAAACTAACGCTGTTGCTGTTAACAACGACGCCTTACGTTTTTCGATCGCGCGATACTGACTACTTTTTACAAACACGAATTCATTAACCCCGATCACCCAATGATCACATACCGTATATATGCGGTCATTTCGCTTCATTTTTAGAATGTTAGTTAACGGATCGGTAACGATATGCAACGGCGGTTGCTATAGTCCAAAAGGTAGTATTTGCAGGAATAAACCAAAGTTTATGGGGTGCCCGAGTTGGGCTGTGCATTACACTTTGGGATTGCTGAGAGATTGACGTTCAATAATGCTTGTCTCCAACTCCATATCAGTGACAATGCGCCCCGCATTGATATTTGCTAAAAGCGTGTTGGCGGAATGTAGCCCAAGCATACGGTGAGGCACATGCACCGTTGTTAGAGAGGGAGATATGATCGAAGCGATTTCAATATCATCAAATCCAGTGATTGAAATATCATCAGGTACATTTAACCCCTGAGATTGTGCCTCTAAAACAGCACCAACTGCCAAGACATCATTGGCGCAAATTAATGCCGTTGGCGTTTTTAGTGTTTGATGCAAATTTGCAAACGCTTTACGCGCTTTATCAATATCATATTCACATTCTATCACGACAGGATCTTTAAGCCCATATTCTGCTATCTTTGCTTTAAAGCCTGCAATACGTGCTGAAGCTCGATCATTGTTGTCTGCGATACCTGCGAGCATAGCTATATTGCGATGGCCTTTATCTAGAACTAGCTGCACAATTGAGGTCATTGCCTTGTAGTTATTAAAACCAACGAGCTGACCAGGAACAGGTGCTTTCATATGCTCATCAAAACTCCAAGCAATCACAAAAGGAATTTCCCGCTCTTGTAAAAATTCATAGATTTTTGGATCACGTTTTATGCCGATCAATAACAATCCATCCACGCCACGCGAAACGAGCGAACGAATTTGTTTCTCCTCAACTTCTTTTTTATACGATGAGGATGCAACCAAAAGATCAAAATCTTCTTCAGTCAATCGTTCTTGAAAAACCTGCAAGGCACGCGCAAATATAGCGTTTTCCATTGTGGGAATCACCGCGCCAATTATTTTCGAACGCTTGGCGGCCAATGAACGAGCATTAAAATTAGGCATGTAACCTAACTCGTCCACCGCCTTTTGAACGCGTTTTCGAGTTGCTTTAACCACTTGATTTGGTTGATTTAAACAACGCGAAACTGTAGCGGTTGATACACCAGCTAAACGCGCCACATCCTCAAGTTTCGGCAGTGGTTGTTTACTCATATTGCGACTCCCCACACAAATTCATCTGCTTACAAGCAAATAACTATTGCAAATGCAAATGTAAGCGCTTACATTGCGACACAGCAATTTCTTTCAATTTCTTAGTATAACGAGACTGACATGGCACGCAACTACCTAAAAAAAGCAGACTTAACTTCATCATCAGATGTATCAGACGTTAGAGCTACGGTTCAGCAAGTACTCGATGATATTGAGGCAGGTGGTGACAAAGTGGCGCTCGAATATGCAGCAAAATTCGATAAATACGAAGGCACACTTGTATTATCGGAAGCTGATATTGAAGCTGCGTCCGCGCTCGTGCCAGAAAAACTGAAACGCGACATTGAATTTGCCCACGCAAATGTAAAGAAGTTTGCAGAAGCGCAAAAAGAAACGCTTAAAGACATTCAAATCGAAGTCATCCCTGGCCTTACAGCTGGCCAAAAAAGCATACCAGTTCAGGCAGCAGGTTGTTACATTCCCGGTGGTCGCTACAGCCATATTGCATCTGCAATTATGACGGTGACGACTGCTAAAGTTGCTGGTGTTGATCACATTGTTGCATGTTCGCCACCTCGCCCGGGCGTTGGCATCGCTCCTGCAATTATTTATGCGGCGAAACTTTGTGGTGCAGATACAATTTTAGCAATGGGCGGCATTCAAGCAATTGCCTCTATGACATTTGGACTATTTGGTTTGCCAAAAGCTGATATCCTTGTTGGACCAGGTAATCAGTTCGTTGCAGAAGCTAAACGTATTTTGTTTGGCCGTGTTGGCATTGATATGTTTGCAGGCCCAACAGACAGTTTAATTTTGGCTGACAAAACAGCCGACCCTGCTATCGTTGCAAGCGATCTGGTTGGTCAAGCTGAGCACGGATATAATTCACCAGTTTGGTTGGTCACAGATGATCAGGCACTAGCTGAAAAAGTCATGGAATTGGTTCCACCACTCATTGCCGATCTGCCTGAATTGAACTCAAAGAACGCTGAAGCTGCATGGCGTGATTATGCCGAAGTAATCGTATGTGATGATCGCGAAGAAATGGCAGCAACAAGTGACGATTATGCGCCTGAGCACTTAACCGTGCAAGCTGAAGACTTGCCTTGGTGGTTGGATCAGTTGAAATGCTATGGTTCACTATTCTTGGGTGAGGAAACAACCGTTGCATTTGGTGATAAAGCTTCGGGCACAAACCATGTTTTACCAACATCGGGTGCTGCAAGTTACACAGGCGGCTTATCTGTCCATAAATACATGAAGATTGTAACATGGCAGCAAGCAACACGCGAAGGTGCAAAACCAGTAGCTGAAGCAACAGCACGGATTTCTCGTCTTGAAGGTATGGAAGGTCACGCTCGTACAGCGGACATTCGTCTGGCAAAATACTTCCCTGACGAAACATTTGACCTAACAGCTGAAGAATAATTCATGGCGTCTTCGGATATTTTTAGCCTTGCCGGCAAAACAGCTTGCGTCACTGGCGCAAGCTCCGGCTTAGGTCGTTACGCGGCTAAATTTTTAGCAGAACAAGGTGCGCAGGTTGTGGGCGTTGCAAGACGCGAAGAACACCTCAATGATTGGCGTCGCGAAACCTCGGGTCAAACATCAGCAGTTGCTTGGGATATCTCAGATCGCTCGAAAATATCGGATCTCGCCGAGGCGATTGCCAAACCATTTGGTGCACCCGATATTTTAATCCATGCTGCCGGGATTAACACGCGCGAAACTGCAGATGATGTGACGCCCGAAGGATGGGACATTACAATGTCCATCAATCTCTCAGCACCGTTTTTTCTAAGCCAACAATTTGTGCCTTCTATGAAAGCTAAAAATTGGGGCCGGATTGTTAATTTCGCCAGCTTACAAACATTTAGAGCCTTTCCCGGTGGTATCGCTTATGGCGCGGCGAAAGCCGGTGTAGGGCAAATGACACGCGCAATGGCTGAGTGTTGGTCAAAACACGGCATTAATGCCAATGCAATTGGACCAGGCTTTTTCAAAACCGAGCTTACCGCAGCGGTTTTTGATGATCCTGAGCGTGCGGAACGTAATGCAGCGCAAACCTGTGTCGGCCGTAATGGCGAGATGGCAGATATGGACGGACCGTTATTGTTTTTATGTTCAGATGCGTCGGCATATGTGACGGGTCAAATTTTGATGGTTGATGGAGGGTTTACCGCAAAATGAAAGCTTTGGTTTATACAGCTGAGAAAACGCTTGAATATATGGATTTTAAAGATCCTATTCCTGGTGAAGGTGACGTTTTAGTCCAGATAGAAAGCGTTGGTATCTGCGGTTCTGACATGCACGCGTTTTTGGGTCATGACGAACGACGCCCTGCCCCACTTATCTTAGGGCACGAAGCTGCTGGAACGATTATGTCTGGCCCGCAAAAAGGTCAACGTGTAACCATTAATCCGCTTGTCAGTTGCGGCAAATGTGAATTTTGTCTGCAGGGCCGGAACAACATCTGCGAGAACCGCCAGATTATTTCCATGCCGCCTCGTGAGGGCGGCTTTGCGCAAATGATTTCAATGCCTTCGGGCAACCTTGTAAACGTCCCCGATCATGTTCCACTTGAAAAAGCTGCACTTGCAGAACCTATAGGCTGTGGCTGGCATGCTGTTCAACTCGCAAAAAAGAATAGCCATAAACCAATCGAAGAGTGCAAAGCATTAGCTATTGGTGGAGGTGCAATCGGATTAGGCGCAGCGCTTTGCTTAAAAGCAGCGAATTGCCAAGATGTCACGATTGTTGAAGCGAACGAAGTGCGCAGAAATTTTGTCATTGAAAAAACGGGTTTAAATGCGATTGCGCCAGACGAACTTTCTGGTTCATCTAATTTCGATGTTATCATTGATGGCGTGGGGATAAATGCGACACGTAAATCTGCATCTGCTCAAATTAAGCCAGGTGGTACCATTGTCCATATTGGATTAGGTGATGCACGAGATGGCCTTGATATTCGCCGGATGACTTTGCAGGAAATCACCTTTATCGGATCCTACACCTACACACACCAAGATTTTATCGACACCGCAGAAGCGATATTCGATGGACGATTAGGTGATCTATCATGGACTGAACAACGTCCATTATCGGAAGGTCAAAAAGCCTTTGAAGACATTTTAGCCGGGCAAGTAGCCGCACCAAAGATTATTCTTAAACCATAATCAACAACTAGCCATCAAAGAGGGCGTTCTTTAGTGCTTCTGCGCCCTCTAACAGATAGTGTTTGCGCCCTTCTAAATCGGCAAGTGACAATCGTTGGATAGGACCGTGGAAAGCCAAGGCGGCTACAAAACGGCCATGAGAATCCGTCACTGGTACCGAAATCGCCACCATATCTTTCATGAACTCTTCCAGATCTATTGCATATCCGCGTTTGCGACATAGTTTTAGATCTTCCAAAAGGCTTTCGGCCGTGGTGTGGGTTTTGTCAGTTAATTTATCCAGCTTTAAACCTGCAACAAACTGCTCCCGCTTACCCTTTGGCATGCTGGCCATAAATGTTTTTCCGCTTGCTGTGCAATGGAAAGGAACGTTAGATCCAATTGGTAATTGAATACGAAATGGCCAGTCAGCTTCAACACGATCAATATAGTTCATGCCCGTTTCTTCAGGGATAACCATATTTACTGTCTCATTCACTTCGCGCGCTATATCGAGCAATATTTGGTGGCGAGTGATGTGAAAACGCGAAGCATGCAAAAGCCCGTTTGCAATTAGGCGCAACCTGCGGCTTGGACGCAATCTCTTTCCATCTGTTTCACGAATTAAAAAGCCCTCAGCTTCAAGGGTTGTGCAGAGGCGATGAACTGTTTGTTTTGGTAAACCCAGTTCGGCATTTATCTGCGTTGGGGTCATTGCACTATCACTACGCCCCAATATTTCAAGAATAAGAAGTGTCCTTAAATTTGTTGGAATCCGGCTTTCCTCATTCACTTTTCAATCTCCCTCTTTACATCCACCTGAAAAAGGATATAGAGTGAAAATGAGGAAAAAACAAGACAAAAAGTCTCATTTTTTGTATCGGGAGCGTTTTTTTTGGAATTTGATTATGTTGTTGTAGGTGCAGGCTCTGCGGGCTGCGCGGTCGCTAACCGACTTTCTGAAAATGGAAAGTATCAAGTTGCGGTAATTGAAGCAGGAGGCAAGGACAACAATCCTTGGATCCATATTCCCGTGGGATATTTCAAAACAATGGATAACCCGAATACCGATTGGCGTTATAAGACCGAGACCGATCCCGGCATTAATGGCCGATCGATCCCTTGGCCGCGCGGTAAAGTTTTGGGTGGATCGAGCTCTATTAACGGGCTGCTTTACGTGCGCGGACAAGCGGAAGATTATGAGCACTGGCGCCAGCTTGGTAATGAAGGTTGGGCGTGGAAAGATGTGTTGCCATATTTTAAACGCGCTGAAACTTGGGGCGGAGATAGCAAAAGCGATGAACGCGGTGATAGCGGCCCATTATCAGTGTCACCAACACGTCTAAAGCGCGATGTTGTAGAAAAATGGATCGATGCAGCTGAGGCCGCTGGGTACAAGAAAAATTCAGATTACAACAGTGGTGATCAAGAAGGGGTTGGCTATTTCCAACTTACCATGATTGATGGCAAAAGATGCTCGTCAGCTGTTGCCTATTTAAAACCTGCGCGCGGTAGATCAAACTTGAAGATCGTCACCAAGCATCAAGTAGAAAAAGTCATCATTGAAAACGGTAGAGCCACGGGTGTGAGTACTTTTGCTGGCAATAAGAACGTTGTTATCAAAGCGCGCAAGGAAGTTGTTCTTTCAGCTGGTGCAATCGGTTCGCCGCAAATCTTGATGCTTTCGGGAGTTGGCGCAGGTGAAGAACTTTCAAAAGTCGGGATTGAAACGAAAGTTGACCTTAAAGGCGTTGGCAAAAACTTGCAGGATCACTTGCAAGCGCGGCCTGTTTTCAAAACAGATCTCTCAACGATCAATGTTGAGATCAACAATATCTTTAAGCAGGGCATGATTGCACTTGAATATGCATTAAAACGCTCTGGCCCTATGGCGATGGCTGCAAGTCTTGGTACAGGTTTTTTGAAAACTGACCCGAAACTCGACACACCGGATATTCAATTTCATATCCAGCCATTTAGCGCCACCAAACCTGCTGACGGACCGCACAAGTTCTCAGCATTTACAGCATCGGTGCTGCAGATGCGCCCGGAAAGCGCTGGTCATTTACAGCTTAAGTCCAGCGATTATCGTGATCATCCTGAAATTCATCCAAATTATTTGGCCACTCAGCTGGATCAGGACACGATTGTAAAGGGCATCCAGATCGCGCGAAAAATTGCGCAATTTGAACCATTAAAATCTCACGTCATTGAGGAGTTTGCTCCGGGGCGCGAGGTCGAATTTGACGATTATGAAGGCACACTGGATTGGGCGAGAGAAACTTCGGTTACGATCTACCATCCAACCGGAACATGTAAAATGGGTCCGTATAGCGACACGATGTCGGTCGTGGATGCACGTTTGCGCGTAAAGGGCGTTGAAGGATTACGCGTTGCGGATGCGTCAATAATGCCACAGATCATGTCGGGCAATACAAATGCCCCATGCATCATGATTGGCGAAAAAGTATCAGACATGATTTTAGAGGATGCGGGATAATGATGGAATGGATTTCAACTCTTGGGTGGGCAGATGTCCTAGATTTCGGCAAGATTATTATTGCTGATCTCATTTTGTCGGGCGATAATGCGCTAATTATCGGGATGGCAGCGGCGGGCTTATCGCCTGAGCTTCGTAAAAGAGCAATCTTATACGGTATGGTGATTGCCGCAGTATTGCGCATTGTATTTGCAATTATTGCAACAAGCCTTTTGGAAATCCCAGGCATTTTGTTCATCGGTTCATTACTCTTATTCTGGGTATGTTATCGACTTTATATCGAAATCAGAGAAAACGTAGACGAAAAAGCCGAACACGCTATGGAAACGGCGGAAAACCTGGAGGAAGGTTATACCGGCGCACCGCGGAGAACTATGTTCTCGGCACTTGTTTCCATCACGATAGCTGATGTGTCTATGTCGCTTGATAATGTGCTTGCAGTTGCTGCTATTGCAGATGGCGATACAACAATGCTGGTGTTTGGGCTTGGTCTTGCGATTGTGCTTATGGCTTTTGCAGCTACACTTATCATGAAGCTATTAACGCGCTATCCATGGATTTCATGGTTAGGTTTGGTTGTACTCGTGTATGTCGCTGGTGAAATGATGTATCGCGGAATTTTCGAAGCACCTAATGGAGTGGGCCATATATTTGGAATCTTTTAGGTTTTGTTGAAAAACGTACGGCATTTACGTACGAAAACTGTTTGGAATTGCGGTGTAACTTAGTCATAGTTACATTCGTATAAAGGGCTAAGAAAGATGCCTTCGTATCTTAGCCGTCGTCATTGAGAAGGCATAACTTAGGGAGGAGATAAATATGATTTTATCTAAAATTTTAACAGGCGTTGCAGCCACAGCTATTGGTCTTTCAATGATGGCCTCTACAGCTTTGGCTGAGAAAACTATTCGCATTCAATCAGTGCTGCCAACAACAGCTGATGAAGTTGTTATGTTGAAAGCATTTGGTGATGATGTTGCTTCACTCACAAACGGCTCGCTGAAAATCGAAGTATTGCCAGCTGGTGCTGTTGTTGGTCCACGTGACATTATGGATGCGGTTGACGCTGGTCTTGTTGAAGGTGGTTTTGCCTGGACACACTATTGGGGTGGTAAGCACGTTGCAGCCAACCTATTTGGTGCACCTGTTGCTGGTGCTGGTGTTGGCCTTGATAACATTGCGTTCTTGTCTTGGTTCCAGTTTGGTGGTGGTAAAGAGCTTTACGACCGTCTTTGGGATGAAATGGGCGTAAACGTTAAAGGCTTTATGCTACAGCCAGTTGGCCCTGAAGCATTGGGTTGGTTCCCAGAGCCAATCAAATCTATGGATGATTTCCGTAAAATGCGTTTCCGCGCACCTCCAGGTATGGTTGGCGCAGCTTATGCTGACGTTGGTGTTCCTGCTGTTGCTATGGGTGGTGGTGATATTCTACCAGCTTTGGAAAAAGGTACAATCGATGCGGCTGAATGGTGCTGCCCGAAGCCTGACTCAGTGTTTGGTTTCCAGAAAGTTCTTAAGCACTACTACTTGCAAGGTCTACACCAAGTGGTCGTGAACGCGGACATGTATCTTAACAAAGACTTCTACAATGATCTTACTGACATTGAAAAGAAAGCTCTAGAAGTTGCTGCAAACGCATCATTGTCAAAATCAATGTCTTACCGCATTTACGAAAACGGTAAAGCTCTTAAAGATTTGACAGACAACCACGGTGTTATTCTTGAAGACACACCAGCTGATTACTTCACTGAGTACATGGCTGCTGCGAAAAACGCTCTTCAAGCTGCTGCAGACGAAAACGAGTTCTTTGCTGAAGTATGGCAGTCACAAAAAGACTTTGCTGACATCGCTGTTCCATTCTGGGCTGGTGCACAAGCATCAAATGCGAACTTGGGTAAAGCTCACGCTGACACTCTAAAGTAATAGTTTATTACTTAGCGAGGCTCCCTATAATGGGGGGCCTCGTGTTTCTTTTTCGCAAGGGATTTCGATCCTTTTCGAAAGAGAAATCTTTGATCACAGACTTACCATGGGAGGGAAAGTGGATATGGCTGCAGAGGAACCAAATCCAGGAGATCTGGAAATTGCTGATGAACTGATTGCAGAACGTCGGGCAGAAGCTCCAGGGGAAACACCTGAAGACATGACACCATGGCAACGTCCAATCACAGGCGCCATTGATGTTATCAACCATCGTGCAGGTCAAATGATTGCTCTGTTGATGATCCCTCTTATTGCTGTTGTGGTGTGGGAAGTTATTTCTCGCAACGGCGATTCAATTTTGACCAATGCAGGCTTGGGCTGGGTTTCTGAAGCCCTTGGCTTGGGACCCACTTTGATCGCTTATGACATGAGCCGGATGATTGCAGGTGTCCTTTGGATGGCAGGTGCCGGCTATGGCCTTATGCGTGGCGTACATATCCGCGCTGATTTTCTGTACCGAAATTGGTCGGACAAAACGCAAGCTACGGTCGATGCTTGCCTGTATTTGCTGTTCTTTATTCCTTCCATGATCTTTTTCACATGGGTGGGATCAGAGTTTTGGTGGAAAGCCTTCGTTAGCGGAGAAACAAACCAAGTGGACAGTGCTTGGGGCCCTCTATTGTGGCCTGCGCGTATTGCGATGCCAATTGGTGGTGCACTCTTGCTGTTGCAAGGTTTACCTGAGATCTTCCGCGCATTCCACAAAATGGGTAAGGAGCGGGAACGCATCTTTTTAAGGCTTTTACCTATTTATCTCGTGGGATTAGTTTGGCTTGTGCTTGCAGTGTTTGAACCACAGTTGGTACCTGGTGGTGAGTGGTTTGAAGCCATGACCAAAGCCAAACCATCATTGGACAAACCAATCATTGGTCTCATCATGCTTGGCGCCATGTTGTTCGTAATCTTCATTGGTTTCCCAATCGCGTTTACTCTTATCTTTTTGGCATTTGTCTTCGGGATCTGGGGTGATAGCTTCTTGAAAACAACGTTCATTTTCACGCTACAAACGAACTCTTCAATGCTCAATGATCAGCTTATGGCGGTGCCATTGTTTGTTCTCATGGGTATTGTCATGGAGAGTGCTGGGTTGATGGAGCGGTTGTTCTCCTCCATCCAGATGATCATGTCTCGTGTACGCGGTGCTTTGTTCATTGCCGTGCTGATCGTATCGACGATCTTTGCTGCCGCGACAGGTATTGTGGGCGCATCGGTGACCATGCTGGGTATTATGGCCGGCGCGACGATGAGCCGTGCAGGATATGATGTGAAACTTGCCGCGGGTACGATCACCGCAGGTGGAACCTTAGGTATTTTGATCCCACCTTCAATCATGTTGATCGTACTGGGACCAGTGCTTGAAGTATCAACTCTTGATCTATTCCGGGCAGCGTTTATCCCCGGTGCTATGCTGGCTGCACTATATCTGCTATATACGCTTGGACGGTGCTGGCTTAACCCTAGCTTAGGACCAATTCTTTCCGAAGAAGATCAGCCTGAAACATCTAAATTCTATGGTGCTGAGGTTGCGCTTATATGTTTGGGTATTTTAACGGTTTGCCGTGTATTTGGCTTGGGTCTTAGCGGTATGTTCAGCGTCATACCATTTGGTGGATTGCTTGGGCTGTTGGCCGTATTGGCAGTTGCTTATCAAGCCTATCGCAAATTATCAGTACTGCGAATTGCCTTACCATTAACGGTTTTATTCCACCTTTACATGGTCTTTGCCAACCGTGGGGATGATGGTAGCTTATCAATTATGTCAATTATGTTGGCAGCGTTCATATTGCTGCTGGCATATTTAGCGCGCCATATCTATAGCCAAGAAGCGAAGGAAAACTTCTACTTTGCACCGCTATGGGATGAGTTCTTTGCTGGGTTAATGCCACCAACGATCTTAATCTCATTTGCGCTTGGTTCCATTTTGTTTGGCTTTGCAACACCAGCAGAGGCAGCAGCAATGGGTGCCTTCGGAGCAATCTTGCTATCAATCTCATACCGGAAATTCACCTTCCCAAGATTCTTTGATAGCCTGATCAAGACGCTAGAACTTACTGTGTTGATTATGTTCTTAGTGGCAGCATCGAACTTCTTTGGAGCACAGTTCAGTTCACTGGGTACACCTCAATTGTTGACCGAACTGCTGTTAGGCGCAAATCTGTCACCATACATCATGCTATTGTTGGTGATGGCGTTGATCTTCTTGCTTGGTTGGCCACTGGAATGGGTTCCGATTGTTTTGATCGTTGTTCCAATCTTATTGCCTGTGGTGCAAGCTTTAGATCTGCATGGACTGGATCGCTATGATCTGATGGTCTGGTTCGGTATCCTGGTTGCGGTTAACTTGCAGACGGCCTGGCTATCGCCACCTGTGGCCCTATCGGCTTACTTCCTTAAAGGGGTTGTGCCGAACTGGGACCTGAAAGACATCTATCTAGGTATGATGCAGTTCATGCTGGTACAGCTAACTGGCTTGATCCTACTGTTGATCTTCCCGCAACTGGTGCTTTGGCTGCCAGCGTGGATGAGCGGTTGATAATCTAGCTCAAACAATGAGCAAGTGGATTGGTAAAACGAACCACCTGCTCAAGTCCTCAAAATAAAAGGGCGCTCTGTGATTATTCCACAGAGCGCCCTTTTTAATATGGGTAAACGTTAAATCTTAAACAGCAGCGTCATATGCGTTGATGATATCCAGCCCACGAGACTTAACCTCGTGGGCTGATAAGCCAGGCTTATAAAGCGCTGAGCCAATGCCAAAACCATTTGCGCCTGCTTTAAACCAATCCGCAAAATTTGAAGGCCCTGCGCCGCCAACAGGATATACCTGCACTTCCTTTGGCAGAACGGCTTTTAATGCGCCTAGGCCTTCGGGTTTTAATGCAATACCGGGGAACAATTTCAAACCCGTAGCGCCATGGCGCAACGCAGTAAATGCCTCTGTTGCAGTTGCAACACCTGGCCAACTTTCCATGCCATGTTCGACTGTACGATCAATAACAGATGGGTTGCAATCCGGTGACACAATAAGACGTCCACCCGCTGCTTTAACATCATCAACCTGTTCAGCCGACAACACCGTACCAGCACCGATCATAATATCGTCTGATAAGTTTTTTGTTAGAATTGAAATACTCTCATATGCATTGGGAGAATTTAGCGGCACTTCTATTTTGGTAAAACCAATTTCCACCAAACCACGACAAATTTCCAAGACTTCTTCTGGTTTTACACCGCGAAGAATTGCGATCAAATTACGAGACATTTAAATATTTTTCTTTCGTCAAATTTTGCCATGCTTTATGTAATCCAAGCACTGTTAACTCAGTTACATCCATTGGCGTGATGGACTGCCCCAGAACCGCGAAAGCTTCCGCATATAGTTCTGCAAGCACCCCAGAGCCTAAAAGTTTAATAGCATTAGATGGCATTTGTTTTTTCATCGTAGCGATTTCTGTGCCGATCAAAAGGCCGGACAAATGCGCTGCAGATGCATTTGAATTTTCATTTTCTAAGACAGAACGCGCTCTGATCGAGAACAAGTTGCTTAACAACAGCTCTGGGTTTTCAGCACCTTCTAAAACACCTTTTTGAAAGGCGTTCGTATCACTTGCATTTTTGTTGACCAATTGGCGTAGAACCGTGTGATCACAAATGACGGAATACATCTCACCAGTCATAACGGTTTTAAAACGAATGACTTCATTATTTTCCAAATACGCCCATTTAGAGTGGGTTCCAGGCATACATATCAAACCAGAAAAATCTGCGTTTTTGGCAAAAAATCCAGCGATTTGAGTTTCTTCACCACGCATAACATCTGCTGGTTCAGATTGAGATAAACCCGCCAAAATCGAAACATCAATACGAGTATCGTCCACACGCGGTTTTGTGAAATCAACATCGGATGGTGAGCAAGGAATTGATGTATAACCTGCTTCCTTCCAACCTTGTTGAGAGCCGACCATGCCACAAGCCATGATTTGAATAATGTTGCCCTTGGAATATTTATCGAGCCATTCGGATATTAGATCCATCAACGCAGGTTCATATTCAACCTGCGCCAACCCAGACATACCTTTTGGCGATGACTTCATGGCCAGAATGTTTCCATCCGACATAAGCCAAACTCTAAGATTACTGGTTCCCCAATCAACAGCGATCCAAATTTTGTTGTTGTTGTTCGACACGAAGATCGCCCCTTAAATCACGAATAAGCTATGCATTACTTCCCATATAAACGTTGGCCTGATTCGGCATTAAAATAAAGTACGTCGGCTGCATCAAATTGAATGCTAACGCGATCGCCAGTTTTAACATTCGCTCGTCCGCTTTTCTCAGAGATGATTTTCTCGCCAGAATCTGTGGATAGATAAATGTAAGATACACCACCTAACTCCTCAACGAGATCCACTGAGAAATTCCCCGGTTCTGGGAGTGTTTCGATATGCTCTGGACGCAAACCAAGCTCAATTGCACCATCACTTGGCGCATCTTTGAAGTCATAGTTAAAGGTGCGATTTGGCAAACCGCTCACAGAAATATCACCACCCTTATACTGACCGGATAAGAAATTCATTGCTGGTGAACCGATAAATCCGGCAACAAACTTATTACCAGGATTTTCATAAAGGTCTAATGGCGCTCCCACTTGTTCAATCAATCCATCACGCAAAACTACGATCTTGTCGGCAAGCGTCATAGCTTCCACTTGATCGTGCGTTACGTAAATCATTGTGGTGCCAAGCTCTTTATGAAGACGCGCAATTTCAACACGCATTTCTAAACGCAGCTCAGCGTCAAGGTTTGATAGCGGTTCATCAAAGAGGAAAACTTCAGGGCCACGAACAATGGAACGGCCAATTGCTACACGTTGACGTTGGCCACCTGACAGTGCTTTTGGCTTGCGATCCAAATATTGATCAAGTTTCAAAATCTCAGATGCTTTGGCAACTTTTTGATCAATTTCATCCTGCGGCACTTTATTCATTCGCAAACCAAAACTGATGTTTTCTTTCACGGTCATGTGAGGATAAAGCGCATATGTTTGGAACACCATTGCAATACCACGTTCAGCAGGGTCGATATGCGTTACATCTCTATCGCCAATATCAATTTGCCCAGATGTTGTTTCCTCAAGACCAGCGATCATCCGCAATAATGTTGATTTACCGCAGCCAGAAGGGCCAACGAAAACAACGAATTCACCATCGGTTATTTCAAGGTCAACACCATGAATTACCTCAATCTTTCCATATGCTTTCTTTATATCGGTGAGCTGTAAGCCTGCCATTGTTATACCCTTACTTTGCTAGTTTATCATGTTCTGGAAAACGCCAAGATTCTGCAGTATCCGCTATATTTTTCGCGCATGTTTTTAACAACGGCGCAAATTTCGTTAATTCATCTATCGTTGTTCTATGCGTTGTATTGGTCACTGAAACTGCGCCCAATACACGATCTTGAGCACTTAATATTGGCACAGCAATGCAGATAATACTCATCTCGTGCTCTTCGCGATCGTATGAAATCCCTGTCTTACGGATTTCCTTTAGTTCGGCCATTAATTCGTCTGGACTACACAGTGTGTTTTGTGTGTGTTTATGATAGGTTTGCTGCGTTAAAGCACGCTCGAGAGTTGCCTCATCGACAAAGGCAAGCATTGCCTTACCAACTCCGGTGCAATAACCCGGCCCAACTTTTCCTGATTCAGAATACATATTGACCGGATTAGATGGGGTTTGCTTATCAACATAAAGAACCTGACCGCCATCAAGTTGCGCTAAATGTACTGTCGCCTGAGCTTCTCTTGCCAGCTCTTCCACATATGGACGCGCAATTGGCGCAAGTGAACTTTGACGCCAAGCTGCATGTGCAAGGCGAACGAGACGTACACCTAAACTATATGTCTGAGACCGCGAGTCATAAGAGAGCATGCCCTGATTAGTCAGGGTTTGAAGGAAGCGATAAAGGGTCGCTTTCGGGTAAGAACTGTTTTCAAGCAATTCCGCAAAACGCACTGGTCGCCCCATAGATGCGACCTGATCTAGTGCATCTAAAGCTTTACCAACTGTACCGTCTCCTGCGGCGGCTTGAACCATGCTTATTTCCCTCCCCTTTTTCACCTGCTCTTCACAAATGATGTTGACAACTGTAGCGCAAACGATTTAAGTTTTCAATATTCAAAATTAAGTTTCATTATTTGGAACAAAGGGAGAGAGAAATGAATTCGATTTTAAAATCAGGTTTTGCTGGTTTGTTTGCAACATCTTTGTTGTCTTCAGCGGCGATGGCTGGTGATCTTGTTATCAACTATGATGATTTGAATCCTGCGCCAAAAGCTGCATTTGAGGCTGCTGTTGAAGCATTTAAAGCTGCAAACCCAGATATCAATGTGACTGTGAACAACACAGACCGTGAAGCTCACAAATCTGCGATCCGCAACTTTTTAACAAATGATGCACCTGACATCACATCATGGTACCCAGGCAACCGCATGGCTCCATTTGTTGATGCTGGTCTATTCGAAGATATTTCAGATCTTTGGGCATCAGACGAAAATCTTTCAAGCAAGTTCAACGCTATTAAGCCAACAATGTCACGCGACGGTAAACAATGGGGTGTTCCATACTCATATTACCAGTGGGGTGTTTACTATCGTAAAGACATCTTCGACAAGTTGAACATTGCAGAGCCAAAAACTTGGGACGAGCTATTATCTGCTTGTGGCACTCTAAAAGACGCTGGTGTGACACCATTTACAATCGGCACGAAGTTCCTTTGGACTGCTGCTGGCGTATTTGATTATATCAACCTTCGTACAAACGGCTACGAAGTGCACAACGCGCTTACAGCTGGTGAAATCAAGTACACAGATGATCGTATTAAAGCGACATTTGCGAACTGGGCTGAAAAAATCGACAAATGTACACCTGTGAAAAACCACGCAACAATGTCTTGGCAGGATGCAATTGCTCCATTTGCAAACGGCGATGCTGCAATGTACGTCATGGGTAACTTCTCAGTTGCTGCCTACAAAGATGCAGGCCTGACTGATGAGCAAATCGATTTCTTCCAATTCCCTGAAATCACACCAGGTCTAGCACGTGCAGAAGAAGCACCAGCTGATGCGTTCTTTATTCCAGCAAATGCTAAAAACAAAGAAGATGCTAAAAAATTCTTGGCATTCATCGCACAGCCAGACATTCAGGGCGAATGGAACAAAACACTTGGTCAATTGCCACCAAACTCTGATGCACCGATCAACTCAGACGATAAATTCATCGTTGAAGGTTTTGAAACTGTATCAACAGCTGCTGGCCTAGCTCAGTTCTTCGATCGCGATGCACCAGCTGCAATGGCGAAAGCAGGCATGGAAGGCTTCCAAAAGTTCATGCTTGACCCAAGCAAGGTTGATGAAGTTTTGGCTGACTTGGATAAAGTTCAAGCTGAAGTTTACAAGTAAGTTTAAAGAAAAAACTTTAGGGTCGGCAATTGCCGGCCCTTCCTCACCTAAGATCGTATTTTATATCTTTAGCAACATTGCCTAGGGATATGAAATTTGATCATCAGATCAAGTTTAGGACTGCTCTTTAGGTCTTTTGGGAGGGAACTATGGCGTCAAACGCTTCGTTGCAACTAAACAGAACACAGTCAAACACACCTCTGGTCGCGGTATGCTTAGTCGCCGCACTAGTGGCTATTGGCATCATGGTAAATATCGATGTCGACAGTGTTATGTCGACATTTGATATCGGCAAAAGATCAGATGCGCGTGTTCCAGCATTTATGATCCGAATTAGTCTTTTGATCATAGCCTTGATTGCTGGATTTATCGGGATCATCAACACAGCACTTTATAAGAAAAACAAGATTGCATTCTCACCGTGGATTTTCTTATCCATCGGGCTGGTGTTCTTTGCAATTTACGTCATTATTCCAATCTTCCAATCGATCTCCTATTCCTTCACACGTTGGGATGGACTTTACGACGTTAACGGCGTCTGGACCGGTGAATGGGTTGGTTTTCACAACTACATTGTTCTTTGGGACGATCCAAAATTCTGGACATCATTGTGGAACAACATTTTATGGCTGATCCTATTTATGCTGGCTGTTCCTATCGGGTTGGGCCTTGCACTATTCTTAAACCAAACTGTGCGCGGGATACGGATTTATAAATCTTTGTTCTTCTTCCCATTTGTGATTTCACAAGTTGTTGTGGGTCTTATTTTTGCATGGGCTTACAATCCCGAGTTCGGGTTAGTTGCCGAGGCCTGGGGTTTCTTTTTCTGCGAACAAACAGTCAATATCGTTGGAAATTTGACAACTAAATGTTCCATCGATCCACCTTCTATTCTCGGTGATGAAGACTATGCTACATACGGTATCATCGCCGCGGGTCTTTGGCCTCAAATTGCCTATTGTATGATCCTCTATCTAACTGGCCTCAACAATGTGGCACATGATCAGATTGAAGCGGCGCGACTTGATAATGCTAAAGGCTGGAACATGCTTCGCTACGTCATATGGCCTCAACTTAAACCTGCTACCTTTATCGCTGTTGTTGTCACGGTGGTCGGAGCGTTACGCTCATTCGACATGGTTGCAACGATGACCCAAGGCGGTCCATTTGGCTCCACAAATGTTCTATCATACTATATGTTTGACCAGGCGGTGGGTGAAGGTGTCGGTCGTTATGGTTACGGTTCTGCTATCGCAACAGTATTGTTTGCAATCATGCTGCTTTTCATAGCGGGCTTCCTCTACAGAATGTATCAAGATGAAAGGGAGGGCAGATAGATGTTTCCTACCCCTATAGAAAAGTCGTCATCAAGACTTCAACTCGCTTATAAAACAGTTTTACCAGTATCATTATTGATTTGGCTTTTGCCAATTCTGGCAATCTTTATGACGTCCATTCGTTCATCGAAAGATATTAATACAGGGAACGTGTTTGGTATACCAACTGAATTCAATTTTATTGAAAACTACACGCAAGTTCTAACCCATCCTGATGCGTTGACATTCTTGCTCAATACTTTTGTGATCACCATCCCAACTGTGATTGTATCCGTTGGTCTTGCGTGTCTGACAGGTTATGCTTTGGCGATCTATAAGTTTCGCTGGGCACTTCCCCTGTTCTTTGTGTTTGTAGCGGGTAATTTCGTGCCTTTCCAGATTTTGATGCTACCAGTTATTGATCTTTCAAATGCACTCGAAATCTATAACACTGTGCCAGGCCTCGTTCTTTTCCATGCAGCGTTTCAAACCGGTTTTTGTACGCTCTTTATGCGCAATTTTATGAAGGCTCTACCCTATGATTTGATAGAATCGGCCCGCATTGAGGGCATTGGTGAATTCCGAATCTTCTGGCACGTTGTTCTTCCACTGGTTAAGCCAGCAATCGCTGCGCTTGCGGTACTAATTTTCACATTTATCTGGAATGATTTCTTCTGGGCCACTGTTATGATCCAAGATGAATCCAGCCTTCCTATCACCGTGGGTGTTCGCTCTTTAAACGGTGAATTTGTACAACAATGGCAATTAATTTCGGCGGCATCGCTTCTCGCAGCGGCACCTCCTGTGCTAATGTTCTTCCTAATGCAGAAGCACTTTATTGCCGGCCTTACTCTTGGAGCAGTTAAGTAAAATGAAGACATGGCGTTTGGATACGCCTAGTCAGACAATAGTGTTAGTTCAAAGGGGAGATAGTCTCCCCTTTGTTTGCTATTGGGACTCGGCCTTACCCATTTATGAAGATCTAGAACAAATCGCTCTGAGCAATGAGGGCGATATTTTGGGGGGCATGCTTGATGATCTGCCCCTGACATCGTTAAGCCCACAAATTAGTGCAACTTATCAAGGACAGTTGGGAAGTATTTTCCGCGGAACAGACGGAAAAAACGTGTTTCCGCGTTTTACCCAACGAGATGCTGAAGTTTTAACCAATGCGATCAAGTTCACCTGCACAGATCCAAAAACCGGCGTAACGCTAATATTTGATCTGATTGCTCATATTGAAAGTGATATGTTTGAGCTGAAAACAACAGCCAAATGCGCGACACCAATGTTTATCGAATGGCTTTCAACACCTGTTTTACCGGCAACCCAAAACTCAGTTGAAACGATAGAAATAACAGGTCGTTGGTGCGGTGAGTTTCAGCATAACCACCACCCTTGGAGTGCAGGGTCAAGATTGCGCGATACCGCATCTGGCCGCACAGGCCATGAATCCTTCCCCGGGCTCATCATTCCTGAAGTAGGCACGACAAATAGCATGGGTGCTTGTTTTGGCTTTCATTATGGCTGGTCCGGTGGTCGCAAGATGATCACCGAGCAATTGCCAGATGGTCGTCGTCAGGTGCAATTTGGTCATGCCAATGATGCACATAGTGAACTCGTAACAGAAAAAGAAACAGCGTCTCTTTTCGTCACTTATTCTGATCAGGGATTTAACGGATTAGCAAAAAACTTCCAGCATCATGCCCGTGCGCATGTGTTGCCCTTTAAAGCATCTGAGCGTCCTCGCCCTGTGCATTACAATTGCTGGGAAGCGGTTTACTTTAATCACCAACTTGATGAACTTAAAGAAATTGCAGATAGAGCGCATGCTTTAGGTGCAGAACGCTTTGTATTAGATGACGGCTGGTTTGGTAAACGCGATGACGATCATTCAAGTCTAGGCGATTGGACTATTGATGAACGTAAGTTCCCCAATGGACTTATGCCACTTATTGACCACATCAACGGACTTGGTATGGAGTTTGGTATTTGGTTTGAACCTGAAATGGTCAATCCTGATAGTGATCTATATCGTGCCCATCCAGAATGGGCATTAGGTGCACCTGACCAGTTACTTGGGCGCCATCAGATGCTGCTTAATCTGACACTTCCTGAAGTGCGAAATTATCTTTTTGATGCGGTCAATGACATCTTGTCCAATCACCCAATTACCTATGTGAAGTGGGATCATAATCGGGTTCTGCCGTTTCAATTAACCGCTCAGACATTTGGTTTTTACGAATTAATCAAACGCTTGCGTGATGCAAATCCAGACGTCGAATTTGAATCCTGTGCATCGGGTGGCGGGCGTATTGATTTTGGTGTGCTTGAGCATTGCCAGCGGGTCTGGCTATCCGACAGCAATGATGCGATTGAACGTTTCCTCATGCAACATAATGCTGCGCTTTGGTTACCATCCGATGTTGTCGGTTCACATGTTGGCCCACGCAAATGTCATACATCAGGTCGCGTGCTTTCTATGTCATTTAGAGCCTATGTTGCCGCAAGCCGCCACATGGGATTTGAAATGGATCCGCGCGAATTGACCGAGGAAGAGTTTGAAACACTTTCAGACATCACACAGTGGTACAAAGACAACCGCGATTGGATGCACACCGGTTTTACACAGAGGTTGGATATTGCAGACCCATCGCAGTTGGGTGAAATTTGTGTTGCGCAGGATAAAGATCGGTTTGTGGCCTTTGTTGCACAAATGACCCCTGCGGAAGCTATTCTTGCAAAGCCAACACGTTTAACTGGCCTTAATCCAGACGCAAGATATAAAATAACACTTCGCAACCCCGAAGACGCCGCCACCACAAGCCGCGGCAAAACAGCGTTAAGCCATCGTTCATTAGAAATGAGCGGCAAAAGCCTAATGCAACAAGGGTTTAGATTACCATCAGCATTCCCAGCAACAATGTGGGTAATTGAAGGACAGCATTTATCATGAAGCCAGTATTAGGAACATGTTATTATCCTGAGCATTGGCCTGAAGAGATTTGGGTTGAAGACGCGCGCCGTATGGCTGAATTGGGTCTTGTTTGGGTGCGTATTGGCGAGTTTGCCTGGAGCCGCATTGAACCAAGCGAAGATAAATTTGAGTGGGACTGGCTTGATCGTGCGGTGGAAGTGCTTGCTAATGCTGGCCTTAAGATCATTATGGGTACGCCAACAGCAACGCCGCCAAAATGGATTTTGAACAAACATCCTGACATGGTTGCGTTGGATAAAAATGGCAATCCGCGTGGGTTTGGTTCACGCCGTCATTATTGCTTTTCACACCAAGGCTATCGTCAAGAATGCGTGCGCATCGTTGAAAAAATGGCTGAGCGATATGGCCATCATCCAGCCGTGCAGTCCTGGCAGACGGACAATGAATATGGCTGCCACGATACGACAATATCTTATAGCCAATCCGCTCGCGAAGAGTTTCATAATTGGCTATCTCAAAAATACCAGTCTCCTGATGCACTGAACAAAGCTTGGGGCAACGTGTTTTGGTCGATGGAGTATTCAGAATTTTCTGATGTTGATCTACCCAATTTAACTGTGACTGAGCCTAACCCATCACATGTGATGGATTTTAAACGTTTTGCCTCTGCTCAATTGGTTAGTTTCAATAAGTTGCAAGCTGATGTAATCCGCAAATACACAGATGCGCCTCTTGTTCACAATTACATGGGTAAGACGACAGATTTTGATCATTTCGATGTGGGTGCGGATCTCGATATCGCCAGCTGGGATAGTTATCCAATTGGCTTTTTGGAAATGATCTCTTCTGAAAATGATGCGTTTAAAGCGGAATATTTACAGCAAGGCGATCCTGATTTCCAAGCCTTCCATCATGATCTATATCGTTCTGTGGGCAACGGTCGCTTATGGGTTATGGAGCAACAGCCCGGTCCAGTGAATTGGGCATCTTATAACCCATCACCACTTGATGGGATGGTGCGTTTATGGAGCTTAGAGGCCATCGCACATGGAGCAGAAAGCGTCAATTATTTCCGCTGGCGTCAAGCACCATTTGCGCAAGAACAAATGCATGCTGGCCTATTGCGCCCGGATAGTGAAGAAGCACGTGGGATGCTTGAGGCTCGTCAGGTCAAAGCTGATTTAGAAGCGATAGGCGAAGTTACTCAAAATCAAGCACCTGTTGCACTAATCTTTGATTATCCTTCTCAATGGGCAACGGATACGCAACCACAAGGCGCTAATTTTTACTATTTCAATGTGGTTTACCAAACCTATCAAATTCTTCGCAGTTTAGGTGTCGATGTTGATGTTATCTCCAAAGATCAAGATTTAGATGGCTATAAGGTCGCAATTGTTCCGAGCCTCTTCACGCTTGAGGGTGAGTTTAAAACGCGCCTCAATAAATTTGATGGCTTGGTTGTTGCGGGTCCGCGTTTTAATTCCAAAACTGCAGATTTCCAAATACCTGCAAATCTTGCACCGGATATTGATCATTTGGATATGAAAGTATCTCGCTTGGAGACACTGCGCGAAGGTATTCACCGTGAACTTGAAAATGGTGGTTATGCGCATTCATGGATTGAAGAGCTTGAGACAAGCGAAACGATCATTGAAAAAACTATCGATGGTAACCCTGTGCTGATTCAAAAAGACAATTGGCACTATCTTGGTTCTTGGCTTGATGAAACTGCATATAGGCGAATTCTATCGTCACTTCTTAGAAACGCGGACATTGCCTTTGAAGAAATGCCACGCGGTTTGAGAAAACGCGAAACGAAAGAACATACATTTGTTTGGAATTACTCAACGCAATCACGCGAGTATCGCGGGCAAACAATTGCTTCAACAGATGTCATCTGGATAAAAAAATAAACACTAAATCAGCTCTGAGACACGTGATTTCAGAGCTGGTAGAACCTCTTCTTCAAACCACGGATTGCGTTTGAGCCAGCGATTATTCCGCGGGCTCGGATGCGGCAAAGGCAACATATCTGGCATAAAGCTTTGCCAATCAGCAACGCGGTCCGTGAGTGTCATTTTTTTGCCATCAGCGATGTGCCAATCAAGCGCATATTGACCGATCACCAATGTGAGCTCGATATTTTCAAGCTGCTCTAACACAGGCTTCCGCCAGGCTTCTGCGCATTCTTTGCGAGGTGGTAAATCTCCGCCTTTACCGGTGCCGGGGAAACAAAACCCCATCGGCACAAGCGCGATTTTGGAGGGATCATAAAATTCTTCTCGAGATACGCCTAACCAATCTCGCAATCGGTTACCTGATGGATCATCAAATGGAACACCCTTATGATGAGTTATTCGACCTGGAGCCTGACCTGCAATGAGGATTTTTGCTGTTGGACCAACTTGCAAAATTGGCCTCGGCCCCAATGGTAAGCCATCACAAACCTGGCAAGATCGGACACGGGATAAAAGATTGTCGACATTTTTTACCATTTGGTCTAAGAAATTCCCTTCGTTGCCGAGTATGAAGCTCGCTTTTCCTATTTTAAATATAAAACTTGGAAAATACCAACGCGGAACGTAAAGTTATACGGCGGGATATCAAATCACTTTTCTTTGATATTTCCACCAAATATGAGAGCCTTTTTATGAGTTATCAAAGCACCGTTCATCTGCTGGAATACAACCCAGCAACCTTGAAACGAAATGAGGGTATGCCACTTGATTTAGATTGGGTGGAAGCCGTGCAAGCTAATAAGTCAGCAATCGAAAGACGCGCTGCTAATTTTCCCGCACGTCGTAGCATCAAGAAAGACTTTCAAGCTGCATGGCTGGTTAAAGCTGTTGAATGCATGGATCTCACCACACTATCAGGTGATGACACGCCAAATCGGGTTCGCAGATTATGTGCAAAGGCACGCCAACCTATTCGCGCAGATATTATCGAAGCATTGGGTTTAGAAAAGCGCAATATTACGACAGGTGCGGTTTGTGTGTATCATGAAATGATCGAAACTGCAGTAAATGCACTAGAAGGAACAAACATTCCCGTTGCGGCTGTCTCAACCGGATTTCCTGCCGGCTTAACACCGCATGTCTTAAAACTAAAAGAAATTGAGATGTCGGTGGAAGCCGGTGCTAAAGAGATCGATATTGTGATCTCTCGCCGCCATGTACTCGAAGGTAATTGGCAAGCGCTTTACACAGAGATGCAGGAATTTCGTCAGGCTTGTGGCGACGCTCATGTGAAAGCAATTTTGGCGACAGGCGAGCTTGGAACTTTGCGCAATGTGGCCCGCGCTTCTCTTGTTTGCATGATGGCGGGTGCTGATTTCATCAAGACATCAACGGGCAAAGAAAGCGTCAATGCGACATTGCCTGTAAGCCTTACTATGGTTCGGGCAATCCGAGAATATGGTGTGCGCACCGGATTTGCTGTTGGCTATAAGCCTGCAGGCGGGATCTCAAAAGCAAAAGATTCTTTGACCTATCTTACTTTGATGAAAGAAGAACTTGGCCGCAATTGGCTCGAGCCAGAATTATTCAGATTTGGCGCGTCTTCGCTATTGGGCGATATCGAACGCCAACTTGAACATTATATTACTGGGCGTTATTCCGCCGCAAATCGCCATCCAATTGGTTAGCAGGACGACACATGAACATTGAAGAGATTTTAAACACCATGGATTATGGCACTGCACCGGAAGATACATCCCCTGCCCTTAAATGGTTGGACGCACGCGAGTGGACGATCAAACCATTTATCAATGGCGACTTTGTTGACAATGATACGCCGGTATATTTTGACACGATAAATCCTGCAACGGGTGAACGCTTAGCGCAAATTCAAACAGCAACTGAAAGCGATGTAGATAATGCAGTGAAAGCTGCGCGCAAAGCACAAGGTCCTTGGTCAAAACTCAAAGGTCATGAGCGCGCCAAATATTTGTATGCGATTGCGCGGTTGATACAAAAGCACTCACGTCTTTTCGCGGTGCTGGAAAGTCTTGATAATGGCAAGCCAATTCGCGAATCTCGCGACATTGATATCCCGCTTGTCGCTCGTCATTTTTATCATCATGCTGGTTGGGCGCAACTTATGGAGCGCGAATTACCAGGCATGGAAGCAGTCGGCGTGGTGGGTCAGGTCATCCCGTGGAATTTCCCGCTACTAATGCTGGCTTGGAAAATAGCACCAGCGCTCGCAATGGGGAATACCGTGGTCTTAAAACCTGCGGAGCTCACATCTGTATCAGCGAATTTGTTTGCTGAAATTTGCAAAGAAGCAGGATTGCCAAAAGGTGTCGTGAACATCGTAACCGGCGATGGTTCAATTGGTGCGGCACTAACTGAACATAAAGACATTGATAAAGTCGCCTTTACCGGATCAACGGAAGTTGGTCGTCTTATTCGCACCCGCACGGCTGGATCTGGCAAGAAACTAACGCTTGAGCTCGGTGGCAAATCGCCATTTATCGTGTTTGATGATGCCGATATCGATAGCGCTGTCGAAGGTATTGTCGATGCCATTTGGTTTAATCAAGGACAGGTGTGTTGTGCAGGATCTCGTCTTCTTGTGCAGGAGCCAATCGCGCAGAAATTTATCGACAAACTTCGTTTGCGCATCAAAAATCTTCGCGTAGGTGATCCACTTGATAAATCAACTGACATTGGCGCGATCATTGATGAAAACCAGCTCAATACGATTAAATCCATGGTCCAGCGCGGAATTGATGAAGGTGCGGAACTTATTCAACCGGACGGTGATGTGCCATCAGAAGGTTTCTTCTACCCGCCGACTTTGCTGGCCAATGTTGATACCGCAGCCCATGTGGCGCAGGAAGAAATATTTGGGCCGGTGCTTGTATCAATGACTTTCCGCACGCCGTCTGAAGCGGTGCAGCTCGCCAATAATACGCGATATGGTTTGGCGGCTAGCGTTTGGACGGAAAACATCAATCTAGCAATGGACATCGCACCGAAAATTAAAGCTGGCGTTGTTTGGGTAAATTGCACAAATCAACTTGATGCTGCAGCCGGGTTTGGTGGTATGCGCGAAAGTGGGTTTGGGCGTGAAGGCGGCCGTGAAGGTCTATTTGAATATGTAAAACCAACCTACCTTAAAGACCTAAAGCCACTTTCAGATAACCCTGCACTATCGGCAAACGGTGAGGTTATCACCTCTCCGGTCGACCGCACAGCCAAGCTTTATATTGGCGGGAAACAAGCGCGTCCTGACAGTGGATATGCACGAGCTGTTTTAAATCCAAAAGGCAAACTAATCGGTCATGTTGGCGATGGTAACCGCAAGGATATTCGCAACGCTGTTGAAGCCGCAACGGCTGCAAAGTCCTGGGCGAATTCGACCGGGCATCTTCGTGCGCAGATCCTTTATTACATTGGCGAAAACTTATCAGCCCGTGCAGACGAATTTGCAAATCGGCTTCAACGGGTTGGTGGCGTCAGCGCAAAAGCTGCGGCCAACGAAGTAGATGTCGCGATAAGCAGATGGTTCACCTATGCCGCATGGGCGGATAAATATGATGGCAATGTCCATTCAGTTCCGATCCACGGTGTTGCACTTGCAATGAAAGAAGCCAATGGCGTAATGGGCGTTATCTGCCCAGATGCGGCTCCGCTTTTGGCATTGACTTCAATGGTCGCGCCAGCAATTGCAATGGGGAATACGGTTATCGCGGTTCCATCAATGCACAACCCTTTATCTGCAACAGACCTCTATCAAGTGTTTGAAACGTCTGACTTGCCTGCGGGTGTCATCAACATTGTAACGGGTGAGCGCAATTCATTGTCTAAAACCTTGGCCGAACATGCAGGCATTGATGCAATTTGGTATCACGGTGACAAAGCAGGCTCAAAAATGGTTGAGGAAGCATCCGCACATAACGTGAAGCGGACTTGGTGTAATAATGGATTTGCCGTTGATTGGTTTGATGAAAGCCAAGGTGCCAGCGATGAATTTTTGCGCCAAGCTACACAAGTGAAAAATGTGTGGGTGCCATACGGTGAATAGCCTTATGATCTGGAGGTAATCATTTCCAAATTTTGCTCATCTAACACATTTAAAAACGCTGACCTCGCTTGATACATAAGACCTTTGAGTTTGCAATTTGGTAAAAACATGCAAGCTTGATTGCCCGGTTGCATGCATTCGACAATTGCAAAATCTGCTTCAACGATGCGGACAACATCACCAATGATGATGTCCTGTTTCGGCTTGCCCAAAAGCACGCCACCTGTTCGGCCTCTTAATGAGAGCAATACCTCAGCCCTGACCAATTTAGCGACGATTTTCATGGTGTGAGATTTTGCCATATCCAGACGTGTTGCAATCACATCTACCGTCAGAGGTTCTTTTTGATCTGCAAGTAACATCAAAATTCTCAAGGCAAAATCGCTTGCTTGATTAAGGCGCATGTCGTCTTCCTAATACATTCATTTTATATGTTGCATTTATCACATACATATGAGACATAATAGATGCAAATGAAATGAATGTATAAATAATTAAAATGTCAAACAGCCCAAACCAAATCCGCGCCACAAGCAATTTACCAATCACCCATGATCAAATTGCTCTGCTTGTTGACGAATTTTATCAATGCGTTCGCAAAGATCCTCAACTCGGACCGATATTTGAGCGGGTGATTGATGGAAATTGGGAGCCACATCTTATAAAAATGAAATCATTTTGGCGTTCTGTCCTTCTCAAAACAGGCGAATACAAAGGGCAACCTGTTCCCAAACATAATCAGATCGAAGGTTTGCAAACCGAGGACTTTCTGCAATGGCTGGAGCTCTTTAGCGTGACGGCCAAACAAATTTTTGATGAGACAACTGCACATCATGTGATGCAAACCGCCGAGCGAATTGCATCAAGTCTCTGGCTTTCTCAAAACAAGGATCCATTTCAATCTCCACCAGAATGGAAATCAGAACTAAGGAAAATTAAATGACAATACTTCATCTCGTGCTCAAAGTATTTTTAATGCCTGGAACACTCGTCTTGAACCGCTTAGGCGTAAGTATTGAAGAAGATTGCGGGGTAATGCGCTCTTTCATCAATATGTGCTTTTGGGGAACAGTTGGCCTTTGGGTTGCTTTGAAGTACTTTACTTAAAAGCTATTCTTCAAAGGCTTCAACAACCGACCTCTTGCCGAGCATAAAGGCATCGGCAACGTGCTTTAACGGCATGAGGTCAATGTCAGACTGGCCTTGCTTTAACAACTCAAAAAATCTTGCATAGATGTTGTTATATTCCGTGTTTTCAGCATTGAAATGGGGGGTACCGTCAATCAACATATCATTGCCGCCATTGGCAAGATGAACATGACCATCGGTCGTTTCAACATAAATGTCCCAATGCTGCGTTCCGGTTTGACGCCAATCAAAATCTGCACTTAGTGATAGCCCGTCGTTGCCAACAAATTTTAACTGTGCAGCGATCGGAGTTTCACAATTACTCGGGAAAAATAAATCTGCTTCCTGCAAGTGAAATGGCACGTTCATAATATGCGTTAAAATTGATAATGCGTTGATGCCGGGATCGAACACACCCATACCGCCTGCTTGCCAAACCCAAGTTTGGCCAGGATGCCAATGTTTGACATCTTCTTTCCAGATAATTTTAACACCAGTGATTTTTTTATCACTCAACCAGGTCTTTGCTGTTTCAACGGCAGCAGCATAACGCGAATGCCAGGTGGCAAACAATGTGACACCCTTTTGCTCGGCAAAACGCACCAAGTTTTCCACTTCCACAACAGAGATCCCCGGTGGTTTTTCAAGCATGACATGCTTGCCTGCTTCAAGGGCCGCCCAAGCAATCCCATAGCGCACCTGCGGAGGCACACATAATGAAACAACGTCAATATCAGGGCGGGCCGAAATCATATCTTCAATGGAAGTGAAATTGTCCACACCTTCAGTTTTTTGATGCCTGCTAACGCCTGCGGCAAATTCAAAATCTGGGTGGTTGTTTATTGATGGGATATGTTGGTTTTTAGCGATTTCGCCAACACCTACAACCCCAATTTTATATGGCGTTTTGGTCATATGAATGCTCAATCTGGAAGATAAATAACTTGCTAATTTCTCTAGCAGTTTGAGCTTGATGCGACAATCAATAAATCATCAACAGCGGATAAAAGTATCAGCCTTGTTGTTGGCTTATTTGATGCTCTAAATGTGCAACCAAATCCTGCGGCAAGTTCATCATCACTGCCAAATCATATAGATAAGCTTTCTCGCTCGGGCGATCAGGATCAATTGCCATTCTGGAGACGAGATAGATCTCACTGGCTTGTTCTAGACCTTTTGCAAGACCGGCAATCTCACCAATTTCTGGCGGGCTTTGTAATGTGTCAAAAATCACAGCTTTATCGGAAGCTTCTAGCTCAAGTTTATTGACGGAATCAAATATCGCAGCTTGTTCTTTTGCATCTATATGGCCATCTGCATTGGCGGCAGCAATCATTGCTTTCACGAGTGCAAGCTGAAACGGGCTTCCATCTGCTGCCATCGTTTTTATGGGATCAAAATCTGCAGCGTCTGCAGGTGCACTTGGCACAGGTGGAGCCGGAGTGTGCGAAACTTGAGGCACAGAGGAAGGTGCAGAGTTTGCAGAAGGAGTTGGCGCTGAACCCATTGGCGCGTCTTTACCAGATTGCCAATTCTTATAGGCATTAAATGCTACAGCTCCGAGAACGGCTGCCCCGCCGAGACCCACAGCACCGCCAGCAACTTTGCCAACCGTTTTTCGAGCTTTTTTATTGCCCATTAAGACACCAAGTAATCCGCCAGCAGCAAGACCGCCAACTAAACCACCTGGAATGTTGTTAGCGAGATCGGCGATACCACCACCTTGCGCATTGTTATTTTGCGCCGCATTCGCGTTGTTTTGCTGACTACCTAAAAACTGGTCAAACAATTGATTTAAGCTCATTTCAAACTCCGTGTAATAAATCGTTTAACTTGATGTGGGGAATACGAGGTCTAGTTTCAATCACCTCAAAATTACATTTTTTTAATTTTGAGGCATGACTAATGTAAGAAACTTAGAAACGATCTGCCCGGATAACTTCAACCGTTGAGACCGTCACCAGCAAACCATACTCGTCTAAAAGCGGTTCAATTGCGGTTAAAAACTCTTTGGCTTTGTCTTCGTTTAAGATGGAGATAAACAATACTTTAGAACCCGCACCACCAGTAACCTGATCATCGCGCCAACGCCCCTGCCCGCCTTCTCCACCGATTGCATCAAAAACCGTGTAACCAGATAATTCAACGTCTTTCGTGATTTGTCGAAGGCGTTTCATCAAGGGTCTATCGATTAAAATTTCAATCTTTTTTCTTGGAGTTGTTACGACCATAATTGCACCATATAAATTGCGATTTGATTGAAGAGTGGGATGCCGATGATCACGTTAAACGGGAATGTGATCGCTAGTGACATAGCAAGATAAAGCCCTGCATCCGCTTTTGGAAGCGCCAACCTCATGGCAGCAGGAACTGCGATATACGATGCACTAGCAGCTAGCATTGCCAGTGCCGTTGTTGTACCCGCATCCAACCCAACAGCTGCGCCAATGATTGTCCCAATAAGACCATTAATGATGGGGAATGCAATACCCAAGATGACAAGGCGTAATGTAAGACTTCTTGCATTACGCAAACGACGTACCGCAAGCAGTCCCATATCCAATAAGAACAGACATAAAAGACCGGTAAATCCTGTCTCAAATACTGGTGCGATTGGTTCAAAACCATCCTTACCGATAATGATACCGATGATAAAACTACCGGTGAGAAGAACAATCGAGCCGTTCAGCAGCGTTTCTCTTAGAAGGTCGCTATTGGGTTGAAAACTTAGTGTTGATCCACGTTTTGCTAAGAACAAGCCCGAGATAATCGCAGGCGTTTCCATCAATGCTAGAACCGCAATCATGTATCCCGCCGGCGCCATTCCTTTGTCGCTCAAAACCTGATTTGCGGTAATGAATGTGACAACACTTACGGAACCATAGTGAGCGGAAACTGCAGCAGCATTTATTTTATCAAGTTTACCAAAACTGCGCAGAATAGCGAAGGCTAAAATCGGGAGTAGGAAACTTAAGAGCAAGCCTGCGGTGCCTGCGAATAACAAGTCTAGGGTGAAGCCATTGTTTGCAATTAACACCCCACCTTTTAGGCCAATCGCAGCCATTAAATAAAGCGATAGCGTTTTAGAAAGGGTTTCTGGGATTGTGAGATCTGATCGCGCAAATGCTGCCAGCCCTCCCAAAATGAAGAATAGAATGACGGGTGACAGCAGATTTTCCATGGAAGTCTTACTAAACTAGGGATTTGTAAAAGTCGAGCACCAGCACATGGATTTGGAAGGGGAGTTAGTGCTGATGCTCTTCGGGGTATTACTGTAGTTTGATCAATCGGGTCAATTGTTTTGTGGTTTTTCCTGATGGATCAAAATGAAAGATATAAAATCCATAAAGCAAGATACCAATCAATGGACTGGCAAGTGCCATGAATATCAGATCAAAACTATTCATAATGTTCATCCGTTCTTGTGTTTCTACCTAACTGATGTATTGCCTGCGACCGTTTTTTTCCAATTGATATTTGAACAAAGTGTGATAGATTGAAACTATTAAAATCTGTACTTTCATTTATTTTTATCTATAAGAAGTCAATCTAACCATCGGCAAAACACTCATGACGACCCTCCGACAACTCAGTTATCTCGTGGCACTTTCGCAAGAACTACATTTCAGACGCGCGGCTGAACGCATGAATGTGACGCAACCAACTCTCAGCACGCAAATTCAAGAACTGGAAAAGCAGTTGAAGGCGCGCTTGGTAGAGCGAGACACGGGCAAAGTGATGCTCACGCCCTTGGGCCGAGAGATATCAGACAGAGCACGCAGTATTTTATCTGAGGTTGAGGAAATCAAAAACCTTGCGGCAGCATCGCAACATGGCTTTGAAGGCACCATTCGCATTGGTGTACCGCCAACTTTGGGCCCTTATTTATTGCCATATATTGTGCCGGAGATGCACCAGAATTACCCAAATTTAAAACTCTATGTGAAAGAAGGTAAACCTCAAGATCTTCAACTTGAGTTGAAGGGAGGCATTCATGATGTTGTCATTTCTCCGCTACCAATCAAACACTCTGACCTTGTTGTGGAGCAATTGTTTCGCGAGCCATTTTTAGTGGTATCATCACCCGATCATCAGCTTGCCAGCCGAGCGCAAATCGACAAGACTGACCTTAAAGATCAAAACGTATTGGTTATCGAACGCGGCCATCATATGCATGACCAGATTAGTCAGCTTTGCGAAGATCTTGGAGCAAATCCGTTACGTGACTACGAAGGCACGAGCCTTGATACGCTTAGATTGATGGTTGGCATGGATGTGGGATTGGCATTCTTGCCAGCACTTTATGTGAAGTCAGAAATCGGTAATCGGAATGAGATTGCGGTTTTAAATCTCAATGCGATTAATCTTTATCGCCAAATTGGTTTGACGTGGCGCAAACGTTCGGTTCATGGAAAACTGTTCAATGAAATAGCGACACTAATCAGACGAATAGCTGAACGAGAATTACCTGAAATATCCGCCATGAAAAACTAATTGGGCGCAGTGATTTACGCCCAATTAAACTGTTATTTATGAGCCATCAAAATCGGTAACTCTCGTTGATTTAGCATTGTCTGCGTTGTGCCTCCAAATAACTGCTGTCGAATTTTCATGTGTCCATAACCACCCATGACAACCAAATCAGCACCCTTTTCTTTCGCACGCTTTAAAATGCAATCAGCAATTTCCTCTCCTCCGGATGGGTATTGCTCAACCGTGACTTTGAGCCCATGGCGACTTAACCAACTTGCAAGGTCAGCACCAGGCTCTTCTCCATCCTCATTTTCGCGTTTTATTGGATCAAAAACCCCAATTGTCACCTCAGTTTCATCGCTAAAGAGCGGCAGAGCACATTTTACTGCTGCAGCGCAATGTTTGCTAGAATCCCAGGCGATAAATGCGTTTCGACTTGATACGGCTGCTTTGTCGCAATTCTGACCATGGATAAGCCCTGATGGTGCATCAAAAATAACACCAGACATGACACCATCTAAAATATCGGCTGGCAATCCAGAGCGATCAAGTATAACAACTCGATCAGCTAAACATGCGTGACTCATAACCGCATTTCGCAGAAGCGAACTTTCACAGAACTCCATTAAAACATCCGCCGATATCCTTGCTTCTTGAACAAGCTTTTCAACCTGATCAGATTTTGCGTTGATATCATCAGTCATGTCTTTGATCTCTTGCGACCAATTCTCCACACCAACAAATCTACCATATGCAATCCCGTATCCATAAGCGTAAAGTTGGGGTGCGACGGCCAAAATCACCACAGATAAATGGGCATTTGCGTCATCAGCCATTACAATGGCTTTTTGAATGGTTTCAGATGAACACGAAGTTCCTATGAAGGTCAAAATTGTGTCTTTACTCATGTTAAGATCTCCTTTGTGCTGACACCAATTTAGCTAAGATGCGCATGTCACGCCTTGCGCCAGATCAAAGCCTAAGATATTTTTTCGTGTTAGATTTAGACCACCAGATTCATCCAATTATTGGCTGATGACTTTGTTATGACAGGATAGATGATGCATGAACTTCTAACGCCAGAACAGATGTCGACAGCGGATGCTTTGATGATAAAAAGCGGTATCGTTGGAATTGAACTTATGAAATGTGCCGGCGCATTCGTCTTTGACGTTTTGCGCCAACACTTTCCAAATGCAAAAACCGTTTTGGTCGTTGCTGGAGTTGGCAACAATGGTGGAGACGGGTTTATACTTGCTGAATTATTGAAGAAAAATGGGTATGATGTCGCTGTCACAATTATCGGAGATGACACTAAAATTGCTGGCGATGCGCGCCTTGCTTTTGATACAATTTCACAAGGCATACAACTCATCAAAAATCCAGACCTTGAAGTTTATGACCTGATTGTAGATGGGATTTTCGGTGCTGGACTTAAACGCGAAGTTAAAGGTGATTTTGCGGATATTATTCATGCAATAAATGCCTCAGCCACTGACGTACTTGCTATTGATTTACCTAGCGGAATAAACGGGCAAACAGGCCAAGTATCTGGATGCGCGATCAAAGCGCAGGCGACGGCGACATTCTTTCGATATAAACCGGGTCATGTCCTATTTCCCGGGAGAGAATTGTCCGGCAAGGTTTATCTAGGGCAGTTCGGAATAACTCAGAAAGTCCTCGGTCAAATATCACCGCGGCTAAACCTTAATACCCCAGCGCTTTGGCAAGATCATTATCCAATACTCAAGGCGACAGGTCATAAATACTCTCGTGGACATGCACTTTCAGTTTCTGGTGGATTGGACAAGTCTGGCGCAGCACGCTTAATGGCGAAAGCTGCGCTGCGCATGGGCGCGGGATTGGTTACAATAGCATGTCCGTCAGAAACCATGTCAGCGCATGCAGCGCGCACGGATGCCATTATGCTGACTAAAATGGATAACGAAGACGAATTATCAAACATACTCGATGATAAACGGATCAATGCTGTTTGTGTTGGCCCCGGTTTGGATCCCAATGAACAAACGCGCAGTTTCGTCAAAATAATTTTAAATACAGACAAATCCGTTGTCCTTGATGCGGGCGCGCTTTCAGCTTTTTCCGATAAGCCCTCTACGCTATGTGGCTTAATCAGAACCAGATCATCGCCAACAATATTGACACCTCACGACGGCGAATTTGAACGATTATTCCCCGAGCTTATTTCAACCCAAGACAAAGTGAAGAGAACAAAAGTAGCTTCGGAGACATCTAGTGCAACAGTTGTTTTAAAAGGACCCGATACAGTTATCGCAAAGAGTTCGGATAATGCTGCAATAACAAATAATGCACCCCCTTGGCTTGCAACGGCTGGCAGCGGTGATGTTTTGTGCGGATTAATTGCTGCGCTATTGGCGCAAGGCATGCCAGAGTTTGAGGCTGCATGCACAGGTGTTTGGTTCCATGGTGAAGCAGGTACACAAGCGGGACCTGGGATCATTTCTTCTGAGCTTGAAAAAGCCCTAAAAACAGTAATTGAAAATGTCTATCAGGAAGGCTTTGACTAACCAGCAAATAAGCTGCCGACAAAATATGCCAAGGCTGCTGCAATGCCGCCGATGCCTAACGTTTCCAACCCCGACCAAATCCAGTTTTGCAGTGACCATTTGCTTTTTAGCGCACCAATCAGAAAGAACGTAGCACCGGTGGCAGCCATAGCTGTGATGAAAGCATCACCTAAGCCTATTATGTAAGATACTAACGGGATCATACCGCAGATAACAAAGGCAAAAAGGGTAATAAGTGCCGCACGAAGTGGCTCAGGGTTTTGCGGCACCACGCCGTATTCTTCAACCATCATCATATCAATCCAACGTTCTTTGTGTGATGTAATAGCACTTACTGCCCCCTCTAAGACTTCACCCTTAAGCCCCTTCATAATAAGAATTTGACGGATTTCTTCACGCTCGCCTTCTGGATTGTTCTGCAAATGCCGGACTTCAATTTGACGTAAGCGTTTAATATCGTCTAGCTCCGCTTTGGTGCCGCTATAATTGCTTGCAGCCATTGAAAATCCATCCGCGAGAACATTGGCAAACCCGAGAGCGATAATAATGGATGGTGCTAAGTTTGCGCCTTCAACTCCTGCAACAATTGCAAAAGTTGTGATTGTGCCATCAATACTCCCATAGACGAAATCTCGCAGATCGCTGGGAGAGTTTTTCTCAACCAAACGTTCTCTAATTTCTTTAACCGAATGCCCATGTTCCATCATCGCTCCTAACTTTATTCAGTTTAGCAGCTCGAAAAATTATGCACTTTGCGCCAGATCAAAAACTATAAAAACAGCAGGCATAAAAAAACGAGGGCGGATAAACCGCCCTCGCCTACAAATTCCGAATTCGTAAAGTGAACTACGACATCTTTTGCAGTAATGCATCAACAGATTGTTTAGCATCGCCATAGAACATGCGTGTGTTCTCTTTAAAGAACAGTGGATTTTCAATGCCGGAATACCCAGTACCTTGACCACGTTTTGATACAAACACTTGTTTGGCTTTCCAAACTTCCAAGACAGGCATTCCTGCGATTGGTGAATTTGGATCTTCTTGTGCCGCTGGGTTCACAATATCGTTTGAACCAACGATGATACACACATCAGTGTCTGGGAAATCATCATTGATTTCATCCATTTCCATCACAATATCATAAGGTACTTTCGCTTCCGCCAAGAGCACGTTCATATGACCAGGCAAACGACCCGCAACTGGGTGAATAGCAAAACGCACTTCCTTGCCCTTTGCACGAAGGCGACGGGTAAGCTCTGAAATAGAAGCTTGCGCTTGCGCAACAGCCATACCGTATCCAGGCACGATGACAATGCTATCAGCTTCTTCAAGTGCTGTTGCAACACCATCGGCATCAATAGCGATTTGCTCACCTTCAATTTCCATCGCTGGGCCAGATGTACCGCCAAAGCCACCAAGGATAACGCTGATGAACGAGCGGTTCATCGCCTTACACATGATGTATGACAAAATAGCACCAGATGACCCCACAAGAGCGCCCACAACGATAAGAAGATCATTGCCAAGCGAGAAACCAATCGCAGCCGCTGCCCAACCTGAATATGAATTCAGCATTGAAACAACAACAGGCATATCAGCGCCACCGATGCCCATGATCAAGTGGTAACCGATGAACAAAGCCATGACTGTCATAACAATAAGCGGTAGCAAACCACCAGTGTTGAAATACCAAACCAGACAGAGAAGCGAGATGATCGCTGCACCTGCGTTTAAAGCATGACCACCCGGCAGCTTTTCAGCTGTAGATGACACTTTCCCTGCAAGCTTACCAAACGCAATCACAGAACCTGTAAAAGTGATCGCACCAATGAATAATCCTAGGAACAATTCAACGCGAAGGATGTTGATCTCAACGGCTGTTTTCTTGGCAATAAGCGCTGCAAATGCACCAAGTGATTTAACATCTTCACCAGAAACTTCTTGCGCATAACGCACATTTTCAATTTCAAAATGCGCTATGAAAGCAACGAAGACAGCTGCAAGGCCAACAAGTGAGTGCATAGCTGCAACAAGTTGCGGCATCTCTGTCATTTGTACGCGTTGGGCGACCATATAACCGATGATACCACCACCAATGACAAGCGGGATGGATAGATACCAAAGACCAGAACCGGGCCCAAGTAATGTTGCTAGAACTGCCAAGCCCATGCCGACAATGCCATACCATACAGCGCGCTTAGCGCTTTCCTGGCCTGACAATCCGCCAAGTGACAAAATAAAGAGGACTGCTGCAACGACGTATGCAGCTGTAGTAAGACCTAAACTCATTTAACTTCTCCCCTTAAGACTTCTGGAACATGGCAAGCATGCGACGCGTGACTAGGAAGCCACCGAAAATATTCAAACTCGCCATAAACACTGACAATGCAGCAAGCAGAATAACCAGTATTGAACCAGAACCGATTTGCATCAAAGCACCTAAAATGATGATTGAAGAAATCGCATTTGTAACGGCCATAAGAGGCGTGTGTAATGAGTGGCTAACATTCCAAATGACTTGGAAACCAATAAAGACCGACAGCACGAAAACGATAAAGTGCTGCATGAAGCTCGCAGGCGCGACTATGCCAACACCCAACACGAGAAGACCACCTGCTAACAGCAGACCAACTTGTTGACGTGTTGCCTTTTTAAACGCTGCAGCTTCTTCTGCGGCCAATTCTTCAGGCGTTTTTTCCGGCTCTTTCGGTTTTGCAGCAGCAATCGCAGCAATCTTTGGCTTCGGAGGTGGGAAGGTGATTTCTTTTTTATGCGCAACAGTTGCACCACGGATCACATCATCTTCCATATTGTGGACAATCACACCGTCCTTCTCAGGTGTAAGATCTGTCATCATATGACGGATATTTGTCGCATAAAGCGTTGATGATTGTGCAGCCATGCGGCTTGGGAAATCTGTGTAACCGATAATGGTTACGCCATTTTCCGTTTCAATCTTTTCGTCTTTAACTGTTAGATCGCAGTTACCACCACGTTCTGCGGCCAAATCGACGACAACCGAACCGGGCTTCATGGCTTCCACCATGTCTTTAAGCCACAATTTTGGCGCATCACGACCTGGGATAAGCGCTGTTGTGATCACAATATCAACATCAGGAGCTTGTTCGCGGAATAGCGCTAATTGCTTCTCGCGAAATTCAGGAGAAGAAGGAGCCGCATAACCGCCCGTACCTGCGCCATCTTGATTGTCATCGAAATCAAGGAACAAAAACTCTGCACCCATGGATTCAATTTGTTCAGCAACTTCCGGGCGCACATCAAATGCGCGCACGATCGCGCCCATGCTTTGTGCAGCTCCAATTGCGGCAAGGCCTGCAACCCCTGCGCCAACAACCATGATTTTTGCTGGTGGTACTTTACCCGCCGCAGTGATTTGACCTGTAAAGAAACGGCCGAAATTATTACTTGCTTCGACAACCGCGCGATAACCGGCGATGTTTGCCATGGATGACAATGCATCCATTTTTTGCGCACGAGAAATACGTGGCACCATGTCCATTGCGACCAACGAACTACCAGCGTTGGCTGCATCTTTCATAAGTTTTTCGTTATCCGTTGGATAAACAAAACTAATGATCGTTTGACCATCACGCATTTTTTTAGATTCAGCTGCACTTGGCGGGCGAACCTTAGCCACCACATCGGCTTTATCCCAAAGATCTTTCGCTGTTTTGACGACTGTTGCACCAGCCTCTTTATAATCAGCATCGGCAAAACGAGCCGCAGCACCCGCCCCACTTTGAATTATGCAATCATAGCCAAGTTTTTGTAATTCTTTGACGGATTGCGGTGTCATCGCAACGCGATTTTCATCCTTCGCCGTTTCTTTCGGCGTTCCAATTATGGTCATGTCTTTTCCTATCAATCCGAAGCTTCTCTTCTCACCCCGGAAAATTGTTTTGGATTGGCACCCAGCAAGTCACTGATTTAAAGTGATAGGAATGCATACAGAAACTCAGCACCAATGCAAATAGGCTGCACAAATTCTAATCGTTTTAAATTGAATTAACTTGTTATTTCCAGAGAAAATGTCCCGCATCGCGGGCAGTCAAGCCATGCAACCCGTCAGATTATAATATTGGTCTTTTGAGGATGCGGAAAACAGCACCATGCCAATCAAAGCATGAGCTCAAGCTCAATTTGCGCGCGGGACATCCAAAGGATCAGCTAAATTAATGCGCACGCCGTCACGATGTGTTGGTTCGCTGAGCCTTACATTGTCACCAACCGTATCAAATAGTGCTGTTAGACTATCCTCATCGTTGTCCCAAATATGGCCATCGTGAACTTCATCTTCACGCTTTTTATCAATCATCGAAATTGGATAGGTGAAGTGCAATGTATATTCATCATCGCCGCGCGCTTTTACCAACCATTCAAACGTTTGCCGTTCCGGATTACCATGCTCACCATCACCACAGAAAATATAATGGTCTGCAGTTACACGCTTAAAGAATTCTGGGGTGACATTTCTATCGCTGCCATGATGCTGCATTTTTAATACATCAACATGCATTGTTCCATCGCTTGGTAGATGACCAGACACTTCCAAGCCATCAATGATCTTACTGCCCAATGCATCACCAGTTAACAAGATTGTTTTGCCGCTTCGTTCAAGTAATACAACAAGGCTTGAAAGGTTGGTCACACTGCTATCCTGCGATAGACCTGCGACCACTGCTTCGCGTTCATTCCGGCCAAGCCCCTTATCTTTTAAATATTTGTCATACTTCTTTTGAAGCTTTTCAATTTCCTTTTCCTGCGGGCCGATAATAGTGAATGTGACATCATCGCTGAATGGTGTTTTTTGATCATCATCAGTGCCACGCTGCATGATCAGCGCATCATTGCCAAATGGATGATTAACCCGCCAGTCGAAAAAATTCGCATATCCCCAAAGTTTATACCCCTGCCCAATGCTTGCCAAAACCGCTTCACAATCATGGTCAAGTCGTGGATCTGACCAGTTGATAGTATCTACACTTGCTGTCACACCGGCTCCATCGCGCACACCTTCTAGCGTGCCTTGCGTGTTTCCAATAATATCATCAAATGAATTGTTCCAAAGGTTATCGATCGCCAACAGAACAGGTTCATGATTTTCGGTCAGGTTTTTAAGCTCTTTTGCTAAATCCAAAATGCCTTTGATATGATCATCATCTAGATGGCTGACCATCATAAAATCTATAGGCAATGGATCATTGTCTGCGATGCCTTTATCTTTTCGGATGTCCTTAATACGAGGCTTGAGCGAATTTTTATAGACCTTGGATGGGCCGCCATCGATGATGGCAACCTTATAGTTATCAGACGGTCCCTCGTATATAATGAGACTATCACCCTTGCGGGCTGGTATTGCTTCAATTGTAAAATAATCAGAAGGCATATCATATTCCCCTATATAGATTGCAAGGCGCGTAAAGCGTCGACCAAACCATGACCCTGGTAATTTCGCTCTCGCCCCAGGTCGGTTGCTGAATCACATAAAATTTGTTTGACTTTTGCGGGATCACCAATGAATTCAGAAAATCTTGCAAGCAACATTGCCACAACACCACTTACATAAGGGGCTGCCATGCTTGTTCCTTCAAGGGTTTCAAATTCACCATCACAAACTGGCGCGTAGATTTTTTCACCCGGGGCAACGAGATCAGGTTTTAACCGTCCATCACCGGTAGGGCCGCGAGACGAAAAATAACTCACCCCATATGTATGCGGTTGTCGCCTATGTGTTGAACCAACAGTAATAACAGATTGTGCGTTGCCGGGATCTGTAATGCTGGTGGCTGTGTGAAATGCTCTTAAGCCACCATCGGTGTGAAACTTGTTATAGCCATGATTGCCAGCTGCTGCCACAACGACAACACCGCTGCCTGCAAGATCCTCTGCTTCCTCACATACAGGTGTGCGCCCACAAGCATAGTTTGTCACATCATGCGGGATTGAAAGGCTTATATTGGCCCCTTGAATAAGTGTTTTACCGCTGTTTTCGTTAATATGTCGGATCAAACGTTGCGCAGCAACGACCGCGTATTCGGTAATTTCAGTCGAATTTCCCACGACATTAAAATCATAGATATTTATGTCTGGGCAAACACCTGATTGATATTCCTTCACACCCTTTTCTTTTTCAATCCAACAGCCACCTAAAATACCTGCAACATGGGTACCGTGATTAAGATCAGGTTTCTTTTCATGTGATACAGTGAGCAATATTCGCGCTAAGTCCCAATTAAGCGGACGCCCCTGACGTAAATCACCTTTCAGCCAGAGATAAGCATTTTGATCCGTTCTTAAACGATGTTCACGTCCCGATTGGGGTGTTACATCTTGCGTGCCGACATCACGTCCATTTTCTCGTAATTTTTGAATGAGCAATAATTCAGCCGCGCTGTCTCTTGCGAGTATATCTCGATTGCGAAGGTCTTTGATAAGCGTCATGTCGTATTTTTCTTTTATACGCGTTTCATGCTCACCTGCCGGTTCATCAAATTCCCCATTGTTAAAAGGATTATCCCGCGCTTGTGACAGGTATTTTGCCTTTTCACTTTTATTCATTTTTCGAAAAGCGGGATGACGCGCATCTATTCCTGAATCGATAATCGCCCAATTAATCTTATCCGTTGAGACTTCAAATACGCGTTCTGCTGCATCCGCCTTGATGGTTTTGATAGCATCAGTCGAACTCATTCGTGCTTTTCTATCCAGGCTAACGAGAAAATAGTGTTTGGTGCTGAACACTTCGGTTTCTAATTGCTGATAGAAAGTGGAAACAGGTTTATGACTTTGCTTGAGATATCCAATCCGCAATGTCTCAATGAGACCCTTTGCAACCTCATCGGCGTCAATCTGATCATAGGAATGAAACGGAATTAACCCGCGATCATATTGATCTCCTTTAGCCTCTGCTATTGCTTTGAACCCTATAATGCCAATTAGAATAAGCAAGCGGATAGCATTATCAGGTATTGTGATCGTATTGCCGTTTTCTTTGTTATCGTTGGATCCATCTCTAATGGCGACAATTTGTGTAAGGTCATGACGTTGCCCAATCGACCCATCTAATGTTTCTTTTAATAGCTGCACCTTTTGCGCAATGATCGAAGCGAGTTGCTTTTCCGAATTGTATTGAAAGAAAGTCTGCAAACCAGATCGCGACCACCAACTGGTCAATGGCAGTATGATATTGACGATTTCATCAAAGTGTAATTTGGCTGAAACAAGGCCCGGCATATCTGAAATAGCTCGCCCTTGGCGATTTTTGCTTTTAATGGCTTTGAGATTTTCAAATTTACTAACCCGAGCGTGTAACTCATCAGCAAGATGATGCGCCTGCTTTCCGCGCATTGGAACAAGCAAACATGATGTTTGGTTTTCAGGCCTTTCTGCAAGCATAGTCCAAACCTCAGGCAGAACTTGCGTATCTTGAGTAAACCTTTGACCTGAAGATGATGCATATAAAATCTTCAGAACAAACTCGCTATCTATTCGAAACCTCGCCATCTCACACCCCGTTCATACACCAAGGCCAAAACCTTAGGTCGCACTTACTCATGAGTCAAATATCAAGGTTGTATTTTTGCTTGCAAATGAAGTTTTGTTTTCATAGACTAATTACCAGACTTAGATGAAAGATCATTTGTCTGATATTTGGTGATAAGCTTTTATAGATGTGACGTTTATCACCGACATAACGAGCTCGATAAAAACAAAATTGCGACCAAGAAGCATTTTTTATACCAAAAATACGCTCTAAACTCGCAACAAAAACCCTTGATTCCAGTTCATGATGTACAATTTTCATCATTAAATAGACTAAGTCACACACTGCACAAAAAGCATGCACCTATACAAAAACATCATGTTTTTTGACAAATACCCTAAATAAATGACAATATAGTATAATTTATAGCAATAAAAATATTAGACGAGCAGACACTTTTTAAACGATGATTTCAGCAAGACGCATGGAGCGTCTGTTTCCAGGGAGGAATTTATGAAAATACTTAGGAAAGGTGCAATCGCGCTTGCACTGTGCACATCAACAGCACTTACAGCTTCTGCTGCAGAGTTAACTATTGCGATCGTTAACAACGGTCACATGATCAACATGCAGAAAGTTGCTGAAAAATACACTGAAGAAACTGGCGTAAAGCTAAACTGGGTTTCTTTGGAAGAAGGCGTACTGCGCGAGCAAGTAACGTCAGACACTGCAACAGGTGGTGGCCAGTACGACATCATCAACATCGGCATGCAAGAAGCTCCAATCTGGGGTGAAGCTGGTTGGATCGAAGCACTAGAATTCAGTGCTGATTACGACATCGATGACATGTTGCCTGCAATGCGTAACGGTTTGTCACACGAAGGCACTCTATATGCTGCACCATTTTACGGTGAATCATCAATGGTTATGTACCGTAAAGATCTAGCTGATGCAGCTGGTGTTACAGTTGCTGACAACGATTCATGGGATAACATCAAAAAAGCTGCGGCTGCGATGCATAACCCAGATGCCGGTGTTTATGGTGCATGTTTGCGCGGTAAGCCAGGTTGGGGTGATAACATGGCGTTTATCACAACTGTTGTTAACTCATTCGGTGGTGCATGGTTCGACAAAGACTTCAAACCACAGCTAGAATCTGCTGAATGGAAAGCTGCAATCAACTTCTACGTTGATCTATTGGGTAACTACGGACCTCCAGGTTCAGAAGGTAACTCATTCAACGAGATCCTTGCTCTTTACAACGAAGGTAAATGTGGCATGTGGATTGATGCGACAATTGCTGCGTCATTCCTAGAAGTAGACGGTGTTGCATACGCTCAGTCACCAAACGCTGGCAACCCAGTTGGTGCAAACTGGTTGTGGGCATGGGCTATGGCTGTTCCTGCAGGTTCACCAAACTCAGATGAAGCTAAAAAATTCATCGAATGGTCAACTTCAAAAGAATACATCAAAGCTGTTGCTGATCACCCAGAGTTCGGTTGGGGCAAAGTACCAACAGGTACACGTGCATCAACATACGCATACCCTGAATTCCAGGCTGTTGCGAAGTTCGCTGCTGCTGAAATGGCTGCAATTGAATCAGCTGCTCCGGAAGCTACAGACCTGAAGCCATATGTTGGTGTTCAGTTCGCTGCTATTCCTGAGTTCCCAGAAGTTGGTTCTGCTGTTGCACAAGAAATGGCTGCTGCTCTTTCAGGTGCAAAATCTGTAGATGACGCACTAGCTGCTGCCCAAAAAGCTGCTGATGCGATCATGTCAGAAGCTGGCTACTACTAAGCTTTAGCTAACTTAAAAAGAGATCCGGTAGCACGAGCTGCCGGATCTTACACCTCAAAGACAAACATAATCTTTGAGCTGGTTTGCGTATATCGCAAGACCAAGTTGGGTAAACCATCAACTAAAAATCCGTTTTTCAATGAGGAGCCTACGCTCCCAATAGGGGTATGAGAACGATGTCTACAAAGAGAACGCTCCCACGGCTACTACAAACGCCCGCTGTGTTGCTACTATTGGTCTGGATGCTTGTTCCGCTCTCCATGACCCTTTATTTTTCTTTCATTCGCTATGTTCTAAACAGTAACATTAGACCTGAATGGACAACGCCTAGCCTCAGTAATTGGCGCGGTTGGGGCAATTATGAATATGTGCTCTTTAACGCTAAAGACTTCTGGTTTGCGGTTACAAACAGCCTCTTTATTGTTGGTTCAATATTGATATTGACCGTTATTATCGGTCTAGCAATTGCTGTTCTCATTAACAAATCTTTCCCGGGCCGCGGTATTGTTCGTGTTCTATTGATTTCCCCCTTCTTTGTGATGCCTGCGGTGAACGCCGTTTTATGGATCAACATGATCCTTGATCCTGTTCTTGGTCTAAACGGACTTGCAGTTGCTGGGATCAATGATCTTGTGATTGGCTTAAAGGATGCTCCAATTGTCGGTAGCTTCTTTGCGCTATGGCCGGAAATTGAACCTATCTCGTTCCGTGCAACGCAAACATCTGCGTACGCCGTTATCATCATGGTAACCTGGCAGTGGACACCTTTTGCAGTGCTTATTTTCATGACATCTTTGCAGTCTGAAGATCAGCAACAAAAGGAAGCGGCAGTGCTTGATGGTGCAAATGCATGGTCACAATTCCGCAATTTAACAATCCCACACTTGGCTCGTCCAATTGCGATCGTCATTATGATCCAATCCATTTTCCATCTCTCGCTCTACGCTGAGATTGAAATCGTGAGCCGCGGGAACGGTAACAAGAACTTGCCATATCTTATCGGTGAGTTCGCTTCTAATAATATTGGGGCTGCGAGTGCTGCAGGTATCTTTGCAGTCATCCTCGCCAATATCGTTGCGTTTTTCTTGCTGCGCATGATCGGCAAGAGTTTAATGGACTAGGTGACGGATATGGCTATTGTTTCTCAATCTTCTAAATTTGGTAACATCGCTAGGCCTACTATGGCCTGGGTTGTTGGACTTATTTTCTTCTTCCCAATTTTCTGGTTGGCATTTACCAGTTTTAAAACTGATGCCGACGCGGTGAAGCCTGAATTTTTATTCTTCTTCACGCCAACACTTGAGAACTATCTCAATATGGCAGAAAACTATGATTACTGGCGCTTTGCGGCGAACTCAGTCATCACAACAACACTTGCAACTGGCTTTACATTGTTTGTTGGAGTGCCTGCGGCTTATGCAATGGCGTTTGACCCAAGCCGCCACACGAAAGACATCCTGATGTGGATGCTTTCAACAAAGATGTTGCCTGCGGCTGCGGTGTTGTACCCAATGACATTTTTGACAAAAAATTTCTTGGGCGTGTTTGATACTCATTTTCTAATCATCATTGTTCTTAGCTTGATTAACTTGCCAATCGTTATCTGGATGCTCTTTACATATTTCAAAGAAATCCCAAAAGAGATCATTGAAGCTGGTAAAATGGATGGCGTGAGCACTTGGGGTGAGATCAAGGATATTCTTCTCCCGCTTGCTTGGGGTGGCTTGGCCTCGACAGCCCTCCTTTGCTTTATCTTCGCATGGAACGAAGCTTATTGGACTGTGCGTTTAACGACAACGGAAGCTGCAACATTGTCGAAGTTGATCGAAGGTAACCGTGCTCCTGAGGGTCTGTTCTTCGGAAGATTATCAGCCGTATCAATGGCTGCGGTAGGTCCGATTGTCGTTCTAGGCTGGTTCTGTCAGAAGCAACTCGTACAGGGCCTAACGTTCGGTGCGGTAAAATGATCATTAACCCTGCCCCAACAAACTCTTCTGGTGCGTTTATTTCCACCAGTGCAATCAGTGATATCGGCACATCTGTTGCCGAACACATTGCAGTACCGGGGGCAGTACCAAGTGCAGCACCAGAGGCAATGCTTGGGGCACAAGTTTTTACAGCAGATCTTGATAATCGTTTCCAAGATCGTTGCGAGAACGAACATGGGTTGGATGCTCTATTTGTCCCAGATCAATCACAGGACATCACAACGCACCTGTTGGGCGTTGATGGTGGGTTGAGGTAGCTGATGTCTATTATCCTGCCAGAATTTGAATATGTTGATCGTGCCACCGAAACCATTCGGTATCTTGAGCATGGCTGGCCAACAGATCTTTGCCGCTGGCACAGTCATCCCGAATATGAACTTCACCTGGTTGTTGCAACGCGCGGCAAGGCATTTGTCGGCGATTATATTGGTGAGTTTTCACCTGGTTCGCTGTTTTTGACGGGGCCGCATTTGCCGCATAACTGGATCACTGATGAAGTAACAGATCCAAAACCGGTCGAGATCCGCGATATGCTTGTGCAGTTTAGCCAAGAAAGCATCGATCAATTGACGATCGCTTTCCCTGAATTTCGCGAAATGGATGCGATGTTTGAAATGGCGAAATCTGGCATTGAATTTACCGGCTTTAATCCAACTTTCGCTAAAGGTCATCTCGAGCGGATTAGATCTACCAAGGGTGCGGAACGCATCGTGGCCTTTATGCGCTTTTTGGTGCGCGTTAACGAACATGCGGAAAAGCGCGCGCTATCTGTTGCTGGCATGATCCAGCCAGAAGGTAATTCAAAACAAGCGCGAATTGCTGAAGTTGTTGACTATATATCTGAGCATTATTCGGAAGATATTTCCATCGACATGGCGGCGAATATGGCAGGTATGAGCCCTGCTGCATTTTCACGAAACTTTCAGCGTTTTACAGGCAATAAATTCGTAGAATTTGTTAATCGCATTCGGATTAGCCAAGCCTGTTCAATGCTCTATTCAACCGATGATCAGGTTTCTGCTATCTGCTTCTCAGTAGGCTTTCAGAACTTGGCAAATTTCAACAGACAGTTCCTAAAAATGAAAGACATGACGCCATCTGAGTATCGCGACATTGCTTTGAATGAGTTGGCACCGAAGCAGAAGGCAAGCTCATGACTTTAGCCACAAAACAGCAGTCAAACCCAGAACTCTTCGCAACACGTTATGATCGCTCAGATTGTTCGCTCGGTGTTGTGCATGTTGGTTACGGTGCATTTCATCGTGCTCACCAAGCCGTTTATTTAGATGATTACATGGATCAGACCGGTGATTTGAGATGGGGCATTACCGCTATTAATTTAAGAGCTGGTGAATCTTCAGCATTTGCAAATTCCTCTCAGGTTGAGAACGGTTATATTTTAAAAACCACCTCTCCTGAAGGTGATAAAGAGCTGCGCCTTGTGCGTTCACATTGCCAGTTTTTAGATTGGTCGCAAGATGCGAACGCAGCTGAAAGTGCGATTGCTAATCCAAATGTGCACATGATCACAATCACTGTGACTGAGAGCGGTTATTATCTAAATGATGACTTCTCATTAAACACAAATGATCCATTGATTGCAGATGAAATTTCTGGCGCTCAGACATCATCTATCTATGCGTTTTTAACACTTGGGCTTAAGCAACGTTATCAAGAAACAGGCAACTCAGTTAACATCTTATGTTGCGATAACATTCGTTCAAACGGGCATATGCTTGAAAACAATTTTAAGCACTATCTGGCACTCAAAGGCGAGACCGAATTATTGGCATGGGTTGAAGATAATGTCAGCTTTCCATGCTCTATGGTTGATCGCATCACACCGCGCGCTGATGAAGCACTTCACCAAGAAATTGCTGAAAGTTTTGGCGTTGGGCACTACGATCCAATCCATGGCGAAGCATTTTCACAATGGGTCATCGAACGCAAATTCTGTGCACCAATGCCCGATATTGGCAAGGTTGGTGTGGAGATCGTCGAAGATGTTGACCCATATGAGGAAGCTAAAATTCGCATCTTAAACGGAGGTCACACAGGCCTTTGTTATTTGGGCGCACTTGCTGGTCATGAGACTTATGATCAAGCATTTATGGACCCAAAACTTCGCCAGTTTTTTGATAATTATGAGATAAAAGAAGTTCTGCCAGGCCTTGATATGGATCTGCCATTAAACAAGGACGAGTATCTGACGAAAATTGCAAAGCGTTTTTCAAATCGCGCCATTGCAGATCAGCTGGCTCGAATTTGTATGGACGGTTTTTCCAAGATGCCGGTCTTTATAAGACCGACACTTGAATCATGCCTCAAGCAAGGCATTACACCAGTTCATGGGTATGATTGTATTGCAAGTTGGTACGTTTATGCGCGTCGCACTGTGTCAGGCAACATGCCTATTCCCTACTACGAAACTTACTGGAATTTATTAGAGCCTCTCTTAAAGGCGGGACAAGAGATAGAATTTGCCCAATCAAAACGTTTGTGGGCTGATTTACCAACTCAATACCCTGGCTTTGTTGAAGGTTTAACAAATGCAATAACAGAAATGGAAAAACAATGGCCGGTTTAACAATCAGAAATGTGATTAAGTCCTATGGTGATGTTGAGGTCATGCATGGGGTAGATCTTGATATTGATGACGGCGAGTTTGTCGTATTTGTTGGCCCTTCAGGCTGCGGTAAATCTACCCTTTTGCGCATGATTGCTGGCCTTGAAGAAATATCAGGTGGTGAAATCTCAATTGGCGACCGTGTCGTGAATGAAGTTGCACCTTCAAAACGTGGTGTTGCGATGGTGTTCCAAACCTACGCGCTTTACCCACATATGACAGTTTACAACAATATGGCGTTTGGTCTTAAGCAAGCAAAAACGCCGAAAGATGAAATTGATCGTCGTGTTCAGCAAGCAGCTAAAGTGCTTGATATTGTCGATTATCTAGATAGGACACCTCGGGCTTTATCGGGGGGGCAGCGTCAACGCGTTGCCATTGGACGGGCTATTGTTCGCGAGCCTGAGGTGTTCTTATTCGATGAGCCGCTGTCTAACCTTGATGCAGCCTTGCGCGGTCAAACACGTCTAGAAATTGCGCGTCTTCATGAGCGTTTAGGTTCTACTATGATCTACGTGACGCACGATCAGGTGGAAGCGATGACACTTGCAGATAAGATCGTTGTGCTACGCCTTGGTCATGTTGAACAAGTTGGTAAGCCAATGGATCTGTATAGCAAACCAGATAATTTGTTTGTTGCGCAATTCATCGGTAGCCCAGCTATGAATATCTTCAGCTCACAAGTGTCTGGCAAATCTGTCTCAATCGGCGGAGAAAAAGGCGTTGGTGATCTACAAGAAGCACCACAAAATGGTGTCGTTGTAGGCATTCGTCCTGAACATCTTACAACATGTAAGAAATCAGAAGCTGTCATCAGCGGTAAGCTCGAATTGATCGAACAGCTTGGTGATCACATCATTGCGCACTTAATCCGTGATGATAAATCTGAGTTCATTGTGAAAACAGAACATTTTGCAGAATTCTCACGTGGTGACTTAATGCATTTTAAAGTTGATGCTGATCGCGTTCATTACTTTGATGAAAAAAGTGAGAAACGCATTTCATGATCATTTGCTGCGGCGAAGCGCTGGTCGACATGATTGCCGTTGGCATTGATGATGACCAGAAAGCGTTTGTGCCACATTCTGGTGGCGCAATTTTTAATACAGCAATCACGCTTGGTCGACTTGGTGCGGACGTTGGGCTGGTCTCGGGCGTATCAGAAGATATGTTCGGAGAACAGCTGGTAAGAGATTTAGACACCAGCAAGGTTGAGACATCCTATCTGGTGCGTAGTGATCGTCATACAACGCTTGCCTTTGTCGAACTTAAAGATGGACAAGCGTCCTATTCGTTCTTTGATGAAAATTCAGCTGGCCGTATGGTTCAGTTTGAAGATTTTCCATCCATCAGAGAGCCAGTATCTGCATATTATTTCGGTGGTATTAGCCTCGCAAGCGAACCATCGGGTGAAAGCTATGCAGCTCTCGCTGCAAAAATGGCTGATAGCTCAGTCATCATGCTTGATCCGAATATTCGTACGACATTTATATCGGATGAAGCAAAGTATAGAGCGCGCTTGGAAAAGCTCTTCAGCGTCTGCGATATCGTCAAGATCTCAGATGAAGACCTGAGCTGGATTTATCCAGATGCAACATCGTTAAATTCCGCTGCGAATATGATTTTAAATGCAGGTGCATCACTGGTCGTTCTCACCAAAGGTGAAGATGGATCAACAGGGTTTTACGGTGATGGTAAATCGGTTGATATTTCAATTGAAAAAGTCAAAGTCGCTGACACAGTTGGCGCTGGTGATAGCTTTAATGGCGGGCTACTTGCAAAACTTTCAGAACTTGACCTTTTATCAAAATCCGCACTTAAAAACTTAAACGATGACCAGCTCAAACAAGCCATGGCATTTGCGTCAAAAGTTGCTGCGATTACGGTTTCCAGATCAGGTGCAAACCCACCTTGGGCGAGCGAGCTTTAACATTATTTGATTTCGGCAAATTACCATTTGCCGATTTTAATCCCGCTGCTGCCCTCGCCTGCTCTCACTCCGAGAACATGTTCATCTGTCATCGTGACGCGATTTTTTCGGTCCAATAAGCGACGGACCATAATGTCATACATCTTAGACCGAATTTCATCGTGATCAGGTGATACACCCAAATCGTTAAACTCATCTGGATCTTCATTTAGATCGAACAATTGCGGTGGGAATCCTTTGAAATAGACATATTTCCAATCCTCTGTCCGGATCATATACCCCCTTGCATCAGAAGCGCCGAGATTAAGTGTTTCGCGCGCTGTGTAGAACGCATAGTCAATCTCAGAAAATACAGCATCGCGCCAATCACTTGGCGTTTCACCCATTAACAGCGGCACGAGCGAGCGCCCTTCGATGCGGTGGCCTGCGGGCGGAGCACCCGCAGCTTCCATAAATGTCGGCACGAGATCAATCGCTTCTACCATTGCATTTGATACCGTTCCTCTTGTAGCATCAGCGCATGATCGTGGATCATATATGATCAATGGAACACGGACGGATTCTTCGTGAAACAACTCTTTTTCACCCATCCAATGATCGCCAAGATAGTCACCATGATCTGAGGTTACAACAATCATCGTTTCTTCTTCTTTTCCGGTTTCTTCAAGCCAATTGAACAAGCGCCCCAAATGATCATCAATCTGTTTGATCAGCCCCATATAGGCCGGCAGCACCGTTTCTCGCACTCCAGGGGTTGAGAAAGTTTCAGACACTTCCATAGTTTGGAATGCCTGCATTACCGGATTGATGCTATTAGTATTCTTTTCGCTTTCATGGCGTTTGACCGGAATGAACGTGTCTGGTCCATACATATTATGATAAGGCGCCGGTGCCATATAAGGCCAATGCGGTTTGATGAAACTTAAATGGCAAAGCCAAGGTTTGTCCCCCATTTCAGTTATAAAATCCATGGCACGATTTGTCATATAAGCAGTTTCAGAATGCTCTTCTTTCACGCGCGCAGGAAGCAAAGAATGTTTTAGTTCCCATCCTGAGAGGATCTCGCCATCGGGTCCTTCAGCAGAATTGGCATAATCATTCCAAGGGTTTTCCCCCTCATACCCAAGTTCATTTAGATAATCATTATATCGAAGCTGACCGCCGCGAAGGCGCAAGCCCGGTGTAGGATGCAAACCATCATCGCGCTCATAAGGATCAAAACCTGGCTCGCCGATCAAACATCCAAGCTCGGTTTCCATGTTCAATCCAAGTCTTGCCATACCTTCTTTATCTGGGGTCATATGGGTTTTACCCACGACAGCGGTTGTGACACCTAAAGGACGCAAGTAGTCCCCGAGCGTTAACTCACCTATTGGCAGGGGAACCTTGTTCCAAGTCGAGCCGTGACTAAAAACTGTCCGACCTGTATAAAAAGATGCCCGCGATGGACCACAGACCGGTGATTGCACATAGGCGCGGTCAAAACGCACACCTTTGGCAGCTAACTTGTCAATGTTGAGCGTATCAAGATGGGGATGCCCATAACATGAGAGATAATCCCAACGTAACTGGTCAGCCATAATAAAGAGAATATTTTTGATTTTTTCAGTCATAAATCACCTAGAAATTTCAGGCAAAAAGGTTGCTATTGATGGGAAGAAAAACACCAAGAGCAACCCAATTAACAAAGCGAAAATATATGGAACAACACCGCGGAAAATATCGAGCAAACGCACATCGGGGAGCACTGATTTTACCACAAATGCATTCATGCCAATGGGTGGCGTGATAAGCCCTATTTCCGTCACCAATACTATGATGATACCGAACCAAATCATATCAACACCAAGGATGGAAACGGCGGGTAAGAATACTGGGACGAGCAAAACAACGATGCCTATTGATTCAAACACCATGCCCATTAGCAATGCAATAAAACAAATAAAAGCAACGAGTTGTAGCGGCCCCATCTGCAGTTCATCAACGAGATCTAACAGATCATATGGCATGCCTGAGAGATTGATAAATTGTGCGAACACGACCGCGCCAAACAACACAATGAAAATCTTAGAGGTTGTTATTGCAGCCTCAACAAGGCAGCTGCGCCATTCTTCATAGCTTCGTAAATAACCCCGTAAATAGGCAATAACTGCCGCACCAAACGCGCCAATTCCCGATGCTTCTGTTGCTGTGAAAATGCCGCCATATATACCGCCCAAAACAATGACAAAAAGAATGAGAACTGGAAGTGTACCGCGAACAGCCTGCTTTTTTCTCACAGGGTCCAAATCAGCAGCATCGGGTGCTGAACTTGGATCACGATAAACGGTTATCATAACCGCCAACAAAAACAGCAAGACCAGTAAGATCCCAGGTATGATCCCTGCTATAAATAGCAGCCCAATGTCTTGCTCTGCGGTAATGCCATAGATTACAAGTGGGACAGAAGGCGGTATCATAATGCCAAGCGTCCCCCCTGCTGCAATTGTTCCCGCGGCCAGACTGTCTTTGTATTTAAAGCCCTTCATTTGAGGCATAGCAACCTTTGACATGGTTGCAGCAGTTGCTAACGTTGACCCGCAAACAGCTGAAAAACCGCCACAAGCAATGACCGTTGCAAGCGCTAACCCACCCTTAAATCGCCCTAAGGCTGCGTAGGCTGCATCATAAAGATCATCGCTGATATTGGAGCGGTAAACAAATATACCCATTAAGATAAACAGCGGTATTACGGAGAGATTATAGTTCTGAGCATCTTCGGCAACTTGTTGTGCGACCATGGCAAGTGAAGCGCTTGTACCACGCTCTAGTGCAAAGCCAACGAAACCAACAATTAGTGTTGCAAAACCAACGCGAAAACCAAAAAAACATAACCCAATTAAAGCTGCAAAACCCAGTAAAGCTGTAATCATTTTTTTACATCCGAATTACGAAGGTCGTGGAATTTATAATAGATACCTATCATCTGAGAAATAACGCTGATTAAGGCCAGAAAGGCTATTGATCCGGTCACATAATAAAGCGGCAATTCCAAAACGACTGTGAGCGAACTCAATGCGTAGGATTCCAACGCGTGCTCAAACAACACAACAGCAATCAATAACATCGCACTCACTGAAAATGCTTGGATAACAATTTCATATACAAATGGGCTTAGAAGCTTTCTCGTTGGTTCAATGAACAGCTCAACCATAATATGCTCATCACGAGCATTGGTGACGCCAAGGCCAGAAAATATCGCCAAAGCTAACAAGGCAGAGATCATCTCGGACGCACCAAAGATTGGTTTGTTTAAAACATAACGCCCGATCACATCCGCAAATGTGAGGAGCATCATGATGAAAATTACCGAACTAGAAAATGTTTCAAGCGCTGTGATTGAGCGATAAAAAAGTCTTCTCACACCGCTTGAAGTTTGGGAGGATCCCGTCATTGATTAAGTTCCGCCAAGCGTTTTTTATAAAACTCAAGTGCGCCAGCTGCATCAATGCCTGCATCAGTGGCTTTTGAAATCCAACTAGCGGTGATTGGTTTTGCGGCATCCATAAATGCAGTTTCAAGGTCTGAACCTGCATCAACAACCTCAATGTTAAATTCATCGAAAGTTGCATACACTGAGCTACTTACGGCATCCCATGTTGCAGAGGCTGTCATACCAACTTTTTCCTGGCTAATGGCACGAATTGCCGCGCGATCCTCTTCAGATATCTCTGCCCATTTGCTCTTATTGATCACAAAAGAAAACGTTGTAGTGTACAATGGTTTTGTAAACTTCGTCATAGACTTTGAGTACGGAATTACTTGGAAAGCTTTTATCGCATCACCACCAAGTCCCAAGTGAGCATCAACAACTCCTCGCGAGATAATTTCATTGGACTTCACCGCAGGGGACGAGACAACCCCAGCACCAAGCGATTTACCAATATTGGCAAGCGGACCAGGCAATGCCCAAACCTTCCGCGATGTAAAATCTTCTAATGTAACAACTGGTGTATCCGTTGTTGAGAATAATCGACCAGGTGTGATCACCCATTGTGCTAACAGCTCAACGCTATCAAATTCGTTTGGATAGAATTTTTCTTGGGTTTCCCAAGCCGCCTGTGTCATTGCAGGTCCATTAAAAGAACCAACAAATGGCTGCATAGCCGTTAGTGCACCATTGACGCGATTGCCAATTAATCCGTTAAACTGAACCGCGGCATCAACAATGCCTTTCTCAACAGAACCAAGTTGTTCTGGTGGAGGCGCCACAGATTTCGGTGGTATATTACCAACAACACGACCCTCAGTTACCTTTTCAACTTCTTCCAACCAACCAGGTAAAACTTTTTGGCAGACAAAGTGTTGTGATGGCCAAAAGCAATTGACGATTAATCTTGTTTTTGACTGCACCATAGTTGGCGCTGCAGACAAAACTAACGCGGCACTTAAGCCCAATAAAGTTGTATTGAGTTTCATTATGTCCTCCCAAACATACATCACTCCGCAAGGAGCTAACTATCAGAACCCAACTATTGACTATACCAATATATCAGTCCAATAATATTTCGGTAAATTAATATAAGTATTTGATATGTTCTTAGATCCACGTCACTTGGAGCAGCTGTCTGTTATCGTCGATAAAGGGACGTTTCAGGCTGCCGCTAATGAATTAAATATGTCTCAGCCTGCGCTCAGTCGAATGGTCGCAACACTCGAGGCCCGCATTGGCATGCCTGTTTTCAAACGGACAAAGCGCCCCTTGCGGCTGACTGATATTGGTCATGAATTATCCACTCAAGGCCGCGTGATACGATCAGCACGTTTACGATCCGTAGAATTTGTGGATCTGGGAAAAAGTGGATTTTCCGGCGTTTTAAAAATTGGCGCGCCGCGGTTTTTATGTGAACGCTTGATGACTGAAACAATAGCCAGCTTCATTGAAGAACGCCCTGAAGTTCGCATAGATTTAATCGCGGATTATTATACCGCGCTTCAAGAACAGCTTTTTCAGAATAAGATTGATATCATTTTAGGTCCGGCAAAAATGACCAATGTCAGTGGTACAGATCTAAATATTGAACCTTTATTTAATGACCAGAATAAAATTGTTGGTCGCGAAGATCACCCACTGTTGAGCAAGAAAGCCATTACTGTGCAAGATTTGAGTGATACAACATGGATCGCCCATTCTGAGCGAAGTGTTTTGCGCACAGACATGGAAAATGCACTCAAGCTTTTGGGTGTTAAGCAAATACGATTAGCGTTTCAAACAGAAGCCGCCGGTGCTGTTTTGGAGACGCTACGTATTACCGATTTTCTTACTGTTCTACCAAGCTATGCCATTCACACCAAAAGACCAAGCGGCTTAGTGCCTATGCCAATAGATTTACCAAGCCCGATCAACACGGTGAACATGATTACTTTAAACGATCAACTTGAAACAAAATTGCTCCTTGATTTTAAAGAACATGTTAGGCGTCAGGTGGCAAACACGCTTTAAAAAGGTCCTTTTTCGCCCAATTATTAAAGATTTTTTTCCGTCATCAAAGTTGAGAAAATAAGGATAGAGTGATATTATAATGACGGCCTTGCTCGGGCATCCTCCCTCCACTGGGGCAGCATTTAAAATGTAGAGTGAGATAATTTGAAACTAATCTGATTAAGCATGAACGTAAGGAGGGACCGGCAAGTTGCTTATAAGAGGATATTCAAAGTGAAACTATCATCACCGATTTACAAGCTTAAGCGCCAAGCTAAACTCAATGCCAGATCCAAGGGGTTAAAACTCAACGAAGCTCTCGATCAAATCGCTATTTCTGAAGGATTTAGAAGTTGGGGGCATCTGTCCTCATGCTATTCAAAATCAACACCAGTAAAAGAGCTCCTATCAAAAATTCTACCGGGTGATATGGTAATAATTGCCGCGCGACCGGGACACGGTAAAACTCTTCTCGCGCTAGAACTCGCCACATTAAGTGAAACTATTGGGAAAACAGGTTATATTTTTAGCCTTGATTACAATGTAAATGACATCAAAACTGCCATTGCAAATCTGGGTATGCAGTTTAATACACGAGCCCATTCTTTAAAGATTGATACATCTGATGAGATATGTGCCGAACACATTATCAATCGGATTAATCCTTCTCACAGAAATTCAATCGTCATTATTGATTATTTACAACTATTGGATCAAAAGCGCGACAATTCAACATTAGACACACAGATTCTCATGCTCAAACGATATGCGGACAAGACGGGAACGACCTTTATCTTTGTTTCTCAAATTGATCGAAGATTTGAGCTCACATCAGAGAAATTCCCGTCTCTTAGAGATCTCCGCCTACCCAATCCAGTTGATACATCCTGCTTCAATAAGCTCTGCTTTTTACACGACGGCGATATTCATTTTAAGTCAGCTGCATAGCTAGAGCGCGAACCAAGGCACGTCTTTTCCTTAACCTGCATTCAGTCCTACGCTGAACGCCAGTTTTGATTTACCAGATGGCAGGGATGGAAAAGGCGATGCCCGTTTAACGGCAGACAAAGCCGCACGATCTAATTTGGCATTTCCCGAACTTCTAGCCAATCTGACCCCATTGGCAGATCCATTTCTACCAATTGTAAAAGCCACCACGGCATCGCGCTTTGCCGGTCTTGTTTTTGGATTAAATCGACGGAATATCTTTTGCCGAACTTTGCCTTTGTAGTTAGAAATATTGGCATTGCCACTGGCCTTGGATTGTCCGCGTTTTTGTGATCCCACCTTGCCCTGTTTGTTTTTGCTAGCCTGGCTACCTTTTTTCACATTTGCCTGATTTTTGCCCTTGCGTCCTGTGGCAGCTTTTTTGGGTTCAACCTTCTTTTTAACAGATCGAGTTATTGGTTTTTTTGATGTTGGCTGTGGATCAAGTTTTGCTGTTTGGACAGGCTTTTTATACTCCTCTAACGGCCGGAATTGAGGCAGGGGTATATCATCAGACGGTGTTTGCGCTTCAATATGTTCAATAGCCTTTTCAATATTATGAAGTGCATCATCACTACTTAAAGGCTCAACTGTTTGATGCTGAAGTTCTTGGAGCTTTTCACTCAATGTTTGTTTTTCGGGCGTCTCAAACAGAGTATTTTGATTGTTAGAATACGCCAATATTGATGCTGTTTTGATCTCTACTGGCTCAGAATTAACCGGTGGTGTTTCAGCGGGTTTGAGTACTTTAGCAGTTAATTCTTTAGGTGTTGTTGTATGCGCCTTTATCTCGTTTGACGCATTAGCTTCAGACAATTGTTCTACTTTTGGCTTTGTGTCTAAAGTTGCACTTTTTGTATTTGTATCTTGAACCTGCTTTAACTCAGTTTCAGCGGTTAACTCTGTTGGATCTGACTTTGCTTCATGGTGCTCGATTTTATGGTCGGGATTTAGCTCACCGGCCATGACTTGATCAACCGAGGCATCACCCATAACCGCAATTGAAACCATAGCCCCGCCAGCGATTTTTGCATCATCTTGTTTGTCGATAAAAATCGATGCCAAGGCAATATGTCCGAACAAAGATAATATAGCTGCTAAAAGAAGTATCCGGCGGTTTCCAGAAGTGCGCATTACTCGCTCTCCCTTTTGATAAGTATCGAAATTGGTTTTGACGATTTAGATTTCAGTTGCGCGACTTTTTCTGCAAACACTTGCGCATTTGAATTTTGGTCAGGATACATAATCAAACGATCTGATTTATCTAATTGAGCTGGTAAAGGTAACATCATGTCCAATTCAGCACCTTGGAAATACATAGATCCATCTTTGCGCAGGCTAATCGCCTCTTCCGGTGGCGACTGTTGATCTAGCATGCTGACCACTGGTGTAATTTCATTATCAGCACTTGGCGCAATTGTGCCTGCAATCAAAAAGAATACGAGCATCAAGAACACGACATTAATCAACGGAATGGTATTTTCCTGTTGCTTTTGTTTATGTCGACGTTCAAGGCGCATAATTACCTCGCAATCGTAATGTTCAAGCTATCAATATTTGAAAACTTGCTAAGCACATCAACCAATTGCTGAGTTGATGTTTGTGGAGAAGTCGTAATAATCAAAATAGTTTTTTGATCGTCCGATGATTGCGCGAACTGTGCATATAAATCATCAATGTTTGTTGCTTGTCCGTTAAATCTAATCAGAGCACCATCAAGGGCGATTAAATTTGTTTTTTGCTGCGTTGTTACACCCCCTCCATTTGTCGAAGCACTAATTTCCAATTTTGAATATTTGGAGAAAGTGGATGACAGCATGAAAAACAACAACAAAAGAAAAATGACATCAATGAGCGATGTCAAAGATAATTTCTTGCGGTCGGTGATTTGGCTTTGAATGTGCAAAACAGACCTTTATCGCCCATATTTTCGTTGATCTGATGGATTTAATAATGACCCCACCAGAACCTCGACACTGACGCGTTCATTTTCTAATCGTGTTTCAAAATATGAAAGAACGATTGTTATCGGCATCGCAACCGCCAGACCAACGGCTGTGGTAAGCAAAGCAACCCAAATACCACCCGCCAATATAGAAGGGTCCACATTTGATCCTGCCCCTTGCAGAGCTTTAAAAGCATCAATCATCCCTAGAACGGTGCCAAATAGACCCAATAAAGGCGCTAATTGCGCAATGGTGTCCAAAGCTTTCAATCCCGTTTGCAAATTATGCAATCGCTCAATTGCAAGGGTTTGAACAGCATCCTCAATTTGCTCTTTATCAGAAGATATATCTTCCGAAAGTCGGTTTAAAACCAAACATACCGCACGCGCGATCAACCCGCGTTTTTGCTCAAGAAGCTTTAACGCCGGCTCTGTTTGCCCCGTCTGCCATAAATTGATGGCTCTTTGCGTATCTTTCGTACTACCAATTTCAAAGATGTAGAACTGGAACAGTTTGAAGATCACGAGTGTTAAGGCAATGAAGGAAGCAACGGCAAGTATTGCGACCACCGGCCCTCCGAGATCGAGCACAAACTTTATAAAATCCAAAATCTCATTCATTCGTTAGCACCTAAAATTCAATCGATGTTTTATTGGATTTGGTAATAATGCCAATGCAATCATCTGCCACAACCCCTGCGCATTCAGATGCTGAGTTGATGAAAATTTTGGACAGATCCTGGCAATTTGTTTGGGTTAATCCAAACTGTGCGATCTTAGGCCGCTGAGTTACCAAAGCCCCGAAATTTAAAGTGGCTAACTTTGATAGCTGACCATTTTTATCGAGAAAGGCGAATTCAAGAGCAAGCTTTTCAACGCGAGTTGAAGTTTTATTCTCTACCAAGAATGTAAGCTCACAACTCGCCTCTAATGACGTTAGCTTATTTAATTCTAATACAATATTTGAGCTTTCTTGCGCATAGGCTGAAGTTACAGCTGTAAACGCAAATGCTGCTAAAGGAAGGTGGATTGCCCACCTTCCCTTCCATTTTAATTTTGTCATTTTCTCTAACAACAAATTACCCCCAATTAACTTCCAAATTCTTTGACCAATGAGATCTTGAAGTTTTGTCCTGGGCCCGCGTCGTTGGAGAGATATTCCTGATACTGAACATCAAAGATGTTTTCGATGCTCGCGCGGAATTCTATACCGTTATAGCCATTCTTTTCTGGCACCCAATTAAAGTAGAGATCGTTCAGTGTAATCGCATCACTTGCATCTCGGCCACCGGTAACGATGTTATCTTGAGAGGATATGAGACGCGTTTTAAAGCCGTAACTAATACCTTGATCTTCAATTCTTCCGCCAATTGTAAAGAACAATTCATCTGGTGGAATGGTGTTTAGGTTACCAGTTGTTGAGAAGTAGTTGTTGGTATCAACACCACGAATGATCGAGCCACCACCACTAACAAACCAGCTTTCGCGGTCATATGAAAATTCAACTTCCACGCCATATAGTTCGACTTGATCGATATTAATATAAGCAGCTCCAGTGCGTGACGATGAGCTTGTACTGGTATTTCGCGTGATATAATCGTGAATGGAGTTATAGAACGCTGTTGTTTTAAATTGGATGGTGTCATTCTCACTAAAGACGCCAGAATTTGAATATCCAAAACCGATCTCAAAGTTATCAGATTTTTCTTTTGTCAGATCTGTACCCGGCACCAATCCTGTCCGGTAGTCATAGATTTCATCCAATGTTCCAAAACGCTCGGTATGGGCATATGAACCAAATATATTCCAGTTGTCATTGATCTCATAGAGCGCTGCTAGTTTTGGTGAAAATGCTGTTTCTGTGATGTCTGACGCGGAACCAAAACCTGCGATGACACTTTCATCCGGCGTTAGTTTACGATGGTCAACACGTAGACCTGGGATCAGCGTTAAATTGTCACCAAATGTAATCTCACTTTGCACAAACACTGCGGTTTTGGTGTCAGTTCCCTCGGGCTGAGCACCTGTGTTCCGCAATGCTAATTCACGGTCGAGATTTGTGTATTGCACACCATAAGTCAGATAGTTTTCCCAGTTTTCTCCGGAGAAGAAGGACGTATTCTCAATTTTTCCTTGAAGCGTTTTGTAAGCAAAATCAGCATCTGGGAAGAATGTTGAGAATGTTGCATTGCGTTCTTCATTAAGCGTATTTGAATATGAGAGTTGAGCTTTCAAATCCAACAAATCATTGCCAGAGAACGGATCTTCCCAAGATACGAGAAACTGTTCATCAATCACTTTTCGATCGATATTACCAAATCCAGAGCTATCTACGGTCTGGGCATATTGTTGGTTTTCCGCATCTGACTGCCAATTTTGATAAGAAATTCTGAGTTCTTTTTCGCTATCATCCCCCAGGTAGAACGTTCCTTTGGCTAGACCCGAAAATGTCTCAAACTCCGAATCGACAATGGATCCATCTCCGGTAAAGTAGTCCCCACCTTGACGAATATTTCCTGAAAGAAGCAGCTCAGCGCTATCCATTGGTCGCCAGGCTATTGTTGTCGAGCCCAAACCTTGTTCATCAACAGATCCATAGGAGCCCTTTAAGCGAACCGCCCATGTTTGACCATCTTGAAGAAAATCAGACGCATCTTTGGTTTCAAACAACACAGTGCCGGCAAGCGCGCCAGAACCGTAAAGTGTAGAAGATGCAGGCCCACGTAGAACTTCAACGCGTTTGTATAGTTCAGGGTCACTAAAGAAACCACCCAAGCGGTATTGCTGATAGTTTTTGTCCACACCATCAACGCTGATGATAAAACGCCCCTCATCGGCTTGTGCTTCACCAGCACCAACACCTCGAATATTAAAACTTTCACCCAGAACACTCTCTGAACCAGATGCAGTTACGCCTGGGATTGAATCGAACGTGTCACCCACCGTTGTAGCGCCGGCGTTTTCGATATCTTCTTGGTTTAGTACAGTTACTGCCTGAGGGGTATCAGTGGCTACCTTATCCTGACCTGCACCTTTAACAATTCTTAAAAGACGAATACCAAGCGTATTCTCATATTGTGTTTCTTGTGCCTCAGCGCTCGCTGAAATCACACCTATCGATACACTCGCCATCAAAGCGAGCTTAAAGCCCTTTGCAAGCCCCATAATCTATTTCCTTCATAGCTTTATTAGCGGCTGGCTTATGGCTGGCGTGCTGAATTTAAACATGACTATTTTAGTCAGGTTATTGCATTCACTATAAAAGTATACTAAACGAGTCAAGATAAAATATGTAAATTACCCAGCCAGCTATCTGCAAGCCCGGTGAAACCAAGTTTAAAAGTAAGTGTAAAAGATGCAGGTAGTGAAGAGTTCGATGGACAAAGACAACGTAGTTAAGACCGCAAGCCCATCCTTAATCTATAAAAGTGATCGGCTTTTCCAAGGCCAAAAAGAAATCATCATCCAACACGAAGATGCATCTTACCGTTTGAGAATTACCCGTCAGGGAAAACTTATTCTAAATAAATAGGTGAGAAATCATGCAAGAAACTAATTGTGAAACTGCAGCGGACACTGCGGTCGAAATTCGCGAATTTTGTGCAAATAATCCAAAAATGCGCGAGCGCGATATCGCCAATATGCTTGAGATCAAAGAGGCCCAATTGGTTGCGGCACATGTGGGGTACGGCAACACGCGTCTCATCTGTGACATAGGCAAAATATTCTCAGGCCTTGCGGATGTTGGCGAGGTGCTAGCGCTCACTCGCAACGAAAGCGCCGTGCACGAGAAAACTGGTATTTACGATGCTTATTACGCCGGTAAGTTTGCTTCCATGGTATCTAATGAACAAATTGACCTACGCCTATTCCCAAAACATTTTGCCCACGCGTTCTGGATTAAAAAAGAAACAGAGCATGGAACTAAACAGAGCATACAGTTTTTTGATGCTCAAGGTGATGCCGTTCACAAAATCCATACCAAACCAAAAACCGACATGAAGGCATGGTCAGAACTTGTTGAACAACTTTATCATCATGATCAATCTGAGGTCATCGAGATTGATCCCGATCTTGTAAAAAAAACCATCGACAATCCCGAAAGCGTTGCTGATAAGCTTAAAGATAGATGGTCAAAGATGACCGATACGCATCAATTCACATTGATGATTAAAAATCTTAATCTTAGCCGCCATCAAGCCGTTAACACTATCGGTGACGAATACGCCTGGCCAATCGATTTATCATCAATTGAGGCCCTAATGGGGCTAGCAGCAAATGAGCAGTTACCCATTATGTGTTTCATCGGAAACAAGGGTTGTATTCAGATACATTCTGGCCCCATCCAATCTATAAAACGCATGGGCAACTGGCTCAACATTTTGGATGAGGGTTTTCATATGCACCTGCGCGCTGATCATATCGATCAAGTTTGGGCCGTACGCAAACCGACGGACAAGGGGCACGTCTCCTCCGTGGAAGCTTATGACGCAGCTGGCAATCTCATCATACAATTTTTTGGCAAACGCATCGAAGGTCAGGATGAACGTAATTCTTGGCGCCTCATCGTTGAAAATTTACCTCGCATTAAAAGCACTAAAGCTGCTTAGGAGAGCAAAAATGTTTGAATTTATAAATAGTATTAAGCGAAAAATCTTAGTCGCAGCACTCGCATCTTCTGTTGTTTTGAGTGCTTCTGGGGTGAACGCAAGTGATAATAAGAATATTGTTTCCATTGGTGGTTCCATCACCGAAATCATTTTTGCGTTGGGTGAAGAGGCGCGATTGGTCGCCCGCGATACGACAAGTTTACATCCGCAACAAGCGTTAGAGCTGCCAGATGTCGGATATATTCGTCGCTTGGCACCGGAAGGTGTTTTATCGGTTAATCCTGATATGATCATCACCTTGGAAGGTGCTGGCCCACCTGAAGCTGTTGAAGTTATTAAAAGTTCCAATGTTCCGTTTTTTGAGATTGAAGAAAAATACACAAGAGATGGTGTGATATCCAAAATCCAGGCTGTTGGCAGCGCTCTTGGCGTTGAAGACGCTGCACAAGTCTTAGCGGATAAAGTAGCTGCTGACTTTGACAAAACAGAAGCCATTATTGGTTCGATTAGCTCAAAGAAAAAAGTCTTGTTTGTTCTTAGCAATAACGGAGGAAAGATCCTCGCTGCTGGGACTAATACATCAGCCGATGGCATGATAGTTATGGCTGGTGCTGAAAATGCGCTCGTTAGCATGGAAGGGTATAAACCCACCACTGATGAAGCAATTTTAAAAGCTGCACCGGATGTCATTGTGATGATGAACCGTCATGGCAGTGATGATAGTGCCGCCAATGAAATTCTAAATCATCCTGCGATTATAGGAACCCCAGCAGGGCGATCAAATTCGCTCATAACAATGGATGGCTTGTACTTGCTTGGATACGGCCCTCGCACAGGCCAAGCAGTGTTGGAACTTTCACAGAAAATTTACGGTGAATAATAGTGTCCATAAGTCGCTCCCATGAGCCAAAAGTATTTGGGCCATATTTTAATGGCTTTAAATTTGAAAAACCAAAAGCGCGTGCAGGCGACAGATCTCAATACGCTTTTTTACTCACACTCATCATGGTTTTTGGGCTGTTTGTAACGTGCATATTTGCGCTATCAAGCGGGGCGGCAGACGTTCATTTTGATAGCACGCTTGCTTATATATTTAGCTTCGGCCAATCCGCTGAAATCGATACATATGAGCGCGTTGTTATCGAAACAATTCGGTTCCCAAGGGTGATATTGGGTGTTCTGATCGGAGCATCGTTAGCCGTATCCGGCGCGGTCATGCAGGGGCTTTTTAGAAATCCCTTAGCTGATCCAGGGATTGTTGGCGTTGCATCAGGCGCAGGGCTTGGTGCAGTTACTTTTATCGTCCTTGGCACAGGATATCTTGCGCCTGTCGCACTATTTTTGGGTATATATCACATACCAATTGCCGCATTTTTTGGTGGGTTGGTGACAACATTTTTGCTCTATCGCGTTTCAACACGCGGTGGACAAACGTCCGTTGCCACTATGCTATTAGCCGGTATAGCACTTGGCGCTTTAACAGGAGCATTTACCGGTCTTTTGGTCTTCAAGGCAGATGATCAACAATTGCGCGATTTAACCTTTTGGCAATTAGGCTCATTAGCCGGTGCAACTTGGACAAAAGTCTATGCCATTACTCCGATTATCTTGCCTATATTGCTCCTTTGTACATTTCTTGCAAAGGGCTTAAATGCCATGACGCTCGGGGAAGCAACAGCTCGGCATTTAGGGGTCAATGTTCAGATCTTTAAACGCATTGCCATTATCGCTGTTGCCGCTTCAACCGGTGCTGCGGTTGCTGCAAGTGGTGGCATAGGGTTTGTGGGTATTGTGGTGCCACATTTATTGCGCCTTTGGATTGGACCAGATCACAAATACCTCCTGCCAGCGTGCGCACTATTGGGTGCGATCATGCTGTTGCTGGCTGACACAGTCGCTCGGCAAATTGTAGCACCAGCGGAATTACCAATCGGCATCATTACTGCTGCTATCGGCGCTCCTTTCTTCTTATGGATATTACTTCGCAAACGCGGATTGTTGGATTTATAAATGCTATCTGTCTCTCAATTAAATGTCTTCTTTGGTAAAAAGCAGATCTTAAATAATATCAATTTTAATGTTTCATCAGGCACTTTTTGTTCCATTGTTGGACCAAATGGGTCTGGGAAAACAACAACATTACGGGCGTTGACAGGTGAAGTTCCTTACAAGGGTTCTGTTCATATAAATGACCTGGAAATTTCAAAAACGCACCCCGCAGATCTGGCAAATATACGCGGGGTATTGCCACAATCGAGCCAATTAGCATTTCCTTTTACCGTTTATGAAGTCGTCAAACTTGGGCAATTATCAGGTGTAAATTTATTACCTGATCGGGAAAACATTATTCAACTTGCGCTCACTAAGGTGGGGTTGAATGATTTTGCGCATCGATATTATCAAGAGCTATCGGGTGGTGAACAACAACGGGTGCAATTGGCACGCGTTTTAGTTCAGGTTTGGGAACCAGTTTTTCAAAACAAATCGCGTATTTTATTTTTAGATGAGCCAATCTCAAGCTTAGATATTCGTCACCAAATCCAAATCATGAAAATCGCCCGCCAATATTCTGACGATGGCGGCACAGTTATTGCTGTACTTCATGATTTAAATTTAACCGCTGCTTATTCTGATCAAGTTGTGCTTTTAAAAAATGGCATTGCACATTCGCAAGGTCGGCCAAAAGATGTGCTGAATAAAATCAACTTGGAAAACGTCTATGATTGCGCCATGCGCGTTACAGATAATGACGCAAATAACCAGTTACAAATCACACCAATATTAGCATAAGGAACAATCAATGTTTATTGCAATGAACAGATTTAAAATTAATGACGGCTTTGAAAACGACTTTGAAAATGTGTGGAGAGAACGTGATTCAAAACTGGAAGAAGTGCCAGGGTTCGTCAAATTTCACCTCCTTAAAGGACCAAAAGACGACGATGCAAACACGACGCTATATGCATCTCATACTTTATGGCAAACAAAAGATGCTTTCATTGCTTGGACAAAATCAGAGCATTTCCGGTCGGCCCACAAAAATGCCGGAAACAATGGTCACATATATGCAGGCCACCCAAATTTCGAAGGCTTTGAATTTGTAGAAGGGGTTTAAAGTTAATCCGCGGGATCACGTTAACTTAGTGTTCAAAAGCTAAGCTTTACAAAGACTTAAAGCCATTGTGACATGTTAGATGGTCTTTGCCAAAGCTTTGCTGCTTGCGCAGCAGAACGATCGGGTCTGTATCGATCGGATGTGGGGGAACTGCCTTATAAGTGTTTTTCTACTCTTGCAAAAACCGCAATTTTCATCATCACTTATTTCGCAATCTGTTAGTCATACGATAAGACATCGCTCCGGACCATGTCGTTTCTTAGTTTTCTCCAAATTGCTTTGCAGTGTCATCGAGCCAATGCCAAAATGAATGGGCAAAACCGGAATATATATAGAAGTCATAGGTCGGAAGTGCATCAACTTGATGCAGTAAAACACCTATTTGAGCAATTGGGGTTTGCGCACAAAAACCAGGTGACGCGACAGAAGGGTGCAGATCTAATCTGCAACCTCGCGATAAAAGCTCACGTGCATATTTTCCAGAGATTCTAATGCAAACACGGCTATCACTTTGTTCTGAGACATAACCATGTTTGCCAATCTCTTGCGCAATCGAACGAGAGAAATCTAGCGCCTTTTCATCCTTAGAAATCAAAATCCATTGTCTTGGTGCGATTGGTAATGCAGTAAATCGATCCGTCTCAGCCCCCTTGCCAGCAATTGTTTGAAAATTAAGTTTCTTAAATAGCTCTGCCTCGTGCTCCTTTTTTGCAAACAGTTGAATGAGTGCAGGTAGCTTACGTACAGAAATACAAAGTTCTGCGTCGTCATTGCTAATTTTATGTGTGGATGTGACATGATCCAGAGGATGTGAGGTTGTCAGCTCAGACATGAAGTCGCTCTCCTTTGGCATCAAAAAAGTGCGGGGAACAGACTTCAACAGCAGGCGCTTCACCATAAAGCGGGTTTACTGCGTAGAGTGTTTTGCCCTCATGTTCATCTAATCCACCTTTGACATATGCAAGAGCAATCCAACCATTGATAGCAGGACTATCCGCAACAGATGTGACCCAACCAAGGTCGGTTTCGCTATTAGCTCCCTGTCTGCTTTCAAACAAATGCGCACCACCTCTTAGACGCTCGTTAGCGTCTTTCAATTTTAATCCAACCAGAGTTGCTCGATCATTTGACATCATTCCTTCGCGTTGAGACAATGCCTTGCCGATAAATTCTTTTTTGCTCGACATCATTTTGCCAAGTCCCATATCCGCTACCGTTGTGCGGCCATCAAGTTCGTTTCCAGCAACATGGCCTTTTTCAATACGTAAAACGCTAAGAGCTTCAGTCCCGTAAGGTATTAGACCGTGCTCTTGGCCTACCTCCCAAATAGCGTTCCACATATTTTCCCCTGATGACCAAGGGACATTAACCTCAAATGCGAGTTCTCCTGAAAAACTAATACGGAAAATTCGAGCCGTGGTGCCGAGCCAATTAAATGTTTTAACGCCCATAAAAGGTAGCGCATCATTGGATATATCTAATGCGTCACCGAAAGCACCAGCGAGTATTTTCCGAGCATTGGGTCCGGCAACAGCAACACCACACCATTGTTCTGTTGCTGAACAAAAATGAATATCCAGCTCCGGCCATAAGACTTGAGATGCATGTTCCATATGGGCAAGCACGCGTCCCGCATTGGCTGTTGTCGTTGTCATTAAGAAATGATCATCGGCCAATCGAGAGGTTGTACCATCATCAAATACGTAGCCATCTTCCCGCAGCATCACACCATATCGAGCTTTTCCAGGTGCGAGCATTTTCCATCCATTGATATATAATCTGTTTAAAAACTCAGCTGCATCTGCACCAAATATTTCAATTTTTCCAAGCGTAGAAACATCACAAATTCCAGCTGTGTCTCGAACTTGTTTTGCCTCGCGGTAAATTGCTGCCATGATGTCTTCGCCAGGCTTGGGATAATATTGAGGTCGTAGCCATTGACCGGCCTCAACAAATACCGCCCCTAGTTTTTCGCCACATTCGTGCAATGCGGTTCGCCGCGTTGGCTGAAACTCTAAACCACGTTCACGACCGGCAAATGCTCCAATTGCAACGGGTGAATATGGTGGTCTAAATCTCGTGGTACCGACTTTCTCGATGGCTTCGCCACGTGCAGCGGCTAAAAGTGCAAGGCCATTTACGTTCGAAGTTTTACCTTGATCAGTCGCCATGCCAAGTGTTGTGTAGCGTTTGGTATGCTCAACCGAAATAAACCCTTCCTGCGCGGAAAGCGCGATATCTTTTGCCGTGACATCATTTTGAAAATCAACAAATGCTTTGCCAGCACCTGGGCAACGCCAAACAGAACTTATCGTATAAAGCTCAACTTTATCTGCTGCAGGTGGTTTCGTTTCCTCAGCTTTAAAACCAAGCAGTTCTGCAACACCAACTCCCGCCTGATGACCTTCAAACAGGCAGTCAGCTAATCCAAAAGATCCATGTCCTGCGCCAACAGAGCACTCTGCTCTGATGGGTTTTGCAGGGACAAAACTTTGCAAGTCATCATCCCAAATTGGCGCTGCACCAGTTTGGCTTGCTAGATGAACGTCAGCTGAAAAACCACCTGAAACGGCCACGCAATCACAATTAATCTTCTCAATGAACTCACCAGAAACAGATTGCACAGATAGGCCTGAAACCTGTTGCCAACCATGTGCTTTTTGCGGTATTGCCCCCGTTAACACTCGAACGCCCATGTCTTCAAGGCGCTGCATTTTTGTGGTCATATTTGTTCGTGCATCAATAATAGCAATAATCTCAACACCATAGTTTTTGAGAACTTCTGCGGTGCAATACGCATCATCGTTATTGGTTGAAATGACGATGCGTTTTCCTGGTAGCGCAGCATAGCGTTCCGCGAAAGCACGCGTTGCGGAGGACAACATCACTCCGGGCAGATCATTGTTATCAAACACCAATGGGCGTTCTTGCGAGCCGCATGCCAAGATGACTTGCTTGGCGCGGATGGTCCAAAGTCGTTGTCGAGGTTGATCTTGTTCTGGTTCTAAAAGGTGATCAGTGACACGCTCCAACGCCGCCATGACATTGTGATCATAATAACCAAACACAACTGTTCTTGGCATGAATGTTACATTTTGGTGGGTGCTCAGCTCTGCTAGAGTTTTTTGGCACCATGAAATCGCTGAAACTCCATCAATCTGATCAAGTTCAGACGACACCATGCCACCAACATCAGATTGTTCTTCCGCAATGACAACACGAGCGCCAGAACCTGCAGCAGATTTTGCCGCTGCTAGGCCCGAAGGTCCAGCGCCAACAATCAAGATATCGCAGTGCAAATGAGCATGTTCATATGTGTCCGGATCAGGTTCTGTCGCCGCTTTTCCTAATCCTGCAGATCTGCGAATAAATTTTTCATATACTGGTTCCCAAAATGAAGCGGGCCACATGAAAGTTTTATAGTAAAATCCAGCGGTTAAAAACGGGCTCAAAAGTTGATTAACGCTTTGGATGTCAAATTTCAAAGATGGGAAACGATTTTGCGAATGCGCTTCTAGTCCATCGAAAATTTCGATCATCGTTGCACGCGTGTTGGGTTCGCGATTGGCGCCAGTACGAAGTTCAACAATTGCGTTTGGTTCTTCTGAACCTGCAGTTAAACAACCCCGTGGACGATGATATTTAAATGATCGCCCCATGAGTTTCACGCCATTTGCGATCAATGCAGATGCAAGTGTGTCACCTTCAAACCCATGATAAATGTTGCCATCAAACTTAAATGCAATCTTCTTGTCTCGATTAAGACGCACCCCGGCCTTTGATGTCCGAAATTCATTACTCATTTCACATCTGCCTTCGGTAATTCGAGATCATCTTGCGGGCCACCCGTTGCGTGAATTTCATGGGTTATAGTATTGCGAACAACTTTGATCCATTGTCGACATCCGCCTATATGGTGCCACCATTCTGTGTGCCAACCTTTCGGATTGTCACGCATATAAACGTAATTGAAAAACTCATCTTGGCTGGCATCGGGCTCGGGTCGTTTTACACTGGCGTCGCCTTGATATTGAAATTCAGCTTCGTCACGCTTCCCACACCAGGGGCAATTAATTTGATGCATATTTACCTCCTACTGTATCCATGGGTTGGGGCCTACGCCCTTTTCATCAATCATTTTGCCTTCGCGGAAACGGTCGATGGTGAACTTTTCATTGAGCTTATGTGGTTGATCTTTGGCTATCGTATGGGCAAAGCACCAACCCGATGCTGGCGTTGCTTTAAATCCGCCATAACACCAACCTCCATTGAGATACAGATGATCAATTCCTGTTTTACAGATGAACGGACTGCCATCAAAACTCATATCCATAATGCCGCCCCAGTGGCGCAAGAGGCGAACCCGACCAATGGCAGGCATAATGGCCATTCCACCGGCCATAACATGCTCCATCATCGGCAGATTGCCGCGTTGTGCATAGGTATTATATCCATCGAGATCACCGCCAAAAACCAGCCCGCCTTTATCTGATTGGCTGATGTAAAAGTGCCCAGCGCCGAAGGTTACGACGGTATCAAGAAACGGCTTTATGCCTTCCGACACAAACGCCTGTAACACGTGACTTTCTATGGGAAGTTTGATGCCGGCCATCTTGGCCACTTGTGACGTGTGTCCAGCCACAGCCATACCAATTTTGTTCGCTTTTATTTGACCTTTAGAGGTTTCAACGCCAACGACTTTTCCACCTTCAACAATGATGTCTTTTACTTCACAATTTTGGATGATATCCACGCCGCGACTATCAGCGCCACGGGCATACCCCCATGCAACAGCATCATGACGAACGGTTCCGCCACGTTTTTGTAACAGGCCGCCTTTTATTGGAAATCGAGCATTGTCAAAATCAAGAATAGGTACGTGTTCACGCAATTGTTCAGGTGATAATATTTCAGCGTCGACACCTGCTAACCGCATCGCATTGCCGCGACGGGCAAATGCATCACGTTGCGGATCAGAGTGAAATAAATTGATCACGCCGCGCTGAGAGACCATCGCATTGAAATTGAAATCGCGTTCGAGGCCTTCCCACAACTTCATGCTTTTTTCGTAAAAGTGAGTGTTAGCGGGATGTAGGTAGTTTGATCGAATGATGGTTGTATTACGACCGACATTGCCACCACCGATCCAGCCTTTTTCTAAAACAGCAACATTGGTGATATTATGCTCTTTTGCGAGGTAATATGCTGTCGCAAGTCCATGGCCACCTCCCCCGATTATGATGACGTCATAATGGGATTTAGGTTTGGGATCACGCCACATCGGCTTCCAACCTTTATGGCCGCGCAGTCCTTCACGCAATATAGATAATGCAGAATATTTCATCAATTCATCAGTCTTGGGTTAGCGAGTATCTAAAAAACGATTTTGAGTATTATGACTTTTGTTGGCGCATACCACCTTCAGCGGCACTAGTGGGCACAAGGGCTTGAACGAGTATTTTCATGTCAACAAGTCCAACCTTTTGCCCGTCTTTCATCACAGTAAATGTTTGCCCCACATCACCTTCTGACTTTGAAATAACAGATTCCAAAGTGTCATCAGCGTCCACCTCGCCAGACGTTTTTGCGGCTGCGTTTTCAGAAATTGGCGTCATGATAGATCGAACGCGTAGAACGCGAGCACGATTTATGTCGCTGATAAAATCAACGATATAAGGATCGTTTGGATGCAATAATATATCTTGAGGTTCACCCTGTTGAACCACAACACCATCTTTTAAAATGACAAGGTGATCAGCAAGCTTTAAAGCTTCATCCAGATCATGACTGATGAAAACAATAGTTTTCTGCAACTCTTTTTGTAGCTCCAGCAATAGATCTTGCATATCGGTTCGAATAAGAGGATCGAGCGCAGAAAAGGCTTCATCCATTAACATGATAGGTGCATTTGAAGTGAGCGCGCGCGCAATGCCTACTCGTTGTTTCATGCCACCAGACATTTGGTGAGGATATTGTTGATCCTGGCCTTTAAGGCCAACGCGCTCCAACCATTTAAGGGCGTCTTTTTCATAATCCGTGGCGCTCACCCCGCGTACGGCTTGTGCCAACCCGGTATTTTCCAAAACAGTTCTATGGGGGAATAGCGCGAAGTGTTGAAAGACCATGGACATTTGAAGGCGTCGCATTTCACGCAAACGATCCTCGTTGAATTCCAAAACATTTTCACCATCGACCCAAATCTCACCAGATGTAGGCTCAATCAGTCGATTGAAATGGCGAACAAGCGTTGATTTGCCTGAACCAGACAACCCCATGATGACGGTGATATCTCCCGCATACATATCGATATTGATATCGCTTAAACCCAATACATGGTCATGTTGGTGCAATAGCTCTCGTTTGCTCATGCCTTGATGAACATGTTCAAGCATGGATGCTGGGTTGCCACCAAAAATCTTATAGAGATTTCGAATGGAGATGCTTTTTTGTTTTTCCATAGTCGTTTCTCACATTGATTAGGTTAATGGCTGCTGACGCTAGATGAAGCGTTAATTCTCGCAAGTGCGGCTTTAGTCACCCGATCCAAAATGATCGCAAGAAGCACAATTCCAAGTCCCGCGACTAAGCCAACACCCAATTCAAGATTGCGAATTCCGCGCAAGACGAGAACGCCAAGACCAGGAGCAGATACCAAGGATGCTATGACCACCATTGCAAGGCTCATCATAATTGTTTGGTTTACACCTGCCATGATGTTTGGCAATGCGAGCGGTATCTCAACTTTGTAAAGTTTTTGACGTTTAGTCATGCCAAAAGCATCAGCTGCTTCAATGACTTCACGATCTACCAGGCGAATACCTAAATCAGTTAGCCTCACAACGGGAACGATTGCGTAAAGAATAATCGCGATCCCGTATAGCTTTGGTTCAGTCACAGAAAACAGGAAAATAAGAGGGATCAAATACACAAATGTCGGGAGCGTTTGCAACATATCCAACACAGGGATCATAATCCGTTGAAGCCAATTGCTTCGTGACATTGCAATGCCAATGGGCACCCCAAATATCACACATAAAATGGCGCAGACAAAGATTATCGAAAGCGTCTGCATTGCATATTCATAATGATCTATGAACGCCAAAAACATAATTGCAGAGCCAACAAAGGCCATGAGTTTAAATGATTTTGATGCAAGATAAACAATCGCTAACAAAGCAATCAGCATCAGCCACCAAGGCGTTTCGACAAACACATATAGCGCGCCTTCAAGTAACCAACTCAAGGGCTGAGTAATTGGGTCGAGAACAAATTTTAGACTATCTTTAACGCCTAAAAAGGCGCTTTCCATTCCCTTGGTTAAATCTCGTGTTCGGGCGATTGATGAGCATGCTTCGTTCAGCTGATCAAGAGAGGGAAAAGGAAGATCCCACAAAGATAAAGAACTTTCTGAACCTGCGTCTGCGCTGTTATTATTCTTACGAGCGAGAAGTTCAGCCATAGTCATTGGCCCGTCTTGATTGCTACTTTCTCCGCACCAATCGCGCAGGCCAGTTTTATCAAATAAGAAGTCGTATGCTGCCATGTTAGAATTCTTCTCACCGTTGTTTTAAAGGCGCCAGTTTGGCGGCTCAAATCTCTTTGGATAAAAGGTATCCAAAACCTGGATGGGAAGGAGCGCATCGAAATACGCTCCTTCGTGTTGAATTACTTGAAGATTGGGGCAAGCTTTGCACGCGCATCATCATTAACCCAAGACTGCCATACGTCTTTGTTTTGAGTTAGATAATGAACAGCAGCTTCTTCTGATGAGGCACTATTATCTGCCTGCCATGCAAGAAGTTGGCTCAAGTCACCTGATGAGAATGAGATGTTGCTCACAAGCTCAAACACATCTGGAGCACGCTCTGCAAAATCTGTTGTCACAACAGTTAAAACAGGCGCTGCTGGATAAGAAGATTTTCCAGGTGATGCGCAATCTGTTGTTTGGTTACAAGCATGAATGTCAGCATCATGAGCACCCATATCAACGGCAACCATGTTGTAACGACCCAGCACGGCTGTTGGTCCGTACATGTATCCAAAATATGGCTCTTTTGCTTCATATGCAGATGCCATCGCAGCCGCTAAAGTCTCACCCGAACCATGGTTGAAAACTTCCATATTATTGTCAGCAAAATTGAATGCTTTTACAAGGTTATCATTGGCAGTGCGGCAACCCCAACCATCTGGGCAATTGTGGAATTTTCCACCAACTAATTCAGGGTTTGCCAAAATGCCGTCAATTGTCGCAAGTTCTGGGTGTTTGGCGATCAAATAATCAGGAACATACCAGTTTTCAGATCCACCATCTGTGAAGACGTTAGTTGCTTTTTTCACTTTGCCTTCAGCTTCAAGCTTTGTGTAAAGCGGTGCAGAATTAACCCAAAGCTCCGGAACAATATCCGGCTCATTATTTTCTGCAAGAGATGTTACAGCTGTTGTCGTCGCAGATGGCACAAGTGTCACATTACATCCATAGCCCTGAACCATCAGGAATTCGGTAACTTTGGTGATGATCGATGCAGATGCCCAGTTCATTTCAGCAACAGATACATCTCCGCATTCAGCGTGAGATATTGCTGGAAATGCCATTGCTGAAAACGCGGTGGCGATGAGTAGTTTTTTCATGAGGTTTTCCTTCCGTTTTACCCGTTTTTCGGGCTTTTTAGTTTAGTCGTTATCACTGCCAGAGCTCCCTGCCCCGGCTTCTGAAATGTTGGATGTAGGAACAGTCATTTGCATGGCGAGTTTGGAAATCGCCTCATACTGCTCCAAAGTAATTTTGGCGCGCTGCAGTTTCACTTTTGGAGGGCGAACTTCATTTTTTGTTGTGATTGTAATTTCGATATTGGCGGCGTGCGCACTGGGGATGTTCGGTAACTTGTCAACTGAGCCATCGGCGAATAATTTGATTGTATCGGCGCCGGCTTTCATCACGATATCTTGCCCCAATGAGACTGCAGAATTTGAGATGAAGGGCAGTAAGAAATACCAATTCTGGACCTGCTTAATGACTAAGCTTCCACCAGCCAAACCTTTTGGTAGGCCGACAAAATCACGCAATATTATACCCGAACGAAGGGGACAAATAACTGAATTACCTTCCCAAACAGCGACATTAATATCCGGTGCGCAGCTTGTTTTATCTAAAAGCACACCCAATAAAGGATCAACACATTCAGCGCCCATTTGCACCAACCAAACACAAGCATCTGCTGCTTCATCAGCTTCGCCCCAACTAAAGCCAGAGCCTTTGGTCGCGCGCAGAACTAATGCAGATAATTCTGACATGGAAAGGTCGAGTGTCGTTGTGTTGTGCAACATGGTATTCATCAAACACGCACCTCGCACAGCTCGTCTGGATAAGGTAATCCTTGAAAGAGGCTAATGCGAACCCAGCGATCAGAACGCGGGTCAAACCTATTGGCACCAAAGAAAGCAAGCTTACATCGCAGCATATCAATTGGCATGAGTTCAGCAGAAATGAGGTTGTCTTGAATTTCCGCAAAAGGCTTATTGATCGTCTTTTGTAACCGCCGCACGATGTTGCGAAATTGCGGATGCATTAAAAGAAACTCAGCTATTGGTGTGTCATTGTTCCACCCCGCGAGTTGTTCAGAAAGCTGAGAAACTTGCCGCCCAATATCCAGCGGTAATTCTTGTTCATGACCAGGTTCGCTATGACGTTCTCCGAGCCTTGGCTCCAATTTATCCTCGGACACGTACCAAAAGCGAGCGCATTCATCCTGCTCTTTATAGCTATGATCTAACGCCCAAGGATAACTATCATTGATCAGATCAATCATCTGACCAATCAACATGCCACCGTTTATCTGATTAAACTCTGTTTGGCTGTCCGCCATACAACATGCAAGATCATCAATGATCGATCCATGCGGCTCCAACAGCAATGACAAAAGTGCTTCTTGCGCTTCTATCTGTAAATTTGCTTCACCCCATTGCCAAAGTTCATCCCAAGGATGGGCTGCACCCCAATCCATCTCTGAATTCACATAGACTGTTAAATCCGCCAAACCTTGTCGAAGTTCAGTTAGTTTTTTAACTTGAACAGGATGCTCACTTTGCCACAAATGTGCATTTTCTACAGCTGCGCCTAGAGCCTTGCTGAAGTCTTCAATTTGATTTTCTGAAGCGTTTTTTAAGCTTCTCACACGCGCTAAAGCTTCTTCGCGCACCATCACCAGATTGTTAAATAACACCGGATGCTTAACCAGATATGGAGCCATTCCTAGACCTGTGGAATTTCCAACACCTAATAGGTTTCGCGCGGCTTCACCAAGTTTAACAGAGCTGTCGCCGCCTTTAGCTTCTGCTAAGTGATTGACCAAGTCGATGGTAAAATATCTGATTAGCCAAACTGACAGCATTTCAGCTTGAAATGGGCACATCATTTCTGGTCGATCAGAAATCGTGCGCCAGTCTGCTGCACCAAACTTACCCGATCCGTAAACAGCGGTGGTGCGCATCAAGTAACCAGTTTTTGCCAATGCATTTAGATCTGGCTGTTTGCCTTGCGAGAGTGTTTCAACCACATCATTAAAAAGACGCACCGACCTATTAGCGCGGCTGAGCGTGAGTTCACGACTTGAAACTCTACCCGCTTCTTGGTGCGGTACATTTTTTTCCAAGCGTTCAATATCGTTGCGATCAGGAACACCATCAAACAGCGTGAATGTTGCATCCCATGCCGTTGCAATAACTCGGTCTGAACGTTTATCTGCCGGTAAATCATGTGAAAAACAGACCAGCGAATAAGTTCTTTCCGGACCTGTAACACTGTAAATTGCGTATCCGACCCCATTGCTGTCTAAATCAAAAACGGCGCGTTTGAATTGCCAGTTTTCTTGTTCCACGCGTCGCAATAATATGCGCAGGAATGAAAGTCGCATTGGATGAGCAGAACCTAACCGTTCAAGACGCATAACTTTAGACGCAGGACGTCTGAAGTTTACGCTATCCGGAAATTGGTTCAGGCTCTCACATGTCATTCTGCGGCCTTACTGAGTTGAACTTGGTTTTGTTCAAAACTGCTTGCAAAAAACTGCAACCAATTGCCGCCCATAATTCCATCGACATCTTTTTGAGATAGTCCGGCATTTTTCAAACCGGATGCAATGTTGTTAAAATCTCTGTTGTCGCCAAACCATTCTGGCATATCTGGGAAACCCGGTGCGCTGGCACTACCTTCACCGAAATCGATGTTTTTGGTCCAGCGTCCAGATCGCATCCATTCAACAACGCTATCAGGTTGATCCTGACATAGATCTGTTCCAATACCGAGGCTCTGCGGACCATATAGATCGGCCGTACGCGCAACCATGTCGCAGAAACTTTGTAAGCTGCATTGCCCGCCATCTTTTAAGTGATGAGGATAAACAGAAAAACCGAGCATGCCGTTTGTTTCCGCCAAAGCTTTTAAAACCGTGTCAGATTTATTACGGCGAGCGGGATGCCAGTCAAACGGGTTGGCATGCGTAATGGCAATAGGTCTTGAAGAATGCTCGATAGCTTCAAGTGTAGAACGCTCAGAAGAATGGCTCATATCAACGACCATCCCAACGCGGTTCATTTCCGCAACCACTTCGCGACCCATGCGGGTTAAACCAGTATCTTGGCTCTCATAACAACCCGTTGCGAGTAGCGATTGGTTATTATAGGTCAGTTGCATAAAGCGCATGCCCAACCGATGTAACACTTCAATCAAGCCGATATCATCTTCCATACAGGATGGATTTTGCGACCCGAAAAATATAGCTGTCCGGCCAGTTTGTTGCGCAAGTTCAACATCGCTTGCGGTGAAACCCTGAAAAATGAGATCAGGATATAACTCAAACCAACGGTTCCATTGTGAAATGTTTAGAACAGTTTCGCGAAAAGTTTCATGATATGTGATGGTAACATGGACCGCATCGACATTGCCGGCGCGCAATTGTCTGAAAATCTTTTCAGACCAGTTAGCGTATTGCAATCCGTCAATCACAAGGCTCATATTGCACCACCACCATGCACGTATGCAGTTTTTACAATCGTATAGAACTCGGCTGCATATTGACCCTGTTCACGCGGACCAAAGCTGGATGCACCCCGACCACCAAATGGAACGTGATAATCAGTGCCTGCAGTTGGAAGGTTGACCATGAGTGTGCCAGCGCGCATGTTTGATTGGAAATGCTTTGCGCGGGCAAGGCTCTTCGTCATAATACCCGCTGTCAGCCCAAACTCACTGTCATTAGCTATTGCAAGAGCGTCTTCGTAATTACCGGCTTTCATCACACACGTGATCGGCGCAAACATTTCTTCCCGATTTATAACCATGTCGTTGGTCGTATTGGCAAACACAGTTGGTGCCATATAGTGACCTTTTGTAGGGCGATCTAAAGTTACGCCACCACAGATAAGTTCGGCTCCTGCTGCTTTGCCCTTGGCAACATAGTCAAGATTACCATGTAATTGAGCTGCACTGACGACTGGCCCAACCTGTGTGCCTTCTTCTAATGCATGACCAACTTTGAGATTTTCCGCCGCAGCTGAAAGCTTTGAAACAAACTCGTCGTGTACTTTTTCGTGGACAATCAAACGAGATGCCGCGGTGCATTTCTGACCCGATCCGCCAAATGCTGCATTGGCACTATGGGCGACGGCTAAATCGATATCTGCATCATCCATAATGATCATCGGGTTTTTTGAACCCATCTCAAGCTGAACCTTTGCCATACGGCTCATTGCAGAAGCTGCAATCCCGCGGCCTACTGGCACAGATCCTGTGAAGCTAATCGCATCAATGCCTGAATGATCAACCAGCGCTTGACCAATTTCGGAACCAGCACCGCAGAGCATAGAGAACAACCCTTTAGGGATGTCTTGTTCTGAGATGATGCGTGCCATCGCGGTGGAACTTGCTGGCGTTAAGTTCGCGGGCTTCCAAACAACTGCATTGCCAAAAGCTAATGCGGGCGCGATTTTCCATGCTGGCGTTGCAACTGGAAAATTCCATGGGCTAACAATACCAATAACACCAACAGGCTCTCTTCGAACATCGATATCAATTTCTGGACGAACACTTTGCGCAAAATCACCGATCTGACGGAGAGATTCTGCGGCGAAATATGTAAAGAATTGCCCCGCGCGATAAACTTCGCCTTTACCTTCTGCCAAAGGCTTGCCTTCTTCACGCGATAACAAAGCACCTATATCTGCGGACTGTGCCATCAACGCAGTGCCAATTGCCATAAGAACATCATGGCGTTTTTGAATGCCCGCATCCCACCATTTTTTCTGCGCTGAACGCGCCGCTTCAATGGCAGAGTTAAGTTGAGCATTGTCCGCCTGCGCGTGGCGCCCAATTATGTCTGAAAGATCTGAAGGGTTTGTGTTTTCAACATGGCTTTTACCATCCACCCACTCACCTGCAACATAATTTCGGGTTTCGATATCCATCTAAATAAATTCCTATTCGATCTAGTTTATGCGTTTTTGATACGCGTCATTAATGCTTCGTCTACAGTGACACCGTCGACTTCAATTCGCTTACGATTACCAGCTCTGCGACTGCCTGGAATTCGCGCGCCGTCTTGATTTTCAATGCTCTCACAAAGGTGTTCGATTGACGTTGCGAATTGATCACCAGCGAAAGATTGCGGATTTATTGCGATAAAAAATTGTCCTGTTGACGGAGGACCACCCTTGGTTCCCGAAAATGGGCTAGCCTGTGTGCTCAACAGTGCGCCTGAAAGTGCCGCCGCTAAAACTTCAACAGTTAATCCAACGCCAAACCCTTTATATCCGCCAGAAGGTTGCATGGAGCCTTTTAGAGCTTCGCTTGCATCTGTCGTGGGGTTACCATTTTCATCTAAAGCCCAATCAGCCTCGATTGCTTCACCGGTTTTACTGCGAAGTAAAATTTCAGATTTCGCAATCACACTTGCTGATTGATCAATGAGAATTGCAGCGCCATTTTTTCCGTTTGGAACGCCAAGTGCAAAAGGGTTCGTGCCAACGACAGGTTTATGTCCACCTATCGGCGCGATTGAGGCAGGCGCATGTGTGAAGCACAAGCCAACCAAACCATCTTCTGCGATACGTTCGGCGTGATGACCCAGCACACCGCAATTATAGGAGTTGTTTAAACTCATTGCCGATATGCCGCATTCCTTTGCAGCGGATGTGAATTTTCCCCACCCAGCGTCAATTGCTGTATGAGCAAAGCCATTCCCAGCATCTACGTGAACCGCAGCTGCGCTAGTGGAAGTTACAACAGGAGTTGCACTACCAACAACCTTTCCGCATCTCAAATGCTCGGCATAAATTGGAACATACAACAAGCCATGGCTTCTAATACCATCGCGTTCGGCCAATCTTGTCGACCGCGCGACAGATGCGGCGGCGGCTTGGCTGGCACCCGCTTGTTCTAATGTTTTCGTCGCAAGCGCTTCTACTTCATCAAGTGTGAGCTGATAGTTTTCTGGCATTTAAAATTCTCCTCACATCAGTTTGACTTAATAAAAAATTTCAGGCAAACGAATATTTCTGAAACTCATTTCAATTATTCTGAAATTATGCATATGCATTTAATGAAAGAAGCTAGATGATAAAAATAGAAGCGCTTCGGGTTTTTGCGAATGTGGCTGAAAACGGCAGCTTAAAAGAAGCTGCAGAACAGCTCGGACGCACGCAGTCTGCTTTGTCTATGACGCTTAAACAGCTGGAAGAAGAGCTTGGCGGCACATTGTTTGAAACCGATCGCAAGCGCAATCTGACGAATTTGGGTGAATATGTATTAAACATCGCGTTGGAAATGCTGCACCAACATGATCAAGGCCTTGATCTTATCGAGCGCTATGCGAAGGGTAAATCTGGCAGATTACGCATGGCATCTGTACCATCAGTCGCTGCCTTGTTGTTACCAAAACTATTGCGCGGTTTCCTGTTAAATTCTGAAGGTGCAGATATAGATCTTGTCGATACAGATAGTGTTTCAGTGCGTGAAGCTGTTGCATCGGGGCGCGCTGATATCGGTATTGCAAGTGCAGTTGAAGGTATGGAAGGGCTTAATAGTGAAGTACTTTTCAGTGACCAACTTTACGTTATTTGTCGTCGAGACAACAAATTAGCATCTAAGACTGACATGATAGAATATAGCATGATCGCAACAGAAGCGCTTATCATGAATGAGACACTCATTCAGCTCGATCATCCTGAATTTTTGGAAATAGCTTCCAGGAGTCATTTAAAAGTACGCAATATTCTCTCGCTCTTAGCTATGGTGAGCGCGGGCGCTGGTATCACTATTTTACCGGGTTTAGCTAAAGTATCATTGGATGAGAACTTGATCGCTTTGCCCCTTGCTGATGAAAATTGCGCACGTCAGGTTTGTTTGCTGACAAGTGCGCAACGTACGCCCAGCCCACTCGTTGAGCAGATGTCCATTCACCTACGAACGCATCTTCCGCAAATGGCAAGTGAGAAAGTAGACTTGAATATTTAGAAAATATTTATTTTGTCGAATGTCTTCAACTGGCACGTACCTGCATATTTGGGGTCAGATGAAGAGTTCAGTTTCTTCAGTTCCCTTTGATTGGAACACGCTAATCCGAAACATAACCTTTTGCAGTGTTTGCGTGCATAAAGTTATGTTTCCATCTTGCTCAAAGAGCAACGGCTTTTGAAAGTCAATTAAATCAGGGTGTTAGCTGGAAATGTAAGAAATTGCGGAGAATGTTACGTTTAATCATAATTCGGCAAACTGATTAATTTAGTTCCCGCATAAAAATCAGTAGACTTAATCCCAATGTTTATTTTTAATGGACTGGAAACGTTATATTTGAAAACGATAGGAGAATTTGACCCTTCATGCGCAGCCCATCTGGATAAATTTTCTAAGTTTGTGGGATTCAAAAAGTGCTTTGCTTCAGCTATGATTTTACGCAGCTCATCGACATCCACTAAAGCTGCCTTGGTGACTTTTTCAGCATCGAATAAAAAACGATCCATTGTAAGGGTTGAAGTTATAAACTCTAAAGCTTCCTCTTCGTCATTTGTTGCATTTATAGCAACCAACGCAACCAAAGCGTTTTTTGCTTTGGCTTCTATACTGCTAGAATTCTTCAAAAAATTCAATGCGCGTATTTGTATTGAACCAATTTCTACTCTTTCAAAAACAGTGCTGGTTTCACCAAATTTATCTGCCTTTATTGACTTAACTTCATCATATAATTTCAGCTCACCGCCCGCGCCTAGTCTGACCAAGTTTTGACAGGCGCTTTTTCCACCAGCTTTCCATATTGATACCCTAACAGCATCGAGTTGCCGTCCTATTGGAATTAAGCTCTCAACCAAGTTCCTAAGTTCACCGATTTTTGGCAATTTATCGAGAAGATAATCTTCAGCAGAATTCTTACGTTCTCTGGCTAATCTTGCTGATTTGGCTCTATTAGTTGCTTCAGTTCCAAAAAGCGTTTTTGCACATTCGTGCCCGATAGCTCGTATTACACCCTCCTTGGGAAACCACGCAAGCTTACCATCGAAATACTTCGGGGAATGGGGGGAGCAAATAGGGCATAACGCTTTTCCTACATTATCTCTAAGTTTCGAAGGTATTTCAAACGAAAGCAGTTCTTCAAATTCACTATCTGCAGGCGGTTTTGTGTGATTGTGATATTGCCAAGTTGTTGGAATACCTGTTTCAGAAATATGTTTTCGAAATGAATCTAGTATGTGAGAGCCGGGAAATTTGTAAAACTTCGTGGTGATGTCAAGATCAGAAATTTTAGCTTTGAGCATACCGCTCCTTCCATTTACTTCATTCCCTCCCAAGAATCATGCTTTGTTCTGCGTCAAAATAACACAGAAACTGATAATCCAAGCATAATTATGTTATTATCCTCAGTTTATTCGCCACTCATCATCGCCTCTAAGAATAACGGCCTGATCCTCTGGTACTGCATCTGAATACCATTTCTCAATCATCTCAACTGATGTGCGCATGTTTTTGGCAAGCCAATAGATGCTAACTCGTGGTGATTTCTGTAGCTGCCAAGTGGCATAGGAATATCTGAATGAATAGGTGGAATATTTCTCACCAATTGGATCATAAAGCATATCAGCGGCATCAAGCAGGCTATTGAGGGATGTGTTCAAACTACCAATGCGTTCACCCTGATAATTGCGAAACAAAGGGTCGTTCTTTAATGGCCATTTACCAAAGTGTTTTTTGTGTAGTCGGTATAATCCTTCAAAGCCTGCATAGGATGATCGTTTGGGGATGAACCGTTGCGGTTGCCTGCCTTTGCCATAGGCGCTGATGACCAGTTCTTGTTCTTCCATTGGCAATGTTAATACGGTTTCAATACCTTCGACACGACCCCAGTTGAGATTGAACATATGGATTTTTGATCTGCTTTTTTGCCATAAAATACATCATCACCAAAAAAGCATTGGTGATTCCCAAGTGATAAAATTGGGCTAGAGCTGTGCTAAAATACGGGATTTGAATATCGCTAAGTTATTGAATTTATTGAATCAAAAAGAGCCTGTGCCATTGCTGTGCACGTTATAAAACAGGCTGCAAGCGGCCTAAAGAAGAATTTTTACCAGCTAAATCAGTATATTAATGGCGCACCCGGCAGAATTCGAATCTGCGACCTCTGCCTTCGGAGGGCAGCGCTCTATCCAGCTGAGCTACGGGTGCATTAAAGAGAGATAAGCCTCACTTTTGATGGATATCTTCTTAACCGATGATGTTTCTTGCGGCAAATTAAAATTATCTAACTGAGTGGTTTTATTTTCACCTGAAGAAGCTCTTTTCAGGAAAATTAGACCAACACGTTTTTCTCCAAATGGATTGCGCCTCACCTTGCAAAGCGATAAACGGGGTATAGTTGAATATAGGTGCAAACTATCCATGAGTACAAATAGCCTGGCGACAGCAAGTAAAGTTGACGATATGCAACGCGCACGCGGGCATGGAGAGTTGTTTGTAAAACGTAATGGTGATCAAAACCGGCTCGAGCGCCTTTATCAAGAAGGATGCGCGCGCCTTCGCATGCCCAATCATAATAAGACCGACCCTATTGAAGCTGTGATGATCAATACCTCCGGCGGCTTGACAGATAACGATCATCTAAGCTGGAAATTTGCTGTTGAAGATCATGCTCAACTGACCATTACCAGTCAGGCCTGTGAGCGGATTTATAAAGCATCGCGTCCGTTACCTGCATTGATCGATGTTGATATTAAAGTAGGCGAGAAAGGCTCTTTTGCCTGGTTGCCGCAAGAAACAATTTTGTTTGATCAAGCCCGGTTGAAGCGCACAATAAATGTGAACTTATCTAACAACAGCGAATTTTTAATGGTTGAGCCACTTATGTTTGGTCGGCCTGCAATGAATGAAGTCGTGTCGTCAGCATCGCTTCAAGATACTTGGCGCATTCATCAAAATGATCAGCTCATTCACGCAGAAAACCAAAAGATCGATGGCAATATTGATCACATCCTGAAACGAAACACCGTCACCTCCGGTGATCTCGCCACCGCATTTATCTTATATATTGGCCCACAAGCAGAAGCGAAATTTGAAAAGATAAAAACCCAAGACGATGTGAATATCGGGACAAGCATTTGGCATTTAGCGGATCAAAACACTCACAAACTTATAATCCGTATGAGTGCACCCACAAGTTATGAGCTGCGCAAATCGCTTATTCCGATTATCAATGCACTACATGGTCAAAATGCTTTACCGAAAGTTTGGCATAGCTAACCTTTAGGGTGTTAGTTTTCCTGCGTCCAAACGCCAGATAAAACCAGATGTCCCATGGGTGGGATACATCTTGGTAACCAGAGGGTCATGCCCTGGGATCACGCGATCATTTGAACCACCTATTTCCACAATTCGATCAAACCCGGCAAACATAGCATCCATATTATAAACAATTGGAAATGGTTTTTTGTCGATAAAATTCTCATAATAATGCGAAGCATCAGATGCTAAACATAGCGGCCCTGTTTTGGTCATCACCTCAACCACCTGCAAGCCATTGGAATGCCCGCCAACGTTATGAACGCGCACGCCCGGGGTGATCTCAGCCGATCCATCATGGAAAACCACGCGCCCTGAATACACATGGCGCACCATTTCACATACATGATCTGCAGTGAACGGCGCCTTTAAGGTGTGATCACACATGCATGGGCCTGTTGCAAAAGCCATCTCGTCGCTTTGCAAATGAAAAATTGCATTCGGATAGCGATCAAGACCACCTGCATGATCATAATGTAGGTGCGTTATAATGACAGTATCAACTGTCTCAGCGTTTAAATTTAGCGCCTCGATTGCCTTTGCAGGATCGCGAATGATTGGCCGCGAGCGACGGTTCGCCTCTGCACTATCATAACCCGTATCAACCACTATATTTCTGCCATTATTTGATAAAACCCAAACGAAGTAGTCCATACCGTGTGGCTCACCCGCATGATCATCATCGATAAAACTTTCTGCGCGGGTTCGTGTGTTTCGGTCCGCATATTTTAGCGCATAGACTTCCCAAACATCTGACATTTGATTTCCATTCTCCGGTTTCGTACAAAATTTTTCGCATTTATCTGTATGAAATCATAGTTTTATATTAATGTATACATTAAAGTATTTGACGTGAAGATAAAATCATGCGAATTCTGTTATCAGGAGCACAACCCATGATGCAGAAATCTAGATCAAGTCTTGTTAATGACGCTTACCAGCGTTTGAAGCAAGAAATACGTTCAAATCGATTACCACCTGGTTTTCATGGAACAGAACCAGAGATGGCTGAACGTTTGGGAATGAGCCGCACGCCATTAAGAGAAGCTTTAGTGCTTTTGGAAGCCGACGGGCTGGTGGAAATGAAGCCTCGGCGCGGGATTTATATTCTCCCCATCCTACCGCAAGACATGGAAGAAATTTACGAGCTACTGACAGCAATTGAACCAGAAGCAGCAGCAAATTTGGCGGCACGCAAACTATCCAAGGAAGAACTAAAACCGCTCATTGATGCAACCTCGCGCATGGAACAAGCGCTTGAGGATGATGATCTTGAAGCATGGGCAGATGCGGATGATGAATTTCATAAAGAACTTCTGATGCTTCACGGTAACAAGCGGCTGTTATCGATTGCCAGTTTGTTGTTTGATCAGGCCCATCGCGCGCGGGTGATTACATTGCGCATGCGCGAAAAACCATACCGCTCCACAGCAGAGCATAAAACAGTTGTGGAACATATCATTGAAGGTGAAATCGAAAAAGCAAGAAGCGTTTATCGAGAACACCGCAAACGGGCTGGCGCTGAACTTCTCGCAATTTTAGCCAAATATAAGCTTCAACAGCTATAGAAAGAAAAAGTATGTCGTTAAAACAAAGCGTCGCAGTCATTCGCGGCGATGGAATAGGAATAGATGTAACCGAAGCAACCTTACAGGTCGTTGAACACGCGATGGCGAAAGCTGGAGATTGTGCGCTAGAATATCATGATATTGCAGCGGGTGCGGGATATTACAAAGAGCACGGTATAGATATTGAACCAGGTGGCGAGGAAAAGGCTGGAGAATCTGACGCGATTTTTTTAGGCGCCATTGGACTTCCATCAATTCGTCATCCTGATGGAACTGAAATCTCCCCTCACCTTCGCTTGCGTGACCGATATGGACTTTACGCAGGTGTGCGCCCTATCAAGGCGTATCCAAATGCTCCACAACGCTTGGCAGACCCAAGAGCTGCTGGGATTGATATGATCATTTTGCGTGAAAGCACGGAAGGCTTGTTCTATTCTGCAGCCGTACACAATCGCAGCAAAGTTGTCGAAAATGAAGAAGTATATGACAGTCTGCTCGTGTCGCGAGACACCACGGAAAGGCTGCATAAATTTGCTTTTAATTTAGCTAAACGTCGGAAATCACGCGGAAAACTCGGTCGTCTCACTTGTGTTGATAAGGCTAACGTTTTTAAATCCATGGCTTTTTTCCGTCAAATTTTTGATGAAGTTAAAGCTGATAATCCGGACGTAGAAACATCATACAATTATGTCGATGCGCAAGCACTTGATCTGGTTCGCAAGCCTTGGGAATTTGATGTCATGGTCATGGAGAACATCTTTGGCGACATCCTATCAGATCTTGCCGGCGGCCTTGTAGGCGGTATGGGCATGGCGTCTTGTGCAGAAATTGGCGATGAAATTGGTCTCTTCCAACCCGCCCATGGCAGCGCCCCCGATATCATGGGACAAGACAAAGCAAACCCACTAGCGGCCATCTTAAGTGGTGCTCTTATGCTTGATTACCTTGCCGATAAATCTGGCAACAAGTCCTTTGCTAAAGCAGGTGACTTTATCGACCAAGCAGTGGATAATGGTTTTGCAGAAAACTTGTTGCGCCCATTTGAATTTGGTGGAGATATGGGCACAAAAGCCATGACGCAAGAAGTGATTTCTCAAATTGGTGCGATAAAATGAGTGATGCGTTAAAGGTCGCTGTTATTGGCCTTGGTTATTTCTCAGAATTTCATCTTGATGCGTGGACGGAACTTGAGGGTTCAAACCTTGTCGCCGCTTGCGATATAAGTGATGAACGTCGCGCGTGGGCGAGCGAGAAATACGGTGTTCAGGTCTGCGATGATCTCGGTGAAATCATTGCGGCCAATCCCGATATTATTGATATTGTAACACCACCTCCATCGCATTTTGCTCTCATCAAAAAACTCGCAGCTAAAGACAAAATCATTATCTGCCAGAAACCCTTTTGTCAGAGCGTGGAAGAAGCAGAAGAAGCGATTGCGTTTGCGAAAGAGTGCGGCTGCCGAATTTTCATTCATGAAAACTTCCGTTTCCAACCTTGGTATCGCACAATTAAAGCCCTTATTGATGATAATGGTTTGGGTGAGGTTTATCAGACAAGGTTTTACTTGCGACCTGGCGATGGTCGCGGGCCCGATGCTTATCTTTCTCGTCAGCCAGCATTTCAAAAAATGCCGCGATTATTGATCCATGAAACCGGTGTGCATTTCATCGATCTATTTCGTTGGATGTCAGGCGATATTGAAAATGTTTATGCTGATATTCGCAAATTAAACCCAGTGATTGCTGGGGAAGATTGCGGCTTGGTGATCATGAACCATAAGAACGGTAGCCAATCGATACTCGATGGCAATCGATTATCCGATCATCAAACTGATAATTTGCGCCGCACGATGGGTGTCATGCAAATTGAAGGCGAAAAAGGTACAATCGACCTTAGTGGAATGGGAGACATAACTTTCAGGCCCTTTGGTTCCCAAGCATCTGAAAACATACCAATCACACTAGACGTCGATATTAATGCTTTTGGCGGCGGTTGCGTGAAAGCGCTTAACAGGCACATTCTTTTAGCTGCTATGGGCAAGGTTGAGTTTGAAAACGAAGCTGAAGATTATCTTGCCGTGATAAAGGCAACAGCTGCAACATATCAATCTGCAGAAACCGGTCGCAGAATTGAACTTTAAAACGCAATTGAGAGAACAATGAAATGTATGTGGTTTGTGTAACCTTTAAAATAAAAAATAAAAGCATTGATCAGTTTATGCCGCTCATGATGGAAAACGCGAAGGCATCCTTAGAGCAGGAAGCTGAATGTCAGCAGTTTGATGTTTGCGTTGATGAAAGTGATAAATCGACGATCTTTTTATACGAACTTTATGATGATGAAGCTGCATTTAAAGTTCATCTCGCTTCACCTCATTTCAAAGAATTTGACGCGGCAGTTGGCGATATGATTGCTGACAAAAAAGTACAAATCCTCACACGCATATAAAAAGACGGCCCGAAAGAGCCGCCTTAAAATGTCTGACGGTGATGGCTTAGTAGCTGTAACCTTTGCCGCTTTCGATCGCATTTGCGAGCGCAACTTCAGGCCATGTGCCTTTACCGCCGCGTGCATTGATCTCAACAAGCTGCAAACGCGCCGCAGCTTTGTCGCCTTGAGAAACCAGACCTTGGCCCATATATGAGCGTGCGAGAAGATTGTTAGGATCAGCTGCAAGCGCTTTTTGGTAGTAAGCCATTCCAAGATCAACATTGCCAGCCTTACGATGTGTGAAGCCGTAATAAGTAAGAACTCGTGTGTCTGATTGATCAGACATAGATGCTAAAACGACTTGGGCATTTTGGTATTGGCCAGCATATGCAAGTTCACGCGCTGCTTCATATCGGGCATCATCTGTTAGCAGTGAACTTTCTGCATCCAGACACTTTTTCATTTTTTTGTCCCAAACTTGGCCATCTTTACATTCCATCGAAGTTTTAGTTTTCTTCGGCGGCTCATCGCTGCTTGAACCCGCTGCAAGAGCAAAAGTGGCTGGTATTGTTAGCGCAAGTGCGATCGTCATTGCTTTCATCATGTTATGTTCCTTTTTGATTTTCGTCATAAAATTTCTTGTGTTCTGTTGTTGGTTACGAAATGATTACGCATTGGGTTTGGAAATTATTCACGAAAATGGTAATTTTATTTTCAACTTTATGTGAATATTTCTCAAAGTTAAGACGTAATAGATGTGAAGGCAGATTTTGAAACAAAGGTTTAATCAAAGTCTGGCGGGTAAAAACAAAGCTGGTAGTGAGTTATTTTGGTAGCACCACACGAATTTAAAACCAGAATGATTGCGCTGTTGCCGAGGCTTAAACGATATGCCTTGACGCTGACGCGGTCATCTTCGGATGCGGATGATTTGCTGCAGGAAACCTGCACGCAAGCTCTCGCAAAATGGGATAAGTACGACGCCAGCCAACCGCTGGATCGCTGGGCATTTACGGTTATGAGAAACACTTGGATTAGTGAGCAGAGGAAACGAAAGGTACGGCAAGGAGCTGGGCAAATGCAAATTGAAGATGCACATGATTTGAGTGATAATAGTGATGCAGACGAAACACTGTTTGCACACCAGATTGGCAGCCTTGTCATGAAACTACCAAGTGAATTATCCCAAACGCTATTGCTCGTGGCTAAAGAAGGCTTCACATATAAAGAAGCGGCTCTTGCCATGGACATCCCTGTTGGCACTGTTATGAGCCGAATCCATCGGGCGCGAAAAATAATCAGCGAAACCCTTTCACCAAGGGAAGAAAGCATATGAGTGATCTATCCGTAAAATTAAGCGCCTATCTCGATCAGGAACTACCTGAAGATCAGCTCGAAGAAATTCGCAATCTTATTGAAACAGATCCTAAAGTTGCAGAAGAGTTCGAAAAACTAGCTTTTGCTAATGATCACGCATTATCAGAATTTGATGATTTTCTGGAAAGCGACACGTCGGAAGATCTCATCAGCATGATTGAAAATGCGGAGCTGGAAACAAATGTGAAACCGTTGCCACAAGCTGCGAACAACAACTTTAGCTTCCGCTCAATGGCAGCCGGCATAGCGCTCTTAATTGCTGGAGGTATCGGTGGATTTGTGTTCAACGAAGCCAATCAGCCCGAAATTACCGTAGCTCAAACGACTGGGTGGCTACATCACGTTGCAGATTATCACGGCATTTACGCCCAACAAAAGCGTCATTTGGTTGAGGTGGGTGCGGATGAGGCTGACCACATTGTTGGTTGGTTAAGCAATACAACTGGATTACCTTTTTCAATTCCCAATATTTCTGATACTGGTTTTGAATTCCAAGGCGCACGGTTATTGGTTGTTAAAGGCAAGCCCGTTGCACAGTTGATGTATAAGGATCAGGCAGGTTCGGTCATCGCAATTTGCTTCCAAAACAGCTCAGGTGCGATGATGGGAACAGGTGAAACTAAGTCAAGCACCATCAACGGTTTTGATATCTTGTCATGGTCCAAAGGTGATGGTCAGTATTTGGTAATTGGAGATCAAACAGAAAGTCGTTTGAAAGAAGTCGCAGATCAAGTTAAGCTGGATATATAAGTTCCACGCTCAATAATTGAGGTCTTGATCTGTCCATCTCGCTTTTAAAAACTCTGATCGCTATTGCAGATCATGGCAGCTTTAGCGCTGCTGCGGAGAAGGTTTATGTTTCTCATGCCGCTGTGGGTCAGCAGATGAAGCGTTTAGAAGACCAGCTCCAAGTTGACCTATTTGATCGTTCACAAAAATCACCACAGCTCAACGCGCTTGGTAAAGCCTTTATTCCAAAAGCACGTGAAGTCGTTGCAGCTTATGACACCATGCTCGATGATATTGTTGGCACCGCTCAGCTCCATGGTGAGTTGATCATTGGTGCCGTGCCATCCGTGATACGTGAACTGATACCGCGATCGATAAAGAAGCTGATCGAAACATATCCCGAATTGCATATACGCGTGGTTCCTGGTCTTTCAGAAGACTTGCATGAACAACTTGAACGCGGAGCAATTGATGCAAGTGTTATTGCTATGCCAACTCATGTTGGTGCGCACATGGAATGGCGGCCTTTTACAGAGGAGGAGCTGGTATTGCTAACCGCACCAGAAGTGAGTGAAAGCGACCCCGTTAAGCTCATGCAGAGCATGCCTTATATCAGTCAAACCCGCCGAGCGTCTGTTAGCCAACTTGCAGAAAATTGGTTGTTGAAGAATAACATATCTGTGCGACCATCTATGGAGATGGAGTCTTTAGAAACTTTAAGCAGCATGATTTCACATAATCTGGGCGTTTCGATTGCACCAAATCTTTGCGTTCCAGACCCTATTTTTAAGTCCTTGCGCAAGATCCCGCTGGACTTTGAGAAAAACGACCATTCCGCTGGGCGTATTTTGGGGATATTGGCGCGTAAAAATAGCTCTAAGTCCACATTGATCGATAAATTACTCGAAACAATTGAAAACATCGTATTGGCAGAAAAAAGCAACCGATAAGTAAAGTGAAATTTTACTTATCGTCAAATATCTTTGTCTTGAATTAAATTTACATTTATATGATAACTCCATCAACCTCACCAAATAGGAGCAGTTATCCCGTGTCCGTAAATGATAAAATAGTTGCAGACCTCGTTGCCAACGACGTCAATTTTGTAACGACAGTGCCATGTAAGCAATTGGCTGGCGTTATTGATAAAATCGAGGAAAGTGATGACATTTATCACATTCCAGCAAATAAAGAAGATGAAGGCATGGGCCTTTGCGCTGGTGCGTATATGGGTGGTAAACGCCCTGCGATCATCATGCAAAACACGGCGATTGGCGTGACCGTCAACACACTTGTGACATTGACACAATATTATCGCATGCCACTACCAATGCTCATTTCATATCGCGGTGAACTTGGTGAACCAGTTGCCTGTCAAGTTGAAATGGCTGTTCACACAAAGGCACTTTTGGCACAACTAAACATCCCAACATACCACTTCCACCACGAAGATGACGTTGAAGAACTCGACAAGATTTTGAAATACACATTCATGTGCAACAAGCCTGTCGCTATTCTAACTGACGCTTCATTCTGGAAAGGATACTAATATGATCCGCTCTGACGTATTAAAAGAACTTATGCCTATCATTTCTGACCAGCTTGTCGTTTGTAACATTGGTCTTCCTAGCCAGGAATTACATTTGATGGATGATCAACCAAGCAATTTTTATATGCTGGGTACTATGGGTCTATCATCATCTATCGGCCTTGGCTTAGCGCTTGCTCAAAAAGAGAAAGTGATCTCAATTGATGGTGATGGTTCGGTTTTGACCAACTTTGGTACATTGCCAACAATTGCTAACAATGTTGCTGATAACTTCATACTTTTGATTATTGACAACGGTAGCTACGGTTCAACTGGAGACCAACCAACATATGCAGGTAAGAAAACATCGCTTACTGCTGTTGCAAAAGCTTGTGGTTGCGAAAACGTTATCGAATGTTCAGCTGAAGAGACAGCTAAGGTTGTTCAAGAAGCGTTGGATGGCGACAAGATGACAATCATCGTCAGCAAATGCGAATCTGGCAACATCAAGGTTCCAGTTATTACGATGGATCCTGTTGTTATTCGTGACCGCTTTATGAACACGGTTGCTGAGCGCAACGCGTAATTCACGTATTGAGAAGCATATTTGCATCTTTTGTAATCAACTACTTACATTAGGAGAATAACAATGCTTCAAAATAGTGGAATACATTCATACGAAGATGCGAGGCGCTTGGCAAAAAAGCGCCTCCCATGGATGGTCTTTGATTATATAGATGGTGCTGCAGGCACAGAAGCTGGCGAGCGATATAACCGCGATGAAATCCAGAAAATCCGGTTGCAGCCTCGAATTCTCAATAATGTCGTTGAACGCAACATAAAACTAAAACTATTTGGCAGAGAAGTCGGACTTCCCTTTGGTATTAGCCCAATGGGGATGTGTAATCTTGCCCGCCATGATGCGGACAAGCTATTGGCTGAGTTCGCGGCCAAACATAAGGTGCCAGTTGGTGTTTCAACAGCAGCTTCTACCTCACTAGAAGATATGGCGGAGATGTCTGAGGGCAATGCCTGGTTTCAGCTCTATTTCAGTGGCAATAAGGAAGATTCATTTAAACTGATGGATCGCGCAAAAATTGCTTATTATCAAACACTTATCTTAACCGTTGATGTGCCTGAAGTTGGTCGAAGACCACGCGAATTGCGCCGCGGATTTAAGATGCCATTTAAGATTGGTGTCCCTCAATTTATTGACTTTGCTCTTCACCCACAATGGTCGCTCTCTACCCTGTTTCATGGCAAGCCTGAATTAGCAAATTTTGGCGGTAAGTTTGGTGAATTTGATCGCACGAGCAGTCGCGCTGGTGCTGATTGGAATTTGCTACAAGATATACGTGATAAATGGCAAGGAAACCTTGTAGTAAAAGGCGTTTTAGATCCGCGTGATGCTGTTAAGCTCAAAGATGCTGGCGTTGATGCAATTCAAGTGTCGAGCCATGGGGGTCGACAATTAGATAGCGCTCCCGCCCCTATCCACGCTTTGCGAGAAATCCGTAAGATGGTTGGGAATGATTATCCATTATTCTTCGACAGCGGGCTACGCTCGGGTGAAGATATTCTCAAAGCCTATGCATATGGTGCACATTACGCGTTCCTCGGCAGACCGTTTTCCTACGCAATTGCAGCAAATGGTAAGCATGGACTTACGGAATATGCGAATAATGTAGCGTCAGATATCAGTATTTCTCTCGCACAACTGGGTCTAAACGATATTAGCGCGGTTTCCAAAGATTCATTATGTAATTACTAACTTACATATAAGTCCATGTAATCAATAATAAAGTCAGCGATCAACGATACATTATCGATTTGTAATACTGGCAGCTCGGTATCAAGGTGCATATCAGTTGCGTAAGCCACAATATTATTCATCTCTTGCGAACCACTGTTAGCTAGACTTACTTCTCGAATGGTCTGAATTTTGGGAATATCAGAAGATTTAAACCCTTCGACAAGGATGAGATCCACTTCTGACATTTTCTCCAGCAGTTCATCCAACTCAAACTCACCCTCTTCCTTTGCAATCTCATGCATAAGGGCAAACCGATTGGTTGAGGCGAGCATTACTTCACTTGCCCCTGCTGATCGGTGTTTGTAGCTATCTGTTCCTTCTTGATCGACATCCAAATTGTGATGGGCATGTTTGACGCTTGAAACGCGATAGCCACGAGTAGTCAACTCTCTGATAAGCGCGGAAGTCAGTGTTGTCTTGCCAGAATTTTTCCAGCCGGAAATACCAAATACTTTTTGGGCCATTAACAATCCCTCCGCTTTGCAACAAAGTCTTGTGCCATTTGCCAATCTTCTGGTGTATTGATGTTCATAAATGGATCGACCTGTTGTTTTTTGACCTCGACTTGAACCCAGTTTTTTGAACGAATAAACGACATTACCTTGCGATTATCTAGATTATCCAAGAAGAGCGCCAAGTCCTTTAAACACTTAACCGACCACAATCCAAAGAGTTGCTGCGGATAACCATCATAATGCGCAATAGCGATGTCATTTGCACCAATAGCATCACTTAACACCTTTGAAAGGTCATCAGGAAAGAACGGCGCATCAGCAGGTACTGTCATAACATAATCAACTTTATCATGGTTCTGATGCACCCAGTTTAGAACTGAATATATGCCTGCCAACGGCCCCTGATGATCATTATGTTCATCTAATATGATGTGATGCCCAAAAGATTTAACCGCATCTTCGTCTCTATTGAGATTAACGACTACCTGCCCAACCTGCTGATTAAGTTTACGTGCGGCTCGTTCGACTAAAAATTCACCCTGTAACTTCAAAAACAGTTTGTTCGCGCCCGCCATTCGACGCGACTGACCACCTGCAATTATAGCCCCAAGAATATTCATTACGCCCTTTCAACATCTGGTAAGGTTTTTGTAAAAACCGTGATGCCTCTCCTATCAAACATCACTGGATTTTCACACGCATTCAAGCATTATTTTTATATTCATGGTGCGACACATCAACCAAATGAAAATTATTCGCAATTCCCCCTAGACAGTGAGTAATTCTGTTCTTAACTGTAAACTTAATACGACGTAATTTAATGTGCTAAATGGGCGCTGGTTTATGACTGATGGCAATCCAAACGATACTCCAAAAGATATTCGCGTTTCAAAAGAACGCGGGATCATGCGTGTGTTCTATCATGATGGAACTGAAGGAGAATTGTCGTCGGAGTATCTAAGGATCTCATCACCGTCTGCAGAGGTTAAAGGACATGGTCCCGGGCAAGAAGTGCCGCAGGTAGGTAAGCGCAATGTTCTGATCACAAATATTGAACCTGTGGGACGATATGCGATCCGAATTATCTTTTCGGATGGGCATGACACAGGTATATTTAACTGGCCATATCTGAGGCAATTGATCGATGAAAAAGACACCAGATGGTCTGAGTATCTGCAGGATCTCAATTCCAAAGGACTTTCACGTGATTAAGGCTATTTCGAGCCACATTTATAAAACAGCAGGACAAGAAATGTCACAAGTAACAAACGAAACCGTAATTGAATGTCTTAAAACCATCAAAGGTCCCGACCTTGAGGGTGACATTGTTTCTCTTGGCCTGGTGAGCCCTATTATGATTGATGGCGGCAAGGTCATTTTTACAATCACGGTGCCATCTGACCAAACAGAAAAATTAGAACCGATGCGCCTTGCAGCACAAAAAGCTGTGAGCGAGTTGGATGGCGTAACAAGCACAACTGTCATTTTCACGGCAGAACATGCAGGTGGATCAGCTCCAAGCTCGCAACGCCCAACAGCGTCCGCTAATCCGCCAAAAGCACCTACGAACTCAGCGGCACGGCAAGCCAATAACAGCGCGCCGGTTCCGGGAATTAAATCCATCGTTGCTGTTGCGTCCGGTAAAGGCGGCGTTGGTAAATCCACAACATCGGTCAATCTTGCCATTGCGCTCGCAAAGCTTGGTCAAAAAGTTGGTATTTTGGACGCTGATATTTATGGACCATCCATGCCGCGCCTGATGGGGATTAAAGATCAACCAACCGTGAATGGAAAAATCCTCACACCGCTTGAAGGTCATGGTGTAAAGGTTATGTCCATGGGCTTTTTGGTCGATGAAGACACGCCAATGATTTGGCGTGGGCCTATGGTGATATCTGCTTTGACACAAATGCTGCGCGAAGTTGCTTGGGGTGATCTTGATGTGCTTGTGGTTGATATGCCACCAGGAACAGGTGATGCACAGCTGACAATGTCGCAGAACGTCCCGCTTGCAGGTGCTGTGATCGTATCTACACCACAAGACATTGCGCTTATTGATGCACGCAAGGGGCTAAATATGTTCCGTAAAGTAGATGTGCCAATTTTGGGCATCATTGAAAATATGAGCACGTTTATTTGTCCGAAATGCGGGGAACAATCAGACATATTTGGACATGGCGGTGCGCGTGAGGAAGCTGATAAAGTTGGCGTTCCATTCTTAGGTGAAGTACCACTGCATATGGAAATTCGCAAAAACTCTGATGGCGGAACACCAATTGCAGCGTCGGCTCCAGATGGGCCACACGCAAAAGTCTACGCAGAGATTGCTCAATCGATCATCAATTCGCTTGATGGTGCTGGGTTTGAGGGTGTTGCTCCAAGCATTACGTTTGAATAAGGCGTATTTTAAAAAAATTTGAATATCAAGCCCGGTCATTTTGATCGGGCTTTTATATTTTACAAAACCAATTGATATTGTTGATATTAATAAACCTTGCCATCCGCTCAAGCTCACTATGTAACTTTTGAATGCGAGCGGCACCCCATTTTGTCTTACCTTCCGGCCAAAACTTGATAATGTTGAGCGTATCTTTTTTGCGGTCAGCCTTGACTTCAATGCGTCCAACAAAACGATCACCTTCTAAAATTGGATATACGTAATATCCCCATTGGCGTTTTGCGGCTGGTACAAACATTTCAATCCGATAGTTGAAACCAAATAGACGTTCGGCTCGATTACGATCACGAATAGCAGGATCAAAGGGATTTAAAATCCGTAAGCGAGTTGTGGGCGTTTCTAAAGATGCCAGACGATCTTCAATATCTTCAGGACCATAAGCTTCCACCCAAGAGTTATCATATGATTGAACACGCAGAGGCACTAAGCGTTTGTTTTCACTTACCCATGATTTTACTTCCGGAAGATCTGTCGCTTCCCAAAACTTATGCACATCAGATGCATTGCCAAATGATAAGCGGTCTAATGCTTGTTCGCAAAGCCAATGGACTTGGGCTTGATCATCGACATTTTGCTCCCAAAGATGCACTGGGAAAACACGCTCTGCCAAATTATAAAACTTGGTGAAATTAACACGATGGCAAGTCGCCAATTCACCTGAATACCACATATAATCGAGCGCAAGTTTATGCGGCGGCCGCTGCCACATAGTTTTCTCACCCTTAATTTTTGTGTCAAAGTCATGGGTCGATAATGGTCCTTCTCTTCGAATGCGGTCCTTAATCTGTTTTCGGCCTTGTGGATCTGGCATGCTGGAATACCAATTTGAACGATCAATAAGATCTTTTCTACGCTTGAATTGCCGTTTCCACATTGGCAAAAATTCCATCGGCAACACCGACGCATCGTGAGTAAAATGCTCAAAAATAGACCGCTCTTTACCCAAAGCTTTATCAAGCATAGGCTCGCGATAATTTTGGTTTCGGCTCCATAAGATATGATGGTGCGCGCGCGATACCACTTGAATTGTATCAAGTTGCACAAAACCAAGGTCACGGATGATTTTGGATAAATCTAACGATCCCTTTGGGGCTTTGGCGAGACCAGTTGTTGCCAACCACAATGATCTGGCTGTCCTGTTATCAATTTCAAGCATATCATATATCGCTTAATTGGATTGATGATTAGTATGTGGCTCTACCACCTGATAAATCAAACACACCTGCTGTGGTGAAGCTGTTTTCTTCTGACACCAACCAAGCAATCATATTGGCAGCTTCTTCAACCTCTAAGAAACGACCACGCGGAATTTTAGATAGCATATACTGAATATGCTCATCACTCATTTGATCAAATATTCTTGTTTTTGCGGCAGCTGGGGTCACGCAATTAACCGCGATATCCTGATCTGCATGTTCTTTGCCCAGCGATTTTGTGAGCGCGATCACACCCGCTTTTGCAGACGAATAAGCTGAGGCATTTGGATTACCCTCTTTACCTGCAACTGAAGCAATGTTGAGAATGCGTCCGTAACCATGTACTTGCATGCGCGCAACAATCGCCTTGTTCACGATAAACGTCCCATTTAAATCCACATCAATCACCTGGCGCCATGCATCAATATCATAATCGACAAGTTTGTCGTTTGGTCCAGTAATACCGGCGCTATGAATAAGAGCGGTAATTGGCCCAAGTTTTTCTTCTGTTTCGCTAACAGCATCGAAAACTTGCTCAGCGTTAACAACGTTGACAGAACAAATGCAATGGGGGAATTCACTCAATGTGTTTTTCGCTGCATCCATGGCTTTTTTATCCATATCCCATATTGCAATTGAATAGCCCTTTTTAGCGAGCCTGATCGCTGTAGCAAGACCGATCCCTTGCGCACCACCTGTGATAACTGCAACTTGTTTTCTAGTCATTTAATCGCCTCCTCCAAAAACTAAACTTTCCAAAATTCATTGATTAACTTAAATTAAGTTAATCATTATAAGGTATTGTATTTATGCATTTTTATGATGCATCCAAGCCCTTATAAGCCAAACAATGCTTATCAGGCCAACAATGCCCGCAATGATAAATCCTAGGAAGTTACTTACCAAATCGGTTAGGTTTGACAGGTGCCCCGCAGAGAAATATCCAATGAACACATATGCTAGGGTCCAGCACGCTGCGCCAATACTGGCAGAGATCGAAAAATTTGGCCACTTAAAACCTGTGGCTCCACATATATAGCTCACCCATGGCCCAGCCGGACTGACAACCGTCCGAGATAGGATGATGGCAGTATGTCCACGCTTATCCAAAAGCCCTTCAGCCTTACCGATGATTTTTTCCATCTTCTGATAGTTTTTTAACTTGTTAATTAAGCCCGGACCACCTTTTCGCGCAATTTGATAGGCTATTTGATCACCAGCAATGAAGCTTAATAAAGTAACTGCTATCACATGCCAAAGCGTTAAATCCCCCGTTGCTGCAAACCCGCCAGCAGCTAACGCTAACATGGCTGACGGCAGTGGAATGCCTAGGCACGCAATTGTTGTTACCACAAATACCACCAACAGGCCGTATTGCGGAATGAGTGCCAACACATAATCAGTCATTGGCATTTTCCGCAGCTTTTGTTTTGTCTTCAGACCCTGGCTTTGGTGGTTTTTCCTTTTTAGCTGGGCGCTTTTTCTCAAGTGATTTTAAATGAGCCGCCTGCGCATCATTAATACGGATTTGCAGCTCTTCAAGTGTAATATCAAGATCTTCTAAGACTTTGGTCAATGGCTTTCGCTTATCAATTTTTGGTCTTAATCCCATCACCTCGTCAACAATTGGTGGAGGAAGATCATACGACATAACGACATATCTTGGTGTCATCCAATATTCTAACGGTTGATTTTGATGCTTAGGATCGCCAAAGTAAATCAGATTAGCGATAAAACCTTTTGAAAAGAATATGATAGCAACGATTGATATGAGCAAAAGCCCAATCGGTATCATGTTTTTTCTAGCGAAAGTTAAAAACGATCGATCCGCTGGTGATTGATTACTCACGATGACCCATACCTTTATAAATTGATCATTAAGCACTAATGCCAAATTAGTCTTGTTTCAACAGCTCATCATATTAAGACGATTGTTCGCGAATGATCACTTCTGCACGCAACAAATCATCGTGTACGTCAATATCAATAGAATGCTCTGTATGAACAGCGCCAATTGATTGACAAGCCAAACCCTCATTAGCAATTAATGTCTTTGCTGAAAACACATATACTGCACCATTGGGTCGCACCATCTGAGGTAGATCCTGACGGTTTGAAAAACAATATTGTGGCTTTGAAACTGGTATAAACTCACCATCTGGACCAATCGAGCCGAACTTTAGAAAACCTGGATCAACAGAACTGACTGATTTAACAAGATCGAAGTTATTTGCTTTATAAAAAGCTACAGCCTTTTGAACGTCCTCATCAAGGCGAAGTGGTGAAGTTGCTTGCAACAAAAGACATAGATCGGGATCAATACCGATTTTAAGCAACTCATCTAAAACATGCAGTAAAACATCATCCATGAGGGTTGTGTCTTGTGATAGCTGGTCTGGACGTTTGAGTACCATACAATTATCTGGCAAATCAGCTTCCAGAACCGAAGCTATATCTGTTGAAACCACGCATTTCCCAAACAATCGAATAGCTTGTTCGACGGTATATAAATAAAGCGGTTTTCCTGCCAAAGGGGTTATATTTTTATTTGGCAGCCCCTTTGAACCTTTGCGAATTGGGATGATCGGCAAGGGTTTTTGCGGATCAAGCTTGTTCATTTGTGCCATCAGCAAAGTATTTTTGAAGCGGCGTATCCCAAAAATCAGAAGATAATATCAACTCAGCAAACTTTGCAGATGCCAATCCTTCGCCAAAAGATTCATCTCGTGGATATCGCTTCCCCCATTCATCCTCAATAAAGGTCGCAATTCTATCCGTATCAAAACAAGATGATTTAGCAACAGATGCTGCTAATGCGCGATTGTTTTGCCGTGTGCCAAGACTTAGAGATGGAACACCTAGATAAGGCGCTTCTCTAACCCCTGCGCTAGAATTCCCAACGATAATTTTAGCGTTTTTCAACAATTCAGAAAAATATTGAAAGCGCATTGAAGGTAAAACCCTGAACCGATCATTGGGTAGTTTTTCAATCTCATCTTCAATGTCTTTTGAACCCGGGTCATTATTTGGCATAATAACAACGAAATATTTGCCGGATTGTTTGAGGGTTGTAAACAACGATTTTGCCTGTTCAGCGGTTTTATGCACCTCAGAAGTAACTGGATGGAATACACAAATTCCGTAGTCTTTACTGGCAATTTCATACCAATCAAAAACATCATCTAGCGAAACACCTGAAGGTTTTGAGTGAATATCAAGCTCTGGAGAACCGATAACTTTGACAGACCTTGGGTCCTCTCCCAACCTGATCACACGTTCTGCTGCGACCTTTGACGATACAAAATGCACGGTTGAAAGCTTGGTGTTGCAATGACGGAAAACCTCATCAATGGTGCCCGACACTTCCCCGCCTTCAATATGCGCGCACATAATATAGTTCATAGCGCACACCAACGAACACGCTAAAGCCTCAACTCGGTCGCCATGAATGATCACAAGATCTGGCCGCATTTCCTGCAGAAAATCGGAAAAGCCTGTGATCGTTTTAGCAGTTACCATATCTTGAGGATCACCCTCGCGTTGGTTGATATATTCCACAATCTGAAAACGGTTCTGGCGGTAAATTTCGTATTTCGTATGGCCATATTTTTTCATCATATGCATGCCAGTGACGAAGAAAGTCACGGGGAACCCTGCATCCGCAGCCGCGATTGCAAGCGGCTCTAATTTACCGAAATCTGCTCGTGTACCTGTCACAAACAGAATATGTCGATCCTGCGGATGGACCTTGTTAGACATGGTGGTCATTTACCTGTTTTAAAATCAGACCAAGATAACTGCTGATTCTTTTTAACTGACCTAATTAACCTCATTCCAACGACTTTATCAAACTCATAGCCGGGGATATCCCCATTGCCCGGTCGTCGCGCCCAGATATCACGCTCTTGGATGATGTGCCCTTTTGGCAAATCAAGCTCTGATACGACCGATGCGCGCGCGAATTTATAGACAGGCTCTTCATCCGGCGTGCGCTGTTTTGGATTGTGAAGACTTGTATGAACTTCTTTGCTTCGATCAATTAAGAAGCGCAATTCGCTGGGATCCATTGAACAGATAATATCAGGTCCTTGACGATGACGATCATCGGTAAAATGTCGCTCGATTATCGACGCACCCAGCGCAACAGAAGCAATGGCCATGCTCGGGCCAATAGAATGATCTGAAAAACCAACTACTGCTTTTGGAAAAGCGTTTTGAAGCTCTTTAATACCACCTAGAGAGACAATTTCAGGTGGAGATGGGTAAAGGTTAGTACATTCTAACAAAGCGAATGGCACGCCAGAAGCTATCAATATATCAACAGATGCTTTGATCGTTTTAATCGACTGCATGCCAGTTGATAAAATAATCGGCTTACCAAATTTGGCAATATGGCGGATGAGCGGCAGATTATCCGCCTCCCCTGAACCGATTTTAAAAGCGGGCACATCAATTGAATTTAGAAAATCAGCTGCAGCACGAGAAAACGGCGTTGATATATAAATTAAGCCAAGTTCTTCGCTATATCGCTTGAGCTCAATCTCATCTTCTTGCGATAAGGCGCACTGTTCCATCACTTCCCAAATGGAAACATCAGCATTGGGCGGGAAAATAGACTTGGCCTCATCGGTCATCTCATCTTCAACAAAATGAGTTTGGTGTTTAATGCATTCAGCACCTGAAAGCGCTGCTTGTTTGACCATGTTTTTAGCAACGGATAGATCACCACCGTGGTTGATGCCAATTTCGGCGATCACTAAGGGTGGAAATTGTGATCCGATGTCACGATTGGCGATCTTCATTAAAACCACCCCCAAAAGTTAAAAATTCAGTTTAGACAGATCACTTATTCAGAATTTCATACTGACGATCAAATTCTAATGGCGCATTGCCACTAGCTATGTCCTCGCAGAAATATCTGTCAACTGAATTTAGATCTTTCGCCCATGAAATGATGTCATCCCAGTCATCAATGATGCTTTGGATAACGGCATCACCCTGATTGGAGGCAATTGGATACCCCTTACTGTTTGGGAACCAAGGCAGCTTGTCTGTGCCAAGGAAGGCTGCTGCGCGCGGTTTTGGGATGTAAACCATCGGAACACCTAGGCCACCGCATAAATCACCCACAGAACCACCAACAGTGACAACCAAATCACATGCGCCCAATAGCCCGGAAGCCGTTTCAAGGTCATCTTTTTGATCAATGTCAGTGTAGTGGTAAATCTCAAGGCCAGACTCTCGTGCGCTATTTACCTCATCAATTCCGGCGTCATATTGCACATTGACCCATTTGACATTGGGAATATCTTTAAGAGGTGCAAGCTGTTTATCAGCAAAGAGAAAACGCGCACGGGTTGGGCTCATATTGAAAGAGCGCCAACAAATCCCCACCACCAATTCGTCTCGATTTGCTTTGAGATCTTTGCGAATTTTTTCTTCTATTTCTGGATAGCGACCGAGCCATGGTTTTTGCTTTTCATCATAGGCTTCAACTGTCGCACGCACGATAGGGGCAAGAGAAATTACCGGGATTTGGTAATCAAAATGCGCATAATCTTCGTCACCACGACATTCAATCTCACCTTCAGGCTGAATATTGGCCCAAGGATAGCTGTGTTTCCATAGTGGTATGAGTTTTTCGGTAACTTCATAAGTTACATCGCAACCCATATCTTTTAAGTCTTGCACCATTGAACCATATCGCAGTTCATCGCCAATACCCTGCTCGCGCCAAACCAGCAGCTTTTTGCCCTTAATGGGCTCACCCTTCCAACGAGGAATGCTAAATCTTCTGCGTTTTGAGGTATATTCACGCCATTTGAAACGGATTTCGTAATTCTTATAGGCTTCTTCCAAGTCACCAATTGCGATTTGCAAATTCGCCAAATTGTATTTGATAGAAATGTCACTTGGATTTTCTGCTACCAGAGCCTTGTTCATTTCGATGGCTTTTTGCGGATCGCCTTTATCGGCGTAAATGGCTGCAGCATGGGTTTTTAATAATCGCGCTAACAATGCGCTATCAATTTTTTTCTCGCTGTTCTCACCGATCCATTTGTTAAGCACCTCTAGAGCTTCATCCCATCGGTCATAGGTTTGCAAGAAATATGCATATAAGTTTTCAACGCGGGCCTGATCATCGTTTTCAAAACTTGAGTAATCTGTTCCTTCAACGCTCGCTTGGATATATTCAAAGTCTTCCAAGCGCGATGCGATCTGCAAGCGTTTAACATAAAGGTTCGGCGTTATGGTTTCGCCGCGTGCGAACAAACGCTCAATGAGTTCTTCTGCTTGTTTGTAGGAAAGCGTTTCAAGATAGACACCGATAAGGGCAACAATTGCCTCAACATTTTCTGGTTTGATAAAATGCGCACAAGATAAGGCAATTTGCGCTGCATGAAACCGTTCGACAGATTGCAGAGCAATCCCTAAATCTTTCCACGCATTAAAATGGCGTTCATCCATTTCCGTCACGCGCTTAAATAGCTCAATTGCCGTTTCAACATCTTTCATCTGAAAGAAAACAGATGCCATCATATGTATAATATCAGGATTGGATGGTTCTTGATCAAAGGCTGCATTAAGCATGAATAGCGCTTTGTTATAGTCGCGCTGTGATTTTAAAGCTGTGCCATAGAGTAACAAAAAGTCAGCATCTTTGTAACCTAAACTATGCAACCTATTGCAAAGCACCAGTGTGCTTCCCACCTGTCCAGCAGACTGCAACTTCATGATTTCTCGCAATATTTTCTTGGGTGGAGAATTAACACTGACTTTTTTATCGGCTCGAGCCATCGAATTTGATCCCTATGTCTTCTCTCACTGGCGCTCTGATTTTGGTCAGGACTAGTCATGCCAGCGCAATATTCACCTTAAAGGGATAGATAAATGAACTTGCGCGTACCTGTCGCCTAGTGGCTTTTTCAGCATGTTTTTAACAGGTCACTAGATGCAATTTACCGTGCAAAATCACTCATCTTAAAGAGTGTTCCCACGTCGATCGATGAATTTTCGCATAACCTCTAGCCCCTCATCTATACCCTTGCGCCCCATGCCAATTCTAAAATGTTGTTGCGGGGTCTTCATTAATTCAGATTTATAGATCGAAGCTGGGAGTAGCAGCACACCTTCTGTTTCGACGAGATCATGGCAAAATGCTTCTACGCCATCTGCGCCCAGATATTTTGGATAAGCCACACAGCCCCCATCAGGATGCTGCCAGACAAACAAATCAGGGTAGTCTGCGAAGAACGCGTCAAGCTTGTTTCGATTATCCAAAACGATCTGCCGGTTCCGCGCAAGCAATTTGTCTTTCACAGAAAGGGCAACGACTGAAAGGCGCTCACTTGGCCCAGAGCTGCAAATTGATAAGTAATGACGGTACTTCTCCAGTGATGCGAGCAAGTCTTTATCCTGACAAGCAGCCCATCCAATTCTTAAACCTGGCAACCCGTAAGCTTTGCTGAGCACATTGACCGATACACCTTTTTCATAGATGTCTGCGATCTGCGGGATACGCTTATTTTCATCAACTTCCATAAGACGATAAACTTCATCACTAAACAGCCAAATTCCATGCTCTCGGCAAATCTCGATTAATGCATCAAGCGTTTTTCGATCTGGAATTGCACCGGTTGGATTATTAGGAAAATTGATAGAAATGAGTTTTGTATTAGGACGGATTGCATCGCGCAGTGCATCTAAATCGAGTTGCCAGTTTTGATCAGCTAAAAGAGGCACACCGGTTGTCTCACATATCGCAAGCGGAAGCGTTTCTGCAGCTTGATAATTCGGCACGATAACAATTGCATGATCATCAGCAGAAAGCATCACGCGCATGGCGGCATAAATGCCTTCTTCAATCCCAACAAAACACTGAATGTTATCTGCTTTGCAAACCTCATATGTGCCTGCGATTGCTTCGCGCAAATCCTCGGCGCCGCGTGTTTCAGTATAACCTAACCAACAATTGAGCAATTCATCTTTCGCATTCCCGCCGGCCATTTCTAACAACTCATTGACGGTCATACTTTGCGCATCCGAAGCTGTCATATGATATCGGGCAGCAAACTCCCATTTCGAAAAATGTTTCTCAAGCTCAAATTCACGCATATCATTCTTTCTTTTTAAGCACGTTCAATCATTTTAACGCGCGCAATGCGAATAGCATTTTCCGGTGAAACCGCCTTAAAACGCAATGTCTGGTTTGGTCTCAACTGTGCAAGCATATCAAGATCAGATGATATCACTGTCGCAATTTTTGGGTAACCACCAGTAGTTTGATGGTCGGACAGTAAGATCGTTGGAATACCATCTCCGGCAACTTGCACGGAACCCTTCATCAATGGCTCAGATGGTATAGAGAGCGAAGAATTCATTTCAAGCGAGGGCCCTGAAAGACGCATTCCCATACGATCATAGGCTGTTGAAACTTTGAACCCTTGATTGAGTAAAAGCCGAATAGCTTCACTGGTAAAATGATGATCTTGTGGCCCAAGCGTGATGCGAATATAGCCGTCAAACTTGTCTTGAACGGCAGTTTTATTACCAAATAAAGGCTCGACAACCTTAGCGTTTTTAACTGTAAGATTCTGATCTGATTTGAGAACGCCGCCCCCAAATCCTGAAAGAAAATGCGTTGCATTTGAGCCAAGCCATTTATCTGCAACAAGCGCTCCAGCAAATGCGAGATAGCACCAAGAACCTGATTTTTCAGCACGAATATTGAAACTTTGACCCTTTTTAATTTCAAAAACCTCACCCATCTTGATCCTTTGATCATCAAGAGTGAGATTAAATGCCCCGCCAAAAACGCATAAAGATACAGATCCTTCAACGCATTTAAGCTCCAAGCCGCCGATTGAAATTTCAATGCATGAGGATGTGTGCTCGTTTCCCAAAGCAGCATTTACCGACTTAAACGAAAAAACATCCATAGGACCAGACTTAGGGACACCAAATCTCATATGTCCGTTTCGACCAAGATCCTGAATAGAGATCAACGGGCCAGCGCGCATGATTTCAAATTTCGCATTAGACATTTTCAACATCCAAATACGCCTCTAGCGATATACGATTAAATGAAACCTCATCGCCGACGTTAAACAAAAAAGGTTGCGTCTTATCTTCGGTTATAATCTGGGTATGTGTCCTGCCAATTATGGACCAACCCGTGGGCATTTTTAAAGTTGTTACCAGACATTGTTGACCTGCAATAATAATGCTTCCCGCGGGCACATCTCGCAACGCTGTCTTTTTTCGAGGTATTTGAATGTCTTTTGCAAGCCCTGACATATAAGCGTAACCCGGAGCAAAACCATACATACTCACATGCATTTTAGAATTGAGATGAGCATTAATCACTGCTTCTTCACTCAAACCGCATGCATTGGCAACGGCCGTTAAATCTGGTGCTAGTTCTTTGTCGTAGCAGATATCAATGAGATGTTTGTTTGCAGACTTTTCTGCGTCAAAAGAAAGGGGAAACAACTTTTTGATTACGTGTTGAATATCACTATGGTCAACCAATAGCGGGTCAAAAATCACCAAAAGGTTCACAAGAGCTGGCACCACTTCGACCACACCCTTCATTTCAGATGCAGCAATACTTTTATCCAAGGTGAAGATGGCTTTGCTTGTCTCATCACTTATTTCAGATCCAAGCTCGACCAAGACGCCGCAGTCGGAGACATTTTTAAATTTCGGTTGCATCATGAAGTTAAGAACGGCTGAATTGAAATGCCCTCAGCTGTTAGTTTTTGCCGAATTGTTTGCGCCATTGATACAGCCGTTGGGCTATCACCATGAACACAAATTGATTGTGCATTTAACTTTATAGGATCGCCATCAATCACCGGCATTAAGCCATCTTTCATAAAGGCAAGCAAGCGATCGGCAGCGTCATTCGCATCTTCAATCATCGCGCCTTCTTGCCCACGCGGCACCAATTGCCCTGATGATAGATATCCACGGTCGGCAAAAATTTCTGAAAATACAGGAACCTCAGCCTCGCATGCGGCGTGTTCGAGCTCGTTCCCAGAAATAGCTAAAACAGACAACTCTTTATCAATTTCGGCAACTACCCTTACGATTTCAGCGGCAACATTTTTATCGCGTGCTGCTAGATTTCCCAGCGCACCGTGGGGTTTAACATAAGAAACTTTAACCCCAACCAAGGCAGCGATAGCAGTAAGACTTCCAATTTGCGCTGCCACCATTCGCCCAATCTCAACAGACTGCATGGGAATGACCCTGCGCCCAAAACCTTCTTTATCATTATAGCCAGGATGCGCGCCAACAATGACATTATTTTGCTTAGCAAGTGTGAGCGTTTCAAACATCGTTTCCGGATCACTTGCATGCCCGCCACAAGCAATATTGGCGCTGGTAACGACCTTCAGCATTTCAGGATCATTCCCCATCTGCCAAGGTCCAAAGCTCTCGCCCAAGTCAGAATTTAGATCAATTTTAAAACTCATAACCATCCCAAATCAGTTTTCAAAAGACTTTAGAACAATTATCTAAGATCGCAACATCAGATTTGAGATGAAATTTCACTTAATAGCTGATCAATAAACGCCTTATTGGCGTTAAGATCTGATTGTCCCAATTGCGCTTGCGCATAGATAGCTAAGGTAGACTGGTCGTTTTCAAGCGGGATATATTCAACACTAATCAAATTTGGAAACTTCCAAAAAGGTGATCGCATAATATACTTCTCACGCATTCCAGCAGTATCCGCGTTTACTTTTGTAAAATTAGCATCCCCGCCCGCAATGCTGGCTAAGATCTGCCGGATTTTATCAACTGGTGCATTAAACACCGGAGACGCTCGATCAATCTTTTCTTCGCAAAAAGCTTCTGGGCACACCAAATATTGGTTTGGCTTTCGTGTCTTTTGAACATTAGCGATTTCAACGATTTCAGAACTTGGTGCACCGGCCATAGATGTCCAAATCCGTTCAAAACCGACAAAGATATAGATGATTGCAACCAGTACTAAAAGCGTGATGAACCCGAAAGTCATAATTTTGATTGAAAGCGACATATAAAAAACTCTTATTTCTGATTGAAAGATAATTATAATTTCTAGACTTACAAGCCTGTCATAAATGAATATTATCATCCTTCTGAGAGTGACAAGATTTCAATAACAAGCGAGCAGTTAATGTCCAACATCGCCTATTACATAACGCATCCCCAGGTAAATATTGATCCGCAGATTGATGTTCCGAAATGGGGGCTAAGTAACGTTGGTAAAGAACGTGTCACCGCGTTGGTTCAAAATCTGAAATTGAGTGAACGTGACAATCATAGTTTTACTGTCGTTTCTAGTAATGAGGTCAAGGCTATTGAAACCGCAACGCCACTTGTAGACTATTTTGATTGCAAATTAATCATAGATCCGAGAATGGGTGAGAATGATCGCAGCGCAACCGGATTTTTAGAACCTGAAAGTTTTGAAGACGTTGCAAATCAATTTTTTAAAAATCCAGACACAAGTATTCGCGGCTGGGAATGCGCACGTGATGCGCAAAATAGGATTGTTGATAGGTTCCAATCCCATATTGCTCAATCACCTAATGAGACGATGATCTTTGTCGGACATGGTGCAGTGGGTACATTGTTGTATTGTCATTTGACAGGCGAAAATATAGACCGAAAATTTGACCAATCCGGTGGTGGTGGGAACTTTTTTAAAATTGATACTAAGGCGAAAGTTGCACTCTCTCATTGGCAACCCATCGAAGAATTTACGTTATAAATTACTATGTATCATACCAAAAGACGGGCAATACGAGAATTCGCATCACCCACCTCCTGCCCGCCCACGGTAGCCCGAAAGCGCAACTAAATTAATATTGGTATTCTTGAAGATAGCGGCTGTTCACCCAACCCCATTGATCGGCATATTTAACTTTACACCAGTCGCTTGCATCTTCGACAATAATGCATCGCTCGACCCAAATACCCCAACCATTATCTGGAATTGACGATACTTTTTGTGAATAAGGCGCAGGCCATTTGCGCATGTTCAACCGATCCCAATAAGCGACATCCTGCACAAATGCATAATAGCCAGCATCATAACCTTGCGCATTTGCAGATGTAGTTTGCGCTGCTGACGCACCCAAGATTGCGATCATGCCGATCATTGTCGGCTTTGCGATTTTTGATAGTTTAGTCATGAACGACATGAGTTCCCCTCCGGTTAATTCGTTTTGTCTTTAATTCTGAAAACAAATTACCAAAGTGGGTCTGAACGTAGTTTGAGTACCACGTTCAGATTATATTCATGTTTTTTAGTTGCCTGACTTAACTGGATGAGGTTTCCAGCTCACCCTTTCAAAATTCGATACGTTCGATTTCAAAGAAGTCGACGGTTGAACCATCGGCAAGTGTGATCGTACCATCGGCATCGTCACTTAATGTCAGGCTGTTCGCATCTTGTGCATCAACTGAACCGGATGTGAGTGAGACAGTCCAATCTGTGCCGTAGGTTCCAAGATCACCTGCGGCATCTGATAGCTCAATTGTATCTGTCCAACCACCACCTGCACCACCATGAACGGTGTCGGCACCATCACCCTCGCCAAAGACAAAAATATCACTTTCATCGCCGCCATACATGGTATCATCACCACCATTGCCGCTAAAGATGTTGGCGTTCGCATCACCTGTAAAGGTATCATTGCCATTGCCACCATTGATATTTTCTATTCCAGAATAAGAATTGTCGTATTGGTCAGATCCAGTATTCAAATCAATATTAAATGTGTGATTTTCAACGTTGGTTCCTTCAATTTGATACGTGTCGTTACCCTCACCACCGATGAAAATGTCACCCGTGCCATCATCATAGCCCGCCATAAGGATATCATCACCAGCGCCACCATCAAGGGTGTCCTTGCCATAACCGCCATCAAGCGTGTCATTTCCGTCGCCTCCACTAATGGTATTGTTTGCTGAATCACCAGTAATAGTATCGTTGTGATCTGAACCCGTCACATTTTCGATGGAGGTCAGCGTATCGCCTTCAGCATCACCACCCGAAAGCGTATCTGTATTCAGGTTCACATCAACAGCACTGTCTGAACCTTCATAGGATACTGTATCCATGCCAGCACCACCATCGATCGTGTCATTGCCGGTCGCAGAGATCATGATGTCATTACCATCACCACCGTTGAGCGTATCGCCAACAGGTTCAGATAATTCAAAGAGTTGAACATTATCGAGGGCTGTCCCGCCGTAATCAACAGCTCCAACTTCAACAAATTGAATAGTATCGCTACCATCCCCAGCACCACCAACTACAGTGAATGTATTCGAGGACATTGTGGTAGTGTCCGAGGTAATCGTATCGACTAACTCGCCGTTCCAATAAACTTCAACACTTGCGTCATAACCACCAGTTGCCGCTGTATCAAAACTTAACTGATAAGACGTTCCCGTAGTTAAGCCTGAAAGTGCTTGCTCTATGTCAACATTACCTGGAGCTTCATCCATGTCCAAATAATAGTTACCTTCTGTGGTATTCACACTACGATCGCCGTCCGAATAAAACTGAAACCCTGGACCTGAATTTAATGTCCACCCCGAAGAAGTATTTTCAAAACCACCATTTGTAATCAGATTGGAACCAGTGATTTCTCCTCCGTCTAAAGACATATCGCTTGCAACTAAGATGTCATCACCATCTCCGCCATTAAGCGTATCCTGACCACCAAATCCATGCATAATGTCGGAGTTAGAAGTGCCAGTCAGTGTTTCACCATCTTCTGTACCAAGCTGAATACCAACAGTTTCTATATAGGTATTGCCACCTGCATCTGTAACCTGCACATCTACTGTCTCACTATAGGCAGAAGATGCATCATGTTCTGCAACGAGCTTGATCTCACCCGTGTCAGCATCAATCTCAAATTTACCGTCGGCATCATCTGCCAATGCGTAAGTGAATGTCTCACCTGCATCGACATCTGCGACACTCTCAGCGCTACCAATGACTGATCCTGCGGCGATTGTCGCTGGACTTGAGCCATCATTTACGATCGATATGTTGTTTTGTGGATCACCCCAAGTGCCACCAAAGTCCGGGTTTTGAGCAATAGCTACCGTCGCATCTCCCGAGATAGTGACCTGATATTCACCCGTTTCCGAGCTACCATTCCAGTAACCTGTTGGATAATCGCTTGATGTATTTTCAACATCAGATTGATCAAAATTGATATTACCAACAGCCAATAAATAATCACCAGCTTCTAGGTCAGAGAAATTGAGATAGGAATCAAGATTGCTTGTGCTCCCATCTGAACCTGATGCGCCATCATTATTGTAACCGACAGATGTGTAAGTCCCATCCCCATTATCTCGCAGCAGTTCAAACTGCATATCAAGATCACTACCATTTAAACCATCAGCCAAGCCATCGATAGTCAGTTCACCGCCATTATGACTGATCTCAAAGTGATCAATTGATGAATTGCTTCCATTGCTTACGATTTCACCTGTAACAACAGCGTCAACCGATGTTGGGTTGCCACCTGTAATGTCCAAATCAGAATTACCTGAGAAAGTGATATTAGTTGGTGCTTCATTTACATCTGCAACATTGATTGTCACTGTTTCTGAATAGGTATTTCCGCCAGCATCCGTCACTTCAACTGTAATATCATGGCTAGTTGCATCTTCATAATCGATGTCAGCACCTGCTTTGACGACAATTTGATTGCCAGAAATTTCAAAGTTACCCGACGGGTCATTGGTAATCGCATAGGTAAAGGTGTCGCCAGCATCCGCGTCTTCCGCGGACAAAGTTGCTACAATTGTGCCTTCTGCTGCATTTTCAACAACTGCGTTTTGCACCAATTGAACATTATCAAGCGCCACACCAAAGTTATCAACATTTCCGACTTCTTTAAACTCAAGCTTGTTCGTGCCATCACCTGCGCCACCAACAACTTCAACGCTGTAGCTCTGCATATCAGTTGTGTCAGGATCAATCGTTGCGACCAGTTCACCGCCCCAATAAATCTCCATTTCACCGGAGTCTTTGCGATCAGCTGCATCGAAAGTTAAATTATAACTTACGCCATCATTAGCACCATCGACGACCTGAGAGATATGCGCATTGTCGGCATTTGTGCCACCATCCATCCAATAGTCACCATCGGTCGCATCCGTGCCACCATAACCGTCAACATGCATTTCAATGACACCGCCATGTTCAGCAGTCCAACCTTCAACATCGTTTGAATTTGAACCATAAACAGTACTTGAGCTTGCAACAAAGTCTTCAAAACTTCCGTTGATGATCAGATCATCCATACCGAACGATATGTCTGTTGGACCTTCATCCATCAAGTTGTTTACATCAACCGTAAATGTCGTTGTTGATGTCGAGCCATCTTCAGATGTCGCTGTAACCTTAATATCGTAAGACGATGCTGTTTCAGCATCTAATGGCGCTGTTGTCGTTACTTCACCTGTATTTGCATCAATAGTGAAGAGACCACCTGCATCATCAGTGAGAGAATATGAGATATCAGAGTTGGTTGCATCAGCGTCAGATGCTGACGCTACGATACCAACTGTTGTACCCGCAGCGGCATTTTCATCAACTGAATTACCGCTTACATTGGTGTCTGAAACCGCACCGACATCGTGCTCGTCTTCATCACCCACTGCAATCGTGAAGGTTTGCGTAGATGTTGTGCCATCTGTGCTTGTTGCCGTCACTTCAATGGTGTGAGAGGTATCTGTCTCATAATCCAATGATGCAGCAACAGTGACTTCACCTGTATTGGCATCAAC
>JBDWIC010000010.1:0-530159 GCA_039974935.1 Lentilitoribacter sp. | reverse complement strand
TCATCTAACTCAACTTAAAACTAAGCCAGATCAGCAACAATTTATAGCCCTTTAAAAAAGCTTACCAAACAAACACAAGTAAAACTCGCTAGCGACCTCGTCGACCGCTCTCGTTCGGTGAGTGGCGTTCTACACACACACCTCACAACCGTCAACACCAAAATTTAAAAAAATGACATAAAAATGAAAAAAAACTGACTTTCTTAACAAGACATTACCAAGGAAAAAGAAAAACACAACAAAAACAAACACTTAACTAATTACATTGTTTTTACACAAGCAAATCATATTGGTACATTTTTAATGAAAACGGTCAAAACCCACCTATTATGGGCTTTCACATAAAATGGTCCAAATCTGCGAACTTAAAGCTCAACAACTAGCCCTCAATTCTTGCTGCTTTGAGAGGCAGTTGTGCAATATGGCTAATTTAGGTGCACTATTTTGCACTGCATACTGATTGATATAACAGCATAGATATTAGATCTCTTATATACATGCCGGTCGTTTTTATAGCTGTTCACATAAGATGAATGAGTAAAGAATGTGGTTTTCATTTATACTCAATTGCGTATCATGCAGTTTCCAACAGCTAATATGAGTGATGCAAAATATGTTAAGTAAAGACCCAAAAGTTATTGAGAATGTTCGTGCCAAATTTGCCCATGTAGATACCTGCCCTTTTCAAGGTGATCGGATATTCTTTGAAAACGCCGGCGGCGCACTCACATTGAACTCTGTTGTTCATACCTCTGCTAAGTTTGCTGCGATCCCCGACAATCAAGGACGCGATAATCCAGCAAGCTATGCACTTGTCGATATCATCAAAAAGGCAAAAGATGACGCAAGCATCTTCTTTAATACAAATTCCGGGCAATTCTTTGTAGGTGAAAGCGGTACAGAGCTGATCTTTCGCATTGTATGCGCTGCTATTATGTCATCAGAAAAAGGCGGCCAAGTCCTTGGCAGCACTTTAGAGCACCCAGCAACAAGAAGCGCGTGCGAAAAATGGGCAAAAGCAGCCGGCAAGCCTCATGTTTTAATTAATCACAACAATGAAACCGGCTCTGTTGACGATAGCGCCTATGCAAAACAAGTAACGAAAGACACGCGTGTTGCTACTATTCTTCATACATCACCTGTTTCTGGAATGGGTGTTGACGTCGCAGCAATATCAAAAGCCATTCGAAACGTAGCTCCCGATTGCTATATCATTGTCGATGGCATTCAACACGCCGCCCATGGTGGCTTGGATATTCAAGCCTATGATATCGACGCATATGTTATCTCGCCTTATAAAATGTTCTCCCGCCACGGATATGGTTTGGCTTGGATTTCAGACCGTTTATCGGCTCTTGAACATAACTCACTTGTTGGTGGCCCTGAAAACAATTGGGAATTAGGAACACGCGATACCGGAGCCTATGCGACTTTCTCTGATGTGGTGGAGTATTATGAATGGTTGGGAAGTCAATTTACCGATGAAACGGATCGTCGTCAGAAAATCATGGCAGCCAGCAAAGCTATTAAATCTCACGAAACGGATTTAACAAATGCGATGATCCACGGAACCGGCAATCAAAAAGGTTTAGCGGACATGCCGGAAGTAACAGTACTGTGCGGCATCGATAATCCTTTGCGAGAAGGTCTTGTCGCAATGAATATTGAGGGAATGGATGCGCTTGAACTGGTGGATGCACTCAATAAACGTGGCATTCGCACCCATGCGCGCAAAGCAGATCATTATTCCGGCAACATTCTAAACCCTCTTGGTTTACAATCCTGCGTTCGTGTTTCCATGTGCCACTACAATACCGAACATGAGGTATCTAACTTTCTTGCTGCTGTAGATGAGATTATCGGCCAGTTAAAAAGCTCCCAATGATAAAGCTAAAATAAGGCAAATTAGATGTTCGGGCGCACAAGTAAATGTAAACAACCCGATCCCTCATTCTTTGTAACAAAAGGCTAAAAGATTCTTTAGTACTTTTAGAGATATTATGTCCCCAGTTAGGGAATTAATCCTTACTTCGGGGACATTAATTGCAAAAGATGCCAGATAACATTGCGGAACTTCAAATTGACGACGCTACCATTGCGGCTCAATTTGAGAATGCTCGTGGCAAATCTTTATTGAAACTTACATTCATTCTCATATTGATGGCGACACTTTTTTTCTCCGCTGCATTTATTGGCATTCAATATGCGCTTAATAACCTTTTAGTAGAAAAATCAAACAGCCTTGGAATGGGCTGGGCACACCATCTGGAAACTCAATTTCCTGACGCGGGAAAAATAGCAGGCGTTACCGAAGAAAGTTCGCTATTTTCATCGCACACCAAAAGCGAAATGGCGGAATTGATTGACGGTATGTTTCAGGTTGGAAGCATTTACCAGCTAGATTTAATCAATCCTGATTGTAATTGTAGCGCGACGTTTGGATCATACACAGCAAACAGCGGAAAACATGTTCATCACAATGATATCGATCAAGATTTGTCGAACTCAGATGAACCTACAACTCACAATGACCACGCAAATCACGCAAACACAAATCACGACGAAACACATAATCATCCAGAACTCATCATCAACAGCGATTTGGGTTCAATTTGGCCGATGAACTATGAAATGGCATCGAAAGTGGCCGCATCTGGAACTCACCCTAGCTTGGTTGTATATACAGCTGCAGCCAATCAGCCATCTATTTTTGGTGAGGTATATCATCCGGTTTATGCAGATGGAGAGCTAAAGTATATTATACGTGTGCTTGTTGATCTTGAGGAAGCAAATACGACATTTACACAAGCCTTATACGGTGGTGCTGCGTTTATATTAATCTTACTTATTGCAGCGGCGAGCTACCCATTTGCAAAATATTTCCGAACATCAAAAGCCCAACGGAAAAATGATATTAAGGCACATTATTTAGCAACACATGATGTGTTAACCAATGCATATAATCGCAATGCCTTCCAAGACTATGCACCAAAGATACTCCGATCATGCGGAGACCGGGAAACTTCGGCCATTATCTTCTTATTCGATCTCGATAACTTCAAAGAGATTAACGACTATTATAGTCATCATGCAGGAGATCAAATCCTGTGCGCCTTTGCGCAAACTCTCAAATCAATTCTTCCCCCAAATGGTCATCTTGCCCGATTAGGTGGCGATGAATTTGTTGTTATCATTTCAGATATAGACCCAACGCTTGCAATTGATGAAATTTTGGAAATCCCAGAAGAACTGGCAACCGAGATAGATAATGGACGCCAAATCATCCATGCGGCAGTTTCTGCCGGCGTTGCAATTTACCCCCGTGATGGCAGCAATATCAACGAACTGATGCGAAATGCCGACCTTGCACTTTATTCAGCCAAATCTAAATCCAAAACCCAACTCTGCGAATATGACGCGCAAATGGGCAAGGTTTTTAATGACCGCCTGGATTTAAGGGATGAATTTAAATTTGCACTGCTAGAGTCAGAGATCGAACCTTTTTATCAACCGCTCGTGAACACCATAACCGGAAAGGTCGAGAGCTTTGAAGCGCTCGCGAGATGGCGTCATCCTAAAAGAGGTATTTTAACTCCCGGTGTTTTTGGTGAGATGCTTGATGATATTGAATTAAGCGCAATGGTTGGCGACATCATGTTTGAGAAGGTGATATCAAACATGAAAGAATGGACAGACGCCAAGGTTCCGTTCGGTGTCATAGGCGTAAATGCTGGTGAAGGCGATTTGTTGCGCCCCGGATTCTCTCTCAAAATCCTTTCTGAACTTGCAAAAAATAGTTTACCGAATAGTTGTTTCGCAATTGAAATTGTCGAAACTTGTATGTTTGGAAACAATAAAGATCTCTTCATCAACCATCTAAACGTATTAAAAGACGCAGGTTGTCGAATTGCATTGGATGATTTTGGCACAGGTTATTCATCTATAACTCAAATCAAGGAAATCCCCTGCACTTCTCTTAAAATCGATAAATCATTTATTGATAACGTTGTTGATAGCCAATCCGACCGCGCAATTGTCGAAGCGCTTATTAAATTGGGTCGCGATCTCGAATTCAATTTGATAATGGAAGGTATTGAGACCAAAGAACAGATGGATATATTAAATCAGATTGGTGCCATCTATATGCAAGGTTTTTATTTCGCCAAACCCATGCCTGCACATGCTGTTCCGCAATTTCTTCAAAGTTCGCTTGGCGAGCGTAAAAAAGCTTAGAATCGCGAAGATACAACGAGCTTTTAGCTCTTCTTTTTCACTTAACAGTGCTAAAACCCCATAAACAATGAGAGTATGATTATGGGCTATATGTTAAAAGGCGTTTATCACGAAGGTGAGGACGTGAGTGCAAATTTACCATCTGGCGAATTTGAACGCACAAAGAGCACAGTTCGAAATTGGATCACCTTTAATGGTGAAAACGGTTCAACGGGCAAAAGCGGCTTCACACCGGATAAAAACCGGTACCACCTATTCGTAGCCTGGAATTGCCCTTGGGCACATCGCACTTTACTCACGCGCGCACTTAAACAACTTGAGGGAACCATATCAATTTCTGTTGCGCGACCTAACCGCAATGAACAAGGTTGGGTATTTGATGAGACTGGTGAGTTTTCTGATCCGCTATATGGCGTAAATGCTATTCATCAAATCTATTCAAAAGACCCAATCAAATATACAGGCAGAATAACGGTCCCAGTTCTTTGGGACAAACAGCAGAATTGTATAGTTTCAAATGAATCGGCCGATATCGTTCGAATGCTCAACAGTGCCTTTAAAGAAACATCAAAGGACATTCCAAACCTTTATCCCAACGATCTTGCAAAAGACATCGATGATTGGAATGAGAAAATTTATAACAAGGTCAATAATGGTGTTTACCGAGCAGGGTTTGCCTCCACACAATCAGCTTATGAGACAGCAGCTATTGAATTATTTGAAAACTTAGATGCGATCGATCAACATCTTGGCAAAAATCGCTACTTGTGTGGTGATCAATTCACGGAGGCTGACGTCAGGCTTTTTCCTACCCTAGCGCGTTTTGATGTCGCTTATCATTATGCGTTCAAGTGCAATTTAAAAAAGTTATCTGATTACGAAAACCTTTGGCCCTATGCGCGCGAGATGTATCAAATGCCAGGCGTATCGGAAACGGTTCGTTTTGATATATATAAACGTGGCTATTTCAGCAAAAGCGAAAAACGCAATCCCTTGGGGATCGTGCCGATTGGACCAATCATAAATTGGAGCGAGCCGCATAAACGATAAAGTCGAGCGTGCTTTTACATCTTCTTACGACATGTGACTTGTCAGCGGTTCATTTGCCACCTTATATGATGGCCATCGACAATTGGGAAAATATTAAATGGCGTTAAAACGAATGGTTCTAGAACTCGGCATGGGAACGGATATCCGTGGTGAGGATTACACCAAAGCAGCCTTACGCGCTGTTCACAATGCACTACGTCAAAACTCGCTATCCATTGCGGACGCTTTCGGCCTCAACCGCGAAGATATGGTGGTCAAAATTATCATTGGTGCACAAAAACCTGAAACGATTGACAAGCAAGCCTTGGCAGACCTCCTCCCCTATGGAAAACCCCAGGTCGTCGTTGAACATGGCGGCATGGATACGCTCGCCGAAGATGGTTCAAGATCAACCATTATGGTCAACGCGGCATTAGTCGTTTATCTCGACTTGCCAGAAGGTAAATCTTGGGGAGAAGCTGCATGAGTACGGAGTTAAAACGCATTATCCTTGAAATGGGAACTGGCAATGATCTGTATGGCGAGGATTATACCAAAGCCGCCAAGCGCGCTGTTCAGGATGCGCTTCATCATTCATCCCTAACGATCTTTAAAAGTCTCGATATTGATCCAAACTCAATGCAGATTGAGCTTAACCTAGCTGCCCAGTGTCCCGAAAAAATCGACCTTGAGGCAGTTGCCAGCACCCTACCCTATGGAAAAGTCACACCAAAAGGTATCAAAGGTGGTTTAAATATTTATGACGAAGTTACAGATCGAACCACGGTGATTGTGAACGCTGGTATCATTGTTCGATTGCCACTCTAATTATAACTGACTTTTCTTTACTGCAATCATGACGGTGAGAGTTAAGCGCGTTTAGGATGCACAAAGTGCAGTTCCTATCGTGAAATAATCAACAATAAAAACTTGTATACATATATACTATATAATACAAATAGCGTGAATTTGTCATTCAGTTAAGCGCGAAACTCTCGTGCTTTGGCGCAAGAACACTATTTAGTCGATAAAAATCGATGTATCGGAGCATTTAGTAATGAAACAAACATGGCGCTGGTTTGGACCAGCTGACACAATTTCAATAGATGATTTGTTACAGGCAGGTGTAGAAGGCGTAGTTTCGGCACTGCACCACATTCAAACAGGTGCTGTTTGGCCTGTAAACGAAATTAAGCAACGGCAAAAGCTTGTAGAGACACTCCAAAATGGTGCGCCATCGGGCATAAAATGGGATGTTGTTGAAAGTCTTCCTGTCTCTGAAAGAATCAAAACCCAATCTGATGGTTGGCGCGATGATATCTCTAACTACATTGAAAGCCTGAATAATCTTGCAGCATGTGGAATAAAGACTGTTTGCTATAATTTTATGCCAGTTTTGGATTGGACGCGGACTGAACTTCGATCAAAACTGCCACACGGCGGCACCGCAATGAGATTTAACATTGTCGAATTTGCGTGTTTTGACATTCATATTTTGAAACGAGACAACGCCCAAAACGACTACACAAGCGACATTGCCCACGTAGCCTCTGAATGCTTTGAAAAGCTTGATCAAAATCAACAGGACGCACTTCAACATAATATTATTGCTGGCCTCCCGGGTGCTAACGACAATTGGGGGCTTGATGATATTAAAAACCTGCTTGAAACTTATAAAGACATAGATGCGGACAAACTTCGTCAAAACCTCATCGATTTTTTAAGCCTCGTCATACCAACATGCGAAAAGCTCGGCATTAACATGTGCTGCCATCCCGATGACCCACCATTTTCAATCATGGGTTTGCCGCGCATCATGTCATCACCCGATGATTATGCTTTGATCATGCAAGCTGTCGACAGCACCAATAATGGCATTACTCTATGCACGGGCTCATTAGGGGTAGCAAAGGGCATAAATTTTGAAGAATTCATCTCTCAATGGGGTCACAGAATTCATTTCGTTCATTTACGCAACACAACGCGAGAAGGCCCCTCATCTGCGGAAAAGCACAGCTTTTATGAAGCTGCACATCTCGAAGGAGATACCAATATGGTAAGCGTTATCGCAGGGCTTTTAAATGAAGAAAAGAACCGCCGGACGCAAAACCGCAAGGACTGTGAAATACCGATGAGACCAGATCATGGCCAAGAAATCTTGGATGATCTTACCAAAAACTCAATGCCCGGTTATCCACTGATCGGCCGGGTACGCGGTCTTGCAGAACTTCGCGGAATTATGAAAGCGTTGGAGTAGCTTGCTTTTCAGATTAACTTAGCTTCGAAAACCAATCTTCCAATTGTTTGATCTCATCTTTTGAATATCGAATACCAAGTTTAGATCTGCGCCATAAAACATCATCCGCACAAGTTACCCACTCATTTTCAATCAAATAGCGGATTTCAGCCTCAGTCATCGTATGTGCAAATTGCGCGCCTAGGTCTTCTAAAGTTTTCGAACCTGCTACAATTTTCCAAGCATTTGTTCCGTAAGAACGCACCAATCGCGCGGCATGATTTTGCGCCAGAAACGGATATTCAGCGATTAGCTTTGCTACCTTTGCCTCATATTCAGATGGTGCAAAATCACCACCAGGCAACGTGCCCTCGGCGGTCCAAGGTTTTCCTTTAGCACCAATCGTATCTTCAATCTTCTCAAGCATTGATTCAGCTAAACGACGGAAAGTCGTAATCTTACCACCAAAAATATTGATCATAGCTGCTTGATTATCAGGCTGTTCTTTTTTCAAGACATAATCGCGCGTTGCTTCTTGTGCTGCAGATGCCCCATCATCGAAGAGCGGGCGAACACCTGAATAGGTCCACACAATATCATCTTCCAAAATTGGCTTTTGAAAATACTCACTTGCAGCGTCACACAAATATGTGCGTTCTTTCGCAGTAATCTTCACATCCGATGGATCACCTTCGTAATCTTGATCTGTCGTGCCAATCAATGTGAAATCTTGTTCATAAGGCAATGCAAAGATGATCCTTCCATCCGCATTTTGGAAGATATAAGCACGATCATGATCGTGCAATTTTGGCACGACGATATGACTGCCCTGCACCAGGCGTACATTTTTCGCATCATTCACGCCAGCTGCTTGGCCAAGAACCTTATCTACCCAGGGTCCTGCTGCATTAATAACAATACGCGCTTGGTGTTCTTTAATACCTCCTGACTGCATATCTTGCGTTTTAATCGCCCAGATATCGCCTTCGCGCACTGCTGAAATCACTTTTGTCTGGGTGTTAATTGACGCCCCTTTGGACTGCGAATCCATTGCGTTTAATACAACAAGTCGTGCATCATTCACCCAACAATCAGAATACTCAAAGCCTTTTGTGAACAAGGGCTTTAACGGCTTACCCGTTTCATCCGTCTTCAAATTAACGGTTCTGGTTGGTGGCAACAATTTACGTTTACCAATGTAATCATAAAGGAAAAGCCCTGCCCGCAACAACCATGCCGGACGCAAGTCTTTATGATGTGGTAGGATAAAACGCATCGGCCAAATAATATGCGGCGCAGCTTTAAGCAAAACTTCACGCTCGCTGAGTGCTTCACGCACTAAACGAAATTCATAATGTTCAAGATAACGTAATCCGCCGTGGATCAGCTTCGATGACCATGAAGATGTCCCACTAGCCAAATCATTCATTTCGGCCAGATAAACAGAATATCCCCGGCCCGCTGCATCACGTGCAATACCGCAACCATTGACACCGCCACCGATTACAAAAACATCTACCAGATTAGACAATTCAATCTCCATCATCACTTGTTGTGATGTTGGATATAACCGAAACGAAAACAAAATGAAAGCATAACGAAAATAAAATTTTCGTTATGCGGACTTAAATCGAAAACACGTTCATCGGGCCAATATGGGTTTGTTCCGTATCAAGAACTTGTTCCTTCGGAGCAATTGTAAAACATTCCTGCTCAAACCACTTCCAATCATCGCGCCACGTCCAACAATCATGTTTTTTATAGACATCGGTGAACTCTTTTGCATACGGCAGATCAGTTTTAAAACAAATCGGATTTTGAAGGTCCGCACCAAAATATGTTTTTGCCAGTGGCAAAGACCTATTCGTTACATAGTTCCCCATCCACTGCTTAAATCCAATTTCTGATTGTAATTGATCTACAGCCCGAAAAACCTGAAGGTGATCTTCATGCCCATACTCACCCCAAGGGTTATGGGTAAAAACATTCATATCCGATGTAAGCTCATTTCGTAAAAGGCTCACAATGGTGCCGTAGTTCTCGGTATAGATTTGCGACACACTTTTAGGAGATGCATTTGCAGCCAATCCAGGTATCGCTCGAACAGCACGTCTTTTTAACTCACGCTTAGTTGCCTCATTGCTGAACATAATTCCGTATTTGGAAATTTCTGGTTTTGCCCAATTAGCGCATCCATATGTCCCAGCTTCAGGAACTTTCAGCGATTTAATGTTAGGATGAGGCAGTTCTGCCAGTGCAGCCGCCCTTTTTGCGCCAATATCTGGTTCTGCCCAAAAATCCTCGTAAACCACAATAATCTTGCTGGCTTGACGTAAGACAGACGAAAACCACAGGTTCTCATCGTCCGGATGCGCGACAACAACCACAATATTTGACAATATTGTGCCTTCTGGATCAGACATGAACGCCCCTTCAAAATTAGATCCGACTATGTATCATTCACCAAATTAACTTGCAAAAACAAAGCAAAAAAACAAAGAAAACGAGCAAGCGATTGCTTACAACTATCACTATAACAGAAGAAACTAAAAAGGGAGTAAAGACTTCAATTGAAGAGTTAATTCTTAGGCGGTGCGGTGCTGTCGCGCACCACAAGATCAACATCCATAACAATGACATCAGAATTAGAAATTTCGCTATCATTCATCATGCGAGACAATAGGATCTGAGCCGCTTGGCGACCAAGCCCCAATCGATCCTGCCGCATTGTTGTGAGCGCCGGCACGAAATGCTCGGCTAGCTCGATATCATCAAACCCGATAACGGCCATATCCTCGGGTACATTTATATTAGACTTTGAAAACTCAGCAATCAGAGCGCAGGCAATTTGATCAGATGCACAGAAAATTGCTGTCGGTTTCTCATCCATATCAATGATTTTTCGTGCAGCTATTCGACCGGAATTCAGATGAAAATCACCATCTAATACCCATTCGTCACGCACAGGAATATTGTGTTCCTCAAGCGTTTTGACAAAACTTTCGTGCCGCGCATCGGTTAACACATTGCCCTTTGGGCCGGTAATATGCGCAATTCTTTTATGCCCCAGATCAATTAAATGCCTAACAGCTTCAACTGCGCCCCTACGGTTGGCGCTGCGGACGGAAGGAAAATCGGTATTATCGATCCATTCACAGGCAAAAACAATTTGGTTTCGTTGCGGCGCTTCAATGAGATCTCTGGCAACATTTCTATCCAAGCCACCATCAAAAACAATCATGCCATCTGCTCGACCGTCATTGAAATAATCAATCAGATGCTCACCTGCAGCAGAAATCTGAGCCGTTTCTGCAATAAGCATTGAAAATCCATTTGGCGACAACACTGTTTGAATACCTTGCAAAATTTGTGAGAAAAACGGATTTCCGATGTCTGGCAAAAGAACCAGGATAGCATTAGATTTCCGCGTCCTAAGATTGCGAGCCGCTCGATTTACACGATATCCGGTGACCTTCACAGCCTCCAAAACGGCCTCACGAGTTGCTTTACTTACAACCGATGGGTTACTTAAAGCACGAGAGATCGTAGCTGTTGAAACTCCAGCTACTTTTGCAACATCCTGAATTTTAACGGATTTTTTCAATCGACTTCCAACCAACGCAAAGTATTTTTTATAGAGTTACTTTTTTTTGTTGACTCATTCAATAAAAAAAGAAATCTTTATGTAATCGTTTGCAGTGGCGTTTACGTAAATCACCAATGTAATCGATTACAGACATATTTAAACTCAACAATCGTTATTTCTGGGAGGAAATTGTATGAGAATTCTAAAAACAGCATTGGCTGTCACTACTGCTCTGTCTTTCACAACGCTTGCAAACGCAACTGATCTTGAAGTTACACACTGGTGGACTTCTGGTGGCGAAGCTGCAGCTGTAGCTGAATTTGCTAAAGCGTTCGACGCAACTGGCAACAAATGGGTAGACGGCGCGATCGCTGGTTCCGGTGGTACAGCGCGTCCAATCATCATTTCACGTATTTTGGGCGGTGACCCAATGCACGCTACGCAACTAAACCACGGTCGTCAGGCTGAAGAGTTGGTTGAAGCTGGTTTGATGCTTGACCTAACAGACATTGCTGAAGCTGGTGGCTGGCGCGATGTTGTGAACCCAGTTCGTCTTCTAGATAGCTGTACTGTTGATGGAAAAGTTTATTGTGTACCAGTGAACATTCACTCACCACAGTGGTTGTGGTTGTCACATGATGCATACAAAAAAGCTGGCATCGATGTTCCTTCCGATTGGTTTGAATTTGTAGATTCAGCTCCAAAACTAACAGAAGCTGGTATTGTTCCTCTCGCGATGGGTCAGCAATCTTGGCAAACAAACCTAGCATTTGGTGCTATCATGGTTGCTGTTGGCGGCACAGAGCTTTATCTTGACGTTCTAACAAACAAAAATGCTGAAGCTGCTGCAAGCGCTGAAATGACAAAAGTATTCGAAGCATTTGCTGCTGCGCGTTTATTGTCAGAAGGCTCAAACGTTCAAGACTGGAACCAAGCAACAAACTTGGTGATCACTGGTAAAGCTGGTGGCCAAATCCATGGTGATTGGGCGCAAGGCGAATTCCAAGTTGCAAACCAAACAGCTGGTACTGACTACACATGTCTTCCAGGTTTGGGTGTGAACGAAATCATCGCAACAGGTGGTGATGCATTCTACTTCCCTAAGCAGGATGATCCTGAAATCGAAAAAGCACAAAAAGAGCTTGCTACTTTGATGATCTCTCAAGAAGTACAAGTTGCCTTTAACCTTAAAAAAGGTTCATTGCCGATCCGTGGTGATGTTGATCTTTCTGCAGCAAACGACTGCATGAAAAAAGGTCTTGCTATTCTAGCTGCTGGCAACATTTTGCCAGATGGTGTGAACGCATATACAGCAGATACTCAAGGTCAAATGGATGACCTGACTGTTGAATTCTGGAACGACAAAAGCATCACAGTTGCCGATGCTCAAGCGCGTTACGTAGATATCATTGCAAACGCTGAATAATAGCTAAATAGTTCATCAGGGCTGCAGCCGTAAAAGCGGCAGCCCTGGTTTACCAATTCAAGTCACAGAGCAGACCAAAATACCTCTTAGTCGGGGTGTTTTGATGTACTTTGAAAAAAAGTAAAGGGGAGGCATGATGCCACTTTCGGACGCAGAACATATGAGCGGAGCTGCAAAGCCACCGTCTAAACTGTTCAAAAACTTAACGGCTAAAATCGCTGCTATTCCGATGATTTTTACAGCGGTCGTCGTTTTCATCGGATGTACGATCTGGACGATCTATCACTCCTTTACAAAATCACGATTATTACCCGCGCCTCATAAATGGATCGGGTTAGATAACTATGATCGTCTTTGGAGCGAAAACCGCTGGGTTGTGAGTATTGAAAACCTCGCAATTTACGGTGTCTGTTCGCTGATCTTATCTCTCGTTATTGGCTTTTTACTCGCCGCTTTGCTTGATCGCAAAATCCGATTTGAAAACACTATCCGGACAATCATTCTTTACCCATTCGCGCTTTCATTCGTTGTGACCGGCCTCGTCTGGCAGTGGATTTTGAACCCAGAACTTGGCCTTCAAAATGTTGTTCGCAATTTAGGCTTTGAGAACTTTACCTTTGACCCGATCAATAACGCAGAAATCGTAATCTTCGGCATTTTGATCGCGGGGATCTGGCAAGGTTCAGGCTTCGTGATGGTGCTTTTGCTTGCTGGCATGCGCGGGATTGATGAAGACATTTGGAAAGCTTCACGTGTTGAAGGCATTCCCGCTTGGAAAACCTATCTTTTCATTGTGATCCCAATGATGCGCCCTGTTTTTGTGACTGCTCTTGTGATCATCTCAGCAGGCATCATTAAAGTTTATGATCTTGTGGTGGCACAAACCTCAGGTGGGCCGGGTATCGCATCCGAAGTTCCAGCCAAATATGTAATCGACAAGATGTTCCAATCACAGAATTTGGGTCTAGGTTTTGCAGCTTCGACGATGATGTTGCTCAGTGTTTTGGTGGTTCTAATTCCATGGGCCTACCTTGAATTTGGAGGTAAGAAAAATGGCTGATACGACCGCAACTACATTTGAGGGTCCAAGCGGACCAAAGCCGAAGAGAGCCATCTCTTCAACCAACATCATTATCTACGGCACACTCTTCGTCGTTTGCCTTTATTATCTTCTTCCGCTTTACGTCATGATCATGACATCGCTTAAAGGCATGCCGGAAATTCGTTTAGGCAACATCTTTGGCCCACCGGTTGAAGTAACATTTGAACCTTGGGTGAAAGCCTGGGCGGAAGCTTGTACCGGGATCAATTGTGACGGTCTAAGCCGCGGGTTTAGTAATTCGATTTGGATCTTAGTGCCATCTGTATTCCTTTCCATCGCGATTGCTTCTGTAAACGGATATGCGTTGGCAAACTGGAAATTCAAAGGCTCTGAAGTCTTCTTCACGATTTTGATCTTCGGTGCGTTCATTCCTTATCAAGTGATGATCTATCCAATCGTGATTTTGCTTCGTGAAAGTGGCGATGGAATAACCAATGTTATGCAGTTCTTTTATGAAGATGCACCAAGGTTCCGTCTAATGGGTTCGCTATCCGGACTTGTTATCGTGCACACGATCTTCGGAATGCCGATTTTGACACTATTGTTTAGAAATTACTTCACATCAGTACCTGAAGATCTATTTAAAGCAGCGCGTGTTGATGGTGCAAAATTTTGGGGTATTTATTTCCGCATCATGTTGCCAATGTCACTGCCAATCTTTGTTGTGGCAATGATTTTGCAGGTCACAGGTATCTGGAATGACTTCCTCTTTGGTGTGATTTACACCAAACCTGAAACATACCCGATGACAGTTCAGCTCAACAACATCGTTAACTCGGTTCAAGGCGTTAAAGAATACAACGTGAATATGGCGGCTACTCTTCTCACCGGCCTTGTTCCACTCATCATTTATTTCGCTTCTGGCAAGCTATTTGTTCGCGGCATCGCTGCCGGCGCTGTGAAAGGATAACAACAATGACAAACACAAACCCTTCAGTAGAAATAAAACAGCTCGATCTAAGCTTTGGTAGAGTAGAAGTTTTAAAGAACTTGAACCTTGAAATTGCGCGCGGTGAATTTCTAGTGCTCCTTGGATCTTCAGGTTGCGGTAAATCTACCTTGTTGAACTGTATTGCAGGCCTTTTAGATGTGACAGGCGGTCAGATTTTCATCAACGACAAAAACGTCACCTGGGCTGAACCTTCTGACCGTGGCATCGGCATGGTTTTCCAGTCATACGCGCTTTACCCGCAGATGACTGTGGAAGGAAATATGAGTTTTGGTTTGAAAAACGCAGGCATGGCGAAAGACGAAATCAAACGTCGTGTTGAAAAAGCAGCTGGCATTTTGCAGCTTGAGCCGCTCCTGGCACGCAAACCTTCCGCACTATCTGGTGGTCAGCGCCAGCGTGTTGCAATCGGTCGTGCGCTGGTCCGCGATGTGGATGTGTTCTTGTTCGATGAGCCGCTTTCTAACCTTGATGCAAAACTTCGTACAGATTTGCGTGTTGAGATTAAGCGTCTTCACCAACAGCTTCAAAACACAATGATCTACGTAACCCACGATCAAGTGGAAGCGATGACGCTTGCTGACCGGATTGCCATCATGAAAGACGGCATCATCCAACAGCTTGATGATCCAAACACAATCTATGCAAAACCACGCAACAAATATGTTGCTGACTTTATCGGCTCGCCTGCAATGAACTTCTTCAAAGGTCACATCAAAGGTGGCGTGTTCTCTAGCCCTGAAGTTCAGATGGATCTTAAGGGATATGAGACAGTTGATGGTAAGATGCCGGAAACAAATGCGTGGCTTGGTATTCGCCCTGAACATATCCTTTCAGGCGACAATGCTAATGGCTGCACCTTCGTTGGTGAGGCAACAATCGAAATTGTTGATCCAATGGGTTCTGATACGCTTGTTTGGGCCTCGCTTGCTGGCCAATCCATTCGTGTTCGAACTGAAGGTCAATCGTCACTAAAAGTTGGCGACATACTTAAAATTGGTTTCAATGCCGACAAACTTTCAATCTTTGACACAGCTTCTGAACTAAGAGTGTAAAATGGTGTTAAAAACTTCGCTGGTTGGCTGCTGGGATCTAGAAGATGAGACCGGCGAACATAGTCTGCCGTTCAAAATTCCAGGTGATGGTATCACAGCACTTCACAATGAAGGTCTGATTGAAGATCCATATTTTGGCCGCAATGAATATGATCTTCGTTGGATTTGTGATCGTGATTGGATTGCCAGACGTTCATTTGATGTGAGCGATACGGATCTTGACCTAGTGGTTTCTGAACTTGATACGGTGTCAGAAATTAAGATCAATGGCAAAGTTGTACTTGAAACAAAAAATGCATTCAGAACATATAGAACTTCGGTAAAATCAGCTTTGCATGTTGGGCAAAACGACATTGAAATTCGTTTTAAAGCCGTAACGAAATACGCCAATGCTGAGCAAGATGCCCAGCCTTATTTTGTACCAGACATGGAACAGATGTGTCCTATTCACAATGGCAACATGGTACGTAAACCACAATGTGATTTCGGCTGGGATTGGAACATCGCCCTCGCCCCATTTGGTTTATTAGGTGATATTTATCTTGAACCAAGTAATGCTGTTCGACTTGAAAATTTTCAAATTAAGCAAAATCATTCAAATGGTGTTGTAACGGTTGATATATCTATATCGGCACGAAACAATTCAAATACTGATCTTGATTGTATATTTAGCTTAGATGGCCAAGACGTTAAAGCAACCTATGACGCAACGCGGAGCACTGCAAGCGCTACAATTACGATAGCAAACCCGGATCTTTGGTGGCCTGCGGGACAAGGGGATCAAAAATTATATGATGTAAGCGTTAGTATTGGTGATACCAAAATTGAAAAGCGCATTGGCCTTTGTGACATCAAACTTGTCAGCGAACCCGATGACATTGGCCGTTCATTTCGCTTTGACATAAATGGCCGTGCGATTTTTGCCAAAGGCGCCAACTGGATACCCGGAGACGCGTTAGCTGGAAAAATTAGAAAAGAAGATGTTCGCGAACTGTTAGAATCTGCCGTTGATGCAAATATGAACATGATCCGCATTTGGGGTGGTGGTCGCTATGAGCCAGATTGGTTCTACGACATGTGCGATGAACTGGGCTTGATGATCTGGCACGATCTCATGTTTTCTTGTAATCTTTATTCTGCGACAGATGAATTCCTCGCCGAAATTGAGACTGAAGTAAAAGAAGCAGTGCTTCGTATTGATTACCATGCATCCATTGCTTTGTGGTGCGGTGATAATGAGTTACTTGGCGCGCTCACTTGGTTTGAAGAAGCTGTAAAAGACAGAGATCGTTATTTAGTAGCTTATGATCGCTTAAACCGCACGATTGAAAAACAAGTGAAGGAAAACGCACCACATTCAAATTGGTGGCCGTCAAGCCCTTCACCGGGCCCTATGTCATTCGGTGATACATGGCATGATGACACATCAGGTGACATGCATTTCTGGTCCGTTTGGCATGAGGGTAAAGACTTCGATCACTATCGCGATGTCTCACCACGTTTTTGTTCAGAGTTTGGTTTTCAATCCTATCCATCTATGAACATTATTCGTCAGTTTGCTGATGCAGAAGATATGAATATTGCTTCACCCGTTATGGAAAGCCACCAAAAAAATACTGGCGGCAATGCGCGCATAGCTGAAACAATGTTTCGTTACTTCCGCTTTCCAAATAGCTTTGAAAATTTTGTTTATCTTAGCCAAGTTCAACAGGGTTTAGCGATCAAAACAGCTGTCACCCATTGGCGCAGCTTAAAACCTCATAATATGGGTGCACTTGTTTGGCAACTTAATGATACCTGGCCTGTATGTAGTTGGGCGAGTTTAAACTATGGCGGCGATTGGAAACTGCTTCACCATATGGAAAAGCACTTCTTCGCACCGTTATTTGTCAGCGCTGTTCCACTTGATAATGAAATTGTTTTAAGAGCATCAAACGATCGTCCAAACACAGCCAATGCAACGCTCGTTGTTAAGGCTCTATCTATGTCTGGCGAGCAACGTGAGTTGGATACAATTCCGTTTGAAGTTGGAATAGATCGCGCAATAGATGTTTTAACCATCCCAATGACTGAACTTGGCGATGACATTTTGATATATGATTGGATCGATGATCAAGGGCATAAAATGTCTGATCATTTCGCACCAAAACCATATAAATCATATCAGCTGCAAGACCCGAATTTAACTTTCAATGTCGATGAAAAAGATGGCGTTTATCACCTCACATTAAGCGCTGACAAACCAACATTTTTCGTGTCCCTGGAAGCCGATGTTTCTGGCCGTTTTTCAGACAATGGATTTCTTATGACATCAGAAGACGATGTGGAGATCACATTTAAACCCAAGGCAGGCGAAAAAGCACCAAATTTTGTTATTCGCAACCTTAGAAACGCAACTCTTTAAAAGTACCTAGGAAAAATCATGCAAGGCTTTTCGTATCAACTTTATTCCTCACGTAACTTTCCCCCGCTGGATATTACATTGAGCATGCTATCAAACCTTGGCTATGTGGGAGTAGAAAGCTATGGCGCGCTTTTGCACGACATAGAAGATCCTTCAGCAACCCGTGCTTTGCTTGACCAAAACAATTTGGCGATGAAGTCCAGCCATGTAGGGCTTGATTTCATAAAAGACGATCCAAAAAGTGTAATTTCGCTTTGCAATGCGCTTGGCATAACAAATGTCTATGGACCATATTTGCAAGCTGAAGATCGCCCAACTACGTCTGCAGGATGGGTTGATTTTGCAAAATCGCTCACTGAAATGAGCAAACCATTGCGTGATGCAGGTCTTGGGTTTGGCTGGCACAATCATGACTTTGAGTTTACTGCGCTCCAAGACGGTGGCATTCCAATGGAAATTATGCTGGATGAAGCTGATGCACTCGAAATGGAATTTGATGTCGCATGGGCTGTTCGCGCTAACTACGATCCAATTGAATTTATCAAAAAGTACACATCACGTATCACAGCCGCCCACGTTAAAGACATCGCGCCTGAAGGTGAGTGCGCAGAGGAAGATGGATGGGCAGATGTTGGACACGGTGTGATCGATTGGCCAAACATTTTTGGCGAACTACAAGTTGTTGGAACTGAGTTATTTGTGATGGAACATGACAATCCAAGCGATCATCATCGTTTTGCAAAACGCTCACTTGAAAACTGTTTGAAATTCTAGATTTCAGTAAGGATAAATATCATGAAAAAACTAGGTGTAGGCATCATTGGATGCGGAAACGTTTCAGCGCATTACATGCGTTATGGTAGCATGTTCAATGGCGTAGAAGTCATAGCATGTGCAGATATTAATCCAGAAGCTGCAAAAGCGCGTGCGGAAGAATTTAATCTGCGGGCTGATTCAATTGAAGACCTACTGGCAGCGGACGATATTGATATCATTATCAACCTAACAATTCCGGCAGCGCATCTTGAAGTATCTCAATCTATTCTAAATGCAGGAAAGCATGTTTATTCAGAAAAGCCATATGTATTGAGCACTGAAGAAGGTGATACTCTTAAAGCACTGGCCGCTGAAAAAGGCCTTCGCATTGGTTCAGCACCAGATACCTTCTTAGGTGGAAGTCATCAGCAAGCAAGGCATCTCATAGACACTGGCACCATTGGCAAAGTTACCTCTGGTACCGCCATTATTATGGGCCACGGGATGGAGCACTGGCATCCTAATCCAGACTTTTTCTACCAACCGGGCGCTGGTCCTGTTCTAGACATCGGACCTTATTATATCTCTAACCTTGTTCAATTGCTTGGACCGGTTGAGCGCATTTCTGCGATGACATCTACACCATCTAAAACACGAACCATTTCAAATGGTCCACGCAATGGTGAGACAATTCCAGTGGATACGCCAACAACTATTCATGCATTGTTGCAGTTTAAAAGCGGTGCCATCATCACTGTGATTTGTAGCTGGGATGTGTGGAACCATGATCACAATCACATGGAACTCTATGGTGAAGATGGAACGATGTATTTGCCTGATCCAAACTTCTTTGCTGGTGACTTGAAAATCACGTCTGGTAGCGAGGCCGTTGATCTGCCGTCTTGGGAGCATCCATTCACGGTTCCAAACTTTAAAAACGATAATGCAGGTGGCGAGATGTTGGCAAACTACCGCGGTGCTGGCCTGTCTGATATGTCGCTTGCGATCCAAGAAGGTCGCGGACACAGATGTTCAATGGAGTTTGCCCATCACGTGGTCGATATCATGACGTCTATATTAACGGCGGGTGAGACTAATCAAACTGTAGAGCTAACGACAACATGCGAGCGTCCTGAGGCGCTTGATGCCGCAGCGGCGCAAAACCTATTAGCGTAACAGTCAAGTAACGGAGAAAATGAAATGCCAAATACAATGAAAGGCCCAGGAATTTTTCTGGCACAGTTTTTAGGCGATGAGGCGCCATTTAATTCGTTACCAGCAATTACCAAATGGGCTGCAAGTTTGGGATATGAAGGTGTGCAAATTCCAACATGGGACGCGCGCATCTTTGATCTTGAAAAGGCGGCGACATCAAAAGACTATTGCGATGAAATCAAAGGCATATGCAAAGAAGCTGGCGTTGAAATCACCGAGCTTTCAACCCATCTTCAAGGGCAATTAATCGCTGTAAACCCGGCTTATGATGCACAATTCGATGGTTTTGCACCTAAAGAAGTGCATGGCAATCCAAAGGCACGTCAAGAATGGGCTGTTCAACAAATGTTGTGGGCTGCAAAAGCCTGTCAAAATTTGGGACTAACAGGATCTGTGTCATTCACAGGATCCCTTGCATTTCCATATCTTTACCCTTGGCCTCAGCGCCCTCAGGGGTTGATTGAGGAAAGCTTTACAGAGCTTGGTCGGCGCTGGACACCAATTCTCAACGCTTATGAAGATGCAGGCGTCGATGTCGGCTATGAAATTCACCCCGGCGAAGATGTCTTCGATGGCATTACATTTGAAATGTTCCTAGAAGCCGTTGGCAATCACAATCGCTGCATGATCAACTATGATCCATCGCACTTCTTGTTACAACAACTCGACTATCTCGACTTCATTGACATTTATCACGAACGCATTAGCGCGTTCCACGTTAAAGACGCTGAGTTTAATCCATCGGGTCGCCAAGGGGTGTATTCAGGCTATCAAAGCTGGACACAACGCGCAGGCCGCTTCCGTTCTTTAGGTGATGGTCAGGTGGATTTTGCCGGTATTTTCTCACGTCTTGCAACACATGGATTTGACGGTTGGCCAGTGCTTGAATGGGAGTGCTGTTTAAAACACCCAGAAGTGGGTGCTGCAGAAGGTGCACCCTTCATTAAAAAGCACATCATTCCGCTGACAGATAAAGCATTTGATGATTTCGCTGATGCGGGAACAGACATCAATGCGATCCACAAGATGATTGGCATTAAATAGGAAACGAGATGACAAGCACTGATATGCAAAAACCCTTAAAACTTGGCATGGTTGGCGGTGGTGAAGGAGCTTTCATCGGTGCAGTTCATCGCATTGCCGCACGCATAGATAATAGATTTTCACTTGTTGCTGGAGCATTGTCATCAAACCCTGATCGTGCATTAAGATCAGGCACATCGCTTGGTCTTGCACCAGATCGGATTTATTCTGATTTCAAAGAGATGGCGATCAGTGAAGCAGCCCGCGTAGACGGAATTGACGCTGTTTCAATCGTTACTCCAAATCATATGCATGCACCTGTCGCAAAAGCATTTTTGGAAGCAGGCATTCATGTCATTTGCGACAAGCCACTTACCGCACAATTGGAAGAAGCACTTGAGCTTGAACAAGTTGTCAAAACCAGCGGCAAACTATTTGTGCTCACGCATAACTATACTGGCTATCCGATGATGCGTCAGGCACGCGAAATGGTGCAAAATGGTGATCTTGGAGCTATCCGTGTTGTGCAAGCGGAATACGCGCAGGATTGGCTAACCGTTCCCGCCGATGCCGACAATAAACAAGCTGCATGGCGTACAGATCCCAAAATGGCAGGCGCTGGTGCAATTGGTGATATCGGCACGCATGCCTATAATCTTGCATGTTTTGTTTCCGACCTCAAAGTGGATCAACTTGCAGCTGAGCTTTCAAGTTTTGTTGGCGCGCGATTGGTTGATGACAACGCTCATATCAACTTACGTTTTGAAGGCGGCGCGCGCGGCAGCATTTGGGCAAGCCAAATCGCTCCAGGCAATGAGAACGGCTTGAAATTACGCATTTACGGCGATAAAGGCGGCCTTGAATGGAGCCAAGAAAACCCAAACAATTTATGGTTCACACCTTTTGGCGAATCTAAAAGATTAATCACGCGATCTGGTGCTGGCGCATCTGATTTAGCCAACCGTGTGAGCCGCACACCCGGTGGCCATCCAGAAGGATATCTCGAGGGCTTTGCAACGATTTATACTGAAGCTGCAGATGCAATCATTGCGCATGGAAATAGCGGTACCCTGCCAGATGGCCATCATATTAACTCAATTGAAGAAGGTATGGCCGGCATGAAATTTATTGATGCTTGTCAGCGATCTTCCAAAAATGATGCCAGCTGGGTTTCTCTTTAACTTTATATGATCTTTACCCCTGAAGTTTTAAACTTCAGGGTAATAACCAAAGCTTTTAAAGCTGGCCGATTTGCCATGCCCGTTCATATCAAATGCGGCCATGCCAACAAATGCGCCAGTGAAGGATGAATGTTCGCCTACCCCACCTTCATCTGAAATCACAGATGCATCCATCAATGGACCAATCGGCTGCCAAGCCTGTTCACCCACCATGCGCCAGAAAAACTGTTGAACTTTTTCTTCGACTTCAACACGCAATTCGATCTTACCTTCTGGAATTGCCACAGGTGCGTCTAAGAGAAATTCAAGCTCACCCATTGGCCAGTTACCCGGGCAAGATTGGATAACCAAACAACGACCAAGATCTTCGTCTGCAGTGACCAGAAGTGCATGATACTTGGTCTGATTGTAATAAGTCGTCAAGCCCGCACCATGTTGGTAAGTCTCAGGTGCATAATCTGTCACCGTTGTGGCGGAGTAACTGTGATGTTCTTGACGGCGCGCAACCAAAGCCTGCTCAAACCAACTGCCAATCATCTCGCGCCCGATCAGCGTTAAACCCGATGCTTCACTTTTAAAAATCCGGTCCGTTTCTGGTGTACGCAACCATTGAAATTCCTGCGGCAGGTCTTGCCCTTTAAACTCATGCTCAACGACTTTCGGAGCATGAGGCTCAATGCCTTCCAGTGGAATTTCTTGGCGTGCTAACGAAGAGCCATGTTCTAAATAAAGCCAGTCATCATCTTTCCATACACAACGTTCAATGCCAGTTTCACGACCCAGCGGACAAAACTTTCCATCCAGCGGGCGCCCCATTAAAAACGTATGATAAAATTCGCCATTTGGCGTATCGATATATTGGCCATGCCCGGTTCTTTGGATAGGATGATCGGGCTTATCTTTAGCTGTAATTAGGTGCTTATTGGGGTGCGTTTCATAAGGCCCGTCAATTTGCCGAGACCGCACCATTGTCACCGCATGTTTATATCCTGTTCCACCTTCTGCAACGGTTAAGTAATAATAGCCGTTGCGTTTGAAAATATGTGGACCTTCGGTCAGTCCAAGATCGGTTCCTGCATAAATATCAACTGCCGGACCAAATAGGCCTTTTTCCTCTGACCATTCCTGCAATAAAGTACCGTTAAAATGGTGGTTGGCTTGGTTCACACCTGTGCCTTTTTGACGATGGTTCCATTGCATATTCATAAACCACTTACGACCATCATCATCGTGGAATAATGATGGATCAAAACCCGATGAATTGACGAAAATCCTCTCCGACCATTCGCCGTCAATTGTCTCGCAGGTCACTATGTAATTATGAGTATCCTTGGAACTTCCCCAAAGACGCTTAACGTCTGTGTAAACTAGCCAGAATTTGCCATCAGCATAGCTTAAGCAAGGTGCCCAGATGCCCCCGCTATCTGGGTTTCCACGCATATCAAGCTGATCAGCCCTATTTAAAGGACGCGAGACAAGCTCCCAATTGACCAAATCCCTACTGTGGTGAATTTGCACACCAGGATACCACTCAAATGTGGAGGTTGCGATGTAATAATCATCTCCAACCCTGCAGATTGATGGATCTGGATTAAAGCCTGGTAATATAGGGTTCTTGATCATTGCATCCTCCTTTTTTTAACGTTTAAAAAAATACACTAAGATGAAGAGAACACCAAGCTTTTAAGGCAACAAATATCAAATAATGTCGATTACTTGGATAAGTCTTTGATCTCCAAATATTGTGCAATATTACCGATTTCATCCATCCATTCATTGACAATAGCAAGTGAAGATGGAGCTGCTGAAACACCGGGGGTAATTTCATTTTTCAAAACAGAGTTTACAGCTAATGAAACAGTAATGGAAACCAACTGCGCCATGGCTGAACCTTTATCGTTGCCATGCGCATCCAAAGAATAAGTTTTGTGATAGACAGTCTCACCACTTGAATTTTCAGCTCTTAGCGAAACACATAATACCACACGATCGGCTTCATTTTCATCATATGAATGTTGTTCTAAGAGCTTGTCTGAAATCTGCTTAAGGCGCACATCCCCTTCAGAACCGGACAATGTCTCAATCTCTTTAAAGAGACTATCCCAAGCCTGCGCCCAACCGTTCAAACGCAAAGTGCCGCGCACAAATTGTTTCACTTTCCAATTTGCATCAAACTGATAGTCCTCAATAAATGGCAAACTATCTCTGTTTGGATAAACCTCAAACTTTTCGTCTTGTTCAAGTGGCGCGTTAAAGGTGGAAATAGCATCCCAAGGATGCGCAACATCAAATGGTTTGAAGTCTTTAATAGATTTCGACGGTGAGCGTAGCGCCTTTAAAACGCCCAAAGGAGACCAACTAAACTTGTATCGAAAATCATTCGCAATCTTGGGAACACCACCACAATAAGACACAAAGCTGAGCTCATTCACTGCATCATACTCATCACAATTACGATAATCATCAACTAGCCAATGGGCCATCAAATGATCAATCCCAGGATCAAGACCAACCTCATTGACAAAGGACAACCCCATTTCACACGCAGTAGAATGTAAATCGCGCATTTCAGGTGAGATATAGGAGGACGATACAAAATGAGCGTTGTTTGCAATGCATTTAACCGCAATGGGCACATGCCAATCACCTGGTAACATTGATACGGCAATATCACCTTTGTTCAACGCTTCAGCTAAGCTATCAATATCAAAGGCACGAATATCTGCATCAAACCCACTTAAAGCATCTTGCGCTGTGGCAACTGTTCTATTCCAAACCACAACATTGTGGCCTTCTGTGATCAGTCTTTTCAAACCCGGTAGTGATGACAAGCCAGTGCCAACCCAATGAATTGTTGTCATGATATCATCCTTTAATATTTATGATGTGTGTTGTTTAAAAAATTCAATAGTACCGCCCCATACACCCTCATCCATATGATCAAGATTTAACAAATGCGGAAGCAACTGCGCTGCGTAGTCTTGACTACTTTCAACAGGTAGCATGGATGGAAGGTTATCAATTGCCATGACATCCAAATAGTTAGGTGCATTTTGAACCCGAATGATAGGATCAGCAAAAGTCGTTGAACGATCATAGACCGGGACAGGGTTATAAGGGCTGTTTGGATCACACGATACATCAGCAATAACGCGAAGTTGTCTATCCGATGTAACAGCAGATTTTGGAACAAAAACAGGGACATTGGGGGATGCTAATATACAGTTTACAAAGATGGTATGATCCAAAATCTCAGGGAACGGACCTCCATGCTCTGTCTCTGCCATGTCCCATTCTGCAGCATCTAAATCAAGTGATCTTGCAAGTTCCAAAGCACCACTGCCGACGCGACCTTTTGCGCCAATCACAATAACATTTGGCTTTTTTGCACCATTATTCAGTGCATTACGACAGCCTTCATTCAACTCGGAAATCAAATCATCCTTGTTTACATAAACACCAACACTTCCCAACGTCTCGTTTTTTTGCTGTGACAGCCAAGCCATCATCCCAACGGCAGCGCCTGCAAACCCAGCCCAATAACCAAAAGCAGCAACGCGTCGTTTATTCTCATCAAGGAGATATTCAAGATCATATAGAGCGCCACCGCCACGCTTAAAACGAGATAATAAAGCAGGTCCTTCTGCTTGCCCCTTGTAAGCATGACCAAACATAATGTGCCGGTGAATCAGATCAGGTCCATCTTCATCTAATTCTTTCAATCCAAATACGATGACATCTTTTGGTGCGTTCATCCACGAATGCGCTGGTGCGATTTTACAGCCGGTATCCTTATATTGTGAAATTTCAATCGCCCGAGAAGCGCTTTCTTCAACGGTCACTTGATGTCCCGCATCTATCAGTTTTTGAACCCCGTCAGGCGTGATTCCCACGCGTTGTTCAAATGCTCTTTGTTCTGATCGAACCCAAATATGTGCCATATCACCCTCTTAGTATTGAACTATTTGGTCCCATATATAAAAACCAGCGTCAACCAATTTTCTGGTATGCAAGCGCTTTCACTTGTGCCACAAATAATGAAAATTCTAAGATAAAAACAAGCAAACTAATTTGCTGACGTTATAAGGCCAAACCAATGCCAAAAATACGATTTGAAAAACCCTTTACGCAACAAGAGGCTATTCCCGATAACGCGATTACAGAGGCAGTGAAAGTTCTTCAATCTGGCCGACTACACCGTTACAATCTTGTGCAGGGTGAAGAGGGGGAAGCCAATCTTTTAGAGGTGGAATACGCAAAATATCAAGGATCCAAATTCTGTTTGGCAACCACATCAGGTGGCACTGCGATGCAAATCGCGCTTCGTGCCGTTGGCGCAAAGCCCGGTGATAAGGTTTTAACAAACGCCTTCACACTTGCCCCGGTTCCCGGCGCTGTTGCAGCTGTTGGTGGTGAACCTATATTTGTTGAAACAACTGAAGATCTGACCATCGATCTTAAAGATTTGGAAGCAAGGTTTAGCGAAACAGGGTCGAAAATTTTGCTCTTGTCTCACATGCGTGGTCATATTGCGCCAATGGAAGAACTTTGTGCCATTGCAAAAAGGCATAACGCTGTTGTTATCGAAGATTGCGCCCACACGATGGGCGCAGAGTGGAATGGAACAAAAAGCGGAAACTTTGGTGTTATCGGCTGTTTTAGTACGCAAACTTACAAGCACATGAACAGTGGTGAAGGTGGTTTTCTAACCACCGATGATCCTGACCTGATGGCAAAAGCCACAATCTTGTCAGGCTCCTATATGTTATATGAAAAGCATCTCGCCAGACCTGACATGTCAGATTACGAACATGCAAGATATGAAATGCCAAATTGCTCATCTCGTATGGATAATCTTCGCGCTGCCATTTTAAGACCTCAACTTGCCGGACTTGATCAAAACATCGACCGTTGGAATTCAAGGTATCAAGTTCTAGAGCAAGCATTTAAAAACACAACTGGTCTTAAGGTACGTGAGCGTCCGCAATGCGAGAAATACGTCGGTTCGTCCATTCAGTTTTTAATCCCTCATTGGCAGCAAGAAAAGATAGAGCAATTCGTCAAAAACTGCTTTGATCGCGGCGTTGAATTAAAATGGTTTGGTAATGCTAATCCTGTTGGTTTCACATCGCGGTACGACAGCTGGACTTACGCACCTAAACAATCTTTACGTCAAACAATTAAGATTTTAAAACAGATCATGGATATGCGTGTACCTTTGAGCTTCACAGAAGAAGACTGTGCGCTGATCGGAACCATCATCAATGAAGAATTTAGCGCTTTAAATGACGAGTAGCGGCGCAAATAAACCCGATAATGTAAAATTAGCGATCTCTGCGATCATCTTCGCAGTATTCTCGCTCTCATTGGGTGATGCGATCATAAAATCCATCAGCGTTAGTTTTCCGTTGTGGCAGCTTTACGTATTGCGATCTGTTATAGCCATCCCGCTACTACTTATATTCATTAAGTGGCGTCATTCTGGTCTAAACCTCATACCCAAAGCCATTGGCTGGGTTTTGCTTAGAAGTTTCTTCATGGCAGCAATGCTGGCGACCTATTACATTGCGCTGCCGCATTTGCAGCTCTCTGTCGCCGCAGCTGCATATAATACTCTCCCCCTTTTCATTATCTTATTGTCGGCAATTGTTTTAAAACAAAAAATCCAACCCATCGGTTGGTTTGCAATTGGCTTAGGGTTTGTTGGCGTGCTTTTTTTGCTAAGACCAACAATAGAAGGATTTAATCTATACGCATTGCTCCCACTATTTGGTGCAGTTCTGCATGCAAGTGCAATGTTACTGACACGCACTAAATGTAAGACTGAAAACCCATTGGTGCTCACATTATTCATCAACTACATGTTCATCGCCATTGGTATGATTGTTACCCTGAGTTTGTTAGCACTTAATTTGCCGCAAAACATTGTGGGTGTGAATGAGTTTTTGTTAGGCGGATGGGTAAAAATTGGCACGCTAGAAATCATCGCACTAGTTATTCTAGCAACAACAATTTTGGTCGGAAATATATTTGGTGCAATTGGGTACCAAATAGCCTCTCCACATATTGTGGCGCCTTTCGATTATTTTTACCTCATATTCAGCGTGTTGTGGGGCGTGTTATTTTTTGTAGAAATCCCAAATATGACCACAGTAATTGGCATGGTGCTTATTACTTCTGCCGGCTTGATAACCATTCGGCAAAAATCATAACGATTAAACCTGTGACCTTCCGCCTATTGCAAAACCGGCTGCAAATTCTTAACTTTACACCAAGCAATTGGAGATCCTTTCTCCTATCAAATCAACATAGCCAGACGGGTGATCCAGATGAAAAAACTCAATACATCTTCAAAAGAAATGGTCGCTACGGCTCGCGCTCGGATTGAAGAGATTGAAACAGTAGATCTAATTAAAATGGTTGATGATGAAAACACCGTAATAGTCGATATAAGAGACATCCGCGAGCGCCAACGCTCAGGCTATATTCCAGGTGGTTTCCACGCGCCAAGAGGTATGATCGAATTTTGGGTCGATCCCGACAGTCCTTATTTCAAGGATGTATTTGCGCAGGACAAAAAATACGTATTCCACTGCGCATCAGGGTGGCGTTCAGCACTTACAGTTGCCACATTGAATGATATGGGTTTTGAAGCCTCTCATCTAAAAGAAGGCTTCTCTACTTGGGCGGAAAAAGGTGGACCTGTTGAGATAGACAAATCTTAATAGGCGCCAACTTCCAACTTATTAGCTCAGTATTTCCTGCAGCATGTAATAGGACTTTTTAGGCGTGCGTTCTTGTGTATCGAAATCCACATGCACGATTCCGAACCGTTCGTCATATCCAAAAGCCCATTCAAAATTGTCCAAAAGTGACCAAGCAAAATAGCCTTTCACATTCGCACCCTTGTCGATAGCTGATTTAACCGCTGCTAAATGAAGCTGGAAAAACTCGCAGCGAAGGTCATCTTCAACTTTTTCATCGATCACCTTGTCGTGCAACGCCATGCCATTTTCGGTCACAAAGATCGGTATATCTTTTGAATACTCAGTTGAAATGCGGTTGAGGAAAAACCCCAAACCTTCTGGATAGATTTCCCAACCCATTGATGTTTTTGGAAGATCCCCCTTATGCGACTTTGCAAATGGGAAAACTCCTGTTCCATCATCTGAAATAAAATTACGTGTGTAGTAATTCAGCCCCAACCAATCGATAGGTTGAGATATGACTTTCAAATCTTCCTGCCAACCATCAGGCATATGCGGCGCGAAATATTCCAACACATTTTCAGGGTATTGCCCTTTGAAAATAGCATCAGCAAACCAACGATTATAAATTCCATCAAACAGGTCGCGAGCACGGACATCTTCATCCTTGTCGCTATCAATTGCACCAAATTCCATATTCAGCACGATGCCAGCATTTACATCACATTCATTACAAATAGCTTCAAGCGATAAGCCATGGGCAAGCAAGATGTTATGCATTGATTTAACACCAGCCTCAAGCGACTGTAGACCTGGCGCATGATGGCCAAGAAAATGGCTCAACCATGCGACACACCAAGGTTCGTTAATCGTTGCAACTGATGCCAAACGATCACCATAACGGCTCGCCATAATCGCAGAATAATCCGCAAAATATTTTGCAGTATCGCGAGATTGCCAACCACCCTTTTGAGATAATGCTAACGGCAATTCCCAGTGGTAAAGTGTTAGATGCGGTTCAATCCCACGCTCTAGACAACCGTCGATAACTTTATCGTAAAAATCCAAACCTTCTTGCAGAGCCTTGCCCTTACCTTCGGGTTGAATGCGCGGCCATGCGGTTGAAAAGCGATATGCGGACATGCCTGCATTTTTAATAAGATCTAGATCTTCCGCCCATTTTTCAATATGCGCACATGCGATATCGCCGTTTGAGTTACCAACAGTACCACCAAGCTTGGCAAACTCATCCCAGTGAGAAGGTCCACAAGTTCCCAACTTTGTTCCCTCAATTTGATAAGAGGATGTCGCCGTACCAAAGATGAAGTCACTCGGGAATTCCTGACGTGAAATGTTTTGACCACTCATTTAAGCTTCCCTCTATGCCGTATCGCTCAGCAGACCGTTGATAACGCTTTTCAATCGCGATAAATTCAAAATGTAATCGATTACATATACAATTGAAATTGCAAATTTTGCAAGCAATAAATTTGCCGCCAAATCAGGAATGAAAATTGGTAATTTTGAAAGCGTCTAAATCTTGATCAGATAGGGCTCCTTGAAGAAATGCTCCTCCAAGTTATTTCCCTCGCCTATTCTATCAACAATTAAGAATTTTGATGGCGTATCCAGCGGCGTGAGTACCCCATGCCAGATATTGCGGTGATAATTCACACCTTGCCCATTTACAGATAAAAACGCCACAGGTTGTTTGGGTAGTCCATTATCATCTTCGGCAACTATGACCAAAAACGGCTTCTCTTCTAGAGGGATAAAAGCCTGACTGCCCAATGGATGCCGCTCTACCATTTTGAGCGTTAGTGGCACATCATAAGGCCGGCCATATCCAAGGCTAATACCTGTATTGGCACCTTCACCAATCACATCTGTTATCGCAAGACCATGAAAGCGGTCGCACTTGCCATCATTAATGGCAAAATCTGCCTCACGATAAAAATCGATAACCTCACCGAAGGGCGCAAATCCCTCACTTGTCAGAGCTTTTGCAATAATCTCAATCATATTAATCAGCTCAGCTTTGCGTGTCGGTTGACGTCTTTATAAAGCAAATATCTGAATTTGCCCGGACCACCTGCGTAACAAGCTTGCGGACAAAATGCGCGAAGCCACATGAAATCACCTGCTTCAACCTCAACCCAATCCTGATTCAAGCGGTAAACGGCTTTACCCTCGAGAACGTACAATCCATGTTCCATTACATGTGTTTCCGCAAACGGAATGACAGCCCCAGGCTCAAAGGTAACCACATTAACATGCATATCATGCCGCATATCATCACTATCTACAAAACGAGTAGTAGCCCATGCGCCATCAGTCTCCGGCATTGGGGTGGGCGCGACATCTTTATCGCTTGAAATCACCACATCAGGATAATCAAGACCATCAACTTTTTCATACTTCTTGCGAACCCAATGAAAAACAGCAGGTGCACCTTCATGGTTTTTCACAGACCAATCCGTTGATGGCGGAATATAGGCAAATCCACCCTCACCCATTACATGCAAATCACCATTTATCGTGAGCGAAAGATCACCACTAACGACAAATATAACGCCTTCAGCCTCTGGGTCCAATTCAGGTTTTTCACTACCGCCACCAGCTGAAACTTCCATGATATACTGAGAAAAAGTTTCAGCAAAACCAGATAAAGGTCTCGCGATAATCCACGCGCGCGTTTTATCCCAAAATGGCAAGTTGCTCGTTACAATATCCTGCATGGTTCCATGTGGGATAACGGCATAGGCATCAGTAAAAACAGCTCGACCTGTCAAAAGCTCGGACTGGGGTGATAGACCACCTTTTGGTGTGGCATAAGATTTAGAGCTCATAATTGACTTTCTCAAGCGCTTGGCAAGATATCGTTCAAACGCAATCTTGCAATGCGCTCAACTTGTTTGCAGGCAGTTTTAAATTCTTGTTTTTGATCATTTTCAATACGTGTCTTAAACGCATCCAAAATCTGTGATTTGCTATTGTCTTTCACCGCAATAATAAAAGGAAATCCAAATTTTGATGTATATTCAGAATTCAATGCGGTAAATGTTGCACGCTCTTCATCTGTCAATGCATCAAGACCCGCACTTGCTTGTTCCTGCGTTGATTCAGCAGTGAGCCTATTTGCAGCTGCGAGTTTACCAGCCAAATCAGGATGCGCATTTAATACATTTAGTTTCTCATCATCTGATGCTTTTCTAAAATGATAGACCAGAGCTGCATGTAGACCACATGCTGTATCATTTGCTGGTGCTAACTCGTCATCAAATGCACGTTCAGCAATCCAAGCTGAATGCTCAAAAATACCACCATATGTGCTAATAAAGTCGTCTTTATTCATCTCGCAAGGACGTGGATTTTGAACAATCTGCGCATGATGCTCACCCCAATGATGCGCAATATCAATGCGTCGCGCGCACCAAACACGCTCATGAGACTGCACGTAATCTAAAAACCGCTCCAGAGCTGCAGCACGTCCAGGACGCCCGACAAGGCGACAATGCAAACCGATATTCATCATTTTTGGATTGCCAGCCAATCCTTCGGCATAAAGCACATCAAATGTATCTTTCAGATAGGCGTAGAATTGGTCACCAGAATTAAATCCCTGCGGCGTCGCAAAACGCATATCATTGCAATCGAGCGTATACGGAATTATCAGTTGCTGATATCCATTATGATCATACCAATAGGGCAAGTCATCAGCATAGGTGTCCGATACATATTCAAAGCCACCCTCTTCACAAATAAGATCAACCGTATTGACTGAACAGCGCCCAGTATACCACCCCAAAGGCCTTTCACCTGTCACAGCTTCGTGCATCTCAATCGCTGCATGAACATCTTTGCGTTCATCTTCTTTGCTATAGTCTTTATATTCGATCCACTTCAAACCGTGTGAGGCGATTTCCCAACCGGCAGATTGCATAGCCTCAACTTGTGCCGGAGAGCGTTTTAGCGCTGTTGCTACGCCATATACAGTGACCGGAATATCGCGCGAAGTGAACATACGATGCAAACGCCAAAAACCAGCGCGCGCACCATATTCATAAATGGATTCCATGTTCCAATGGCGCTGATCCGGCCATGCGGCGGCCCCTACGATTTCCGACAAAAACGCTTCCGATGCCGCATCGCCATGCAGGATGTTATTCTCACCACCCTCTTCATAATTGACGACAAATTGCACCGCGATTGCCGCGTCGTTCGGCCAAACGTTTTCAGGTGTGTTTACCCCACAACCTTGCATATCTCTTGGGTATCTGTTTTGCAAAATAAACTCCGGTTTTAGCCACTTACTTTATCGTTAAACACTGCGAACACTATCAGAATAATTTTGAAGAATATTCGCATATAATTTTATCTCGAATTACTATCTGCCAATTGCTTCTTACATTCCTTGGACATGAAATCGATGAAGAGGCGAATTTTTGGATCCTGCAGTCTTTTATGTGGGTAAACACACGAAAACGGCAGATCTATTGGTGGAGTTTCTTTAACAACTTCAACCAATTGACCGGCTCTTAAATGCTGTTTCACCTCAAATATCGGCTTATTAACAATCCCTGAACCTGCAAGCGCCCAATCTGTTAGCACATCACCATCATCTGATTCTAACGGGCTAACAAATTCATATCGCTCAATTTGATCACCAGTTTTCAAACTCCAGAAAAACTCAGTCAATCCCGGATAGCGCAACAACAAACAACGATGTTTATATAAGAAAAGATCTGACGCCTTCTCTGGCATTCCATGCATTTTGACATATTTGGGTGATGCACAGAGTACCCGCTCAAAGTCATATATTGGCATGACCCGTAATTCAGAATCAATCAAACGGCCCAACACAAAAGCAGCATCCAAACCTTCATTTGTGATATCTACTTTTCTATCTGACAAACGAAGTCTAACATTGATCTCGGGATATATTTCCTGAAAAATCGGGATCATAGGCGCAATCAACTTTTTACCTATTCCCAATGGGGCCGAAACAAATATTGTTCCTTTAGGTTTGGCTGTGATTTCTGAAATACTACCCTCAACCTCGCTAATGGTATCAAGGATTTTAACGGCACCTTTGTAAAACAGCTCACCTTGTTGTGTGGGCGTGAGGTTACGCGTGGTCCTATTAAACAATCGGGCACCGAGATGTTTTTCAAGTTCTGATATCCGACTACTGGAAACAGCCGGAGAAATACGTAGGTCTCGCCCGGCGGCAGACATGGAACCTAACTCATAAACTCGAACAAAAGTTTTCAGATTATTGACGTAAGACATAAAGCAAGCATATCATTATCATTATTTTTTTGAAAGTCCTAGAATTTTATTGTTATTCAAACCCCTTAAAATGGGTGCCAAAATGATGTTAACTGGGATACGCATGCTTAACTGAGGGGTCTAAAAGTGTACGAATTTGCGATAAGCATGGAATGGGTTTCATTTGCTGCCCGGTGGTTCCACGTCATTACGGCAATTGCCTGGATAGGGTCATCGTTTTACTTCATCGCTCTAGACTTAGGGCTGCACAAGCATGAAAACCTGCCGAAAGGCGCTGCAGGTGATGAATGGCAGGTGCATGGCGGCGGCTTTTATCACATCCAGAAATACATGATTGCACCTGAAAAAATGCCGGAAAACCTGGTTTGGTTTAAATGGGAAGCCTACAGCACCTGGCTATCAGGTTTTGTTTTATTGGCGCTTGTTTATTATCTGGGTGCTGAGCTCTATCTCGTTGATCCAAATGTGCTTGATATCACGCCAACTACAGGCATTTTGATTTCATTAGCATCAATTGGTTTGGGCTGGGTCGTTTATGATCTGTTGTGCAAATCCCCTATTGGAAACAACAACACACGTTTGATGATTTTGCTCTATTTCGTTCTTGTTGCGATGGCATGGGGATACACACAAATCTTTACAGGGCGCGCTGCATTTTTACATTTGGGCGCGTTCACCGGAACGATTATGTCAGCCAATGTGTTTTTCATCATCATCCCAAATCAGAAGAAAGTCGTAGCCGATTTATTGGCGGGCAAAAGCCCTGATCCAGCGCTCGGCATGCAAGCGAAGCAACGTTCAACGCATAACAACTATCTTACGCTACCCGTCATCTTCCTAATGCTGTCAAACCATGCACCGTTAGCTTTTGCGACAGAATTTAATTGGATCATCGCGTCGCTGGTATTTTTAATGGGCGTGACTATCCGCCATTACTTTAATACAAAACATGCGCGCAAAGGCGATCCGATTTGGACATGGCTGGTCACCGTGATCTTGTTCATCATCATCATGTGGTTGTCTACAGTGCCAAAAGTGCTAGTCGGTGACGATGAAAATGCATCGCTTACAAACTATGAGCAGAAATTTGCAAGCGCCCAACATTTCGAACAGGTTCGAGACACGGTTCTAGGACGATGTTCAATGTGTCATGCAAGCGAACCAGTTTGGGACGGCATTATTTCAGCTCCCAAAGGCGTGTTACTTGAAACAGATGCCCAGATCGCAAAAAATGCCAAAGCGATATATTTGCAATCTGGTCGTAGCCACGCAATGCCACCGGCAAATATTACCTATATGGAAGAAAGTGAACGGAAAGCAGTTGTTCAATGGTATAATGAAGTGATTGCTGGAAAGTCTTAAACAGCTTCGCTTTTATCAAAAGCAACTTGAATTACACAACTTTAAAGATACCATAAAATTTACAAACTAGGAGAATCAAAGTCCAATGAACGCAGCCAGTAATGACAAAGGTCGTTTAACGACACATGTTCTTGATACCGCAAATGGCACTCCGGCTGCGGGAATGCAAATTGATCTCTACAAAATCGATAATAATGCACGAGATCTTCTTTTGACCATCAAAACAAATGCCGATGGTCGTGCGGATGCACCACTCATGGCAGGTGATAGTTTTCACAAAGGTGTCTATGAATTGGTTTTTCACGCCGGGCAATATTTTGACCGGGATGAAGATATCAGTTTTGTAGACCAAGTTCCTATTCGCTTTGGCATCAATAACGCCTCTGAGCACTACCATGTGCCACTGCTCGTATCCCCTTTCAGCTTTTCAACTTATCGAGGCAGCTAAATTGAAAGACGTCCGAGACCACATTCGGTTTATATTAAATGATGAAGCGATTGAGCTTGCCAATTTTTCGTCAAACCTGACGTTGCTGGATTATATTCGTCTTCAAAAAAGTCTTAAAGGCACCAAAGAAGGTTGTTCTGAAGGCGATTGTGGCGCCTGCACTGTTTTAATTGGTCGTCTAACGCAAAATGGCATTGCCTACGAGACGGTCAATTCATGTATTCGGTTCATGGGCTCATTAGATGCATGCCATGTCGTAACGATAGAGCATTTAAAGGGTGAAAACGGTGCGCTGCACCCTGTGCAACAAGCGATGGTCAATCAGCATGGTAGCCAATGCGGGTTTTGCACACCTGGTTTTGTGATGTCGCTTTACGCTTTGTGGATGAGTACTCCCAACCCAACCAACACTCAAATTGAACGTGCACTTCAAGGCAATCTTTGCCGCTGTACGGGCTATGAACCAATTATCAAAGCAGCAATTGAAGTCTCGCATAGTTCTGACCCCGTTCATGACAATTTAAACATTGAGCGTAAGAGCATCATAAGCCAGCTAAATGATATGCGCGATGGTTTAAGAATAGAAATCAAACACGATGGGGATCTAGTTATTATCCCTTCTAATGTGGCGGATCTGGCAAGCGCTCGTCTTGAGCATCCAAGCTCAACCATCGTTGCAGGATCAACCGATGTTGGCCTATGGGTCACCAAACATATGCACGATATTTCGCCAACAATCTTCATCAATCAACTGCAAGAATTACATTCAATTAGTATCGAGGCCAATGGCATAACAATTGGTGCATGTGTGTCATACACCGATATGCAATCAAAGATCGCTGAGTTTTTTCCACAAATGGAAGCGTTTTGGAATAGAATTGGCGGCGAGCAGGTTCGCAATATGGGCACTGTTGGCGGCAATATCGCCAATGGTTCACCTATCGGCGATACCCCTCCCGCATTGATCGCGCTCAATGCGACAGTCACACTAAGGTCAGATACAGATCAGCGCGCAATCCCGCTAAAAGATTTCTTCATAGAATATGGCAAACAAGATCGCACACCAGGCGATTTCGTTGAAAAGATCTTTATCCCCTATCTAAAACCAGAAGACACATTTGCTGTTTACAAAATCTCAAAGCGACGCGATGAAGATATATCCGCCCTATGTTGCGCGATCAAAATGAACATTTCAGACGGCATAATGAAAAACGTTGCCATTGCGTTTGGCGGTATGGCCGGCGTTCCGATGCATGCAACTCAGACGGAAAGATTGCTCGAAGGCAATACGTGGACGCTTGAAACCATCCGCGACGCTAAACCTGGCATTGATGCTGACTTCTCTCCACTCACCGATTGGCGCGCATCTAAAGAATACCGGGCATTAGCAGCAAAGAATATTCTTGAGCGTTTTTATATAGAGATGACCGAGGGTAAATCAGCTGCGCAACTTGATCGAGATGCAATTCTGGAGACGGCATCATGAACCAATCCGTTTCAGAAATAAAAGGTGGCGTACACCAAAACCAAAAGCATGATTCTGCTCACAAGCATGTCTCAGGCAGCGCCGAGTATATCGATGACATCAATGAGCCAACAGGGTTGTTGCACGCATATTTCGGTTTATCTGAGATCGCATGTGGTACGATTACATCAATGGATTTCAGCGCGGTTGAAGCCATGGGCGATGTCATCGGTGTTTTAACCGCAAATGATATTAGTGGACACAATGACATCAGCCCCACGGGCAAAAAGGACGATCCGGTCTTTGCGCAAAACATTGAATTTCATGGGCAGCCAATCTTTGCCGTAGTTGCAAAAACACGCGCCGTTGCACGTAAAGCTGCAAAGCTTGCCAAGATTGAATACAAAGCTAAAGAACACATCACCGATGTCGCGGATGCTATTTCACAAGACTACCCACTTGTCACAGAGCCTTTGACACTAAAAAGAGGCAATGCTGCGCAAGGGCTAGAAAATTCTGAAAACCGTCTGCAAGGAAATATGCGAATTGGTGGGCAAGATCATTTCTATCTCGAAGGCCATATCGCCATGGCAATTCCCGGTGAAGATGATGATGTTTTAGTCTATTCATCCACCCAGCATCCAAGCGAAGTTCAGCACATGGTGGGCCATGTTTTAAACATCCCTTCGCACGCAATTACAGTCAATGTGCGCCGCATGGGTGGTGGATTTGGTGGCAAGGAAACACAATCTAACCTGTTTGCCGCGGTCGCCGCATTAGCTGCAAAAAAGTATAATCAAGCCGTTAAAATCCGTCCTGACCGCGATGACGATATGATCGCGACAGGAAAGCGACATGATTTCCTTGTTGATTATGATGTTGGCTTCGGTAATGACGGAAAAATCACAGCACTTGATGCAACATTTGCCGCACGCTGCGGAAACTCAGCAGATCTTTCAGGTCCGGTGACAGATCGCGCTCTATTTCATGCTGATAATTGTTACTACTATCCCGATGTCGTTTTAAAATCGAAGCCTTATAAAACCAACACTGTATCCAACACAGCGTTTCGAGGTTTTGGCGGACCCCAGGGTATGCTGGGTGGTGAACGGGTCATCGAAGAGATTGCTTATGCACTTGGTAGAGATCCGCTCGACATCAGAAAAGCCAATTTTTATGGCGATGTGTCGCGTAATATTACCCCATATCACCAAGAAATAAACGACAATATCATTGGCAAGATTGTTGAAGAGCTGGAAACCTCAAGCGATTATCAAAAGCGCCGAAAAGCCATCATCGAGTTCAACCACAAGAGAGGAGTTATCCGCAAAGGTATCGCCTTAACTCCGGTTAAGTTTGGCATCTCATTTACCGCAACTTGGTATAACCAAGCTGGGGCGCTGGTTCACATTTATAATGATGGATCAATACATCTCAACCACGGTGGCACTGAGATGGGACAAGGCCTGAATACCAAAGTTGCGCAAGTTTTAGCCGATGAATTCCAAGTCGATTTAGATCGCATCAAAATCACCGCGACCAACACTGGCAAAGTGCCGAACACATCCGCAACCGCTGCGTCTTCAGGTTCAGATCTTAATGGCATGGCAGCGGCAAATGCAGCAGAGCAACTCAAAGCAAGGCTGATTAAATTTGCTTGCGAAACTTATAATGTCACAGAAGATAAAGTGGCATTTATTGCCAATCATGTTCAAATCGGTGATGAGAAAGTCGGCTTTAACGCGTTTATTAATGCAGCCTATATGGCGCGTGTTCAATTATCCGCTGCGGGTTTTTATAAAACACCTGACATACATTGGGATCGTGAAGCAGGAAAAGGCCGCCCGTTTTATTATTTCGCCTATGGCGCGTCTGTCTCAGAAGTCAGCATTGATACGCTTACTGGCGAATATCAAATTGACCGCGCTGATATACTTCATGATGTGGGAAAATCCCTCAACCCAGCAATTGATATTGGTCAGATTGAAGGCGGATTTGTGCAAGGCATGGGTTGGCTCACCACCGAAGAACTTTGGTGGGATGATGCGGGTCGCTTAAGAACCCATGCGCCGTCCACTTATAAAATCCCGCTTGCATCTGATCGTCCTCGGATCTTCAATGTCTCTCTCGCCGATTGGTCAGAGAATAGAGAGATGACAATCCGTCGGTCAAAAGCCGTTGGCGAGCCACCATTTATGCTCGCAAACTCTGTGCTAGAGGCACTATCTATGGCTGTCGCGTCAGAGCAAGATTACGAGCTTTGCCCGCAACTTGATGCACCAGCGACACCTGAGCGCATATTGCTTGCAGTTGAAAAAATGAAAGGCGGATAATTTGTATTTAGATCGCCATGACATTGAGAAGTTTCTTGCAGATGATGCACCCGTTGTTGGAGTTAAAATTACCAGCATTAAAGGGTCTACCCCACGCAATCTCGATGCATGGATGCTGGTCAAACAATCTTCTATTTTCCGAACGATTGGCGGCGGACAGCTTGAAAGTATTGCCATTGAAAAAGCGCGAGCACTACTTCAAAATAATTCTGATAAGATCACAAAACTCGACATTCCATTGGGCCCTGAAATCGGTCAGTGTTGTGGCGGGTATGTATCTATTTCTATTAAATTACTCGATCTATTTGAACGCGACGCCTATCGCAAAGAACTCAAAAATGAATTAGCAAAGCAGCCACATATATACATTTTTGGAGCAGGACATGTGGGAAAAGCACTGGCGCAAACCTGTAGCCTCTTACCCTATAATGTCAGCCTAATTGATAGTCGTGAGGAGGAGTTATCCAGCGCACCCATTGGCGTTGCAACTGAGCTTACCTCCCTACCCGAGGCTATTATAAAGAGCGCTAGGCCCAATAGTGCTTATGTTGTTCTTACACATGATCATGCACTAGATTTCATGATCGTGGATGCAGCCATATCGCGTGGTGATGCTGCATATATCGGCATGATAGGATCAAAAACAAAGCGCGCTTCATTTGAAAGTTGGTACAAACAAGAAAATGGTCATTCAGTTGGTTTAGACAAACTGACTTGCCCAATTGGTGGCGCAACGGGCGAAAAACCTAACGACGGCAAATCCCTTGGTGATAAACGTCCAGAAATCATCGCAGCACTTGCCGCAACCGAAATCATAATTCAAATAGATAAAGCTAAACACGTTGATGCCAAATCTTCTGGCGCGACTTCAAACGCTGGGGTTCATGTATGACAGATAAATCAAATTATCGCATCGAATTGGATGAGATTACCAAGTCGTTCCCAGGAGTTTTAGCAAATGATCGCGTAAGCTTTGCCATTAAACCTGGAGAAATACATGCTCTATTGGGTGAAAATGGCGCAGGTAAATCAACGCTTGTAAAAATGATTTACGGCATCATGCAGCCTGATGAAGGTGAAATACGCTGGGAAGGTGAAGCAATTAAGGTTGCAAATCCAAAGGCTGCGCGAAAGCTTGGCGTCGGCATGGTTTTTCAGCACTTTTCTCTCTTTGATGCGATGACTGTTTTAGAAAATATCGCGCTTGGCATGGACGCAAAAATCTCCCAAAACCTGCTCGAGGAAAAAATTCGCGAGGTCATGGATGTCTATGGTCTTATGCTCGACCCACATCGTGTTGTCAGCACTTTAAGTGTTGGCGAACGTCAGCGCATTGAGATCGTGCGCGCACTTCTGCTCAATCCGCGCCTCTTGATCATGGATGAGCCGACTTCCGTTTTGACACCGCAAGAAGTTGCACAACTGTTTGAAACACTGCGAAAGCTATCTGCAACCGGGTGTTCGATTTTGTATATTTCGCACAAATTGCATGAAATTAAAGAACTCTGCGACCAAGCTACCATTTTGCGCGGCGGTAAAGTTGTTGGCGAGTGCGACCCAAAACAAGAAACGTCAAAAAGCATGGCCGAAATGATGATCGGTGGCGATCTCAAACAGATCGAAAAAGACGTTAAAACCGAGTTTGGCGACCCGCGTTTTGTCGTCGATGATCTAAGCCAACCGGGCGAAGGCGATTTTGGTGTAGCGCTCTCAAATATTAGTTTTTCAGTTCGAGCTGGCGAGATTTTTGGCATTGCCGGTGTTGCTGGCAATGGGCAGAATGAACTCTCAATGGCGCTAAGCGGCGAAATACCAACTGTAAATGCGGCCACGATCAAACTCGACGGTAAGCCAGTTGCAGATCAGAACATTCTTCAAAGACGCAAGCATGGTTTGTGCGCTGTTCCAGAAGAACGAAACGGACATGCAGCAGTTGTAGATTTCAGCCTGTCAGACAATGCAATTTTAACCGCGCGCGAGCGTATGAACCTTGCAAGTGGCGGGCTTATCAAACACTCTGAAGCGCGTAGTTACACAGATGATGTCATCTCAACATTTGGCGTTAAAACCACAGGTTCAGCATCACCTGCAGGATCATTATCCGGTGGAAATTTACAAAAATTCGTAGTTGGCCGAGAAATCATGCAAAACCCTGATGTGCTGCTTATCTCTCAACCCACTTGGGGTGTGGATGCAGGAGCAGCAGCTGCAATTCACCAAGCAATTGTTGACCTAGCTGAAAACGGCTCAGCCATCATCGTAATCTCTCAAGATCTCGATGAGCTATTAGCAATCTGTGATGAGATGGCTGTGATCAATGAAGGCAAGTTATCTAAGACCCTTAAAGTGGGCGAAGCATCTGTAGATGAAATCGGCCTTCTCATGGGCGGTGTCCATGGTGAACCAAATACAAACCAAGATAGTGTGGAGAACGCGCATGCTCATTGAGTTGGAAAAGCGAAAAGAGCCAAGCCAGACTATGCTCTATCTCACGCCTGTCATTGCCGTATTAGCGACAATGATCGTCGGCGGAATACTCTTCACTCTTATCGGGCATAATGGCTTTGCAGCGGTGAAAGAGATTTTCATCACGCCGATTATTGATACTCACAAATGGCAGGATCTGGGTATTAAAGCCGCGCCTTTGATTCTCATTGCGGTCGGCCTGTCTATCGGTTTTCGCGCAAATGTGTGGAATATTGGAGCGGAAGGGCAATATATCGTTGGCGGATTAGCTGGCACCGGAATTGCGCTCCTCACGTGGGAGCTTGAAGGCTGGTGGATATTGCCGCTCATGTGTATTGCTGGCGCTATTGGCGGCGCGCTTTATGCTTCAATTCCGGCATTTTTAAAGACCAAACTCAACGTCAATGAGATCTTATCGAGCTTAATGCTAACCTATGCCTCTATTCAGCTCCTTTATTATCTAATGCGCGGACCATGGAAGGATCCTGAAGGGTTTAACTTTCCTCAGACAAGACTTTTCAACGATTCTCAAATCCTGCCAGAAATCATCCCAGGAACCATCGTGCATTTGGGTGTTCCATTAGCGTTCATCATTGCGATTATTGCGTGGTTCGTGATGAGTAAATCGATCTTTGGCTTCCAAATCCGCGTTGTAGGATCAGCTCCAGCTGCAGCTCGATATGGCGGCTTCAGCGCAAAACGCACGATATGGATGGCCATGCTCATTGGCGGCGGCTTTGCAGGCCTTGCAGGGATTTTTGAAGCTGCAGGCCCATTTCAGCAGATGGTTCCGCAGTTTCCAACCGGATACGGATTTACCGCAATTATTGTTGCTTTCTTAGGGCGCTTACACCCAATCGGCATTATCCTCGGCGGTCTGGTGCTCGCCGTTTCATATGTGGGCGGTGAGATCGCACAGACATCATTAGGTTTGCCAAATGCTGCAGCAGGTATTTTCCAAGCGATGATGCTCTTCTTCCTACTCGCAACTGATATCTTGGTTAAATACCGGCTTAAGTTAAATGTTGCCAATCAAGCAGGAGATGCATCATGAATGATACAATCATCATTTCCATCATCATGACAGTGATTGGAGCTTCAACACCCATTCTTCTTGCAGCGCTTGGAGAACTTATCGTTGAAAAAAGTGGTGTGCTGAATTTGGGTATCGAAGGCATGATGCTGATCGGTGCCGTGGTTGGATTTGCTGTGACGTTAACAACCGGGTTTCACGTGCTTGGCATTGTCATCGCGATGCTCGCTTCAACGTTATCAGCCATGTTGTTTGCCTATCTCACCTTAACGCTCACCGCCAATCAGGTAGCTACGGGCCTTGCCCTGACCATTTTTGGCATTGGCATTTCATCGCTCATGGGAGAACCCTATGTCGGAAAAACCATCGAAATATTCAGCTCGTGGTTCCCAGCATCTCTTGCTGAACATCCTCAACTACGAGTAATTTTTGGGTATAGTCCTCTCGTTTATTTGTCTTTAATACTTACAGTTTCAGTCAGCTACTTCTTAAAGAAAACACGTGCAGGTCTCATTCTGCGCGCTGTTGGCGAATCTGACACATCTGCCCATTCAATCGGTTATTCGGTGATTGGTGTTCGATATGCAGCAGTTGCATTTGGCGGCGCGATGGCCGGTCTTGCAGGTTGTTACTTCTCGCTTGTGCTGACACCACTCTGGTCGGAAGAATTAACCGCAGGTCGCGGTTGGATTGCTCTAGCCTTGGTGGTCTTTGCAGCCTGGAAACCCTCGCGGCTATTATTTGGCGCATATCTGTTTGGAGCCATCATGACATTAGAATTACATGCAAAAGCTGCAGGATTCTCATTTATTGCACCTGAACTACTTGCGGCGATGCCGTACCTTGCTACAATCGTAGTGCTCGCACTTATCTCACTACGTAAATCATCCGGTTTGGCAGCACCTGCATGCTTGGCAAAACCGTTTAAACCATCAACATAACTATAATTTTTAATGGAGAGACATCATGAAACTAATTTCAAGACGTAACGTCCTTAAGTCCGCTGCGGCGGCGAGTACATTACCTCTACTCGGAAAGTCAGCATTTGCTATGGACCCGGTAAAGGTTGCATTTGTATACCTTGGACCAATCGGTGACCATGGCTGGACTTTTGCGCATGAACAAGGCCGCCAGGCTGCGATTGCAAAATTCGGCGATGCGATTTCAACAACTATCGTTGAGAACGTGGCTGAAGGCCCAGATTCAGAGCGTGTTATTCGTCGTCTTGCAGAAGAAGGCAATGACCTTATCTTCACATGTTCATTTGGTTACATGAACCCAACGCTTAAAGTAGCAAAACGCTTTAACGACGTGAAGTTTGAGCACGCAACAGGCTATAAACGCGCACCAAACATGTCGACTTATAACGCTCGCTTCCACGAAGGTCGCGCAATCTGCGGAACGATTGCTGGTCACATGTCTGAAACTGGCACAGCTGGTTACATTGCATCATTCCCAATTCCAGAAGTGGTAATGGGTATCAACGCATTCACGCTTGCTGCACAAAAGGTCAACCCAGACTTCAAAACCAACGTTCTTTGGGTAAACAGCTGGTATGATCCGCCAAAAGAAGCTGATGCTGCAACAGCATTGATCGACCAAGGCGCTGACATCATCACTCAGCACACAGATAGCCCTGCTGCACTTCGCGTGTGTGAAGAGCGTGACCTTCTTGCATTTGGTCAAAGCTGGGATATGACTTCATTTGCTCCTAAAGCGCATCTGACAGCTATCATGGATATCTGGGGTCCATATTACATCGACCGTATCCAAAAGGTTATGGACAAGAAATGGGAAAGCGCTGACACGTGGTGGGGCTTTAAAGAAGGTATCGTTGCACTTGCACCATACAATGAGCGTATTCCAGCAAATGTTGTTGCAGAAGCTGAAGCGATCAAGGCTGGCATCATTGATGGATCCTATGATGTATTTACAGGTCCTATTAAAGATCAGTCTGGTGAAGTTCGTCTTGCAGAAGGCACTCTTTCAGATGGCGATCTATTATCAATGGATTGGTATGTCGAAGGCGTACAAAGCTAATTTGATTTAATTATACAAATGCCATTCGCATTTCTAATGCGGATGGCAGTTTTAGTTTTCTGGAAGGCATAGAATGAGTGTTTTAATACTGCGTGGGCGAATTCTAAGTTTTAACTCAGAACCAAAAACGCTCGATGATGCTGCTAGTTATATTTATATCGAAGATGGTGCACTAGCATTATCAGACGGTCTGATCATTGCACGTGGTGATTTTAGCGATATTGCCGCTCAGTTCCCGGATGCTGAAATCAAGGACCACAGACCTCACCTTATTCTACCCGGATTTATTGATACGCACGCGCATTTCCCACAAATGCAAGTCATCGGTTCCTTTGGCGCCAAATTATTGGATTGGCTGAATAAATACACGTTTGTCGAAGAGCAAAAGTTTGCCGACCCCGCGCATTGCGATAGAACTGCCACATTATTTTTCGATGCCATGTTGCGTCACGGAACGACAACGGCAGTTGCATATTGTTCGGTTCATAAAACATCCGCCGATGCTTTTTTCACACAAGCACAAAAACGAAATTTACGCATGATTGGCGGCAAAGTCATGATGGACCGCAATGCGCCCGAAGCTTTATGCGACACCCCTCAGTCTGGTTATGACGACACCAAAACCCTTATCGATGATTGGCACGATGTTGATAGATTAAGTTACGCAATCACACCACGGTTCGCGATCACATCAACCCCAACACAGCTGGAAATGGCGCAAACACTAATGCATGAACATCCTGAATGTTATATGCAAACACACTTGTCTGAAAATTTAGCTGAAATCGAATTCACCAAACAACTTTATCAATCCGCGCGAGATTATCTTGAAGTATACGAGATGTATGATCTATTGGGTGATAAAAGCCTCTTTGGTCACTGTATCCACCTAAACGATCGTGAAAAAGCCTCCATGGCTGAAACAGGTTCCGTGGCTGTATTCTGCCCAACATCGAATTTGTTCTTAGGCAGCGGTTTGTTTGATTTCGATGGTCTACGTGAAGTTGGAGTTAGAACCTCTGTCGCGACCGATATTGGCGGTGGAACCAGTTATTCAATGCTAAAAACAATGGATGAAGCTTATAAAATATTGCAGCTTCGCGACCAAATATTATCCCCGCTACGATCATTTTATATGATGACATTGGGTAATGCCAAAGCGCTGAGCCTATCAGATAAAATTGGTACGCTAGATGTTGGAACAGAGGCCGACATTGTTGTGTTAAACGCGCAAGCAACCCCTGCAATGAAATTACGTTATGAGACCGTCAACTCAATATCTGAAGAGCTCTTCATGTTGCAAACTATGGGCGATGATCGGGCAGTTTCGAACGTATATGTGAGCGGCCAACCCAGCCACCCAGATCATTAAAATTTTTCGGCAAGCTTCATCGCAAGTTGGTTTTGCTTTTCGATAATCTTGGGAAGCTCAACGCTTGCAAGCACACCATCTCTTACAATCTGCTTTCCTTCAACGAACAGATCGCGCACATCAAACGGCCCACATAGGATTAAAGCTGCAACCGGATCCCAAGATCCTGCAGCCCCTAAACCTGAGACATCCCATATCGCTATATCGGCGCGTTTACCCACTTCAATCGATCCGCAATCGTCGCGGTTTAAAACTTGGGCACCGCCAAGTGTTGCAATTTCCAATGCCTCACGTGCAGCCATGGCATCAGCACCGTTTTGAACGCGTTGCAACAACATGGCTTGTCGCGCTTCGGAAAGAATATGCGCACAATCATTGGACGCTGAACCATCGACACCCAAACCAACTTTAACGCCCTGGTCGCGCATTTGGCGGACGGGCGCTATTCCCGAACCCAAACGACAATTTGAACATGGGCAATGTGCAACTCCGGTTTTTGTGCGCGCAAACAAGTCAATCTCTTTGCTGTCCAACTTCACACAATGGGCATGCCACACATCATCACCAACCCATCCAAGATCTTCAGCATATTGCCCCGGGCGACAACCAAATTTCTCGAGACTATAAGCGATGTCTTCGTCATTTTCAGCCAAATGCGTGTGCAACATTACGCTTTTATCACGAGCTAGTATTGCTGATTCTCGCATCAAATCGCGGCTAACCGAAAAAGGTGAGCACGGAGCTAAACCAACGCGCACCATTGCTCCTGGGTTTGGATCATGGAATTTATCAACAACGCGGATGCTGTCTTTTAAGATATCATCTTCGCGCTCGACCAAACTATCTGGCGGCAATCCCCCATCGCTTTCGCCAATGCTCATCGAACCGCGCGTTGCGTGAAACCTTAAACCAATTGTGCGCGCAGCTTCAATTGTATCATCCAGCTTTGCACCATTTGGATAAAGGTAAAGATGATCAGAGCTCATAGTGCAACCAGACATGGCCAATTCTGCCAATCCTAACTGTGCAGATACGAAAAACTCTTCCGGACCAAATTTCGACCAAATAGGATATAATGTTTGTAACCACCCAAACAACAACGCGTCCTGCCCCTCCGGAACGGCCTTAGTTAGGCTTTGATATAAATGATGATGTGTATTGACCAGACCCGGCGTCACAACACAATTTTTTGCGTCGACAACCTGATCCGCAGTTTCTTGCAAACTATAACCGACAGCTGAAATAACACCATCACGTATCAATATGTCCGCGTCATTCATTTCAGCGCGCTCTTGATTCATCGTCACCAAGCAGCGGGCATTTTTTATCAAAATAGTTGGCATCTTATTCCTTATTATTGTTTTGATCTCAAACATCACCAAGCAAACAAAAACAATAGTATAAAAGCGTTAAAACGCACTTACTGAAAATCTTGCATAAATATGCAAGATCTGTGTCTTTTTCACCGATATATGTAATTACTTGATAAAAACCGCTATAATTAGCGACAGCATAGGCTTTTTTGTCGCTATTATCTATCAAAAAACAGTTTTACAGAGTAATATTGAAACGTTACCGTATAAACCTGCGGAGAACAAAATTGAAGACGACTAAAAGCTCAGTAAGACAAGATATTCATAACTCGGAAATACCAATTTTATGCCGATCTTGTGAAGCGCGGCATCGCGGCATTTGCGGCGCGATGACCCCTGAACAACTTCTCACCTTAAGCAAGCACACACGTCGCACTCAAAAAGACACCGATGCAAACTTAATCGTTGCAGACAGCAAAGCGACGCAAGTCTCAAACATACTACGCGGTGTGGTGAAACTTACAAAAATCATGCCCGATGGGCGCCAGCAAATCGTCGGCCTGCAATTCGCGCCAGATTTTTTGGGCACACCCTTTGGTGAATACAATAGTATTGATGCAGAAGCTGCCAATAATGTCCAATTGTGCTCTTTTCCGAAGTCAGTATTGGAAGATATGATCCGTCAATCGCCAGAATTGGAGCACAAGCTGCACGAGCAAGCACTTAAGCAACTCGATGAAGCGCGCGATATGATGTTGACTTTAGGGCGAAAAACAGCGGCTGAAAAAGTTGCAAGCTTCCTTTACATGCTGGCAATTCATCTTGATCCAGAAATAGATCATTCATCCGACCTCGTTGAGTTCGAACTCCCCCTCAAACGCGCAGATATTGCTGATTATCTTGGTCTAACAATTGAGACCGTAAGCCGACAAATCACCAAATTGCGTAAAGATGGTGTTGTAGAAATTGAAAATAATCGCCTATTTAAAGTCCCAGATATTTATCGCTTGAAAGCGCGTGGCGAAAGCTAAACCGCTTTTGAATATTTAAACTCTGCACTATTAAGATAAGCATCAAACTGCGATGCGATAATGCGTGTAAACGGCTTACCATCGCTTTGGATCTCAAACACGTCATTGTCCATATCGGCCAAATTAAATGGATCTTCCGCAATAAATTCTGCAGCTATATTTCGGTAAAGATCTGCGGACGCAGTCATATCTTTCAATGTGCCAAAATCAAATTTAAAATCACACATAATGCGTTCGATAATATGCGACCGGATCTTATCATCTTCGGTCAAATACAACCCTTTTGCAGCCGCAAATTCATCAGATTGAATGAGATCTTGATAACTCGAAGTTGCAACAACATTTTGGTAAAAGCCATCTTTTGTACGTCCGATTGATGAACCACCCAATGCGATCAAAGTTTTACATTCATCGGTCGTATAGCCCTGAAAATTTCGATGAATACGGCCCGTCTCAGCGGCGATTGCTAAAGTATCATTTGGCTTTGCAAAGTGATCAATCCCAATACTCTTATAACCGGCGCCGATTAATGCGCGACTGGCGGCCATAGAATGCTCAAACCTGGCATGACTATCGGGTAAGTCATCCTGAGAAATCATGTTCTGATGCTTTTTCACCCATGGTACATGCGCATATCCAAACAGCGCCAAACGATCGGGTGAAAGTGATACACATTTTGAAATCGTATCCAAAAGACGTGCATAGCTCTGGCGCGGCAATCCATATAAAGCATCGATATTGATTGATTTAATGCCCATTTCTCGCAAAGACGCGACCACATCTTTGGTCAGCTCAAAACTTTGCGGTCGGTTGATAGCTTTTTGAACATCATCATGAAAATCCTGCACCCCAATGCTAGCGCGGGTTACGCCAAACTCTTTCACCCCCAAAAGCATATCTTCGTTTACATCAGAGGGATCGATTTCCACACTTACCTCCGAATTTGGTAAGAAAAGAAACACTTCATCAAGTGCAGCGCGAAGGCGAGTAAAGTCACCGCTCTTTAATAAGCTTGGGGAGCCACCACCTAAATGGATTTGTTGAATACTTGGCTTGAAATCAAGCTTTTGACCCAACATCTCAATCTCTTTGATGAGATAATTCATATACCGCGCAACTGGCGCATACTTTAAAGTATGTTTGGTATTACACCCGCAAAACCAGCACAATTTATCGCAGTAAGGAATGTGAATATAAATTGAAGCGGGTTCTTCCGCAGTCAAATTATCCAATAAATCTTTGAATACATTTGCCCCCACCCCTTGAGAAAAATGAGGCGCAGTTGGGTAGCTTGTATAGCGTGGAACAGCTGCCGGATAATACGACAGAACAGCTTTATAATCGAGCATGATATAACCTGTTATTTGTGCAATTACTTCTTAAGGAGTGGAACAAGATGTTCGCGTTCAAAAGCGATATGACGTTTCACGCCTTCAAAAAACCCGCGCAACATGTAACCCAGTTTTTCCGGGTTATTTTGTTCTCCATGAACAAGATCAATGAGAGCTTCAGAAACCTCCTCACCAAAGCTCTCATCCTCCCAATGCTCAGCATGCAAACGATTGAAGATGTGCTGTAGTCGTTCACTATCGTCATTCTTTTTCGCCAGATATGGAAACAACACATTTTCTTCAAAATCATGCGCGCCTTTAAAAACTGGATAGATGGATTTCGCCGCCTTCAAACACATTTGCGGATCAAAATCCTCAGGCAAACTATCTGCTATCTTTTCCAAAGCAGAACACAATGAAACCTGTTCATTGAAGTGTTCATCAATGGCGAGGGTAAGTGATTCTGGCAAAATCTCAGCATCCTTTCCGATCGAGTTCATAATCATATTCTCACCTTCGGTTCGTTCACCAAATTGGGATTGTAAAACTTGAAAATCAAAATAAATCGTTTCGCCAATATGCGCGGAACAAAAACCGCTAACATTGATCTAGATCAAAGCCTATTTGCATTTTTCAAACTATCAATCTGATTGTTATCGAGCGCTTTCGCGTGCTCACATTTGAACGAAGATGAGGGGTTCACATGACTTCCGGAATACCAATTATTTTTACCGCGCTGGCTGCATTTGCGGCCTTGCTAGCGGCAGCGTTTGGACAAGACAGCTTGTTCCAAGCGCATATGACAGTGCTGTGCATTGCAATGGCTCTCGCGAGCTTTGTAATGCTGCGAAATTTAAAATTCGCACCGAACTGGGACAGAGCTAAACCAGCAAAGGCCGATCCATCTGAATATATGGATGATGTCATTCGAGCTGGCGTTATAGCAACAACATTTTGGGGAGTTGTTGGCTTTCTTGTTGGTGTTGTTGCAGCCATGCAATTGGCTTGGCCTGAGCTTAATTTTCAACCTTACTTTAACTTCGGCCGTGTCAGACCGCTGCACACCTCAGCGGTGATTTTCGCGTTTGGTGGCAATGCTCTGATCGCAACTTCGTTCTATATCGTTCAACGTACATGTCGCGCACGACTTTGGGGTGGCGGACTAGGCTGGTTTGTATTTTGGGGCTATCAATTATTCATCCTCATGGCCGCAACAGGCTACTTGCTTGGCATCACCCAAGGCAAAGAATACGCGGAACCAGAATGGTATGTTGATCTTTGGCTAACGGTCGTTTGGGTCGCGTTTTTAATCGTTTTCCTTGGTACACTCGTCAAGCGTAAAGAACCGCACATTTATGTCGCCAACTGGTTCTTATTATCGTTCATCATCACAGTAGCCATGTTGCACCTGGTCAATGGTTTAACCATGCCTGCCTCACTGCTTGGCTCTAAAAGCTATTCAGCTTTTGCCGGTGTTCAAGATGCTTTGACCCAGTGGTGGTATGGCCACAACGCTGTTGGCTTCTTCCTAACAGCTGGCTTTTTGGGCATGATGTATTACTTCGTTCCAAAGCAAGCAAACCGTCCGGTTTATTCCTATAGACTTTCTATCATCCACTTCTGGGGATTGATCTTCCTATACATCTGGGCTGGTCCTCACCACTTGCATTACACAGCATTGCCTGATTGGGCTCAAACACTTGGAATGGTCTTTTCCATCATGCTTTGGATGCCATCATGGGGTGGTATGATCAACGGTCTTATGACCCTGCAAGGCGCTTGGGACAAAGTGCGTACTGATCCAATCCTGCGTATGATGGTGATCTCACTCGCCTTTTATGGAATGTCGACTTTTGAGGGACCTATGATGTCAATCAAAACCGTCAACTCACTATCTCACTACACAGATTGGACCATTGGTCACGTGCATTCAGGTGCACTTGGGTGGAACGGCATGATCACATTTGGTGCGCTTTATTATCTTGTGCCAAAACTTTGGGGTCGTAACCAGCTTTACTCTCTGCGCATGGTCAACTGGCACTTCTGGCTCGCAACTTTAGGCATCGTGGTCTACGCAGCTGTAATGTGGGTATCCGGCATTACACAAGGCTTGATGTGGCGTGAATATGATAGCCAAGGTTACCTTGTGTATTCCTTCGCTGAAAGTATCGCAGCGATGCATCCATACTATGTCATGCGTGTATTTGGTGGCCTTCTATTCCTCTCAGGCTCAATCGTTATGGCCTACAATTTGACCATGACAATCCTTGGTAAAACTCGAGATGAGCAACCGTTCACCTCTGTGGCAACTGCTGCGACACCAGCTGAATAGGAGCGAAAAACATGTCATTTTTATCAAAACACGCAGTCCTTGAGAAGAACGTCACATTGTTGATGGTAACTTCACTTGTCGCCGTTACCATCGGCGGCATCGTAGAGATCGCGCCTCTTTTCTATCTTGAAAATACAATCGAGAAAGTAAAAGGGATGCGTCCCTACTCACCTTTGGAGTTGGCTGGTCGCAACATCTATATCCGTGAAGGATGTTATGTTTGCCACAGTCAGATGATCCGTCCGTTCCGCGATGAAGTTGAACGTTATGGACATTATTCGTTGGCTGCTGAATCCATGTATGATCACCCATTTCAATGGGGGTCAAAACGCACCGGTCCAGACCTTGCACGCGTTGGTGCGCGCTATTCAAATGAATGGCACGTTCAGCACTTGATTGACCCTCAATCTGTGGTGCCAGAATCCATCATGCCGCAATACGGCTTCTTGGCAGAAAATGAGTTGGAGTTTAACAACCCTGAAAGCCATTTAATCGCCAATCGTCGCGTAGGTGTTCCTTATTCTGATGAGATGGTTGAGAACGCACAAGCTGATCTTGTTGCGCAAGCAGACCCTGATGCGGATTGGGATGGATTAGAAGAGCGTTATCCAAAAGCCGTCCTTGGCGATTTTGATGGTGATCCATCCAAACTGACTGAGATGGATGCGCTCGTTGCTTATCTTCAAATGCTCGGAACATTGGTGGACTTCTCCGCTTATGAACCCGACCAGAACATTCGCTAGGAGGATTGATTATGGATTTCGATTATCAAGCCATGCGCACATTCGCCGACAGCTGGGGATTGCTCTACATGTTTGCAATTTTCGTCTTCGTCGTTTTCTGGACCTTTCGTCCAGGCGCAAAATCACTCTCCGACGACGCAGCACAAATTCCATTTAAAGAGGACTAAACCATGAAAGATCACAAAGAAATCGATGATATTTCAGGTGTTGAAACAACACAGCATGAATGGGATGGCATCAGAGAGCTCAACAACCCATTGCCTCGCTCATGGCTTTGGGGGCTGTATGGAACAATCTTGTTTTCCATCGGCTACACAATTGTCTATCCAGCTTGGCCAGGGATAACCACCAACACCAAAGGTATTTGGAACTGGTCCAGCCGCGGTGAGCTTGCAACAGAATTATCTCAAGTTAAAGAGAGCCGTCAGGTATTGGGTGATCAACTGGTCAGCGTTGAATTAGAAGACGTCAGCCAAAATTCCGATCTGTTGCAATTCGCAGTTAATGGTGGGCAATCCGCCTTTAAAGTTTACTGCTCTCAATGTCACGGTTCGGGTGCCAATGGTGGCACAATCTATCCAAGTCTAATTGATGATGATTGGATTTGGGGCGGCACCTTGGAAGATATCTACATCACGTTGCAGCATGGCATTCGCTATGAGCAAGATGATGACACCCGTCTTTCTGAAATGCCGCGCTATGGTGCTGATGAACTGCTTGAACGCAATGAGATTTTGGATGTCGCATGGTATGTGCGTCAGATATCTGGTCAAGAGTTCGACGCAGAAGCAGCTAGCCGTGGGCAAACCGTATTTGCTGATAATTGTGCAGCATGTCACGGCGAAAAAGGTGAAGGTATCCGTGAACTCGGCGCACCAAATTTAAGCGATGCAATCTGGTTTTATGGAAATACCCATGAGCAAATCGTTGCGCAAATCTCTGATCCCAAACAGGGTGTAATGCCAGGATGGACGGGTCGCTTATCTGAAGTGACCATTCGCCAATTAACCCATTACGTACACTCACTAGGTGGCGGCGAATAACCTTCGCCACCTAACCAAGATCTATCTTAAACAAGAGACTGACCTAATGAACGCCCAACAAGAAATACCACAACCGGAAAAAATCGAGCTTTACGAAGCACGGAAGAAGATATTTCCCAAGCGTGCAGAGGGTCAGTTTCGTCGTTTAAAATGGATCATAATGGCGGTCACATTATCTATCTATTATATCACCCCTTGGCTACGCTGGGATCGAGGTTCTCATGCGCCAGATCAAGCCGTTCTCATCGATATTGCTAATCGCAGGTTCTACGCATTCTTTATCGAAATTTGGCCGCAAGAGTTCTACTTTGTCGCCGGCATGCTCGTCATGGCGGGTGTCGGTTTGTTTCTCGTCACGTCTGTGATGGGTCGCGCTTGGTGTGGTTACACTTGTCCGCAAACTGTCTGGGTTGATCTATTCCTCGTTGTAGAGCGCTTTATCGAAGGCGATCGCAATGCACGAATGAAACTTGATAAAGCTCCCTATGGATTCGATAAACTTCGCAAACGCATTATCAAGCATGCTATTTGGCTTGCAATTGCCGTTGGCACCGGGGGAGCATGGATCTTCTACTTTGCCGACGCACCAACGCTACTCGTTGATTTCGTCACACTCCAAGCACCCTATATTGCCTATGTAACGGTCGGCATTTTAACCGCAACAACATATGTCTTTGGTGGTCATATGCGTGAGCAGGTTTGCAATTACATGTGCCCATGGCCGCGCATTCAGGCCGCTATGCTCGATGAGAGCTCACTGGTTGTTACCTATAACGATTGGCGTGGAGAACCTCGTACGCATGGAAGTAAAAAGGCTAAAAAAGCTGAACTCACCGGTGGCGACTGCATCGATTGCATGGCTTGCGTAAACGTCTGCCCTGCAGGCATTGATATTCGCGATGGACAGCAAATGGAATGCATCACTTGCGCGCTTTGTATCGACGCATGTGATGACATCATGGGAAAACTTGGTCGCGAAAAAGGCTTGATCTCCTATTCAACATTGGAAGATTACAACACCAATATGGCGCTCGCTACCGATCCGGACACGCTTAATCTTGATCCAAACAGGATCCGTAATGAAAACGGGTTCATAGACAAAATCAAACATTTCAATCCGAAAGTATTTTTACGACCGCGCACTGTGATGTATTTTGCGATCTGGGCATGCATGGGTCTTGGGCTACTAACGGCTTTGTCACTACGGGACCGTTTGGGTGTGAACGTTCAGCATGATAGAAATCCGGTTTTCGTGCAGCTCAGTGATGGCGGCATTCGAAATGCTTACACAGTAAAAATTCTAAATATGATCCAAGAGCCACGTTCCATTGTACTTTCAATCGATGGTCTGGATGGCGCAGTAATGCAAATCAATGGCTTTGAAGATCGCGAAGCTCGCACTTTCTTAATCAATGTTGATCCGGACAAACTGCGTGAACTGCGCGTGTTCGTCAAACAATCAAAAGGCGATCTGGTTGCCGGTTCTACGCCATTTAAATTTATCGCCGAAGACAGGCAATCCAACGAACACGACGTCTATGACGCCAATTTCGAAGCACCAGAGGCAGGAAAATAAAATGATCAAAGCAGTTAAATCTTTTGTCGCACCAACTGAATTTACAGGTTGGCATATGTTCACAATCATCTGCATGTTTTTCGGAACAATCATCACGGTCAACATGATCCTTGCCTTTAATGCCGGCTCTACATGGACGGGTCTCGTTGTTAAAAACACTTACGTCGCCAGTCAAATCTTCAACGAAGAAACAGAAAAACTAGAACAACAACGCGCCTTGGGTTGGTCATCTGATCTTAACTACACAGATGCACAGCTACGCCTTAAGCTCACTGATAACAACGGTGCTTTGATTTCTGGTGCCAATGTATCTGCAAAGATCGGCAACCCTGTGCACGAGACCAATGATCATATGGTGAGCTTCACTCAGATTGGCGAATTCTATGTCGTTGAGAACAGTCTCGAAAACGGTCTTTGGCAAATCGATCTACAAGTTCAAACACAGGACGGCTTAACTTGGAACAAAGCTGTTCGTCTGGTTGTTGGAGGTTAAATCATGTCTTGCTGTGCGGGTGATATTGCAGAAGAGCTTGGATCTCAAGATTATCGTGAGACATCGCGTCGGGAGGAGTATCTTCATTCCGGCCATGAGCTTAAATCTGGCAATACAAAATATGTGTTCTCAGTTGCCAATGTGCATTGCGGCGCCTGCATCAACATCATTGAAAAGCAACTTAAAAAACAGACAGGTATTAACTCTGCGCGCGTTAATCTCACCCTCAAGCAACTTGATTTAGAGATCGATCAAAACGCAGATATCCTGCAAATTGTCGACCAGTTAGAAAAGCTTGGCTATCCGCCGACCCCAGTTGATTTAGGAGATCTAAGCGAATTTAAACAAGAGCAGCAAAGTGCAAAACTCATCCGTGCACTTGCCGTTGCAGGTTTTGCCGCTGCAAATATCATGTTGTTATCAGTATCAGTTTGGTCAGGAGCGGATGGAGAGACACGTAAACTCTTCGAACTGGTTTCAGCGTTAATTGCCATTCCCGCAATTTCATATTCAGGGCAAGTGTTCTTTCGTTCTGCATTTTCGGCACTTAGGTTTGGTCATCTAAACATGGATGTTCCAATTTCGCTTGCGATCATTCTATCGCTCTTTATGAGCCTTTATGAAACGTTCTATGGTTCTGGCGAAGCATATTTCGACGCCGGAGTTATGCTGTTGTTCTTCCTTCTTATAGGGCGATATCTCGACCAGAAAATGCGCGAGAAAGCACGCAATTCGGTATTTGCACTGAGCAAAATTGCGGCCAAAGGTGCAAATCGCATTCTACCCGATGGTCAATTAACCTATATCCCCATTGACCAGGTGAAACCTGGAATGACAATGCGCATTTTCCCGGGTGATCGCACCCCTGTTGATGGTGTGATGGTATCAGGCCAAACCGATCTTGACCGCGCATTGGTCAACGGTGAGAGCGATACGCATGCGCCCAAAATTGGGGAAGAGATTGAAGCAGGTGTTTTAAATCTAACCGGCGCCATTGATATCAAAGCATCAAAACCCGCAGATCAATCATTCTTGTCCGAAGTTTCCAAAATGCTGGAAGCTGCGGAAAATTCCCGCATGACATATGTGAGTTTGGCCGACCGGATGGCAAAGATCTATGCGCCAGTGGTTCACATCTTTGCGCTTGTTGCATTCTTAATCTGGTTCTTCCTAGTTGGCGAGACATGGTATACCTCACTCAATATTGCTATTTCAGTGCTGATTATCACCTGCCCTTGCGCACTGGGTTTAGCCGTGCCCGTGACCAACGTGATTGCTGCCAATCAGCTCTTTAAAAATGGCATATTAATGCGTGATGGAACAGCGTTGGAACGCGCTGCTGAAATTATCCGGATCGCTTTTGATAAAACTGGCACTTTAACATTTGGCACACCAAAACTTGCAGAAAACGAGATTGAGAATTTAGGCGTGAAAACAAAGTCTTATCTTAAAGCACTCACTTCCAGCTCATCGCACCCAGCATCAAAAGCGATTGCAAATGCGTTGCATAATGTCGTTCGTGCCGATGTATCTGATATCCGTGAATTCGCCGGATTTGGCGTTCAAGGCGTGGTTGATGGCAAAGTCATTCGTTTGGGTAGAGCATCATGGGTAAGCGAAATAGCAAGCGGTGAAACAAAACCCAGCGAGGATGAAATTTCATACGCAATTGAAGGCAATCCTTTGGCACAGTTTAGCCTGCACGAGACTTTGCGGACAGACGCGCTTAAAGCGCAGCATTACTTTGATGCGCACAACATTGAGGCTGAAATCCTATCCGGTGATGGCCAACAAGCTGTTGCAAAAATCGCAGATCATCTTGGAATAGAAAAGTGGCAAGCTGGATTAAAGCCAGCAGATAAACATGCGCATTTACAAAATCTAGAAAGCAAAGAAATTCCAACTATGATGGTGGGAGATGGTCTAAATGATGCACCTTCCCTTGCCGCAGCTCATGTTTCGATGGCGCCAGCAAGCGCATGTGAAGTGGGTCGGCAAGCCGCAGATTTCATTTTCACAAATGATAGCCTTAAATCAGTGCCCTACACTATCAGCACAGCACAAAAGGCAAAGCGAATTATCAAGCAAAATTTCGGCATTGCCATTGCTTACAACACAATTGCAATTCCGCTCGCGTTCTTAGGTTTCATCACGCCCTTGATTGCCGCCATTGCGATGTCAGCATCTTCAATTATAGTTGTGCTGAACAGTTTACGATTGTCATTACATGACATGAAGGAAGTAGAAACAGAGGTATCAAAATGAACCTAATTTTATTGTTATTACCTGTCGCATTGCTTCTTGGCTTTTTAGGACTGTGTGCGTTCTTCTGGAGTTTGAAATCCGGTCAATATGATGACCCAGAAGGCGCAGCACAACGCATTTTAAATGACGATTAGTTCTGACTAGTGAATAAGCTTTAGCGATTTCACTAAACGATGTCTCAATTTGAGATTCATTACAATTGTAAGCAAATCCAGCATCAAAAATTAAATCTCCTTCCGTATAAGTACTATGAAAATTACGGGATTAGTGCGCGCTGCATGCCAGTATAGGCATGTGCTCAAACATGAAAGCTGCGCGACGCTAAGCTATGTGGGGAGGTCTGCTTTTAATGAGCGAAGAATTCAATATTTCAAACGCGTTTTATAAAACCGCGACGCAAAATCCTATGAGCACGGCGCTAGTATGTGATGGCAACACCCTCACCTATGGTGACATGTGGAATGACGCATCAAAACTTGCGAGCTATTTAAAGCCACATTTAAAAACCAAACGCGTCGGAATTTTAGGTTCACGAAGCGCCATGGCTTATATCGGTATCATCGGCGCAGCAGCCTCAGGCGCAACATATGTTTCGCTTAACATGAAATGGCCAGAAGAACGGTTGATCGCAATCTTTGAACAGCTCGAATTGGATGCAGTTATTGTCGATAAATTCGGCGCAAAACTCATGACTGAAGCTGTAAAAACCCACGCGCCAAAAATCATTATCTCAAGCGATGATGCACTTGATGCCGATGACATTGTAAAATTATCGGACATACAAAATGAGCATATTTCAGAACCAGTGCAGCGCTTACCAGAAGATCTGGGCTATATCATTTTCACTTCAGGTACCACCGGGATGCCAAAGGGCGTTATGGTATCGAACTTATCGCTCAATATCTATCTTGATGAAGCGCATGAATGGTGTGATTTAAAGGCCAATGATCGTGTTGCAGAAGCGCATGATCTGACATTTGATCTAAGCGTGCATAACATGTTCTTAGCATGGCGCGCCGGCAGTGTGCTATATATCATGAGCCAGTTGGATATGATGGCGCCGCAAGCCTTTATACGCAAGCATGAGATTACTGTGTGGCTTTCAGTGCCAACAATTGTAAATAACGTACGCCGTGCTAATCGTTTGGGTCCCAATCTATTCCCAAGTCTTCGCCTTTCTATGTTCTGCGGTGAACCGCTACCGATTGCTACAATTGAAGCAATGCAGGAAGCAGCGCCCAATGCCCGTATTGAAAACATTTACGGCCCTACGGAATGCACAATCGTTTGCTCACGGCAAACAGCAACCAATCCTCCATTGATCACAAAGCAACGTGATATTCTTGCCATTGGCAACGAATTTTCAAACACAAAAATGCTGATCTGCGACGAAGAAGGCAACGTGTTGCCGGACGGTAAGATGGGTGAAATTGCACTTGAAAGTGCAAAGCTCGCAGATGGATATTTCAAAGCTGAAGAGCAGACAAAGAAAGCATTTCGTAACTTAGCTGGCCGCCGTATGTATTTCACAGGTGATTTAGGCTACCGCGATGAAAATGGTGTCCTGCATTATATGGGTCGCACGGATAATCAAATCAAAATGAAGGGTAATCGTATTGAGCTTGAAGAGGTTGATACGCATTTGCGCAAAGCTGCTGGAACAGAACTTGCTGCGATCGTTGCGTGGCCAATTTTAGAAGGCATACCGCAAGGTTTGGTTGGATTTGCAATTGAAAATGGTAAAACAGCTGAAGAAATCCAAATGGCGATGAAGAAATCACTGCCGTTATACATGGTGCCGAGCAAAATCCACATCCTTGCAGATATGCCTCGCAATACGAGTGATAAGATCGACCGAAAGGCATTACGCGAGCAATTGGATAATCCTTTAGCGAATGAAACGATAAAACTAGAAGAGGCATCTTAACATGGCTTTGACAGAAACGCTTCAAACGCCCAAAATTGAGTATTCGCCTTTAAAATGGCGGCAAGCATGGCTTTCTATGGATAAAAATCCAGTGGCCATTGAATTTGCGAAATCAAATTTGGGTGTGTTTATTTTGCATGTAGGGTTTATTCTCGCCCTTGCTGCATCTGGACAATTATCAAATGCAGCGCTGGTTATGGTCTCTGCTACATTAGGTGCAATAGCGCTTGCTCCTCACCGCCGAATTGAACTCTTAGTCGGCGCATCTGTATTATACGTAATCTTACGGCCGTTTCGAATTGACGGCTGGACAACCGCTGTTAATTTAAAATCTCAGATTATTGAAGCCTCTCCATATCTGTTGCAGATCCCAGCGGTTATCTTGTTTCTGCTATTCTCTGCGCTCTATCTAAAAGCAATGCGATGGGAGCGGACAAAACACTTAGCAAAACGGCCGGTAACAAGCCTATTTTTGATCTGGTCGATATTTTTGGCCACGGCAGTTGCATTGCCGCAAGGTTCGCTAGTTGGCGCTTATATGTGGACTTTCGTTGGCGTAATGGTGTCTGCAATTTGGTTTTTGGGCTATGCTGCTGTTGACGAAAAAGCCAAAATTAAAACGCCGCTCATAGCAAAAGCTGGTATGATGCGCCCAATTTGGGGCGGCGGCTCAACACCTATTGGTAAAGGTTTTGGTTATCTCAATAAATTTGATGCTAAAGATGCAGATGAACTTGCTGTTACACGATTAAAAGCTGTTAAACTTGCTGTTTGGGGTGCTTTGTTAGCAGGTCTTTGGTTTGTCATGGAGCACATTGCTCGAAACATGCTTGAAATTCCAACTCTTTTAAATTCAATCCTAGCAACCGCTGAAGGTACAACAACCGTTGGCATGAGCTGGATTAGCCTTATCTATGACTACCTTTTGGATCTGGTAATCATTGCCGTTTGGGGTCACATGATTGTCGCCGTCATACGAATGATTGGCTACCGTATCCCACGTAATACCCGCAACCCATTGGCCTCGCGTACCTTGGCTGAATTTTGGAACCGCTATTATTTTTACCACAAAGAGCTTTTGGTCGATTTCTTTTTCTACCCTGCGTTCATCAGGTATTTCAAAAAGTCACCAAAATTACGGATAGCCTTTGCAACATTCTGTGCAGCTGGTGCCGGCAACTACCTATTCCACGCCGCACGAGATACGCATATCTTTGCAAATAGTACAATCATTGAAGGATTGGCTATGCATCAGTCCGCTTGGGTATACTTTTTAGCACTGACTGTTGGACTCATTTTCTCGCAGCTAAATCCCTATAAGATCAAACCTGAACATGGCTTCTTATGCCACAGCGTGCTGACGCGAATAAATGTTTGCGCCTTCTTCTGCCTGATCAACGTTTTTGGTGATTTCACAACAGTTGGCACCTTAGCTGAACGCAGCCAATTTATTTTAAGCTTATTCTTTTTCTAATTTAGTAAAACACGAGGACTAACTATGGCACAATCAATACATGACGTTGTTAAATCTATGATGACAGCACGCGGCAACACGCAAGACCTCAGCATGGATGAACCCATTTTCACAAGCGGATTATTAGATAGTCTCGCCGCAACTGAACTTATGATGATACTAGAAAGTGATTTTGGCATCGACTTAGCAGACGCTGATTTTGATATCTCCAAACTCGACACTTTATCTGAACTTGAAGGCCTAATTTCCCAGGCAGCATAAAGTATAAGTTCACAGCTCACACATAAGTGATGTGATATTCTGCCGCTAAAATAGGCAAAGGACCTATCCTTTGCTAACCTATCGCTTGAAGGAAGTAAGTTATACCTAGGGCGGAGAACAGGTTGAAACAATTATATAAACTCGTTTTCTGCGCGGCTTTTATTTCTGTCGCGCATTTTTCTATCTCAAGTGCAATAGCTCAAGATGTCGATCTTGAGCTTGTCTTAGCAATGGATGCATCGGGCAGCATTAGCGAGCACGAATATATGCTCCAACTGAATGGAACGGCTGACGCATTTTTAGACACTAATATTCAAGCCGCCATAACATCCGGTCCGCGTGGCAAAATTGCTGTTGCAATTGTATTATGGTCAGATGCTGCATTTCCTAAAGCAAATAGCGGTTGGCACGTCCTAGAGGATGAAGCGTCCATCACCAATTTTTCCAACATGACACGCACATTCAACTTAACTGCAGACAACAAGATGGGCGCCAATGGCGGCGGCACAGGCATCGGCGCGGGCGTTGCAGAAGCGATAAGATTAATCCGCGAGAATGAAATTGAGGGTGAAAGACGGGTGGTTGATGTCTCTGGCGACGGCACGGAAACTGATTTTTGGTTCACCCGGAAAACCATTATGATGCCAGATGCAAAATTGCTTGCGCAGATAAATGATGTGACAATAAACGGTCTACCCATCATCACGCGTGACCATCCTAATCTTGATCAGTATTATCGCGAAAATGTGATATTTGGCCCTGGGTCTTTCATTGAAAAAGCCACCAACTTCGATGATTTTGCGCGTGCCATTAGGCAGAAATTGTTTCGAGAGATCGCGCAGCCAATCGGATAGAACAAGATTTTTCGCAATGTTGACGATAAAACTATCTCATCGAACCCATTCCAACCATGATAGCTGTTTATTGACGTTGATATCCCTTGTTTATACGAGAATTTAAACTACATATGCCGCAACTTTTAATTTCATCAATATATTGATTTGGGGGCTTATTGTCATGAATGATACAGCATCAAAAGAAACTTTTTCCTTTCAAACTGAAGTCGGGCAGCTACTGGATATTGTTGCTGGCTCTTTATATTCAAATCGCGAGATCTTTTTAAGAGAGTTAGTATCCAATGCGTCAGACGCTTGCGACAAGCTGCGTTATGAAGCTCTCACGAACGCGTCGCTGCTTGAGGGCGGCCAAGATTTTGCCATTAAAATTGAAATAGATGCACAAGCAAAAAGCCTTACCATTTCAGACAATGGTATTGGCATGAACCATCAAGACCTCCTCGATACGCTCGGCACAATTGCCAAGTCAGGCACAAGCAACTTTTTAAATGCATTGGATGATGAAAATAAAGGTGATCTAGGTCTCATCGGACAATTCGGTGTTGGGTTTTATTCTGCTTTTATGGTTGCTGAAAAAGTGAGTGTTACAACGCGCAAAGCCGGAGAAAAAGAAGCATGGCTATGGGCTTCAGATGGTAAAGGTCAGTTCACCATTGAACCAACAAATCGCGATAGTAACGGAACAAGTGTCACGCTTTCATTAAAGAAAGATGCAAAAGAGTTTTTAGAAGAAGCACGTGTTCAACATATTATTCGCACATATTCAGATCACATCAGCTTCCCGGTTTTATTGGGAGAAGAGACGCTAAATTCAGCTTCTGCAATTTGGACACGTCCTGCAAAAGATATCACGAGCGAGCAATACACAGAGTTTTATCGCCATTCCGGTCACGCGTATGATGAGCCGTGGCTAACAATGCACAATCGTGTTGAGGGTTTGTTGAGCTACACAAACTTATTGTTCATACCATCTATGGCGCCATTTGATCTTTATGAACCAGAGCGTAAGAGCCATGTGAAGCTTTATGTCAATCGAGTCTTTATCACAGATGACACGCAAGGCTTATTGCCCCCATACTTGCGCTTTTTACGCGGCGTGGTGGATAGCGAAGATCTATCACTGAATGTATCTCGTGAGATGCTGCAAACAGATCCGAAATTATCAAAATTGAAAACCGGCCTCACCAAACGTGTACTTGGAGAACTCAAGAAAAAAGCCACTAAAGCACCTGAAGAATACCAAAATTTCTGGTCAAACTTCGGCGCAGTTTTAAAAGAAGGCCTTGTTGAAGAAATTGCGTTGCGCGATAAAATTCTTGAAATCTGTCGATTTAAATCAACCCATAACGCCGAGCTAACAAGCCTTTCAAGCTATGTTGAGCGCATGAAAGATGGACAAAATGCAGTCTATTACATCGTTGGTGAAGACGCATCCAAAATTTCGCGCTCACCGCATCTTGAGGGCTTTAAGGCAAAGGGTGTTGAGGTCCTTCTACTTTCTGATTCAGTAGATGAATTTTGGCTACAGCACATCACTGAATTTGAAGGAAAGTCACTCAAGTCCATTACGCGTGGATCTGACGATCTCGACAAAATCGATAATACCGACAAGGATGAAGATGAAGACAAACCAGAGATCAAAGAACTGGATAAACTCATCGAACTGATTAAAGCCGAATTGGGTGATACAATTAAAGATGTACGCCCTTCAAAACGTCTCACTGACAGTCCTGTATGTCTCATTGCAGATGATGGCGATATGGATGTGACGCTGGAACGTATGCTAAAACGAGCTGGGCAATTGCAACAGACCACACCCCGTATTTTGGAACTAAACCCTACGCATCAGATTATTATCAAGCTTGCCGAGCGCGCTAAGGCTGATGAAAACGCACAGGATGCATTGCTAAAAGATGCAGCCCATTTGCTTCTTGATCAGGCACGCATTTCAGAAGGTGAAGCACCAGCGGATGCGCTTGAGTTCTCAAGACGGCTAACAGCAGTCATGTCGATTGCACTTTAATTTGTGAACACGGTAGGGCATGAAGGCTAGTCATCTGTAAGCTTTTTTGCCCTATCTTTTTGACAATCTCGAAACGCTCCCCAAAAATCATGGAGCCAATTCGAGATTTTTCTATTGTCATGCAAAAACACTCTTAACATAAAAAATCATTGTGCTAACGTTATTGCTGTCCGCCTTATAAGGCGTTCGAAAAATGTAAGCAGAGATGAAATGCGACAAAAATATACAGCTGCACATTGGGGCAGTTATCAAGTTGATGAGTCAGGCGACGAAGTAAAACTTGAACCACTGGACGATGATCCAAATCCATCCACCATTGGTAATGGCTGGATGAGCGCAACCACAGACAATCAACTAAGAATTACTAAGCCAGCGATCCGAAAAGGCTGGCTTGAAAAACGAAAAACCTCCAACAGATGTAACGACACATACATTGAGGTTGAATGGGATGTTGCACTTGATCTTGCTGCAAATGAACTAACACGTGTCAGACAATCTTATGGCAACAGCTCAATTTATGCAGGTTCATATGGATGGGCAAGCACTGGGCGTTTCCATCACGCACAATCACAACTCAAGCGATTTTTAAACATAATCGGCGGATATACATCTTCTAAAACAACCTATTCCCATGGTGCTGCGGAAGTCCTGCTACCGCATATAACAGGAATGTCCAACCGTGTTTTTCAAGATGAGATGACCAGCTTGGAACTGGTGGCTGAACATTGCGAATATCTTGTTTGTTTTGGCGGCATTTCAGCAAGAACAGCACAAATAACATCAAGCGGCACATCTAAACACGAAGTTGAAAACTGGCTCGAAGCGGCTCGCCAAAATGGTTTGAAGGTTGTCAATATTTCACCATTGCGATCAGATTTTTCAAGCGATGCTGGCGCGCAATGGCTACCAATTCGCCCCAATACAGATGCAGCGCTAATGTTGGCAATCGCGCATACGCTGATAACCCAAAACTTATACGATAAAGCCTTTCTAACCACCTATTGCCACGGATGGGAAGCGTTCAAATCCTATGTGATGGGTGAGGAAGACGGCATTGTCAAAACACCTCAATGGGCGCAAAACATCACCGAAATATCGGCTAAAGACATAATTGAACTTACCGAAAATATGGCACGCCATAAAACGATGATCTCTACAACATGGGCGATGCAGCGTGCTGATCACGGTGAGCAACCGATTTGGCTGGCGCTAACGCTTGCCGCCATGCTGGGGCAAATCGGCAAACCTGGAACAGGGTTCTCATTTGGTTATGGTTCAACCACGCCAGTAGGCCGATCCGATAAATTAGTCAGCTGGCCTTCCGTTCCTCAAGGAAAAAATCCAGTGGATGATTTTATCCCAGTGGCAAAGATCACCGAGCTTTTATCTACGCCAGGAAAGTCCTTCAAGTTTGATGGTGAAACCCACAAAATGCCGGAGATTAAGCTGGTGTATTGGGCTGGCGGAAATCCGTTTCATCATCAACAAGATCTCAATCAGTTAGATCAAGCATGGACAACACCAGATACCGTGATTGTTCATGAGCAATTTTGGACAGCAACAGCCCGTCGCGCGGATATTGTTTTCCCAGTTACATCCTCATTAGAACGCGATGATATTATGATGAACCGTCGCGACCCAAAATTGGTTTGGATGGGCCGCGTCTACGAACCTAAAAACGATGCCAAATCAGATCACGATATTTTATGCGGGATAGCCGAACGTTTAGGTGTGCTTGAACAATTCTCAGAAAACAAATCAGTTGATCAATGGCTAGAGCAACTTTGGAAGGCTTCACAGGCAGTCGCGCAGTCCGAAAACTTTGAACTACCAACTTTTGAAAAGTTCAAAAATGAGGGAGTTTTTGAATGTCCCAACAGTTCTGAAACCAGAATTCAATTTAGTGATTTTATCGCAGACCCAATTGCAAACCCGCTGAATACACCAAGCGGAAAGATTGAATTCTACTCAGACACATTTGCAAAAATGGAAATGGCAGACTGCCCTGCACATCCTTGTTGGTTAGAGCCAATTGAATGGCTGGGTTCTGAAAACAATGCCGACGATGCATTGCATCTCATATCAGGGCAACCCGCAACAAGATTGCATAGCCAATTAGATAATGGATCTGAATCCAAATCCACCAAAATAAATGGCCGAGAGCCTGCATATTTACATTCTGGCTTTGCGAAAACGATGGGAATACAAAGCGGAGATATCATTCTCATACATAACGAACGTGGCAAATGCCTTTGCGCGGCGCAGTTAACCGATGATATCCACCCGCAATCCATATCCCTTGCAACAGGCGCTTGGTATGATCCGCAGGTAATTGATGGCGAAACCATAGAAGTACATGGCAATCCAAATGTGCTGACGATTGATAAAGGGTGCTCAGAGCTATCGCAATCTAACATTGCGCATACAGCACTTGTATGGGTTTCCAAGTGGGAAAAACCACTACCACCAATCAAAGTGCATTCACCGCCTGAGATTGAGCGAAAAAACTAAACCCAATAAAAAAGGCCAGATCTCATTACGCGATCTGGCCTTAAATTTGTTTATCTATTGCAAACTACATTGCGCAATCCGCTGCATAAGCATCTGAATGCTCAGTCAAACCAGTTGCGATAATCTTATTGGTAAAGACGTCACCCTCTTTGATAACTTCACGAACATAAATGTCCTGAATTGGGTGATGGTTGTTGCCAAATTTAAAGTTGCCACGTGTTGAAGAAAACTCAGCGGCTTTCAATGCAGCGCGAAATGCATCAGCATCTTTCACATCAGCTTTCTCCATTGCAGATAGCAACAAATTAGCTGTGTCAAAACCTTGTGAGGCATAAAGCGAAGGAAGACGTCCGTATTCTGCTGAAAAGCTTTCAACAAACGCTTTGTTCGTCGCATTGTCGATGTCTTTATTCCACTGTGATGTGTTCTTCACACCAAGTGCTGCTTCGCCAACTGCTTGCAAAATTCCTTGATCAAAACTAAACGCTGGTCCAACAACTGGAAGGTCAATACCGCTACCAGAGAATTGCTTCAAAAACGAGATACCCATGCCACCAGGCAAGAAGAAGAACACGCTATCAGCACCAGATGCACGGATTTGCGCAATCTCAGCTGCATAGTCTGTCTGGCCAAGTTTTGTATAAAGCTCGCCAGCTAAATCGCCTTTAAAGAAACGCTTATAGCCTGTCAGAGCATCTTTACCTGCAGGATAGTTAGGCGCCAAAATGAACGATTTTTTATAACCAGCATCATTGGCATAAGCACCCGCGGCTTCGTGCAAGTTGTCATTCTGCCAAGCAACATTGAAATAGTTTGGATGACAGCCCTTACCGGCAAGTGGTGAAGGACCCGCATTTGGTGATAGATAGAACTTACCTTGCGCCGTTGCAGCAGGTACAACAGCCATTGCAAGGTTTGACCAAATAATGCCCGTTAGAACATCCACATTTTCCGATTGGATCATCTTATCAGATAAGCGCACAGCAATATCCGGTTTGCGCTGATCATCTTCAATCACGACTTCTAAATTAGTATTACCGCTTTGCTTAACAGCAAGCATAAAGCCATCACGGACATCTAATCCTAAACCAGCACCACCACCTGACAAAGTGGTGATCATGCCGACTTTTACTTTGCCATGACCATCAGCGAATGCAGGTAGTACAGCTGCTGCGCTCAATGCAGTGGCGGCAATAGCAGCCAGTCCAAATGCTTTAAGTTTCATATTCTACTCCCAATATTTATTTTATACCTTATTTATACAGATTAGTTTTTGGATCGAAACAGAAAATTTGTTTGAATGCAAACAAACTTAATAGTTTTCGTTAATCAGCTCGCATGAAATTTGATTTTGAAACCATATTCTTAGCGCAATAATGTGATCAATAGCTACTTGCGCTTTGTAATGTTGGTCAGGTATGAAATCTATATGCCAAGCCAACGCATTCAATTAACGACAACATCAAGGCTTCCAATCGGCGTTTTTTTGTTTTCCAATGTGAGTAAATTTTCTGATATGTCAAAACTTCTGTCACACAAAAATACGCTTCTGGGTGTCTCATTTTTCGTAGCCTTGTTTGTTGCAGCTTTGTACCCGGCAAAGAGCGAAGTAATCGAGCAAAAAGAGAGCCAATACAATACGATCATTATCCGAAAAGATAACAATCTTGTATCAATGACTTTTGGCCATAATACGCGCATTTACACCGAAAGCGTCAAAGACTTAACCGATGAATTGGCATTACCTGTGACGTATACCCGTTACATGACCATCGCCATGGCTTATCCCAACAACCCAAAAAGTGTTGTAGAAATCGGCTCCGGTGGAGGTCGAACAGCAGCCTATCTCAGCCAAAGTATAAAGGATGTAAATGTCACAACAGTGGAATTAGACCCTGAAGTATTGCGTCTAGCAGACAAGTATTTTGGATTAAAAAAATCTGACAATCTCGACATTGTTGAACAAGATGGCCGGATATTTTTAACCCGCAGCAAACAAAAACATGACATCATAATTGTTGACGCATATCGCGGCCCGTTTGTACCATTTCATCTTTTAACAAAACAGTTTTATGAACTATCTGCCAAACGGTTAAATGAAGGCGGGGTGATGGTGCAAAACATCGAACCATCAACAATGCTATTTGATGCCGCAATTGCGACAATCTCGGATGTTTTTGATCATGTTGATCTGTTTGAAGCACGCGGTAATATTGTTGTTATTGCTTATAATGGTGAGAAGAAAACCATTGAAGACATTACCAAACGCGCATTGAGACTGGATGAAACGAATAACCTAAAATATCCAATCGCTTCATTTCTTGAAGAAAGACGTGTTGTTGTTAAAGACCTTATCAAAGGTGAGATTTTGACCGATGACTTTGCACCTGTGCAATACCTAAACTCCATTGAGCGACATAACCGTCGTTTAGAAGAAATATCTCAATAGCATCGAGGCTTAAAAATGCGCTATGTTTTATACTGCCTTTTGTTCATCGAGGGGTTTGTTCTTTTAGGTTTTGAGATGCTCGCGAGCAGGTACTTAAATCCTTACTTCGGGAGTGGTATCGATACTTGGGCCTGCATCATTTCCGTCGTCCTATTATCAATGATGTTCGGTTATATGGTTGGTGGCAACCTATCAAAACGGTTCACTGCTATATCTGTTTTATCAATTGTCACAGCCATTTCCGGTGTCTACATGATCTTAGTATCCATCTTTGCCCATGGACTATTGCAGACAGCGATTGAAGACCTCGAATATGGCTTCCCATTATTGTTCGCATCGGCCGTATTCATACAGGCCCTGCCCGTTTTCCTAATGAGCTTTTGGTCTCCATACTTGGTAAGAAGCCTGACCAGAAACATTGAAGAAAGCGGCAGTATTGCCGGTTTGGTATATGGTATTTCCACATTAGGTAATGTTGTGGGAACATTGGTCACCGCATTTGTTTTAATACCAAGGTTTGGCACATCGCAAATCTCCATGAGCTTTGGTTTAATTCTGCTCTTCATCGCTTCATTGATTATGCTCATACATCTAAAATCAGGCTTCTTAAGGAACAGGGTGTCGATTATTCTGGCAACCGTTCTAATCTGCTCAAGTGTTCTTCCTAGAATGGAAGTGCGCGCAGAAAAACTAATGATAGAAGCAATGTATCCTGAAGGTATTTATTACAGTGAAACAGGTGATCTCTTCTACACAGAGATGACCGCAAACCGGGTGATGCAATATTCAGATGAAAAGCTGATAACATTCTGGCAAGGCGAGAAATGTGGACCAACCGGATTTACAAAAATCCAATCTGATAGCTTTGCTGTTGCTTGCCATCTTGAGCCTAAAATTTTGATTTTAAACTCTGCAGGAGAGATCAAAACCAGACTAACCGAAACAACTGATGGATACCGAATATCATCTCCTAATGATATAAACTCAGACGGTAACGGCGGTGCATATTTTTCAAACTCTGGTGTCTTTTCACCAAAAGCAAAAGCCGATGGACGTGTCTTTCACATTGATGCTTCATTAAACGTCAACCAAGCCGCACAAAACATTCGCTATGCAAATGGAGTTGCATACAGTGAAATGAATAAAACGCTTTACGTAAGCGAACACTTAAATAAACGCATCCTGAAATTTGGTCAGAATTCGGACGGTAGTTTCAGTGATACACCCAAAATACATGCAGACTTTTCCAACACGCCAGAATTTAAAAACGTGTCAAATTTAGCTGGACCAGATGGTTTACGCATCACACAGGACGGGTCATTGTTGGTTGGCCTCTACGGCACGTCAAAGGCTGCTATTGTGGGGTCTTGTGGTGATGTTAAATTTATTGATGGCTTTGATAAATTCGTCACAAGTGTTGGTTTTTACAATCAACAAATTGCAGTCGCATCCGCAAAAAACAACACAAAATTCCCTTATGCAGGACATGTTCATCTAAGGGATAACATAATTCCAAAAGTGTGTTAGTTATATCTTATCGGCAGAACAAAGCTAATGGATGAATATCAACTTGTATTTAAGCAAACGCCAAAACGAAATCTTGGATGATGTGCTCCGCGAGGGTGAAGTATTTGTCGACGATCTAGCGCTAAAATTTGACGTTTCACCGCAAACTATTCGGATGGATTTGCGGGAACTCGACAAAGCTGAAAAGCTGGATCGCACCCATGGCGGCGCGCGCGCGAAAAACGGCAAGAAAAACCTAGCCTATGAAGAGCGCAAACAAATTGCGGCGTCAGAAAAAATTTCCATCGGTCAGGCTGCGGCAAAACTAATACCGGACAACGCGTCTCTCTTCATCAATATAGGGACCACAACTGAGGCTGTGAGCGACGCGCTACAACAGCATTCGGGCCTACTCATCATCACCAACAATATTAATGTTGCAAGTAATTTGGGCTTAGGGGATGCGAACGAAATTGCGGTTGCTGGTGGAACCGTGCGCGCGAGCGATGGCGGTATCATTGGAGAAGCAACCGTTGATTTCATCAACCAGTTCATGGTGGATTTTGCCATTATTGGCACATCTGCAATTGCAGAAGATGGCGCATTACTTGATTTCGACTATCGAGAAGTAAAAGTATCTCAAGCCATTATGAAAAATGCCAGACATATTATTTTAGTTGCCGACAGCACAAAATTGGGCCGCAAAGCACATGCACGAATTGGGCATATATCGCAGATTGATACTTTCGTAACCGATTGCATAAAATCAGATGCTCTAAAGAAGCTTTGTGTTGATGCTGACATCGAAATCATCGAAACAAAAACTATCTAAACTCAGTGAATTTGTCGGTCGATTACCAATTTATGACCGACAAACATCGATACCAATTTTACTTATCCAAATAACTCTTTGAACAAACTGATTGATTGGCGAAATCCATTCTCAAAATTTCCATCCCCTGGGTGATAAACACTTTCGAACGAAATCACCCCATCATAATCATCAGTGCGCAAAGCATTTGCCATGGGTTTGAACAATTCAGCCAATTGCCCCTCCCCCATCTTACGGACTTCAAGCATCGCTCGCGGTGTATCAACTTGCACATCTTTTATATGAATATGTCCGAGGTAACCGTCTTTGGTCTCCTGATAGCCATTTGGGTATGCCAACTCATGGCACCAACAATTATTAGCCGGATCCCATAATACCTTTAACGTATCTTTTGCATCCAAATCATCAATCATTTTACGAGCTGTATAATTGGAATTGACCATAGTGCCATTGCCCGTTTCAACAACAAGCGTCACGCCTTCTGATTTTGCCAGATCCACAGCGGGCGCAATTAGCGGCAACATGGCATCCCAAGCACCATGAGCAACATTCCACGTCTCCGCGCCATGTGCACCCCAGAGGATTTGTTCTTTTTTGGGAGTCATGATCCGCACCAGAGGACAGCCAACAATATGTGCCACATCGATCACGCGTTTTAATGCATCCATATGTTTTTCATGCAGATTATCACCGGCTTTATTCGCAATTGTCATTCCCGCAAATATGTGGCGAGACAAACAGGATACGGGTTTGCCACGATCGCGCAGCAATTGGTCAATCGCAACAACTTCATCAGCGCTGTGATCACCAACCTCTTTTTCTCCAACAAACTGCAATTCAGCATATTCGAGATTATATTCATCCATCACATCAACCGCATGTTCAAGGTCGCGGCTAATACCATCGCAAATCACACCAAGTTTCATTTCAGCTTAGCTCCTTTGCGATGAAGTTCTGCGCCAATAATTTCTTCAACAACTTGCGTGGCAGCCCAGTTATCACCATTTGGAAATTTTGATTTTCCAGCATGGAAAACCTGCATGGCTGCTGATGCTGTATGCAATGGAACACCCAATTCCTCGCCCAAATTCATCGAGATTGTAAGGTCTTTATGCATGGTATTAATGTGGCTACCTGTTCCTTCGAACTGGCGATCAATAATCTTTTCAAGCGCGTTATTTACAACGCCACAACCGGCCGACGATGTTGAGAACACGTCCAAAATAACCTGACCGGGCACACCAGCTTTTGCTGCTAGCGCAGCAGCTTCAAACGTTGCAGAAAACTGAGAACCGATGAGAGATTGCAAACAAGCTTTAACCGTTTGCCCCTCACCACAATCATGGCCTACGCGATGAATATTTGCAGAAACCGCTTCCATAACATCTTTGCACGCCTCTAGCGCAGCATCAGAACCCGCTGCCATCAGGGTCAATGTCCCATTTTGTGCACCGGGGAAACCACCTGAAACCGGACTATCGATAATGTTTAAATCACTTGTTTCAAGTTCCGCGCCAATCTCGCGCGCTTCTTTGGGTTTGATGGTCGCGGTTAAGATAATCGTAGCACCTTTTTTCAAGGTTTGAGCTAACCCACCCTCACCGAATATGACTTGTTTAACCTGATCTCCGGTCATCACCATGATGAACACAATATCCGCATGTGTTCCAACTTCTGCAATATTTTGAGCAGGCTGACCGCCCATTTTTTCAAAGGCAGACATGCGCCTATCAATTAGATCATATCCCCATGTTTCATAGCCGTTTTTGATCAGGTTTTTTGCAATACCTGATCCCATATCTCCGATGCCAATTATCCCGACATTTTTCATGATAAATCCCTATCTTCCGTTTGCGTTAGTTGAGATTCCTCTCAAGGTTTCGCGGGATTTCAGGCACCATATTGGTGTCGGGCGGGTCCGGAAGACACCCGCTGCCCGAATAAAGTCGCTGAAGCTAATTATTCTCCAGCGTATCCTTAACAACTTCCCATGCAACAGCGAGATGTTCACTAAGTGCATCCTCAGCTTGCGTTGGGTCTCGTTCTAATATTGCATCATAAATCTTCTTATGTGCTTGATAGTTAATTAGATTATGATCTTCAGAGCGGTTCATTTTACCCCAACTTGGCGACAACCAAGACAAGTACCCTTTATGAATAGCTGGAAAAATTGGATTACGAACAATTTCATACAAAACCCCATGGAAATCCATATCTGTTTGAAAGAACCGAGGCGTGTCATCAAGTGCTTCATAATTAGCAGCCAACGCTGCCTTTAAATCGGCTATATCGTCTTTATTTGCGTGAAGTGCTGCATGACGTGCCAAGCTCCGTTCAATGAATTCACGGCTTTTATAAAGGTCAGATACCCCCCCAGGCTCACCTAAAAGATGTTCGATAATATTACCGGTTGCGGTCAACACAGTTCCGTAGTCAGGCTTTTTGACAACGGGTCTAAATCTTGGCTTTGATTCTAATAATCCACGATTGGCCAAAGTCGAAATAGCTTCACGAACAACCGTTCGGCTGGCACCAAAGGTATCCATTAAATCGCGTTCAGCAGGCAATGGCTTATTGTGCTCAAATTGCCCAGATGCAATTCGACCTTCAATTTCAGCAACTAAATCATCCGACGCTCTACGCATTCATTCCATCCAAAACATCATTAATTACAACTTTGGCACTACCAAAACCCGCATTTAGACTAAATACATTCTCGCTAAGTATGAACCTTAACTTAAATTTTCGTCAAGGCCAATCTATTTAAATAAAACATATCATAGACTTAACAAAAATATACCGTAAATTCCGGTGTTGATGTCATAAAAAATCGCTTGACTCAACGCGTATTAAAAGTTCTTCTTGCAGAGTATTTTGGTCCGACCAAAAACATAGGTCGTAGAGTAATTTTGGGAGGAATTACTTGGCAAAAATTGCCACAGTGAGTGTTCGGTTATTTCATATTCCGTTGGCAGAAGTGCTGACGGATGCAAAACATGGTGACCACACGCATTTTGAACTCATCACAACAACAATTCAGTTAGACAATGGTTTAGTTGGTACCGGATACACATATACCGGTGGCAAAGGTGGCCATGCGATCGCCTCCATGATTGAGTGCGATCTCGCTCCAATGTTAGTTGGAAAAGATGCAGGTTCTATCGAAATACTCAATGAAACAATGCAATGGCATATCCATTACGTTGGGCGCGGCGGAATAGCGTCTTTTGCTATTTCAGCTTTAGATATCGCATTGTGGGATTTGCGCGGCAAAGAACGCGGGCTGCCATTAAAAGACCTCATCGGGGGGGCAGGTTCGAGGTGCAAGGCTTATCGCGGAGGGATAGACCTTGCATTCTCGTTACCGAAATTACTTTCCAGCGTTGAAGGCTATCTCAACGAAGGTCACAACGGCGTAAAGATTAAACTTGGTCAAGCTGATGTCCAAACCGATATTGATCGGGTAGCAGCTGTGCGCAAGCTCATTGGCCAAGATGTAAAATTTATGGTGGATGCGAATTATTCAATGAGCGTAGATGAGGCGATCTATGCCTCCAAAGCAATTGAAGAGTTTGATATCCTTTGGTTTGAAGAACCCACCATTCCGGATGATTATCTTGGTTACTCTAAAATCGCAGCATCAACGAATATACCGTTAGCGATGGGGGAAAACCTTCATACAATTCATGAGTTTGGTTATGCGTTCGAGCAAGCAAGTCTTGGGTACGTTCAACCAGATGCATCAAATTGCGGAGGAATAACCGGCTTTATGCAAGTTGTGGCATTAGCAGAAAAATATAATATTCCTGTGTGTAGCCACGGCATGCAAGAACTGCATGTAAGTTTGCTTTCAGGGATTAAAAATTCTGGTTGGCTTGAAGTTCATTCATTCCCGATTGATCAATATACAAACCAGCCTTTAACGCTTGAGAACAATTTGGCTGTTGCACCCGATACTCCTGGTATTGGCGTGGAATTTAATTGGGATAAACTTGAAAAAGAAGATTTGTTATCAGCTGGCGCCCGAAGCGTCGCGTAACACGAAATTTCCGAGCTAAAGGGATTAAGCTCAGAAGAAAATGATCTCATATGAGATTAAAAATAAAGAAGCACAATTGGGAGGAACCTTATGCTTAAAACTTTAACTCACACAATGCTTGCAGGTGCAGCAACGCTTGCATTCATGGCTGGCAGCGCAGCAGCTGATGGTCACGCAACAAAAACAAAATTGCGTATTCAAACGCATTTCTCAACGGAAACACTATCTGGCCAAATGGCTGGTGAATTCATCGAAGACGTTCAAGCTATGTCAAATGGCGAGATCGAAATCGAAATGTTCTATTCAGGTGCAGTTGTTAAAGCAGCGGAAACTTTTGACGCGGCTGCAACAGGTATTTTGGATTGTGACATGACTGGTGGTGCTTACCAAACTGGTAAAAACCCAGCGTTCCAATTCGCAGGCGATCTAACAGGTGGTTACCAAAACCCATACCAGCAATATGCTTGGTTGCTTCACGGTGGCGGCTACGATGCGCTAAATGAACTCTACAACGCTAACAACATGGAATTTGTTGGTTGGTGGATCCCAGGTCCAGAATCACTATCTTCAACAAAGTCTTTCAAAGGCGTTGCTGATCTTAAAGGCTGGAAATTCCGTTCACCTCCAGGCGTTATCACAAACATCTTCACCAAGCTTGGTGCTTCTCCAATCGTGATGGATTTCAACGAAATCTTTACAGCGCTTGAAACAGGCATCATTGATGGTGCAGATGCTGCGAACTTGACCAACAATGTTGGCCTTGGCTTGTATGACATTGCAAATGAAACAAACTATCCTGGTTTCCACTCAATGCCTGCTGATCACTTGGCATGCCGTAAGGACATCTGGGATGCAATGCCAGCTCATCACCAAGCAATCTTGAAAGTTGGTATGCAGGCTCTTGGTCTGAAAAACTCAACAATCAACGAAGTGAAAAATGCTGAAACAGCTAAAATGCTTCGCGACAAAGGCGTAAAACTAAACACATGGTCTGATGAAGACATGGCTGTTTATCGTAGTGCTGTTCAAGAAGCATGGACAGAATTTGCGACAACACCTGAGTCCAAATCACTTCTAGAAAGCCACTTGTCATTCTTGCGCGAATTGGGCGCAATGAAATAATTTGAAAGTTGACAATTTATTTGGCGGCAGAGTTTTCTCTGTCGCCATCTTTTTACCAATGATCGTGTCCCGATGAAAATCACAAAAATTACCAGTCATGTCCTGTCCTACGATATGCCCGAACTGCTTGGCTATTCACAGCAATATTATGCCAAACGCAGTGCGCATCTTGTGGAAGTGGAAACCGATGAAGGTGTGACAGGCTGGGGTGAGTGTTTTGGTCCTGGCAACATTGCCATTGCCAATAAATCGATTGTTGAAAACGTTATCCAACCCATGATTTTGGGTGATGACCCGCTTGATCGCGATGTGATCTGGCACAAAGTTTATAACCTCATGCGCGACCACGGACAAAAAGGAATGCCTTTGCAAAGCCTGTCTGGCGTTGATATCGCGCTCTGGGATATTGCAGGAAAAGTTGCGGGCCTACCATTACATAAACTCATTGGTGGCGCGCACCGCAAAGACGTATCCGTTTATGGTTACGGCATGATGTTACGCCCAGAACCAGTTGATGAATTAGCCAAGCGCTTTGAAGATGAAGCTGCTGCCATCAAAGACATGGGCTTTACAGCAACAAAGATGAAACTCGGGCACGGTCCGAAGTCTGATATTCGTCTCGCGCAGGCTGTACGCAAAGGTGTTGGCGACGATTTTAAATTCATGGCAGACGCCAACCATTGTTATACTACAAGTGATGCATTTTACGTTGGGCACGCACTTGATGAACTCGAAGCATATTGGTTTGAAGAACCTATTGCACCTGAAGATTTAGACGGATATCGCGAATTGCGAAAAGGTCTTAAAACAAATATCGCAGGCGGCGAAGCTGAATTTAACCGCTGGGGTTGGCGCGGGCTTTTAGAGGCACGTGGATTAGACATTGCTCAGCCAGAAGTTTGCGCGCTCGGCGGTATTTCTGAATATTTACGTGTACTTGCATTATGTCATGCACATTTCACACCTGTGATAAATCATGTTTGGGGCTCGGCAATTGCTGTTGCCACCAACTTGCATTTATTGGCTGCAATGCCTGCGCTACCGGGTGGTTTGCATCCGTGGGAGCCGATGCTAGAATTTGATACAACAGACAATAAATTCCGTGATGAACTTTTGATTGAACCGCTAAATATTCAAAATCAAATTCAGAAAAATCATGGACGTGTTGCCATTCCAAATGGCAACGGATTGGGTGTCGAGCCTGATCGTGCATTTATAGAACACTACAAGTTGGCCTAGCTGGGAGAGAAGATGATGGAACAAAAACCAGGAAATATAACAGAATGGGTCCTTCCATTCCTGTTTTTGTTTTGCGCAGGGTGGGCCGTTTGGCACATGCCAGCCTATATCTTAGATTTTTGGCCTCATGCGGGTGAAAGCATGACGATGCAAATTACTGAACTGCATCAACGCAAAGACGTCACCCCAAACCTTCCGGGCCTATTTGGTGGCTTTGCCGATATGATCGATTGGGCTGTCCTTATTCTAATACCCATCATTTTTGCAGCTGGGATGCGCACACTCATTCATGCACCTATGGAATTTGAACGCTTTAGTCGAATTGACCGCTTTGCAATGTTCATCGGTCGCATCACTATGATCTTGATCATCTCGATGACACTTGTGATGCTCTACGAAGTTTTCTTGCGCTATGCCATTGAAGCGCCGACGCTTTGGGCTAACGAGCTTACCCTGTGGATTGCAGGCTTTGTGTTCATGCTTTCAGGTATTTACGCCATGCAACAACGCAGCCATATTCGTATTTTCATTTTATACGATGTCTTGCCCCGCTGGGCACAACATGTGTGTGATGTATTATCCGTGACACTTCTATGGTTCTTTGCTGCCTGTTTGGTTTTCGGTAGCTATAACCAGGTATTCATCAATAAATTCTATCGCTGGCAAACATTTGGGACAGCGTTTGACCCACCAATTCCAGCGACAATCCAGCCGATGATACTCATTGCCATCTGCCTGATATGTGTGCAGGCGCTGTTAAACCTCATTGCGGACTGGAATAAAGATCCAGCAGACTTGCTAGAAAAAGACGTGATCGACGAGGAAGAACTCGCCGCGATCAAGAAAAGCGTAGGAGCAAACTAATGGATATCGGAACAATATCAATTGTACTTGTCATCGGACTTATCATCCTGCTTGGCATAGGAATGCCGCTTGGTTTTGCATCTGCGGTTCTGGCAGCGCTTGTAATGATTATGAAATTTGAGCCAACGCTGCTCACCGATCCGCTAAGCTTTGGTTCTGGCATGTTAACCAGTAACCCCGGCACCGGCGCGCTCTATATTCTTACCCAGAAGATCTATGATCTGATGACAGAATATGTACTCATATCCGTCCCCTTATTCATCTTTATGGCCGCATTGCTTGAACGATCTGGTGTTGCCAAACAAATGTATGACAGTCTTGATTTCTGGCTCAGTCGTATGCGTGGAGGCATCGCGGTTGTCACCTCGCTTATGGCTGTTTTAATGGCAGCTATGAGTGGCATTATCGGGGGTGAAGTTGTGTTGTTAGGGCTGATCGCCCTGCCGCAAATGCTTCGCCTTGGTTACAACCAAAACCTTGCTATTGGTACCATTTGTGCCTCAGGCTCTTTGGGTACAATGATCCCGCCATCAATTGTTCTCATTATTTATGGTTTGATCACAGAGACATCGATTAAAGCATTGTTCACAGGTGCGTTTGTTCCAGGCTTTATGTTGGCGTCCTTCATTATTATCTACATTCTGGTTCGAGTGCATCTTGACCCATCTCAAGCCCCTCTTCCAGAACCAAAAGCTGATGATCCTCCTGGGGTTGAAAAAGCTAAAATGTTCGGCTCGTTCATGGCTATCATGGTTGCAGGTTTCACAAGCTTATTGCTTGCCCGTGTTGCATTTCTGACCATCACAGGTCGCAATGTCTCAACTGGGGAAGACTTTGAAGAACCCGCTTTAGGCATGCTCCACCATGCACCACAATTCATCGGTATTATAGCGGTATGCTTACTCTTGATTTTCTTTGTTTTCGGTAAAGAACGCACCAAAGCAGGGTGGAAGCACGGCAAAGGTCTTGTCCCACCGTTTACCGTTATCGGGATTGTTCTAGGCTCCATCTACGGCGGCATTACCGGAATTACCGAAGCAGCAGGCATGGGCGCATTGGCAGTGTTTGCAATCGCTGCCATGCGAGGTGAAGCATCGGTTGATTTAGTTTGGGTAAGTCTGATGCGTACATTGCGCTCAACAGGCACCATCATTTGGGTCACAGTGGGTGCGGCAGCGCTCGCGGGCGCCTACACTCTTGCAGGCGGCCCAGCATATATTGCGCAACTCATCGTCGGTGCAGAAATGCCAACCATGGCTGTTATCCTCATCATGATGCTTATCTTGTTGTTCATGGGTGCGTTTATGGATTGGGTTGGCATTGTGTTGCTTATCATTCCTGTATTCTTACCGATCGTGAAAAAACTTCCAATTGATGAAATTGGCTTTTTTGGGCAACTCGAACCATCACAGGTCGCGATTTGGTTTGGCGTCTTATTCTGTATGAATATGCAGGTGAGTTTCCTATCACCACCGTTTGGACCAGCAGCGTTTTACTTAAAATCCGTGGCCCCGTCGCATATCTCATTAACGGATATTTTCCGCGGCTTCCTACCATTCATTGGCGTGCAATTACTAGCGCTCTTGGTACTGCTCATTTGGCCATCAATCGTAACACTATTGCTCTAACGAGGAAGAATTTATGATTACACAAAGAGAGGTGGATGACTTTAATCAAAAGGGTTTTCTCGTCGTTGAAAACCTTTTGGATGAAGAAACACTGTCTGATGTTCGAGCTGAATATGCAGCCCTCATGGACACGCTTTATGAGGGTTGGTGGCGCGATGGCAAAGTTGAAAGATCGCCAGAGAATATGAGCTTTTGGGAGAAGCTGGAAGTTGCCATCCAAAGTGGCCTCGAATGGTATCAGCCCTTTGACATCAGCTTACCGCACTCAGATATCTCCATGAATACGCCAATGCATATCGGACCCGCGGTATTTTCCATGGCAACACACAAAAACATTTTGGATATGGTTGAGCAATTGATCGGGCCAGAAATTACATCAAACCCTATTCAACATGTGCGCATAAAGCCACCGCACAACTCTGTACCTAAATCTGAAAACCGCGCGCATATCATTGCAACAGATTGGCATCAGGATATGGGCGTGACTATGCCAGAAGCGGACAACACAGAATTTGTAACCGTTTGGCTGGCAATTACAGATGCGACCATTGAAAATGGATGTCTGCAAGTTGCGTCGAAACATTATGATGAAATGCTCCCGCATTGTACGAAAAACCAAGTTGGTATTGCCGATAAATTTATTCCTGAAGACAACGCAATACCCGTTCCTGTCAAAGCAGGTGGTGCGGTCATTTTTCACCCACTAACACCACATTCATCGCTGACAAATACAACAGACAAGTTTCGATGGTCGTTCGATCTTCGCTATAATGTGACAGGCCAACCAACCGGTCGCGGTCAATTTCCAGACTTTGTTGCGAGATCAAAAAGCAATCCAAGTTCTGAACTAAAGGACTGGCAAACTTGGCAGGATATGTGGAACAAAACACGCCAAGATTTATCTCAATCAGATCATATTCCTCAGCATCGCTGGGATTCCAATAGTCCGTATTGTGCATGAACGAGCCTAAACAAAAACCAGTTAGAATTGCCGTCATTGGTGCTGGCCTCATAGGCGAACGCCACGCAAAGCTTGTAGTGCGTCACGAGATGACAGAACTTGCGGCAATTGTTGACCCGGCCCCCCAATCAATTGAGCTTGCACAAGAACTAAACTGCAAAAAACTCGATGACATAAGCGAACTATCACTTGATGACATTGATGGGGTTATCATTGCGACACCCAATGCGAACCATCTAAAATCTGGCCTTTTCTTTGCGAATGAAAACATACCTTGTTTAATTGAAAAGCCAATTGCTGATAATTTGAAAAATGCCGAACTTATTGCATCGACGTTTGAAAAATCGAAGGTACCGTTGCTGATTGGCCATCATCGCCGCTACCATCCATTTGTGGATCGGACAAAAGAAATCATAGAAAAACAGGAACTCGGCGTTCCTGTCATGGCGTCCATTATTTGGGCTGTTCGAAAACCTGATGACTATTTTGAAAAAGGGGCTTGGCGAACGAAATCGGATGGTGGTCCTTTGCTAATAAACTTTATTCATGAAGCTGATTTATTGCTTCATATTTTTGGTAAAGTTATTGAGATCCAAGCTATGACCTCAAATTATCAACGTCGGCAAGCTGTTGAAGATACCGCAGGTGTATTACTTCGTTTTGAAAGTGGCATGATGGCAAGTGTTATTCTAAGCGATGCAGCTCTCACACCATGGAGCTTTGAAGGTGCTTGCAGTGAAAACCCCAACATTGCTGCTACAGGCATTTCATCTTGGAGAATTGGGTGTGCACAAGGTGCACTTGAATTCCCAGGCATGAAAATTTGGACTGATAATGAAGATCAAATTGGAGATTGGTCAAGAGCGCTGAAATCTCAAAACAAAAACATGCAGGGTGTAGAGCCTTTGTATGAACAACTAACCCATTTTACGAACCTCATTCATAAAACTGAGACAAAGGCAAAATGCGATGGGTGGAATGGTATCGAAGCTATGCGGTTAATTGATCTTATAAACCAATCCGTTGAGCCTTTAAGTTTCCAAGAGCCAAAAGCAAAAGCCATATAACCATGAGCAAGCGCTTTCTTCGCCTCCCTACACGCGGTCCATTACTTGGCATCGTGATGATATTGGTTGCAAACTTTTTATTCTCCTTTGTCGACACTGGTTCCAAGTGGTTGGGCGTGATTGGTTTATCCGCGCTGCAATTGGCTTTCATGCGCTACTTCGTTCATTTTGTTATTTCCGTCGGTATATTTGGCAAGAACGGTTTTGACTGGAGTGTTTTTCGTTGCGAAAAACTTGGTCTAGTCATTATTAGAGGCAGCTGTCTGATGTTGGCAACTGTCGCAAATTTTATTGCTATTCAATATCTATCACTATCACTCACCGCGACCATATTATTTTCAGCGCCCGTCATTATATGCGCTTTGTCTTGGCCGATGTTAAAGGAACCTGTTGGTAAATTTAGATGGATGGCAATTGGGCTTGGCTTCATTGGAATACTTGTAGCGATCCGCCCGTTTGACGAGGACTTTCACTGGGCAGCCTTTGTCTCTTTAGCAGGCGCGTTCTCATTTGCGCTTTATTCAATATTCACACGAAAGCTCTCTGGGGTGGTATCGGCTGATACAATGCAGTTCTGGGCGGGTTTGGTCGGCACAATTGCGCTCATACCTTTCGCAATATTGGAATGGCAGTCTCCTACCACAGAGTTTCAATGGGTTGTGCTACTAAGCCTTGGTTTTTTTGCGTGGGCCGGCCATCAATTTATGACCAATGCCATGTCCTATGCCCCACCCAATTTGATTATGCCATTTGGGTATTCTTTTGTGATCTATCTCACCGTTTGGAGCTTCTTCATATTCGATGAAGTTCCAGATCGCTGGACACTGTTAGGCGCTGTAATCATCATCATTGCAGGTTTGATAATTTGGTTCCGTGAGAAAAAACAAGTGAGATGAAGACAAAAAAATTGGCGACCTAAGCCGCCAATTTGTTTTTTTTAATTTTGTATTGATCTATCTAACCACATGCACCGAGCATTTGGAGTGGCGCACAATGCGTGCAGCATTTGGTCCCAATAGATAATCAGCAAAATCGGGTTTATGCGCACCCACCACAATAAGGTCAGATTGGGCCTTGCTCGCCGCATTTAAAACCTGCTCATAGGTTTTACCAAAAGCAATGATATGCCGCACCTTGGCGTTTACATCAGCCCCCAATGCGCTCGTCACTTGCGCATTGAGTTGTTTTGATGCTTCTTCCATCATTTGATCATGATGTTCTTCATTAAAGAACCCACTCACAAGGCTAGTGCCATAGTCTGGAACAACCGTGATCACATCAAGTTGCGCATCGTCCATTGCCGCTAGTTTCGCAGCCTTTTGAAGAACATTTGTATCTTCGCCAGGATGACTGATATCAACGGCACATAATACTGACTTACTCATGCGACTTCTCCCGCGTTTTCATTAGATGTTTCAGGCTCTGATTTGCGGCGTCTAGACTGCAACCACCCAATAAAGAACAAGAACAACAGAGCTGGAATAAACACCAGTTCTTTTGGAGACTGCTCAGATGGTGCCTGAATGCTTTTAATCACAACAGGCTCATCAAGATAGAAATCAAAGCTACCAAGTGATTGTCCATATGGTGAGCTAAATGATGGCTCATCCATTTTCACAACATCACCCTCTGGGATAAGCAACAAACCTGTTGCTTGAAGGCGTTCTTCCCCGCTGCCTTCCCCATCGATCGCGACCACGAGCGTTGTATCTTTGTTTTCACCAGTATCAAAATCAGGTCCTGAAACGACCACACGAAGCTCATCACCCGCACTTGCATTACCAAGCGCAGTTGTGAACTCAGCCGGTGCAATTGAGGAGAAGGGAGGCTGCAATCTATCCATCACAAAGTCTGGTCTAAATAGAACAAATGCGATCAAGATAAGTGCAACGCTTTCATAGATACGGCTCTTTGTGACGAACCAACCCATGGTGCCCGCAGTGAACACCAAAATGGCTATCGAGGCGACTATGAAGACCAATATACCTTGTGTGAGTGTCACATCGATCAACAGCAGATCTGTGTTGAAGATAAAGACAAACGGAAGTGCAACTGTTCTTAGTGAATAGAAGAATGCTGCAAAACCTGTCTTAATCGCATCACCACCAGACACCGCTGCAGCTGCAAAACTTGCTAAGCCCACCGGAGGCGTCACATCGGCCATAATACCGAAATAGAACACAAACAGGTGAACTGCGATAAGCGGTACGATCAACCCTGACTGCGCGCCAAGTTCAACCACAACACCTGCCATTAGAGACGATACAACAATGTAGTTCGCAGTTGTCGGCAAGCCCATACCAAGAATAAGGCTTAGCAATCCAACAAGAACCAGCATCAAGATCAAATTACCACCTGATAGGAACTCAACCAGATCAGCCATAACTTGGCCAACACCAGTCAATGTAACAGTACCAACAATCACCCCAGCTGTTGCCGTTGCAAGGCCAATACCGATCATATTACGAGCACCGTCAATCAAGCCCTGGATCAAATCAGCAACGCCATCTTTAAAGGCATTTGCTGTTTTATTTTCACCACGGAAAATTGATTTTAGTGGGCGCTGAGTAAGCAAGATCACAAACAATAATGCCGTTGCCCAGAAGGCTGACAGACCCGGTGATTTTTGCTCAATCATCAAGAAGTAAACAAGCACGATAATCGGTAGAAGGTAATAAAGACCAGCTTTATAAATCTCGGCGATAACCGGTAGTTCAACATCTTTTGCATTTGGATCATCAGGCTCTAGGTCTGGTACCAGTGCTGCAAATTTAAGCAACACAACATAGGCTAGGAATACAAGAATAGCTAAAATACCGCCCGACCCTTCAGGGAATAGCGAAGTTATCCATTTGACCGGGTATTGCACGCCATAACAAAGACCTGCAAAACCAGCGAAGAACAATGCCATGCCACCGATTGTGCGGCCCATTGATACAACACGGTTGCCAAGTGTCGGCATGTTAGATTTCACAGCTTCCAAATGCACAATGTAAACAAGTGCAATGTAAGAGATCGTTGCAGGCAAGAATGCATGCGTGATCACTTCAACATATGAAATACCAACATATTCCACCATTAAGAACGCTGCAGCGCCCATCACAGGTGGCATGATCTGTCCGTTCACCGAACTTGCCACTTCAACGGCACCCGCTTTTTCAGATGAGAAACCAACGCGTTTCATCAAAGGAATGGTAAATGTGCCTGTTGTTACAACATTGGCAATTGAAGAACCAGAAATAAGACCAGTCGCTGCAGAACCAACAACAGCTGCTTTCGCAGGTCCACCTTTAAGGTGACCAAGCGCGCCGAATGCCATTTTGATGAAGTAGTTACCCGCGCCTGCTTTATCCAGCAGCGCACCAAATAACACAAATAAGAACACGAATTTCGTCGACACACCCAGTGCAATACCGAACACACCTTCTGAGGTGATCCACATATGGCTCATGGCTTTCTTCAAAGATGCACCTTTCCAACGAATAACGTCGGGCACAATTTCGGAAGAACCGAAGAATACGTAAGCTAAGAAAATCGTTGCGATAATGGCCATTGCTGGTCCAAGCGCGCGACGGGCTGCTTCAAACAATAGCAACAATCCAACAAGTGCAAACCACTTGTCGACATCATCAGCCAATCCGCCTGCGTCAACAATTTTTTGATAAAATATAAATCCGTAAAGCGCGATAAAGGCCGCTAATATCGCCATGATCCAATCTTGAATTGGGATATAGTCGCGTGGGCTCGATTTAAGCGCAGGATATGCCATGAATGCAAGGAAAATGGCGAATGCCAAATGCAGCTGGCGAGAGTTGTTGATAATATCCCCAGGTAAAACATAGTTTGCTAATGGTGATGCTAAAACGACCTGAAATACAGACCAAATGACCGCGACAACCGCTAAAAACGTTCCCACTGACCCTTGGGGAGATCTTGCACCAGCGTCTGTTGCGGCCACTAATTCTTGTAGCTCTTCTTCGCTTAATGCGCGGTTTTCTTTGTTATTATCTGCCATTGAGATGTCCCCTCGACTATCCATGGAAAACTTAAACTAAATGCAAAAAGGAGGGCATCGCTGCCCTCCCCGTATGTGCTTAAGAGACTTACTCGATCAAGCCTGCTTCTTTGTAGTATTTTGCAGCACCAGGGTGAAGCGGTGCTGAAAGACCTGCTGTTGCCATGTCTTTTGGCTCAAGGTTTGCAAATGCAGGGTGAAGCTTTCTAAAATCTTCGATGTTTTCCATCACTGATTTTACAACTGTGTAAACTGCTTCATCAGAAACCGCAGTTGATGTCACGAAAGTTGCGCCAACACCAAATGTCATAGTGTCGCCGTCGTTACCGCGATACATACCACCTGGGATGTTTGCTGAGCGGTAGAATGGATTATCGCTGATCAATCCTTCAACAGCGCTACCATCTACAGTTACAAGCACGCTATCACATGCAGTTGTTGCTTCTTGGATTGAACCAGATGGGTGACCCACTGTGTAAACCATCGCATCGATTTGGTTATCACAAAGAGCAGCTGATTGTTCTGCAGCTTTAAGCTCAGTTGCAAGAGCGAAATCGCCAGTTGTCCAACCTTTAGCGTCAAGAAGAACTTCCATTGTACCGCGTTGACCAGAACCAGGGTTACCGATGTTTACACGTTTGCCTTTAAGATCATCAAATGTTGAGATGCCGGCGTCCGCACGTGCAACAACAGTAAATGGCTCAGGGTGTACAGAGAACACTGCGCGAAGCTCTTCAAATTTACCAGCGTCCGCAAATTTTGAAGTACCGTTATAAGCGTGATACTGCCAATCAGATTGTGCTACACCGAACTCTAGCTCGCCTTCGCGAATTGTGTTGATGTTATAAACTGAACCACCTGTAGATTCCACAGAACAACGGATACCGTGGTCTTTACGGCCTTTGTTGACCAAACGGCAGATCGCACCACCAGTTGGGTAGTAAACACCAGTTACACCGCCTGTACCAATTGTGATGAAGTCTTCAGCAATTGCAGTTGTGCCCATCATAGAACCAAGTGCAAGTGTAGCTGTAAGTAGTTTTAACTTATTAATCATTGTAATCTCCCGATTAATTAAATTTTATTTCCGCAGGTCAGTGAAGGATTTTTCGATCTAGTTCTCATCATGCAATGAGCCCGGATTCTATTATTTTGGACGCAAAACTCCCCTCCCTGCTTAACAAAGAGGATCACATTCGAGCAAAAAACTGTCTATACGCGTGTTTACCTATACCGATAAGAGTTGCTCTAAAATTGTTTACACACAGATCAAAGGGAATTATTGCTATAGTATAAATTCGTAATAAGCGAAAAAACATCGCCACTAAGCTATTGAAATCATGATGGTTTTCTAGAAAACGCTTATTGCACATCAATGACCAAAGGGCAGATCACAATGAAACTTTCACTGGGGGCAATACTTGCAATTTGGTTGTCAGGCTTACAATTCGTTGCTGTACTTTCAGTTGTTTCATTCTACTTCGTCTCTTCAGAACGCGTCCTATTGGACCACGCGACAACGCTTATTAGCGAAGTTGGTCGAAGTTCAACAGAGCATTCTAAGGGCTTTTTGGAACCGGCGATTCGCGCAACAGAGCTTGCAAAACGTCTGATAGAAAGCGATATCGTTGATAACAACAGCTCAGAACAATTGGAAAAATTACTCTTCCAACAAATGCAGGTTGTACCGCAACTTTCGGGTATTTATTACGGCGATGATCAGGGCAATTTTGTCTATGTCATGCGCAGTGAAAAGCATGCTGATTTTCGAACCAAACTCGTTAAACGAAATAATGGGACAATTTCAACAGAGCTCATCTGGAGAGATGAAAACTATAAAATCGCAAGGCGAGCAACCGACCCCAGTGATAAATTCGACCCACGCGTAAGACCTTGGTATATCGATGCGAAGGACAAACAGAATTTTATTTGGACAGCACCTTACATTTTTTTCTCATCGCAAAGCCCTGGTATCACGGCCGCAACTCCTATTACCTCAGCCTCTAATCAGTTTGAGGGTGTTATTGGCGTTGATATAGAAATTGATGAAATCTCTCGCTTTCTTTCCAATCTTGATATCGGAGATTCAGGGGTAGCGATGGCGCTTTCAAGTGACAGGGATGTCATTGCGCACCCGAATTCAACCTTAATCCGAGAAACAGACGAGACGAACACACTCAAATTCGTCAAAATCGATCAGATTGAAGATCTCGTCGCGCGAGAGGCCTTTGGCAACTTACCGAACTTTGATCAGGTTGCTTCAGAGCAGGAGATTGAAGCCGAGTTTAAATATAATGACGGTAAATATGCCTCTATTCTCATACCAGGGTCCAATCATGATCTACCTTGGTCGATTGCAATTTATGCGCCGTTGAGTGATTTTATCGGCGGCATTGAAGAAAACCGAACCAGAAACATTTGGATCGCAATGTTCATCGCCATGGTGACGGGTCTCATTGGTTTGAAAATAGCCAATAAGATCAACCAGCCTATTCGTGATTTTGCCGTAAGAGCTGGTTTGGTTGCGAGCGGTGATGCATCTAAATCTTTGGCAAATACACAAACCTACCCTGAGCTTGAAGAAGTGAGCGAGACACTGGCAAGTGAAATTGCACAACGAAAAACCTTTGAGCGCATCTATGGTTTGACCTTCAGTCTTGCCTCTCGCGGGATGGCACAGATTTCACCAACTGATGGGCACTTTATTAGAGTAAATCAGCAATTGGGCGATATTTTAGGCTATACTTCCAAAGAAATGGCTGGAATGTCGATCTTTGATATTCTTCACCCCGAAGATACAGACAGTTATATTTCATTCCAGAAAACCATGTTTGAAGATTATGAATACAATCAGGAAAAACGTTACATCCGCAAGAATGGAGACATCGTTTGGTTACAGGTCAATGCGTTTCTAATTCGTGATCAACAAGGCGAGCCGATGTATGCGGTGGCAACGATTGATGACAGAACGGCTCAGAAAAAAGCTGAAACTAAAATCAATGAACTCAGCCGTGATCTATCGCACTTTGCCCGCGTTAATATGATGGGGCAGATGGCTGAAGGATTGGCCCATGAGTTGAACCAACCCCTCACCTCGCTCACTCAAAATGTAGATGCAGCATTGCTCACTGTTAATGAATTGCCAAACCCTGATCCAGAACTGATCGAAATACTCAATGATATGGATCGGCAAGCCCATCATGGTGCAGAAATCATTCGCGCGCTTCGCGGTCTTGTGCGCAAAGATGAGGGAGAGCAAACAAACTTTGATCTCTCCGAACTGCTGGATCAAACATTGCAATTGCTAAAGCCAGAGGCAAATGAACATGAGATTTCGATCTCATTTAAAGAACAAGACATCCCAAATGTATATGGCAATCGAGTTCAAGTTGCGCAGGTGATTATGAACCTAACCCGCAATGCCATTGAAGCGGTTGAAGGATCAAATGCTAATGAAAGAGACATAGTCATTGAAACCTACCTGCGAGATAAATTCATCGAGATCCACGTGATTGATACAGGTCCAGGCATCGATCCAGATGTTGATTTGTTTGCACAATTTGAAAGTAGTAAACGCGATGGCATGGGATTAGGTTTATCACTCAGCCGAACATTAATTGAAGCCAATGGCGGCAAGGTATGGTATGAGCCGAAAACCAAAGGTCGTTCTCGCTTTTGCTTCACAATTCCGGTCGCTGTGATAAGCTAAGTCATTAAGGGAAATTTGCAGCATGTCACGCTTGGAAAACTTTACTATTTTTGTCATCGATGATGAGGAAGATATCCGCACATCTTTAACCCGATCACTGACAAAACGCGGATATAACGTTAATAGTTTTTCATCCGCAGATAGCTTTTTAAAAAACTATGATCAAAGTGTGTCCGGTTGCTTGCTATTAGATTATGGCATGCCCGACATGAATGGTTTAGAGCTTCAGGAAAAGCTGGCAAAGATGGACATCTCCACGCCCATCATTTTCATGACAGGACATGGCGGTATTCCACAATCTGTGCAGGCCATTAAAGCGGGTGCGATAGATTTTTTAGAAAAGCCGTTTCAGCAAAAAGTACTTTTGAAGGCAATTGATGCAGCCTTTGAGCAAGCATCGATTAATAATCGCGATGTTGAAGATGCCAAAGCTCTCAAGTCGAAATTTGAAACATTGACGACACGAGAAAAAGAAATCGCAGAGTTTATCGTTCAAAATCCTGCGGACACATCCAGTAAAAATATCGGACGCCAATTAAATGTTAGCCCACGCACCATCGATCACCATCGCGCGCGCGTGTTGGAAAAAATGGATGTTACATCCGTCGCAGAACTCATCGAGAAAGCTATAAAATCCAATCTGTTTTCTTAAAGCGATGACGACAATCATCTAGATAAACTCTCCATACTCCATAAAAACGACAGCAAAGAAATTGAAATGTCACACATATTCCCAAGGCACACCAAAGCAAATACCCCCACAGTGGAGAGCGGCAAAGGCGTGTATTTATACGACACCAATGGCAAGCAGTATTTCGATGGTTCTGGAGGCGCAGCGGTATCTTGTTTAGGTCACGGTGATCAAGATGTAACCAATGCAATTAAAGCGCAACTTGACGAAATTGCATTTGCACATACAGGTTTTTTAACGTCAAAACCCGCTGAAGAACTTGCCGAAAAACTGGTCGAACTTGCCCCAGGTAATATTGATCGGGTGTACCTAGTATCGGGTGGTTCCGAGGCTGTTGAATCCGCACTAAAACTTGCTCGCCAATATTGTTGGGAAAAAGGTCAAACATCAAAACGTTATTTTATTGCTCGCAAACAAAGCTACCACGGAAACACCCTTGCAGCACTTGCAACGGGTGGCAATGAATGGCGCCGGGCCCCATTTTCTCCGTTGATGATTGAAACAAGTCATATCTCTCCTTGTTTTGAGTATCGTGGAAAACAAGAGGGGGAAACCACTGAACAATACGGTTTGCGCGTCGCAAACGAATTGGAAACAGAAATTAAACGTCTTGGTGCTGAAAATGTGATCGGATTTGTCGCCGAGCCAGTTGTTGGTGCAACCGCGGGCGCTGTGCCTCCTGTTAAGGGCTATTTCAAACGCATCAAAGAAATTTGTGACCAATATGGTATTCTGTTGATCTTAGATGAGGTGATGTGCGGCATGGGGCGCACAGGTTCTATGTTTGCCTGTGAGCAGGATGGAATATCGCCAGACATTATAACAATCGCAAAAGGGCTCGGCGCAGGTTACCAACCCATCGGCGCAATGCTCTGCACAAAAGATATTTATCAAACCATTGAAACTGGATCAGGCTTCTTCCAACATGGACACACCTATGTGGGTCATCCTACAGCTGCTGCTGCGTCAATTGCCGTTATAAACAAATTGACAAAACACAATCTTGTTCAGCGCGCGCATGATATGGGTGAGAAGCTTCAATCAGCATTGATTGAAAAATTTGGCCAACACCCTCACATAGGAGACATTCGTGGACGTGGCCTATTTCGCGGCATCGAAATCGTTCAAGATAGAGAAACGAAACAACCGTTTTCACCTGACAAAGCAACCAACAAAAAAATTAAAAAAGCTGCATTTGAAACTGGTCTGATTTGCTACCCGATGGGAGGCACGATAGATGGCGTTAACGGCGACCATGTACTCTTAGCGCCGCCATTTATAATAGAAGACAACCATATCGATGAGATCGTAGAAAAACTTCATTTAGCCATTCAAAAGGTGCTTTAATGATAGATTACACACAACTGCCCAAAATCATGATCGCGCCCAATGGTGCTAGACGTACCAAGAAGGATCATCCTGCACTTCCAATCAGCATTTCTGAAACCACTGCTGCGGCAATCGCCTGTCAAAAGGCTGGCGCCGACGGACTTCACATGCATATTCGCGCTAAAGATGACACGCACACACTAGACCCGGGTTTGTATCTCGAAGCGCTACAGGAAATGGAACATGTGCTCCCTGATTTTTACGTTCAAATAACTACAGAAGCGGTTGGACAATATTCACCCCAAGAACAACGCGAAGTGGTAAGAAAAGTTATGCCAAAAGCCGTGTCAATTTCAGTTACGGAGATGTTGTCTGAGGGCGAAGATATAGAGGCTAAACGTTTTTATTCTTGGTGCGCAGAAAATGAAATCTCTGTCCAGCACATTATTTACGATACCGATGACCTGGCTCGCATTGAAAAGCTGTCATTGCTGAATGATGCTCAAACAACACAACTTCTTTTTGTACTTGGTCGCTATACGAAAAACCAACAAAGTTCACCAGATGACCTTGATCCATTTTATAAATGGGCAACCCAGCAGGATGCTATAATTGATTGGGCTATCTGTGCATTTGGCCAAGGTGAAACGGATTGCCTTTTAAATGCGCACAAAAAGGGTGGTAAAGTCCGGATCGGGTTTGAGAACTCTTTGTGGAACAGAGATGGATCCATAGCCAAAAGTAATGCAGAACGTGTTCTAGAATATGTCAGCAACCAATAATCGTTAAGCAATTTGCTCGAACGGTTCCTTCACGTTTTGCCAAGATGCAGCAGCTGAACCAAACACATCACCAACACCGATTAAAACAGGTTGGTCATAACCAATCTGTTCAATGCCTAAATCAATATCGCTCAGACTTCCAAACCATGTTTCCTGGTTGTCGCGCGAAATTGATGACGAGATCACAACGGGCATCTGACCTGTCATGCCTTCCTCAAGCAATCTAGCTTTTATTTGCGTTGCAGTTCGTCCGCCCATGTAAAAAATCGTGGTTGTTGTGTTATCAGCAACCGCAGGCCAATTCACGCTCTCGGGTAATTTACCCTGCTTGCTGTGTCCCGTAATAAAACGCACAGACTGCGCGTGATCACGGTGCGTTAAAGATACACCAAGCTGAGCTGCCATCGCAGAGGCTGCTGTAATACCTGGAATAATTGAAACCGGAATATTGTGTTTTTCCAAAGCGTAGATTTCTTCACCCGCACGACCAAACACAGATGGATCGCCCGATTTTAACCGCACAACATTCTTACCGGATTTGGCAAACTGAAGCATCATCTCATTAATATCATCTTGCTTACAGCTTTCTCTGCCTCCACGCTTTCCTACAAGCATGCGTTTTGCTTCACGGCGTGCAAGTTCTAAGACATCGGTGGAAACTAAATCATCAAACAAAATCACGTCAGCAGATTGCAACGCGCGCATGGCTTTGATCGTGAGAAGCTCTGCGTCTCCTGGCCCAGCACCAACGAGCGTTACTTTCCCGGTTTCACCACTAGCCTTCATCCGCTCTACATTGTTTAAAAGTTGGTCTTCTGTCGAAGTGTCAACAGTTTTAGAAAACGCTAGATCAACAAAATGTTCCCAAAATGCTCGACGCTCTTTACCCGGTTCAAAGAGATCATTCACGCGGGCTCTGATTGACATAGCCACTTTTGCCCACCCCTGAAGTGAGACAGGCAATAACATTTCAATTTTTCGCCGAATAGCTTGTCCCAAAATAGGCGCTGCGCCATCTGTCGAAATACTAACAATTGCCGGACTTCGATTAACAATGGAGCCAAATTGAAACTCGCAAAATTCAGGCATATCAATCACATTGACTGGAACGCCGGCTGCTTTTGCGGCACAATAAAATGCTTTGGCCGCTCCATCACTGGCCATATCTCCAATCGCGATCTGAGCATTATCAAAGATATCCGTCGCCCATGGTCTTTGATGCCAAATGATCTGTTCTGGATTATCTGAAATTAAGGCTTCAAATTCTTCATCTAGTTCTATGGCATATAAGTGAACGCATGCGCCAGCAGCGACGAGCAATTCACATTTCCAAGCCGCAGCATCCGAACCGCCAGCAAGAACCACTTTCTTATCTTTCAACTTATAAAATATTGGCAAAACAGCCAATTCGCCAATGCGCTCTGGCCGAGTTCTTTTTCGTTTGTTATTCTGCGGCAAGGATCTGATTGTCATGAATAATCTCACTTATTTCTGCTCGGCATGAGCCGCAATTTGTTCCAGCACCTGTTGCATCACCAATCGCATCTAGGTTCAAACAACCTTGATGGATTGCACCTATAATTTCATTAGAACCGACGGACAGACAGCTGCAAATAATCTGACCCTTATCGGGTTGATCAACACTTGGACGTCCAGCGATAATTTTGTAGCGATCAGCAATGGTTTCAAAACATTTGGTGAGTTGTTCGCTCGCCCAGTTTCGAGAAACCTCAACTGGATTTTCGCTCAAAAACAATGCGGTTTCCAGTTGTTCACCATCAAACCACGCATATCGGCTGCGACCTGTATCCTGATCAAGGTATGAAATATCATTTGATGTATTCGCTAGTCCCCAAACGCCTTGCTCGGAGAAATCAAACTTTTGATCCGCACCATGTGCAAATTCAAGTTTCCAACCCTCAACGCATCTAGACAAAGCCCAATAATCAAGTGGCGGCGGCGTTGGTTTATGTCGAGATATCAGCAGGCCATATCTTGACATATGTGCGGGTTTGGCTTGAACAGGCACATTTTTAAGTGCAGGCTGACCTGACACAGGATCGGTGACAGATGGTACGAGCACATCCACCCGCGCGTTGGCTGCAAATTGATCCGTCCAATGCATGGGGACAAATACGCACCCTTGCTGTTGACGCTTAGTTAAAAGTGCACGCACGATAATTTTGCCATGCTCGGAACTAAGCTCCACCAGTGACGCAGGTTCAAGCTTAAAACGTTCCGCATCATCTGGATGAATTTCACAATAAGGTTCACCTAAATGCGAGGACAATCGTGCACTTTTACCTGTACGTGTCATCGTGTGCCAATGATCACGTATACGTCCCGTGTTAAGCGTTAATTGATCTGATGATGGTTTAGCTGTTGTTTCAAAAGTAATAGGAAGAATATTGGCTTTACGCGTTGGTGTGTAAAACGCGCCATTAGCAAAAAATCGCGTTTTGACACTTCGATCTTCACCCACAATCGGCCATTGAACTGGTTTTAATTCATCATATTCAACGTTTGAAACGTTTATCAATCCAGATATATCAAAATCTCGAGACCCGTCATTTTGATAGCCTGATAGTTTGGCGTGTTCAACAAAAACAGCACGAGCATCTTCAAACGTAAACGCCTCATCAAAACCCATACGCTTACCGACTTCAGCCAATTGCCACCAATCAGCTTTAGCATTACCTGGTGCAGGCAATACCGCTTTTTGACGTGAAATACGACGTTCAGAATTCGTCACCGTTCCGTCTTTTTCACCCCATGCAAGCGAAGGTAATTTCACATCCGCTAATGCAACAGTATCTGTTGAATGAACAACATCTGAAACGACAACAAACGGACAGGATTTGATCGCCTCTTTCACATCATTTGCCTGCGGCATTGAAACCACAGGATTGGTCGCCATTATCCACAACGCTTTTATGCGGCCCTCTTTAACCGCTTGGAACATGTCAACCGCTTTAAGCCCAGTCTCAGATGCAATTGTCGGCGACTGCCAAAACGTCTGCACAAGATCGCGATGATCTGCATTTTCAATCGCCATATGCGCTGCCAACATATTGGCCAGACCACCAACCTCACGCCCTCCCATCGCGTTCGGTTGTCCGGTGACTGAAAAAGGACCCATTCCGAGTCTCCCAATTCGACCTGTGGCCAAATGGCAGTTGATAATTGTATTGACTTTATCACTACCAGATTTCGATTGATTAACACCCTGACTATACACCGTTACCGTCTTTTCGGTCTCAGCAAACATTTGATAAAAACGCTGAATATCAGAAACTTCAAGAGATGTTGCTTGTACGATATCATTCATCGACACATCATCTAATTGCTTGAGCGCCTCACCCAAACCTGATGTATGAGTTTTGACAAATTCATGATCTTCACATCCATTTTCATGAAGGTGCTTGAGTAATCCCGAAAACAGCGCAACATCACCATCCGCTGAAATTGAAAGATGCAAATCTGCAATATCAGCGGTCATCGTACGGCGTGGGTCAATCAGCACCACCTTCATCTCAGGTCGTGATTTTTTCGCCGCTACAATTCGCTGATATAAAACTGGATGGCACCAAGCTAAATTCGATCCAGTAAGCACGATAAGATCTGCAAGCTCTAAATCTTCATAACAGCCCGGAACAGTATCAGAACCAAATGCTCGTTTGTGTCCTGCAACAGAAGACGCCATACAAAGGCGAGAATTGGTGTCGATATTAGCCGATCCAATATATCCCTTCATAAGCTTGTTTGCGAGATAGTAGTCTTCCGTCAAAATTTGACCAGAAACATAAAACGCAACAGAATTCGGGCCATGCTCTTTGATCGTTTTTGCAAACGTTTGAGCAACCAAATCAAGGCTATCATCCCATGAAGAGATCTTACCATTGATCTGTGGTTCTAAAATCCGATCATCCAAGGATGTCGTCTCACCTAAAGCAGATCCTTTGGAACATAATCTGCCAAAGTTTGCTGGATGATCTGGATCGCCTTTGATATCAAGCGATCCATCTTGTTGCCGGGTTGCCAATACACCGCATCCCACACCACAATACGGACATGTCGTCTTAATTGTTGTCGGCAACTCGACGCTCATTATGCTTTATTCCCATCAAGAGAAAGCAAAATATCACCATCTTCAATTTTGATCGGAAAGGTCATGGTCGAGCCTTCGTCGGCACCTTGGGCAGTTCCTGAAGACAGGGAAATGACCCAATTGTGTAAAGGGCAAGTTACACAACCGTCATGGACAATACCTTGACTTAACGGGCCATTTTTATGTGGACATTTGTCTTCCAGAGCAAAGACTTGATCTTCTGCTGTACGAAACAGCGCAATTGTCATATCACCATTTTTTACGCATCGTGAGCCACGAAGTGGTATATCGTCCAATTTACCAATGGCAATCCAATTTTCTGTCATCGCATTCATTCCGCTGGCTCCAATTTCAGATCTGCCATTGGTTTAAACTCGTGCTTATCTTTGCCTGACACACGTTCGTTCCAAGGGTCCACTTGTGCAAATTTTTGACTAAATACGAAGCGTTCGTAATAGGCTTTTCTCATTTCCGCATTATCCATGATCTGAGATCTAATCTCATCCAGACCAATGCGTTTGGCCCATTTATAAATACGCTCCAAGTAACGTCCCTGCTCACGATACATTTGCGCAAGCGCCACCACATGCTCCATCACTTCTTCTTCGGTTGAAACATTTCCGAGAATTTCCGTACCTTTAATATCAAGCCCCGCAGCACCGGCGAAGTGAATTTCATAACCTGAATCTACACAGATAATGCCGATATCTTTGCACGTTGCTTCAGCACAATTTCGCGGGCAACCTGAGACAGCTAATTTAAGCTTTGCAGGTGTCCAAGATCCCCACATAAACTTCTCAAGCTTAATACCAAGCCCGGTGGAATCTTGCGTACCAAACCGGCACCAGTCAGTTCCAACGCACGTTTTAACGGTGCGTAGACCTTTAGCGTAGGCCTGACCAGAAACAAAACCAGCTTCACCAAGGTCAGCCCAAACAGCGGGCAAATCTTCTTTTTTGATGCCCAACATATCTATGCGTTGGCCGCCGGTACATTTAACCGCAGGAATATCAAACTTATCTACAACATCAGCGATTGCACGAAGTTCTTTAGACGATGTCATTCCGCCCCACATGCGCGGTACAACAGAATATGTGCCATCTTTTTGAATGTTGGCGTGAACGCGTTCATTGATAAAACGAGATTGATAATCATCAGCATATTCATCAGGCCAGTCGCAAACCATATAATAGTTAAGCGCTGGACGGCATTTTGCACAGCCGCAAGATGTTTTCCATTCCAATGCCTGCATCAAGTCTGGAATTGTTTTCAGCTCTTTCGCCTTAATCAATCGGCGAACATCATCATGACCCAAATCTGTACATGCACACATTGGCGTAATCGCCGCAGGATTATAGCTATCACCAAGCGTGACGGCCATAAGTTGTTCAACAAGACCTGTGCAAGTCCCACATGAAGCTGACGCTTTTGTATGCGCTCTCACATCGTCAAGCGTCGAGAGGTTTTTGTCCTTAATTGCATCGACAATTGTTGATTTGCAAACGCCGTTACAGCCACAGATTTCTGCATCATCCGGCAAGGCTGCAACGGCCGCCGTGGGGTCCAAGGGGGCACCCCCTTGATAGGCTTGACCAAAGATCAACGTCTCGCGCATGTCCGAGATGTCTTCGCCTTTTTTCAACATGTTATTGAACCAAGCACCATCGGATGTTTCACCATAAAGTACGACGCCGATGATCTTGTTATCCTTAATCACAAGGCGTTTATAGATCCCTGCTTGTGCGTCACGTAATACGATTTCTTCGCGATCATCACCTTGCCCAAAATCTCCAAGCGAATAAAGGTCAATGCCAGTAACTTTAAGCTTCGTTGCAGTTTCAGTGTGTTTAAATGCCTCACACGGTACCCCAGCCAAATGATCCGCAGCAATTTTCGCTGTCTCATAAAGAGGTGCAACTATACCGTAAACCTGGCCACCAACCTCAGCGCATTCGCCAAGTGAGTAAACATCCGGATCACTTGTGACCATTCGACCATCAACTAAGATACCGCGACCAACATCAAGTTCTGCTTCTTTGGCAACTTGCGCATTAGGACGAATGCCAACAGCCATCACCACAAGTGACGCTGGAAGGATTGTGCCATCTTCAAGCTCTAGCCCTTCCACTTTTCCTTCACCAACAATTTGCTTGGTATTGGAAGATGTGTGAACTTTAATACCGCGACCTTCAAGCTCACGTTGGAGCAAATGTCCCGCAGCTTCATCAAGTTGACGTTCCATTAATGTTGGCATCAAGTGCACAACAGATACATCCATCCCTTGCTCTTTTAAACCAGCAGCCGCCTCAAGTCCCAGCAGACCACCACCGATAACCACCGCTTTACCGCAAGATTTTGCGGCCAACAGCATTGCTTCAACATCATCAAGATCACGATAACTCAAGACACCGGGCAAATCATGTCCAGGAACAGGGATAATGAACGGGTCAGATCCTGTTGCGATAACAAGCTTGTCATAAGATACAGTCTCACCTGTATTGGTCGATACCGTTTTGGCCTTACGATCAATCTGCGTGACTTTATGGCCTTTATACAATGTGATATTACGATCAACATACCAGCCATCACCGTGAATGATGATTTCCTCATAGGTTTTTTCACCAGATAGTACTGGTGAAAGCATAATCCGATCATAGTTGACACGCGGTTCAGCGTTAAAAATGGTCACATCGTAAAGGTCAGGCGCTTGTTCGTATAAACGCTCCAACATGCGGCCCGGAACCATGCCATTACCAATAATTACAAGTTTCTTTTTCATGAACTACTCCGCAGCTGCAACTGATTTTTTATGGGATTGTCGCGCAATTCGTGCTGCACGTTTTTCCTGAATGGATTTCAATTGCTCTTCAGATGGATCTGCCCCACCTTCATAAGCTTCTAGGAAGTCGAGCAATTCTTCACGATATGCGTAATAGTCAGGATGGTTAAGCAACGCCTTTCTCGAACGAGGGCGAGGAAGGTCAACCTCCATAATATTACCGATCTTTGCGTTGGGTCCGTTGGACATCATCACCACCCGATCAGCAAGCAAGATAGCTTCATCAACGTCATGGGTGACACAAATCGTGGTTACTTCCGTACGCTTCCAAACATCCATTAGAACATCCTGCAACTCCCACCTAGTAAGAGAATCAAGCATGCCAAATGGCTCATCCAACAACAGTAGTTTTGGTGACAATGCAAAGGCACGTGCAATGCCCACACGTTGTTTCATACCGTTGGATAAATCCATTGCGGGCTTATCCATTGAATCGGCTAAACCAACACGAGACAGGTAATATTCAATGACTTCCTTACGCTCATTTGCCGTTGCATGCGGGTAAACCTTCTCAACGCCTAAAGCGACATTTTGATATGCTGTCAGCCAAGGAAGAAGCGATGGTGCTTGGAACACCACAGCTTTATCAGGTCCTGCACTTTGAATATGTGTGCCATCCAAAATTATACCACCGGCCGTGATCTCATTAAGACCAGACACCATTGAAAGTACGGTTGATTTACCACACCCAGAGTGACCAATAAGAGTTACAAATTCACCCTTTTTCATCTTAAGATCAAAACCATCGACAACCGTTAGAGGACCTTTCGGTGTCGGGTAGACTTTTTTCGTCTGTGAAAATTCAAGATAAGTCCGGTCGTGCTTTGGACCGCTTTCCGCTTCATACGCTGAAGGTAGTTTATCGCTTTTCATTTGCGTGATTGGCACGACATTCGGCAGATTAAATTCCTGCTCCGCATCGGCGCCTCGTTCAGCGCCTACAGCCATTAAATATTCGGTGACTTGCCCACGAAGTTTTATAAACTCCTCACTTGAGTTCATCTCAGCGCGGTTACGCGGACGCGGCAGATCAACCTTAAAATCCGGCCCCAGCGTTGCGTTTGGTCCAGGCTTTAATGGGATAATTCGGTCTGCAAGCAAAATGGCTTCATCCACATCATTCGTGATGAGAATAATTGTCTTTTTCTCTTTCTCACAAATGTCAGAAAATTCATCCTGCAACTTTGCACGCGTTAAAGCATCAAGAGCAGAAAGCGGTTCATCTAAAAGCAACAATTCCGATTGCATTGCCAATGCACGCGCCACAGCAACACGTTGGCGCATCCCCCCAGACAGTTCTGCTGGTTTTCGATCTGCAGCATGTGAAAGACCAACCATATCAACGTATTTTTGAACGATTTCATTGCGTTCTTTTTTGCTCTTGCTCTTAAACACGCTATTGACTGCAAGCGCGACGTTTCCGGAAACTGAAAGCCATGGCATCAAAGAATAAGATTGAAAAACAACACTGCGGTCCGGGCCTGGTCCGTCGATTTCTTTTCCCTTGAAAAGCACACCGCCAGTATCTGGCTCAATCAACCCTGCCAAGGCTGAAATAAGCGTTGTTTTCCCAGAGCCAGAAAACCCCACAATTGCGATAAATTCGCTCTCTTCTACTTTCAGGTTGATGTTGGAGAGAACCTCAGTTCGGTTCGCCCCCTCACCATAATGCTTTGAAAGATCTGAAATTTCTACAAAAGACATATCTACTGATCCTAGCGATTGCTTGAGAAAGTAAAGGCTTGCTGAAGGGTGTACATGACACGATCAAGCATGAAGCCCACGATACCAATGGTCAGAACAGCAACCATGATTTTTGCCAGTGATTGAGATGAGCCATTTTGGAATTCATCCCAGACGAATTTGCCTAGACCCGGGTTTTGCGCAAGCATCTCAGCAGCGATTAGTACCATCCAGCCAACACCAAGCGACAAACGCAAACCTGTGAAGATCAACGGAAGCGATGATGGAAGAACAAGGTTCGTGATAGTTTTATAAGTTGGCAGCTTCAACACGCGGCTAACATTCATAAGGTCTTTATCGATAGACGCCACACCAAGAGCCGTATTAATCAATGTTGGCCAAAGTGAACATAACGTCACAGTAACCGCTGAGATAAGCAGTGATTTTGGCATAAACTCCCATGGCGTGACATATGTTGCCGAGATAATCATGGTAACAATAGGAAGCCACGCAAGTGGTGATACCGGTTTAAAAATCTGAATAAGCGGGTTGATCGCACCATTTACCGTCTTAGAAAGACCTGAAGCAATTCCCAATGGCACAGCTATCAAGGTTGCGATGATAAACCCAAGCCCAACAGTAAACAACGACGTGATAATCTGATCAAAATAGGTTGGTTTACCTGTGTAATTACGGAACTTAACACGATCCTCTTTACCTTCGGCAATGAGCTTTGCATTACGGACATCTTGGCGCTCATAAAACGCATCTGCTTTTTCACGTTCGCGAACATGATCGTCCCACAAATTTCCAACTTGCTCCCAAACCTCAACAGGCCCCGGCACGGCACCAAGTGAAGTTTGAACTTTTGGCGCAAGAATTCCCCATGCTGCCAAGAAAAGTAAAATGCCCATAAGCGGCACTATGAGCGTATGCTTTAGCTCGCTCATTTGCGTTTTAACATCATCGCCGCCAGCAATTTTTAATAGCGGCACGAACCAGGAAAGTCCCAATGCCTCTAACCATGAGCTGGATTTATTCACGAAAGAAAGGAATTTACTTTTCCTCGATACCTCGGGGACGGAAGTCATTGCCTGTGCCATTTTTGGTCCTATAAATTATTTGAAAATTGGGCTGGCCGTTATACGGCCAACCCATGGGTTTATTTTGGATTAGCCTTTGACGTCGTTGCCATCGATCATCTGGTTTGTTTTCAAACCAATCGTTAGGCTGTCGATGTATGCGTTCGGTGCTTTTGCATCAAATGCGATACCGTCAATGATGTCTTCAGAAGGAGTTGGGTCTTTGTAGCCATCCGTACTAAACGGGAAATCCGCTTTGTCGACATAGCCTTCTTCGATCAGCATTTCAGCTGCTGACATGTAGATGTCTGGCAAGTAAACTGATTTTGCGACTTCATCATACCAAGCATCATCTTTATGATCGGCAATCTGACCCCAACGACGCATTTGTGTAAGATACCAAATAGCATCAGAATAGAATGGGTAGGTTGCGAAATAGCGATAGAACACGTTAAAATCAGGCACATCACGTTTGTCGCCTTTTTCGTATTCAAACGTACCTGTCATCGAGTTTGCGATCACTTCAGCATCTGCGCCCACATATTCAGAACGAGCAAGGATCTCAACAGCTTCCAAACGGTTTGCGTTGTCACCTTCATCAAGCCATTTTGCAGCTCGAATAAGCGCCTTTGTAAGAGCAAGCGTTGTATTTGGATTTTCTTGTGTAAACTCTTTCGTTAAACCAAAGACTTTTTCTGGATTGTTTTTCCAGATTTCGTAATCGGTAATAACCGGAACACCGATGCCTTTAAATACAGCTGCTTGGTTCCAAGGCTCACCCACACAATAACCGTGAATTGTTCCAGCTTCGAGTGTCGCTGGCATTTGTGGTGGAGGCGTAACTGATAAAAGCGCCTCACCTTGAATTTGACCAGAAACATCTGTTGGTGAGTAATATCCTGGGTGAATACCACCAGATGCCAACCAATATCTTAGCTCATAATTGTGCGTTGATACAGGGAACACCATACCCATGTTGAATGGCTTACCTTCGGAGATAAATTGATCAACAACAGGTTTTAGCGCATCCGCTTTAATAGGGTGGATCGGTTTTCCTTCGCCATCCATTGGAATATGTGGTTTCATCATTTCCCAGATTTCATTGGAAACAGTGATTCCGTTACCGTTCAAGTCCATTGAAAACGGTGTAACGATGTGTGCTTTAGTTCCAAAGCCGATTGTTGCTGCCAAAGGCTGACCAGCCAACATGTGCGCGCCATCAAGTTCACCTGTAATCACACGATCTAGCAATACTTTCCAGTTTGCTTGCGGCTCTAAAGTTACAAATAGGCCTTCATCTTCGAAATAGCCTTTTTCGTATGCAATTGCGAGCGGCGCCATATCAGTTAGCTTGATAAAGCCGAATTTCAATTCATCTTTTTCAACATCCAGCATCTCAGCCTGTACTGATGAGAAAGCAGTGATCGCAAGTGTCGTTGTCACACCTAGCGCCAATGCATTCTTTTTAATTACGTCAAACATGTTCTCTCCTTCAAAATGGGTTTGCATCACCCACAAAAAAATACCGCCAAAACGACGCTCTGCTGGGAGGAGGATGCAGATACGTGTTTTGGCGGCATTGCCTATTATTTTGGACCCGTCATTGGACCCGCTTTTTAGCCTTGGGAAGCTAACTATATATATGCAGGAAGTGTGCCAGTTTGAAAACAAAATAATTTATTATTTATTTTCAATAACTTAAATGAATTAAATTTTTTTGACCATTTGGTAAACTTTAGGAATTGATCGAAAAACATGCACCATTGAATAATTTTTGTGCAATGCAAAATAATTAGACGAATGATTGTCCACTAATGTATCGATCGATTTGATCTGGATCGAAGACATGATCGTCAAAAAAGCCGTCTGGCCCCAGATATAATGTGTTCGACGCCGCACCAACGGCCGTTCTTGTTTTCAAAGCACCTTCAACCTTAGAATTGCCAGATGGAATAATGGCATCCGTAGATTTAAGTGCCGCACGATATATATCGGGCCGGAAACTTGACCGCGCAATCTCCGCATTTTTTGCCGAATGCTCAAGATGACCCCAACGTACCATTTGGCTATAAAGCCACAAAGCATGACTTTGCCAAGGAAAGGTTGCTGCATTCTCGTAGAACTCTAAGAACGGCAACTTATCATCAGCATCAATCGAAACAGATGAAGATAGTGATCCGTTTAGCGCACCTAAAACGAGATCTACTGGCATATTCAAATACGGTTCGGTTGATAAAATTCTCGCAAGCTTTTCAAAATTCTGTTTGGTAGAGCACCATTTTGCAGCTTTAACCAATGCAACCAGCAAAGCTTGCAGTGCATCCTGATTTTTATCGGCCCAATCAGATTGAACTGCTAAAACTTTTTCTGGGCTAGATGCCCAAATTGCAGTTTTAGTTGTAATAACTTTGCCAAAGCTTTTCGAAATCGTAAGACTATTCCAAGGTTCGCCGACACAAAAACCATCTATCTGTCCCGCATTTAATGCATCCGCCATTAGCAATGGCGGTATGATTTTGATTTGAACATCTTGATCTGGTGAAATCCCCATTGAGGACAACCAATAGCGAAGCTCAAAATTGTGCGCTGAGAACGGATGAACAACACCGAGATTTAGCTTCCGGCCACCATTTTGTTGGATGTCCATCACAACTTTATGGAAAAAACCACCGGCGATTGCAGCATCAAATTGACCATCATATCCAAACGCGCACATTTTCTCATAAATGTCATAGCTGACCGTTACCGCATTTCCGCCCATCCCCAACGCCATGGGTGCAATCAATGGCGTTGCAAACGGAGTGAGCCCCAAATTAGAAGCAATGGGCATGGGCGCAAGACAATGCGCTACTTCAAACTGACCAACAGCCAATCGGTCTCGAATATTTGCCCAAGACGTTTCGCGCAAAAGATTAAGAGCGATCCCCTGCTCTTCTGCAAATCCCATTTCTTTTGCGATGATGAGTATTGCCGCATCTGTCAGAGGTAAAAAGCCAGAGTTAATTTCGATCATGATTGTCTCCCGTCAAGTAGGTTTGCTGACAGAACAAGGCTTTCAGCAACTTCAACTATCTTCCGGTTTTGGTTCATCGCGGTTTTTCGCAATAATTTATATGCTTCATCTTCACTCACTGCACGCGACGTCATAATCAATCGTTTTGCTTGATCAATGACGTTACGATTTTCTAGCGCAGATTTTGCTTCTTCCAATTCTCGCTCAAGTTTTGAAAATGCGTTAAAACGACTAACCGCCATATCTAAAATAGCTTTAACGCGATCTTGCCTTAAGCCATCAATCACATAAGCAGATACCCCAGCGTCAATTGCAGACTGCATCATCTCATTATCAGATTTATCAACAAACATCGCAACTGGACGCTTGACCGCCCGCGAAAGCTGCAGCGCATCTTCAAGCATATCTCGATTTGGATTTTGTAGATCGATCACAACAACATCAGGCGCAATGGCAGCAATCTTTGCAACAACACCGGACATGTCGTTGATAATAGTAACGTGTTCATGACCAGCAGAAATCAATCCTGCTTCGATAATCGAAGCTCGGGCGGCATTTTCATCAATGATGACAACAGAAGGCATATGCGAAGACATGTCACTTATCATGTCTGATTTTATTTTATATTGCAACGCACAATAAAATTTTAGATTGAAATGGTAAACCGCAGAAGCTAGCGGCTACTTATATTGACCGAAGGTCATATTAGTCCAATGGCAGTCCGCTTGGGACAGATGTGGGAATTCCAAATGGTAATTCATCGACTGTTTTGCCTGTTAACGCCTTCATAAACGACACAAGATTATCAATCTCAACATCGCTTAGTACAATCGGCTTTGTATCACGCACACTTGCTTGTCGAGCCATTTCGCGACTGTCTTCCTGTATGGCAAAATCTACCGCTTCAATCCAAGGTGCATCGGGCAAATTAACAAGGTCTCGATTCCAGAAAGGTTTTGCTTCAACATGAGCTCTGATGATCCCTTCAAGGGTCGGATAAGCGCCATTGTGCCCATAAGGCGCTGTTAATTCGACATTGCGCAACATCGGCGTTCTGAAACGATAAGCATCTTCAAGCAAATCTGATTTACCCATACGCCCGACATCGCGCGGTATAGGGTCAAACCGCCTTGTGCGTCCTGGTCCAAAAGCTGGCAGTTGAAGCGCATGAAACTTTTGGTCGCTTAAAAGCGAACCGGAATGACAAGATACGCAATTTGCTTTACCAAAGAACAAATCCATGCCTTTAGATTGGCTTTGGTTTAAAACAGACACATCGCCATTTAAATACGCATCATACGGACTATCAAAACTCTGCCATTCAAGCCCCATAAATGCAGCCAAAGCATTGGCGATATGAACAATGGTAACATCTTCTGAGCTTTCAACGTCATCAAACGCCTCAACAAATGCATCGCCATATTCAGGGATAACACGCACCCGTTTTGCCAAAATTGGCCAAGCTGCATCAATTCGGTCATGAACAGCTCCGGCAATTTCATTCTCTTTGGGATTTCCAGACATCTCAAATTGCGCAACAAGCGGGAAAACCGCTTGCGCTGCGAGCAATGAGTTAAACCCTGTTGGCAACCATTCCTCAGCAGGGCTATCAAACTCATTTCCATACCGATCGCTAATGCTTAAACGACCATCATGGAACATCGTATGAAGTGACTTTGCTCCCAAATTCCACAGCGCCGGTGCGTTGCGCGGGATCCGCTTTTTAATGCGATCATCCCCCTCACCTGCAACTCGTTTTGGCCCCAAACCAAAGCCACCTTCGCCAACACCTAGAGGCAGTCCATCACCGGTACCAAAATCAGGATGATGGCAGGTTGAACAGGCAATATTCTTATTCCCAGATAATATCCGGTCATAAAACAAAAGTTGGCCAATCTCGGCTTGCTGCTGATCAAATTTTATGAAATCTTGTGATCCAAGTTGAGCAGGATTTTCCGCATGTGCAGGAAGTGTCAAGCTCGCCATTAAAATTGACAGGAGTGCAAATTGTTTAATCGTAAAATTGCCAGTTTTATACTTGCGTCCACTCTGGTCAGCGCCCAACCAGCTTTCGCCGGTCTTGAAGAAGGTCGCGATTTTATGGAGGCCAATAATTTTGAAGCTGCAATGCAAGAATTTCTGCCTTTGGCTCGTTCTGGAAACGCTGATGCGGAAGAACTGATTGGTGTAATGTATGCGCTTGGTCTTGGCGTTGAACGCGATGACGAACGCGCGTTTGAATGGTATTTGCGCTCTTCGCTCAAAGGGCATCCGGGCGCTCAAAGCGGTATCGGCTGGTACTATGAGGTTGGTCGCGGCATGCCTGCGCCCGATCTTGTGCGCGCTTACACATGGTATGTCCTGTCCGCAATCGGTGGCGACCCCGACGCAGCTATCTCGCAGGAAGAGGTTGTTAAAAAAATGACCAAAGAACAAATTGATAAAGCGCATATTCTAATCGATGACTACAAAAGTTGGTTATATCCGTTCCGATAAGAGATCATAACATTTTGGCGCGTTGAGTCCATTTTATAACTTGGCAAAACCGAACGGAAATCTATTCAAAAAATATAAAAAAAGCCCCGCGAAATTCGCGAGGCTTCTGACTAACTAAATAAACTCTAGTTAAGATCTTTCATGTTTGCTGCTTTAATATCAGCTTCAGCTTCTGCAACTGCATCAGTTAGCGCTGTGAAGACTTCTTCACCGCCTTTGATGTTTGTTTTAAACCAGTCATAAACTGGTGAAGCTGCTTCTTTAAACGCTGCTTTTTCAGCTGGTGTTGGCACATAAAGGTCACCACCACCTGCTACAAATGCTTCGTACGCTGCAATTGACTTACGCTTTGGTGAAGCAAATGTTGCCTGTTGAAGTGCTGAGAAACCATCAACAACAACTTGACGAAGATCTTCTGGCATTGACATGAACTTGTCATTACCCATCCACCATAGAGCGCCCATGTAAGCATGGCCGTCAAGAGTTACATACTGAAGACCAGCATCTGGGAATTTCATGCCCATGATATCTGTGATACCGTTTTTAGAACCTTCAACAACACCAGTTTGGAATGATGTAAATAGCTCAGGCCACGGGATCGGTGTTGGTGCAGCACCTAATGCTTTAACCAACTCTTGTGGTAGATCAGCAACAACTGTACGGATCTTTAAGCCTTCCATATCAGATGGGTTTTGCACACGACGTTTTGTGTTTGCAAAGTTACGCCAGCCGCCTGTGTTACCAACAGTCATAAGACGAATTTTGTCGCCTGAATCTGCCAATGCCATGTCACGAACTTTACGTGTGAAATCGCCTTGAAGAACAGCTTCAGCAACACGATCACTTGCCATTAAATATGGTAGATCAAGAACCTGCACATATGGGAATGCACCCGCAGCACCACCTGATGTTGAGATGTAAACATCGATTGTACCATCAGCTACACCTTGAAGACATTCAGCACCTTTAGAACAAAGCTGAGTACCGATGAATAGCTCTACAGCAACCTTACCGTTCGAAGCAGCTTCAACATAGTTTTTGAAAACAACGAGACCATCATAATCTTCGTCATTCTCGTTTGAGTTGGCAGTTGCACGGATAGTGAAATCAGCAGCAAAAGCTGTAACTGCACTACTCGTCAAAAGACCAAGACCAAGCGCTGCTGCGCCTAATGTATTGATGAGTTTGTTCATATTTTTCCTCCGTTTGTGAGCCACCATGACTCATTATTATTCAATATTTATAGCCCCATTGTGACAGGGATATAGATTTTAAGAAACTTAAAAGATTGCTCCTAAAAGCGGCCCCATTAAGTCTGCATCTTTTACAAATCCCAACCATTTTGGAATACCCAAAGAGATGATAGGGAAATATGTAATCAAGAAAATTACGAATACTTCAACAGCTAGGAACGGTAGAATCGCGCGAGAAATTGCTTCAACCTTTACCCCTGATACTGATGACGCAACAAACAGCACCAGCCCCATGGGCGGTGTTGCTAAACCAACTGTTAGGTTAACAGACATGATCATTGCAAAGTGCACTGGGTGAATACCCATATTGATGAAGATTGGAGCTAAAATTGGACCCAAGATAATAATCGCTGGCCCTGCATCTAAGAACATTCCAACGATGAACAGTAAAATATTGATCAACAACAGCAAGAACAATGGATCGCTGGTGATTGATACAATGAACACCGCTAAATCTTCAGCCGCGTGCGATAAGCTCACAACCGTTTTAAACGCCATCGCCGCACCAACAAGCAACAACACGACACCCGAAGTTGTTGCAGAACGGATAAGAACGCCTGGAACTTCATTCAGTTTAAGCGTGCGCAACACAATCAGACCTAAGAAGGCCGCGTAAGCAACCGCAAGAGCCGATGCTTCCGTCGGTGTTGCAACACCACCCAAGATGCCACCTAGAATGATAACCGGGGTGAGCAATGGCAATACGGCGCGTTTTGAAACAATGCGGAAGTTTTCAGACATCAAGCGACGCTGGATTTGAACAATCACTTCCCCAACTACGAGCGCTATAGCAAATGCGAGCGCAACTTGACCGCCAGTCATTTCCTCAGCAAATCCACCAAGACTTGTGACAAGTGGATAAAGCACAGCAGCGAGCATCAGTCTTAGCAAAATACGAGCTGCCATGTTCTCACCTGGAGAAATCGTCACATTGTTCAACACAACGCGTTTTGCTGGTGGATACTCATATTTGTTAGCCATCAAACGGGTAACAATCATCAAGCCCAGACCAACCAAGATCCCCGGAATAATCCCGCCAGCAAACAGCGCTGCAACAGACACTTCCATAACATAAGCATAAATGATCATAATGCCTGATGGCGGAATGATTGGACCAATCACTGATGACGCCGCAGTGATCGCAGCAGAGAACTTACGTGTATAACCCTCTTTTTCCATCGCTGGAATAAGCATTGAACCCAATGCAGAGGTATCAGCAACCGCAGAACCCGACATCCCGGCAAAGAGCATGGAAGACAAAATATTCACTTGAGCAAGGCCACCACGGACGGAACCGATAATCGCCTGACAGAAACTCACCAAGCGTTCGGTAATACCACCACGGTTCATCAATTCACCCGCAAGCATAAAGAACGGGATGGCGAGCAAAACACCGTTATCAATACCGTTGAAGATATTGCGGTACATCAACGCAACGTCTTTCTCTTGGCCGTTTAGATAAAGCAAGATACCTGGTGCCGCCAACATGGCGAAAAACACCGGTACGCCAAACATTAAGAAGACTAAAAATAAAGGTAGAAAGAGTGCTAACATGTTTAATCTCCCGCCATAACTGCTGGTGTTTCCAGAGATGGAAACTCTTCTTCCGACCAGATGAATTGAGCAATTTGACGAAGAATAAGCTCAGCTGAAACAATCAACATGATGACAAGTAATACCGACATCGCAAGATAGATATATGCCGTTTTAAACTCCAAGCTCGTTCCCAAAAGCTGGTTGATACCGCTGTCTTGCAACAGACGGTTTAGACCAGATGAATCAAATAGCAATGGCGCAGAAAAATGTGCCCACGCATGTGAAAGCATGATTACGATTACCAGCGTTGCCAGAAGCAAGATGGCGAACATCAGTAAAGCACGAATCTTTTTAGGCATCATGTCCGGCACCATTTCAATGGCGACAAAGCCTGCATATCGATATGCAGACGGGGCTACAAAAGCCATCATCCAGATCATTAGCGCGCGCGCAGCTTCCTCAGGCCAAGGCAGCGCATTGTTGAGCGCATATCGATAGAAAATTTGAAGAAGGATACAAAAAACCATCAAAACCATTGCCACACAGGCAAGGCTTCGACCGAAGCTTAACAGTCGATTATTGAACCCGCCAATAATCGCCAGTAACGTTGAAATTGTATTCAAAATATCCTCCCCAGTTTATTTTGAAATTCAGAACGATGTCAGAAAAGTTTATTTCATCTCATCATCTGAAAAAGTTCCGAATTTTCCGGCATTAAAAATTAACGGCTGACCTGCTCGCTGTGAAAAACGTTTCACACGACCAATCAAAATCGAATGATCTCCCCCATCGTGAACCGTTTCAATTTCACACTCAAATCTCGCAAGTGCTCTTTTCGCAAGTGGGACTTTGCCAGAACTCATATCCCATTCCTGATCGTTAAAACTATTGCCATTCTTGGCAAATGCCATAGCAAGGTCAAGTTGATTCTTCGCCAAAATATGGATCGCATAATCAGATGCATGACGAAAAGCATCATAGCGTCCCGATTTTTTTGCAATCGACCAAAGCACTAATGCCGGATCCAAAGAAACAGAGGCAAATGAATTGACTGTCATGCCAATTGGACCTTGATCTGTCTTTGCTGTGATCAAAGTAACGCCTGTACCAAAACATCCCAAAGCGTCACGGAAAGCACGTTCAGTTTCAACGCTCGGCTTTACATTTTCAGTTTGCAAAACATGCACATTGTTCAATATTGATGGATCAATATCATGTGGTTGGTCATGCATATTTTCAGCACCTTGAGTTTCGATTTTTTGTACAAGCATTATATGCCCTTTCAACTAAGCCACTTCGCGACCCAAAGCTAGCGTATAAATTTGATACCAAGTTACACGATCCATTTTCACCTTCATTGCATCCGAAAGATTAGCGATTCTTGAAAGGTTATTTGTTCCCATAACCGGCAGAATTTTAGATGGATGCGCCAAAATCCAGGCAACTGCCACAGCAGAGCGATCCGTTCCAGTTTCCGCAGCAATTTTATCCAGCGCTTGTGTTAATTCATTATCCGCAGTCATTAGCGATCCACCACCCAAAGGTGACCACGCCATTAAATGCTCGCCATTTTTCTGATGGAAAGCGATGTCGCCATTGGTCAAAGCCTCATGCGCTGACACAGAAAACTCGATCTGATTGGTAACAAGTTTGTTGCTCATCGCAGATTGCAGCAATTCCCAATCATATGGCTTGAAGTTTGAAACGCCAATATTTCCAACTTTGCCAGATGCAACTAGCGCATCAAGCGCTGCACCTGTTTCATGGTGATCCATAAATGGGTCAGGTCTGTGAATAAGTAAGAGATCGATGTGATCGATTGCCATGTAAGACAATGACGCTTCAACTGAACTGTTAATATGCGCAGGCGATGTGTCGTAGTATTTCACCGGCTTGTCAGAATATTTGCCAATTGGTGCAACAATATCGCATTTGGTGACGATTTCCATCTTAGCTCGGAGCGATGGATTGGCTTTTAGAGCTTCACCCAAAACGGCTTCCGCAACATAACCACCATAGATATCAGCCTGATCGAATGTTGTAATTCCTTGATCAAGACATGCATTAATTTTCGCATCAACATGCGCAACAGATGTGTCGGCATCATCGGCAATGCGCCACATACCATAAACAATTCGGCTCATCTCAAGTGAGCTTGAAAGACTAACGCGTTCCATTAACGGCGAACTCCAGCAGCAAGGGGTGTTTCAGGGGCGTTCGCAGGCACACGATTATAAGCGTGTGGCAACGAACAAGTATCAAGATGCGGCATTACGAGTTTGCCAAAATACTCAGCTTCATCAATATGCGGATATCCAGAGAAAATAAACGCACGCATACCCATCTTTTTGTATTCTTCAATTTTCGATAGAACTTGATCGGCAGAACCCACAAGCGCTGCGCCACAGCCAGAACGCGCACGACCAACACCAGTCCATAGATTTGGTTCAATATAACCATATTCATCAGCGATATCGCGGTTCTTAGCCTGATGCGACACACCAAGAGATGTGGCATCGAGCGCGCGCTCACGAATCATGCGACCGTATTCGTCATCAAGTTTAGATGTAATATATTCCGCATATTCATTGGCTTCTTGCTCAGTTTCGCGAACAATCATGTGAACACGCAAACCATAGTCCAATGTGCGGTTATATTTCTCTGCAACAGCATTAACCGCTTTCATCCGGCCAGCTAATTCTTCCTGCTTTTCAGGCCACATAAGATAAACATCACAATGCTCACCACATAAATCAAGCGCAGCAGGCGAATAGCCTCCAAAATATAAAAGCGGACCACCATTTTGTTGATAAGGCTTAACTGGATCAGTCGTTAGACCTTTGGAGAAATCATAGACCTCACCTTTGTAGGTGATTTCGTCTTGCGTCCAAGCCTGCTTTAAGATCTCAACAACCTCGCGCGAACGCTGATAACGGTAGTTGCTATCTTCTTTTTGCCCAGGGAAATCTGATGAAATAATATTAATTGTCAAACGACCTTCAAGCATATGATCAAGCGTTGCGATTGTACGCGCCAACATAATCGGCTGCATTTCACCACAGCGCACAGCAGCTAGAAGATTGATCTTTTCGGTAATTGGCGCACAACCCGCAACAAACGACAATGTGTCCTGACCAACTTGGTAAGATGACGGGCACAAAATATTGCGAAAGCCTTGTTTTTCAGCTGTTTTAACGATGTCACTACAATGCGCCCAGCTTGAACGCAGGCTACCATCTGGCACACCTAGAAACTGATAATCATCTGAACAAAGAGCTGAAAACCAAGAGACTTCAGCTTGTTTTAAATCTTGCGATGAAATAGGTACGACTGACATCGCCAACTCCCAAAAAAATAATTTACTTGGGGCGAGGTTATCACCTTGTCTAGCTAGTATCAATAGTGTATCAATTTTTTTTAGCGCAATCTAATTAGGGGGAGATTTTTGTGATAAATTTGAATTCTAGTCCAAATAAACTTCCCATGTATGTTCAGATTAGCGAGCTGCTCATCCGCGATATTAGCGCTGGACGACTATTAGATGGTGAGCGCTTACCGCCTGAACGCGAGATGGCACAATCGCTCAATACAACGGTCCGCACATTGCGCAAAGCGCTGGCTATTTTAGTGGAAAAAGGCCTTTTGGAGCGCGTCCAAGGCTCCGGTAATTACATTCGCAACAGTGGCGAGATCAATTCTATATATTCTATGTTTCGGCTTGAGCTACCGGAAGGTGGCGGCCTACCGAAAGCGGATGTTTTATCTGTTGACGCATTAAAGAAGCCAGAAGATTTGCCAGCATTTGGCACCGCAGATCACGGCACACGAATAAGACGATTGCGCTATTTGGATAAGACCATCATCGCAATTGAAGAAATTTGGCTTGATGGGGATGCAGGGAAAGTTCCCAAAAGCAAATTATCTGATTCTCTGTACGATTTTTACAAGAAACAATTGGGGTTCTGGATTAATCGAGCAGAAGATCGCGTTGGGGTGGGCTACGCACCTGACTGGACCCCATCCATGTTTACCAAACAAGTTGGCGAGACCACCGGATATATCGAGCGGCTCAGCTGGGCAAATGACCCAGAACCCGTCGAGTTTTCCAAAACTTGGTTTGATACGGACCAAGCGGTTTATGTCACACGTTTAAAATAGGAAATAACAAGAAGAATGACAAAAATAGTAAAGTACGGCGTAGTTGGCGGCGGCATGATGGGCCAAGAACACATCAAAAATATCGCGCTGTTAAAAGACACGCAAGTTGCGGGTATTTTCGAGCCAAATGAAGACATGGCAAAAATTGTTTCACAATTGGCGCCGGATGCACGCCTTTGCGATAGTTTGGAAGACCTGCTTTTGATCAACGATCTTGATTGCATCGTGATTGTTAGCCCAAACCATATTCACCTTGAGCAGCTGGAGCTGATCGCAAAAACGCGCCCTCTCCCATTGCTGGTTGAGAAGCCACTCTTTACAGACCCAAACGCCTTTGAACGCGTTTTAGATTTCCAGAAAAATTATCCCGCCCCTGTTTGGGTTGCAATGGAATACCGCTATATGCCGCCGATCACCGCTATGTGCGAAAAGGTTAGCGACGCAGTCGGCGATGTAAAAATGCTGAGCATAAGAGAACATCGCTTCCCATTCTTAGCCAAGGTCAATGACTGGAACCGCTTTAACGCAACATCAGGCGGTACATTTGTGGAAAAATGCTGCCACTTCTTTGATTTGATGCGTTTTATCACAAAATCTGAGCCCACCCGCATTATGGCGAGCGCAGGTCAGGACGTTAATCATCTTGATGAAAGCTATTCAAACGGCACACCCGACATATTAGACAATGGCTTTGTCATCGTTGAGTTTGAAAACGGCATCAGAGCCATGCTTGAATTATGCATGTTTGCCGAAGGCTCCCGTTTCCAAGAAGAAATCAGTGTTATCGGCCCCGATGGCAAAATTGAAGCACATGTCCCAGGACCATCTCGTTTTTGGCCTGAACATTTAGGCACACCACCTGTACCTGAAGTCGTTGTATCCAAACGCGATCCAAAAGGACCAGAAACTTTGCTTATCCCTGTTGATCCAACTTTGCTCGATGCAGGTGATCACAACGGTTCAACATTCTACCAGCATGAAGGCTTTTTAGAGCTCGTGCGCGGTGAACGCGATGAAGCAGATGTCACACTCGAAGATGGCTGGAAAGCTGTGGCAATTGGCATGGCAGCACAATCCAGCATCGCATCTGGCCAAAGCGTTGAATGGAAATCATTCTTAAGCGAACTCAATGCCGCTTAGGACTGCCGGTTCATTTTAAATATATAAGATGAATGAAAGCGCGTTTCTTATGGAACGCGCTTTTTTTATGCACAACGAAGCACACGTCATCAAGCGAACCACGGTATATAACTTTAAGAATTTCAAGAATGGTGCCCGAGGGCGGATTTGAACCACCGACACGCGGATTTTCAATCCGCTGCTCTACCCCTGAGCTACTCGGGCAATCAATTGGAACTGTTGCCAAATTTTAGGTTCTGACTTTGAGGTTTATCGTCAGAAGCGAGCGCGTTATACCACGTTGTTCATCTAAGTCTAGTAGAGATTTGCATGAATTCGCAATCTTTTTTCATTCAGCAAACCAGATGAGAATTCAGCCCCGCATTTTAGCCGCGATCATCATCATCCTGATCAAGGTTTTCTTCAATTTCTGAAACCGGAATTGCATATGAACCATTGAGCCAACGGCCTAAATCCATGTTTTTACAGCGTTCTGAGCAAAATGGATGACAATGGCGATCAGAAGGCTGCCCGCATTCAGGGCATGGCACTGTTTTACGCATAGGGGAAACATTATCGGCAGTCATTAGATTGCAGTGCGCCCTTTCCAGTTTTGGCTAATATTATACCCCTCACCGATCAATAGATTTGAGGTTTCATAAAGCGGCAAGCCCACAACATTGGAGTAAGAACCAACTAGTTTGACGACAAAGCTGCCTGCAATCCCTTGGATAGCATATGCGCCGGCTTTGCCGCGCCATTCACCACTATCAAGATAATGCTCAATCTCAGCTTTGGGAATACGCTTAAACCTAAGGCGTGTTTCAACCACTTTTTGGCGCAAAGACCCATCAGGCGTGATAATACACACACCTGAATAAACGCGATGATTTCGACCAGAAAGCAAATGAAGCGCATTGTCCGCTTCTTCGATCATTTCAGCTTTAGGTAAAATACGACGCCCGACCGAAACAACAGTGTCCGCTGCGAGTATAAACGAGTTACCCCATTGCGGATCGTTTTTAATGGCTTTGCGAGCAGCCTTGGCCTTATCACCAGCTAAACGGCGCGCAAGCGACTTTGGATGTTCCGACTTTCCTGGACTTTCATCCAAATCCATCGGCATAAGACGATCCGGCTTCACACCGATCTGATCGAGCAGCTCCACACGCCTTGGCGATCCTGAGGCCAATATAAGCTTTACATCGTCATCCATGAGACTGCTGCCTTTAACAATCGAGCGACTTATTTATAACGATATGTGATACGACCTTTGGTCAGATCATACGGTGTCATTTCAACAAGAACTTTATCACCAGCTAGAACACGAATACGGTTTTTGCGCATACGACCGGCTGTATGAGCAATGATCTCATGTTCGTTTTCAAGCTTTACTCGAAATGTTGCATTTGGGAGGAGTTCAGTAACAACACCCGGGAACTCAAGAACTTCTTCTTTTGCCATTATATTTTGATCTTCCTTTGTAAGATGTAATGCTTATTGCTCAGCATCTCGTCATCAATTTTCTGAATTGCTGCGGAAACTACACAATTGATTGGGGTTTGTGAACTGATTTGATCAATCAATTTTACATACCTTTAAATAACTTGCGTTTTTTACGGTAAAAACTCGTCGCGAATGCGCTTTGTCAGTGATTCTCGCACGTTGCGATAGGCGCCTAACATCTGATCGCGTGTACCTTTAACCAATGTTGGGTCTTCTGTGGGCCAATAAATTACGTCAACGGCTGATGTTTTGGTGATTTCCAACGCGCGTTTATGCGCTTCTGGGGTCAATGCAACCAACACATCAAAAAAGCCATCGGCCATTTCATTATAAATGCGCGGCTGATGATGACGCAGATCTAGATCTATCTCAGCTAAAACAGCATCAACAAAATGATCATGTTCCCCTTCTTGCAAACCTGCGCTCTGAACAAATACATCTTTTTTCAAAATGGATTTAGCAATCGCTTCCGCCATGGGGGAACGGATCGCATTCATGCCGCAGATAAACAAAATAGAGGATGGTTTATTCATATTCTCTATTCGCTCACTAACCTTGCCAATGCAGAACGCAAATAAGCGTAAACAAGCGGCGGGACGTATCGACATCAATATTGATCTTCCCATCCAAACGATCGGTCAGAATTTGCGCACCTTCATTGTGAATACCGCGACGCCCCATATCAACAGCTTCAATACGGCTAGGGGTTGCTGATTTAATTGCTTCATAATAGCTCTCGCAAATCATGAAATAGTCTTTCACAATCTGTCTGAATGGTGTGAGCGATAAAATATGTGTAATTAAATGCTTGCCATTATCATTTGAGATGTCAAACGCTAACCGCGTCTCAACAACTGAAAGCTTCAGCTTGTAAGGACCTTGATCCATTCCAACAAGTTCAAAGCTATTTTCCTCAATCAAATCAAAAATGGCAATGGCACGTTCGTGCTCGATATCAGGTGTTGCGCGCCCGATGGATTCATCCAACGCCACATCACTTAGCCTATGGTTACTATTCTCGCCCATATGTCTATCCTCTTGCATTCATCCGGATTGAGATAGAACGCGCATGCGCACCCAATCCTTCCGTATCGGCAAGTGTCATTGCAGCAGGCCCCAATGCTGCAAGTTGATCTGCCCCTAATTTTAGCACAGATGTTCGTTTAATATAGTCATATACTGATAAACCCGATGAAAAACGAGCGGACCGCGCAGTTGGCAAAACGTGGTTTGATCCCGCAACATAATCGCCAATGGCTTCAGGCGTATAATGCCCAACAAAAATCGCGCCCGCATTGCGAACATGCTTGATGTAATCATCAGCATTATCAAGAGCCAATTCCAAATGCTCAGCTGCAATTCGGTTCGCCAATGGGAATGCATCCATAATGTCGCTGACCAAGATGATCGCGCCAAAATCGTTCCAAGATTGCTGTGCAATCTCACCGCGTGGCAGCGCTTTAATTTGCGATGCAACAGCCAACTCAACCTGTTCTGCAAGATCAGAGCTATCAGTAATCAAGATCGCTTGCGCGCCAACATCGTGCTCAGCTTGTGCCAGCAAATCAGCTGCAATCCAATCAGGATTATTGTTTTTATCAGCAATGATTAAAACTTCAGATGGTCCTGCAATCATATCAATGCCAACAGTGCCAAAAACCTGACGTTTTGCAGCAGCAACCCAAGCATTGCCCGGGCCGACAATCTTTGCAACAGGTGCAATTGTTTCAGTACCATAGGCCAATGCGGCCACCGCTTGCGCGCCACCAATACGGTAGATCTCATCTACACCTGCAATTTTTGCAGCGGCAAGAACAGCGGGATTAAGAACCCCTTTTTGCGATGGTGCAACCATCACAACACGCTCAACACCTGCAACTTTTGCCGGCACGGCGTTCATCAACACAGAACTTGGATAGCTTGCGGTACCACCTGGAACATAAAGCCCGACAGCATCAATTGCTGTCCAGCGTGAACCTAATTCAACACCAAGCGGATCTGTATAAAAATCATCCCCCGGCATTTGCCGCGCATGGTGACTTGCAATCCGATCATGAGCAAATTGGAGCGCATCGCGTACATCTTGTGGAGTTGCCTCAAAAGCTGCATCTATCTCATCAGCGCTAACTGATAACCCTTTAGCCTTCGTATCATTCCCATCAAACTTTAATGTCAGCTCATGAAGCGCCTCATCACCCTCGGCTTGCACCTTGGCAATGATTGCATTCACATCTGAAATGACATCTGGCGATACTTCACGTTTTGTTGTCAAAAACGCAGCAAAGTCATTTTCAAAATTTGGCTGTTGGGCTGATAACTTAAGTACCAATTTGGTCTCTCCGGAGTTCGGGCTTTAAAGTGCGGTCTTATATCAATTGCTAGGCGATTGGATATCAAACACTATGATGCGGCTTGGATTTAGCTTCCCAAGCAGCACCTGTATCGGTCAATTGCACCTCAATACACTCAACGTCAAGCAAAATGCCTGCATCAGCAGACATAACCAATTCAATCTCACCCTCAGGACCTTCGCTATCAAGGTGAAACTGGATCGCTAGCAGTGACAAAACGACACTCTTATCTTTTAAGTTGATACCGCGTGTTTTAACACCACGCACACGCTTAAACGCCACATTGACACGCCTGCGCTCATGATCATGCGAGCGTTCATCACCTTTGCCTTCCCAAACAAAGCGATTTGCAGCAAGTAAAAATTGGCCGCTGTTTTTATCAAATTCCAGCCCCTCAATTTTAAAAATTGCATCCTGCATTGTCGCAGAGATCACAGTTAGATCTTCTTCATCCAATGCAATGAGTTTGAGCTCTGTCATGGTATTAATAAATGTCCTAATCACTCACGCGCTGCACGTTTGCACCGCATCGATTGAGTTTTTCTTCCAATTGTTCAAACCCGCGATCAAGGTGATAAACGCGGTTCACTTCCGTTACACCTTCTGCAACAAGCCCTGCAATAACCAATGCAGAAGAAGCGCGCAAATCAGTCGCCATAACAGGAGCGCCTGTAAGCTTTTCAACGCCTGTTATTGTTGCAGTCTGGCCATCAAGTGAAATATCTGCACCTAAACGCGCAAGCTCTTGTACGTGCATGAAGCGGTTTTCAAAAATCGTCTCAGTGATTTTAGATACGCCATTGGCGCGCGTCATAAGGCCCATAAATTGCGCTTGCAAATCTGTTGGAAACCCCGGGAACGGGTCAGTCATGACATCAACAGGCTGAATTGCACCGCTTGTGCGACGAACTCTGATACCATTTTCAACGGTTAACACTTCTGTGCCCGTGGCGCGCAACGAATCAAGCGCTGAATTGAGCAAATCTGAGCTGGTATCCTCGAGCACAACATCACCACCTGTCATCGCAACAGCCATGGCATAAGTGCCGGTTTCAATGCGGTCAGGTAACACGCGATGACGTGCACCAGAAAGAGATGTGACGCCTTCAATGGTGATTGTTGATGTACCAGCACCAGTAATTTTTGCACCCATTGCATTCAAGCATTTCGCAAGATCAGAAACCTCAGGCTCACGCGCCGCATTTGAAATGGTTGTTGTACCTTTAGCTAGCGTTGCAGCCATCATCATAACATGCGTCGCACCAACGGAGACTTTTGAAAACTCAAATTCGCTGCCAATAAGACCATTTTTAGCGTTAGCAAGGACATATCCATTATCAATTTCAATATCGGCACCAAGCGCGCGCAAACCATCGATAAATAAATCAACAGGACGCGTTCCAATCGCACAACCACCTGGCAGCGAAACTTTAGCAGTGCCCATACGCGCAAGCAGCGGTCCAATGACCCAGAAACTTGCACGCATTTTTGATACAAGCTCATAAGGTGCTGTGGTATCAACAATGTGACGCGCGGTAAAACTTACAGTACGCGCATAACCCTCGCTTTGACGCTCGCGACGACCACTAACGGCAACATCCACACCATGATTGCCCAAAATGCGTGTGAGCTGCTCAACATCTGCAAGACGCGGCAAGTTTTCCAGCGTCAAAGTATCATCGGTCAATAGAGAAGCGATCATAAGCGGTAGGGCAGCATTTTTAGCGCCTGAAATCGGGATGACCCCATTAAGTTCATTTCCGCCGACAATTTTAATACGATCCATGGGCAAATAAGGGGCGCACCCCATCCTTTATTAATGTTTTAGCACGGTTTATCTGAACTTTCGCTGTGCTTCAACATACGAGTTTAAATGAAGTTAATCGGATTGGTTACCGCCAGAATTATTGTGGGCATCATCTTTGTGAACTGCGGGCAATCCGCTTGTTTGATCTGCTTTGCCATTGCGCGTCGCTCGGCTTTGCCCCTTACGGCGTTTCAAATTTTGCCGCAACTGCTCTGCCATGCGCTTTTTCTTTAGCTCTTGTTGTGTGGATTGGTCGCTCATAAGGTTCATTTAAACCACTTTCGTGGCTAGGAAAAGACCAGATTTTGGCAACAATATGTTTTTGTAAAGCTGATGTGGGTTGCACAGAAGCAAATCCTATGGCAATAGGCAACCAGAACAGATGAAATCAACAAATCGTTCGAAACTGCTGCCGTAGCTCAGGGGTAGAGCACTCCCTTGGTAAGGGAGAGGTCGGGTGTTCAAATCACCTCGGCAGCACCATTTGGTTTTCAGAGGTCGAAATCGACGCTAACATCTTGAATGGTAAAGATTTTTTGGGGTTCAAAAAGCCTTCATTGCGTTTGTAGTGTAACCGCTCTTTAAAGGCCAATCGTAGCACTGTTTTCCGCAAATGCAGATCGCCAGAATTCCATATTTTCCAAGGGTTTGACAGGAAGTCGAGGGCGAGTTCAAAAAATGCTCAAAGCTATGCCTTGGCTGGTGATGATTTTTCAGCTTTTCAACCTGAATCAGCTTGTCTTGTTCAAGATTAGCGATCTTTGTTTCATAAGCTTGAATCACACTTGGGTTTGTTGTCTCGACGATCCGAACCAAGAATTGCTCGATTTGCTTATCAATGTCTTTGAGGCCATCTTGCATGCGCTTTAGATGATCTTTGCTCTGAGCAAGGCGCATATCCCAAGCCATTCTAAAAAGTTTGGCAATATTGTTCTTCAATGAATCTCTTGGTTGCATGGATTTGAGAATGTCAACAAACTGTCCTTCCATATCATCACGACGGATCGACTTGCCGTATTGAGCGCAGCTTTTATCGTAACAGCGATAATAGGGGTGATGTCGTCCAGTTTTGCTTTTGGACCAGCAAGATGTCAGTGCGCCGCCACAATCGGCGCATTGTACAAACCCACGAAGAATAAAATCCTCCCTGATATCTTTACGTGCAGGAGCAAGTCCTGTTGCGTTCAAGCGGTCCTGTACACGTTCGAAAGTTCTTTTTGAGACAAGCCCCTCATGGCGGCCTTCACGCATAGAAATATTCCATTTCTCGGAATGCACATAGCCAGCATAGACGGGCTTTGTCAGAAGACGTGTAATTTTGAAGGCGCGTATTTTGCCATTGGGCAAGTCTTTAGGAAAAGCTGGTTGAGCTTCTAAAAAACGCTGAACTTCGACCTGCGACTGGAAACGTCCGATTGCAAAGCCCTCAATTGCTTCTTGGACAATCGACGCCAAAGGTTCATCACGAACAAGGATTTTGCCACCGCTCTTTGATTTCTCGTACGCAAAGCCTACAGGGGCCTGAAAGACCCAGAAGCCTTGTTCAACGCGCGCTTTCATCTTCTGGATGATTTGGCGACGATTCTGTTCGCGTTCCAATTCGCCATGCGCCGCAAACACCGTCTCGATGAATTTCCCTTCGGGCGTATCCTCAAACTTAAAGTTCGGACATTCAACGGTCGCATTTCGGGCGCTTAATTCTTTTCTCAGCTTTAGATGGAATTCTGTGTCGCGCGCAAATCGTTTAAGGTCGTCGAAGATCACCACATATTCGCCGCCCGACTGCGCATCGAGATAGGCCAATAGCGCAACCATGCCGGGGCGTTTCATAAAATCTCCACCGCCGGATACGTCATCAGGGAAGACAGCCTCGACATCGAGACCGAGGCGTTCTGCATGCTCGCGGCAACGATGCTCTTGCGATTGGAGCCCCGTACCTTGTGTCTGTTTCTTTGTTGAAACTCGGCTGTAAATGAGCGCTTTTTTGTTGTTTTGCAGTTGAGGCATCATGGCGTCTCCTTTCTGGAACCATTATTTGAAGCTTCGGTGTCATCACCAAGGCTTTTCATGTCGTCTGTTGTGTCTGCTAAATGAGGGTTTGATTGTAGCACATAACGATCAATCGCTCGGGATAAATCTGCCTGTTGCTCACATGCTTTCTGGGTCGGATGAATTCCAAAGCCAAGATCGACGAATGCGATAATTATAGCCCACGTGGCTTCTATCATCTCGCGTTGCTCCTCTTCGGAAAGATCACTGTCTTCCAGCATTGAACCGTACAAGTCCCAATCGATGGTAAGGGTTGGGTAGGTTGGTTTGGATTCTTGGTCGTTGGGGTCGGTGTTTGTTTCGGTGGTCACGTCCTTGGCCTTTCTATGTCAATATGCGTTTTCTCCTTTTTTGGTTATCCACGCACATGCATAGGCCAAACAATACAATAGGATAATAATCCTATTGCACCAAGAAGAAAACGCGTAATAATCTTGCGTTTTTCATCTCGGAATTTATGGATTGTTATGGGGCAATGCTCAGGTAATCAGAGAGGTAATATAGGCAACCCTTCGAAACTTACGGTTTTACTCGAACAAAATGTGCTCTAGGCATACCGAGAGTTTTGACGCACTACACTTGCTCAATCTATTCGCCATAGCCTCCAGAAAGGAAGGTGATAGTTCACGACCAGCCGCGAAGCTTCGACTATAGTAAATCATGAGATCATTTGGACCAGTAATAAAGCAGTGACTATGCTCTCCAGCAAACCTTCGTTGCCGAAGTGGTTGCACTACTCCGCCGGACGTCTGCCTTGGAAACTCATAACAACCAGCAGAAACTGTTACAGGCGCAAATCCATCACTCGTACTTAATGGAAGTGGGAACCATTTATTCTTATAGCAATCCAATGCGATTACAGCGCCACTGACTGGACTATCCAACTCAAAGGTGAACTGCTGACCTAACTTAAGCCGTATATCACGGAGCGGGTTTTGATTGCTAATGTCATGAAGTTGCAAAGTATCATAGGGCTTACTCAGTAATCGGTGATATATACCACGTTCATCTATAAAACTCTGCCATCCCGTTTGCATAGATGACTCAAATAAATGAGGCTTCGCTTTAGAAGCTAAGTCAAGTTCATGAATAATGAGCCATTGATAAATTTTGAACACCTTTGAGGGCGCAGCAGCACCTTTTGCTAATGTGCTTTCATATCCGGTGCCTACGTCTAACTCCATTTTATCAAACAATTGGTGGTACTGCATCCCACGCTGGTTCTTAACGAGACGACAGACCTCTTTGATATCGCGTTGATCTTGTACCGAGGAATGAAATATATCTATAGTCATGTAGCTTTCCTCGCTTGATAACGAAACGGCTCAAGGGTCGAATGAAGTTGTGAAGCTGCAACCTGATATTTGGAAATCTGCGAGCTCGACATGCGACGAAAAATTTTGTGAGTCGAACCAAAAACATTGTGAAATTGGGCGAAAACTCCATTTACAAACGCTGGCGCACTTAACCCAAGATCTTCAACTTCAAAAATTGAAAGGCGATAAAATGCTGCGAGTCGCAGGCTGGGTTTGGGGTGTGTTGTGTTGATTGAAAAGCGGCTGAGGCATTTAGCAAATAGGTCAAAAATCCATGTAATCGCGAACTGTGCGAATACACCCAAACGACAGCGAGTTGCTTGAGTTAAATCTATCAAATTCGCGAATTCATCGTTACCATTAAGAATTCTAAAACATTGGCGAAAGGCAGCATTGTCTGCCTCTAACTCCATATATTGAAGTGATGTTGCATCAATTGCCATGGAGTCAAACTCATGCACAAAGAAACTTGATGCTTTGATGTTGACCAAAGCATCAATTAACCTTCTGCGCTCGTGAAGGCTTTGCAAATAGCTGGTATGTCCCAAAAGACCGTGGTTCATTTCATGAAACCAGATAAATCGCAACATGAGTAATGTAAGGTAGTTAGCGGCATTGAGCCTTACAGTGTCACTCGGTGTATCCTGCGACAGGGCCGACGAAGAATATGATGCTAGCTTGAGGCATTGATAGAGCCACAATTTTCGGTCTGCATCTGTCCGCAGTTGACTTCGACCTTCAGTCTCAATCAGACCTATTTCTGGAAAAAAATCTTGATCAGAAAAGCATTTCAATGCGAGTTTGTGCAGGACATTCGCTAGAGTGATATCCATCCCAATTATGTGATATTCGCCGAACTGATCTGAAAATGCCGTTGTTGAACCTTCGTCGACATATCCACACGCAAATTGAATAGACTCGCCAGCCGCATTTCTGCACGCTGAAGATCGTTTAAACTGGTCTTGAATGTCAAATTGCGAAACCGTGAGAAGTCGGCCTAGTTCACTTTCAAAATTTGGGTTGAAAGCAGGTTGTGCCTTTTTCTCCTGAGCATACTGTGTAAAAACCTGATGAACTTGCTGGTGAATAGCTTCCATTTTTAACCTCGAATTCTGCCACATAATGTCATGGCGGCTACCGCAGCCGCCATGGAAATAATCGGTAAAAATTACATTAGGGCGCTAGAAATCTGGTCTTGAGCGACTTGTTGTTTCTCAGGCAGTTTTCCCATTTCAACTCCAAACCAAACAATTAAGGCCGTCATTGCACAACCAATCAGCAAGAGCTTGAGGCTAACTTCCTTATCTTGAAAGATAAATGCAATGAACACGTGAGAGAACAGGGTAGCTGTTGCCACAGAAATGAAAGCAACCGAAGGGTTTAAATGAAAGGCTTCCATAATCAGTAGGCTGCCAATGGTCGAGAACACCAAGCATACAATTGCGGTTCGCACAGATTGTCGCGGTATGGCCGCTTCGTAAGCGCGAGCCCAAGAATCCCACATCACGGGATCAACAAGAACAACGACTGCGGTGAAGCAGCAAACAGCTAGTATTGGGTACAGGATTGCGAAAAAAATGTTTGCATCTAAGTTTACCATGATTGATCTCCCAGTTGGTAAATTGATTAGCTTTAGGGATTTAGTGTTTTTGATTTCAGTGTTTTTATTTTGTTCGAGCAAAAAATCAGAGTGGTGGAATAATCCCACCACTCACCAGTAGAATTACTTCTTACCCTGCTGACCGCTTCTGACAGCAGCATCTGCAGCGGCTTTGTCTTGATGTGACATTCCATGTGTTGGAACGAAACCACCTTGTGCGCCGACTTGTTTCATTTGATCTAGTTGTTGTTGTGTGAGGGTAGTCATCAATTCATCTCCATTTTCAAATTACGGTTAATCCGTAACCATCGATGATGGAAATATAGCAAATAAAACATTAAAGTAAACAAGACAATTGTTTTATTTACTAAAGAATATCTATCCGTTTGAAATTACATTCTTTTTTCTTCTTTTGTTATTTGCTTTTTTCTGGGATAATTGGATTGCTCGGAGTTTTTCAGAATCGGTTCTATGGATATATTTGGGCGATTTTCCTTGAGCAGAAGGCAAAAGCGTTTCAAAATCATCTGGTATACCTTGTTTATATAAACCACGATATAGAGAGATATCTAGCGACTTAAGCAGCGGTCGCTGGAACGATTCAGTACCGAGCCACCTTGAGTAAACACGCCTGATAAATTCATCAGGTTTCTCTTTTCTGTTTTTTCGTTTTGAATAGAATTCAGGAGCTTTAGCTGGAGGCGCAATTTTAAATGTACGTTCTTGCAAGGCGTCAAGAACTTCTTCAATAAATTGCTGGCGTTCTATTTCATTGTCACATGCAACCGAAAACGCCTCTTGTGCTGTAGCTGTAATTGTCTCAAGCAAGCCGCGCCTACAGATTTCCTTATTAGAAATCGGTATACCAATTTGGTCTTTGCCTTGCTTGTCACACTCCATGTTTTTAATTGCGTAAAATTGTGCTATATATAGTTTGACTAATGGATCAATATTATCATTTTCGTCTAGTTTTTTCAAACTATCTTTATTTTTTACATATCGTTCTGTAATTATTGAATTCAGTAAAATGTTTTCTAAGTGCTTTGTTTTTAAAAAAACTTTTCTGTTTTCTTCATAACCCCTAAGGTATTTAATTTCGGAGATAGTGATCTTCGTATTAATGTAGCTAAGCAATGATCGAAGTTGGAATATTTTCCTGTCCATCTTTTCTCTATTTCGAAGAAAAATACGAGAATACCAATCTGCAATTCGTGTTAAATTAAAATTTGCCTCCTTACCATTTTGATCTGCTTCCTTGATATGAGAAGACTTAATACTGTTCTCAGATTGCGGGAACTTTGCCTCAAATTCAGCATCAATTCGCTGGGCTTCATTTTCTTCGATTATTCGGTTGAACATTGCTATCACCTTGTTTAGTAAATAAGACGTATACCCTTTTTACTTTTTTTTCTAGTGTACTGATTTTCGATATTCACACTCCAACGCTTCATTCTTTGCAGAACCAATGCTTTGGTTGCCTACCAACAAACAGCAAAACGCTCTACGATTCACCCCACAACACTAAAACAGTATAGCATCCTCAAATCCAAATAAGATTGTTAGGAATGGTTTGAAACTGACATCTCGCTGCAAGCGGTAAAAGAACACGTGACAATACTTAAGAAGTAACGCAAGATGTGTGCTGTATAACAGCACCACTTGGCAAGGGGAACTCGTTGTTCCCCGTTGCATCCCCTCAGTATATGGTGTTAATCAGGCTTTGAGCCAGCCAGCGCCAGACAAACGTTTCGCCGATTGAGATTTCTCAAGCTATGCCATGAACGGTAATTTGCTTATAAAATATAAGTTGGGTGAATTGTTTGATCTACCAAATATAAGTAAATACGGCTAAATTCCTAACATGACCAAGTACGATACTTCTCCGATTGATGCACGTAGTGAAGCCGAAATATTCGAAGAGCTTCGAATGCTCTGCAAATCTCCCGGTTACATACATGTAATCGCGTACTTTTGCTGGCGTGATAATATCATCAAATACTCCGGTGATAAAGTCACGGAAAGTGACGTGGAGCATCAATACTCAGACGAAAAGCTCCTACGCACAGAAATCTCTACGCTCATTGGCTTGATGGTACAAGGTGAAATTGATTATAGTATCCCCGCTCCCAAGGTGCTCCAAGAGTACATCGATAAGTCGGAAGAGCTGCTTCATGAAATTCATATGAGTCTTCAAAAGCCATGGATGGAAGCTTTCAAGAGGATTGCCAAAGACCATTCAAGTGGCAAAACACGCGAGCATCCATTTAGTGCACCGGGTGGGCTTCGAGAGCCAATCTTTTATGCAGCTGAATCTGCTTACAATTTCCAATATGAAGAACTAGCAGAAAAAAAATATAACCTTGATTCTGACTGGTTGGTGTCGAACATGGGGTTTACGATTTCTGATGCTAAAACGGTAACTCGCGCCATATTAGAATTGCAGATGAGACACCTCCTCGATCTCAATGATGAGATGATAAAAAAGCATCCAGATAAATGGACATTTCTTCCGGGATTCATCTTTAAAGTTAACGAACTAGCTAATCAAACTGGACTGAACCATGTAATCGTAGAGAATGTCATCTCTGCCTTCACATTTGATCACAGCAATCAGAATTCATCGTTCTCTACTTTGAGTTCATTCAACGAGACCAATGCAGCGCCAATTGTTCAAATAGATGGTGACACCTACGTTCTTTTGCAAGTTTACAGTCTTCTAGAAGCGATTTACGAGGCTCCATTTTTCTGGATGCTAGGGGACAAATCGTATGCCTCGACCGCATCAAAAAACCGTGGTCAGTTTGCCGAACAGTTCATAGCAGATCGCCTAGGAACAGTTTTTGGCGAAAACCATGTTTTTCAGAATGTTGATATTTACAAAGGTAAGCAACGTTTTGCTGAAGCTGATGTATTGGTCATTTACGGAAATAGGGCAATTGTTGTTCAAGCCAAGTCAAAGCGGTTAACTATCGAAGCGAGAAAAGGCAACGATCTTCAGCTACGGGACGATTTTAAGAAAGCAATCGAAGATGCTTACGATCAGGCGCTGCAATGCGCGGAGGCGCTAAAAAGAGATGATTGCAGGTTTGTGCTGCCCTCGGGTGAAGAATTGGAATTAGAAACAAGGCCGAGTACCGTATTTCCAGTTTGCGTTGTATCGGATCATTTTCCAGCGCTTGCGGCTCAAGCCCGTCGGTTTTTAAGAATTAAGTCTGGAAAAGGTGTCAAACCGCCCATTGTTACGGACATCTTTTTCACAGACGTTCTAACTGAGATTTTAGGAAACCCTCTTCAATTCTTAAACTACATGGCGCTTCGGGCAAAAGCTGACGACCAGCTCTTGGTGAACCAGGAACTATCGATACTTGGTTATCATCTGAAACATAATCTCTGGCTAGAGGAAAAATACAACATCGTGAATTTGGGAGATGATTTCACGAGTTCACTTGATATTGCGATGTCTGCGCGTCGTTCGGGCGTGCCCGGCGAACATGTTCCTAAAGGCATACTAACTCGTTTTGACGGAACTCCAATCGGCGCGCTAATTTCTGAATTTGAAGCTCGCCCAGTTCCTGAACTTGTTAGCTTAGGTTTGACATTCCTTCAGCTCAGTTCTGAAGCTGCTAAGCACATCAACAACGGTATCAATCAGTTGGTCCAGCTATCAGCTAAGGACGGAAAGTTACACGACTTTTCTATTCCACACGAGTTGGAAAACTCAGGGGTGACAATACATGTCAGTCCTTTCGCAGAAGACAAAGCGAAAGACCGTCTATCCACCCACTGCAAAATTCGCAAGCACGACACAAAATCCGATTCGTGGTACGGGCTATTATTGGCTCCTGGAACTGGTGCCATTAGAGGTGCATTGCTTATTGAGGAAGAATGGAGACCCGATGCCAAACTAGATGAAGCTTTAAAGAATTGGCCCACTAAGCCGATGATTCCTATTAGCTCTTTATCGAAAATACCCATTCGTAAAAAGATTGGTAGAAACGAAAGGTGTCCTTGTGGCAGTGGATTAAAGTATAAGAAATGCTGTTTGAACTTAAGTTAGAGCTTGAGTAATACGTACAACCTTGAAACCTTTATCGAACTCAACGAATGGTGTCACGCTTGTTTTAATCGGGAACCGTTTGCGTCGAATTGATTTGCTAGTTCAAGAATTCGAGTTATTTCGTCGCGAACTTTTGAGAAGTCGAACTTCTCATTGAGTATCACACATATGCCAGCGTCAGGGTCGACCAACTTGAATATTTTAGTAGTTGGCTCATCGGCAATTTCATGGCTGTCGACAATGGCTGTCGGAAAAAAGTAGCCCGCTTGTTCCTGAAATAAAAACTCATCAAGCCTTTCGTCAAAATGCTCCAGTGCGTTTCTAATCTCACGATCTTTCAGGGCTGATGATTCATCAATGTTGAATGCGGTTCTAAGTTTTTCGGATCGCATGACATACAAACGATCCTTTCTGGCTGGCCAAAAAAATCTAGAAAGAGCTGCCGCATGGCCAAGGGCTTCATGCATCGTGGATACTATGCTTGCTGGATGTGAACTAGCAGAAATGCATACTTGGTACCTTAGGAATGCATCCATAGCTCGTTCAGCACTATATTGTATGGAAGCGATATAAAATGCCTCGAGTGGCGGGAATATCCCACCATACTCTTCCAATATATCTAATCTCTCATTTCTTTCTTTTTTTGATATAGTCAAGTGTAATATCCTAACAATTATTTTGTTCTAAAATCATAGCGAATGGAATGTCTGATGAATACAGAAAATAAACTTATGAATATCGCTATTGATATTGATTGTGCAGTCGACATTCAAGATTTTGTTCAACTCAATAAACTGAACCAGAAGATTGAAAATCTCCTGAAGAAGCAGACTGGAGGCTTTGAAATTTCTTTGTTGCGATATTGGCAAGCAAATATATTTGGAGGTTTGATTGATGATCCAAAATCCGATGCTCTAATTCTTGCTGAGAAGCAAATTTTCTGCTTAAGAAGCGCTATATCCGTCAAGGAATTTGAGCAATCTGAGCCGCTACATCAAGTTCAAGTGCGAACAAACTTGGGAAATCTTTTCCAAGATTTGCAAAGACCGATCGAAGCTATAGAGCAATACAACAAAGCACTCAAGATAATTCCAAACTACAGCCTTACCTTAGCCAACAAAGCGAGAACTCTTACTAGCTACGCTCGAATCGCAAATGATGCGGGGCATCAATCCATGTTGTTGTACTCAGCAGTTGAAAATTACAAGAAAGCATCGGCAAAGAAGGCCATATTTGAAACGGCAGATCAGTCAGTTCTGCTAAGAGAGCAATTTAAGTCTTTTGCCAAAAATATCGCGAAAGTGGTCAATCAGTCTGAATGTAAGTCAGCACTTTCCAAATATAAGGATAAACTGGGGCGTTCTAGAGCAGAACGGAGTTACCGAACTTTTTGCCTTGAATTTGGCTTGTTCTTGAATCCTCTGAATGACACATACCAGCACGCGATTTGCTCAACAGATACACTGGGGTTGAGCAATCTCACAATGCCAATAAATGATGCTGGAGTTCATCCGCCGCTAGAGTTCAGCCTATTTAATAGAATTAAGCAAGAGTTTATCGCGGCGCGATATTTGTACTATGAGTACATGACATCTCAAGGTCCGCATTTTTCAGACCATCATGTCAAGCTCGCTGACACCTACGATTATACGCTTCATGGCAATGCATTTGAAAAACTCAGATTGGCTTATCGCGCATCATATAGCGTTCTGGATAGGGTAGCGGTTCTCGTCAATCATTATTGGAGGCTCAATCACAAAGCCACATCGTTTAGCTTTTCTACAGTATGGTATGAAACACGGAGCTCAAAAAAGCTTCATAATCGTTTTCAAACTTCAGACAATATGGCTCTATTAGGTCTTATCGAAGTCTCTAAGGACTTGCATTCAACGGAGAGGTCAAGCGTTTCTGAACCAGATTCGAAGCTACTAGCTGATTTGAGAAACGCTCTTGAGCATAGATTTGTAGAGATAACAGGTGATTTTGCAGCATTTGAAAAGCCTTATGAGGACATTCCAAAGTCACTTCATGTTAGAATCCCGCTTGCTGTGCTCGAAAGCAGAACTCTGAGAATGATTCGCATTGCAAGAAATGCATGTATTTATTCGGCGCTGGCTATCAATGTTGAGGAACAGAGCAAACAACCACAGTATGACGGGCTTTATGCGTCCTCTTTAATATTGGATTTCCCAGAGCGTCACACTGGTCGAATTTAGCGAAATCTCTTCACAACGCCCTTGTGACTGTCACCGGAGCCACCTTGTACCGTGATGCAAGGCTTGTGATTGTTTCGGTGCGGTTGGCGAGTTTTTGTTTTGCGGTTTTGATTTGTTCAGGTGTGAGCTTGCGTGGTCTGCCGATATGTTTTCCTCTGGCTTTGGCGGCGGCCATACCAGCTTTGGTACGTTCGATAAGTTGGCTGCGTTCAAACTCAGAGAATCCTGCAAGCTGAGTATAGATAAATCGTCCAATGGCGGTGTTTACATCAAAATTCTGTGTTGTGGCTTCGAACTTGACACCTTTTTCATGCAAGACTTCGAGCAATAATAAAAGATGTAATGCTGAGCGCCCGAAACGATCCAGCTTCCAGACAACAAACGTATCGCCTTTCTTGAGTATCTTCAGCACATCATCCAATCCACGCCGCTTAGTTTTAATCCCTGACACGCCATGATCGCCATAGATCACGTCGCATCCGGCGGCTTTGAGAGCATCGATTTGCAGGTTTTCGGTCTGATCTTTGTCAGAAACGCGGACGTAACCGATTTTTCTTGGCTTTTTTTGTGGTGTTTTAGATTTTGAATTCATTGCTCAAACCCTAATATTTTCAGTGGATTGCGCAAGATTTGCGCATGCGTATGAACCCGACAAAAGGGTTCCTTTTTGTAAGCGTTGGTGACTGTGGGTTTGAAGGATTTTGAGTTCAATTGAATCAAGTATTTACTCGAAAATCAAGACACTAAAGGCAAAATATGGTAATGGAAACAAAAGGGAAGCCTTTTGTCATGTTGGTGATTTGACAGTCATGAGGCACCCAAATGTCAAATCAATATGCTCATATCGAATCCACCTCACCAATTGATCATGATCTTCAATCAAATGAATTATTCTTTGATGATTTTGAGGGTGATGATCTTGTGTTTTTCACTGATAATTCGGGCATCGCAATCAACCTATCAAACGGGCGGGTGCTTCTTTTCCAATCGACACTCGGTCATTGGGCGGAGGAGGAATATTTATTATCAGACATTAGAAATGCGCATGAGAACGCGCCTGTCGCTGATCATCACTATGCCATGGGGAACTTGCAAGGCTCGCAAGGGGTCGGTTTAGGTCTTGGCATTGCGATTAAGAATGCCAGCGCCCAAAAAAAAGCCAATCAAGAGTCGGGTATCATTATCGATTTGAAATCGACTGCTTTACCGTCATTCCTTATTCATGTTGAAGATACGTCCACACGGCGTTCTCTTATGGAAGCTTTAAGGCAGGTGTTACGCGATGGGGACTTGCGTGTTCCATTTCGCCGTATACCGTTATCGGTCTCGCAAGCTTATCATCGTCCAACAGAAACCGAAATTGCCACAGAAGAGGCACGGGATCAAAAACGGCTGAACCGTAAGAAGGCAACACGTCTTCAATTGAAAGACTTTCTGGCTTTACCTGTCCTCGCTCTTTTAGGCCTCATCCTGATTTGGCAAGTTTATGGTGATACGCTTAATCCGAATGGACATTCTGATGAGATATTTGGAGTGTCTATAATCCTTTTCATAGGCCTTCTTCCTGTTGCATACGTGATGATCAAAATGTGGAAGCTCGCTAAATACAAATTAATGCCGAAGAGATAAGACGCATAAGGACGCTGCTTTTAGTTGTTCTATAGTTTTTAAGGGGAGGCCGAGAGGCCAGCCTCTTCTCTCCCCAAAAAGGACAAGTAAACACGACCCGTGGCTCACTGCGCTGCGCCCGCACCATGTCGTATTGATTGTCCTTTTCCCCTCCCATCTCCGTCTTCGCCAGAGGGCAAGGTTGCATGTCGCAACCAACTAAGACTTAAGGAGATGAAGATGACAGTTACTTTTTATGCCCAACCATACGATATCAGCGCAGCGGGGTTTTATTTCACCGATGAGCAAAGTTATTTGGAAAAGATCAATTCGATTACCAATGACTACGGCGATAAGGTCGAAGAATTTGAAATTCAGTTCATCAATGGATTTGTTTTAGACAGCAAGCTTGCACAAGCAATTAAGCCTGATCAATGTAATATCGTGGCATTAATGGAGGCCATGAATACATGGACGGAAGATCAAAAGATTAGAGTGATTATTGCTGTTCACGATGGCGGCGCGAGTTTTGATTTTGAAATTGATGAACCCGATGACTTGGACATTGATATCTATGCAGACATGCGTTTGCTAGACTTAGCTTATCAATTTGTAGATGAGGGGCTATACGGTGAAATCCCTGAACACCTCGCGAACTATATTGATTACGAAGCTATCGCGAACGATCTGAGACATGAGTATTCAGAAACGCAAATCTCTGGCGAAACTTACGTTTATCGGATGGATTGAGGGAGAGACGCATGCAAAAAATATCTTCACCCACATCCGCCTACTACAACGCAGGACATCCTTGGTATTATTTTCTCGGTGGAACAATTTTAAAACCAAAGCAGATTCTGGAGAATACACGGGAAAGCGGATATAAAGGGTACCTACGCGATGATATCGCGGCGATTGATAAAAAGTTAGAACCAGCTCGAAGCCATAAACTTCGGCGGATCAAAGCAAACACAATCAAAAAACTAAAATCTGATTTAGCAGTCTACCGTCAATGTGCATTGCAATTGCATCGCCATCCCAAAACTGAATTACCAATTAAAGCTGTTATGGCGTGCAATGATATTCACACCGCTATCAGTCTCAAACATAATCACCTGGTCAATGATTTTGCTCATTTGATTACCATTAATGACTTGCTCTATAGGCAAGGCAATTTATTCGGTTTTTGAGTGGTATTCTTCCGCCCAACCTTCGTATCCCATTGGAGGGTATGAATCAGGTGTTGGATCACTCGCGCGGTAACGATTGCAGTGATCCGTCCAAAGCCAGTACATTAATAAATGGGAAAGGCTGAAACCCTCAGATGGGTTTTGGTCACAATGCACGACCCATTCAGCAAAGTTGATATCAGTATTCTTTTCCGCCCACGCCACATAGCGCCAATAGCCACGTTGAAGATAGATGAGCTGATCTACGCCTTTTGCATTTTTATATGCGCGAACTTCAATTTCATAACGTTCATCATTCGGGGAGCGTGATCTTAAGTCTTGTAAAAATTCTCGTTGGTTCATGTCATAAGTATAGCAGATGAGTTGCCTCATCTGCTATTTGAACTTATTCCTAACGATCATGCCCTTGGTCTTTATCTTGCGATAATGGGACTATTGGAATGAAGTCATTCCGTGGTTCACCAAACTGATCTTGAAGGCGTTGAACCAGTTCAATTTGATTGTTTTTTTCTGGAATTTTTGTCCATTGCGCATCCTTATACTGCGCGATGATTTTTCCTTCTTGCTGGATTTCAAGGGCGGTAATTTTACCGCTTTCTATCCCCGTGAAAGTTCTGAATGGGTTAACTTCCACGGCAAAACTATGCCCTTCTTTGTCCATAAACCGCCCACCTGTCAGCAATTCGGGTTTAGGGTGAGTTTTAACAATGGACACCAACGCCGTTTCACGATTGATTTCGCGTTTGGGAAATTGCGGCATTGCTTGAATGCCTCTCATTCCGGCTGGGGCGAGGTTCGGTGCAGGCCGACTTGAAAATTTAGGTTTCAAATCGGGCTTTGCGTTATCCTTGTCTCGAAAATTTGAGTTGCCACGTTCATTAAATGCCTTCTTGGGATCATCTACCATGATGCTTTCCCCCGCCAGATATTCGAGAATACACCCGTCGCTTGAGCGGAGTTGGTTTGCCAATTTTGTATATCCACATCTTCGGGATAACGGGTTGGGTAATCTCGTTCGAACTGCTCATGAATAGCGTTAATGATGCCCTTCTTGGCAAAATAACGCAGTAATTCATCTGATAAATCGGCCTCATCAATAGGCCGCTCATCCAATGCAATCGGATAACCAGCCAATCTTGCAGCACGGCATAGTTCCGCATTGCTCAGGGTTAAAAGTAAATGGTTCGTATCAAGCGAGCATGATGTCATGATCGTTCTCCATGTTTTGAGGTAAAATTGAGGGTTTGAGGCAGAGGGGCGAACCCCTCTGCTTTATTTTGATCTGACTAATCTTTGTCGTACAGATTAACGCCCAAATCCTTGAGATCAGGGTTTTCAAACCATGGCTCCTTGGTCGCCATGATCGGGTTCAGGTGATCAATCAAAAGTAATTGCCGATCTTTCGGCAAACGCATCAACTCATCCGCATAGGCAAGTTTGCGCTGCGTCCCAGTCGCCGTATCAGTCGATGTGTTGGTATCTGAGCGGGACGTACCTTTCCCTCTCGTGATACCTACAGCGCGAGCCAAGGCCGTTGACCAGTTCCATACTGTTGTTACACCGCAAAGAGATGAAAAATATTCTGACGTCAGTTGATCACGAGAACCATAATACTGGAGTACGCCTGCATTACTAATGAAGCTCTCATAACTATCACCATAGATTTTCTTGAGCTGGGCTAAGTCCTGACAGATACCCCAGCACACCAAGCCATATCCAGCCATCAAACCAAAGGCTGTTTCAACCATGGTGAGTTGGCCAAGGGCTGGCATCTCATCCAAAATAAACAAGACAGGCTTTTCAGGTTTAACCTCAATATTACGTGCATTGACCGTCAAAGCCTGCTGGATCAAAAGACGCAAGAAACGCCCATAGGCGTTCAGACGATCTGATGGAACAACAAGATATATGCTGGTCGGATTAGCCTTCAAATCTTCAAAACTAAAATCTGATACTGACAACGCCTCACGAACACGGCGACTTTCAAGGAAGTGAGTCTGAGCTTGAACGGATGCCAAAACATTCGATAAAAGCTTTTCTTCCTTTTGAATATTGCGTGCGCCCGTTGATCGTACAACAGGATGTTCGCAATTGAGCATCTGCTTGAACAGGTCTTGAAGGTCTTTACCATCTTGGCACAGTAAATCACGCACTGTTCCAAGATTACGGTGACCTGCATATTGATCATCAAAGGCAACCAACAAGATCACGCCCAGCAATAACGCTTTGGCTTCTTCCGTCCAGAATTGTTCATTCTCACCCATGGTGACAATGATCGCATCAGCAAGAAGAAGTGCATTCTCTGCAATATCAACATCACCTTTAACCAACCAATCCATAGGATTAATCCGAGCCGTTTTTTGACCCGTAATCCCCCATGCATCGATAATATACACGGCTTGACCCATCAATTTTTCTCGGTGGTCAGCCGTAATCATGGCATTTTCACCCTTGGGATCAATAACCATGACCGAGCCTTCATAGGTCAAAAGATTTGGGATAATCGCAGACGTACCTTTCCATTTCCGTGTTGGGCCGACAGTCAGAATATGACGGTCACCGTTATAACAAAGGTCTGCGATTAGGCCGTCATCGGTCTCAAATGCGCCTAGCTGAATACCTTCGTCGCCGACGATATTATTTTGTACCAAGTGGGTTAAGTCAGCCCATTCAGCAGAACCCAAAGTTGTTGGGCGTTCCGCAAGTTTTTGCACAAAGCGACGTGCCCAATATCCAAGACCGCCAAAAAAAGCGAACCATGCAAAGAGCCACGCAGACCCCCAACCCAGATATCCATGATCTACGAACATGAAGTAACCAAGGACACTACCCAAAAAGCCCACAACGAACGCACGGGCTGGACCAGCATCAGGTGTCATAAACCAGCCAATAACAAATCCAATAAGACCGGCGCAGCCCACCATGAGGACGCGAAGCGGTGCGTGGTCACTAAGGGCGCTATAATAGCCCCACAAGATGAAGCCATCCAATACACCAGATGCGCCAAGCAGGATAAACAGCATCCCACCCGCAATCGCTCCAATGAGCATCATTGCTTCGCGGCTATTCGGTAAAGATTGTAATATTTGAAGATCAAGTTGCCCTTGATCTGGACGTTTAAAGTTATCCGTCATAATTTTCTCCATAAAAACGGTGTTAATCCGTTTCTTATGAAGTGATCAGGTCAGGCATTACTGCGGTAAAGGTTGCGGTAATTAAGGTAATTGCTTGGGTTAACTCAGGTATTACCTGTTATTTTGTCAGCCAGTTTCATGTAATTATCTATATAGGTTCCGTACCTTATGCCGCTGGTTGGGTTTTTAAAACCTTGACTATAGTCACCTTTAGGTTTGTATCTTTTAAAACCCAAATTATATACGATCCCTATGCGAACTAACTGATCACGCGAATATTTATTTCTAGGCTTTTTATACTTCATCTGTTTAGCTTTTTCGTCAAATTCACCTATAGCCTTCTCTAGACAAGCTTCGAAATTGTACCACTTTTTATCCAAGAAGAAACTTGGATCATTCCTAAATTCCTGCAAGTCATATTGAAAAATACCGTACCCAAATAAGATTTGTTTTGGTCTTTCATTTGCGTAATCGACGAAACCTTCTCTTTCTTTCGCAATTGCTTCAAGTGAGTTACGTGCGATCTGAAACATCTTTTTACCGTTTGGTGCATTCAATAATTCTTGTCGACTACGAGGAAAGTATGAACGCCGTCTAGACCATCCGTAGGTATCCAAAACTAGAAGGCTCAACAATTTCTGTTCATCTTTAATTCGACGTCTAAGCGGCCCAAAAACATAAGCCGTTTCTTGTGTGGCAACCGCGGTCACAAAACTTTTCGTATAGGGTGTATTTCTTATTCTCTTATCAATCCTGTCCCCGAAAGTTCTAACAAACCACTTCATGTGTGGTGAAGCCCAGTTATACATCTGCATCTCCTATTGATTGATACTGTCTCACTCAATCACCCTCATGGCATGTATGTCAACAATGAGTTCAATTCTGATTTGCAGTATAACTGAAATTCACAAACTCGGCCCTCTATAGTCTCGCTTAATCGATTTCTGCCGTTCGTGTGTTTGTATGCGCTCGGATTGTGCGGACATGCGGATAGTCTGAGCGATATCACGATTCAAGATTGATCGGTTTTGAGTGTGTTTCCGACGTAACTTGTCGATATCGCGTTGTAGATCGCGTCTATCTTTCATCTGGGCTTTGACGAGGTTATCTCGCTGTCCTTGATCTCGCTTAAGAGCGCCCCATGCGTCTTTTTCGTTTTCGCGTTTGATCTGGGCATGGTTGCCAGACACAAGATCCCATAATCCGCGCATGCCTTTATGATGTTTGTTGGCGCGGTCTATAACCTCGTTTTTCCAGCGTTGTTTCTGTTTGGCATTGAGCGTTATGCGTTCTTGCCGATGGTGCGCCCGCATTTCTAATTTTCGGGTGTTTAATGGTTCTAAGTCATCTTTGTGCTTTGCATCGACCTGATCCACATAACTATGGATATGATCCGTGACCTTTTCTTTGATGATCGCTCTTGTTTCATCAACAGATCGCAAATCATCTGGATCGCCTAGTTTGTCTCGGACATCTTTCGTCTTCATATTGAGCATACGCGGGACCGAAAACACTTCGCCTTTAATATTGAGGGCTACAAATCCACGTCGATCACCTCTGGCAAGAAAATAACCTTTATCTTCCAAAGCGTGTTGAAACGATGATGTGTTGTCAGAAATTTGCCATGCATCATGAAAGCTTTGTTTAATCTCACGCGGATCAAGACCTAGCCGTTTGGCTTGCTGCCATTCATCCAATGTAAAGTTCAACGGCGATTTACCGCCATCATGCCGCAAGCCATTCGGCAAATCCCATCCATGATCAAGGAATAAGTCCCGCGATAGTGATGTCAGTTTGCTCTTGTAATGCGAAAGATTAATCGCTTTCATTTCAGACGCTTTAATCCGTGACCAGACAACGTGTGCATGGCGGCGACCTTCTTTTTCATGGAAGACAATCGCGCGGGGTTGGTTCTCCAAACCAATCTTCTTTTCCGCACGTTCCACAGCATCCAACAAATCTTGTTCCGATGCGTCTTGATCGCGCGGAGGATTGATTGAGAGCGAAAACATAAACTGATCGCATTTCGTACCTTTTGATATGGCATAGGCTTCAGACAAAGCACCGCGAAGATCACGAGCAATGAAACCGCGCACTTCAAAGAGAGTGACATGATCATTCTCTTTGTCATTCATCAAGTGATCAGCCAGATTATATGCGCCGCCGCGTTGAGAGCTGTTCAAGATCATATTATTGATCCTTCGCAGCGCGGGTAAACGTTTGCGAGAAGCTCTCATTAAGATCATCAAGATCAATCTGAAATCCCAAAGCTTTCATGAGTAGAAGACGCATTGCCACAATATCGGCACAAGCGCTTTTGATGGCTTCAGGCGCGTCGGGGTCAAATTGTAATACGCCTGTCTCTGCTGCATCAGCCAATCGTTCTAAACTTTCACCAATGCGAGAAGACCCCAAACATGCCAAAACCTCCGCCAGCTCAATATGTTTATCAATGGGGCGGCGCACCTTCGCTCGTTTGCCACGATTTTCAACAAACAAGACAGACTTAATATATGTCCCTATCGCCATTGTTCCCGCGCGGCGGTTTAATTCAGAGCGTTCATCATCAGTAAGACGAAGTGCAAACGGTTTGGTTTTAGGTGGATTTTTATACTTACGAGAACTCATGGGCGTGGCCCTCGCAGTTTGGGTATGGGCTTGATATCTTGAGCTTTTAAAACTTCATTCCAGTCAGCTAATATGTCAAATAACTCGTTGGAACTTTCTCTCTCCAACAGCACCATTTCCTTCTTAAATACTCAAGATCCCGACATCAAGCACATAGTTATTTTCAACTAACTGCCCCAAAGCGTTCACCATTCACGCAATCCGCACCCACAAATCATAACAAAAATTTATCTATAGGTTTTGATTTGATACTAAATCTTGATTATAGTGTCGTCAGATTTTGCCTTGGGAGCGCGCGATGAACATAAACTTCAAGCAACTTGAAGCATTTATTTGGGTGTCTGATTTAGAAAGCTTTCGCCGAGCCGCTGAGCGTTTGAACACAACTCAACCCAATATTTCTGCGCGGATATCCTCACTTGAAGAGGCGCTTAACACCAAACTTATGGAACGCGATGCTGGATCTGTACGGCTCAACGCCAAAGGAGAGCAACTATTACCTGAGGCACGGAAAATTCTGCGCGGCGTTGAAAATCTGATAGAAACTGCAGGTCAATCCAAACGAGTTGAAGGTGTTATTAAACTTGGCGTTACGGAGATGATCGTCAACACTTGGCTTCGACAATTTCTGAAACGTGTTAAAGATGAGTTCCCCAATTTAAGCATCGAACTGCGGGTGGATCTATCTGATAATCTGCGCCCAGCATTATTTTCAAGATCGCTTGATCTAACCTTTCAAAACGGCCCGTTTAACCGGCGTACCAGTGGATCAATCGACTTAGGTGCTTACCCTTTCGTCTGGGTCGCATCACCTGAATTAGATATCACCAAAATAAAATATCCAACTTGTGATGAAATGAAGATGGTTCCGATATTAACGCACACTCGCGGCACCCGGCTTTATGAAGAAATTGAAGACCATTTCAGCAGCTCTAAGGGCAAATCACCGACGATCATTCCATCATCAAGCTTAGCGCCGTGTCATCTTATGGCGCTTGATGGTTTGGGATTAGCCTGCCTGCCCGCCGCAATGGTGCATCAAGATATTAAAGATGGCAACTTGATACATATCCAGTATTCCTGGCTACCAACCTCGTTAGAATTCCTAGCACGGTTTGATGCAGATACAGCGCCTAGAGCTGTTGAAAAAGTCGCCAAACTCGCCGGTGAAATTTCTCAAAACTATCCCAAGACATTGGCCACACGATAACAAATATTTATCAAATAAATACAATTATTCGATTTTTATTTATCTGAGTGTTTTGATAGAATTCTGACAATTACATATTCAAAAAATATTTTGTCAGGAATTCTATTGCGATGGTTAAATCTTCGATCCGCTTGGGTGTTGATATTGGTGGCACATTTACAGATGTCGTCTTAGAAGTAGATGGCACTTTATTCTCCACCAAGGTTCTGACAACATATATTGCGCCTGAAAATGCGATTATCGACGGCATGTTGCAGGTTTGCGAAAAAGCCAATATCAGCCCATCTGATATTGAACAAGCAATTCACGGCACCACGCTTGCAACCAATGCGCTGATTGAACGTCGTGGTGCAAAAACCGCACTTATCACAACGAAAGGTTTTCGCGATGTGATCGAGATGCGAACCGAATCGCGTTTTGAGCAATATGATTTAAATCTCAAACTTCCTGAACCGCTCTTGCCGCGTCAGATGCGATATACGCTTGAAGAACGCGTAGATGCGAAAGGCAATGTTTTAATCCCACTACAGCGGGCTGAGATTGAAGCATTGGTCGATGAGATTGCCCAAGGTGAATATGAAAGCGTTGCGGTGGGGTTGATCCACTCATACTTAAATGATGCGCATGAGAAAATGGTACGTGAAGTTTTAGAAGAAAAGCTGCCCAACGTGATGGTATCGTTGTCTTGTGAAGTTTCGCCGCAAATGCGCGAATATGAGCGCTTTAACACCGTTGTCGCCAACGCATATATCAAACCATTGATGAAATCATATCTAGGACGCTTGGAAGGTCGTCTGCGCGATGAAGGGGTGAAGTGTAATATCTTCCTCATGCATTCGGGTGGCGGGATTATTTCCATTGAAAGTGCTGCAGATTTCCCTGTACGTTTGGTTGAATCTGGTCCCGCAGGTGGTGCAGTCTTCGCAGCCAATATTGCCGCGCGCTATGGTTTGGATAAGGTCTTATCTTTCGATATGGGCGGCACAACAGCAAAAATTTGCTTGATTAAAAATCAAACACCAAAAACCTCTCGCGTGTTTGAAGTTGCCAGGACTTATCGCTTTAAAAAAGGCTCTGGCATGCCAATATCAATCCCAGTGATTGACATGGTAGAGATCGGTGCAGGCGGCGGATCGCTCGCCCACGTTGATACAATGAAGCAAATTCGAGTTGGGCCAGAATCTGCAGGCTCAGAACCCGGGCCTGCTTGTTATAACAGAGGTGGAGAAAAGCCCGCGGTCACAGACGCTGATCTTGTTTTGGGTAAATTGGATGCGGATAACTTCGCTGGCGGTACCATCAAGCTGAATAAGGACAATGCTGCAACAGCGCTTGATAGTGCGATTGGCAACTCACTTGAAATGGATGCGCAAACAGCAGCATTTGGTCTTGCAGAGGTTGTTGATGAAAACATGTCGAATGCGGCACGCGTGCATGCGGTCGAAAATGGCGAAGATTTATCTGAATATACAATGATTGCCTTTGGCGGTGCAGCGCCCCTTCATGCAGGTAGGTTATGTGAAAAGCTCGGTGTGAACCGTCTGCTTGTTCCACCGGGCGCTGGCGTTGGCTCTGCAATCGGGTTCTTACGCGCACCGTTTAGTTTTGAAGCAAATCGTTCTGTTTATATGAAGCTCTCTGATTTTGATGGCGAGCTGATTAAATCTTTGCTGACGGATTTAAAAACGGAAGCAGTTGGTTTTGTCCGCAATTGCGATGCAGAAGCTGAGATACTCTCAGACTATAAAGTCTATATGCGCTACACAGGGCAAGGTTGGGAAATTCCGATTTCTTTGACCCAAGAGCAAGCGACAAATCCAGATGCAAAGACGTTCCAAGATCTCTTTGAAAAAGACTACACCAATTTGTTTGGACGACCTGTGCACGGTATGGATGTCGAAATCACTGTTTGGGCCGTCAATGCCACCACAAGGCCAGAACCAGTTGAACGCGTTCATGAAGAAAGCGGCGGCGATGCAGCCCCCAAACAAGGGGTGAGAGCAATCTTTGACCCAGCAATCGGTGCCCAAGTGGATGCATCTATCGTGCTTCGAGAGAATATGAATTCAGGCGCGATCGTTGAAGGCCCTGCCGCGATCACTGAAGATGAAACCACAATCATTGTACCATCCAGCCGGAAGGCCATCCGCCAGCCAGATGGGTGTATTGATCTAAGCATGAAGGTTTAGGATAAAAACATGACAAAACAACATTCAAATGTTTCCTATCAGGTCATGTGGAACCGCATGATTTCCGTGGTTGAAGAACAGGCACAAGCGCTTGTTCGCACAGCATTTTCAACTTCGGTTCGAGAGGCAGGCGATTTATCTGCTGGTGTTTATAATGTCGAAGGTCAAATGTTAGCGCAAGCCGTTACAGGAACGCCCGGACACGTTAATGCTATGGCAGATGCTGTTGGGCATTTTATCCGCCGCATTGGTCGCGAAAACATCTTTGAAGGCGATGTTTATATTACCAATGACCCTTGGGAAGGCACTGGCCACCTTCATGATATCACTGTGGTTACCCCCTCCTTTTTCAAAAGTAAGTTGGTTGGTTTTTTTGCCTGCACTGCGCATATCGTTGATATCGGAGGGCGTGGCTTTGGTGCTGATGCAGCAAGCGTTTATGAAGAAGGGCTATATATCCCAATCATGAAATTTGTTGAACGCGGCGAAGTGGATAAAACACTGATCAACATCGTCCGCGGCAATGTGCGAGAGCCCGATCAATTGGTTGGCGATATGTATGCGCTCGCAACATGTAACGAGATTGGCCATCGACGCCTCATCGACATGATGGACGAATTCAAACTTGAAGACCTAAGCGGCATTGCAGAATTTATTTTAGATAATTCTCGCAGAGCAACGATTGAACGAATAGCCGCACTTCCGCGCGATACAGCCGAAGGCGAAATGACTGTTGATGGTTTTGCAAAACCAATCACTCTAAAAGTGAAATTGACCATCAATGAAGACAATATTGTGACCGATTTTACAGGGTCTTCAGGCCTAGACAAAAAAGGTATTAATTGCCCAATGGTCTACACAAAGGCCTATGCCTGTTATGCGCTGAAATGCGCTATCGCACCTGAAATTCCAAACAATGCAGCATCGTTAGCGCCATTTATCACGCATGCACCGGAAAATACGATCGTTAATGCACTTCATCCAGCACCGGTCGCATTGCGTCATATCGTTGGTCATTTTGTGCCCGACACTGTTTATAATGCTTTGGATAAAATCTTGCCAAATGTGGTTCCGGCAGAAGGTGCAGGATGTTTATGTAACTTCCAAGTGTCGCTGCGACCCAGAACAGACGCGCCTGCACCGAAAGACGCTACGCGCTCTGAGGTTCTGACATTTAACTCAGGTGGATCGGGCGCAAGACCTGAACATGATGGATTAAACGCAACTGCATTTCCATCAGGCGTTATGACAATGCCCATTGAAGCCACAGAACATGCAGGCCCGGTTATTATCTGGCGAAAAGAGCTGCGTCCGGATAGCGGCGGCGCAGGCAAACAGCGCGGTGGTCTTGGGCAATATATGGAAGTTGGCGCGATGGAAGGTCATGAATTTGATTTCCAAGCCATGTTTGATCGCGTTGACCACCCGGCACAAGGTCGTCATGGCGGCCAAAACGGTGGTGCAACAACAATTGCGCAAGATGATGGTTCGCCAATGAACGGCAAAGGAAAACAATTTGTGCCGCATGGACGCAGAGTTGTGCTCGCCTTCCCCGGCGGTGCTGGCTATGGTGATCCAAGTGAACGAGACATTGAGCTTGTAAAGCGTGATTTAGCGCGCGGTTACATCTCGGTTGAAACAGCAAAAAATGATTATGGCTTAGCAGAAAATGACATCAATGATGTTTTAGATGCGGTTAAAAAAGGAGAGGCAATATAATGGTTTTGAAAACGCAAGCACCAAAGCAATCTAGCTACGATGTTGTCATTGTTGGCGGCGCTATCTTTGGCTCATCCGCCGCATGGTTTTTAAGTGATGACAAAGATTTTGACGGCAGCGTCCTGATTATTGAGCGTGACCCATCCTATGAGTTCGCCTCGACCAGCCGCACCAATAGCTGTATGCGCCAGCAATTTTCAGCGGAGATCAACGTGAAATGCTCGCAATTCGCAGCTGATTTCGTCAAAAATTTGCGCCAATATATGGGCAATGATGAACGCGTCCCCGAACTAGAAATCCAGAATTTTGGCTACATGTATCTCGCCGACAACGAAGAATTCGCTGACGTATTGATCGAAAATCAAGCCATGCAAGTTGCTGCAGGCGCAGGCACGCGGGTTCTAACGCCTGAACAAATAAAACAGGAATACCCGTTTTATAATGTAGACGATATCATTCTAGGTAGCATCAACACTGTTGATGAAGGTTATTGGGATGGAATTACTGTGTTCGATTGGTGGCGAAAATCAGCGCGTGAACGCGGAATTGAATATTGCCAAAACGAAGTCGTTGCCATGACAAAAAGCGCCAATGGTGAACGAGTTGAAAGCGTGACTTTAAAATCTGGCGAGATCATTTCTTGCGGACAGGTCGTAAACGCATCCGGACCGCGAGCAGTTTTAACATCGCGCATGGCAGGTATTGAAATCCCGGTTGAGCCGCGCAAACGTTTCACTTGGATCTTCCAGGCAGAACAACCACTTGATCGTCCCCTACCCTTAACCATCGATCCATCTGGCGTTCACGTTCGCCAAGAAGGCACAGAATATTATCTTGCAGGTGGTCATGCAGATTATGACCCAGCGCCGGATTATGATGATTTTGAAATGGATCATGAGCTATGGCAGGATCATATTTGGCCAGTTATGGCGAGCCGCATTCCGCAGTTTGAAGCTATCAAAGTCACGAATGAATGGGCGGGTCACTACGCCTATAACACTTTTGATCACAACGCGATTTTAGGTCCGCATGATGAGGTTGAAAACTTTATCTTCCTCAACGGCTTCTCTGGCCATGGACTACAACAATCACCAGCCATGGGGCGCGGCATAGCTGAGATCATCGCACATGGTGAATATCGCACATTGGACCTAAGCGACTTCGGTTACGATCGCATTGTCAAAAACAATGAATTTATTGAAAAGGCCGTTATTTAATGAAACTCGTTTTAACAGGTGCCGCCGGACGTCTCGGCTCTTATCTACGCGAACCACTTGCTAACTTTGCAGATGAGTTGATCTCTACTGATATCGTTGATGATATCGGCAAGCTTTATGATGGCGAAAGCTATGTGAAAGCTGACCTTGCAAGTTTTGATGATATGCTAGCAGTATTAAAGGGTGCGGATATGGTCGTGCATATGGGCGCTTATGCTGATGAAGGTCCGTTTGAAAAGCTACTCGGGCCAAATTTTGTTGGCGCCTATAACGTTTGGGAATCAGCTTACCAAAACGGCTTAAAACGGGTGATATATGGCAGTTCTATTCACGCCGTTGGCATGTATCCGAAAAACGAGTTTATCGGTGTTGATGCACGCCATCGACCAGATACGTTTTATGGTTTGGCCAAATGCTTTGCAGAAGATCTAGGTAGTCTTTATTGGGACAAACGAGGTCTTGAGAGCGTTCATATGCGCATCTTATCATGTGCACAAGTTACCGGAGCCCGCGCGCTCGGATCATGGCTATCCTATGATGATCTCATTCAATTGGTGCAGCGCTGCATTGAAACACCTGTAACCGGATTTTCAGTCATTTACGGTGTATCAGACAATGACCGCGTGCCAGTGGACAATTCAAAAGCCAGTTTCATTGGCTATCGCCCAAAAGATAATGCTGAACAATTTGCTGAGGAAATATTGGCAAATGATCCACCAATGGATCCGCAAAATCCTGAGCACATGTGTCATGGTGGCCCTTTTGCATCTGTGCCTTTGGGCAATAGCGGTATCGCTCAGATGGATATCATTGACGACACTAAAAAGAGCTCATAGCTAATTCAAAAAAGGAAAGATCATGTCAGATAAACCAGTTGCAATCATTGTTGGCGGCGGCAGCGGTATCGGTGCTGATAGTGCAAAGAAATTAAGTGAAGACGGATTTGATGTGGCTGTGATGTCATCATCTGGCAAAGGAGAAGCTTTGGGCAAAGAGCTCGGCGGTTTAGGCTTCACTGGCTCCAACCTTGTCGTTGAAGACTTGCAAGAATTTGTCAAACAGACAATGGATCGGTTTGGCCGAATTGATGCCGTTGTTAACTGCGCTGGCCATGGCCCAAAAGGCGACATCATGGAGATTAGCGACGAAGACTGGCACAAAGGCATGGATTATTACATTCTCAATGTCGTGCGCATGACGCGCATTGTGCTGCCAATCATGCAAAAGCAAGGCAGCGGCTCAATTGTCAACATTTCTACTTTTGCAGTGTTTGAACCTGATCCAGATTTTCCAACATCTGCCATCTTCCGTGCAGGTCTAGCTGGCTATACAAAATTGTTCAGCACTAAATATGCAGGCGAAAATATCCGCATGAATAATGTTCTACCTGGCTTTATCGACAGCCTGCCGGAGAAAGAAGATCGCGTTGCGCGCATCCCAGCGGGCCGATATGCCAAAGTGCGCGAACTATCAGAAACCGTAGCATTTCTCGCATCTGATAAATCAAGCTATATCACTGGACAAAATATCCGCGTTGATGGCGGGTTAACCGCATCCGTATAGACATAAAAAAAGCCGCGTTCTCTAATTGAGCGCGGCTTAAATTCGCTTCGCTTAGCGATAATAGAGTGATTGACCTTCGTGGAAGATCTGCACTTTTTCAGGTGCCGCAGATACGCGAACAGATTTGCCTCTTAGATCACCGTGAATACCTGGCAACTTACCAATCACAGGATCCGCGTTTCCGACTTTTTCAAAATAAAGCAGAGTAACCTCACCCAGTGCTTCGGTGATATTGACCTTACCTTCAAAGATATGATCGTCTTTGGTTTCGATCATATCCTCAGGACGTACACCGATATTGACCTTCAAGCCCTTGTCTTCAGCTTTGGTTGGAACAGCAGAAACCGCAACCCCGCCACCATCTAGTTTAACGGTGGTCTGCTCCCCCGTTTTTGTGATCTCGCCAGGTAGCAAGTTCATCGCAGGTGATCCAATAAACTGCGCCACAAATTCATTTTCAGGACGTTCATAAAGCTCAAGCGGCGTGCCAACCTGAGCAATACCTTTATTGGCCAGAACAACAATTCGAGATGCAAGTGTCATCGCTTCAACCTGATCGTGCGTAACATAAATCATTGTGCTTTCAGGCATAGATTCTTTTAGCTGCGCAATCTCAATACGCGTTGCAACACGCAACGCTGCATCAAGGTTAGATAGTGGCTCATCAAATAGATAAACTTTCGGATCGCGGACAATTGAGCGCCCGATCGCAACACGTTGTCTTTGACCACCAGAGAGAGCTTTTGGTAAGCGATCTAAATATTCTTCGAGCTGCAAAGTCTTTGCGGTGCGAGCAATTGCTTCATCAATTTCCGCTTGAGGTTTCTTGGCAAGTTTCAGCGCAAATGACATATTTTCGCGAACAGTCATATGCGGATAAAGCGCATAAGACTGGAACACCATGGCAATACCGCGTTGAGCTGGGGGAATATCGTTGACAACATCTCCACCAATTTCCAGCGTGCCATCAGTAATATGTTCCAGCCCAGCAATCATGCGCAGCAGAGTTGATTTACCACAGCCAGAAGGACCGACAAAAACAATCAATTCACCCTGTTTGATATCTAGATTGATATCATTTAGAACATTGACTGAACCACCGTAGGTTTTCTCAACGCCCGTTAGTTTTACATCGGTCATAACTCCACCCTTTCAGAATCTAATGATCTTTCTGTTGCCCAACAAAGACCTGCCAAGGCCCCATATTCAGCGTGCCACCATTGGTATTTTGAATGCCGCCCAACTCTTCTCCCAAAGCTGTCCAATTGCCTTCAGGCATCGTAAACTGGCATACTTCCTCACTAATATTGAAGGCGCATAACAGAGTTTGACCTTCAATTTTACGGAAGAAAGTGACAACGCTTCCGTCCTGTCTTAAATCGCTATGCTCACCCACTGATAACGCTGGATGATTTTGGCGAAACTGAATAGCTTTACGATAGTGATGAATGAGCGCAGATTGGTCTTTCTCCTGCTCTTCAACTGACATTGCTAAATGTTCTGTTGCGACTGGCAGCCACGGTTTTCCTTCCGAAAAGCCACCATTTTGATTGTTGTTTTGCCAAACCATTGGCGTACGACATCCATCACGACCGCGATATTCTGGCCAAAACTCAATGCCATATGGATCTTGCAAGTCTTCAAAATTCACATCAGCTTCTGGGAGCCCAAGCTCTTCGCCCTGATAGAGACAAACAGAGCCGCGTAAACACATAATCAATGTTGCAAATAAACGCTGTGCAGCATCATTTAAATTCCATCTGGATGCATGGCGCGCCACATCATGGTTTGAAAAAGCCCAGCACGCCCATCCATCGGTTGCAACCTCATCAACTTTTTGCAACACCTCAACAATCCGCGCCGCATCAGGCTGATCTTGAGCTAGAAACTCAAAGGCATAACACATCTGCATCAGATCATCGCCAGCGGTATATTGGCCGAGAATTTCAAGGCCAAACTGCGCATCACCCACTTCGCCAACGGCAGCCGCACCAAAAGGCTCCATCAAAGCACGCAAGCGGCGAAGGAACGCAAGGTTCTCAGGCCGGTTTTTATCATAAAGGTGATTTTGATGATTATAGGGATTAACCGAAGGTGCAATCGTTGCATTACGTTCTTCAAGCGGCAAAGCAGGATTATCTCTTAGTTCCTGATCGTGGAAATAGAAGTTGATTGTATCCAAGCGGAAACCATCAACTCCGCGATCAAGCCAAAATGTTGCGGCATCTAAAAGCCCGTTTTGAACTTCAATATTATGCAGATTAAGATCAGGCTGGGTCGTAAGGAAATTATGCATGTAATATTGCTCACGGCGCCCATCCCATTGCCAAGCACTACCACCGAAAATTGATAACCAATTGTTTGGCGGTGTTCCATCCGGTTTTGGGTCAGACCACACATACCAATCAGATTTTGGATTGGTTCTATCAACACGGCTTTCTTTAAACCAAGGATGCTGATCACTTGTATGACTTAAAACCAGATCAATCATCACACGGATGCCATGACGATGCGCTGTGTTTATGATTGCATCAAAATCTGCCAACGTGCCAAACATCGGATCGACATCGCAATAATCACTTACATCATAACCAAAGTCTTTCATTGGTGATGTGAAGAACGGTGAAATCCAAATCGCATCAACACCTAATGTGGCGATATACGGAATGCGCTGGACAATACCCGCAAGATCACCAATTCCATCGCCATTGCTATCTTGATAGCTGCGTGGGTAGATTTGGTAGATGATGGCGCCGCGCCACCAATCCTTATTTGTAGCGTTATCCAACAAGGGAGCTGCTGCAAGATTCATAACAATAATTCCTATTTAACAGAACCAGCTAAAAGACCACGAACGAGGTACTTTTGCATCGCAAAGAAAACAATTAATGGCACGGCAATTGAAACAAACGCGGCTGTTGCCAGAATTTCCCAATTCCCTCCTCGTGTGCCAAGTAATTCGACAATTTGGTTGGTCATCACCGTTGTTTCACCCGTCGCATCAATCAAGAATACTTTGGCCACCAGCAAATCATTCCATGTCCACAAGAACTGGAAAATCGCAAAAGATGCAAGCGCTGGGAAAGACAGCGGCAATATGATTTTGGTAAAGATCTGGAAATCCGTCGCGCCATCAACACGGGCGTTTTCGATGATATCCTTTGGCAATCCAACCATGTAATTTCGAAGTAGATATATCGCTAGCGGCAGGCCAAATCCGGTATGCGCAAGCCATACCCCCAGATAGCCTTTTCCAATACCGATACCCAAATGCAAACGTAAAAGCGGGATCAATGCCAGTTGCAAAGGCACGACCAAAAGCCCGACGACGATCGCAATTAGTATCGCGCGCCCAGGGAAATCCATCCATGCCAATGCATAGGCAGCAAATGCGGCAATGACGATCGGAATAATGGTTGCTGGGATGGTCACAGTTAGCGTGTTAAAAAACGCTTTGGCCATACTGTCCGTACTGTTGCCACTAAACAAAACATTGTCATAGTTTGCAAAGGTAAATTCAGGCGGTGTCGTCGCGGTCACAAATACTCGTTGGCCACGACCGGTCAATTCTTCAGGACTGGTCCAACGATAGGTGCCATCTGAAAGAACGGTCATTGTCTCACCATCTTTAAGTTCGGCAGTATCACCAGCAGTGTTTACATCAATTGCGCGCGATGAGGTGCCCCAAACGCTAATCTCAGCATCACCCGCTTCGCCAAAGAGATTTCCCTCTACAATGTAAAGGCCATCTTTTAAAACTTGATTGCCTTCATCATCAGGATCAGCCGCGCGCAAGGTAAGGTTCTGCTGCGTTGGAAACAACGATTCCCACCAACCCGAACTCGAAATCTGGTCCGCAGTTCTAAAGGACGAAACCAGCAAACCAAATGTTGGGAACAACCATAAAGCAACAAGGAGGACGACTGAAATCTGAACAACCCAGTTAAGGCTGGATTTTTTTCCGGCGATATTGTCCATCACTTCATCTCCTTGCGGGCGTTATAAACATTCCAAACCAAGATTGGACTAACAAGCAACATGATGATCATTGCTGATGCAGAGCCAACACCCCAATCGTTTGCACGGAATAATTTGTCGAACATATAGTTCGCCAATACTTGTGTTTCCCATTGGCCATTCGTCATCGCAAACACAATGTCGAACACTTTGAGAACAACCAGCGTGATGGTTGTCCACACCACTACGATTGTGCCTGAAATCTGCGGCATCTTGATTTTGAAGAACACTTGGAATGGATTAGCTCCATCAACAATAGATGCTTCGATTGTTTCCTCAGGTATTCCGCGCAATGCTGCTGATAAAATAACCATCGCAAAGCCAGTTTGAATCCATATAAGAACGACCATGAGCAAGAAAGAATTCCAGCCAGGAATAGTGAGCCATGTTTGCGGGTCTCCATAAGGATGAACAGAGGTAAAGGCCCCAAGTGCCAATGATAAAAATGAATAGGCGATATATGCGAGAACAGCGATAGCAATACCGCGCATCAATGCACCACCTTTTTCACGAATGGCTTGATACAAACCAAAGGCAACATATCCCGCAATACCCGCCGCACATAGCATAAGAAGCCCAGGAATAAGACGCAGTATCAACCATGAGCCTGCTCCACCATCAAACTGTAGCCATACAGCATTTAATACGCCAATCTGAGCCTGATCGACAGGCCGTGTGTCGTAAATTAGTTTAAAGATAACTGCTGCACCGACAAATGATATCGCCATCGGCATAAATATAAGTGACTTTGCAATCGATCCCCATTTAATCCGGTCGGTTAGCTGAGCGGCAAGTAAACCAAATGCGGTCGAAGCTGCAGGCACAATGATAAGCCAAAGCATATTATTTCGCATAGCTTCCCAAAATTTAGGTTCTGCCATCATCTGCTGGTAATTAGCCAATCCAACAAACGCATCACCTTGGTTGCGATCTGTTAGAGAGTACCAAAAAGTTGCTACAACAGGATAAGCAAGGTAAATGCCAAGCGCTGCCATTGCAGGAAAAACAAACAACCATGGTCTAATCATATTGGCACGGTTTATATTGCGCCCGGCCATGGCACCTTTTGCGGGAAATAAAACTTTATCAAGAATTTGGTTCGACAGATAAAAATATAAAAGACATCCGCCAACGCCTAAGAATATTGTGAGTAACCCTTTATAAGCAGCTTCCATCAGACACTCCCGATCCCCTGTCTAAAGTTTCATACATCGCTTAAAACGAAATCATGAAATAGCCCCAACCGGGTTGGGACTATTTGTTTCTTACATTGTAAGACTACTTCAAAGCATCCCAGCTTTTTTGGATACCAGAGGCAACTTCACCAGCGTCTTTGCCGCCAACATAGTCAACCATACCAGTCCAGAATGAACCTGCACCAACACCGCCAGGCATTAGGTCAGAACCATCAAAGCGGAACGTTGTTGCGCCAAGAAGGATTTCGTTCATTTTTGCAGTAGATTTGTCTGAGAACTTAGACACATCAACACCTTTATGTGGTGTTAGGAAACCGCCCAACTCCATATAGATTTCGTGCGCTGCAGGGTCTTGAAGATACGCAATTAGATCATGCGCAGCTTGGTTCTCATTTGTGATCGCCCACAAAGTACCAGCACCAAGTACTGGTGAACCAAGATCTTTTCCAGCATAGGCAGGGAAGTAGAAGAAGTCAGCGTCTTCTCCCACTTCAGTGCCCTCTGGGAAGAACGCAGGAATGAAAGATGCTTGACGGTGCATGTAGCACTGTGGAGGTGATGAGAACATGCCTTTTGGACTGTCACGGAAATCAGTTGAAGCAACTGCACCTGAACCACCAACAACATATTTGTCGTTTAGTGCAAATGCGCCAAACTCGTTGATCGCCGCAATCACAGCAGGATCATCAAACTTAAGCTCGTTTGATACCCATTTGTCGTACATTGCAGGTGACTGCGTGCGAAGCATCATATCTTCAACCCAATCAGTTGCAGGCCAACCAGTTGCACCACCGGAACCCAGACCAATACACCAAGGTGTGCCGCCATCAGCAACGATTTGGTCTGTTAGTGCTTTAAGATCTTCCATTGTTGTTGGAATTTCATAGCCTGCATCTTCAAAGTTTTCTGGGCTATACCAAACAAGTGATTTCACATCCACCTTGTAGAAGAAACCATAAAGATTATCAGCACCGTTCTGATCAGCATATGTGCCAAGATCAACCCATGAAGATCCAGCTGCATAATTTGCATTTACCCAATCAGCTGTGCCGTCTTTAAGTGGAGTTAAAAAACCACGCTTTGCCATGTCAGCTGCAAGGCCAGGCTGCGGGAACACCGCAACATTTGGTGCAGAACCAGCTTCCGCGTCAATCATGATTTGTTGCTCAAAGCTATCAGAACCAACATAGCGAACATCATGCCCTGATTTTGACGCGAAATCGCCAAGTACTTTTTCAATTTTTTCCTGGTCGGGTCCAAGCCATGGACCGAAGACTGTCAGCTGCTCGGCTTGAGCCGTTGCGCCAAGAGCCATTGAGGCAGCGCCAGCTAACAAAAATTGTTTCATCATCTGTTTCATAAGATCTTCTCCCGGTTTATGCATCGCCAATCCTAAAACGTTGCATATTTAAATTATTTCCAAAGCGCTTTGGAAGATCCATTATAACAACTTTCATCGCAGGATTGTCAAGCAAGATATTTTAATCAATAAATTCAGATAGATAGAAAAGCACCATTATGCTAATACGATTCTCTCATTGAAACTTAAATGTGAATATGAATAAAAATTACATTGATTTTGATAGCGCTTTAAGTAAAGTTACCTCATGAATTTAAAGGAACTTTCAGAGCTACTTAATTTAAGTCAAACCACTGTAAGCAGGGCTTTAAACGGCTTTCCTGAAGTATCTGAACGCACGCGTGAGCGAGTTCAGAAAGCAGCAAAACAAAACAATTATGCACCTAACAAAGCCGCACGAGGCCTAGCAACAGGGCAAGCCCTGACGATAGGTCATGTTATTTCGACAACCAATCAAAACGAAATGGTAAACCCAGTTTTTGGTGACTTTGTAGCTGGGGTTGGCGAAGTATACTCCAAAAATGGATATAAAATGATCTTGTCGATCGTGCCACCGGGAGAAGATGAATACCAAGTTTATCGCGAGTTTAAAGCTCAAAGCACGGTTGATGCTGTTGTAGTGCAAAGCCCTTCGGTTAATGACGGAAGAATTGAATTCTTAAATAAATTGGGCATTCCATTTATTGTTCATGGCAGAGCTAGCGAATGCACCCTGCCCTATGCATGGCTCGATGTTAACAACCGATCAGCCTTTGTGCGCGCCACCGATTTTTTGCATGATTTGGGACACCGTCGCATCGCATTGCTGAATGGTCGCAAGCACATGGATTTTGCACATCGACGCCAACAGGGTTATGAAAGCTCGCTTTCCTCTCACGGCATTGAAATTGACCCAAGCATTATGTTTTCGTCAGACATGACCGAGAGCTATGGTTATCAAAGAACCGCCGAACTATTGAAGCTAAGCAATCCACCAACGGCTATTTTAACAGCATCAATCATTGTTGCATTAGGCGCTCGACGCGCAGTTCAAGAAGAAGGTTTGACGGTTGGTCAGGACATATCAATCGTCACGCATGATGACCGGTTATCTTATTTTCACAACAGTGCAGATGTGCCGATGTTCACGGCCACAAAATCATCTGTTAGAGAAGCTGGTCAACGCTTAGCAGAATTGCTTCTCCAAATGATTGCGGATCCATTAATGGAACCACCAAATGAGTTGCTCGAAGTGGAATTGACTATTGGCCAATCCACCGGCCCTGCACCATCACGATAAAGCTATTTAAATGCTCTAGTTTGAAAGCTTAACAATCACTTTGATCAATCCGCCACGATCAGATGCTAAACTGACAAAGCGTTCAGCTAACTCTTCGCGTCCAATAACCGCAGAACATAAAGCATCTGTATCTATCTGATTTTCTCGAATTGCAGACATCACCCAGTCAAAATCAGATGCAAGCGCATTGCGGCTCCCAATGAGGCGCATCTCTCTTTTATGAAATTCCGGATCTGAAAATGTGATGTCATCTTTAACAACACTGACCAAAACATAGGAACCGCCATGCCCGACCGCTGCAAAGCCAGTCTCAATCGCACCCTTGTGACCGCTGGCATCAAAGACGGCATCAAACCCATCTCCACGCGTTGCGGCAATTGCATCATCAATGCTTTGATATCCGCACTCAAAACCAAAGTCTTTCATTGCCATTTCAAGGCGTTTTTTATCCAAATCAAGCAACGAAACTTTCGCGCCTTTAAGCTGTGCAAACAGCGCCACACCAATACCAATTGGACCAACACCTGTGATCAACACATGATCATCTTCACCAATTTCAGATCGCTGAACCGCATGCGCACCTATGGCTAAAAATTCAACCATCGCAGCCTGTAGTGGGTTTAACCCATCCGCCAGAATAAGATTTTGTGAGGGTACAGCTAATTGCGGGGTAAGACCACCATCGCGATGCACACCCATAACTTCAATATTTGTACAGCAATTTGGTTTGCCACGCCTACATGCGCGACACTTGCCGCAAGATATATAAGGATTAACAACGACAAGGTCGCCCTTTGACCACCCCTCGCCGTCCTTTGCCACGCGTCCGCTCAGCTCATGCCCAATGACACGAGGATATTGCAGATAAGGGTGCTTACCTTCTAAAATATGATAATCCGTACCGCATAATCCCACAGCGCAAATATCAATTAAAACCCAACCTTCGGGAGTTTCAGTAACGGCAGGCCGTTCTTCTAAAACAAATTTGCCAGGCTCAACGACGACACCTGTCATTCCAACACTTGTTGGTCCGCTGTTCCCGCTCATTTGCCTTCCCCCCGCGGCCTCCACCCATCAGGTAAAGTCCCCTTAATAATCAAACTCAATATGTCATCCTTATTAACATCTTTAATTTGGAAAGCTCCAACATTTTTTCCCTTGTTCATAACCATGACACGGTCACAAAGTTCAAAAACATCGTGCATGTCATGACTAATTAAAAAGATGCCAATGCCTTCGCTTTTCAGCTTCATAATTAACTCCGAAACCATCGCCGTTTCAGAAGGACCAAGAGCAGCTGTTGGCTCATCCATGATCAACACTTTAGCTTGAAAATAGATGGCTCTTGCGATTGCAATCACTTGTCTTTGCCCGCCGGACAAACGCACAACAGGATCACGTAAATTTTTGAAATTGGGGTTTAATTGGCGCAGAGCTTCAGTTGCCTCTGCCAACATACGCGGCTCGTCTAAGTTTCCAAACCGCGTTTTAAGCTCTCGACCCATAAATAGATTTGCAGGTGCATCTAAATGATTTGCCAATGCGAGCGTTTGGTAGATGGTTTCAATACCGTATGTCCGCGCATCTTGGGGTGAATTGAGAACAGCTGTGTGATTATTTACAAGGATATCACCACTAGTCTGTGACATCGCACCTGACAAAATTCGCATCAAACAGGATTTGCCAGCACCGTTATGCCCCAACACGCCTACAACTTCGCCAGGATACAGATCAACCGAAACACCTTCGACAGCATGTATACCGCCAAATTGCTTATGAATATCAACCATCTTGACGAGTGGCGCTACTGATGTTGAGGCATTCAACATAAAAAAATCCTGAAATAATGTGGTCATATTTGATCAGCGGTACATAACCGCTGACCAAGTTTTAAAAAGCAAGTTCTAGTAAAGAACGTTTTGCGCAACTGGTGTATCGATGTTCTCTTTTGTTACCAAAACAACACCTGTATCGATAAAGTCTGTAACTTCTTTACCTGCAAGAATATCAGCAACAGCATTTACGCCAAGCTCACCCATCTGGAATGAACCTTGCACTGCTGTTGCAAGCAATGTGCCGCTCTTGACCATGTCTTGCAAATCAGAGTTTCCATCAAAGCCAATTGCGGTGATCTGACCTGCTTTACCAGCTTGTTCGATTGCCCGACCCATGCCGATTGCTGTTGGCTCGTTCGCACCAAAGATACCTACAAGCTCATTCGCTGCTAGAATATCTGTTGTTTGGTTCAAAGCTGTTGCCATTTGCGATTGTGAGTAAAATGGACCAACGATTTCAGCCTTCGAGTTTGCTGTCATGTGCTCAACAAAACAACCAACACGGCCAATTTCCGAGCCAACACCAGCAACATATGACATCACGGCAACTTTGCCTGTCATACCTGCATTGTCGATCATAAGTTGAGCTGCTTGTTTACCAGCTGCGCAGTTGTCAGTCGACAAAAACGCCTGATAATATTGCTCATTACCTTCGGCCAATGCGCTATCAATAATCGCAACTGGAATGCCTGATTCAAACGCACGTTTAACAACAGGTGCAAGAGCTTCAGGATCTGAAGGCGCAAGCACAATCCCTGCAACACTGCGGTTAATTGCATTTTCGACAAGTGCAACTTGATCTGCAATTGCAGATTCAGCTGCAGGACCATTAAATGTCATTGTGTGCTCTGAATGGTTCGCAATCGCAGCTGTCGCACCTTTGTTTACGTTTTGCCAAAAACTAGAATTTGTTGTTTTCACGATAACGGCAATTTCACCCGCCATTGCTGTTGAGGCTGTCATTGCAAAAACGCTTGTTGCAAGTAGTGCTGTCATTAATTTCTTCATGGTTTCCTCCCGTTTGAAGATGTTAGATGATCAATTTCTATTTCTGATTTGATCAATGTAGACGGCGCCGATAACCACGACCCCGATGATAATCATTTGAATAAATGCTGATGTGCCAGCCATATTGAGGCCATTGCGCAAAACGCCGATGATAAAAGCGCCAATCATGCTGCCGGAGATGCTACCAACGCCGCCCATCAAAGAAGCCCCGCCTATCACGGATGCAGCAATCGCATCCAGCTCGTACATAACGCCCTCATTAGGTTGAACGGTAACAAGACGAGACATAAGAACCATGCCCGCAATTCCTGCTAAGGCACCTGAAGCTGTATAAGCCCAGATCTTTGTGCGGTGAACATTTACCCCAGACAATCGCGCAGCTTCTTCGCTTGAACCAACCGAGAAGATATGACGGCCGATTTGTCTTTTCTTGAGCAAGAATGCACCCAGTATCGCTGCGACAAGCAGAAGAACTGCTGGATATGGAATTCCAGGGAACACAACTTTTGGAAATCCGTTCGCTTGCATCTCAACAACGCGAAAAAATGAGCCGTTACCGAGCGTTCCAAATGCCTCACCAAGACGGCTAATGGGTGCTGCACCTGTTAACTGAAGCGCAATTCCCCGGGCGACAAGCATCATTCCCAAGGTTGTCACAAATGGCGTAATGCGCATTTTAGTTACAACAAGACCGTTGACAAAACCACATGCCGCACCTGCCAGTGTGCCCAATACCATTGCGGGGAAAACTGGAAGGCCAGATTTGATCAACAATCCTGCAACAACACCAGCTAAGGCCAAAACCGAACCAACGCTTAGGTCAATTCCTCCGGTGATAATCACCATCGTCATTCCAATTGCAAGCAACCCGATAACAGAGGTCTGCAACAAAATGGTCAAGCCATTATTGATTGAGAAGAACGCGGAACTTGTGAATGAAAACACAACGATCAGCAGCGCTAACGTCAAGAGCGCAGAAAGCTTATGCAAACTCGAACCTGTCGGCAAAAACTTCGTTCGCGATTTTTTCTCGACCTTTGACATACGAACTGCTCATCCTCCTCAAGCAAACTGTCTTTAATTATTTTAAACAATATATCTCGATTGATAATCGTCAAGTGTTTTTAATTTTTTTGGACAATTTAAAAAAAACGGGTACAGTGTGAATCTAATATTTGAGGAAAAAATCAGAGTAATGGCACGCACGAATACAAGGCTGGTTGAAGCACACAACACTTTGTTGAAAACACTGGATACAAAGGAAATTGGCGATGCACTCTCATCAGATAGCGCTTTGGCAAGAGAACTAAATGTAAGCCGAACAGTTGTTAGAAGTGCGCTTAGTGCGATGATGGAAAAATCTATTATTGCCCGCCAAGGACGCAGCAATATTATCAACCGCAAGTCAAAATCTAGCGATTTTTTGGAAGGTCCGCCTGTTCTTTTAGGCATCGATGAGCTTGAAAAAAGCTTCCTTGAATGGGTTTTGCGGATGGATGTGCCCCCTGGCACAGCGTTAAATGTCACGCAACTGGCAAAAGACTTCCAAGTAGCAACCCATACATTACAAGAGTTTTTATCATCACTAAGCCGCTATGGAATTGTAACAAGACGCCCAAAAGGTGGCTGGCAATTGGAGGGTTTTACCAACGACTTCGCATTAGAATTATCAGACTTTAGAGCCGTATTAGAAATGAACGCAATCGCCCATCTAGTAAAACTACCAAAAACACACGATGTTTGGGCCCGACTAGATCAGCTAGAAACAGAACATACGTCTCTACTAGAGCGCATCGATGAAGACTATCATGACTTTTCAGGCCTTGATGAAGCCTTTCACACCTGCATAAATTCTGTTGTGACCAATCGATTTGTAACCGAATTTCAAAAGATCATTTCCCTTATCTTCCACTACCACTTTCAATGGAATAAATCAGATGAAAGAGCCCGCAACGAATGCGCTATTCATGAGCATCTTGTTTGTATCGAAGCCCTGCGAAGCCGTGATCTTGATAAAGCAACAAATGCTGCTCGCCAGCATTTAGCGACTTCCAAGCTAACTTTGATTAATTCGCTCAATGCACATTCAAGAGTGCTTTAAAAGTCTTCAGCGGGTCACAAACTCAACTGCCTGCGCTGATAGTTGTAAAGCAGCTGCATCCAAATTTCGCTCGAGTGAACTAACTTTACCAGTACCAAGAAGAACCGAGCAAGCCGCAGGATGGCGAAGACCAAATTGGATCGCAGCTTCTGGGAGCGTGAGCCCAACTTTCATCGCCTCAGCCTCAAGGGCTTTAACTTCTTCTATAATATATTCAGGTGCTGGTGCGTAATCAAACCAAGCGCCAGGTTTCGGTCCTGTTGCTAGAATTCCCGAATTGAAAATTCCACCAAGAACCAAGCTTGTCTCCTGTTCTGTGCATTTATCAAGCAAACCACCTTCAGCCTCCCTGTCTAGCAACGTTAGACGACCAGCTAATAAAATTGTATCAAGACGCTCATGCGTCATAACATCTAGACAAACCTTGGTTTCATTCACCCCAAGTCCAATAGCACCGATGCGCCCAGCGCTCTTTAAATCATGCAGCGCGTTGAACCCAGACCCCAAAAGCTCGTCCATATATTTGGCACCCTTAACAACGCCGTGAGTATAGTCGCCAATATCGTGAACAAATATAATATCGATGTAAGATGTTCCAAGCAGCCCACAGCTATTTTCAAAGCTTTCCATAATGCCATCGGCTGAATAATCATAACGCACATCATTTGGTAACGGCTTAACAAATCCATCTGCTTCAGCAAGCTCTGATCCGGGGGATAAAACGCGACCTACCTTTGTCGACAGAACATAATCATCTCGATTTCTTTTCCTCAGATATGCTCCCAAGCGGCTTTCAGACAATCCTCGACCATAGTGGGGTGCAGTATCGAAGTAACGTATCCCATGTTTCCACGCGCAATCTAAAACAGCACTAACTGCATCATCTTCGACAACGCGCCCCATATTTCCAATGCTGGAGCAGCCAAAAGATAAGGATGTCACCGAAACATCCGTCGCTCCCACTCGTTTTTTTTGCAACTTCGTCATGTCTTCTCCCCCGAGTCTTCCACTACGTATTTCATAACCAAACCAGTCAATATTGGTTTAGCACCAAGATCGCCTTGCTCTTTTGCATATGCCAGCATGGCAGCAATTCTGCGCTCTACTTTCTGAACATGGTTTTGAGCGATATCAGCAATGCGATGATCCAAAAATGGATTAGCAAAACGTTCTATTGTGGTGTTTACATATTCATCAAACTGTTCTTGTAAACCAGCCTTTATAAATGCGGGACGCACTTCACTATTCCACACCTCTTTCAAGGCATTCAACTCCGTATCATCATTAAGCAAGTCTCGAACAAATACGTTCTCTGCGCCATTAGATACCAGCCAGCGTTCCGCTAAAAATGTGTGCCCTAAATTCAAGACAAAAAGCTTAAGAGCTTCAATATCTTTTAACGCTGGAACAATCTGAATAGAGGGATGTTTGCAAGGTAAGATAAGCCCGCATTGATCTTCAATTGCCCAAAGAGCATATGGTTCGGCAATTGCTCCGGCAGGTTCTAAAGGTTGGGAGACGATACGATCTACCAGTGAATTCACCCATGTCACCCCCTTGTCAAGATAGGTTTGAAACTCATCGCTGTCATCCGCAGCGAGTGCCTTTACGCGCTCTTTTAAAACCAATCCATTATCAACAATCAACTCCATTGGCATGATCTGGATTGGCGCTGCATTATGCTCAAACCGAGCGCGCAACAGATGAAGCAGTTTCGCCGGATATGACATGGCTTGATCAAAGTTTAACGCAGTATCGCATGGTTGCGGGTCATACCCTTTATCACCTGTATTGGAGAGAACAATCTCCACCTCTTGGGTAAAAACACGCTCCACTTCATCCCAGTTTTCCGAAGTAGATAAACATCGAACAACAGATCTGACAGTTTCAGTTTCCTGAACCGTTGCACCGTCTTGTATTCCCTCAATGCGCACTGGAAACGGCTGGGATAATGCCTTTAACCGAGACGCCCGACTTGCATGACCAGAACTTTGAACAATTGTAACGGGTCCCACATTCTGACCCGCGTCACGCGCTTGAGAAAGAAAAAGATCTGCATGCGCCTGCAAAAAGCGACTCGTACCAAATTGAATAATCGGGGTCGATACCAAGATAATTTTCCTTCTAAATATCTCATAAACAAACACTTTACGATAATTGTTTTTAATAATATAAAACAAAAACTGCAAGCATTAGTTAACGAGGTTATGATGAGCACTAGTTATCAAATCGACGCTCACCAGCATTTCTGGCAAATCCAACGAGGCGACTACGACTGGATGGATGACAATGTGTCTGCCATCAGACATGACATTCTCCCCTCGGACTTATCGCCACTGATCAAGAAGCATGAAATTGATGGAACTGTGGTCGTTCAAGCCGCTGCAACTGTTGCTGAAACGCAGTTTATACTCGCACTTGCCCAACAGAATGATTTCATCAAAGGGGTGGTTGGCTGGATTGATCTGGAAAACCCTGAAGCAACACTGACGCTGGATCAATTGAGCGTATCGCCATTTTTTAAAGGTATCCGTCCAATGCTTCAGGATATCCCAGATACTGGTTGGATCATGCAACCCAATGTGATTTCAAATTTGAAGGAAGTTTCAGAACGAGGCTTGCGGCTTGATGCTCTTATAACACCACGTCATCTTGAAGTAATTTTGCAACTGTCCGAGAAATTACCCGAGCTGCAAATCGTTATAGATCACTGCGCCAAACCTGAATTTACCAAAGATGAAGGTGCGCAAATTATGTGGCGCAATGGCATGACAAAGCTCGCTGAACGGCCAAATGTGATGTGCAAAATTTCCGGCCTTGCCAATGAAGCCGGGCCAGATTGGAACACCGTTAAACTAAAACCCTATATCGACCATGTCATTGAAACATTTAGACCCAGTCGGCTGATGTGGGGGAGCGATTGGCCGGTTCTTAATCTTGTTGGAGATTACACAAGATGGCGAGAGGTTTCTGCTGAACTTTTGAAAGACCTATCAGATCAAGAGCGCGCAGCAATTTATGGCGGCAACGCCATCAAATTTTACGATCTAGCAGTTTGATCTATGTATAGCTTGCATCCAATTAAGGCTATCTGACGTCAAACCAGTAGGCTTATACTCAGCACCAATTGGTTTATCCCAACCCATATTTTCAATTGCTTTAAATATCTCTTTATAATTTAAATCGCCATGATCAGGAGTACCGCGGTCAGGCACTGATGCAAATTGAATGTGACCGATGGTTGGCAAAAGATCTTTCAACCTAGTTGTAACATCGCCTTCAGTGCGACCAACATGATAACAATCAAACATCAGTTTTAAGTTTGCTCTGCCAACATCTTCTATAATCTCTACGGCCTGTTGCGTTGTTCTAAGAAAATATCCTGGCGCATCATATTCATTCAATGGTTCAATTAATATTGTTAGCTGATGTGCACTGCTTTGATCGCAGGCATATTCCAAATTATCGATAAACGCGTGGCGACCGTCACAAGTATGGTTAAACCCAGCCATAACGTGAATATTTTTCGCACCAATTTTTAAAGCGTATTCTATTGCTTGATCGATACTAGCCCGTGCATCATCCTTTCGATCAGGTAAAGCTGCCAGACCATTTTGTCCGGCCTCACCTCGAATGGTGTTAAGCCCAAGCATGGGAAGATCCGTTTCATCAAGCGCTTCGCGCACAAGTTCAGGTGATGTTTCATAAGGCCAGTGACATTCAACAGCAGAAAACCCGGCAGATTTTGCCGCTCGGATCGCATCAGGCAATGATTTTTCAGTCCAAAGAAAACCCAAATTTGCAGAAAACTCAATCAATCGTCCCACTCCACATTAAATCCATTTACCAAATTTTGAACGTCATTTTCGTTCAACCCATTTGGCTTCATACCGCGGGTTAAAATTGCGAGCTTAGCTGTTTCTTCGAGCTCTTCAATTGCATAACACGCAGCTTCAACATCCTTGCCTGCAACAACAGGTCCGTGATTTGCGAGCATAACCGCAGAGCGTTTTCCTGCTAACCCACGAACCGCCTGTCCAATTTCGTCAGCCCCGGGCAAAAAATACGGCAGAAGTTTAACCTTACCCAACTTCATAATCCCATAGGGTGTCAATGGAGGCAAAAAATTATCCTCATCAACATCAGGTAACATCGATAATGCAACGGAGTGGCATGAATGCAAATGAACAACAGCGCCTGCCGAGCTTCGCGTATCATAGAACGCGGAATGGAGCGGCATTTCCTTAGTTGGTTTATCTCCACCAATATGCTTGCCGCGTTTATCAAATGTGCTTAATTTTGCAGGATCCAAACGCCCAAAAGAAGTACCAGTTGGACTAACAAGTAATCCACCATCTTCTAACCGTGCCGAAATATTTCCAGTTGAGCCATGAGTAAAGCCTCTATCAAATAGAGATTTTGCCATTACGCACATCATCTCACGAAGTTCGTTATCTCTCATTCTGACAATATCTTATCTGCTTGTTGGAAAAAGTCAGGTTGGCCAAAATTTCCAGATTTGAGCGCAAGCACCAGATCATCATTTGCGCGAAGTGCGGGAACCCCTGGTGCGATTTCTGGCCCTATTTCTAACTGAGTGATTTCAAGCGCCTCAACCACTGCACCCGACGTTTCACCACCGGCTGTTATGATCCGAGCAACCCCTTTTGCTGCCAAACCGCGCGCAACATCTGCAAAAAACGCCTCTAAGGTTTCAGAAGACTTTTTCAAACCAAACTCTTTTTGGACGGCTTTGACAATAGCTGGATCAGCTGAACTATAAGCAAGCGGTATTCCTTCACTTTCCAAAAACCAATCAACAAGCGTTTCTGGTTTTAATGCACCTTCAATCACATCACGCGCATTGATCTCAAAGCTCGGCGCAACAGCTTTATGCAACTTGATCTGTTCGCGCGTAGCGATAGAACACGATCCTGAAAGCGCCGCGACCTTTCCCTTTTGGCCACTCCAAAGCGGCCGCGCTGGACTGCAGCCAAAGTTTGCAGGCAATCCCAATGCAACACCTGAACCACCCGTAATTAAAGGAAGTTTACTTGCTGCCTTTCCAATTGCAGTGAGATCATCATCAACAATAGCATCAACAACGATGAGACGTTGACCAGACTTGTGCGCGTCATCAAGTTTTTGCTCAATAGCGGATGGTCCATTTTGCACAGCGGAAATATCAACATGACCGACATCAAATTTTGTCTGATGTGACAACCATCGACGGATATCGGCATCCGTCATCGGTGTAAGCGGATGATTTTCCATACCAGATTGGTTTAGCAATTTATCTTTGACGAATAAGTGACCTTGAAAAATTGACCGTCCGGTGCCTGGAAAAGCGGGACATACGATGACTTTATGCGCATCAAGCGCTTCAGCCAGCGCATCTGCTACAGGACCAATATTGCCCTCTTGTGTTGAATCGAAAGTCGAACAATATTTGAAGAAAAACTGCGTACAACCTTGTGCCTTTAGCCATTCAAGTGCTTGCAAAGACTGCGCAACCGCTTCCTTTGGATCAATTGAGCGAGACTTTAAAGATACAACGCCTGCTTCAACCCAATCCTGGGCATTCTCAGTCGGGATGCCCGAATATTGCACAGTTCGCATCCCACCTTTAGCAAGGGTGTTTGCTAGATCACTTGAACCGGTGAAATCATCTCCGATACATCCCAGCTTCATTGGGTCTCTCCGGGGAGTTTAAGTCCAACATTGCGGGCATAAACTTTTGCTATTGCCGCATCATCTTCACCACCGAGCCCCATACCAACTGCCACCATATATTGTTGTAATGCAGCTGATGTAATTGGAGCGCTAAAGCCGGCAGTTTTTGCAACATCAAGCACAATACCAAGATCTTTCGGCCAGATATTTATCTGGCTCAATGGAGTATAATCACCTTGCGCAATATGCGGTGCACGGTTTTCCAACATCCAGCTTGATCCAGCACATTGAGAGATCACCTCAATAAACTTATCCGCTGTCACACCTTGGGTCATACCAAAGGTCAATGCCTCAGCCATTGTGGCAATATGAACCCCTGCAAGCAGCTGATTAACCGCCTTCATTGCAGAGCCAGCACCAGCAGCGTCACCTAATTCAAATACAGTTTGCGCACATGCTTCTAACGCAGGTTTTGCAATGGCAAAAGCCTCTTTGGTACCCGAGGCCATGATAGACAGATCACCAGATGCAGCTTTGGCTGAACCACCAGAAATTGGAGCATCAAGATATGCAACACCATGTTCAGCACAACGTTTTTCCATATCTTTCGCAAAATCTGGTGACACTGTTGCACATGCGATGATCACAGAACCAGTTGACAATTGCGGTACAATTCCGTTGGCACCAAACAAAACATCTTGTGTTTGATCTGCATTTAACACCGCAACAACTGCAATGGAAACTTCATTGGCAGCATCCGCAATAGAACCTTTTTGCCCGCCTTCAGATTGGAATTTCTCCATCTGCGCTGAAACCACGTCAAACCCATAAGTTTGAATACCCCCACGCAGTAATGATGAAGCCATTCCATAGCCCATCGCACCCAATCCAAATACTGCCGCCGCGTTATGACTTGGCATCATTACCCCCCTAACTTTTCTTTTAATAAATGAGCTGCATCTCGTCGCGTGCTCAAAACTTTGTACACTTTGTCAGATGACGTAATAAACATGGTTGTGCCATCAGCACCACCAAAACAAATATTGGAAGTCTGGGAGGGAAGCATGATCTTCCCGATCAAAGCACCTTCTTGCGACAAACAATGAATTCCATCCAACGCAGACGTCCAGATATAGCCATCGTGATCAACACGCAACCCATCTGGTACTCCCGGTGCAATAACTGCAAAAACCCGATCGTTTTTCAGTCGATGATTATCAACATCAAACACGCGAATATGATGGGGGAGATCATAATCGATACCGGGAAAACTTGCGCCTTTTATCGCGCCGGAATCTGCAACATACAGCTTACTTTCATCATTTGAAAAAGCAAGGCCATTAGGCTTTTCAAAATCCGTCGCAACAGCATGGCAACGACCATCAGGCATGACGCAGAATACAAAGCATCCACCAATCTCACTCTCAGCTGGATAGCCTTCTATATCAGAATTTATACCGTATGGCGGATCTGTGAACCAAACCGAACCATCAGATTTAACCACTAAGTCATTTGGTGAATTGAGTTTCTTTTCATCATATGTATCCGCAACAACGCTTACGGAAGATAAATCATTTGAATCATTGCGGCGAACAACACGACGACCGCCATGCTCACAGGAGACAATATTGCCATCTAAATCAAGACTATTACCATTGGCAAATTCACTATTACTAAGCGCTACACTCACACCATTCTGCTCATCCCATCGCATCATACGCTTATTGGGTATATCATTGAAATATAGCGCACCTTCAAACCAGACAGGGCCTTCAGTCCACACGCATCCATCCGCAATAACTTCTGGTGCTTTACTTGTATCAATGAAGTCTTCAAAGACAGGATCAACAACGATATATTTTGCATCATTCATGATTGCGCACTCTTTCTTAAAGTTTGAAACAACAGCATTGCTAAAATCACAAATCCAAAAATCATATTGCGCCAAGCGTCACCAATTTGCATGACGGATAAAATGGATGTGAGCAATGTGATAAAGAGCACGCCACCGACTGTGCCAAACAATGATCCTCGGCCACCTAAAATTGATGTACCACCCACCACAACTGCGGCTATTGTTGGAAGTAGAAATGGATCACCCATCGATTGATAAGCTTGATTTGCGTAACCGGCCAATAAAACTCCGCCCAATGCTGAACACATACCAGCCATTGCAAAAGCAAAAAAGATTACAGAAGGAGTTGAAACTCCAGATAAAAACGTAGCTTTTTCATTATAACCAATTGACCGCAAATAACGACCAAACGGTGTACGATTTAAAAACAACGCCAAACATATTGCGACAACCATCCAAAGCAAAAATCCTGTGGGGATACCAAATAAATTGCCTGATGCCATACCAATCATCAGCGGGCTTGCTTCGCCTTTGGGGTTAAACCCGCCTGTGTTTAACACGGCTAAACCTAGCAAAATTGAATTGACCGCAAGCGTCCAAACCATGGAAGGAATGCGCAAAATAGCAACGCCAACACCATTTACAATCCCAATGAATGCGCCAAACAATAAAGCGGCTGGAATTGAAATTGCAATTAAAAACGGATCCCCAGTACCCACAAGTGCAGTCGATATAATAGCTGCGCCCGTTAAAACCCAAGGGACTGACAAATCAATGTGCCCCAGTAAGATGATAACAGTTGCTCCTGTGGCTAAAAGTCCAAGAAACGCTGCTATTTGTAGTTGTTGCAAAAGATAACCCGCCGACAAGATTTGCGGGAAGAACAAGCTACCGATACCGATGAGAACAATTGCGCCAAAATACGGCATAAGGCTGTCGAGTGTGATTGACTTAATCATCGGCCAAATACCTCCAATCGGTTACGAACCCTTAAAACGTCGGCCCCACCAATCGCAATGGCAAGCGCAAGGATCATCCCTTCAAACAAAGGCTGGGCGAGCGACGGAATGCCAGAAAAGAACATTAAAGAGGCAATTGTTTTTAAGATAAATGCACCTGCCAACGCCCCCACAAGAGAGCCAACTCCACCACGTAACAACACCCCACCCAGAACCACAGCGGCAATTGAATTGAGCGTAAAGTTTGCGGCAATACCTGCATCACCCGTTGTGGTGACAAAGCTATAAAACAACCCTGCTAACCCGCCAAATAACCCTGCGAGAACAAAGGCAGAAATGCGGACGGTCTTTGTATCTATACCTGATTGAAAAGCTGCTTGCTCAGAAGAGCCAAGAGCATAAAGACCAAGACCTAAACCTGTCCGGCGAAAAGGAAGCCAAAAGCCAAAGATCAACACGGCTGTAATGATGAGCGCCGTAGGGATTCCCAAGACATCTAGCGTAATAGCATCTGCCAGATCGTAATTTATCGCACCACCTGGAGTGGGACGTAACAACAAAGCCAAACCAACAAAAATAGATGCAGTTGCTAATGTGACGACAATTGGTTGAATGCGACCATAAACGATCAATAACCCATTAATCAGCCCGCATGCAGCACCTGCCAAAAGCACCGCAACAATCCCCATTGATATCCCAATCGCTGAACCATCCAACAAATAAGATGCAATTGTGTTTGTCAGCGCCATAACCGCACCAACGGACAAATCAATCCCTCTCACAACAACTGCAAAAAATTGCGCAATAGCTGCCAACCCCAAGATCATCGCTTGGTTTGCCCAAATGGTCATCACATAAGTTGACGCCCCACTTGGGTGGGTTCCTAAATATGTTCCCAGAAGAACAACCAACACAATTGCCGCAATAACTTCTCTTCGATTGCTACGCATATAATCAAGCATGACGTGCCTCCGAAACCGTGTCTGAACCTGTGGAAATATTCATGGATGCCGCAATGATATTTTGCGCTGTCATTTGATCGCCTTCTAAGGAGCTAACAATTTCACCGTCATAGAAAATATGCGTTTCATCACACAAATGGATGAGTTCTTCGTAATCAGTACTGAGCAAAATGATGGCAGTACCTTGATCTGCAAGCTTTCTCAAAATCGCATAAATTTGCGTTTTGGTTTTAACATCAATGCCGCGTGTTGGATCCGCTAAAAGCAGGCATTTAGGTTTTAGTGCCAACCATTTTGCTAAAACAACCTTCTGCTGATTACCACCGGACAAAGATGAAACAGCCAGATCCAATCCGCCATGTTTAAGTTCAAGCTGATCCAGCGATGCTGCATATAACGAGGGATCTTTCGCATCGAGATCTTTGGCGCCAAGCGCTGCAAGTTGCAGATTTTCCGCAATAGTTTGATCCTGAATAAGCCCCTCTGTTTTCCGATCCTCAGGGATGAGTGCCAAACCAATTTCAGCTTTTTTTGCATGCCCTGGGCTCCGGATATCAACATGTTTATCGGATATAATCACGCGCCCTTGCGTTTTTTTCAAAAGGCCAAAAAGCCCAAGTAGAAGCTTGTTCTGCCCCTGCCCGTCTAAGCCACCTAGTCCAGTAATCTGTCCTTTTCGAGCGGTAAGGGAAATCGATTTTAATTCATCGCCCCAGCTGAAATCCTCAATTTGAAGTGCAGCGGGTGCATCTTTGTTCGGTGCTGGTTTTGGAGGGAACAATTCATCGATTTTCTGGCCAACCATCATGTCGATAATTTCGCCATAATCATGTTCACCTTGCGCAAAAGTATCAACGCATTGTCCATTACGAAAAACTGAAATTCGGTCCGCAAGCGCTTCAATCTCATGAAAACGATGGGAAATAAATAATATGCTTGTTCCGCTATCACGCTCTTGTCGTACACGCGTAAATACTTTTTCAACAACACTCGAATTAAGTGCGGAAGTTGCTTCATCCAATATGAGCAATTTCGGACGCATCATAATAGCTTTTGCAATTTCGACCTGTTGCCGCGCTGGTAGTGTGAGATCAGCCACGCGTTGAGAAAACAATATGTCTTCCCCGTCAATCTGATCTAAAACGTCTCGCGCTAGATCAAGTGAGTCTGATTTGAGCCATCCCAACCCGCTGCCACGAGCACTCAGGAGTAAGTTTTCACGAACCGTCAAATCTGGTACAAGTGATAACTCCTGAAACATGCAAATCAGACCAAGTTCGCGCGCCATCTTGGGCGATTTGAGGTCAATCTTTTTTCCCTCTAGCAATATATCGCCGGAGGTGGGTTTAAAAAGACCAGATATCAACTTCATAAGCGTTGATTTACCCGCGCCGTTTTCCCCTAAAACCGCATGTATCTCCCCAGGAACACAGGAGAAATTTACCCCATCAAGTGCCTTAGTGGCACCAAAATGCTTTGAAATGCCGCGCATTTCTAAATAATTATGTGTCGTTGTCATGATGTTAATCTAACAGATTGGCAGCAAATAAGCTGCCAATCCGTCATATTTCTTAAGTATTGTCTGGAGATTGAGCGAGAAGCTCATCAGGTGTGAACGGTGCAAAACACTCCGCATACCCAGTACCAGTGTTGAACGACTTAGGCAGATCCGGGAAATAGTTCTCGCCAGCTTTAAGATCAGCTGCTTTGACTTGCGGGATCGGTAGGAAGATTGTTTGCGGCAGCTCTTTGCCTTGCAACAATTCAACCGCAGCTTCCAGCGCAATTGCCGACATAGCCGGTGCCTGACTTGCAGAAATACCAGGAATGCTTAACTCGCTCATTAACATCCGAACACCGTTTTCACCGTCAACGCCCATTGGCACAATCGGATGCCCTGCAGCTTGCATAGCATTAATCGAACCAGCGGAACCATGTTGAGAAACAACCGCATCAAATGTGCCATGTGTTGCTAAAGCATCAGCAACGACCTTTTGGCTTGTGCCTGTGTCCCAATTGCCAACCACTTCAACAATCTCAAGACCATCCACTTTTTCAAACACGCTCATCATACCCAAACGACGATCGCGATCTGTTGCGTTGCCCGGCAAACCATTGACCATAAGGATTTTATTGGCTTTTCCACCAAGCTCGTCCATCACAGTTTGTGCTTTTAGTGTACCAAGAGCCATTTGGCTTTCGTTTACCTGCACCACTTTGTCTGTATCTAAAACATTATCAAAAGGAACTAGAACAGTGCCTGCGCGCTCTGCCCTGCGAATAACTGGTTCAAATGCAGTTGGGTTCACAGCGATAAATGTGATCGCGTCATAACCCGCTGCAATAAAATTATCGATCGCGGCGATTTGTGCAGCACTATCGTTACCAACAGATACAACCGTGAACTCTTCGATTTTGTCTTTGTTATCGGCACGATTAGCCCAGGCTTTGGCTGATTGAATAGCCTGAATACGCCAGTCATTGCCTGCAAATCCATTAACAAACGCAATTTTGTACGGGCCTTCCTTTGCAGCATAAGATTTCGTTGACGTCCCCGGTGCTGGCGCGAAACATTCAGCGCGATGTGTTTCAGCAGATGCAGTTGACATCACCCCGAAGCTAGCGAGAAGCATTGTCGATGCGAGTAGTAATTTTTTCATGGTATCCTCCCAATGAATCAAATGTTTTTCTACGGTTAACTCTCAGTGTGTTTACGTAAACACATAGGAGTTATATCAACATGTTTACGTAAACATATTAATTTCAAAATATATGTTTGCGCAAACATAAGTCAAGATGCTAAGAGTAAATTTCTGAATTTAGTCGATTCTGGATGATGAAATGCAGGATAAAAACAAAAAAAATCAATACTCTAATCCGCCAACAATGCATGATGTTGCAGACGTTGCTGGAGTGAGCCAAATGACGGTTTCTCGTGTTATGCGCGGAACAGGCTATGTTTCAGATGATGTTTTAAAACGAGTTGAAGATGCAGCAAGAAGCATCGGATATGTGCATAATCGCCTCGCCGGCGGCATGTCAAAATATGACAATCCCCTGGTAGGCGTGGTCGTACCAAGTTTGCAAAACCGAGTATTTACCGAAGTACTGTCTGGCATCAGCGATACGCTTAACAAAAACAACCTTCGTCCTGTATTTGGTGTTACAGAATATTCCCTAGAGCGAGAGGAAGAAATTGTTTTCGATTTGCTGTCATGGCGACCGCGCGGGCTAATACTTGCAGGTTTGGAACATACCGATGGCTTAAGACGGATCATTGAGCAAACCGGTGTAAAAACGGCAGAAATTATGGATGTTGATGGAAGCGCTTTAGCAGCAAGCTTCGGTATTTCGCAAAAAGCAGCCGGCGAGCAAATGGCAATGCATTTGATCGCAAAAGGTTACAAAAATTTCGCCTATATTGCTGGATTAGATGAAAGAGCGAAAAAGCGTTTTAACGCGTTTAAAACTTGCATTGAAGAACATGGCGGGACCATTTCTCAAACGCGAATCTCTAAAAAGACCCTATCGATGAAAGAGGGCCGTGTCTTAACTGCTGATATTTTATCAGGCGCAAACAAACCTGAAGCAATCTATTATTCAAATGATGACTTGGCTGCTGGCGGTCTAATGCACTGTATTGCTGACGGGTTAAAAGTACCAGATGATATTGCTTTAGCGGGTTTTAATGGTCTAAATTTTCTCGAAGCGCTACCGGTGCAAATCACAACAACTAAAACACCACGATATGACATCGGCGTTGAAGCAGCGAATTGGATCTCAAACAAAAGCTCTGAGAAAGAAGAACGACGTGCGCACCAATTTGATATTGAACTCATCGAAGGTGATACAACGTAAAGTTATCGAATTTATCGACCTCCAAGGAGCATTATAGCCGTTTATCAAAGTTAAATTCGATATTTTGCGTAAATATAAAATTATTAGTTTAAAACTAAGATGCTTGGTTACCTTAGGGGGAAAGATGACCAACGAAAAGATACAAAAAGCATTAGAAGAAAATGACCGCCGCGGTGAGTATGCGATATCAATTATTCAAATCCTGTTGGCGATTGCAATTTTTTGCTTGCACGCTTTTTCGGCTTTTCGAAACGACTGGCATTCATTTTCTCAGTTTACAAGTGTAATTACCTTACTATTACTGATGTCCTCACTCATGCGAGCTAAATTCGCTATCGATATCCCACTGAAAAATGGTTTTTCCTATACGCTTACGGTTCTGGACGGAATATTAATATTCTCACTGATCATCTCATATAGTTTTGCGTATGATTTACCATTTGAAACGGTTTTTAAAACTCCTTCGATCGTACTCCTTTTGGTGTACACCTGCGTTCGGGCAGTTAGAATTGATGTTTGGTCGATATTAACTGCTGCGCTTACGGTTATTCTTGGTTGGAGTAGCCTACTACTATTTTCTGTATCTTCGGGCGCTGAGATCACAATATCATATGTTGAATATGTCACCAGCACGAAATTGCTAATTGGTGCAAACATTGAATTTATGATCGGCTATATCGCCATCGTAGGAGTTTTATGCATGGTGGCGCTTTATGCGCGTCAATTGCTGATGAGTTCAGCCCATGTTGATGATCTTGCCGAAGTCGCAGCTGTTGCTGAAAATAGCCTTGAAAGAATGCGCTCGATCATCCGATCAACAGGCGATGGCGTTGTAATCGTAAATTCTGAAGGCATTATTGAGCAAACAAACCCAGCACTTGAGAAAATGTTTGGTTATTCCCGTGAGGAATTAATTGATCAAAGCGTAGCAAAACTAATGTCTGAGCAAAACGCGAATTTATTGCGGGGCGATATTCAATATTTCATTCAAAATGGTGAAAGCCGATTGATTGGACAACCATTTGAATCACTGGGATTGGATAAAGACAAAAACACCATTCCAATAGAGGTTTCCATCAACACCTTTGATAACAGCGATAGAATAAGCTTTGCAGGTTTCATACGCGACATCAGCGATAGAAAAAAAGCACAAGCGCGTGAGAAAAAAGCACTCGCGCAATTTGAGGAAGCGGTTCAATCCGCGCTTGATGCGATCATTGTTATCGATTCAAAAGACAGGATAATCAGCTTCAATCCAGCCGCTGAAGAAATCTTTGGCTACACCGCGGAAGAAACCATTGGCAAGAAAATGGCCAATCTCATCGTTCCTGAAAAATATCGCAGTGCTCATCTTGCTGGCATGCAACATTACCTTGATACCGGTGAAGGGCCAGTATTGGGTAATCGAATAGAAATTGAAGGCATGCGCAAATCGGGTGAAGAGTTCGAACTTGAATTAGCCGTACGGAATATCGACAGTCCATTCGGTTCAATTTTCATTGGTTACGCACGAGATATTACATCTAGAAAAGCTGCTGAAAAAGAGTTGGTGACAGCAAAAGAAAACGCTGAAGTCGCAAGCAAATCCAAAGCAAGTTTTCTTGCCATGATGAGCCATGAAATTAGAACTCCTTTGAGCGGCGTATTAGGCATCTTAGATTTATTGAAATATACAGAGCTAACACCTGAACAAAAAACCCAATTGGAAGTGGCGAACCAATCTGGAATATCTCTGATGACAATCATCAACGATATTTTAGATTATTCTAAACTCGATGCTGGACGCCTTGAGATCGATCACGGGTCTTTCCATGTGGAAAATGCCATTTCCAGTGTCACAAGTCTGGTGAAAGCAAGTGCCTATAACAAAAATGTCGAGTTGATCTCTTCTGTCAATAACGATGTACCAGAGTATCTTACTGGCGATCGCCACCGCATCAGTCAGGTCATGATAAACCTTGTGAGCAATGCGATCAAATTTACCAATGCAGGAACCGTTGAAATTCTCGTAGAAAACATTGGAACGGAAAAGAAACCAAACATTCGCTTTTGTGTCAAAGATTCAGGTTTAGGCATCCCGGAAGATAAGCAAGACCAGCTTTTCACCGAATTTGCGACACTTGATCAAGAATATTCAACCAAATTTGGCGGAACAGGATTGGGCCTTGCGATCAGTAAAGCGCTGGTGCAAGCAATGGACGGCTCAATTGCGTTTGAAAGCACTTACGGTTTGGGTTCTCAGTTTTGGTTCGACTTGCCATTAAATGAGGGCCAAGATATTGAAAAAGATACGCTTGCAGAAACCGCTGTGATCGCTGTTATAGACAACAGCGAACCGCTCAAAGTATTAGTCGCTGACGATAATGAAACCAATCAGATGATCATTTCAGTGATCTTAAAACGATTGGGCTGTTACACCAACATTGTGTCTGATGGGCTTGAAGCGGTTCAGGCGGTTAAGGATAATTCGTACGATATCATCTTGATGGATGTCTCTATGCCAAACATGGATGGGTTAGAAGCCACGCGACAAATCCGAAATTTATCACCTGAAAAATCGTCTGTGAAGATTGTGGCATTAACAGCATATACTCAAGAAGAAGATAAGCTAAAGGTATTTGACGCTGGTATGGACGCATTCCTGTCCAAGCCTGTTTTCAGAAATGATATTGTAACACTCATCAACAGCATATTGGGTCAACAATCAAATTCGAACCCCCAATCCGTTCCTAATATCACATTACAAGAGAGGGATATCTTAAACCAAGAGACACTTTCTCAAGTCACTGACGGCATGGATGATAGTGATATTTCAGAGCTCTTTGGTATGTTCTCAAGAGATCTGACCAGACATTTAAACAATGCCAATTCGGCAGTAAATTCAGAAGATTTCGCACTTTTAGAACGATCAAGCCATGGTCTAAAAGGATTGTCAGGTACTTTTGGTGCGACAAAACTATTTGAACTTGCGAGCACAACAAATGAGCAATGTATCAACGGTCAAGTAAATCTCACGCAAGCCTACGAGATGATCGAAGAATCTGAAAAAATACTTGCATGGGTTCGAGCAACACATGTCAAACAAACTGTCGAATTCCACGACGAAAATTGAGGCCAGAATAATGACGACCCAGGCATCCGATGTTTTAATTGTTGAAGACACAGGTTCTGTAGCAAAAGTCATGCAGAACTGGCTCCAAAAAGCTGGTATTTCTGCTCAAATAGCAGAAAGCGGTGAAGAAGCGCTCGCCCATATTGAACACGGGTCAATCAGAACAATCTTACTGGATTTACAATTACCGGACATGAATGGCCTTGAGCTATTAGATATAGTCCAACAGCGCGAACTGGAGATTAGCGTTGTTGTAGTAACATCCAGCGGCTCGATTACTACCGCTGTTGATGCCATGCGTCGCGGCGCCTATGATTTTATTGTTAAGCCCGCATCTCAAGAGCGTTTAATCACAACCGCAAAGAACGCACTTGAACGAGAGGTTTTGCAAAAGGCCGTTCGAGAAATCCGCTCCACTATGAAGAAAGGCGACCACCATGGCTTCATAGGATCAAGTTTGCCTATGATCGCAGTTTATAAAACTATTGAAGCGGTCGCGCGATCAAAAGCCAGCGTGTTCGTGACCGGTGAAAGCGGAACTGGTAAAGAAGTCTGTGCACAAGCCATTCACGCAGCTAGCCCGAGAAACAAGGCACCCTTTATTGCGCTCAATTGTGCTGCAATTCCCAAAGACTTGATCGAATCTGAGATTTTTGGACACATAAAAGGCTCCTTCACAGGTGCCACATCTGATCGCGTGGGCGCCGCTGTCTCTGCAAATGGCGGCACTTTGTTCTTAGATGAAATTTGTGAGATGGACCTTGATCTACAATCAAAGCTCTTACGTTTTTTGCAAACAGGAACTGTGCAAAAGGTTGGCAGTGATAAACTTGAAAAGATTGATGTTCGTATTGTTTGCGCGACAAACCGAAATCCGATCATAGAGGTTGAAGAAGGCCGCTTTAGAGAAGATCTATATTACCGTTTGCACGTGGTTCCAATTGAACTCCCACCTTTAAGAGTGCGCGAAAGTGATGTCATTGAAATTGGGTTAGACCTATTGTCCAACTTTTCAAAAGAAGAAGAGAAAGACTTTAAAAAGTTTTCACCCGATGCTGAAGATGCGCTGTTAAACCATAATTGGCCTGGTAATGTTCGCGAGCTACAAAACGTCATAAGAAACGCAATAATCCTAAATGATGGCGAGGAAATTAATGCATCAATGCTTAATTTTGCAACGCGAATTCCGAAATCAAATGGGGATGTAACCCCGCTAGACACATCTGCAAATGTTATACTGAATAAGTCATCAAGCGGCGGACTTTCATTTGCAATTGATCTTGAAAAATCATTTGCTGATATTGAACGTGAGATTATTGAGGCAGCAATCAATGCCTGTGAAGGCAGCATTCCAAAAGCTTCTGAAATGCTCCAACTGAGCCCTTCGACCATCTATCGGAAGAAGGAAAGTTGGAGCGATTAATTCAGCCTCTGCACTTACCTCACCCTCCCGCTGTTAACATCCGCTCGATGTGATGTTTTGTATATTGGGCGTTTGGCACGGAAATTACGCGGTTATAAATACTCACTTCACGCAATCGTTCAGCTAACGGCAGATCATGCCCAAACTGCGAGATACGGTCACCAAAAAAGGTAATGCGGCTCGTACCATGACGTTCTATCAGATCATCGACAATCACTGACTTGTTTTGATCACTGGGCAACACTTCGATATTCAGGTTTCCACTTAAAAAAGCATCATAACCAAGGTCACTTTCGTTCAATTCCTTGATAAAGCGTGTTCTCTCGTTCACGCAACGATCCCAAACCATATAACGAATTCGTTCTGGTCTGCTCGACTTCATCCCGACAACGGAGATTGTTAAGGCTCCTGGACGGCGCTGAAAATGACCACTGGTTTTATATCGGAAATTGCTTTCTTCAACGAAATTTTCACAGACTGACTTCAAGAATTTTGAGAACTGATGTGCTTTTCGGTACACATTCACGCCATTCTCATAATATTCAGAACCAGAACTGGAATAAACGCCCTTACAGTTTGAAAGAATTTTACCGGGTAGTATTTGGCGCAAATCATTATACGCCTTGCTCGTTGAGAGAAAACTTGGAAAGCTCTCTGTGAACTTTAAAAATTCCGTCGCAACTTCACTGGTAATTGGCGATCCCTTTGGAGTTAAAGTTCCATCAACATCAAATAAATACACATGTGTCATTTTTACCTCCTAAGCAGTTTGGCTTTCACTTGTCACGTAATCTTGAGGGCAGAAGTTTGGATGGTATTGAAAACCCGATTTTCGAACTTCTGTGCTCTGTTGAACTTCAATAATTTCGACAGGCTCATCACCAAGGTTTTGCAAACAAAAACTTGTATCAGCTTCAATTTCGATGCGTTGATTTGCAGAAATCTTTTCAAGTTTATTCTCACCAGCAAAAAACACGTTACCAGATTTCACAAAAAGGCTTTTTTGGTTCCGGCTGTAGTTTTGGTCCGATAATTCTCGATGCGGCAAAATCGTTAGAGAAGAGACTTGGTGTGTATCACTGTTGTGAATGACTGTTTTCTCTCCCCAACGGCTTGTCACCTTCGCATTGCTCTCAACAAGATCGACGTTTTTAACTTGCATTTGACCAACCAGTTTCTTGACAAGTTGCGTGTCTTTACGAGAGGTCACCAAAATCGCGTCATTTTGTGCAACGACGACAATATCGCTTAACCCTGAAACTGCCACTGCGGGTCCATCTGAGATTACAAGGGAACCACTTGTGTTTTCGCAATAGGTTTCACCGATGATTGAGTTATCATCTTTGTCTTTTTCATTGCGTTCCCATACAGCCTCCCAACTTCCCATATCGGACCATAAAATGTCCGCCGGTACGACTGCAGCGTGCGCTGTATTTTCCATCACTGCATAGTCAAAGGAAATAGGCGTAATTCCTTCAAACAACCAACGGTCAGGATAGAAAACCTGTTCTTCCTGCTTGCCATGACAAATCGCTGTTCTGACCTGCAAATATAGTTCGGGAGTGTTGTTTTTAAGCTCATCTTCAACCAGACGCGGATGGAACATGAAAATGCCAGCGTTCCAGTAAATGTTTTGGTCCTGGATAAGCTCTTCTGCAAGTTCCTTGTCTGGCTTTTCCAAAAAGATATCCAAGTCATGAATATTTAACGAACCACGTTTTTCCCCCGCACGAATATATCCATAACCAGTTTCTGGGCGTGTAGGCTTGATGCCAAACGTAACAATCGACTTACCATCTATTGCAGCATAATTTGCCTGCTTTACAACGCTTTCAAATTCACTTTGATTATCAATATGATGATCTGATGGTAATACTAGCGCAACATCTTCTTCTGGATGATCAAGCAAGCTAACTGCTAAACCAATCGCCGCAGCAGTATCACGACCTGCAGGCTCGCAAACAAGCAAACGGGGCTCAATGCCAACTTCCATCATCTGCTGATCGACAATGTCCTTATGCTCTTCATTTAAAACAATGATTGGCGCATTGAAAAGGGCTTGGTTCGAAACTCTCTCGATTGTTTTCTGAAACAAACTTGCCGCAGTTGAGATTTTGCAGAACTGCTTTGGCATTGCCCCACGTGAGACTGGCCAAAGGCGAGTTCCAGAACCGCCGGCTAAAACAATTGGTGTTACCTTAAACGTATTACGCATCATGCACTCCTTGAATTTAACATTTGTCAAAGTAGCTGCAATTCGTAGGCCAGAATTTTATCAAGAACTGGATTTCACATATTTATACAACAAAAACAATAAGTTAGATTTCATTCAAAGATTTTCATAACTCAAATGACCCCAATAAAAACCTGATCAACATTTGCGATTTGCAATTCGCGATTCGCAATTCGCAGCAAAATTCACCCCAATATGCGCCCATACCCCCATATTCCGGCTTTTTAAGTTGGCACGATATTTGCTGACTATAGGGTGAAGGAGTAAAACCTATGAAGATCGTCAGAGAGAGACCCTGTCAGAGAAGACACCATCGCGTAACTGCACCGCTTAAGGTTACATTACCAAGTGGCGAAGTGTTGACTGCCGCAAACTGGAGTTTGGGTGGCTTACGTCTGGAAGGTGTTTCGAGCAAGCTGCCAAGTGTCGATAATGTTATCCCATTGGTACTAGAGCTTCCATTTCAGGGTTTTGACATTTCATTTGAGGTCGAAGGCAAAATTACCCGTTCTAAAAAGAAGAAGAAGATGCTTGGCGTGGAGTTCCTGGAACTTTCAGAACGTGCGCATGATCTTATGGAGCATTTCATCAATGATCTCGTACGCGGTCAAATGGCGACAATTGAAGATACGATTTGCCGAATTGATATCCCGGTTACACCCATCTCAACAAAACCAGATGTAAACCCAGCAACAGAAGTTCCAGTTAAACGCTGGCCGATGAAAACAATTGTAATGTCCGCTTTTTACATTTGCTTGGGTATTTCTGTTTTCACCTATCTGGCAATTTTGATCTACTCAACAACAATGCAGCTTGAGATCGAAACAGCCGTCGTCACATCTCAATTAAAAACCATCAACATGCCGGTTGATGGAAAAGTAATACCAATTAGAATGAATATTGGTGACATCGTCAATAAGGGTGATGAGATTGCCAAGATTAAAAGTGCGGATCTAGAAGCACAACTTGAAGCCAAGCTTGTCGAATATAGTGAAAAAGAGCGCGAATACGATTTAGCGGTCAAGCGATATGACATCGAGGCGCAACGACTTGGTTTCTATCAGGTCGCTAATCAGACAGATTATAAAATCGCACAAGTCAGGTTACAAGCAGCAAAAATTGCATTACAGGCAGCAGATCTTGATGTTGATCGCCTCACTAAGCTTGAAAACAAGGGTGAAACACATCAATCAAAACTAGCCGATGCAAAGGTTCGTCAATCAGATGTGGAGTTGCGTCTTAAAGAAGCTGAACTCGCCTATGAAAAATCAGCCGTTGTTAATTCAATGTCTGATCGTCGCCAGTTAACGGAAATGGGCTTTGTTGCAGATCTCGATTTGCTAACATTGGAAATCGATGCAGCCAATTCAGCAATGGCCATCGTCCATAAGCAAATCGCAAAACTTGAAGACAAACAAAAAGATCTGATTATTAGGGCGCCATTTAAAAGCCGTATCATGAAAGTCGCAGACCTAGATCTGCCATCGTTATCTCAAGATCAGCTCTTGGTTTCCTTGGAAAAACGAGAGCAGCCTTTGGTACAAGCGTTTATGTCTCAATCTGAGGTAATGTCAGTTGGTCTACACGACGAAGCCAGCGTATTCCTTCCATCAACTGGTGAAAGCATTTCAGCAAAAGTTGTGAAAATTGACCGTAAAGTTGGACACATAAATGCAGGATATTCCAACTTTGTCTGGCGCGAAAATGATGCAAAATCAGCCCTGGTATTTTTAGAGTTGTTACCAACAAAAGAGCAACAGGTTACCTCTGGATTGCCTGCTGTTGTGGTCTTTTCAAAACGTACAACTAATCAGATCTATAGCACTATAGATGATGTCGTATCTGGAATGGCGGAGGTATTTACCAATGACAATTCAATATGATATCGCAAGCCAACTGGATGAACCGACAAAATGGCCAAAGGGTTGGAAAAAGTGGACACCTCTGGTTCTGCTTAAAATTTCTATTTATCTCGCTATTTGCATTATTTTGGTCCTGACATTTCCAAATGCATTGTTTGATGAAAAAACAAAAACCATAACCTTCACTTTAGGTGCATTGGGTATCTGGCGTTATGGCTGGTGGTTCACCCATGCTGTTAGAGCACTCATTTATGGTCGTATCGTTTATCCAAAGATCCGCAAAAAAGGACAAAAAATTTGGGATAGCGGTTGGCGCCCAAGACATATGCATTTCATGATGACGACGTATAAAGAGCATCGTGAAATCACTGAAATGGTGGTTCGTTCGATCATTAAAGAAATTGATGATTCTGGCGTACCAGGTACAATTTGGCTCGGCTCTTCCGATCGCTTTGATGAAGATATCATTCAAGACTTTCTTGAAAGAGAAGCCTCAGATATTGATGTCACCCTGCGCATTATCAGGCAGAATGTATCCGGCAAAAGAGCGGCCATTGGACTTGTGTTGCGAGCTATGTGTCGTCTGCCTGTTCGCGACGATGATCTCGTGGTTTTCATGGATGGCGACTTTGTACTGTCAAAAGGCGCGATCAGCCGCTGTATGCCGCTGTTTAAAATGTATCCAGATTTACAAGCCTGCACAACAGACGAAGAAGTAATTTGCATTGGTCCAAGATGGATTGAAACCTGGTTAAAAATGCGTTTTTCCCAACGTCGGTTAGCAATGCAATCGCACGCATTATCCAACCGCGTGCTAACGCTCACCGGGCGCATGTCCGTCTTCCGCGCAAAGAACTTAAAACAGCTCGAATTTATCAGACTTTTAGAAGCCGATCATCTTCACCATTGGTTATGGGGTAATTTCAGGTTCTTATCAGGTGATGATAAAAGCACTTGGTATTACATGCTTAAAAGCGGTGCACATATGCTCTATGTGCCAGATGCGATGGGCTATACAATTGAAGTTATCGAAGGTTCTGGCATGGACCGCATGGTGCAAAATTTCCGCCGCTGGTCCGGCAATATGCTGCGCAATGGTTCGCGCGCCATAGCACTTGGACCCCGTGCAATGCCATTTTTCATTTGGTGGTGTCTTGTAGATCAAAGGCTTTCCATGTGGACGATGTTGGTTAGCCCTGCGCTTGCGCTTTCAGCAGCGATATTAGTTGGTTTTGATTACCTGATTTCATACGTCATATTCATTGCCCTCAGCCGCTTATTCCTATCGCTCATTTTGTGCACCTATTCACGTAAAGTGGAGCTGAATTATTCTTGGATTTTATATCTCAATCAGCTGATCAATGCCTCGGTGAAGGTCTATTGTATCTTCCGGCTATCCAAACAGCGCTGGTCAAACAGGGGAAACCAAACAGCAGGCATGGATGGCTCAAGTCTTGTTGAAACAGCAAGAAACTGGATGGCTGCTTGGTGTACCACCATTGCCGTAGCATTACTTTTCTTAGCGACAATTCATTATTCAAATCTGGTTGAAATACCATCCAAACAACAGATTTTAAGTATGTTGTTTTGACGCAAAATCTTCGCAAATTGCAAAAAGCTAAAAGCATTTCGCAATTTCCAAACTTTACCAAAACATCAAGCCATTGATTTTGTTGAAAAATTTAATGGCACACAATTTGCAACACCTTTAACAACATACAGGAGTGTAATCATGCGCGTATCAAAACCGCTTAAAATCAATGCGTTGGCCTATACAATCGCTTTATGCGCTGCTTTTACCGCAGGCGCCATCCCTGCTGGGCTTGTATTTGGTGTTGACCCATACGAGGTTTTCCGACCAACTGATCGCACAACAAAAATTCAAGACATCGCTGAGAAGGCGCATTATCCACTTTGGAAACTTGCAAAGTATAAGGAAGGTCAATTCGATACGATCATCCTTGGAGATAGTCGCGCACGTTCTCTTAGAGACAAATACTGGCATGAACTTGGCGTTGATAATGCGCTCAATCTTGCCTATGGCGGCGGCACAATTCCGGAGATCTATTCTACGTTTCAAGTGATCAAAGATGACCCTGCAGTGCAAAACCTTGTCGTGGGCATTCAGTTACGCAGTTTCGATGAAGACCATAAGGGCGACATGAACCGCGTGCCGGAAGCTGAATATATCGTCAACAATCGAACTGAGTATCTGAAGAACTGGAGTATCTTTAAAACTGCATGGAAAATGATGTCAGTTGAAGAGATAGAAACATTTGATGATTTTGATGCATTTGCCAAGAAATTTTCCATGGCAGCCAAGGCCGATGAATTAGCGGCAATGACAAAATTTGATCCCAGCGACCCTCAAGTTGATGTGGACTGCTTTGATTGCGATTTGAAGTCCGAGTTAAACAGATTGACTGTTTCCGAAAGGTATCAAATTTTAGACAAAAATCTGTCTTATCGCGCAGATCCAAATGCTCCTATCAGAACATCTTTAACAATCGAAAACTGGTCTGATGTGTCGCACTTGTATTCAACAAGCAATACGCTTGCGCCTTTGCCAAAAAAGATGGCAAACCAAGTTACAAAAAATGCAAAATCTGATTGGGTAGGCTTTGAATTCTCCCCCAGATATTGGTCATACATCACCGAGATCTCAAACTGGGCGAAACAGAATAATAAGAACCTGATATTTGTCATACCTCCAACAATTGAGGATATGCAACGCTCGATTTCGATCTACGGAATGGAAAAATCTAGCCATGAGTTTCGAATGCAATTGGCAAAACTTGGTACAGTCATTGACTTCGATTATTCAAATGAATTGACCAAGCAGATCGATAACTTTTCAGATGCGTACCATTTTAAATCAACAATCGCGAAAAAGATCGTTGGCGAAATCACTGGCTTTATTTCCGTTACCCCAGCAGCACGAAAGCTTGCGATCAAACGCTCTGATTTGATCAGCTGCACACCGTCTGAAAACAACAGCGAATCTACGAAAATTATCGATGAAATCGTGCTAACAAATGTCAATAATTGTCGAGTTTGGAGGGTGTTATGACACTTAAAACACGGATAGAACTTACCTTTCTAGGCATTGTTGCAATGGCTGCTGTTATTGCCGTAGCATCATTAACAATCGCCACTTATCAAACATTGAGCAGAGATAAATCTGCCAATGAGTTAAACCCTATATCTGACATAAAAAACAGTCGTCTTGAGGGTGACAATGTATTCGGTTTAACAAGCAATGATGAACGCATCACGGTTTCAGCTCAGCCTGATAATATATTAGAATACGATAAAGCTCGTATTCTCCTGCAAAATCTCGATACTGAACATGATATTTTAAAAGCGCATGATCTGTTGATCACCGCAACAAAAACAAAAGGCTCATCACGCGCTGAAGCAGCATTTGAATTGGGTACGATTTATCGCATGTTCCCAACAGAAGAGTGTCAAAAAGTTGCATTTGTGTGGTTTCGTAAATCAGCTGAATGGGGTTTTCGGAAAGGCCACTTGGAGCTTGCAAAAGCTTATCTTCGTGGTCTTGGAATTGATGTAAATATCGAACGTTCAGCACGTCACTATCGAATTGCTGCGGAAAAGGGTTCAGCAGCAGGTGCTCTTGAACTCATCAAGCTCATCCAAAACGGAACCCAAACCACCCCAGGAAACGCCAATGAGGCTGAAGCAACGCTCGTTGAATTTCTTCCGATGCTGGAAAGTTCAGCAAGCAATGGTAATGCACGAGCTGCACGCTCAATTGGTCGGTTATATCTAACCGGTAATCTTTTGAAAAAAGATCTAAACACAGCAGCTGATTGGTTATCGCGCGCATCGAAATTTGGTGATGCTGCAGCCATGCATGATCTGGCACTTTTAAGACTCGATCAAAACAAGGTCACCAATCCAGATGCGATTATTTCCATGCTAAAAAAGAGCGCAACACTGGGATATTCAGGATCAATGACGGCGCTTGGTAGACTTCATCTTCAAAACCGTTTCGATCTTCCTATTGCAGGTTCAATATCGTGGTTTGAACAAGGTGCCGCAGCCGGTCACGCAGGCTCGATGGAAGAGCTCGCTCGAATTTTTCTTAAAGGAAAATTGGTCAAAAAAGACATTGAAAAAGCGCGGGATTTTGCTTTGCGCGGTGTCAAACTCAAACACGAAGGGTCTGCAGCAATTCTTGCTGAGATCGATGATGTGTCTGAGTTAAAAGTAGCAGTAAAGGAGTAGCGTTATGGTTTTCAGTTCTCTGGAATTTATCTATTTATTTTTACCACCGGTACTGCTTGTTTATCTGGTGCTTCGCGCTCTCAAACTTGAAACAGGGATTATCCTTTGGTTGATCACAGCTTCACTGGCCTTTTACGCCTGGTGGAACCCGTATTATTTGCTGCTGTTACTTGGCTCAGTTGGATTTAACTACCTTGTTCACAAGGCTCTCATTAAAGCCCCATCCAAGACAATCTTTGCTTTCGGCACAGCTGTAAATTTGGCAACCTTAGCCTTGTTTAAATATGCAGATTTTCTGATCGAAAACGTTAATTCAGTTGCAGGTCTTTCAATACCCCATTTGGATCTAATCCTACCACTTGCAATTTCGTTTTATACGTTTCAGCAGATCTCATTCTTGCATGATACGCTTGTCGGCAAACTCGTGAAGTGCGACTTTAAGAGATATGTACTTTTTGTCACATTTTTCCCGCAACTCATTGCCGGGCCAATTGTGATGCAAAAGGATACAATTCCGCAATTTCATATGAGCAATTTCTCCAACAAAGTTGTAACAAATCTATTATTGGGCGCAACTCTGTTTTCTATCGGGCTATTCAAGAAAATTGTTCTAGCAGATAGCGTCGCACCACTTGCAAACATTGTGTTCACAGCTGCAGATACAGGCCAAGATTTAACCATGGCCGCCGCTTGGACAGGCTCCATCGCATACACATTGCAGATTTACTTCGATTTTTCTGGCTATTGCGACATGGCTTTGGGTCTTGCGCTTATGTTTGGCATCCGTCTGCCAATGAACTTCAACTCGCCATATAAAGCATTGAGCATAGTTGATTTCTGGCGCAGATGGCACATGACACTATCCCGGTTCCTGCGTGATTATCTTTATATCCCATTAGGTGGCAATCGCTCTGGTTTACTTGGAAGCAAAGGCAACTTGATGATCACCATGTTATTGGGTGGACTGTGGCATGGCGCAGGTTGGAACTTTGTCATATGGGGTGGGTTACACGGCGGCTATTTGATCGCCAATCATTTCTGGTCAAGCTCGACAATTGGTTCTGGATTTAAAAATCTCATCGGTCGACATGCTTACATGATTTTCGCCTGGTCTTTAACAATGTTCGCAGTTGTGGTGGCTTGGGTCTTTTTCAGAGCAGAAACACTACCGGGTGCATTAACTGTCCTCACGGCAATGGCTGGTCTGGGTTCTGAAGTTTCAATGACAACGGGCACACTATTTGCCGATGGCGTTTATCAAACACTGATGATGTTTGCCGCAATGTTTATCATCATTGTTTTCTTACCAAACAGCATTCAGATCACAAGAAGCCATCGCCCTATTATTTCAGCGGCAGGCGATGTGAAGAAAATTGGTGGAAAGTTAAAGTCACTCAGATGGTCTATGTCACCTCAATGGGCGACCTTCACCAGCGTAATTTTCTTTGTCACAGTTATACAAATTTACAGATTAAATGGATTGACCGAGTTCATTTACTTTAATTTTTAAACTGAGATCAACTCAGCAACTAGCGGGCACCCAAGCCCGCTTTTTTTTGCGCACAAGAATGCAAATTGCAAATTGCAAATTCAAACTTCTCATACTGCAAATATTCAGTATTTTTCAAAATCATAAAAACCAATTAAATCATTGTTTTAATTGAATTTAATTAGTTGGCACAGTTCTTGAATAAGTATCTACAAGATCAATCTAACGAAGGTAGATAACATGAACTTCCACATCAATAATCTTGTTGCAGAACAGCAAAATATCGTCGAGTTATTCAAAGCTGTAAAACCAAAACCAGCCATTTCAATTATTGGTTTGGGCTATGTTGGTGCCGTTTCCACTGCTTGTTTAGCAAATTTAGGTCACGAAGTGATTGGCGCAGATTTGGACGAGGTAAAAGTAGACCAAATTGCCAAAGGCATTTCACCGATCCACGAAGAAAACCTTCAAAAATTACTGCAAGAAGGTGTTGAAGACGAGTTGATTTCAGCAACCACAGATGTCACAGCCGCCGTCCGCGATACAGATATCACATTTGTATCTGTAGGCACCCCCACCAAAAGCGACGGTGGTTGTGACGCTTCATATATCATTTCTGCAGCTCAAATGATCGGTAAAGGTCTTAAGCAGAAAAACAAATATCACCTGGTTGTCATGCGTTGTTCAGTACCTCCAGGAACAACACTTAACGTCATGGTGCCGGAAATTGAAAAAGCATCAGGTCTAAAAATGGGTGAAGATTTTGGTATCTGTTTCAACCCAGAATTCCTGCGCGAAGGCACTGCGATTGCGGATTTTGACTCTCCACCAAAAACAGTTATTGGCGCTAATGACGAACGCGCAACAAAGATGTTGTCTGAAGTTTATTATCCAGTTGATGCAAACGTTATAAACACAACAATTGAAGCTGCTGAAATGGTCAAATATGTCGATAATATTTGGCATGCGACAAAAGTGTGTTTTGCCAATGAAGTGGGCCGAATTTGTAAACCTCTTGAAATCGACAGCCATGAAGTGATGAACATTTTTGTTCAAGACACGAAGCTGAACCTGTCACCATACTATCTAAAACCTGGCTTTGCTTACGGCGGCTCCTGCCTACCAAAAGAAGTCCGCGCTGTTGCCCATTTGGGTCAAGAATTGGGTGTTGATCTTCCGCTTGTAAACTCACTGGCTGACACCAACGAACAACAAATTCAATCCGCAGTGGATCTAATTAAACAGACGGGCAAGAAGAAAATTGGTTTCCTTGGCCTCGCATTTAAGGCTGGCACGGATGATTTACGTGAAAGCCCAATTCTTGAGGTAATCGCAGCATTGCTAAAAGAAGGTTTCGACATCAGTGCACATGATCCAGCGATTGGTAAAGACACCTCAATCAAAGGCCAATTCAACTATGTACGCCACGTGTGCCCGCATCTTGAGCAAGTCATTGATGAGTTACCTGACTTGATGACAGCCGATTCTAGCGAATTGCTTGATGATTGCGACGTCGTGGTCGTAACGCAGAAAAATTCTAAATTCCAAATACAGGTAGGCGCACGCTTAAACAACACCGAGGTCATCGATCTTGTGCGCCTTTTCGATGAACTCCCAAACCACCAGTCATACCAAGGAATTGGCTGGTAAACCTCCAAATCAAAAACAATAAAACAACTTAGGAATATAATATGACTTTATATGATGGTATGAATATTTCCCCGGTGCTTGGTACTAAATTAGCCGATAACATGCGGGGTACCGGACGGTCAGAAGTTCTTTCTGGCGCCGGTGGAGATGATGTTATCCAAGCCTTAAGTGGAAATGATGAAGTTTTCGGTGGTACCGGAAACGACACACTCTACGGCCAGGGTGGAAATGACACGATGTATGGTAATGGAAAACCAAAATACATCGATATGGGTGATTTCAAAATCTCCCAATCAACGCAAGCCACGGTAACTTTCCTCGATGAAGGTGCGGGATTTCGTAATGCATTAGGTGTATATGAAATTGGTGCAGATGGATCGTTTTCCAACGTTCAAATCTTGTTTCCAAATGCATCAAAAGTCGGCAGTGGTGGTGAACTGATACCAGGTGAATCAAATGTTCAATTTGATGTATCTGAAGGTGCACAACTCGGCTTTTTCGTGGTGTCAAACGGTTACGGAAAAGGTTATCTAAACCGTGAAGCACTGTCAGCTGAAACAGGCCATTTTGAATTGCGAAATGCTGATGGAGACATCGGATCAACGGCTGATCGTAGCGTTGAGTTGTTTCATTTAGATACGAATGGTGCAGAGACAGCTATTCGCAGTCAATACGGCTATTCTCTATTTCACTCAATCGGTACAATCGATAATGATTACAAACCAAACCCTGACGAATTTGGCCATGTTGTTGGTCGTGCAAATACTGTCAGCGGCGAAGTATTGATCGGTTTTGAAGATCTATATGGCGGTGGTGATAAAGACTTTGATGACACTGTTATATCTGTCCAAATCGGCCAACAAAACGTATTGGGCATGTTGCCACAATCATCAGGAAATGGCGGTAACTTGCCAGATGACGACATCATTTATGGTGGTGATGGTAATGATACACTTTACGGCATTAGTGGTGACGACATGCTTTCCGGTGGCGATGGTAATGATGAGCTAAACGGAAACTCCGGTGAAGACATCTTATACGGAAACGACGGAAATGACGTTCTAAATGGCAATTCAGGTCATGATAGCCTTTCAGGTGGTAATGGCGATGATGAGCTAAACGGCAATTCTGGTGACGATGAACTCCACGGAAATGACGGTGTAGATGAGCTAAACGGTAATTCCGGCAATGACTCACTATACGGTGGTAACAACAATGACCGTCTCAACGGTGGATCAGGTGATGATACACTGAACGGAGACAATGGTTCTGACGTCTTGATTGGTGGTTCTGGCGTTGACACAATGGATGGTGGATCAGGCAATGACACACTATCTGCTGGATCAGGCGATGACATTTTGTTTGGTGGCTCTGGTAACGATACGCTCAACGGCAATTCAGGCGACGATGTTCTAAATGGTGGTTCTGGTGCCGACACGCTAAATGGTCACTCAGGTGATGATGAGCTAAACGGTGGTTCCGGCCAAGATCGTCTCGTTGGTGGTGGTGGTGCTGATACACTTAATGGCGGTGAAAATAATGACCGTCTTTATGGTGGATCGGGCAATGATACGATCAATGGTGATGAAGGCAACGACTATATCAATGCAGGTTCTGGCAATGATGATATTCAAGGTGGTGCTGGAAATGATAAAATGATCGGCGGTGGCGGATCGGACAACTTCATTTTCACAAAATCAGAAGACAGTCTTGGTACTGACTGGGTCTATGATTTTGGCCTTGATGACACGCTGACATTCTCAGGCTTTGAGGTTGCAGGTTTTGATGCACTCATGGATCTTGCGATTCAAGACGGCAACAACGTTTCCATTGAATATGGTGATGATGAATGTCTAAACCTGAAAGACTGTCAATTAGACTCGCTGCAAAGCGACATGATGATCTTCATCTAACAACACATCGGTTCGGCTGCTTTGTGGCCGAACCACATCCCTACTTGGAATTATTTAAATGAAGCCTTGCCATCGACCAAACCGCGGCATGATGGGTAATTGCGATATCGCCAGAAAATAATGCTCTATCGATATCCTCAACACTCATTTCGAGTATTTCCATATCTTCTAAATCACCCGAATTTGGTTCTTGAATTTTTTGGCATCCGGTTTGAACAAAATAAGTCCCCACACAACCTCGTTGATTTCCATTATCGGTGAACGCTCCTAAAAGATGCGTTTTATCAGCCTTTACGCCTGTTTCTTCTAACAATTCACGATGGCAAGCCTGCTCCGCAGCCTCGCCCTGATCAGCAAAGCCGCCAGGAAATGTGAGCGAGGTTCTACCAACACCATGTTTATACTGGCGCATGATGAGCACATTTCCATTTTCCATAAACGGGACTGTGATGACAAATGGTCTAAGGTGGATCTGATAAAAATCATCGATCACACGCTCTTCATCAATCTGGATTTTTTGTCGAACGACTTTAAGATAAGGTTCAGCTGCAAAAACCGTGTCTTCAGAGAGGGTTTTCCAGTTATTTTCCATGTAGCCACCACCTTTCAATTACCATAACTTTTACTCGGTAATTTAAAGCAGTTACAAGTGCTATCTTTAATGGGCAAAACTGAAACCACCTGAACGCCAAAGCTCAGCTGATACTTATATAGGCGTTCAGGCGAATTAGACTATTAAAAGGAAATTAGTTTGCAGAACTGCGCACTGACCAAGTCTGATAAGATGACTGAGCTTCATCACAAGCTTCAAGGCTTAGAACTTTAATTTGGTTTGCATCACTGCGCCCAGTACGTGTTGCCTCAGCAAGCGTTAAGCACATGCTCTCAGCTGAAGCTGGTACAATTGCACCCTCACCTGAGAAACTAAATGATTGCGCTGGGCTGTCATCACATGCAGCCAGATCAATTGAAGTTCCCGCATCATTTGATGCAACAGATGCGCAAACATCAAATTCAGGCATATACAAAACACCATCAGCAAATTTCGCTGAGTCAAAAGCCTGATCCACACCTAGTTCCCCAGATGGGCTGTAGCATGTGTGACCTTGCAATCCATCATCAGGATTTGCTTTATCGCCCTGTGCGCGTGCGATATCGAGGCAATAGCCATTCTGCACGTTATCGAGGATGTCTGTAAGGTAGATTTCAACGTTCTCTGCGTGCGCTGATGTTACATTTAAAAATGCGAACGCGGATAGTACTAATGGAATTTTTTTCAACATGATTAGGGTCCTTTCAAAACTGAACAGGTGTTGTTTAGCGACGAATGATTAGCTCTCAAAAAGTGCCCCCGCAAAAAGGTTCATTCATTTGAACCAGATCAATACAGAGGGTTTCGAATAAAATTGTGAAGCAAATATGAATTTGGATTTTTCAGGGTAATAAATTGATCAGTGTAATAATTAAGTGATCATTGACTGATACTTAACTTACAATTTCATGAGTTCTTCGCGTAAAGGCGTGCCGTGCACCTTGTATTTTTCAAGCGCTTCAGGGCTATGAAAATCCATAATCGCTTTTTTAAATGATGGTCTTTGTTTGAGTTTTGCAATCCAATCATCTACGGCATTGAAATTCGTATCAGACCAATCCGGTTTTAATTGCAAAAAATCGATCCTCATAACGAAAGGCAATATAGCTAGGTCAGCGACCGTAACACTATCCCCACACAAAAATTCGCTACGCTGCAATTGAGTCTCAAGCTTTTGAAAAATATTTTTTAGATAAATAATAGATGTGCTTGCTGCTATGCCTTCAAGACCGCTTTGCACAACATCATGTACTCGTTTCGCACGAGCTCTATCTGGAAATCGATTAAGTTTTTCTGCAAGTTCTTCTGGTGACAAAGACAGAAGTTTTTCTCGATTTATTGAGAGTGTTGTCAAAACATGAACTGAGGTGTGAAATCTAACACTCTCTTCCAACCACGATTTTACATCATCAAATTTATTTGGATTTATTGAAAGATGAGAGCTTTTGAACTTCTCCTCAACCAAATGCATGATGATATCGTTGGATTCCGTTAAACATTCATCGCCATCAATATATGCAGGAACTGAAGCCTTCGGATTTATCATCAAATAGTCAGGTAAAAATTGCTCACCTTTTTTCAGATCAAGAAAAAACCCCTGCCATTTAACATCTAGTTCAGCTAACACCAGCCGAACCTTCTGTGAACAAACAGAGGTTTCAGAATGATAGAGAATGGGAATGTCCACGTTATTCATCATATGAACATTCCATTATCTGGTTATGTTAAGCCGCTGAGCTTGAACGAACACCTTCAACGATTGCTTTAAATTCTGCATCATCAAGAATATCACGCTTTTGAATGCCCGCCGTCTTCACTTCAGACAACATTTCAGCAACCTGTTCGTCACTTGCCGCACCAAGGTTTAATTCTTCAAGCTTGTAAAGGATTGATGCTTTTCCGCTTTTCTTGCCGAGAACCACTTCACCAACGCGGCCTGTAAGCGCAGGATGAGTACCAAACATAACAAGTGGATCATGCATAACAAAGTTGATGCCAATGCCAGATTCACGCGTGAAATTACCTGAACCCAAAATAGGTTTGTTTCGCTGAATTGGGATATTTGAAAGCTTAGACAATAAGTCACCCAGTTCTGGCAACTTATCCAAACGATAACCCGTGTCATAGCCATAAAGCAGATCAAGGCCGAGCATTAATTCTTCAAGCGCAGCATTTCCAGTTCGCTCACCCAAACCATTGCCACAACTATGTACACATTCAGCGCCGGCGGTAACAGCTGCAAGCTCTGTCGCAACACCCATACCAAAATCATTGTGCGTATGGATCTCGATCGGAAGCGAAGTCATCTCTTTAACCCAACGCACCATATATTTGATCGCCTCAGGAGTTGCACACCCCATTGTATCGACAATACCAATTGAATCAGGTGGAGATTCCGCCATGATGCCCTTGCAAAGATTTTCTAAATCGTCGGCACGTGCACGGGTCGTATCATACGGGAAGAACACAGCGTGCAAACCGTTTTCCTGAGCATAGCGAATGATCGGCGCACTTTTGGCCAAAACATCTTTCCAAGTCCAACCAAACTGAGTGACCAACTTTGGATAGCCAATCGGCACCTCAATAATCACGCCATGCGCACCGCATTCCAGTGCTTTATCGATGTCGGATTTCATAGCGCGCGCAAAAGTGTAAATGCGAGACTTCAAACCGAGCTTAGAAATTTCTTTGATGGCTTCTTCATCCTGAGCAGATACCGCAGGCATTCCAGCCTCAATACGCTCAACACCGACTTCATCCAACTTTTGAGCAATAGCAACTTTGTCATCAATTGAAAAAACAACACCTGGTGTTTGCTCCCCATCGCGCAACGTCGCATCATGGATCTCTACTTTTTCAGGTAGCTCCAGGGACTTTCTAACTTCTGGCACGAAGTTATACGGACTTACCCAGTATTTGCCGTCTTCAAAATGATCCTCGCGCACATTTATCTCCAATTTATTGTTAGTGTGGACTTTCTCATTAAATTCTAAATACTATTTTTCACATATATTTTAGTATTTCAACCAAAAATATCAATATTTTTAAAAGCCTCACATATTTATTTTCAAACAATTTCTATCGTAAAAATGTGCAGAAAGCATCGCTGTAATGCACATAAATTATTGATAATATTTATTAACTACTGAAATTGATACGAAACAAACAGTCTCATTATTTGAAAAATGACAACTTGTAAATTTCAAAAAATATCGATATTATTGATTTATGATGCCAAATTCTTTTGCAATATCTAATTTTTTATCAGCTGTCGCCCACCGTGGACGGAACATTATCGGTATGTCTCGCGAGGATCGCAGACAAATTACCAGCGAAAAAGTTATTGAATTATGCCACCAGCTTTTATCTAGCAAAGGTGAAGCTTCGGGCATTGCTCTGTCTTATGAGATATTGGATTGTTATCAATATCTCCCGCCAAATGAAAAATTCCTGTTCTTTAATGCGCTGCTCAGCGAATTTTCAGCACCACAAGATCTGGCAGTTAACGCAGCAAGAGCATTCTTAGATAGCCCATCGGTTAGCAATTTAGCACTATTGTCGGAAAGCAGCGAACCAACGCGCCGACGTCTTATCCTTCGCCTTAATCAAGCGGATAACGCAACTTTGTTGCTCATTAAGATGCGTGAAGATCTATTAGAATTTATCAAAGATAATCCAAGCCTTAAAGATGTCGACAGAGATTTTAAAAAGCTGTTCACATCATGGTTTAATGGCGGTTTTTTAAATTTAAAACGCCTCGACTGGTCGAGTTCTGCATCCATTTTAGAAAAAATTATTCGATATGAAGCAGTGCATAATATGTCAGGCTGGGATGATTTGCGTAAAAGGCTTGATCCACCCGATCGTCATATATATGGCTTCTTTCACCCTCGTTTAAAAGAAGAACCGCTTATTTTTGTGGAAGTGGCGCTAACGGCCGACAAACCGGAAGAAATCGGTTTCATCTTAGAGGACGAGCGCCAGTTCCTCGATGCAGAAGCTGCGAAAACCGCAACTTTTTATTCAATTTCCAACTGTCAAAAAGGTTTAAGGGGAATTCCATTAGGCAGCTTCTTGATCAAGCAAGTTGTTGAGGATTTACGCGAAACATTCCCCGCACTGGAAGAATTCGTCACGCTTTCACCAATCCCCGGTTTTTCAAGATGGCTAAACAACCTGCTGGAAGATGAAACAGTCGATCTACCCTCTGATGTAAAATCAACACTGCTCGAACTTAAAGACGGCAAATGGGTTGATGACCCAATCGCGATTTCGAATTTGTCAGCAGCAGTCCATTCAGCAGTTGCCTATTACATCACCTTAGAAAAAGATCGTAATAACTTACCGTTGGATTCTGTCGCTAAGTTCCACTTAGGCAATGGTGCAAGATTAGAACGTACGAATTGGCCATCAGATCTTTCGCAAACCGGCTTGAAAAACTCGTTTGGGGCAATGGTTAATTACGGGTATCGATTAAATGAAATTGAGCGAAATCATGAGCGTTTTGTCGAAAATGGGGAGATTTCGACCTCTTCATCAATAAGTCGGTCAGCTAAAAGCTTTCAAAACAACCTGATCTTGTTGGAAACTGCCATCAATGATATTGCGTAAACGATCTAAATAAAGCTATGCATTCGGCATAAAAGCAAGTCTGAACCTTTGACAAGATGTGAGCATTGATTTGAAAAACGTGGACAGCAAAATCGTAGAATTGGATAAACAAGCATCTGCAACCAATACCAGCGATGTAACCTCATCAGAATCAATGACCAGCAGAGCCTATTCACGCCTACGAGATGACATCATTTCAGGCGTTCTAAAACCAGGCCAAAAGTTAAAAGTTGAAAAACTTCGCCAAGAATATGAAGTTGGTTCAAGCCCGGTTCGCGAAGCACTTAGCCTTTTAACCTCAGATCACTTTGTGGAACGTATGGATCAACGCGGATTTCGCGTGGCGTCCGTCAGTGCTTCAGAATTTGGGGAACTATTAAAAACACGTTGTTGGTTAGAAGAACGCGCTTTAAGAGAATCTATCAAAAACGGACAGAGCGGCTGGGAAGAACAAGTTGTGCTTGCCACTTATCGCTTATCGCGTGTTCCGCGCACAGAAGATGGTGATCACTTCATTGCAAATGTTGAATGGGAAAAACGTCACAAGCATTTTCATATGACGCTGATATCTGCATGTGGTTCTAGTTTTCTGCTAAAATTTTGTGATCAGTTATACGATCAAAACGTTAGATACCGCCAACTCTCAGGTAAAGCGGCTTATCCAACACGAGATGTCACCGCCGAACATGGCGCAATTTGCGATGCCGTTTTAGCCCGTGATGAAGATTTAGCTGCAAAATTGCTCATCAACCATTATGATAATACCGGCAACTTCTTGAAGGAAAATATGGCTGACTAAGGATCTAACCAGCCATATTTTTTTACAAACTTAGCTCTCTTCTTTTCCCAGTACAAAATCAAAATCGACCGTGAAGAATGGCATCGTGACATTCTCGCCAATTTCTAATCCTGTAGGGATTTTAGACTTATCTGTCTGCTCAACATATTCCATGATGAGTTTTTCACGAACGCCAAATACAGCATCATTATCAAGGTAAGGATCATCGCTTGGGAACACCTCTGTCACTAGCGAGCGAAAACCGGGTGCTGTGATAATGAAGTGCAAGTGCGAAGGTCGCCAAGGATGGCGGCCAGTGGCCTTTAACATCTGGCCAACAGAACCATCGATAGGAACAGTATAAGGCGCTGGACGAACCGTTGTGAGCTTATAAACACCATCATCTCCAACAGTCATATGACCGCGCAGATTATATTCAGGTTGCGCATTATCCTGATTGGAATAAAGGCCGTTATCTGCTGTTTGCCAAATTTCAATTTCAGCCCCTGCAATCGGGTTACCATCAGGATCAGTTACCTTGCCTTCAACGATGACGGTTGCACCATCATTGTCCCGTTTTAAATCACCACCGACAGCAAGGTCGGGCGCGCCCAATATATGGAAAGGTCCAAGCACACTCGAAGGTGTTACACCTTCTGGCGAATGCACCATATCGACCAAAGATGAAAGCCCAAGCACATCGGACAATAGCACAAATTCGTTACGCTCATCATCTGTCATCTCACCAGTGAAGCGCAAAAATTCAAGACCTTTTCTCCACTCTTCATGGGAAAGATCAGTTTCGCGAACAAAATCGTGAAGATGATGAACCAAACGATCCAGTATAAATTTCAGACGGTCATCTGTTTCTGGTTCGCAATAATCCAAAAATGCCTGAGTGATTGTATCTTTTGTGACTGTGCGCATTTAAGGCCTCCAATTTTTAGTTCAAAATCCCAACGGATAGAACCGGGTATTTAATAATGAGAATAAGGACGAGCAGCATGATGACAGCGAATGGGAACGCGCCCATAAAGACGTCCTTGAGAGAGATTTTTGGATCGTTCAATGTTGCTTTGATCACGAAACATGAGATGCCCAAAGGCGGTGTCAAAAGCCCAATCTCAGCGCCGATAACCGTTACAATACCAAACCACACAAGACTTAGCCCCATGGATTCAATCAAAGTTAAAAACAGCGGTACAACAATTAAAATAATAGAGGCTGTATCTAAAATGGTTCCTAAAAAGAGCATCAATAAAACATAGATGATCATCACTGTTACAAAGCCAAAATTATACTCTTGCAAAAACGCGTTTAGCTCATTTGGCAGACCTGCATAACCCAGCATACGGCTATATAGTGAAGCCATAAGAATGAGGAACAAAATTGAAGCTGTAATATGCCCGGTTTCAATCGCCGTTTGCCATAGTCCTTTCCAAGTGATCTTCTTACGCAACAGTGCAATAACAAGTGCAACCAATGCGCCAGCAGCCCCAGATTCAACAGGTGTGAGCCAGCCAGTGTAAATACCGCCTAATACGACTGTAATGAGGAATAATATTGGAACAGTCTTATCGATCACCTCGAACCAGGTTAGCTCTTCAATCTCAGTTGATTTAACGTTCTGACCTATGAAGGATGGCCAAAACTTACCGGCTAACAAAATCCCTATAATGTAGGCTACGGTGAGAACCAAGCCTGGCACGATACCCGCTAAGAACATCTCTCCAACGGATTGTTCAGCAACAAAGGAATAGATAATCAGCATCGCGCTTGGTGGTATAATCATACCCAATACGGATGAGCCTGCAACAACACCAACAGCAAATCGAGGATTATAATTAAGGCGCTTCATCTCCGGCACTGAGATCTTGGTAAATACTGATGCAGATGCAATGGATGAGCCTGTTACAGCTGCAAATACTGCATTGGCACCAACTGTTGCCATGCCGATACCGCCAGTAATTTTGCGGAAACCACGGCTCATAACCGTATATATATCCGTGCCCAACCCGGCCCGGGACACGAGCAACCCCATCACCGTAAATAATGGAATGGTTGCAAATGCATATTCCTCCACACCATCGCCGACAGCGATTTTTAGAAAGTTAAATGCGAGAATAGATTTGCCTGAAATCAACCAGATGGAAACAAACGAAACCAAGCCCAGCGCGATCGGAATATACATACCGATATAGACGAGGAAGATGATTGCGACGACTGAAAAAGCACCAATTTCTACAGGGGTCATGACAAGCTTCTTTTTTGGAGTTTATTATTCATTATGCGTCAACTTCTTTTGCAGTCTCAGTCATAGCTTTTTGATGATTGCCAAACAGTTGGGTTTGATCGCTATCAAGCATTGCTTTCAACAAGAAAATGATGGAGCAAAGCGTTACGCTAAATGCAATAGCTAGCTTAACAGGCCATGTTGGCGCGGTGAAAATTCCAGGAGTACCTGCATATTCACATCGCCCAAATGCATCTGATAAATCCTGCATAAAATTGCCAGTAAGAGCTGGACCAAATTCAGGTGCTACAAAGAACGAACATGTCTCATAAGATTCAACAAATTCCGGCCAAACAGTCCATGCAATCAGCACCATAAATATCCCAGCAACAAAATCGATGATCCGCGAGATGCTACAAGCCACTTTTGGCTTAAAACTGTGCATGAGATGCAAAAAACCGTCCGACCGTGTCAAACGGTTTGATCTAACAACATCAGGTAACTGTAAGAACACGATGAGTGCCAAAGAAAATATTACAAGCTCAACAACACCATTAATGGGGTCGTGTAAAATACCTCTGGCAACAACATCAGCGTTTAGGATCGCAACAAGTGCGAATATCAACATCGTACCAATTGTATTTGCAACGATCGCAATATTAATGGATCCGTTGAAAAACCGGCGAAAGAACGCAGTTATCATATTTTTTTCCTCCGCCGATCAGGTTCTTAAAGTTCCGCTGCCCAGTCACGCAATGGTGTAAAGCCAGCGTCTTTCAGCTTACCGATATATGACTTAAGCATGTCAGAACCAGGAGCGCCTGTAGAATCAAGCTTCTTAGCCCAATCAACAGCAATATTTGGCATTGAATCTGCCCATGCTTGACGCGCTTCATCGCTCATCTCAACAACTGTACCGCCACCAGCTTTAAATGTTTCAATAGATTCAGCTGCGCGATCCATCGCAATACCTGCAACATGATCACGATATTCAAGAGCAACTTGCTGAAGAACAGACTTCACATCATCTGGAAGTTTGTTCCAAACATCCTTGTTAATTGTTACTGTTTTTGAATTCACAGCACCCAAATCAACTTTCAGCATGTAAGGCGCAACTTCAGCGATCTTAAATGTTTTAGCAGCTTCAGGCCAAAGCATTGCAGCTTCGGTAACACCTGTTTGGATCATATTATAAAATGTTGGAAGACCACCACGCACACCTGCAGCTCCTTCAATACCCTCAAGATATCTTAGGTTATAACCAGCGCCGGCAACTTTCTTGCCTTCTAGATCTGATAGTGAATTGATCGGTGTTTTTGAAAACAATTGATACGTATCAAGAACAACACCGGTCGCAAGATATACCTGGTTTTCAGCATCTAATTCTTTTGCCATTTGCGGATATTCGCGCGCAATTTCATCAACAGCTTTTGCAACTACACGTGCGTCAGCTGCGATAAAAGGTGTCACCGCAGAAATACCTTGGCTTGGTAGTTTAGAGTTGTGGAAAATCGTTGTAACGATACCAATATCGCCCAAACCGAGCTGGATGCCTTCTAGAACACCACGTGGCTTAACAATCGTTCCGCCATAACCCTCTTGCCATTTAATTTCGTATTTGCCACCAGCAGCAAGTTCTTCATTCACACGCGGAATAAAGAAACCCGAAAATTCCTTCACCCACATAGAACGCTCTGGATAGCCGTCAATTGCGATCATATTGATCGTCTCAACAGCTGATGCTGGCGTTGTGTGAACCACTGTGTTCGCACCAATTGCTAGTGCTGCAAGCACAACACTTGTCTTACTAATTTGTTTGACTAGTTTTAACATTTCTTTCCTCCCAAAATGCGTTTGAAATCTACATAGAACTCAAACTAAATATAAATTAATGAAACAGAGCCTCCTCAGACCACTTCAAAAATCCTTGTGTTTCATCTAATTGTTTTTGCGCACCCAACTTTCTTCAACAACTGTTCCCGCTTGCTTAAAGAGTTTAGACAACGGGCAATATTTCGATACCTCGTCGGCCAGTCTAGCCAACTCAGCCTCTGTTGCTGTGCCATCTGCGGTCACGGTTAGCTTTATCTTCACAAACGGCACATCGATCTCCTCCTGGAGCGTCACACCGCGTCTATCAAAATCGCAAACAGCTGAAATATCTAAATGTCCGATATCAATTAACAGCGTATCCGCACATTTATGTGCGATCACATTTGTACAACCAATCAATGCTGAAATCGCAGTATCGGTGGGTGTTGGCCCTAAATTGGTACCACCACGCGCTTCAGGTTCATCAATTGAAAAATTAAGATCACGAATGGAGATATTTGATAGCGAATGCGATGGGCTTTCAGCCTTTGCCCTGAGTTTAACCGTCGTTTGTGGTTTCAGATCAACCATTAAACAACCTCACAAACATCATCGAAAGCAAAGCGTGGCAAGCGTTGGAACAAGGCTGTTTCATCCGCATAGCCAATATTACAAAGGAAATTCGATTTAATCGTGGTACCTTCAAAGAACTCTTCATCGATAATTTTGTTTGAAAAGCCAGACATTGCACCGATATCAAGGCCGAGTGCCCGCGCGGCAATCATTAGATAACCACCCTGCAGTGTTGAATTTCGAAATGCAGTTTCTTCAGAATATTCAGGTTTGTCTTTAAACAAATGCCGTCTATCTTCATGCGGAAATAGCTTTGGCAGTTCTTTCCAAAACTCTGTATCAAATGCAACAATCACAGTCAGTGGAGCCCCCATCATTTTAGGTACATTTGCAGGCTTTAAAGATTTAGCCACGCGCTCTTTACCTTCAGGTGTCTTCACAAACACAAAACGCCCTGGGCAACCATTCATGCTCGTCGAACCCATTTTGACGATATCATAAAGCTTGTGAATAACGTCATCTGCAATTGGTTTATCAGTCCAGGCGTAGTGAGAACGTGCAGCAGATAATATCAAATCAATTGATGCTTCATCCAGTTGATTGATTTTAGCTTTCAAATCACGCGCATCTTGTTGCGCCGCCTCTCGCAGCTTTGATAGCTCTTCACCAGTGGGTGCACTATTTGGTGCATTCATATTCATTCAACACTTCCTGAACTTTACGGAATCTATCTTCCAAACTTCTCTTTTTCAAAAATACCCACATTTATACCTATTCGTCAATAAATATCGATATTTTTTATTTGACCAAAATTTATTATAAAGTATGGTTTTGTAAAGAATGTGGAGGAAATTGGAAAATGCCAAGCTGGAAAGACTATCGTCAAACATCACAGGAACGTGGTTCACTTGCGTTTGAATTATATATTGTAGAATCTACACCTGCGATGCCACCTGAACAAATGCTGGCAATTTTACCTGAACATTTAGCATATCAAGGTGAGATGGAAGCGCAAGGAAAGCTCTTTCTTGCAGGACCGCTCTCTGATGCATCAGGTGAACAAATGAGTGGTGGCGGAATGATCGTCTACAATGCAAGCTCATTAGAAGAAGCAACTGAGATCACAAACAATGACCCAATGCACAAAAAAGGTGGCAGAACGTTCACCATCCGTCGCTGGTTAGTCAATGAAGGATCTTTCTCACTAAACATCGGGCTTTCCGCTCAAAGAGTAGCGCTGGGGAAGAACTAATTAGTTCCTTTACACAAACGCACTACCCTTCCGCACGTCTCCATTTTGTTTGCGGCGCCTCACCTGCCGCTAACAAAACTGGATAAGCAACAGATGTCAGATGTGAGTTTATCCGCTTAAGATCTCGTAACACATCCAAATGCAGACTACTGGTCGTAAGTGTATCAGAATGTCCTGAACCCAAGCGCTGGAAGTGGGTTTCGATTGAATTGCGCTCCAACTCACTAACAACAGGTTTTGTTTGCACAAGCTGACGAGCAAGATCTGCATCGTCGGAAATAAAGGTGTTTATTGCGAGTTCGAAATTGTTGGACACCGCTTCTAAAAGCTCCTCAATCTCAGCCCAACCTTCTTTTGAAAACTGTGAATGCTGTTTGATCTTTTTAGCGGCTAAACCCATCAGACCTGTATCAATGATATCACCGATATGTTCCATATTGGCGGTGAAACTTAACAGATCCATCGCCCGCTTAGTCTCATCTTCAGTGAGTTCTTTTTGCAAGATTTCAGCCGCATAAAGCTTGATGGCATCATACAAACGATCAACGTCATCATCCATCTCAGATATCGCTTTGCGTTTCTCGTCACTATCGTACTTAAGAACAAGATTTACCCCACGCAGCATCTCTTGCGTTTTATCAGCCATGAAAAGCGCCTCACGCTTTGCACATGCCAATGCTTCTCCGGTTGAGCTGAGTAAATTCTCGTCAAGATATTTGGGGCCAATTTGCGCGCTATCCACTTGGTCATCAGGTAAAATCCGATCAGCAGCGGCGAGAAAAATTCGAGACGTTAAAAGTCCGACAAATGCAACAGCAACATTAAGAATAATATGAACGCCGATAGGTATCATATTGACGGGGATGTATCGGCTCAGTTGCGCAATTAACAATTGGACACAAAAATACGTAATAATCACACCAATCGCTCGGATTATTAGATTTGCCGTGACAGGAATACGCGCATTTTTGGATGACTGCCAATTGGCAACAACAGGTAATAAGCCGCTACCAATGTTTGCCCCCAGCACCAGATATATTCCAGCCTCAACATCAAAAGAACCTGCCGCGACGAGGCCCACGGTTAGCAACACAATGGCAAGGCTCGAATGTGCTAAATAAGTCATCATCAGACCGATCACCACAAGGAAACCAGCATGTGATGATAAAATATCAAGAATTGCGACAAACTCAGTATGGCTCGTTAAAACCTTTGCGCTTCCAGCTATCAAAGAAAGAGACAATAAGATTAGCCCCAGACCGATGAAGGCGCGAGATATGCCGCGTACCTTGCTACTTTGATTGGATAAAAATCCAGATACGCCAATGATAAGCAATATTGGCACAAGTTCTGCAATCTTTTGAGATGCGACCAAAACAGCAAGCGCGGTCCCAACATCAGCACCAAGCATGATTAAAAACGCGGTTGCTGTAGCCATGACATTTTGCGCTGAAAAAGACGCCGCAATCATCGCCGTAGCTGTGCTACTTTGCAGTGCAACTGCGACAAGCAATCCTGATATAAAAGGAGCAATCAATTTGCCTTCAGCGCGTCTCGCCCAACGCTTAAGCACAGGGCCATAGGAACGCATCACACCTGTGCGCACCATGCGAAGCCCCCATAAAAGAAGCGCAACAGAACCCAAAATATTAATTAATGTCGCCAATGAAACATGCTTTCGTTCAAAGTTATTCAATATTGATAAGTGGGCTTTACCCCAATGCGACCAGAATTTTTAAGGCATTCACTTGCCTGAAAGGAGCGCCTTCGTTCGCGCAGGAAAATCAGTGATAATGCCATCTACGCCATAATCCAACATCCTGAGAATGTCTGGTTCCTCATTCACCGTCCATACATTCACGATCAAGCCAAGTTGTTGTGCCGACGTCACGTGGTCTTTTGAAATATCTTCAAAAAATGGGGCCCAAATCTGACCGCCAAGTTTCTTAATAATGGAGGGTAATGCGGTATCAGCACCTGACCAATCCGCCCCTGCCATCCAAGGAGAATTTGAATAAATATTTGGTTGCATAGGTGGATCGGGTCGATCAAAATAGCTCAAAAACCCAAGTGTAATTTGGTCATCTAGTCTTCGGCATTCTGTCAGCACTCGCCAATCAAAAGATGATATGATCGCATGCTCACTCACATTGTATTTCTCTAGTGCATCTATAACCGTTTTTGCTAAACCAGCCGGGCTATCACCAAGATCAGATCGATTTGCATAAGATTTGATTTCGATATTGGCAACAAAATCAGGCTGCCCACTCAACCAATCACAAAACGTTTCCAACTTAGGAACAGTTACATCATCCAAGACAACTTGGTCAGGAAACTTCTTTTGATAATCGGTACCAGGCTTGAGCGCGCCTAAATCATATCGCACCAAATCTGAGTAAGTGCTTTCTATAATTTTTGGCCCAGTTTTCTCGAGCCATTCACCATTTCGATCTTTGGCAAGATTAATAGATATTTCCGGGTCATGATGAAGAACGGGCACTGAATCTGCGGTATTTTGGACATCGATTTCAACAGCGTAAATACCGTTCTCAACTAGATGCCGTATACTTGGCATCGTGTTTTCCGGCAATTCACCACGCGCGCCACGGTGCCCGTAGATCAGAGGCTTTGCCTCCGATCCTCTTAGTTTCTCGCGAAGAAATTGGGAGTGGATCATCCAATCCGCTTTCCTGTATCTGTGTTAAACATATGCACATATTCCGGTGCAATCGAGAGAGAGAGCTCTTCACCCGCTTTAGAAATCTTGTGCACACCCGGCGCACTTGCAGTAAACGGCTCATCACCCAATTTACCATGCAAAAGCGTATTGGCGCCAAGCGGTTCTGACTGGAACACTTTCATTGTAAGAGGACCTTCAGGATCAATCACAACATGCTCTGGACGCAAGCCAACAGATAATAATCCATCTGGCGCACTTGTCTCACAAACCACAGAATTTCCGACTGTAACTTTACCGGACTTTACGTTACCTGAAACGATATTCATTGCAGGACTACCGATAAATTGAGCGGTAAATAAAGTTTGCGGCTTTTCGTATACATCAAGCGGTGATCCCACTTGTTCAGCAATTCCGCCATTCATCACAATCATGCGATCGGCCATCGTCATAGCTTCGACCTGATCGTGCGTAACATATAAAGACGTGATGCCTAAATTCGCCTGAAGCTGCTTGATCTCAAGGCGCATTTGCACGCGCAATTTTGCATCCAGATTGGAGAGCGGCTCATCAAACAAAAATACTGCAGGCTCACGTACAATTGCGCGCCCCATAGCAACGCGTTGACGCTGCCCACCTGAAAGCTCTTTTGGCTTGCGATCCAAATATGGCTCAAGTTGTAATAGCTTTGCAGCTGTTTGAACTTTTTGCTCAATTTCATCAGCAGAAACTTTCGCGATCTTCAAACTATACGCCATATTCTGACGCACCGACATATGCGGATAAAGCGCATAATTTTGAAACACCATTGCGATATCGCGATCCATAGGTTCTTTTTCATTCACCCGGCCACCATCGATTTGTATTTCGCCTTCAGTAATGGTTTCAAGACCTGCAACCATTCGTAAAAGAGTTGATTTACCGCATCCAGATGGTCCAACGATTACAATGAATTCACCATCTTGGATGTCGACGTTCACACCATGGATAACTTCAGTAGTACCATAGCGTTTTTTAATGTCTTTTAGACTTACAGTTGCCATTTATTTCTCACTATCTACTAGTCCGCTGATGAATAATTTCTGCATAGAAATCACCACAACAACTGGAGGGATCATTGCCAGGATGGACGTTGCCATAATGACAGGCCAATCAGCAGTATCATCGCCAGAAGGGAACATTTGTTTGATACCCATTACGATTGTATTCATGTCTGGTTCGGTTGTGATCAACAAAGGCCATAAATATTGGTTCCAACCATAGATAAACAAAATCACAAAGAGCGCTGCAATATTGGTGCGGCTCATGGGTATGATAATATCGATGAAAAAGCGCATAGGGCGTGCACCATCAACGCGAGCAGCTTCGGCTAGTTCATCCGGAATTGTCATAAAGAATTGACGAAACAAGAAGGTCGCCGTTGCCGATGCGATTAACGGGAATATCAAGCCTGAATAGCTATTGAGCATTCCAAAGCCAGCCACCACTTCGTAAGTTGGCACGATACGTACTTCAACCGGAAGCATCAGCGTGATGAAGATCATCCAGAAAAACGTCGTGCGGCCCGGAAACTTGAAATACACAATGGCAAATGCTGATAAAAGCGAGATGATAATTTTGCCAACAGCGATGCCAATCGCCATCACAAGCGAGTTAAACAGCATTGTCGCAACAGGTACATTAACCCCTGAAAACAATGCACGTGTGTAATTTTCAATGAAATGATCACCCGGCAATAACGGCATTGGCGGCCTTACAATTTCAGGCTGAGTTACGGTCGACGCAACAAACGCCAACCAGATTGGGAAGAAGACAATCAAGATACCAAAGATCATCAATGCATGGGTAAGCCACAATGAGCCACCTCTGTTTTCCACCATTCCAGGTGCAGGGTCTTTTACGATCTTACTCATTAGTAATGCACCTTCTTCTCTACGAATTTAAATTGCAGAACTGTGAGTGCGCCAACAACAACCAACAAAATTACAGACTGAGCCGCTGACGACCCAAGATCCTGACCGACAAACCCATCGGAAAATACTTTGTAAACCAAAATTGTTGTCGATTGCTGCGGTCCACCAGATGTAATTGTATGGATAACACCAAAGGTTTCAAAAAACGCATAGACAATATTAACGACCAATAAGAAGAACGTCGTTGGTGATAATAACGGCAAAACGATCGTATAAAAGCGACGCCAAAATCTTGCACCATCAATGGCAGCAGCTTCAATCACAGAGCGTGGAACAGCCTGCAAGGCAGCAAAGAAAAACAAGAAATTATAGCTTATTCGTCCCCAAGCTGATGCAACAACCACCAGCCCCATGGCCTCCCCGCCATTTAAAACATGGTTCCAGTCATAACCTAGCTGACCTAAATACCAGGATACGATACCGACCCGAGTATTGAACATAAACAACCAAAGAACACCGGCAATTGCTGGCGCAACTGCATATGGCCAAATAAGTAATGTGCGGTACGTTGATGCGCCCTTGATAAGCCGATCCGCCAAGACAGCCAAGAACAAGGCAGGTACCATCGATACAATGGTAACAAGGGTTGAGAATATTGCTGTCGTACCAAATGCGGTTAAATAGTATTTATCTGAAAGTAGATATTCAAAATTACCAAACCCAACAAACTGGGATGATAGCCCGAATGGATCGGGTATAAACATTGACTGCCAGATGGCCTGTCCTGCTGGGTAGAAAAAGAATATTCCCGATATTAAAATTTGCGGAAACACTAGGCAAAGAGGTAACAACCAGCCGTTAAAACGAACACGTTTTTCCATAAGCTTGATCCAATTTTATAGGGGCTGCCGGAAGATGTAATTTCTTTCGACAACCCTATGCTTGGGAGTTTTAGCGGTTTGCTTGCTCGAAGCGACGTAGCAATGGATTGCCACGCTCAACAGCGCTATCAAGTGCTTCTTGTGCAGTTTTGTCACCTGACCAAACAGCTTCTAACTCTTCATCGATAATGCCGCGGATCTGATCAAATGAACCAAGACGTAAACCTTTTGAGTTTGCTGTTGGTTCTTTTGCAGTCATCTGCATAACGGCAATATCAGTACCTGGATTATCATTGTAAAATCCGTCAGCTTTTGTTTTGTCACCAGCGGCTGATGTAATTGGAAGATAACCAGTATCCTGGTGCCATTTGGCTTGGATATCAGTTGAAGATAGGAAGTTTAAGAATGCAGCTGTTGCTTTGTACTCTTCAGCGTCATGTCCTTCCATCACCCACAAAGATGCACCGCCAATAATTGTGTTTTGCGGAGCACCAGATGCTTCTGACCAATATGGCAGTGGGCGAACTTCAAATTCAAACTCAGCTTCATTTTTGATGCCTGCATAACCAGCAGAACTCTCAGTAAACAGTGCACATTCACCAGCACGGAAGTTGGCACCACCTTCATTGCGGCGACCAGCGTAGAAGAATTTACCTTCTTTTGCCCAATCACCCATTGTTTGGATGTGCTTGACTTGTAATGGGCTGTTAAATGCAAGCTCTGTATCAAGTGCTGCAAAACCATTATCTTGTGTAGCAAATGGTGTGTTGTGATATGCAGAGAAGTTTTCCAAATGGATCCAGCTCTGCCAAGCTGTTGTTAGCGGGCACTCATTACCAGACGCTTTAAGTGTGTCTAATACTTCACCAACTTTATCCCATGTTGAAAGATCAACATCACCAGCAATGCCAGCTTCTTTAAGAGCATCTTTATTCACCCAAAGAACAGGTGTTGATGAGTTGAATGGCAATGATAGCATTTGACCATCAGTTGATGTGTAATAACCTTTAACTGAGCCGATAAAAGCATCCTGATCAAAAGTCGCACCAGCATCTTCCATAACCTGATACACAGGCTTAACTGCACCTTTAGCACTCATCATTGTCGCTGTACCAACTTCAAACACCATCAAGATGTTTGGCTGCTCGCCAGCGCGGAATGCCGCAATACCAGCATTGAGTGTTTCAGAGTAATTACCCTTGTGAGACGCCACAACTTTATAATCGCTTTGGCTATTATTGAACGTTTCAACTTGCTCAGCAACTAAATCACCAAGACGACCAGTAAACGCATGCCAGAATTGAATTTCTGCCTGTGCCACAGCCAAAGTTGGCGTTAACGCAGTTGAACAAAGAGCGACGGCGCCCAATACTAAATTCTTCATAAGTATCCTCCCAGATATAAGTTTTTCTCGAAATAGAACGCCATAATGCGGTATCGATGATTGAGCATAGTTCAGAAAAATATATAATTCAAGGGTGTTTTTATTGCATTTTATATAACATTGTGTTATAAAACTGTCACAATTAGCCCTGTTCGATGGTTTTAAGTAGGTCGTTTTGGGTTAGTTACTTTGGGGAGGTTATTTTGGAAGGTCCAATCAGGATACGACAGCTGGAAGCTTTAAATGCGCTAGCAGACCACGGCAGCATGACAAAAGCGGCAGATTCTTTAAAAATCTCACAGCCCGCAGTTAGCCGACTACTCTCCGATCTTACCAAAGATCTCGGCTTTAAACTATTCCACCGAAAAGACGGGCGAATTCATTTAACGCAAGAAGCTCGGTTTTTATTACCCGACATTCGTCGCGTTCTTGAATCCATGTCATTCATCACGGAAGCTGGGCGAAACCTCTCCAATCAAAAGGCTGGACATATTCGCGTTGCGTGCCTTCCAGGATTTGCAACAAGCCACCTCCCCGCCATTATCGCAAAGTTTATGGCTGATAGACCTGGGGTTACCATTACGGTAGAACCTGATAGGCCTGAACGTATCTTAGAATGGATTGTTGGCGAGCAATTTGATTGCGGCATCACAGATGGATTTGATGGACACCCGGCAATTGAACACGAAACTATTCCTGTCAGATCAGTATGTATTTTCAAAAAAGGGCATCCATTAGGTAAGCATAAGGTGATTACACCTGAAGATATGCGCGATGAACCGATCATACACACCAGAAGGGACAGCACATTTTTTAGCTCAATTGATGAAGCATTTAATGCTGCTGGAGTACCTTTAAAACCACATATCGAAATTCGGCAGTTCACAGCAGCATGTGAGCTGGTTAAAAACGGCGCAGGCCTATCCATTGTCAGTGAGTTAGATGCACGAAGTTATACTGATCAAGGTGTTGATTTCCGGCCCTTTGTACCCGGCATTCCCCATAATTTATCGCTTGTCAGGCCCATCCACCGGCACCCTTCAAAGCTCACATTGGAATTTATGTCCATGTTTGAAGAAAGTTTAAAAAACTTACGCATGGACGCCTAACTAAACAGGGTTATCCATTACAATTGCCAGATAGTCTTTAATGCGAAAGCATCCAAGGTCGCGCCGATGGAAATGATTTACTTCCATCAGGTCTATGCAGGGATTTGCGGCGAGGTTTAGCTCCATCCTTACCAACAGGTCCATGGCTCGAGAGTTTTTTCGGTCCATCAGCAGATCGTTCATTAACACTATGAGCATTTCGACGGCCCGGATCCAAGGTAGAGACAAAGGGGACGGAATGAATTATGCGGGGCGAAATTTTACCACATTCAGTACAAGCACAAGGATCTGCAGATGCACTCATTGGGGCTATTGATTTAAAGATACCACAATCTTCACACTCATAATCGTAAACAGGCATTTTGTTTCCTTCTAAATCATCATATTTATCTGAGATTTCGACATGCCCTAATCATTATGCGTTGATCAGAGCATGTCGTTATTGTGTAGATGCGTTTTGCTCTAAAGGTCTGGCGCCATGGGTATATTTACAGAACCATCTAGATACTTCGTTGGTCCGTCCGGCCCTGGCATTAAGTCGCCCTCAAAGATATCTGTCGGCAACCACAAAGTGGCGCAAGCATTTGGATAATCCACAATGCCAGATACATGCCCTTGCACCGGCGCTGTCCCTAAGATGGCTAGACCTTGTTCTCGCGAATAACCGAATTTGGTCATATAATTAATCGCGTTCAAACAAGCTTGACGATAAGCTTCAGTCATATCGACGTAATGTTGATTGTCATCCTCATCAACAGATATGCCTTCAAAAATAAGATAATCATCGTATTTTGGTGTTATCGGTGAAGGTTTAAACATTGGGTTCTTAACGCCATATTTTGAAATACCATCCTTGATAATATTCACTTTAACATGGAGCCAACTTGCCATTTCAATGCCACCACAGAATGTGATTTCACCATCACCCTGACTGAAGTGCGTATCACCCATCGAAAGACCACCACCTTCAACATAAACTGGGAAGTAACAAATTGAACCACGGCTAAGATCTTTAATATCGCAGTTACCGCCATTTTCACGCGGCGGTAAAGTCCGCGCGGCCTCAGCGGCCGCGGCAATGCGCGCCTCGCCAGTCATTTTACCCATATGAGCTGATTGAGTATTAGGTAATTCTGCAAGTGCAGGCACGCGAGTTGGGTTAGTATCGAAAAGTGTTTTCTCGCGAGCGTTCCATGCATCCAACATTTTGCGATCAGGCAAAGTTCCGATCAAACCAGGGTGAATAAGCCCCGCATATCGAACACCAGGCACATGACGTGAAGATGTGAACATGCCTTCAAAATCCCAAATCGATTTCTGAGCCGTCGGGAATTGTTCTTGTAAGAAACCGCCACCATTGTTTTTAGAGAAAACTCCATTAAAGCCCCAAAGACTGCGGTTTAAAGGACCAACATCAAGTAACTCAACAACCAAAAGATCGCCAGGTTGAGCACCTTTGACACCGATCGGTCCTGATAGGTAATGTACTTGAGGCAATTCCACATCACGAACATCAGACGCATCGTCATTATTTTTAATCTGACTACCGGTCCAGTCATAAGCTTCAACAATGAAGTCATCGCCAGGTTCGACCCATTCAACAATGGGAATATCAGGGTGCCATCGATTGTGAATTTTCTCGTTATTATGCGGTGAATCGTCCAAATCAACTTTAATCAATGTATCGGCCATGATTATTTCTCCTTTAGTTTTAAATGGTATTAGACGGACAGGAATGCCGAGACTTTTTCGGCATCAATGTTTTCTCTCAGTGCCTCATGAACAATCTCACCGTTCTCAATCACCAACACACGGTCGGCGATATCGAGCGCAAAACTTAGAACTTGTTCAGAGACAATGATGGACAGGCCGCGTTCATCGCGGATCTTGCGCAATGTACGCGCCATTTCTTTGATAATGGATGGTTGAATACCTTCGGTTGGCTCATCCAGCAGCAACACTTTAGGAATGGATGCAAGCGCGCGTGCAATTGCCAATTGCTGTTGCTGACCACCGGAGAGGTTGCCACCACGACGCGATTTCATTTCTTTAAGAACAGGAAACAGCTCATAAATATCTTCAGGAACTTTGGTTTTACCTGTCACGGTTAAACCCGTTTCAATGTTCTCCGTCACTGTCATGGTTGAGAAAATCATGCGCCCCTGCGGCACAAAGGCTAAACCATCCTCAACGCGCTGATAGCTTTCCTTCTGTTCAATAGACTTTCCATCAAGTTTGATGCCACCTTCGCCCGATGGCACAATCCCCATCAGCGATTTCATCAAGGTTGTTTTACCCATGCCATTGCGGCCCATCACGGCTACAATTTCGTTTGGCTTTAAGTCCAAACTCACGCCGTGAACAACTTCGCTCTGGCCATAAGAAACTCGTAACTTATCAATCGATAACATGCTGATACTCCTTAATGACCCAAGTAAACTTCAACGACCTTCGGGTCGTTTTGAACGTGTTCCATAGAACCTTCAGATAAAACTTTACCCTGGTGAAGCACCGTCACACGATGAGCGATATCTTTGACAAACTTCATGTCATGCTCGATCACAATCACCGAATGGTCTTTGATAATTCGGTTCAAGAGTTCCGCAGTTTTCATACGCTCTGAAACACTCATGCCCGCCACAGGTTCATCAAGCATTAAAAGTTCAGGGCTTTGAATGAGCAGCATGCCAATTTCTAACCACTGCTTTTGCCCATGGCTCAAGATTGCGGCCTCGGTTTGCAAAAGGTCTTTTAAGAAGATCATTTCTGCAACCTCTTCAACGCGTGAGATAACTTCATGATCTCGTTTAAACAAAAGCGCACCTACAACGTTGCGCCCTCTTGGGAACGATAATTCCAAATTTTCAAATACTGTCAGATCCTCATAGATCGACGGATTTTGAAACTTACGCCCAACACCTGAATGTACGATTTGATGTTCTTTAAGAGAGGTCAATTCCTGACCACGGAACTTTATCGACCCCTTAGTCGATTGTGTCCGGCCACAGATCAAATCAAGCACAGTGGTCTTACCGGCCCCGTTTGGCCCGATGATCACGCGAATTTCATTTTCTTCAACATAAAAAGAGAGCGAATCCACCGCCTTAAAACCATCAAATGAAACCGTGAGATCTTCAACTGATAAAAGGAAATCTTGCTGAGACGCTTCCGGACCTTTGTTTAATGCAAATGCTGCAGACATGATAATTCCTACTCTGCCAATGCTTTAGTTGGAGCTTTGGGTGGTTGTGCTGCATTTGCAGCCTTTTGTTCCTTAGGAAGAACGCGGGCAATCAGTGGCTTAACGTAGGTGGAATAAATTCCCGCCAATCCGTTCGGAAACGCCATCACAACTGCGATAAACAATCCGCCCATTGCGAACAGCCACAATTCTGGGAAGGTTTCCGAAAATGTCGTTTTGGCAAAATTGACAAGTAACGCACCAATGACAGCGCCAAAGAGCGACAACCGACCACCAACAGCTGCAAAGATCACCATCTCGATAGAGGGTACGATGCCAACAAATGAAGGCGACATGAAACCAACTTGCAACGTAAACATTGCGCCACCAATCGCAGAAAACGCAGCAGCCAAGCAGAAGATAAACACCTTAAAGTCAGACACGTTATAACCGGAGAACCGCACGCGATCTTCTTTGTCGCGCATGGCAACCAACAGACGTCCAAATTTAGAAACTTTGACAAACTGGGCGACCATGACGACACCCAAAAGCAAGATCACATTGACGAAGTAGAGAATATACTTCGCGCTATCTGTTCTGATGTCCCAACCCAACAGCGTGCGTAGATCAGTGATGCCGTTAATGCCGCCGGTATAGCCTTGTTGTCCGACAATCAAAATTGTTAAAATCGCGGCTATCGCTTGTGTGATGATCGCAAAATACACACCACCCACACGTCTTTGAAACATCGCTTGTCCAATAATGAATGCTAGAATGGACGGAACAACAATGATTGCAATAATTGTAAATGCCAGCGAGTTAAATGGCTCCCACCACCAAGGCAATTCGGTCAACTGGTTCCAATCCATAAAGTCTGGAATGCCCGGAGTTGATTGAATAGATGTGTTTTCAGGCGTAGAGGCTTCAAGCTTTAAAAACATCGCCATGCAGTATCCACCCAGACCGAAGAAAATCCCCTGCCCTAAGCTTAAGATACCGCCATGTCCCCAGCACAATACCAGGCCAACTGCGACAAAGGCATAGGTTAGATATTTACCCACGAGATTAAGACGGAAGATATCGATAACTGCGGGAAAGAGGATTAACAAAATGGCGGCGATAATGGCAAAGCCCAACCATTCAGATCTATCAAACAAACGTGTAATGTTCATATCTAGTTACTCCAATCAACGACGAATTTTGAGAGTGAAAAGACCCTGAGGACGCAACATCAAAATGCCCACCACAGTCAAAAGCGTCAGAACTTTCGCTGTTGAACCACTCATGAAAAATTCCATGGTTGATTGCGCTTGTGAGATCGTAAACGCAGAAGCAATTGTTCCTAAAAGGCTCGCGGCACCGCCGAAAACAACCACCAGGAAAGTATCAACAATATATAACTGACCAGCTGTTGGTCCGGTTGATCCAATCATGGTGAATGCTGAACCTGCAACACCTGCAATCCCGCAACCCAGACCATAGGTCATGCGATCAACCATCTTGGTGTTGATACCAACAGCACCGGCCATCGTTCTGTTTTGCACAACAGCACGGATTTGTTTGCCCCAGGTGGATTTGTACATGATAAAGGCAACACCGAGCGTGATCGTAAGTGTGATTGCCATCACAAATAGACCGTTGATCGGCACATCGATAATATCGGTCAAACTGATTGAGCCAAGCAACCAATCCGGCAGAGTTACGCCAACCTCACGCGCACCAAATACGGACCGGTAAAACTGTTGTAGAATGAGTGACAGACCCCAAGTTGCCAAAAGCGTATCAAGCGGGCGCTTATAAAGATGGCGGATCATCAGCCACTCAACAACCACACCTAAAGCACCAGAGACAAAAAACGCTAGTATCATCGCAATGAAGAAATAGATCCCGAACAGCGAAGGTAGATATTCTTGAAAGAACAGCGAACAGAAATAGGTTACATAAGCACCCAAAATCATAAATTCTCCATGCGCCATGTTAATGACACCCATCTGGCCAAAAATAATAGCTAAGCCCAATGCCATTAAGACAAAGACTGAAAACAAGCTTAGTCCTGCAAAACCTTGCATAGCTAAAATGGAAGAAAATTCCACATAGGTGTAATCACCGATCATCTTCTAGTTCCAATCACTCACATTAAATTAAGATTTGAAATTGGGCTTCCCGAGACATTGGGAAGCCCAACTTTAACTACTGATATCCCTCAGGAAACGGGTCGGGCTCGACCAGATCAGCAGTCTCATAAACCAATTCGTATTGCCCGTCTGGCTTTGCCAAACCGACGCGTGTTTTGGACCATAAGTGATGGTTTTCATGAATGCGTACATAGCCTTCTGGCGCTTTGGTGAACTCAAGACCAGGTGACGCTTCGCGCACTTTATCAATGTCAAAGCTACCAGCTTTTTCAACTGCCATTTTCCATAGCCATGGACCAAGGTAAGCCGCTTGGGTCACATCACCAATGACGATATCGTCACCCCAGCGTTCTTTAAACGCCTTCACAAATTCTACGTTGTTTGGATTATCCAATGATTGGAAATACTTCATACAAGCATAAGCACCATCGATGTTCTCACCACCAATACCCAAGATCTCATCTTCCGTCACAGAGATCGTCAACAAAAGCGGACTTTCTTTTGTCATATCGATACCGGCCGCTTTTAGCTGTTTGTAAAACGCGACGTTTGAACCACCCACAACGATGGCATAAATCACATCTGGTTTTCTAAGCTTGATCTTATTGATTACCGAATTGAACTGTGTGTGCCCTAGAGGATAATATTCTTCACCCACCACTTTGTGGCCGAGTTTTTCAATATGCTTACGGGCAATTTTGTTAGATGTGCGAGGCCAAATATAGTCGGAACCCAGCAAAAAGAAGCTCTTCGCGTCCTTAGTTTCAGACACCCAATCAATACCAGCAATAATCTGCTGCGTTGCTTCTTGGCCAGTGTAAATCACGTTGGGTGATTGTTCCAAACCTTCATAGAAAGTTGGGTAATAAAGCATACCGTTATATTGCTCAAACACCGGCAACACAGCTTTACGAGACGCAGACGTCCAGCAACCCATTACGGATGCTACTTTATCTTGCACCAAAAGCTTCTTGGCTTTTTCAGCAAAGGTTGGCCAATCAGAACCACCGTCTTCTTGAATATATTCGATCTGACGACCAAGCACACCACCTGATGCATTTATCTGCTCAATAGCAAGTTTTTCCGCCTGCACTGAGCCTGTTTCAGATATTGCCATCGTACCGGTGATAGAATGCAAAATCCCAACCGTTACCGTATCATCCGTTACAGCCAATCCTGTTGTATTGACTGCTGCTGTTGGATAATCTGACGCTTTTAAAGCGCCACCCATCATGGCCAATGCAGGAATAGACGCCATACCGGCTAGCATGTGCCGCCGTGTAATATTCATTTTATTTTCAGAATTTTCGTCGGTCATTTAGATCACCTGTGTTGTTGTTGGACTTAAAATTTCACTAGGGACTTTTCACAATGCCATCCCCTTGATAGTCTCAACACAAGCACCGATTTCATGGGTGCCGCAACGGGGCATTTGACGTATATGCCCCCTGTAAAATGACTGATATAAATGCGCTAGATGCACCAATTTGGGGGTAAACATCCGTATATTTATACCTAATCGGTAGAAGTTTTACGTTGTTTGGGAGGAGAGAGAAGATGCAGGTCGAAAGGCCAGGCATTGCTATGGATTGAGTAACGAAAGTGAACTTATGGCGTTTAGCAACAGAATAACCCGCTCTCGACGAACATATAACAAATGGGTGGCGAATGAGACTATGGAAGATTTCGCCCTTCGCTTTACTGCACAAAAAGCGCGAAAGTGGTCTATCTCTCGAATTGCAAACACCGCCATTGGTGCTGTTTCATTTCTTGCGCTTGAAGCAATCGGCGGTTCACTCATGCTTAGTTACGGCTTTTCAACAGCACTTACCGCCATCTTAACCACCAGTTTCGTGATATGCCTTTTAGGTATACCCATCTCTTACAACTGCGCCAAATATGGTGTGGACATCGATCTTCTCACGCGTGGGTCTGGTTTTGGCTATTTGGGGTCAACGATCACGTCGCTAATTTACGCGTCTTTCACATTTATATTTTTCGCCATTGAAGCGGCAATTATGGCAACCGCGTTAGAGGTATGCTTCTCCATCCCGCTCTCTATTGGATATTTGATATCGACACTTATTTTCATACCATTGGTCACCCACGGCATTAGCCTGATCAACAAGTTGCAAGCTTGGACACAGCCAATCTGGGTCGTTTTACAATTGCTTCCATTCATTTTTGTAACGACCTACAGCGCACAAGCACAAAGTGGTTGGGAGAGTTACACAGGCCTTCTCGGCCCAGTAGACGGCAGCATAAGCCTTGTTCATTTTGGTGCTGCATCTGCGGTGTTGTTCTCTCTGACAGCCCAGATCGGCGAGCAAGTTGATTACTTAAGGTTTCTGCCCGCAAAAACTGAACAGAACAAATATAGATGGTGGCTTGGTCTTCTCGCAGCAGGTCCGGGCTGGGTCATTTTTGGTGCATTAAAAGTAATCGCCGGATGTTTCTTGGCTTACTTTGCATTTCGCTCTGGCATTGGATTTGAACAGTCCTCAGAACCAACCAATATGTATTTAGCTGCCTATGGATCCGCCTTTAACAACCCAGGTGTTGTTTTGGGCATAACCGGAATCTTCATTGTTATTTGCCAGATAAAAATCAATGTAACCAACACCTATGCTGGCTCGATTGCATGGTCGAATTTCTTTTCGCGATTAACCCATTCTCATCCAGGGCGCGTGGTTTGGGTAATATTTAATGTCATTATTGGCTTGTTGCTCGTTGAACTGGGTGCCTATCGAGCGTTGGAAAGGATATTAAGCCTATATTCGATCGTCGCAGTGGCTTGGTTAGCGACAATCGTCTCAGATTTAATCATCAACAAACCACTTGGGTTAGCGCCAAAAGGCATCGAATTTAAACGCGCATATCTATACGATATCAACCCTGTTGGGATTGGCGCAACAATCGGAGCATCCATGCTGTCGTTGATGAGTTATTTTGGATTTTTTGGTGATATTGCAGAAGCGCTGTATGCCTATATTGCACTGGTTGTTCCCTTCTTATTATCACCTTTGATCGCCTATTACACACAAGGGAAATACTATCTTGCCCGTCAGCCCGACAATTTTTTACAAAATAAAGATAAAGCAAATAAGTCCAAAGAGCATGAACATAAGCGCGGATGCGATTGTTCGATTTGTCAGTATAATTTTGAAATAGACGATATGGTGCATTGCCCGCATTATGGCGCTCAGATATGTTCATTGTGCTGCTCTTTAGATCTAAAATGTGGCGATTCCTGCAAAACAAATGCAAGATTTCACGAGCAAGCTGCGAGTTTCATTCAGCAAAATTTCCCTCAAAAAATTGCATCAAAATTAATGTCACGGACGGGTAGATATTTTGGCACCCTATCTATGGTCGTCCTCATTATTGGATTGATCATGTCAGTTATATTCTATCAGGCCCATTTAGACTGGAGCGCCTCAACGGAAGCCTTAAACTCTGTGTTCATAAACTTGCTCGCAACGTCTGTCATTGTTGCAGGAATTGCAGTTTGGTTATTCTTGCTTGCCTATGAAAGTCGGGTGATTGCCGAGAATGAAGCACAAAAACATACCAGATTATTAGAGGATGAAATCTCAGCGCACGAAGAAACAGATCGGCAACTTCAAAAAGCCAAAGAAGCAGCAGAATCAGCAAATCTTGCAAAGAGTAAATATGTCGTTGGTTTGAGCCATGAATTGCGCACTCCTTTAAACTCCATCCTTGGTTATGCGCAATTGATGGAGCGTCAGACAGACAAAACTAAACTGATTGAAAACGCATCCAGAACCATCAGGCGCAGCGGTGAGCACCTAGCCAGTCTGATTGAAGGGCTCTTAGATATTTCAAAAATTGAAGCTGGGAAGATCCAAATATCTCGAGAGAAAACAGCTATCATTTCTCATTTCAATCAGCTTGTAGATATGATCTCGCCTCAAGCATCTGATAAAAACTTACAGTTTAACTTCCACTGTTCGGATGATTTTCCAACTTATGTTTATGCAGATGAACGCAGACTTCGCCAGGTACTGATAAATCTCTTATCTAACGCAATTAAGTTCACCAAAAAAGGCTCGGTTACCTTTAGAACATCCTATCGCAATCAAATTGCCACGATTGTTATTGAAGATACGGGCCCCGGGATTGCGCATACAAATTTAGAACGCATATTCCTCCCCTTTGAACGCATAGAAAATGGCACCGGAGACTCCCCTTCTGGAACAGGATTAGGTCTAACAATTACCAAGCTACTTGTTGAAATTATGGGCGGCGATTTGCAGGTGGAAAGCACCCTGGGCGAGGGAACAAAATTCACGATCCGACTGATGCTCAGTTCTGTACCGGAACTTCTGCATGATCAAAAACCAGACTTACCGGTGAAGGGCTACAAAGGTCCAAGATTGAAAATATCTGTGGCTGATGATGACCCATTACAGCGCCAACTTATGAAGGACACGCTTTCACCACTCGGCTTTACCATTGAAGAATATTCAAATGGAGCTGATTGTCTTAATTCGCTCAATGCCCAACAGCCAGATTTATTAATTTTGGATATCGGAATGCCCGATATGGACGGCTGGCAAGTCATGGCAAAAATCCGCTCGCATATAAGCACCAATCTGCCCATACTTGTTGTATCTGCCGATGCGGGAATTGAGCAAATGAATACAGACCTTCAAGAATTAAATTGCGGTTATCTGATGAAGCCAGTCGAAATATCCAACCTTATACATTCTATAGGTCTTGCATTAAATCTGACTTGGAAATTTGAAAACCAAAAACCTCCACAAAAGGCGTTTCCGCATGCAAACTGATTTTATAAGCCGCTCGAAACCTGAGCTAAGCCGTTCGAAAGAAAACGATCGAACAATCGTTCTTGTTGTCGACGATTCTCAAGATACTTTAACGATGCTCACCGATGTGTTGACCTTTGAAAATCTTGAAGTTTTGACAGCAAAAGATGGCCCAAGAGCTATTCAATTAGCAAAAGAAGCTCGCCCAGATGTCATTTTGATGGATGCTATCATGCCGGGGATGGATGGATTTGAAACATGCAGAATATTAAAGGCGGAAGTTGAGTTATCAGACATTCCAATCATATTTATGACCGGCCAGGATGATAGTGATCATGTGGTAAAAGCGCTCGAAGTGGGCGGTGTTGATTTCGTATCTAAACCCACTTCACTGCCAGAACTGATCGCCCGTATGCGTGTGCATTTAGCCAATGCGCGAAAGGCACATTCTGCGCGCCATGCTCTCGATATAACAGGGCGAAAAATCGTCACGGTTAGCAATAGCGGCGACATTATTTGGAGCACGCCACAAGCGACCAAACTTTTTCGCGAAAATGGTATTCAATCTGAAAGCGGCGAAAAAGTTCCATGGGTTATTCTCAGTTGGTTACTTAGTTTAAAAGACAATGATCCCGGTCTTCAAGGACACCAGTTAGACTTAAGCGAAATCGGCAGAAGCATAATTTTACGGTATATTGGATCAACACCGGAGGGTGATTATTTGCTCGCCGTATCCGACCAACAAAACGGCAGCGATGAACGTCGCCTCGCTGATTTCTTTGATCTGACAATCCGTGAATCTGAAGTTCTACTTTGGATCACGCACGGTAAATCCAATAAAGAAGTTGCTGAAATTTTATCCCTATCACCACGTACTGTGAACAAGCATTTGGAACAAATATTCACCAAACTTGGTGTGGAAAATAGAACCGCCGCAGCGACCAAAACAGTAAGAGTGCTCTGGCAACATTAATTGTGAAGGAATTTAAATAAACGTATCAGCGTCTTTGTGTGGAAGCTTTAGCAATGAGCACTCCATCATCACGCTTGATATAAACATCAGACCCTGATGCATAAAACCCTATCGACACACCTTGGTCGATATTTCCTAAATAGACCACATCTCGCTTAACTAATGGCCCAGTCGTCTTCTGTTGATAATCTTCCACTCGTTCCGTAAATTTTGAAAAACTCGGAAAATACAAAAGCCCAACAGCATTGAAATCTAATGATCTGCACGGCTTAATATCACTTACATGTAATGCACTGTCAGCTTCACTGCTAGATTTTTTTGCAACGTTTCTTGCATTTTCTGACAACTGCACCAGTGATAATGGCGCATCGTCTAACATTAACTGCGGCATATATTTATTGCGAATGATTGACTTGTTTGAACGTTCTTTCCCATGACTTACAAATGTAGAAATCATAAAAAGCGAAGCAATAAAGTTCCCGTACAACATCATTTTATGAATTGAACCGATCTGGTGCTCATTGACCTGATAAATTCTTGACGAGATGATAACGTCTTTTGCTAACAAGCCTGTCATTGGCTGAAGAGAAAGCGACGTTGTGCAAAATGCTGCATAGACTTCTTGTCCGTTCACATCTTCAAAAACAGCATGCCTTTGTCCCATCGCTTCAGCGATAAGTGACCAATGAATATCACCTGAGAACTTTAAAAACCATTGTTCAGACAAGCCATCTGGCTGTAACTCAGCCATACCCAACCTGATCTTAGTAGACCGACAAACGGGCCTATGCTGATTTTTCTCAAACGCAGTTACTTTATTCATTCAGCAGCAACCACAGCGGCTGAAAGCAACCTTTTCTCGATTTGATCCGCAAGATAGCGCCCATCTTCATTAATGGATAAGAACCGTCCAGACCCCCATTTGTTTAGCCAACCAAGACCAATAAAGTAAAAGCCATCAACTTTGCATACACCGCGATCATAAACTGGACGGCCATGCGCATCAAAAACATCCACATTGATCCAATCATAGTTTGGCCTAAAGCCAATCGACCAGACTATCGAGGTAATCCCAAGTTCATCCGTATCAATTTCACTGGTTTCTGCTTCCGGTTGCCAAACCTTTTCAAATGGTTTTTCTTCTGGTGCACATATGCCCTCACGCTCTATATAAGCATCAATTGTATCTCGTATACCAAGATAACTCTTATCGGCATCGTCAAGGTTTTTGCGTAAATCAGGTAAAAAATTCAGCTTACGACCATTCATATCAGAGAGCGAACCGTAAAGACTAACATCACTTTCAACGACAAATCGCCTGAGATCAATTTCCTTTCCACCATCACGACCAGACATATAATGATTAGTTTGGCTGAGCGCTTTATGAGGATCAGGATGCTCTGCGATGGTAATATCATAATGCCCCATATCATAGAGCCAATCTGTTGCATCGCGCCCTCTATACTTTCGCGGACTGCGCGGTGCGGGTCCAACAGCTAAATGAACTTTACGTCCATCACGAACAAGATCTTCCATAATTTGCACGCCCGACTGTCCCGTCCCAACAATAAGACTGGCACCTGTTGGGATTTGCGAAGGCCTACGATAATCGCGCGAATGCATTTGCATAATTGATGGGTCAAGATTAGCAGCATAGGGCGGAACAATCGGCGCATCATAACCGCCTGTTGCAATGACCACTTGCTCACAATGCCAATGTCCAGAAGATGTCTGAACATCGTAACCACTTACATCTTTTGTGATCTTACAAACTTCAATATTTTCAATTATTGGCGGATCAAAACTATCTGCAAACCCATCAAGATACTCAACGATTTCATCTTTGAGCATAAACCCATCGGGGTCATTTCCCTGATAAGGAAAACCAGGTAATTTACATTGCCAATTTGGCGTCACAAGACAAAAACTATCCCAACGATTCTCTCGCCAAGAATGGAACTTTTGCTCTTTTTCTAAGATAACATGTTCAATGCCTTTATTGTGCAAGTACCAACTCACCGTCAGCCCAGCTTGCCCACCACCTATGATGATCACAGGAATATAGCTTTTAGATTCACTTTCAATTGTACGTGTCATACAAAATCCCTCTACGAAGACATGCTTAAACAGCTGACCATCGGATCATCTACATGTTTAAATTTTTTAATTTGCGTATTAACGCGCGCCAATTGTCCCATTGCGCGGCTGCACGGGTGACCGTATTTTAGTTCGACGCGATCGGATGCTGATTGTAATGCTGTGGTAACGCGCAATTGAAAATCATCAAGCGGGTATGTTGTGCCAGCAGATAAGTATTCGATGACAATCGTTGAAGGCGAATAACAACGTTCTTCGCTGTTATCAGGCCATTTTAAAGTGAACCAAACCTCAGGCATAACACGCCTCCATTTTGCCAAGACCCAAATATGGCGCTGTTTGATGATTCCAAAATGGCGCCGATTGATTTTCAAAACTCAAAGTGATTGATTTACCGTCATTCACGGTTCCAATCGATTGCGCTGTAATTGAGCGGTCAGCAAACCTTTTCTGCACAGTTAGCGCATGAACAGGAGAGACCGATAACAAGAAACCATAACTTGGAAACGAACGCATCCATCGTTCAATATCAATATTGCCAGGTGGTAGTACTTTCCCAAGATCAACATCAATCCCGACGCCGGAACACTCGGCTAACATTAAGGCTGTCCCGATAATCCCCCCCTGACTGATGTCTTTGCCGGCACGCACCAGCCCCTCTTCAGCCAATTGCGGCAACAGCTCCAATTCCGCACGAAGATCAGTGTATTTTTTTTGATCTGCGGCAAAAAAATTATCAAAATTCCGGTAAGTTCCGCCATGATCAATCGCTGCGATCAATATATCGCCGGGTTGAGCATCAAAGCTGGTAATCAAAGCATTTGCGCGTCCAAATATGGAGACCGCCATATTTAACTCACGCGCATTAAAGTTTGTATGCCCGCCTAAAATAGATATTCCATAGGCTTGGGCAGCATCGCGCATTCCTTTAAGAAGCGGCTTTGCAACATCCACATTTGGTGACCAAATTTGATCAATCACCCCAATAGTGCGACCACCCATTGCAGCGATGTCTGAGATATTGACCATAACGCCACACCATCCGGCAAACCACGGATCATCATTAACAAATTCAGGGATAAATCCTTCCCCAGCAAGCAAATTAAAACCACCATCTTTCCGCTCTAAAAAAGCAGCATCATCGCCGGGATGCCCTAAGTGTTCCTGACCTAAATTCAGCTCACCAACAGCGTCGCCAATTGCGAGCTTTGAGGTGATGGAAGGATGTGAACGAAGTGCGGACGCTATCTGTTGAATATCCATAACTTCAAGCCGCTACTTTATGAGGTCGGTGATACCAACCGTCCTGTGGACTATATTTTGGCGGATAGTGCGAAAGTTCAGCTGACATACGCATATGCGCAACGCCATGACAATCAACTTCTTCGATACAATTCCATCGCATGCGTCTGAACAAAATTACGTTCTGCAACTGAACATTTGCATTAAATAACCTGCAGCCGCGCGCATTGGCACTGCGTACCGCTAGACTGATAAGCTCCGCACCCAAACGACCAACATTACGATATTCAGCATCCACAGCAAGACGTGATCCCCACCACACACCCGGTTCAGCTTGGTGAATGCGCACCGTTCCAACAACAGAATGTGCTTCATGCGCTAAGGTTGAAATGGCAACAAGATGAGTTGCAATTGTATCGATATCATCACAATCATGGTGCTCGAACAGCCCCTGCTCATCGACAAAAACGCGTTTGCGCAGATCAAAAGCACCAGTTGTTTCCCAAGCCGAGGATGCCGCACGAATAAAGTAACCCGGCGATTGAAATGCTAATACATTTTGTCCTTTTTCTTTTGAAATATCCATGGCTAGATCTTTAGTTTTTCATAGGTGGATAGCGCTGAGCAAGCACCACAACGCCCACAACCAGCTTTGATATCTTCCGACCTCATATCAGCATTCGTGATCATCTGGCTTAGCGGCCCCAATATTGATGAAATAAACTCAGATTTGGGCGCTGGAAGACTTTCAAGTGGCGTGCCCGAGATGGGAACAAATGGCACGACAAATGGATATACACCCATCTTGCACAAGCGTTCAGATATCTCCAAAATAGCTTCTGCGGTATCACCTAACCCGGCAAGAATATAGGTTGAAACCTGGCCATGACCAAAGACTTTAACCGCCGCTTCAAAGGATGAAAAATACTTCTCCAGCGGCACCGATGCTTTGCCTGGCATAACCTCAGCACGAACTTCTGGAGTGACGGCTTCAAGATGCATACCCAATGCATCAATTCCAGCGTCAAACATTCGTTGATGCCAAATATCATCAGCTGGTGGCTCACATTGTCCTTGAATAGGAATATCAACGACAGACTTAATCGCAAGCGCACTTTCAACCAAAACTGATGCACCGCGATCATCCGTGGCAGGTGTTCCAGTTGTCATGACCATATGCTCAATACCATCAAGCTCAACGGCAGCTTTTGCAACCTCGGCCAATTGCTGAGGCGTTTTATGAGCAATTGTGCGCCCTGCAGCAAGGCTTTGACCAATCGAGCAAAACTTACAAGTCTTCTTGCGGCTTTCATAACGGATGCACGTTTGCAAAACAGTTGTCGCTAAGACATTGCGTGAATGCAATGTCGCAATTTGATTGTAGGGAATTCCGTCAGCGGTTTTTAAATCATAAAATTTTGGTCGACCAGGAAACTTAACCCGCGCAACTTCTTTACCATTTTTCGTAACACGCGAAGAACCATCTCCGCCCGGTGCATCTACCTTAAATGGACTACTAAACGCAGGAGCTGTATGCACTGGCACCATAACCGTCGTACCATCAATGGTTAGGGCTTTGTGATCAGAAGGTCCTGCTCCACCACGACGACTTTCATGCCCAGCATTAGGGTCATCTAAGCGCATGCCTTGTGTTTGCAAATCATTGATGAGTTCAGAGATTGTCATGAGCAAATTCCCTTGATGCATTATCTATCAATTGAGGAGCTTCAGGCTCGCAATGTTCTGCATCCTGAATATGGTGAACCACGGCTTGTCGTTGATCGTGGACTAAGTGCAATAATTCTGGTCTAGCATAATGCCCAACGCTATCCATCATGCGTTTTCGTTTTGTGATAAGCTTCATATCAAGGTCAGCGATTAGAATGCCTTCGCCCTCTGTAATAGGGTCAACAACATGGCGGCCCTCAGGAGAAATAATACAAGTCATGCAACCATCTCGAAGGCCCTTTTGTAATGAGGGATCAGGGTGTATTGAATTGATCTGTTCTTCTGTTAGCCAGCCTGTGGCATTGACCACAAAACAAGCAGCTTCCAGCGCATGATGACGCATGCTCACCTCAATCTGTTCGCCAAATATCGGCCCCACCAAACTGCCTGGAAAATGAGCTGCATGGATTTCCTCATGTTGAGCCATCAGAGCATAGCGCGCGAGAGGGTTATAATGTTCCCAGCATGCCAGCGCACCAACGCGCCCAACTTTAGTCTCAACAACCTTTAAGCCCGAGCCATCACCTTGGCCCCAAACCATGCGCTCATGATAAGTGGGAGTGATCTTTCTTCGTTTAAGAACAATCTCGCCACCCGCATCAAACACTAATTGTGTGTTGTAAAGCGAACCATGATCACGCTCATTAATGCCCATAACAATAACGGCATTCGCTTTACGCGCTGCATTGGCTAATGCATTGGTTTCAGCAGACGGAACAACAACAGCCTCTTGATATAATTCAAGATGCGGCTTGCCCTGCTGCGTAGGTGGGAGCACAAAAGAAAAATACGGATAATAAGGAATAAAAGTCTCTGGAAAGACAATAAATTCAGCACCCTTTTGAGCTGCTTCATCAATTGCATTTAAGACCCGCTCCATTGTTTTATCACGGCCTGATAGATCAGGCGAGATTTGAACAGCTGCGGCTCTAACAGTATCGGTTCGCATTAAAATTCACATTCTTTATGGGGTCAACAATACGTCTAATATGTCAGGCCGCAATGGACGGCCTGACAGGGGTAAAGCTAGACAGTCCAAGTGTCCAAAATGACAGCATCTGCTTTTTTGTGAAGGAGAATACAGTCGAGTACATCTTGCGGTGCGATTGGGACAATTCCTGGCAATAGTGATGGTTCACCATGACCATAAAGCGCCTGTAGCGCAAAACGGCATGCATACACTTTACCACCCTCGCCCATAAACTTTTTCAAATTCACTGCAAAATTTTGATGACCGGGGAAAGCTTCATCACCCAAAGTTGGAAAACCGCGTTGAATTCCCAAAGTCACACCTGGCCCATACAATAAAATTGATGTTTCATAGCCTTTGCGATTAAGACGTATCGCATTGAGAATATTGACTAATCCAATAGACCCCTCAAAGGCAACTGTGTGAAATGTCACCAGTGCTTTCTCGCCTTCTTCGGCCTTTACGTCTTCAAAAACTTTCTCTTCATAATCGACGAAATAATCTCCGTCCTTGTGAGCTTCCTTAGCTACAGCTGGCATTTTAAACTCCTTTTAAATGACAACCAAAGGCTAATTCAAGCTAATTGTATGTGTCAATTATAAGTGCAATATGCATACAATAAAAAATCATAATAAGTACAAAACGCACAATAGTTATGCAGAAATACATTTAATATGCAGGGGATGGATTAAATTTGATCATATATCCAACCGTTCGCAGCTTGATACACATGGAAAAATGATCCATACATTGCGCAACAATCAAACAAAACAATATGCGCGGGGCATAAACAACATGATGGATTGGAAACCATTACTACCCAATGATGGGACACCTAGATATCTTGCTATTGCCGACGCCTTATCAGAAGACGTTAGAAGCGGCGTTTTAAAAGTCGGAACGCGATTACCTCCACAGCGAAAATTAGCATCTCGCCTAGGTATTGATTTCACCACTGTCACCCGCGCTTATGCAGAGGCGCAATCGCGTGGGCTAGTGCGCAGCGAAGTTGGGCGCGGCACATTTATTGCCAGAACCTCAAGACATGGCGCGCAACCCGATATGGAGCGATCAGGTGCGGAAGATCTTTCGATGAATATGCCGCCCGAACCTACGGATCCAAAACTGATCGAGGCCATGCAACAGGGGTTAGATTATCTGTCCACTAACCTGTTGGGCCTATTGCGGTATCAAACAGCACAGGGCGGCGACAAAGACAAAATAGCCGCCTCAAGCTGGTTATCATTACGTGGCATGGTGCCAAAGCTTGAACGCATAGCGGTAACCCCGGGCGCACACGCTACTATGACAGCGATATTATCCATGATCGCAGATCAAGGCGATTGTATCTTATGTGAGAAGATCACCTATCCCGGCATTAAGAATATCGCGAATTTACGTGGCGTCTCACTTGTTGGCATTGAAATGGATAAAGAAGGCATCTTACCCGATGCGCTGGAAAAATCGATTAAACAGCATAAGCCAAAAGCACTTTACCTCAACCCAACGCTACATAACCCCACAACGATTACGATCCCAATCGACAGACGTCTGGCCATTTCGCAGATCATCAACAAATATGGTCTACAACTTATCGAAGATGACGCTTATGGCTTCATCCCAGAAAAAGCCCCTGCACCTTTAGCCGTGTCATCGCCAGATCTGACATGGCACATTGGTGGCTTGGCTAAGTGCATTGGAGCAGGACTGCGCATCGCTTATACCGTCACACCGTCTGCCAAACATACCCTTGCGCTTGCACAATCATTAAAAGCCCTGACTGTGATGCCTTCGCCGATGTCGATGGCTTTAGCGACCTGCTGGATTGAAGATGGAACCGCTGACCAAATCAGGCGTTTTATCCGCTCTGAAACGGCTATTCGTCAGCAAATGGCAACAAAAGCGCTAGATGGTCTTGATTTCAATTCCGCAGAAAACGCGTTTAATATCTGGCTAAGATTACCAGAAGGGGCCGCACGCGCTGAGATTATTTCAAATATGGCGGGTCGACATATCGGTATTATTCCATCTGATGTGTTCACAATTGAAGGCAATGCGGATGAACATGTGAGATTATGTCTGGGCGGCACGATTGATCGAGATAGATTACAATCAAGCCTGCATTACCTGTCGCACTTACTCATGCCAGGAAGCTTCCTCACGGGTTAACATTTGACGAAACAATCACTTTGAAGCAACCAAGAATTTTTGAACTTCATCACCTGCAAAATACGCCCTCGTTTCTTCAATAAATGTGCTCACCAAACGCCTTGGATTATCTGACAAGAAACCAAGTGCAATCTGTAACGGCTTGAGCGGTGGATCAAAGGGCAGAGCAACAACACGCTGCCCCGCATAACTTACATCCGTTGCTGGGCGCATATGAAGAATTGAACATCCAATGGATTGCCCCACCATACTGCGAACCATTTCGACAGAGGTAGCAGTGGCAATTACATTGGGCGAAATACCAGCTGTTTCAAATAAGTGTCCATAATATTCGCTCACAACTGGCAGGTCGAGCAATACAAGATTTTCATTCTTCAAGTGTTTGGCACTCACATTTTTTAGTGTCGATAATCGGTGCCCTTCAGGCGCAAGCAAATAAGCGGAAACTTCTGTCAGTGGTTCGTAGGTAATCTTCGGATGCATAGCATCGGCGACACATATGATCACATCATAAGTTCCATCAATTAGTCCGGACTGAGCCGTATGGTTGTCACACTCGATAAATTTAACATCAATACCAGAATTACCTTTGAGCAGCTTGCTTGTGATTACGGGCACAAATGCCGGAGCAATGGGCGCATAATACCCAACGCGAAGGCTTCCCGTTAGCTTTGTTCTTAAATCAGCCCCCTCTCCCATCATTGTTTCATATTCATCAAGCAGGTGCTGAAGCTTTTTCATGACAATCAACCCCGTTGCCGTGGGTGTAATGCCTTTTGAGCGATGTCTTAAAGTGAGCTTTAAACCAAAAGCATCCTCTACCTGGTTCACTGCGGTAAATATCGCAGATGGAACAACATTTAGCTCTTTAGATGCGCCCGCAATGCTTCCACATTCAACAGCGGTCATAAAGTAGCGCATCGCTTTTAAACTGACATCCATGTAAGAACCTTCAAAACTAATTCTATTATTCAGAATTATATATTCTGTTTCTTCTGTTTTTCATAGTTATTGATTTCTGTCATGTTTTTCAAAATAGTTTTTTTACGATTGGACAAAACATGCAATCACAAGCGAGAGTCGTTGTTATAGGTGGCGGAATTGGCGGATTATCCACGCTCTATCATTTAACCCAAGAAGGCTGGACAGATGTCGTGCTGCTAGAACGAAATGAGCTAACATCAGGTACAACTTGGCATTCCGCAGCTCAATGTCCGAGCCTTGCCTTCAATCAATTACTTCTGCTTTTGCGAGATTATACAATCGAGCTTTATAAAGAGCTTTCAGAAGATCCAAGCTATCCAATCAACTACCACCACAAAACCGGTGGCATGCGTCTGTTGACCAATCCCGCGCATTTAGAAGAAGTGCAACACATAATCTCAGTTGCAAAAGCTATTGGTATCGACTTTGATTTAATTGATGCTGCCGAAGCGAAAGCACGAAACCCTCTGCTAGATGTCGATGGAGTGATCGGCGCACTATGGGACGAAAAAGATGGCGATATTGATCCTGCTCAGCTTTGCCAAGCACTTGCTGCACGATCAAGAAAAGCTGGCGCAGCGATACACCGCAACACACCTGTTACTGCACTCAAACAACTCCCCAACGATGAATGGCTAGTCACAACAGAAAAAGGCACTATTACTGCAGAACATATTGTCATAGCAGCAGGTTACAGAGCCAATGAAGTTGGTGCGCTGATGGGAATTGAATATCCCGTTATTGCTATGGAACATATGTATTTCATAACGGAGGATATTCCAGAGTTGGTTGAACGCGACAGCCGCGTTCCAATGGTTCGCTGCCCACGCGATACATTTTACATGCGCCAGGAGAAGAAAGGTCTACTCGTTGGTATTTACGAGCACGATTGTAAAACCTTCGGCATGGACGGTATCGACCCCGATTTTGTGAATGCTCTTTGCCCGGATGATCTCGATAGGTTGCTCCCAAAAATGGAGCCCATTTTTGATCGCCTTCCATGCTTGCAGGAAGTTGGCATAAAATCTGTCGTCAATGGGCCTGTTTCTTATGCTTCAGATGCAAACCCACTTGTTGGTCCTCAGCCAGGATTACGAAACTGCTGGTCGATGAACGGTCTTCGCGTCGGCATTGGCGAAGGAGGAGGCTATGGTAAAATGATAGCCCAAATGATGGTGCATGGTGAAACGCAATGGGACACATGGCAGCTTGACCCTCGCCGAATCACAAGTTTTGCCAACACAGAATTTACAGCGCTCAAATCCATCGAAGATTATCAATACGAATTTGTTTGGCACAAACCGCACGAACACAGACCAGCAGGCCGCCCGGCAAAAACATCTCCGCTATATCCTATTTTGAAAAATAAGGGCGCTGAGTTTGGCGTCGTGAATGGCTGGGAAAGAACAGAATATTACAAACCCTCAACTGATTTTGAAACAAGCCATGGTTATGCATTTCAAAACTGGCACGATGTGGTGGCAGACGAAGTGGACGCGTTAGTTAAAAATGTTGGCCTTGCGGAATTATCTGGCTTTAATCATTTTCGCATTCGAGGTGAAGGTGCTTTGGAGTGGCTCAACAGCCTAACTTGTTCTCGCGTTTCAGACAAAATAGGCAAAGCAAACCTTTGCTATTTCCTCACACCAAACGGCAACATTGCCGGTGAAGGAACCATCGTACCATTGGAAAATGGTGACATCTTTTACGGATCCGCCGCCACAGCTGAATATCACGACATGGATTGGCTGACCGAAAGGCTTCCTTGGAACAGCGACATTCAGATTGAAAGTTACACCAATACCCACACTTTACTTGTGATCGCAGGCAAAAATACCCGCAATTTACTTGCAAAGGTTTCCCCGCGCACAGATTGGAGCCAGAAGAGTTTCCGTTGGTTAACCGCGCAACGCGTCTTTATCGGTCATGTTGAAGCTCTGGCAATTGCCATCAGCTATTCAGGAGAACAAGCCTTTGAATTGCACATTCCAAATACACAGCTTTATGCAGCCTATGAAATTCTGACTAAAGCGGGCAACGATTTCAACCTTGCTCATTTTGGTATGTTTGCTATCGATTCAATGCGTATGGAAAAAGGTTATGGCCATTGGAAAGGCGACTTCATTACAGAGTTCAATCCGATCGAAGCTGGGCTAGACCGCTTTGTTGACTTGGATAAAGACTTCCCCGGCAAGCAAGGTCTAAACGAACAAATCAGAGCAGGCTGCCGAAAACAGCGTGTTGTTATTGAAATCGACAGCAAGATTGCTCCGGCCCAAGCCAATGAGGGTGTGTTTTTAAATGGCAGGCCCATTGGCTCTATCACCTCGGCAGCTTGGGGCTACCGCACGGGTAAAAATCTAGCGATGGCTTATATTACTCCAGAATACGCGATACCTGGGACGGATATGGAAGTTTTACTACTAGGTGAAACTATCAACGCAAAAGTTGTCGAACTTTGTCTTTATGATCCTGCCAGTAAAATTCCGCGTGGTGTTGATTAATGCGCCAATAGCAACTTGGAAAACTATCGTGACATGATTTGTTCAACGCCATCGAGAATGGAATAAACGGGCAGATCGGTCACCGTTTTGATTGCGGGAATGTAAGGCGGTAAGTTTCCGCATTCCATCAGGATTGCGCCTACATCTGTGTTCATATTAAGAGAATTTACAACCTCACCTTTGACGAAATTTGCAATCTCTTCAACATCTAAATCTGTTGATTGTTTATTCTTGTCCTGCAAAATAGCTTGCGAAAAAGCATTGCAATTTTCCATTCCAATAATCACAACATCGTCTTTCTCAATTTCATTGGAAGAATGGATGAGAGAGACTAAATCCGTGCTCGACGCCGTTAGTATGACAATCTTATCACTGCCTGTCTCTCGTTTGATTTTTGCATACAGAGATAAAGACGAAACCATCACGGAGATATCAACGGCATCGGCGATTTTAGTTTGTTCCTTATATAAAAATCCGCAGGTAGATGTGATTGCTGATACCCCATTGTCTTCCAACGCAATTGCAGCATCAATGAACTTTTGCCTCACTTCTTGCGATAATTGCTGATCATTGACCACATCAAGACTGCTAACATTTTCAACTATGTGAATAAGAACATCCATCGCGTAAGTCTCAGGGTTCCCAGCGTCTCCCAATGTTCTTGGAAACTGCGTATCCAGCATTAATATCCCAAGTTTCTGATCTTTCATCTCATTCACCATTTGCTGAAACTTTAGTCGAACGGTCGGAGAAAATTGCAGGCGTTATATAAATCGGTATTTGCGCAACAGCAATGAAAACGCTCAGCAATGGATTAAACGGCAATACGGCAAGATAGATCGACACATTGCGATTTCCAAACATAAACCCCAACGCGTCCGCTTGCTCAGATGGCATTTGTTTTCTCAACAGCCAACGCATACCAATATGACCACCTAAATTTAAAGAGAGCGCCAAGATAAGAAGATAAAAGGCTTGCCAAGGCGCCTCTATAATTTGTTCGATCACACCATCAAAAAGCGGAAACAAAAACAAGATCATCGTAATAACCGCAACACCTGAAAAGGTATTTTTGTTCGCAACAATCCGATCACGACCAACCACGCTTTGTATGATCAGCGCCAAAACAAATCCACCTATGATCATCATCGCAATGTTAAAACCCATCATCCATAGCGCAACAGTTATCTCAATGCCCGCAATTGCAAAACAAAGCGGGCCAAGAATGGGTACGAGCAACATGCCTAACAAAGCAACTTGCAGGGTTAGCCGAGCACTAAACCCCATCAAAACGCTTAAGCTTATGGACGAACTCAAAGGCGGTGCTGCAACAAACACAATTGCCAGCAGTAGGTAATCGTTTGGTATTTCAACAATCAACGACAGCCCGCGAATAATGATAGATGCAATCACAGTACCTATGACCACAATTAAAAGTGTTTTGAAAAAATATCTCGGTTTCAACAGCTCTAAACAAGCATGACGAAAGTCAAATTGCGCAAAACCAACTGCGAGAATAAGTGCAACGAGAAAAGGTAACGCTGGTCGCATAACCGAGGAGACCTCGGGCAGCAATGCAGCAACAACAACTCCAGCAATCAGAAAGGCACCAGAATGCTGCCCAATATACGATAGAAGTCGCATTCCAGTCCTTAAATGTCTATTTGGCTCAGCTATCCAGGTGTTGAACGCATATTGTCTGGCAACCAAGTAGCCAATTCAGGCCAAATCACCATGATAACCACCATCAATACCATTAATAGAACCATCGGTATCGCAGTTTTAGCAATATATGAAATTTCGTGCGTCGTCATACCTTGTAGGACAAAGAGATTAAATCCAATTGGTGGGGTTACCTGAGCCATTTCAACGACGATCACAATGAATATACCAAACCAGATAACATCAATACCCGCTTGGCGGATCATCGGTTCAACGATTGCCATTGTTAAGACAACAGATGAAATTCCGTCTAAGAACATACCCAAAATGATGTAGAACACCGTCAGCATCGCAATGAGCGCAATCGGCGATAAATTAAGTCCATCAATAAAGGATGCAAGCGCGCGCGGAATACCTGTGAAACCCATAGCGAGAGATAAAAACGCAGCCCCCATCAAAATCAACGCAATCATCGCAGAGGTACGTGTTGCCCCCATCAAGCTGTCATAAAATGTGCTTAGATTAAGCGATCCTTGGGTAGCGGCTAAAACCAGCGCACCAATAACACCCACAGCTGCGGCTTCTGTTGCTGTTGCCCAACCGAAATACATCGAACCAATTACAGCAAATACCAAAACTAGTACTGGAATTAAAAAGCGACTTTCAGCGAACATCTCACCAAAGCCCATAGCTTTATCAGCTTCTGGTCGTTCGCTCTTTTTCACAAAGTGCCAAGCAACGATATAACTCATAAACAGAGTTGCCAAAACGAGGCCTGGGATCACACCAGCTAAGAACAGCTTTGAAATAGATTCGTTAATCGTCACACCATATACAATCAGCGTTAATGACGGCGGGATCATAAGTCCTAAGGTGGCAGCACCTGCAAGTGTTCCGATAATCATATATTCTGGATAGCCGCGACGTCGCAGTTCCGGAATGGACATTTTGCCAACAGTCGTCAACGTTGCCGCCGATGAACCAGAAACGGCTGCGAAAATTGTACAGCCAAATATATTTGTGTGCAATAACCCGCCTGGGAGCAAGCGCATCCAGGGTGCAAGACCACGAAACATATCTTGCGACAAGCGCGTTCGATATAAAATTTCACCCATCCAAATGAACAAAGGCAGTGCGGTCAACGTCCAGCTCGAAGCACCCGTCCAAATCGTGGTGATCATTGCATCTCCAGCGGGGCGAGATGTAAAGAGCTCAAGCCCTACCCAGGCAACACCCATGAGAGCTAATCCAACCCAAACGGAACTACCCAACAAGCCAAATAGGACGACCAAAAAGATAATAGTTGCATATATTTCTGTCATCAGACCATCTCGCCTTTAATATTGCTCTTATCTAAAACCACAAATCGGATCAGATTATCCCAAAGGGCAATTGCCAATAAAGTTGTACCAATCGACATAGGAATTTGCGGCAGCCATAGAGGTGTATAGACCATGTCTGAACTTGTTTGTTGCCATAAAGCTGCCCATTGCGTTGGGCTAGTAACAAGCATTTCAAACAAAGTTAAAAGCCATTCAGGCACCGTATCTTGCCCTTGGGTCCTATCGTTCAACATTTCTGAAAAGATGTTAGCTTTTATTGCGTATCTGGCAAAATAGGTAGCGATGATTGCTGCTACAAAAAGTGCAAATATATCGACCCAACGTTTGGTAAAGTTATTTAAATTCAATAAAATAGACACGCGGATGTGTGCGCCGCGATTGAGCGCATGTGCAAGCGCAAAAAAAGATGTCGCCGCCATTGCATATCCAGCAAATTCGGTGGAGCCATGGAAAGTTACACCCGACCAGCGAGCGATCATTTGGGCTACAATGAGCAGCAAAATTATAACCATAAAGAAAGCTGCAATTATACCGCTTGTCGTATAGAGCACATTCAAAAACCGCCATATCGGCGTTAGTAATTTACGCGCTTTTTCTTTGAGGACCCAGCTCGCGATGGTTAAAAGTGTTGGAAACACAAAAAGCCAGAACCAAAGCGGCAAACCAATAAATGGCTTCCAATCCATAACATACCCCTCAACAAAATTGAGGCCCTTCGTTATGAAGGGCCTCTGTAATATTACTTCATTGCTTTGTAAGCGTCGAGGATTTCTTGTCCTTCACTACCAGCTGTTTCAAGCCACGCAGCAGTCATTTTTTCGCCAATAGCTTGAAGCTCAGCCAAGAATTCAGGTCCAGCATCTTCAACTTTCATACCATTGGCTTCAAGTTGTTCAAAATACCAGCCTGCAAGTTCTGCAGATTTTGCAGAACATGCAGCGCCTGTTTCATCAGCAGCTTTTTGAACACCAGCTTTAACATCATCAGACAAACCGTCCCAAACACCCTTATTCACAATTACAGAGTTGCGTGGAAGCCATGCATTTACCTTGTAGTAGTGCGTTAGGTGCTCCCAAACTTTACGGTCATAACCAGTTGAACCGGATGAGATGAACGCTTCTGCAACACCTGTCGCTAAGGCTTGACTTAACTCAGCTGCTTCAACCTGCACCGGAACCATGCCAAGCTCTTCGGCAAATGTAGCTGTTGCAGTGTTATAAGAACGGAATTTAATCCCTTGGGTATCTTTTGAAGAACCAACTTCTTTTTTGAAGTAAAAACCCTGACCAGGCCATGGGCATGTGTAAAGTGACACAAGGTTTAGATCAGCAAGCTGCGCGTTCACTTTAGGTGCTGCTGCTTTCCAAAGCATTTCGTTCTCTTCATATGTGGTCGCTAGAAACGGCACGTTATCCCAAGCAAGCAATGGTGCTTCATTAGCATGCGCTGACATGAAACGCTCACCAATTGGCGCTTGTCCTGTTTGCACAGCACGTTTGATTTCGCCACCTTTAAACAATGACCCACCAGGATGCACTGTAATTTCTAGCGCACCATCTGTGTATTCTTTAACTTTATCGGCAAAAACAACACCCATTTCAGAATGAAAGTTAGTTGCAGCATATGCCATTGGCATATCCCATTTTTCAGCTGTTGCAGCGCTTGAAAACGCCACCGCCGCAGCCGTTGTTGCTAAAGCTAGTTTTAAATTTCTCATTATATTGCTCCCTTTTTTAGCTCTATTATTAAGACTTCCGATCTGCTGCATATGCTGACAGATCCGTATTAATGGGCTGATTAGATGCAAGCCTTGCCAACCATTGGCCTGTTTTTGGCCCTGCTGACAAACCTATATGCTGATGCCCATATCCCAAAATTATATTTTTCACTTTAGGGCTCACACCGATAACAGGCAGTGAATCAACTGTTGATGGACGATGCCCCATCCATTCTTCAATCCGGTCATATTTTAAATCTGGGAAAAGGTTAGCCATTTGCTTTTTCAAGAGCTCAACCGGTGCTTTAGATGCACCGTTTTTAAGACCACCAAATTCCACAACTCCTGCGCAACGCATCCGACCATCCATTGAATTGACAACAAATTTGCCACTTGCAACCATGATGGGTGAACGAAGCTTTATCGACGGATTATGGTATTCGACATGATATCCACGCTCGGATTCCATCGGAACGGATATACCCAGCTGCTCATTCCACTGACTTGTCCAAATGCCGGTGGTGATGATGTATTTATCAGCAGTTAGCGTGCCTTTATCCGTGATAATATGCTCACAGTGCTCGCCATTTATTTCAAATCCAGTAATGCTCGCCTTTGAAATTGTACCACCGCTTTTTTCAAACTCCGCGGCGAGTGCTTTAACGTATGCACCAGGATCGGATATCCGCCCATGATTGGCGCATTGCACCCCATAGCCAAAACGACCGGCTAGGTTTTTATCATATTCAGCAATCTGATCTGCGGTGCGAACAGCGTAGGAATAGCCCCGGTTTTTTCGAACTTTCCAAACATATTTATCCGCAGCGAAAGCAGCTTCATTATCATAACCAAACCAATAATCTTCGGTACTTATATATTTTCTGGCATCACTATCCCCAGCAACAGCAAGATGTTGATCAGGGCAATCATGCAACAATTCCTGCAGTGCAGAGGATATGTGATTCACTGAGCTATCATTGGCATGTTTTAGATAGCGTTTTAAAAATGGAAATAGCTTTGGCAGGTAAGACCATTTTACAAACAATGGCTGATTCGGATCGAACAGCATTTTTGGAGCTTTTGCCAAAATTCCCGGCGTTGGAACGGGAACGACAGCGATGGACGCTAATATCCCCGCATTGCCATAAGATGTACCTTCGCCCGGAGCTTGGCGGTCAACAAGCGTGACCTTATTACCCATTCGCTGTAGCCAAATTGCTGTAGAAACACCTACAATCCCCGCACCAACTACAATTACACTTTGCTGATCTTCTTTAGTCACTCAAATTCTCCTTTGGTGAGTTTGACTTGACTGAGGTATAATTACAAATACTAATATATTATAAGAGCATCATAAAAAGTGATATAATGATTTTTAGACAATTACAGGCTTTTCATGCCGTTATCGAAAAAGGCACAGTAACCGCTGCAGCCCAAAACCTAGGGATTTCGCAGCCGGCGATCAGCAATTTGCTGGCCCAACTTCAAGCCAAAACAAATCTCGAATTATTCAAAAAAGATCGCGGCCGCTTGGTCGCCACACCAGAAGCCAGCATTTTATTTGCTGAAATTGATACAGTTGTTCGCGGTTTAGGTCGCGTTGATCACCTGATATCAAATTTACAAAATGAACGCGTGGGATCGCTACAGATTGCGTGCACGCACGCTGTTTCGTTTGGTTTTATGACGGGTCTCGTCTCTGAATTCGTTCGAGACTACCCTAATATCGACGTTCTTTATCAAACTCGTTATTCGCACAATATTCAGGAATGGGTTGAATCTGGTCTGGTTGAAATTGGCGTATCTGAAATGCCAGTCTTAAACGAAAATCTGCATAGTCATCCACTGCGTTTCATCTGCCAATTAGCCATCCCTGAAAATTCTCCACTTGCTGAATATAGCGAAATCACACCCAAAGACCTCGACAATGTTCCCTTCATCGAAATGGGCGCTGATCATATTATCAGCCATAGGATCAGGCAGCTATTTCTTGATTCAAACGCCCGTCTTCGGATCAAATGCCAGTCCCACTTGTTCAGATCACTGCTCGAATTTGTAAAAACCGGATTGGGCGTTGCTTTGATCGACCCATTCACGCTCGCCAATGACGACGGAAAAGGCTATGTCATACGCCCATTCAAACCATCGATTTATCTGGATATGGCGATCATCCACCATAAATCACGGCCAGTCTCATCACTTGGACTTAAATTTATTGAACAAGTAAAGGCAAACATGTCCGAATATGGTGTGCCAATTACCTAGCGGCTCCATTCATTATGCATGCGTTGGAACACATCAACACCCATTTGCTTCATCAAAAAGATGATATCAATCGGCACCCAATTTTCGCGAATTAGACCTTCATGGTGATGATAAAAATCCATAACGCGCATTTGCAGTAATTTACCTGTCGCACCGGAGCCTAAAAACTCTCCATCATGGGGTGATACCACACTTGGCCACCCACCCGTGACGGACAAATCTCCATCGCCAACACGAATGTAATGCCCCGCATTAAGCTCTTTCATCAGATCTTCATGCCCTTCCCATAGCGAACTACTCATTCGATTTGGGAAAGCAAGACGAAACGGGAGTTGATGATAATCAACAAACCCAGCAAGCGAACGCGTTGTACCAATGCCACTTGGTCCATACCACATCATTTTTGGATGCCAGTATTTCTTTTGATCCATATTGATCAAGCCTTCACGCGTGAAGTGCTCCGGTCCATTGTTATCACCTAAAGATTTCTGCATCAAAAGCGTCTGTTCTAAACTTGCTGCCGATAGGTCTTTATCTCCAGGGGTAAACCGAAGGCCAACTCCGGTAATTGGCCCTTCCCAGCGAACTTCTTCACCTGAACTTGGCGGCATTGGCCAAAACCCAGCTTGTCGCATCACGTCCAAGATATCCCACAAGCAGTTGCTCTGAACGATCTTACCGTCTTTAATCTGATGGATCTCGCCATAACGGATATAAGTTGGTTTTCCTGACGCCGGGATCGTAAGCCAATCCTGTTCGAAATTACCGCAATAATGCCCCACGGTTGCGATGTAGTCCCGCCCCTCATAGCTCCCAGCCATAAAGATGAGATCTCGTCTTTCTAGATCAGGAAAGCTCTTCTTTAATGGTTGCCATGCGTTCTCATAAATCGCATCGACCCCGACCATTTCATTAAGTGGATACGAACCTCTCCATTCACAGTCTGGTGCAAACATTGATTTAACAACACTTGGCGAATCCGTTAATGTGGATTCTGTAAGTTCTTGTAATAAATGGTAAAACTTTGATCTAATCGCCTGGTCCAAAACACTTCCAATCATACTTATCCACGCAATCTATAACCACACTTGCATTCGTATGCAAGTGGTGCTAACTTTTATGCATACGAATGCAAAATTAGCCATAAAAGTATCAACGCTAATGCAATTCGATGGTTTCATTGGGAGAAAAACATATGAATAAAATTCTTAAATCTGGTCTGCTCGTTGCAGCACTATTAGGCAGCACAGCAATTGCTCATGCAGATTGCGGCATTGAAAATGGTCGCGTTTCAATTGTTGGCAACGAGTTTCCTGCCATTCAAACAGTGGGTAAAGGCACAGAAGCCTGTGCATCTGACAGTGTTGAAGTTAAAACAAACCTCACAGCAGACCACCAAAAGATCAACCTTGCTGGTATGACTGGCAACCCTGCTGAATACACATCAGCAATTGTTGCAAACTCTTCTATCGTCGCATTGATGAATGATGACGTGATCCGCCCACTTGATGACCTTGTTGCAAAACACGGCTCTGACATTAAGAAAAACCAATTGATCACAATTGGCGGCAAAGTCATGGCCGTTGCATTTATGGCAAACGCTCAACACTTGGTATATCGCGCTGACGTTTTAGAAAAAGCTGGCGTAGAAGTACCAACAACATATGAAGAAATGTTGGCTGCTGCTGAAAAGATCCGTTCAATGGGCATCATGGAAAACCCAGTTGGCGGTGCATATAAAGCTGGTTGGAACTTGGCCCAAGAATTTACAAACATGTTCATCGGACATGGTGGCGAGTTCTTTAAATCGGGATCAGCTGAAGTCACAATCAACAACGATAAGGGTGTTGCAACACTTGAGATGCTTAAGGCACTCACAGCATACATGAATCCAGATTATCTTACACATGATTCAAACGCGACAAATGCTGAATATCGTGCAGGCAATGTTGCTTTGATGAATATGTGGGGATCACGCGCTGCAACACTTACTGAAGCTGAAGGTGTTTCAGATGAAGTGAAAGCTGGTTTTGCAATTGCAGGCCCAATGACTGTAGCTGGCGGTGACACACCTGCAACAACACTATGGTGGGATGGCTGGACTGTTGCTAAAAACATTTCAGACGCTGATGCTGAAGCAACATTCATTGCTTTGAAAAACGCAATTGCACCTGCAATCCTAAATGATGAGACAACACAGCAAGCTGTATGGCTCATTGATGGTTATCAGCCAACTGATAAAGCAACAGGCGTGTTTGCTGCTGCAGAAGCAGGTTCAACACCATACCCGATGTTGCCATTCCAGGGTCTATTGCATACAGCACTTGGTGCAGAAATTCCTGACTACCTACAAGGTAAAGAAGATGCAGCAAAAACACTTGCTGACATCGAAGCTGCATATAACGCAGCAGCAAAAGAAAAAGGCTACCTATAAAGTTAGCTTTGTGAGGGAGGCCTGAAATGGGCCTCCTTCTTCAATAATTTTTAAAACAATATTCAAGCGGTCTAGCCGCAAATTCTCAATAGAGATGTTCCAAAAGGTACGTCACTAAACGGGTGGATTGCGTTTAATTAGCAGCAACGCTGTAGGTATTAAGCGTTTCAAGGGGAAGCAAATGAAGCATAAAACGTTTTTTTGGTTTATATTGCCCACGGCAATGGCCATGCTTTTATTCATTGCGATGCCGATTGTTTCGGTTGTCACGCAATCGCTTTTCACACCGCATGATCAAGTGTTCAAAGTGGTGGAAAACTGCGGCCCTTTCGGATGTAAAGAAGAAACCATCATCGATAATGAAGCGATGGCGGATCTGAATGCAGAAAAGCCACTTGGAAAGTTTGCTGGCCTTGCCATTTATTTCGACCGCGGGCATTTGGCAGTTAGCGAAGTCGCGGATGCTTGGACAAGCAGCGACAGCATTGGTGAGTTTTTCTCAACCATCAATAATCTACCTTTTTATCGCGCTATGGGCTTCACGTTAAGCTACACATTTATTGTCACCCCACTGCTCATCATCCTTGGCTTCATGATTGCAATTGCGGTTAATTCGCTCAATGGTGCGATCAAAGGCCTAGTTATATTCTTCTCGTTATTGCCGATGATCATCAACCCGCTTGTTGGCTCACTCATTCTATTTTGGATGGTGGATGCCCGCGGGGTGTTTGGCTCAGGCTTACAATGGTTATTTGACGATCCGACATTATCTTTAAAAGCATCAACCACCCTCACCTGGGTCATGTTGATGGTCTATGGCATATGGCACTCAGCACCATTTGCGTTCGTAGTGTTCTATGCAGGCCTTCAAACATTGCCGCAAGATACACTGGAATCTGCAATGATTGATGGTGCATCTAGATGGGAACGTATCCGCTATGTGGTAATCCCCCATATTATGCCGCTCGTTACATTTGTGGCGCTCATTCAGCTGATGGATAATTTCCGCGTCTTTGAACCCATTGTCGGCTTTAATGCGGAAGCGCATGCGCAATCATTATCGTGGATTATCTTTAATGACCTTGCTGGGGAAACCCGTTTGCTGTCATCCGCATCAACAACGTCCGTTCTAACAATCATCGGCGTTGCAATCCTACTCTCACCAGTCCTTGTTCGCACTTGGCGCGACTTTACTAGAAAGGTGTGATCTCATGTCTTCTGTTGCAATGCGCAAATCACCAACCGTAAAAATTATGTCCTATGGGTTTGTGGCCATCTGGTTGGTACTAGCAGCTTTCCCATTCATCTGGACATTATGGGGCTCGTTTAAAGTTGAGTTGGATTTCTTCTCTATCGCCGATTGGACCGATGCAATCACCGGCACCAGAACAATAGCTGAAACTGGAAGTGCATTTACCGGAGCAGGCTATGAAGGCGCTTGGGTCCAAGAGGAATTTTGGAAAGCTGTGATCAATACATTCATCGTGTGTTTCTTCACTGTGATCACCTCTTTGACGATCGGAACACTGGGTGGCTATGCGTTATCACGTTCAACATTTAAATATGCTTTCTGGCTTTTAATCGCAGCGCTTATCTTCCGCGCAATGCCGCCAATCACACTCGTATCAGGTTATTTATTGCCGTTTTTTGAGTGGAACCTTTGGGGCATATTGCCAACATCGATCATCGTTCTTGTTGCGATCAATCAGCCATTTACACTTTGGATGCTGCATTCATTTTTCACCAAGATTCCAAAAGATCTTGACGAGAGTGCAATGGTTGATGGCTGCACAAGATTTCAGGCTTTCCGCCATGTCATCATCCCGGTCATGTGGCCCGGCGTGATCACCACCGGTCTGTTCTCATTCCTGCTCGCATACAATGATTTTGCCGTAACAGCGATGCTACTTTCGAAGGAAAACCAGACAATGGTTCCGAAGATTGCAAGCTTCCTAGGCACAACACAAACTGAGGGGAACGTCATGTTCGCGGTTGCCGCTGTGGTCTCTGCAACAGTGCCGATTTTCATCCTCGTTATGTTCTTCCAACGTCAAATTGTTAGCGGACTAACCGCTGGCGCAGTTAAAGGTTAATGGTATGGCCAATATTACTCTAAACAAAGTCAACAAACGTTGGGGAAGCTTCGTCGGCGTTGATGATTTTAATCTTAAGATTGCCGATAAGGAATTTCTGGTTCTGCTTGGGCCATCTGGCTGCGGTAAAACGACAACCATGCGCATGATCGCTGGCCTTGAAGATGTGACCGAGGGCGAAATCTACATTGGCGATCGCATGGTCAATAATCTAGAACCAAAAGACCGCGATATCGCAATGGTGTTCCAAAGCTATGGCCTATATCCAAACATGACCGTTTGGGAAAACATTCGATTTCCATTGAAGGTGCGCAAGGTTGACCCTGCCCTTCATGAAGAACGCGTGCAGCGCGCTGTTGATATGGTTGAGCTTAATGAGTTCACCCATCGTCGACCGGCAGAATTATCCGGTGGCCAACGTCAACGCGTGGCGCTAGCACGTGCAATTGTGCGCAAACCACAAGTCTTCTTGATGGATGAACCACTATCAAACCTGGATGCAAAACTACGCGTATCGACACGGGCACAGATTAAAAACTTGCACCATGAATTAGCCGTGACAACAATTTATGTGACCCACGATCAGATCGAAGCGATGACGTTGGCGGACCGTGTTGTGGTGATGAATAAAGGCGTTGTTCAACAAGTCGGAACACCGGTTGATATTTATGACAAACCGCAAAATACATTTGTCGCCAGCTTTATCGGTTCACCCGCAATGAACTTGATTGAAGGTGAATTAAAAGACGGTACTTTCACCACAAATGGGGTGAAAATTTCAGGACTTACCAAAAACCATAATGGCAATGTGACCTTAGGTTATCGTGCTGAAGATGCCAGCATCGTTGATAAAAACGGCTCAATCAATGCGCCCGTTTATTCAATGGAATTATTGGGTGACGCGACAATGGTAACAGTGCGCATTAACGGCGTGTTGCTTTCGGTAAAAGCCAGCAAAGAATACCGAGCCAAGATTGGCGATGATGTTCATTATTCCATCACACCAGAAATGTGCCACTTATTTGATACAAAAACCGGCGAACGTATAGAGGCCTAAATGTCGAACGAATTATCAGCAGAAGAACATGTTGCAAAAAGCCGAGCAACACTTGCCGCCATCAAAGCGATGGAAGAAGCATTAGCTGCAAACTCCAACACCATGGAGGACCATTTCCATGAAGGTTTTAGATGGATGGGCAACCAAGGTTGTGGCACGAAAAACAACCTAAAGGAATTTCGCAACAATTGGCAACTGCCACTCCGCGCAGCTTTCACTGATCGCGAATATAAGACCGAAAAGTTTTTAGCTGATGGCGAATGGGCCTCATGCTTTGGTCATATTGAAGGCACTCACACAGGTGACTTTATGGGCATTCCTGCAACCGGAAAACGCGTCAAAATTCCGTATATGGATTTTTGGAAAGTGACCGACGGGCGCATTGAAGACAATTGGGTTTCTGTAGATTTTGCAATGGTGCTCGCACAGCTAGGTGTCGATGCATTTAATGGCAAAGGTTGGGAATCTTTTGATAATGGCGAAAAAACGCCAATACACCCAAAAGAACGGGCGTAAGAGGAGACGAAAGTGATCAAATATTTAAAGCGTGGCATGGAAGAAACCGAACGCGCAATTGAAAATGACAAGGTCGAAAAAATCGTTGGTGATGCGCTCAAGCAGATCGAAAACGAAGGTGATAAAGCCGTTCGAACCATGTCCGAAAATTTTGATAAATATTCACCTGAGAGCTTTAAGCTGAGCCAGGATGAGATCGACGCACTGATCGCCCGCTTAACGCCACGCGAGCTTGAAGACATCAAATTTGCGCAGGAGCAGGTCCGTAATTTTGCACAAGTGCAGCGCGATTCAATGCTCGACGTTGAAGTTGAAACAATGCCAGGTGTTATCCTCGGCCACAAAAATATCCCGGTGCAATCAGTTGGCTGTTACGTCCCTGGCGGTAAGTTCCCAATGGTGGCATCTGCGCATATGTCGGTTGCAACGGCATCTGTTGCTGGCGTTCCGCGCATTGTTGCTATGACACCGCCATTTAATGGTGAGCCAAATCCGGCTGTAATTGCTGCAATGCATTTAGGTGGTGCGCATGAGATTTATGTGCTTGGCGGCATTCAGGCCGTCGGTGCGATGGCAATTGGCACAGAAACAATTGAACCTGTTCACATGTTGGTCGGCCCCGGAAATGCATTTGTTGCAGAAGCCAAACGACAATTGTTTGGTCGCGTAGGGATTGATTTATTCGCCGGTCCAACAGAAACGATGGTCATTGCGGATGAAACAGTTGATGCAGAACTATGTGCAACCGATCTGTTGGGACAAGCAGAACACGGCTACAATTCACCAGCGGTTTTGTTGACTAATTCACAAAAGTTGGCAGAAGAAACGCAGTCTGAGATTGATAGAATTTTGAAAATCCTCCCAACAGCTGGCACAGCGAAAGTATCATGGGAAGATTATGGTGAAGTCATCGTCTGTGACACCTACGATGAGATGCTCGATGTTGCGAACGACATTGCTTCTGAACATGTTCAAGTGATGACGGATCGCGATGACTGGTTCTTGGAGAACATGCATTCTTATGGAGCGCTATTCCTCGGCCCCCGCACCAATGTTTCCAATGGCGACAAAGTTATCGGTACAAACCACACGCTGCCAACCAAGAAAGCTGGACGCTACACAGGTGGTCTTTGGGTAGGAAAATTCCTCAAAACACATTCTTATCAGAAGATCACAACTGATGAGGCTGCAGTTACCATTGGAGAATATGGCTCGCGCCTTTGCATGCTCGAGGGATTTGTGGGACATGCTGAACAATGCAACATTCGTGTTCGCAGATATGGCGGTCGCAACGTACCTTATGGTGAGGGTGCCGAGCCGCAGCAAGATAATGGAGTAGCAGCAGAATAATGCAATTACCAACCACACCTTCGTTTCGACTTGATGGAAAACGAGCACTCGTGACAGGCGCCTCCTCCGGTATCGGATTGGGCGCCGCCGTTGCTTTGGCTGAAGCCGGAGCACACGCCGTTATGGCAGCTCGCACATTGGATAAACTTAATGAAGCTGTGGAAGCTGTGCGAGCAAAAGGACTAAACGCGGAAGCATTGCAATTAGACGTATCTGACATTGCGCAAATGAGTGAAATTTTAACTCAACAAGAGGCTTTTGATATTCTGGTAAATTCTGCAGGTGGCGGGCGTCATAGCCCAGCACTTGAAACAACAGAAGACGACTTTGATTTCGTTAGCGACCTTAATGTGAAATCAGCCTATTTCTTAACTCAGACAATTGCGAAAAAATTAAAAGAAGCTGGAAAACCAGGTTCGCTTATCAACATCTCTTCTCAAATGGCTCACGTAGGCGGGATCGATCGCGCTGTATATTGCGCAACCAAACACGCCGTTGAGGGGTTTACCAAATCAATGGCCATGGAGTTTGGTCCATTAGGCATTCGAATTAACACAATTTGCCCGACCTTCATCAAAACTCCGATGACGCAAGCGACATTTAATGATCCGGAACGCGTTGCTTGGATTGAAGAAAAAATCAAACTTGGCCGCGTCGGTGAAGTTGAAGATATCATGGGCTCAGTTGTGTATCTCGCATCCGATGCCGCCTCTCTTGTGACAGGAACTTCCTTGCTGGTCGACGGAGGTTGGACTGTTGGGTAAAGAGACAGTTACATCTTTTGACGTTGCCCAACGCGCTGGCGTAAGCCAATCAGCGGTTTCGCGTGTGTTCTCACCCGGAGCTAGCGCTTCGCCTAAAATGGCTGAAAAAGTAAGAAAAGCTGCTGACGAATTGGGCTATCGGCCGAATGTTCTGGCGCGCTCGCTAATTACCGGCAACTCAAAAATCATCGGGCTTGTGGTCGCCTATTTCGATAATCAGTTTTACCCAGAAGCGGTTGAGAAACTCTCTAAATCTCTTCAGGTTGAAGGCTACCATGTTCTGGTTTTTATGGCTTCAAATGGCGACGACATTGATAAACTTATGCAGGACCTTCTAGATTATCAGGTCGAAGGAATTGTCCTTGCATCTGTTGCGGTATCATCAAACCTTGCAGAAAAATGTGATGCTGCAGGTGTGCCTGTTGTCCTGTTTAACCGTCACCAAGATGACGATAGATTTTCCTCCGTTACTTCGAACAATTATGATGGTGGCCGCAAAGCAGCTGAATTCCTTATCGCTGGAGGACATAAACGCATTGCCCATATTGCAGGCTGGGAAGGCGCTTCAACGCAACGTGATCGCGAGGCAGGTTTTCTGTCTATGCTGAAAGAAAAAGGCGTAGAATTATTCGCCCGCGAAACAGGCAATTTCCAATTTGACGAAACCCAAGAAGCAACGCGCTTAATGTTCAACAAAGACGTTGTTCCTGACGCGGTATTTGTCACAAATGATCACATGGCCATCGCTGCGATGGAATGTCTGCGCTACGAATTTGAACTCAACATTCCCGAAGATGTTTCCATTATCGGCTATGATGATGTCGAAATTGCCAGCTGGCCAAGCTATTCGCTGACAACGATCCGTCAGCCTGCAAATCGAATGGTAGACGAAACCGTTAAAACACTGATGAAGCGCATACGTGGTGAAGATAACACCCCGCACAAAATTGAAATTGAAAGCCCCTTGATGATCCGAACTTCGGCAAGAATTCCTCAAGGATGGGTGAACGAATGACTTTAGGAAAAGATAATGCAAGGCTTTAACAATCGTTGGAAAGACTTTCCAGATTACATCATCGGCATCACAAAAGAGATCTGGGAAGATCGCGGGATTAGCACGCTCAATCACTATTATTCTGAGGATATTCCCGTTCGCTCTCCGATGGGTATCTCTGTCGGTAACCAGCCCGTCATGTCAGCAACCATGGCAACGTTGCATGAATTTCCTGACAGAACGCTCTTTGGCGAAGATGTAATTTGGAGCGGCACACCGGAAACTGCAATGCTATCCTCACATCGCATTATTTCCACCGCAACACATAGCGGCGATGGTGTTTTTGGCAAAGCAACGGGTAAAAAACTGACTTACCGAATTATCGCTGATTGCGCGGCAAAAGATAACACGATTTTTGATGAATGGTTGATCCGCGATTATGGCGGCATCGTCAGACAGCTTGGACATAGCCCGCGTAAGTTTGCGAAAAAATTGATCAAAGCTGAAGGCGGTCCTGAGAACTGCGCAAAACCCTTTACTCCAGCAATTGATGTTAAAGGTGAATATCAATCTAACGGCAATGACAATGAATGGGGCGCAAAATATGCAGCCACATTATCAAGGATGATGGCGAATGAATTTGATATTATCCCTGATCACTACGACCGTGCTGTGTTAACCGAATATGCCGGATCTCAATCAGGTATCTCGCATGGTTCAGTATGTGATTTTTGGATGGGTCTACGTTCGTCATTCCCGAATGCTGAATTTAAGATCCATCATCAAATTGGCCTTGATGGTGACATGCTATCGCCACGCGCTGCGATACGCTGGTCGCTTGATGGCAAGCACGATGGTTGGGGCGCATTTGGAAAACCAACAGGCGCTGACGTTCATGTGATGGGCATGTGCCATGCCGAATACGGTCCTTATGGCAAAGATGGTGCATCGATCCGACGCGAATACGCGCTTTACGACGAAGTCGCCATTTGGAAACAAATTTTAATACAAAGTAACTGATGTGTATGGAGAATAAGATGACACCTGTAGAAATGGAACAACGTATCGTTCGTTATGGTGAATTAAAACCATGCAAAACAGCCTTTATTGATGCACATACACCCGGATCTGATCAGAAAGAAAACTTCACCATCATCGGAGGTGGCGTTTCAGAAAGCCCTGATCAGCATGTGCATATTAAAGAAACCCCTGGGTTCAATATCGGTGCGGCGGGGCAACCACCTAAATGCCGTAACTCACTTCATACACACACAACCGCAGAAGTCTTTTTTGTTTTAAAAGGTCGTTGGCGTTTCTTCTGGGGACGTTGGGGCAATGCAGGCGAAGTTGTATTGGAAGAAGGCGATATCTTTAACATCCCGACAGGCATTTTCCGTGGGTTTGAAAACATCGGAACCGACTATGGGATGATCATGGCTGTGCTGGGTGGTGATGATGCGGGCGGCGGTGTTGATTGGGCGCCGCAAGTGATTGAAGACGCAACCGGCCACGGCTTGGTGCTGGGTGAAAACGGAAAGCTTTATGACACCAAAAAGGGTCAAGCTCTTCCTGATGACATAAAACCAATGTCGCTTATGACTGCGGAAGAACTTGCAAAAATTCCTGAGCCAACAACGCAGGAAGTCGTTCCAAAATTTGTCGCTCGCTATTGGGATTTGATGGCTTTGTCTGACAAGCAGCCGGTTAAAGTAGTCGGCGATGGCGCTGTTTTGCAAGACAAGCCAGGTTTTGACATTGAATTATTATCACGCAATTCCATCAACGCAGATCCTTATTCATCAGATCAGCACGAAATTTTGATGGTTATGCGCGGTCACTGGAAGCTTGGCTGGGATGGTGGAACAAGCGTCCTAGCGCCCGGCGATACATGCGCTGTACCGCCAAATCTATCACACAGTTTAGAGTCTGCAATGAGCGGTGAAGCAAGTCTTTATCGCATCATGAGCAATGATGATCCAGCCGGAGCAACACAAGCCGATTGAGCGAGTAAGGAAGAAAAATGACAAAAGTAAAAACCACTCATGTTGGCTCATTGCCACGCACACAAGACGTTGTAGATTTCATCTTCGCAAGAGAACATGAAAAACCCTATGATCAGGCAGAATTTGATGCCTGTATGACAGCTGCTTGCTCTGAAACGGTGCGTCGTCAGGTTGAAGCAGGTGTCGACATTGTCTCTGATGGCGAGACATCAAAAATCTCATATGCGACTTATGTAAAAGATCGTTACACCGGATTTTCTGGAGATAGCGACCGCAATGCACCGGGTGATCTAAAGCTCTTTCCCGGCTTCTTAAAACGTCTCGCAGATGATGGCGGCACCCCGCAATATGCCCGCCCTAAATGTACAGGAGAAGTCAAATCCAAGGGGCAAGGTGAGCTGCAAAAAGATATCAGCAACTTAAAAAATGCAATGGCTGAACACGGAGCGGAACGCGGGTTTATGAACGCTGCATCTCCAGGTGTGATCTCACTCTTTTTGCAAAATGAATATTACAAAGACCGCGCTGCATATCTTGAAGCTTTAGCCGATGCGATGAAAGCTGAATACGAAACAATCGTTGGCTCTGGTCTTGATCTACAGCTTGATTGTCCAGACTTAGCTTTGTCTCGTCACATGCTGTTTGCAGATTTGTCCGACGAAGAGTTCATCAAAATCGCCGATATGCATGTGGAAGCGCTAAACTATGCCTTGCGTGATGTGCCGCAGGAAAATGTCCGCCTTCATATTTGTTGGGGTAATTATGAAGGTCCACATGTTTGCGACATCGATATGGAAAAAGTTTTCCCGACATTGATGAAAACAAAAGCGCGCTATGTCTTGTTTGAAACATCAAATCCCCGCCACGCGCATGAATGGACAGTTTTCCGCGATCGTAAATCTGAAATCCCTGAGGATAAAGTGCTCGTGCCGGGCGTACTTGATACAACGACCAACTTTGTTGAACATCCAGAACTTGTCGCGCAACGCGTTGAGAGATTTGTAAACATTGTGGGCGCTGATCGTGTAATTGCTGGGTCCGATTGCGGATTTGGTACTTTCGCAGGCTTTGGTACGGTCGATCCAGATATCGCCTATGCAAAGCTGAAATCTATGTCCGATGGCGTGAAACTTTTGGACGCTTAGTTCGAGCGAAACACGATGAAAACCATTGTTTTGTTGCCTGGAATGATGTGCGATGAAAGGCTCTTCGCGCCACAAATTGCACATTTTAAAGCGCGTTATCATCTCAAAACCATGTCGATCCATGAACATGCAAACATGGCTGATTTGGCGGAGAATGTGCTTGCGCAATCTCCCGATGAATTTGCACTTTTAGGGCTTTCAATGGGCGGTATTCTTGCAATGGAAATCATGCACCAAGCGCCGCAGCGCATCACCCATCTTGCTTTACTGGATACAAATCCTCGAGCAGAATTAGATGCTGTTAAACAACGTCGCGGTCCACAAATAGAACGGGTGAAAAACGGTGGATTGTCACAAATTATGCGCGATGAGATGAAGCCCAATTACCTTGTCGATAGTCCCAATAAATTAGACATATTAAACTTATGTATGGTGATGGCAGAGGATTTAGGCGATCAGGCTTTCATCAACCAATCTATCGCGCTGCGCGATCGTCCAGACTACCAAAATGTTCTTAAAGGTGTTGATGTCCCAACGCTTATTATGTGTGGCCGCGAAGACGTTTTATGCCCCATCGAACGTCACGAATTAATGCACGAACTCATCAGTGGATCAACGCTGCATATCGTTGATAATGCCGGGCATCTGCCAACACTAGAACAACCCGAAATCGTCAATAAAGCCCTTGATAAATGGCTTGCGAAGACCCGATAAAAATGAAACGAGATAACGATGACACCTGAACTTTTTAAACTGCTTAAATCTGTTGATACACCGACAGTTTGCAATGCAATTGAGGTTGCACAAGGTAAACGTGGGTTCAGTGATTTCACGCGCGGGACTATGTTATCTTCGGATGTGACAGCAGGCGCGATTGTCGGTTACGCGCGCACTGCGCAAATTGCCGCTCTAGCTCCGCCGGAAGAACCAAAAGATGTCATCCGGGCACGCCGCATGGCCTATTATAAACACATGTCCACACCCAATGAGGCTGAATTTGAGGTTCCATCTATCGCGGTTGTTGAGGATTTAGATTATCCAAACGCAATTGGTGCCTATTGGGGCGAAGTTAACACCAATATTCACAAAGCGTTTGGCATGGCGGGTGCATTAACAAACGGCGTGATGCGCGACCTCGATGACTTAGCCGATGACTTTACCGTCATTGCCGGATCGATCGGTCCAAGCCACGGATTTGTGCATGTCAAAACCATTGCGGAACCTGTTGAAATCTTCACCATGAAAGTTCATGACAACGATCTTATTCATGCAGATCGACATGGCGCAGTTGTGATCCCAAATGAAGTGATCGATACGCTTGAAGCGGCGATTAACAAACTGCTCGAAACAGAAAACATTGTGCTTGAACCAACACGCGGCAAACGAATTACATACCAAGAGTTTGAAGACATCTGGCAAAGGTTTGAAGCTTCACGCACATAAAACAAAAGCTATCTCAGGCTATTTGACATTTTTCGAATAGCGTCACCGATATTTTCGCGCTCACGTAAGAGCGAACCTCCAACAAGATAAACACTATTTTTGCCGTAAACTTTGTAAAGCTCTTCAAGGCGGTCGAGTGTCATACCGCCTCCCGGGCTTGGCAATATAGTTTTGCCAATTCCATCATCTGCGGTGCAACGGTCTGTGATCTCTCGACATTGCTCTTTAGTAAAACCAAACCGGCCACCGTAATTTGGAAACACGCTGACATCAGCACCCGCGAGCCGCATAAGATCGCCAAACAAACTGCCATGACTAAAACCGGTATCTTCAGACAAGACATAAGGTCCTAAAAATGATGGATGCGCCATAATCGGCAGTCCAAAATCTTCGTTACGCGCTAAACGCTGAATTGCGTCAAAACCAAACAATCCGGGAATAAGCAGGATACCACCAGCGCCATGTTCCTTGGCATAAAATGCTAACTCTTCTACCTCATCACCATGACCACCAATATTTGCTAGATAAATCGCCTGCCCAGTTATTCCACTTGCTTGGCGTTCTGCATTAGCTTTTGCCACAGCTTCCGCGCATACAGGAATGCGAGATTTAAAAGTGGCGTTTTTCTGATTGGATAATCCATGATCTTCTTTGATAATATCAGCACCTGCAACCGCGGTTTGATAACATAGCTGTGCGAGGTCTTTTATTGTCGAGCCTTGTGGCTTGATAACCGGACACACAAAACCACCCTCGTCTTTCCCAATCAGCGCACGAATGCCGGTAGCTCCATACCGAGCACCCGGAAAGAGATCAGTTATATCTGAATTGAACTTGAACCCAATGACTTTTACACCTTTGAGAATGGACGCATTCCCAAAAATTACGTTGAGCAATTGCGGTAACTCGGTCCCCACAGCATCAATGTGGAAACCAATTTCACTAAGCCAAGTCGTTTCACTTTCTTGGACAACATTTAAAACCTGTCCCAAAACAACATCTTCAATATAGCCTTTAGGCACAACATCGCGGGGAATTTCGACCGTATTCTCTAGAGCAATAGCAGCGGCAAAACTTTCCGCATCTAATTGGGATTTTGCAAAAAGTCGATATTGAACACCAAATCTATCCACGCGTTAGAGCCCTTCCGCTTTAACGGTAGAATGGACAGCTTCAATGCGAGCAGTTGTTAAATCATCTTCGGCAATATTGAGTTCTTCCCCGGTCAATCTCTCAACGCCTTTTACTAATGCGATCGCATCCAATCCATAAAAATTCATCAGATATGGGCGCGAACCACCATGAGCATAGGTATCTTTAAGACCTAAACGCACAAGTTTCTTACCCACTCCATTATCGGCAATAATTTCAGCAACAAGTGAACCAATTCCACCTTCCGTAACATGGTTTTCAAGCGTGACAACACCACCTTTGACTGATTGAATATGATCAAGCATAGCCTGATCATCAAACGGTTTGATGGTGTTTAAATGTAAATGTCGGATGGAAATACCTGCGCCTTCCAACGCAGATTTAGCGCGCAATGCTTCCTCTGTCGTAATGCCAGACGTGACGATTAAAATATCATCGCCCAATGATAATTCGCGCATTTTACCCACCTCAATCGGTGTATCAAATAATCGCGGAACATTTCCCCGCAATACGCGGCAGTAAACGGGACCGTCGATACTATCAGCGGCTTCGCATATATTCTCAACCTCTGTTGCATCTCCCGTTTCTAAAATCGTCATATTGGGCATTGAACGCATCACTGAAATATCTTCAATCGCTTGATGGGTCATCCCCCCTGGCGTTGTGATCCCGGGAAGAAACCCCATCAGACGCACTTTGCGTCGAGGATAAGCAATAGATGCCATCAGCTGGTCATAGGGGCGACGATATAAAAACACACCGAATGTGTGCAGGAATGGGCGATAACCTGCAAGACCCAAACCACCAGCAAAGGAGAGCATGTTTTGCTCAGCCATTCCTAAAGATAAAAACTGATCAGGATGCTTGTCTCTAAACTTATCAATTTCACAAGATGATGTTAAATCCGCCGATAAGCATAAAACCTCAGGGTTTTCCAATGCATATTTTTCAAACGCGCGTTCATAAGGGCGAGCTACCATTTCAACCATTTATTCTCTCCCTAATGCTTTTGATAATCTATTGGATCGATACCAAGAGATCTGGCAATATCTTTGTTCATTTCAGCACGCTCGCGCTCAGATTTAAAGCGAACATAATGCAATCTTGGGAACCGCAATTGCAAAGATGGCATACCGCGAAACGGGCTTGAATTTGCTAGAATTATGAGCGGCTTTCCTCGATGCGGTGTTTTGGCAGCTGCTCGTATTTCATCTAAATTATGCGCATCAACCCAGACAACCTTAGCGCCAAAATCTTCCATTTTCTGCGCCAGATCACCAACTTCCATGACCGAGTTCATTGCACCATCACATTGTTGACGGTTAACATCCATGATGGCTTTTACGTTATCAATTTTGTGGTGCGCGCAGGCTTGAATAGCTTCCCATGTTTGGCCTTCTTGAACCTCTCCATCAGACATATAAACCCAAACCTTACCCTTCTCACCACGCTTTTTACGACCCCAAGCAAGACCCGCAGCTGTTGAAAGACCAATACCTAGGGTGCCATTATGAACTTCCATCCCGGGCGAATGTTCCGCGCCAATCATCTCAACTGACGAGCCATCCTTATTGAACATCTCCAATCCTTCAGGCGCCATTCGTCCAACCTCAATCAACGTCGCATAAGCAACAAGCGCATAGTGAGCTGGGGCAATAAACAACCGATCATAGTCGGGTTCAAACGGGCCATTATACCCAGCGCCTGTGTGATAATCTTTATTGTCAGCTGAAGGCACACCGCCAAATGGTTTAGGGATCATAGGCAAGGTAGGATCGCCCAAATTCAACTCTTCATTATACAGCCATGCCAATTGTTCAGCTGCAGAACAGGCTTGTGATAAATATCCGCCATTATTGCGCATTGAATGCTCAAAAACACGTCGACGAATGCCAAATGCAACGTCTTCGGTTGATTTCTTATTTTGCATTTATTTTCCGATTTTTAATTTGGTTTCAATGATTTAATTATCAAAAACAACACCCATTCTAAGGATAAAACAACCAAATGGTCTTGCTTCTGAGGTTGCAACAACCCCATAGGAATTTTTGGCCTGTTTATAAAAACTCTGTCGCTCAATTGAGCTTAAAGATGCACCATCTGGTTTGTTGGCGCTTAGTATTTCAAGTACCTCTTCATGCACCTCATCCAATTGTTCAGGCGCATTATCAACTTGCATGCGCAGCGCTGCATAATCGCTAAACCCATCAAGCGGCATCAAATTTGTAATAAGCTCAACGGCGCTCTGGGCTGAAAACCCAGGCAGCCTGATTGGCTCTTTAATCTTGCAATGGTCGGCAATAGATGTGCTGGGGAAATTTGCATCCGCAATCACCAATTCATCGCCATGCCCCATCTCCATGAGACAGTTCATTAATTGTGGCGTGATATGTGGATGAATATTTTTAAGCATGAAATTCGTCTTCAAATTATGAATTTAGAAAAGGAGCCACCGAATTGGATGGCTCCTTTATTGTTGTTAAATTAGCGTGCAGGAAGTGGCATCCAACCCGTCATAGCTACATCTGCATGCGCAAACTGAGGCATATTTGCAGATAGATCTTCCATGTTCTTAATGTCTTTATCGTTCAAGAATTGCTGAGTGATCAAGGTTGGTGGCACCACAACTTGTGCGCCTGGGTTTCCACCCGTTAGCATGATCGCAAGTGATCTAACTGAAACCTCGCCAACCACTGCAGGATTAGTTGCAACGGTTGCTTTCCAAGCGCTACCAGCTTCACGCATTGCAGAAATATCTGCTGTTGAAACATCAGCAGAATAAATACTCACATCACTAGAAAGGCCTGCTTCATCAACAGCAATTTTCACACCTTTTGCAAATTCATCATAAGGTGCAAAGAAGACAGAAATTGTTTGATTAGCTTGTAGAACTGAACGCGCTTGGTTGGCATTTGAGTTTGCAATCGGATTATCAAGCGTACCCATTTGAGCCACTTCTTTAATACCCGGATTAGCCGCTTTCACCTCTTCCCAAGCAACATGACGACGATCAAGCGGTGCGATACCTGGCACATAAACATAGCCTGCATCCCATGTATCACCATTATCTTTAATCGCTTGTTCAAGCGCTAGCTTACCCAAAAGATAGTCAGATTGCTCAACTTGTGGAATAGCCTCGTTTTCAACATTTACGTCAAACGCAACGACTTTAATTCCTGCATCAACAGCGCGCTGTGCAGCCTCTTTCATAGATTCTGTCAGACCGTGTTGAATGATGATGCCATCAACACCAAGGGCAATGGCCTGATCGACCATATCAGCCTGCAAAGCTGCATCCTGGCGGCTATCAAAAACTCTCAAGTCGACGCCAAGCGCTTCGGATTGTTTTTCCACGCCGGAGAGATAAGCTTGGAAAAAGTCACCGGTTGATAGATATCGAACCAAAGCGATTTTAACATCGCCCGGATTATCTAACGGCGCTGGCATCGATTCAGCAAAGCTGGATCCGACAAAAGAGGCTGATGCGGTAATCCCCGCAATGAGTCCTAATGCTAGTCTACGTGTAATTTTCATGCGTAGTTCCTCCCTGTGCATGGTCTTTAGTGACTTCCGGAACGTTTTGCCGAAAGCGAGAATGTGAAAACGAGCGCGACAACCAATACGGCGCCCTTCACAAAATCCTGTGTGTAATAAGGTGCATTCATCATCGTCAGGCCTTGCAATAAAATACCGACAAACAACGCACCAATAGCTGTACCAAAAGCGTTTGGTTTTGCAGCACCCAATACGGCAAAGCCAATCAGAGCAGCAGCTACAGCATCAAGTAACAAGTTAGTACCAGAGGCAATATCACCACGGCCAAGTCGCGCTGCAAGCAATAAACCACCCACAGACGCTAGCATGCCTGAAATCATATAAGCAGCGACTTTGTATTTATTGACGTTCGTACCAGTGAGCGCGGCCGCTCTCTCGTTAGAACCAATTGCATACATCAAGCGCCCATGGCGCGTTAGTTCCAAAACTATCCAAACCAAAATGCCAATAACGATCAAAAATACAACTGAAATAGGGATAAGATTTTCAAGGAAAAAATCAAACCGGTGGCGCCCCATTGCTAGAAATAGTGGAGAGAATGTTCCATCCGCGGTTTCCCCACTTGGCAGTGTCATGCCAGTTGAAATCGAACGTCCTTCTGTTGGAATGCGTTGCAAACCAACGAGCAAAAACATCATACCCAATGTGGCCAATAAATCTGGCACTTTAAATCGAACAATTAACACGCCATTCACAAAGCCAATGATCGCTCCCATAACAAGGCAAGCGATGATAGCAACGGCAGCATTTTGCTCCATAACAACCATCACATAGGCTGATAACATCATCGATGATGTTGCAACGGAACCGATTGATAAATCAAAACCACCCACAACCAAGGTGAATGTAACACCCAGTGCTAAAATACCGGTGAAAGCTACCGATTGAAAAATGAAAACAGCAGAGCGTGGACCGGCAAAGCCAGGAGCAAAGAGTGAAAAGAAAACAACAAGACCAAATAACAATGCTAAAAAGCCATAGCGTATTGCTGCATCAATCATAGAAAAGCTTGATGGCTTAGCTGGGTTTATCTCAGCTTCATTGTTTTGGTTTTGCTCAACGTCGGCTTTCATTTATGCACTTTCACTTATAACAGTTTGGTTGCCTGTCACGGCAGCCAGAATTTGATTTAGATCGACATTATTATTTTGGAAGTCAGCAACGATTGTACTGTCGTGCATGACGACAATTCTATCGGCTATCTCGAGCGCTTCATCTAACTCGGCAACAAAAACAATTGTCGCTCGATCACTCGCGGTTTGGCGGACTTTCCGCCCAATGTCGCGACGGGACTTGATATCAACACCTTGAAACGGCTCATCAAGCAGCAACAAACGGCAGTCTTGCGCAAGCCATCTTGCAAGCATAACTTTTTGCTGATTGCCACCAGATAAGGTGTTAATCCCATCCCCTTCAGATTGGCACACAATATCCAGCGCATCGATCGCAGTTCTCGATTGCTGACGCTCTTTTCCACGTTGAAGAAAATGCATAAACGAAATTTTCTTCAGAAATGGAACGCTGATATTTCCGGCAATATCAAAGTCTGCAATGACACTGTTACTTGCCCGATCTTTCGAGGACATAAACACACCAGATTGAATGGCTTCTGCTGGGCTCTTTGGCTTATAGCTATCTCCGCACAAAGTAACCTCACCATCATGGGCAGGGAGCATACCAAACAAAACCTGAGCAAGAGCAGTTTTACCACTTCCCAACAAACCACTAATCGCGACCACTTCATTTGCACCGACATGTAAATCAAACGGCTTTGAGCTTTGTGTAAGCTGCATGTTCTTCATATCTACAATTGCATTTTTGCTCGACTGCACATCAATATCGACATCCATCATCGTGTGCCCAAGCATGGCATTAACTGCACCCTCGTAATCTAGGCTTTCGCCTTCAAAAACGCCTGAAATTTCTCCGTCGCGCATCGAAACAATCATGTCAGCGATGCGGCGGATATCTGACATTCGGTGGGAGATATATAAGATAGCCACACCGCGCTCTTTCAGCATTTCGATAAGTAAAAACAACCGCTCCGCTTCCGATGCTGACAAAGAGGATGTGGGTTCATCCAAGATCATAAGCGATGGTTCATGAGACATGGCCCGAGCGATCGCTATCAACTGACGATCAGCAACACCAAGCTCAGACACCGGCCGACGGACATCAATTTTAAGATCCATCTTATCAGCAATTTTCTGCGCTTCTTTAAACAGATGATCACGTTTGAGCATCCAACCATAATTACTCTCAGCCAAACGATCAATCATCAGGTTGGAGGCGACATCCAAGTCTGCGATCACACCATCATTAATCGATTGATGAACTGTTACAACACCCCCTTTAATCGCTTCAGCCGGCGTTGTTGGGGTAAAGTCAGAACCGTTGAGCTCTATTGTGCCCTCATCTCTTTGATGAACGCCAGATAGTATTTTCACCAAAGTTGATTTGCCTGCTCCGTTGGCACCCATCAACACTGTCACTGTTCCCTCTTCAAGATCCAGACTCAACTGGCGAAGCACTTGGTTCTCACCAAATGCTTTCGTAATCCCTCTGATTTTACACAGTGTATGGGCCATTATTGGCATCCTCCTGATTTAATAACATCAGCACACACGACAAATGTCAATAGTGATTGACAAATGCAATGTACGGTTCTTATTGTAGGTAAGACTGATGTCAAAAAGCGATGCATAACATCGGGTGGAACATTGGATCGGGAGGAAACTTTGAGCGAATATAAAGCACTGACGCCGGAAACCCTTGCGCAAAGGCTTAGCGGATTAAATGCAATAGTTGAAAAGATTGGAAGCGATTTTAAAAGCTGGGATGTCCAAGAAGTTGGCGATGGCAACTTAAATCTAGTTTTTATCGTGAAAGGCACTGACGGAACAGTAATTGTCAAACAAGCATTGCCCTATGTGCGCCTTGTTGGCGATTCATGGCCTCTACCACTCAAGCGTGCTTTCTTTGAGTATCATGCAATGAGCCGACAGGCAGCACATGATCCTGGCCGAGTTCCAAAAATTCTCCACTTTGATGAAACCCAAGCCTTAATCATCATGGAGTTTTTATCGCCACATATTATCTTACGCCACCAAATGATGGCAGGAGAAAAAGTTGATAGTTTAGGATCTGTTGTCGGAATTTTTTGCGCACGAACCGCATTCAGAAGCTCTGACCTTTCAATGGTAACCAAACAAAAGAAAGCGGATCTCGCGCTGTTCAGCGATAATGTGGAATTATGTGACATCACAGAAAACCTTGTGTTCACCGATCCCTATTTTGATGCAGAAATGAACCAACATAATTCTCCAAGACTTGATAATTATGTGTCCGAACTCCGCTCTGATCAAAGCTTAAAAGTTGAAACTCAACATATGAAGAGAGCATTTAGCGCAAAAGCAGAATGCTTATGTCATGGTGACTTACACGCTGGTTCCATCATGGTCACCGCCAAAGAAGCTAAAGTTATTGACCCTGAATTTGCATTTTACGGCCCATTTGGCTTCGATATAGGCATGCTCATAGGCAATTACCTTATGGCGTATCACTCCATGAGCTCACATATCAAAGACCCTAGAGAATGCGCTGAATATCAGGCGTGGATCCTTGATGTTATTCGAGACACCTGGACTAGTTTTTGTGATGAATTTTCAAAGCTTTGGCATTCTGAACGCAATGGCATTTTATACCCCAGCAGTCTTTATGAAGACCAAGGACACGATGCTGCAAGTACCATGGCGCTAGAACAGCTATTGGATGAAATATTTGCCGACCTTTTAGGCTTTGCAGGCATTGAGATGCATCGAAGAATATTAGGTTTAGCACATGTTGCGGAGCTTGATTCAATTGAAAATCTTGATGATCGCGCAAAAAATGAAACCAAAGCATTAGCGCTTGGTAGAAAGCTCGTTTTAAATCGCAAATCTGTCCAAGATATCGCCCAAGTTATCGCATTGGCAGCAAAATACGAAAATGGAGAATTAGCATGAAAGTCGGCGACAAACATTACCGCTCCATCTGGTTAGATACATCAACTGATGAGGTAAATATCATCGATCAACGTTGGTTACCTCACGAATTTCGTGTTGTTACACTAAAATCTTTAGACGATTTTGCAACTGCCATCCGCGATATGTGGGTGCGAGGTGCACCATTGATCGGAGCAACCGCAGCTTACGGCATTGCCGAACTCATGCGCCGCGACCCATCCGATAGTGCACTCAATCAGGCATATGACTTTTTGCATGCAACACGCCCTACTGCGATTAATCTTCGATGGGCATTAGATGCAATGCGTCAAACACTCAGTTCGCTGCCAGAGAGTGAGCGGCAACAAGCTGCATTTAAAAAAGCTGCGGAAATTTGTGATGATGATGTTGAAACCAATCGCATGATTGGTGTTCATGGACTTGAAATAATCAAAAAAATTGCAGCAACTAAAAAGCCGGGAGAGCCGGTAAATATTTTAACCCACTGCAATGCAGGGTGGCTTGCAACAGTTGATTGGGGCACCGCAACTTCACCAATGTATCATGCAATGGAAGCTGACATTCCAATCCATATCTGGGTGGATGAAACACGCCCACGAAACCAAGGTGCACAGCTAACCTCGTGGGAAATGGTTGGAAATGATATCCCCCATCACTTGATTGTGGACAACGCCGGAGGGCATTTAATGCAGCATGGCCAAGTCGATGCAGTTATTGTGGGTACAGATCGCACAACGGCTCATGGTGATGTTTGCAACAAAATTGGCACATATCTAAAAGCTCTAGCAGCCAAAGATAACAATGTACCATTTTATGTAGCGCTCCCCTCCTCCACCATTGATTGGACCATTGGTGACGGCTTGAAGGAAATTCCAATTGAAGAGCGGGATGGACAAGAAGTCACTCATATCTATGGAAAACTAGAAAACGGTGAGAACACCTTTGTTCAAATTTCACCGGATGGTACACCTGGCGGCAATCCAGCCTTTGATGTAACGCCTGCGCATTTGGTCACAGGATTAATCACCGAAAGAGGTGTGGCTGACGCAAGTAAAGAAGGTCTACTTGAATTATTCCCTGAGCGAAAATCAGTCGCTTAGGGCTAATAATTCTCCAGCAAAACGAGCGCTTGTCACGAGATGGGTCACATAACCACCCTTTAAAGCTGCAAGCGTTGGACGTACGCGTTCTTTTCCAGTAGAGACAAGAATACCAACTTCGGGATTGCGCATTTTTTCCGCAGATATCCCCAAAATGCGTCCGTCTAACGGACCGGATATCTCATTACCATTTTTGTCAATAAACCGCCCGCAAAGAACACCTATCGCACCACGATCGACATAAATTTGCAGCTCTTCGCGTGTTGCAACACCGCTGGAAACCACATGACTATCAGGCATACATGAACCGACTGCGAAGACGGTTTTGTTAAAACTCGTGATCTCATTCAACTGATGCGCAATCAAATCTTCTTCCTGCAAAAGATTTGCGATTTTCTTGCTCGATAAAATCGCAGGAACATGAAGGTTGATACAGCGCGCACTCAGCTTTCGAGCAAAACGGGATGAACACACATCGGCGGAAAAACCATATGGCGTCGCCATCGATCCCACCAATTGAAGAACCGTTAGATTATCCACGACTTTATGCTCAAGATGTTCGGCCACATCATAAATAGTTTTGCCCCAAGCTATTCCCAATCTGTCGCCAGCATTCAATAGACTAGGCACTAAGCGTGCAGCGCCACGAGCAACACGCCATGCAGTATTTTCCTCGCCTGCATCATCTGGTAAAACAATAACATCTGCGAGGCCAAATTTAGCTATTAAATCATGCGCAAGCTGGTGCGAGGCAAATACTTTGGGCGAAAGGCTGATCTGAACATAGGAACGCTCTCTTGCTTCCTGCAAGTAATTGACAACAGTTGCACGCGATACTGAAAGCCTTTGCGCAATCTCGTTTTGGTTCAAGCCTTCCTCATAATAGAGCCAGGCAGCTTCAACAATTACATCTTCACTACTATGCTGATCTAAATTTCGCTTTACTGCCATGCACAATTCTCCTTATAAACATTTGACAACAGTGCCTGACTATTGTCAAACTAAATTGCAAAGGAGTATCAAATGCGTAAAAACAATTGGAATGAAGCGGATGCAAATGCATGGGTTGAAAAAGCAGGCACCCACGAAGCAGATATCCAATTAGCCTTGCGCGTATATACATCCAGATTAATTGGCAATGACCCAGATCTTGTCATGCACGGGGGCGGTAATACATCAGTTAAAGTAAAGCGCAAAGACATTTTTGGTAATGAGATTGATGTGCTTCACGTGAAAGGATCCGGCTGGGATTTAGATACAATTGAAGCTGCGGGTTTGCCCGGCGTTAAAATGGAGCCATTGCATGCGCTTCGCCAGCTAGATCAGCTCTCTGATGAAGACATGGTCAACATTCAGCGCGCCAACTTAATTCATACTTCCTCACCCAATCCATCAGTTGAAACACTACTTCACGCTTATCTGACACACCGTTTTGTCGATCACACCCATGCAACTGCGTTTTTGGCACTGGCAAACTTGCCAGATGCAGAAACAATTATGCACGAAATTTTCGGGGATACTATAATTGCAATCCCTTACATTATGCCTGGATTTGAACTTGCGAAAAAAGCGGCTGACATTTTTGATGCAAATCCGGATTGCGAAGGCATGCTGCTGTTAAATCATGGCCACTTTACTTTCGGCAATACGGCAAAGGAAAGCTATGATCGCATAATTGATCACACGAATAAGGTCGAGGACTGGTTTAAAACGAAAACATCAGGACGCGTATTTTCAACATCCGTTCATCAAGACAGATCGATCAAACCAACAGGCGCAATGCCAGCATTCTTGAACAAATTGCGCGGTGAAATTGATCGCATCAGAACGCAACATCATGGCGGAACAACGAAGTCATCCGTGTTTGATATTCGTACAAGTGAACAAATCAACGAATTTCTAAAACGCGATGATTTAGATGTGCTTCGAAGCCGCGGCGTTGGTTCACCCGATCATGTGATCAGAACGAAAGGCAAAATGCTTTATTTCGCACAGGATGAATTAAATTCAGATCAAGACATCATTAGTAAAAAAATTAGTGATTATGTTGAAGATTATAATCAGATTTTCCAAGCGCAAAACAAACGAGTAGGTGGACACAAGGTAATGATCGAACCGCACCCTGTTGTTGTCTGGGTTGAGGGTTTGGGAATTATCGGCATTGGCAAAGACGCAAAAGCTGCTTCCGCGCATGCAGATATTGCAGAACAAACAGTTGAAGTTATTAGCCTGGGAGAAGCTGCGGGAGGGTATTTCCCAATCGGTACTGATGACAATTTTGATATGGAATATTGGTCGCTCGAACAAGCAAAACTGTCAAAATCAAGCGACAAAGCCTTTACCGGCCAAGTTGTTGCAATAACCGGCGGCGCAGGTGCTATCGGTTCGGCCATCGCCAAATCCTTTATCAATGAAGGTGCAAGCATTGCCCTCATCGATAAAGATATCCAAGCATGTCGCGCAAAAGCTGCTGAAATTAGCCCTTATGCATTTGCTGTTGAAGCAGATCTTTCTCAAAAAGACGCAGCACAAAATGCGATCAATACAGTTACCTGCCGCTTTGGTGGACTTGATATTTTAGTTTCAAATGCAGGCTATGCGCTGCAAGGTGAAATCACTAATTTGTCTGATGAACAAATGCGTCAATCATTTGAAGTGAATTTCTTTGCCCACATGGCAATGGCAAAAGCCAGTGCTGAAGTGTTTAAGCAACAAGGTAGAGGCGGGCAAATGTTATTCAATGCGTCCAAGCAAGCAGTTAATCCGGGCAAAGGCTTTGGCGCTTATGGCTTACCAAAAGCGACAACATTCTTTCTCATCAAACAGCTTGCATTAGAGCTTGGTGCATCGGGAACGCGCGTGAATGGCATCAACGCAGATCGCATTCGCTCTGGTCTACTCACCGATGATTTCATCTCATCACGGGCAGAGGCAAGGCAAGTCACCAAAGATGATTATATGGCTGGTAATTTACTGAAGAAAGAAGTCGAAGCACATCATGTTGCTGATGCTTTTGTTGCGCTGGCAAAATCTGAACGCACAACCGCTCATATCATGACTGTGGATGGCGGAAATATTGAAGCATCCCTGAGATAACATTTTGATATAACATCTTCAGATCACGATCTTTTTAACGGTGTGTTGGTTGACGGATCATCATGTTATCGTAATAGGTAATGCATGAACAAAAAGCAGCCCAATATTGTTATGATCCTAGCAGATCATGTCGCATTTGCTGGCCATTACGGAACAGACAGATATGCATATACTTGGCCGCATCTTGAACGTATCGCCAAAGAAGGTGCAAAGTTCAACAAGGCCTATGCCATAACGCCGGTATGCACACCTTCGCGAGCAAGTTTCCTAACAGGAAAACGACCAGACAAACATGGCATGCGTTGGAATAGCGAATATCCAATTCCATATAACAGAACAGAGTTCCGCGATGACGAGGAACTTTATAACGCGCATTTATCCAAAGTCGGATACGACAATTACTATTATGGAAAATGGCATTGTGGCGTTGATAAAACAGCAGCTGACTACGGTTTAACGGGTTGGAGCCTGCCCGAATACGGCAATCTTTACGCATCCAAACATTACAAACAATATTTGGCGAAAATAGGTGAACCGCAACCCGTCTGCAGGATTGATCACCACCTCTTGCGACCCGAACTTGATGGCAGTGAAGTTTTAATGAACCCAGATGAGCCATGGGACTTTATGGATGGTGCGGGAGTTCTATTAGGTTCCCCTGAAGTGCAAGAACAATTCTTTATAGCCAACCAAGCGATCGAACGCATTCAAAAATTAGGGCAAACCCAACAAGACAAGCCATTTTCCATGGTCATTAGTATGTGGGGGCCCCACCATCCTTACTACCCAAGTCAGGAATTTGCAGACCTTATAGATCCAAATAACATTCCTAAATATCCAAGCTTTGACGAAAAGCTAGATGATAAACCTTGGCGCTATCGCATCCAACGTGATTTAAGGTGCCAACACCGAGCTTTTGAACGATGGCCGAGCTGGAAAACTTGGCAAACGGTTATGGCACGATGCTATGCAGCAGGCTTACAAACTGACGCTGCAATCGGTCGAATTAATGACGCTTTGGAAACGGCAGGATTAAAAGACAATACGCTTTTCATTGTCACAGCAGATCATGGCGACGGCATAGCAGCTCATGGTGCTGGTTGGGATAAATATTCCTCATTCACCGAAGAGGTTGGGCGCATTCCACTCGTTATGCGTTGGCCAGAGGGGCTGGCAAAAAACATTGAAGTTTCATCCCCGGTGAACCTTTTGGATGTGACAGCAACCATATTAGATGCTGCCGGAGCATCAACTCAGCTTGATCATCCGCTAAAACCTGATGGTGACAGCTTATTACCCATGGTCAATGAAGGCGTTGAACGTAACACGATGATCTGTGATCATTTTGGCCATTCAGGCGATGTTCTATTTCAAAAAATTCTCTATTTAGATAACTGGAAATACACCTCTACATGGGGTGATGAAGATGAGCTATATGATCTTAATTCTGATCCATATGAGCTAAACAATCTTTTTGACGACGAAACACACAAAGACAAATTGCGTGAAATGCAGAAGGTTGTTCTTGATCATATAACGGCCCGTCGCAAAGAAAGAAGTGATTGGCAAAAAGCTGAATTCTGGGAAGACGGCATCGTGTTCTCCTCACCAGAATGGCCTCGCGAGGAAACACTACAGCTTTACAAGCTAAAAGTTCAGCTTGGATTGCCGACCTAAAACGCTGAAACTTTCTTACTCGGAATAAGAACAGAATACAAAAGTCCTAAAGGCCCAAAAACAACACCCAAAATAGAATGCAGTTTGGCGTTTAGATTTTTGCGTAAAGCGATGTGAGAACACAACAATCCACAGCCTAACGATATAAGTAACATGATTAACATGGTAAGTTTCTCCTCGTTACGACACTCCCCTATAAATGGGGTTGATCATTTTAAATTCAAGCAACATCTCCACCACTGACGCAAAAATCCTCCAAGATTTTTTTCAAATCAAAATACCCCTTGACCCTGACACTAATGTCAATGCGCTAGACCGCCGTCTGCATCAATTCACGCAACGACTAATTTTGGAGAAAATAGCAAAATGACAAACAACAAAAATTGGCAGGATAAAGTGGCAATTGTAACCGGTGGCAGCTCAGGTATCGGGCATGCGACAGCTAAAGCACTTGCCGAACAAGGGGCAAAGGTTCTTATCACCGGGCGCAATGCTGAACGGTTAAATGCGCTTACACTTGAAGCAGATAATATTGAAGCCATACAGATAGATAGCGCAGACGTAGAAAGTGCAAAACGTATTATCGAAGCTGCAATCAATAGATGGGGACAAATAGATTTAATCGTCAATAATTCAGGCGCTGGTCAACCGATGCCATCAGAAGTTTATGATGCTAAAACCATCAAAAACATGTCTCAAGTCAACATCATCGCACCCTCATTGCTGGTCAAAGAAGGCCATGCAGCTTTACGCGAAACCAAAGGCGCGATTGTTAATATTGGTACAGCAGTATCGCGAAATGCCGTACCAATGCTAGCCCATTACGGCGCAACAAAAGCAGCACTTGAACACCTGACCCAATCCTGGGCAGTTGAAATGGCAAGCGATGGTATCCGCATAAACGCAATTGCTCCCGGCCCTGTTAAAAGCGGAGCGCTTACCGGCATGATGGGATTGCCCGAAGAAATGGCAAAACAGATCGAAGAACAGGAGGCTGCGCAAATTCCGCTGGGGCGTCGCGGTACAACAGATGATATTGTTCCTTGGATCTTACGACTTGGAAATTCAGAAAACGAATGGTTGACCGGTCAAATTCTAACCATAGATGGAGGTTGGTCGCTTCGAAATTAAAATACTAGCGGGTTGAACCAACTAGATTGCCGGGTAGTGATGGCACCCCTGCTCGGCAATATCTTGAACATAGAGCCATTAACAACCACATCCCTCAACAACAAATATCAGTAAAACGCAAAAGGACACGATATGCTGGCGAAAGAAGCATCTGACAAACTTGGCATCTCACAACGCATGTTGCGCCATTATGAAAAGGTTGGTTTGATGGATATCCGCCGCGGAGAAAATGGCTACCGTGTTTACACCGATGCAGATTTACGTCGCGCAGGCCGTATCCGAGACTTCATTGCAACAGGGTTTTCAACACGTGAAATTCTAAGCATGAGCGACTGTTTAACTGATGAAGGCGATGGGCCTTGCGAGGGCGGCATAGCTCAAATGATGGAAAAACTCGCTCACATAGATCAATTAAGACATGATCTGGATACAAAACGCGAAGCAGTTCTGGAACGCATTGAAACTTTAAGAGCTGCCTTTCCCACTAATAGCTCATCAGCAATCAACTAGATTTGACGGATTTACTGTAAAGACAGACCTAGCTAACTACTGATCCATCTCAACTAAAAATATCGATATTTTCTTAATTAGGGATATTTTATACATTTTATTGATTTTCTAGCCGTTATTGATATGTTGTCCTTATCGGGAACTGCCGAATAAAAAACGGCAGTCATAAATAAGGAGGAACAAATGAAATTATCCAAGACAAATCTTACTGTAGCGGCCGTAGCGGCATTTGCCAGCTTTGCCAGCACACTCCCTGCAACAGCCGCAAATGTCGATGGTCCAAAAGTTTTTTGGAAGCTATCCATGTGGGGCAATCCGCGCGCTTTGTCGGCCGGAATGGAAGCAATGGCTGAGAAGATCCGCGAAGAGACGGGCGGAAACTTCAATATCAAGATTTTTTATGGCGCACAACTTTCTAAATCTACCGAAAACCTTGATGGTCTTAAAGTTAATGCGTTTGAAGGTGCTGCGATCTGTAACTTCTATCATCCTGGAAAAAACCCAGCATGGATGGTGTTCTCTCTCCCATTCTTGCCATTAGGTGATCCACAAGTTGATAAATATGTTCGCACCAAAATGATGGAGCATCCTGCGATCGTTGCAGACATGGCTCAGTGGAATGCAGTGCCATATATCTCAGGCTTACTGCCACAATATGAGATTTTGGGTAACGGAGATGCGCCAACGTCACTTGAGGCTTGGGAAGGCAAACGTGTTCGCGCTGGTGGTGGTTTAGGTACTGCTATGGAAAAGCTTGGTGCGGTTAAAACAACATTGCCAGCGGGTGAAACATCAACGGCAATGCAACGTGGCGCGTTAGATGCTGCCGCATTCCCTTACACCTATGCTCATGTGGCATTTAAGATCAATGAAGAGTCGACTTGGTTCACTGCAAACCTTGCACCTGGTACATCAGAATGCGGTTGGGTGTTTAACAAAACAGCTTATGACGGACTTCCAGACCAATATAAAAAGCTTCTTGCAGACAACAAAGAACTCGCACTTGATACACAGCTGGCAGCCTATGCTGCAGCTGATGAGAAGAATTTGCCGATGTTCGAGGAAAAACTCACAGAGATCGTTTATACAGATGATCAACTTGCGAAATTTAAAGAAGTTGCGGGCCAACCTGTTTGGGACGAGTGGGTTGCTGCAAACAAAGAAAAATTTGACGCACAAGATGTGTTAGATTCTGTCTTTAAATTTGCCGAAGAAGCAAAATAATAAAACGTCTTTATAATACGGGCAGATACTTAAATTCTGCCCGTATTCTTATCTAAATTATGTGGGGAACGGGCGCGTGAACGACAGCACAGTTAAAAGCAACAGCGGATTTATTGCCACCTTAGATAAGCTGGCAACACCGATTGAAAACATCGCCAATTTTCTTGCTGGCTTGGCAATTTTCATCCTTATGTTCATGGGAGCTGCGCAAGTGATCCTTAGAACCGTCTTTAACTCGCCGATCGCTGGATACATTGATCTTGTTCAGCTTGCCATGGCCTCAATGGCCTTTTTAGGCGCCGCCTATTGCCAACGATTAAACGCCCATATTCGAATGGAACTCTTTGTTGGCAGTTTAAACGGCCGTGCGCTTTGGGCCTTTGAAATTTTTAGCACCCTTGTTGCGCTGTTCATTATCGCTGTACTGATACTTTACGGCTGGGATCATTTTGTCAGATCTTATGATTCAGGCGACACAACCATTGACGCAGAATACATCGTATGGCCATCAAAATTACTGGTACCAGTAGCATTTGCCCTATGGTTTTTTAGACTAATCATCCAATTAATCGGCTCAATAAATATGTTTATCAATCCAGATAGAGAGCCCGTAGGCATAGCCAAAATCCAACATGTTTCTGAAGTTGCAAACGATGAAATCAAGGAAACATTTGGCACAGATGTGCCCGATGAGGGAGGGTTAAAATCATGAGCGAAGCAGGTTCTCTTCTTGGTATCGGGTTTAACGACCCGTTCACAGTTGGTCTTATTGGTTTGGCCTTTATGTTCGTCCTCGTCTTATCAGGTGTACGTGTTGTATTTGCTGCATCCATAACCGGATTACTTGGCCTTGTTGAGCTTTTGGGTTGGGGCCCAGCTGCCGGCATAATTGGAACGATTCCGCATTCCAAATCATCAACATATGCGCTCAGCGTATTACCGATGTTTATCTTCATTGGTTTTCTTGCCTTTCATGCAGGGATCACTCAGCAGCTGTTTAATGCCGCACGAAAATGGCTTGCATGGCTGCCCGGTGGCCTTGCCGTAGCAACTGTAATGGCAACCGCTGGCTTTGGTGCTGTATCAGGTGCATCAACCGCCACAGCCGCCGTATTCTCACGTGTTGCAATCCCTGAAATGCTGAAAAATGGTTATGACCGCAAATTAGCCGCCGGAGTGGTCGCTGCTGGGGGTACGCTTGCCTCGCTGATCCCACCATCTGCGATATTGGTGATCTACGCGATTATCGTTGAAGAATCCGTTGGTGCATTGCTATTAGCTGGTTTTTTACCGGGCTTTGTTTCTGCATTAATTTACGCTGGTATTATTGTACTATGGGCTCTTTACCGCCCAAAAGAAGCACCTGCAATGGAGCCTTCCACTTGGCCGGAGAGATTTAAATCACTACCCGGAGTATCGCCAATCATTTTGGTTGTCGCCATCATTATGTCCTCCATCTATTATGGTTGGGCAACGCCCACAGAAGCTGGTGCTCTTGGTGCAACCGTTGTGTTCATATTGGCATTGTTTAAAGGCACGCGAACAAAAACAATTGTTCAGGCATTAATGGAATCTGCCAAATTAACCGCAATGATCTTCTCACTCATTTGGGGTGTTTTGATCTTCGTTCGCTTCCTTGGTTTCTCAGGACTACCAGAAGCATTTACCAGTTGGATTACAAATCTCGACGCACCTCCAATCGTCATTATGATTTGTATTCTACTTGCCTATGCAATTTTAGGCATGTTCATGGATGCCATCGGAATGCTGTTACTCACGCTTCCGGTGGTCTATCCAGCAGTTATGGCGTTGGGTTACGATTCAATCTGGTTTGGAATTATTGTGGTAAAAATGGCCGAAGTCTGCCTAATCACACCGCCGATCGGGCTCAATTGTTTTGTGGTCAACGGCGTACGACCCGACATTCCATTAGGTGATGTTTTCAGAGGTGTTGGCTTATTTTTCATTGCGGATGTCGTAACGATTGCGCTTTTACTAATGTTCCCTGAAATTGTAACCTGGTTGCCAGAGTTAATGCGCGGATAGAAAAGGTTCAATAACAATGCATATGAAAACAGTTCTACCGCTAGATATTGCGTCCCAAATAGTCGATGAAGCATTAGCAGTCGGCCGAAGTGAAAACATGCATCCATTGACGGTGGTGGTCATTGACGTGGGGGGCAAGCTCATCGCCTGTAAAAGCGAGGATGGTTCGGGAAATCTGCGGTTCGAGATTGCTTTTGGCAAAGCATCGGGCGCTCTTGGCATGGGAATTTCTAGCCGCCTTATTCGCGACAGATTAGCAAATCGACCAGCATTTCAAAGCGCAATTGCATCTGCTTCTGATGGTAAATTCATCCCGGTCCCAGGCGGTGTTTTAATCGAAGATAAGGAAGGTTTTACAATAGGCGCCGTTGGCATTAGCGGCGATACATCTGAAAAAGATGAATATTGCGCGATTAAGGCCGTTCATAAAGCAGGCTTTGCAACAGAACCTGCGGATATCGATCCTGACTGGACGCGCTCTTACTTATCAGATCAAGACAAGCCGAAAAGTTAGTTCAGATCTTCAAGTTAAATATCCTGATCGAAAAAGCGTTTAGTCGTCTGTAATTTTGGTCGCGCTTCATCTTCTGCATTTAAATACTTAATCGTCGGCTTGCCTCTAAAGCTCTGCGGAATAATCATTGCGCGGACAAATGAGGCGGGTTCGCCATTTTGTGGTGTTGCACGAACCGGCGACTGCGCTGGTTCAAACCAAGCCTCTCCTGTTTGGATTAACTCAGAGCCATGATCAGATGTAATTTCAAGCGTGCCTTCTTTTAAATACCGAAAGCCTGCACCATGATGAACATGCCGATATGCACATGACCCTATCGGAAAGGATACCTGATCAAGCCGAAAGATCTTTGCGCCCTCATCTAAATCTAAAACAGCTTCGCTCAAAACTGGGCCGAGCTCATGTTGTTTCGATGAATTACTGACACAAACGTGTAAAACTTCAACGCCAGCTTCAATATATAAAACAGGCGATTGGGCTCCATCGAGATAGTGCCCCTCTCCATGGCAAACTGTTTTATCCGATAATTTTATCTCACCCTTGATGACAAAAATACCGTGATGGCCCGAACCTAATACGAGCTCTTTGTCTGTATGTTTAAACAACGACATTTTAAGATCTGTCATGTCTGAAAATCCAATCGATGAGAACATGAATATATGAGAAAATTGGGCATTTTGGCTCACCCATAAAAAACAGAAATAAGCAGACGAAGTGCCAACAAGCTCAGCACGACAATAATGATCTTATCAAAAGCGGGCTTGGAAATTCTCTTTCCGAGATAGCCACCAATCGACATACCAATAAATAAGGGAATGACAGCAACTGCACCATAAATGAAACGTTCTAAGGTCAGAATGCCTAAAGCATATTGTGCTGGAAACTGGATAAGGGTCATTGATAAAAAGAACAGCGACATTGTGAAAATAAACTGCGCTCGCTGCAAGTTCACAGCATTCATAAATGTCACGGAAATGGGAGCAGATAACCCTGTTGAACCTTGTAAGAACCCACCAACTAAACCAACTGGAACGACCAGCTTGTTTGCCAAATTCCAGCTCATCGCCCAATTGGGATTTGCAAGTTTAAAGGCGACATATAACAGAACGATCATCGCCACTGAGCCGATCAAAATATCACTATTAAACCCGGCTAAAACCATTGTGCCAACACCAGCGCCGAAGATACCCGTGACTGCAAACAATATCGGGAATTTGCCCTCTGGCCGATCTTTTCTAAACCGCCAGGTCTGCCAAATGTTGGATACGATATTTGGAACAAGAAAAACTGAAACAGCAAATGGCAGGTCAACCAATAGAGCCATAACGGGGATCGCAATTAAAGGTGCGCCCACTCCGGTTGCACCTTTTAAGATCCCACCAAGGACGAAAGTAATACATACAAATACAAGATGTTCGATTGACATTAATTCGCTGATTTCACTTATCTATGGATGCCTTTGCGCTTAGCTTCAGGTGCATCACGTTGGCTAACACCATCAATGAGAACAAAAGCGATGATGCACGTTTCAGTCCCTTTATTGGACCATGCATGATTGTTACCTCGCTGGATTAGAACATCCCCAGCCTTAAGTAGCAAATCATCCTCTTCTTCATCCATCATCATCCAAATTTCGCCAGTGAGCACGATGGCATAATCAAGCGAATCTGTGCGATGGGTAAATGGATGACGGGCATTTTCAACAATGTTTGCACCAGCACCCATCTCACTAAATGCAGATTTCCCATCGAGCGTTTTCATCACCTCTGGATCTTCAGGTTTAAACTCCACACAACGAAATGTGCTTCCCATGTGAGGTGGGTGCAGAACAAAATCACCCGTGCACGTTTCTGTCGGTCCATCAAACTCAGCCGGGCTACCACGCTCAAGCCAAAAGTTGGTTAACCTAACACCAGGTCGATTTGGCCGCTCAAGATATTGGCTGGCGATTTCATCGCTCACCACAATAGATTTACCATTTTCATCGTGACCAGTTACGACCCTTCTGAATTCTCGCGCCATTGAATATTCCTAACTTTCCGTTTTTTGTTTTGAGATCATGGGCAGCTTTGTGCCCCAAATTATCAAACCTAAAATGATCAACCCGCAGATATCGCTGAGCCAATCTTGATAAAGCAATGCGATCCCCGCGATTGCCGTTAAAACCCGCATTGGAATTGAAAGTCTGTCCTTGGCATATCCCACAACAGCGGCAGCAATAGCAAAGACCCCGAAGGCCCCTGATCCAACTGCCAATACAATTGAGCCGATATTGCCATCAAGCATTAAACCCGGGCCAAACACAAACATATACGGCAGGATAAAACAGGTGATGCCGTAGAAAAATGCTGTCCAACCCACGCGATTAATATCGGCATTGGCGATCCCTGCCGCCACATAGGACGCCAATGCCACGGGCGGTGTAATCGTCGACACACAGCCATAGAAAAACACGAATAAATGCGCTGTTAAAAGCGGCAAGCCCATATTTGCCAATGCAGGTGCAACCACAGTGGCCAACACCAAATATGCAGCTGTTGTGGGCAGTCCCATACCCAGCACAATGGCTGTGAGCATTGTTAAAATAAGCGCAGCTAATAAATATCCACCTGAGGCATAAATAATAAGCCCGGATATTTTCGAACCTAACCCGGTGATACCCAATGTGCCCGCAATAATGCCAGCTGCGGCACATGCCGCTGCAATTGGGATAACAGCTTTTGATCCATCGGTAATGGCTTTTGCAGACTTAGTGACAATGTCCAAACCAACACGTCGCGTCCAAATGACATGGCAAACAAGCAAAACTATTATTGAATAAAATGATGCTTTAAACGGCGAATAGCCATTGATCATCATCGCAATCAACGTTCCAAATGGAATGATAAATTGACCACCTTTGATTAAAATCTCTAGGGTCGTCTCATCATCATCGATTTCAACGGATTTTGGTTCAATGCCACTTTTGGCTGCCTGTAGATGAACAACAAAAAACAAAGATGCAAAGAACAACAATGCCGGCACGAGTGCAGCCTTCATAATATTTGAATATGGTGTGCCGACGATCTCAGCCATAATAAATGCTGCAGCACCCATAACAGGCGGCATGATTTGACCACCCGTTGAGACAACGGCTTCAATAGCGCCAGCCTGATGCGCTTTGTAACCTTCTTTCTTCATCATCGGAATTGTCAAAGAGCCCGTGACAGCAACATTCCCTGCAGCCGAGCCTGAAATCATGCCAAGAAGTGTTGAGAATATCACTGCAGTTTTTGCACCCGCAGCGCGCATACCATAGGTTATACGAGCCGCCAATTTGAAGAAGAAATCTCCCGCGCCAAAGACACTTAGAAACGCACCGTAAATTGAAAATAGAATGATGTAAGTTGCTGACACCCCGAGCGGAATGCCAAATATTCCTTGGCCTGTCGTTGTCAAAAATTCCGACATACGTTCGAGCGAATAACCCCGACCATTTAAGACGCCTGGTAAATACGATGAGTAAAATGGATATGTGAAGAAGATCAAACAAATGATCGCAAGAACCAATCCGACACCACGGCGTGCGGATTCTAGCACAAGCAAAAGCACGACCACACCAACCCAGATATCCATGGCAACGGTTTCGCCACCACTTAATGCAATATCTTTCCAGCGGCTCATCATATAGGCGCAGGATGCTATGGTCACAGCAATCAATGCAAGGCGGAGGATTTTATCCGCAATCGACTGTTCCAAAGATTTAAATGTAGCGCGTGTTAGAAACAGCAGAACCAACATCATCATCAAATGGAAAATACGAATATCACGTGTCGATAAAACAAATATGCCTGACACATTTAGTAGGTGAAACAAGCCAATAGCAAACGCTACCAAAACGATACTGCGGTCAAAAAACTTATCAATAATCATCATGATCATTTCTTTTGTAAAACTAAAAACTGATAAAATCGGGATGCGACCCCTCACCCCGATTTTGTCAAATATGCATGTCTAAGACATTATTCCTTATGGAATTTCTCTGCACCAGGATGTAGCGCAATTGGAAGCTCAAGCGATTGAGCTGGCACAATTTTTGACGCCAAGGCGTTTTCTTTAATCAACGCATCCATATTGCCGTAAATCGCTTTTGCAATTGCGTAAGCCAATTCATCATCCATATCTGCTTTGGTGATCAAAAGGTTTGGCGAACCAATTACTGAGATTGCCTCACCATTTCCATACACATCAGCTGGCACTTCAATACTTGTGTAGTAAGAATAAGTATCGACAAGCTCAGCCATTTTCTCATCACCCAACTCGATAAAGCTCAGCTCATTAGTTGCCGAAATTTGCGAAACCGCACCTGTTGGGAAACCAGCTAAAGCGAAAGATGCATCAACATTGCCATCAGCAAGTTGGCTCATACCATCAGCGTAAGACAAGAAGCTCGGCGTGATATCATCCAATGTCATATCATAAAGCTTGAACAGGTTACGCATCATGCTGAGCGTACCACCACCTGCAGGTCCAACAGCAACTGTGCGACCCTTCAAATCTTCAATGCTCTTAATACCTGAACCTGGCAGCGTTACCATGTGCAACACACTTGAATGCAAGGCACCAATGCCGCGGATATCAAGCGCTTCTTTATAAGGACCTTTACCGCCAGCTGCCAAGAAAGACAGACTTGCAGGTGCGAGCGCTACATCAACTTCACCAGAAGCAACAAGACGCGGATTTTCAAGACCACCACCAGTTACGATTGGAACCATTGTATAACCATCAGCAAAGTTATTAACGTTGACACCAAGTGCCTGACCCATTGGGTAATACGCACCACCCAAGCTGGCAGTACCAATGCGCAATTCTTGATCAGCTTGCGCAGAACCAAAACCAACTATTGTTGTAAGAGACATAGCTGCAACAGCAACCAAATTTTTAATAAACTTCATATCTTCCTCCCGATTTAACGACATGCCAGAAGCTTTGTGAAACACCCTGCTAACATCTGACTGATTTCAAATATATCGATATTTTTATAAATTTCAAATTATTATCGATTTATTTTTGAATAATTATCGTTTATCGTCTCAACCATTATTATTAATAAAGGGAAGTTCTGATGCTCACGCTTTATCATGCCAATCATTCTACATGCAGCCAAAAGGTCCGATTGTCGTTAGCAGAAAAGGGTTTAGACTGGGAAAGTAGGCTTGTTAATCTTGCAACCAACGAACACCTCTCACCTGAATATTTAGAATTAAACCCTAATGGGGTTGTGCCAACACTTATTCACAATGATGCCGTCATCACAGACTCCGGTGTCATATGTGAGTATCTTGAAGAAGTTTTCCCCGACACACCTCTTTTACCTGCACAACCATCAGAACGCGCAATCGTACGCGCGTGGATAAGATATCTTGACGAAGTGCCAACAGCTGCAGTGCGCGTACCATCATTTAATATGGCGTTCCTTCCGCGATATGATGGCTTGGATGATGAAGCCTTTCAAAAAGAACAGGCAGACATTCGCCCTTTGCGAAAACACTTTTATGAAAAAATGGGGCGCAAAGGCTTTAATGACACCGAGGTTGACAACGCATTGGAGCAGCTAAAATCCACCATATTACGAATGGAAACGCGCCTGGACCAAAATGCGTGGCTTTCTGGTTCAGAACTAGGGTTAGCTGATTTCATCGCAGCCCCCTTGATCGATCGTTTAGATGACCTTGGCTTAGCAAGCCTTTGGACAGATGATGCGCCAAATGTAAGCGATTGGTTTGTTAGACTAAGAGCGCGACCTTCTTTTAACACAGCATTTTACACAAAGTCCCGATTGTCAGAATTTTTGCCGATTGGCGAACTGCGTCGAGAAACACCATCCTAAATGCCATCGTTATGAACGATAGGATCAATACAGGAGCTATGGAATACGATTACGTTCGATAAACTTTTTTAAGGCGAAACGAGATCTCATATTTCGTATGTTATCCACTTGCGCTAATCTTGTTTGCAAAAAGTGCTCATACTCTTCTAAGCTAGCGACGACAACTTCCAACAAAAAATCTTGCCCGCCTGTCATTAAGGCGGCGGTTACAATTTCATCAAAATGGGCGATATCTTTTTGGAAACCCAAGATATCTTCAGCCTTGTGAGACTCAAGCTCAACATTAACAAATGCAGTGATGCCAAAGCCACTTGCCACGCGATCAAGCTTCGCGCCATAACCTGATATCAACCCCATTTCTTCCAACCGGTGCAAACGTTTTTTGCACGGGGTTTGCGATAAACCTGTGGCCTCTGAAAGCTGCACAATAGACGCACGACCATTGTCGCACAAAATTCGTAATATTTTTCGATCTAACTGATCAATAGATTTATTCACTCTTTTTTCTCAATAAAATAGTTTTAATCACTAATTAAATTGAAAATAACCCTAAGTTTCAAATTTTTCAACTACGGAAGTCATGGCAGACTAAATATGGTCGTCAAATAAAGGAGAAAACATGCTTCCGATCATCCATGAACTACCCGCGCCAGACGGATTTGAACGCCTAATCTATGCAGAGCATAAGAGTTCAGGATTGAAATCGTATATCGCTATTCACTCAACCGTCTGTGGCCCCGCCGCTGGTGGATGCAGAATGTGGAATTACGATAGTGACGAAGCTGCAAAAGAAGATGTTTTACGTCTAGCAAAAGGCATGACCAGTAAAAATGCGATTGCAGGCCTTGGTCTAGGCGGCGGCAAGTCTGTCATCATTGGTGACGCAAAAACAGATAAATCCGCGGATCTACTACGTGCATTTGGTAAAGTCGTTGATTACTTAAAAGGAAGTTATTTCACCGCAGAAGACGTCGGCATCAGCCCACAAGACATGGCCATCGTCGCACAAGAAACACCATATGCTGCAGGATTAAACGGCGGTAATTTTGCCAGTGGCGACCCATCACCTTTTACCGCTGAAGGCGTTTTTCAGTGCCTTAAAGTCGGTGCTGATAAGGTATTTAAAACCAAAGGATTGGCTCGCAAACGCGTTTTGGTTCAAGGGCTAGGCCATGTGGGAATGTCACTAGCCGAAAAGCTGCACGAAAGTGGTGCTGAGTTAATCGTCTCAGACATCAACACATCCTTGATAGACCAAGCTATATCCAAGTTTGATGCCAAAGTTTGCTCCACAGAACATGTATTCGACACTGATATGGACATCTTTGCACCCTGCGCCCTTGGCGGCATCTTATCGCATGACACAGTTGCAAATCTAAGTGCAAAACTTATCTGCGGCGCGGCAAACAATCAGTTAGCAAGCCCACTCATAGCGGATGAAATACAAAAGCGCGGCATCACATATTTACCAGACTATGTCGTCAATGCTGGCGGCATCATCAATGCGGCAGGTGAAATTCTCAAACAGGGGCACCAATATCGTGATGAACGTATCAAACAAATCACCGAGCGTATTCACGACATCATAATTTTGAGCGAAAAAACCGGAAAAACAACAATCCAAATTGCTGATGAAATGGTCAATGAGATCCTTATGCATGCAGTGCAAAATGAAGGAGCAGCATAAATATGGCTGAGGGAAAACCACTATCGCTCAACATTCCTGAACCAGGCTGCCGCCCAGGCGACACGCCTGATTTTTCCGATTTTGATATCCCGCGCGCAGGCTCCGTTAAACGACCTCCCATTGATGTTGATCCCGATGAAATTCGCGACATGGCGTTTTCAATCGTGCGGGTATTAAACAAAGACGGCGAAGTTGTCGGCGAATGGGCTGAGGATCTAACTGAAGAAGATCTACGCGATGGGTTACAACACATGCTGACATTGCGCGCATTTGACAAGCGTATGATGATGGCTCAACGCCAAGGCAAAACAAGTTTTTATATGCAACATTTAGGTGAAGAAGCCGTCAGCTGCGCATTTCGAAAAGCGTTGCACCAGGGAGATATGAACTTTCCCACTTATCGACAAGCAGGCCTTCTCATTGCTGGTGAATACCCTTTAACCACCATGATGAACCAGATCTATTCAAACGCCAATGATCCATTAGTTGGTCGTCAAATGCCGATCATGTATTCAGCCAATGATTATGGTTTCTTTTCTATTTCTGGAAATTTAGGAACTCAATATATTCAAGCTGTCGGCTGGGCAATGGCATCGGCTCTTTCTGGTGATGACAAAATATCGGTCGGATGGATTGGTGACGGCTCCACTGCGGAAAGTGATTTTCACGCTGCGATGGTCTTTGCTTCAACTTACCGTCCACCTGTTGTTTTAAACATTGTGAATAATCAATGGGCCATATCAACATTTCAAGGCATCGCACGCGGCGGTGTTGGCACATTTGCAGCACGTGGGCATGGCTTTGGTATCCCAGCGCTTCGAGTGGATGGGAATGATTATCTAGCGGTTTATGCCGTTGCAAAATGGGCAACTGAACGCGCACGAGCGGGCCACGGCCCAACTTTGATTGAACATGTTACCTATCGTGCTGGAGGGCATTCAACCAGCGATGACCCATCTGCTTACAGAGCAAAAGAAGAAGAACAAGCTTGGCCACTTGGTGATCCGATTGATCGATTAAAACAACATCTGATCACTTTGGGTGCATGGAGTGAAGATCGCCATAAACAGTTTGAAGTTGAGATCATGGATACGGTTTTAAAGGCACAGAAAGAAGCAGAATCCGTTGGCACTTTAGGAACGGGCCAAGCCCCAAGCCCGCGCGACATGTTTGAAGGTGTGTATGAAAAAATGCCGCCTCACCTTGTTCGCCAACGCCAAGAGGCTGGATATTAATATGGCTGAAATGACAATGATTGAAGCCATCCGCGATGCCCATGATCAAGCGATGGCCGCCGATGAAAAAGTGATAGTCTTTGGTGAAGATGTTGGTTTTTTTGGCGGCGTATTTCGCTGTACTGCTGGCTTGCAAGAAAAATATGGAAAGAACCGTTGTTTTGATAGTCCCATCAATGAATGCGGCATTGTTGGCGCTGCCATTGGGATGGCAGCTTACGGATTAAAACCTGTAATCGAAATCCAGTTTGCAGATTATATCTATCCTGCATTTGATCAAATCGTTTCAGAAGCAGCACGACTAAGGCATCGCTCAAATGCTGACTTTACCTGCCCTATTGTTATCCGCGTTCCTACGGGTGGAGGTATATTTGGCGGCCAGACACACAGTCAATCACCAGAAGCGTTATTTACCCACGCATCCGGTCTAAAAGTTGTTATGCCTTCCAACCCGCAAGACGCCAAAGGTTTACTTCTTGCATCCATCGCAGACCCCGACCCTGTCATCTTCTTTGAACCCAAACGACTTTATAACGGTCCGTTTAATGGTCATCACGACAGACCGGTCGAGAGTTGGAAAAAGCACCCGCTAGGTTCAGTATCTGAAGGCAATGAGATCGTTGAGATTGGCAAAGCATCGATCTATCGCGAAGGAAATGATGTCACAATCCTTACCTACGGGACAATGGTTTACGTTGCTGAAGCTGCGGTCAATGAAACGGGAATAGATGCCGAGATTGTTGACTTAAGAACCCTCTCGCCAATTGATCTTGAGACAATCACCACATCAGTTCAGAAAACCGGACGATGCTTGATCTTACATGAAGCAACGCGCACAAGTGGGTTTGGTGCAGAGCTACTCTCACTTGTTCAGGAAACCTGTTTTTATCATCTAGAAGCACCCATGGTTCGCGTAACCGGATGGGATACGCCCTATCCCCATGCCCAAGAATGGAACTATTTCCCCGTGCCCAAACGTGTCGGTGAAGCTTTGCTTAAAGTCATGGAGGACTGATCATGGGTATTTACGAAATGTTATTGCCCGATGTGGGTGAAGGTATTGCAGAAGCCGAAGTTGTGGAATGGAATGTGAAGCCGGGAGATCCTGTGCGTGAGGATGACATTCTCGCAGCTGTGATGACCGACAAGGCCGCTGTTGAAGTACCCTCCATTGTTGATGGTAAGGTGATTGAACTTGGTTGCGAAATTGGCCAGATGATGCCAATTGGGGGCGTTCTCATTCGTATTGAAGTTGATGGAGATGACAAATTATCGGCAACTTCTCCACAAACTAAAACTAATACCGAACCTGAACCGGCAACGACAACCACTAACGCGCCAATAGCCCAATCGCAAAGTTTCATTGAAGATAAAACACATCACGTTGTTTTGATGAATCAATCAAACAAACCGCTCGCAGCGCCCTCTGTTCGCGCAAGAGCACGCGAAGAAGACATCGATCTAAAAGCAATCAACGGTAGCGGTCCTGCCGGACGCATTATCCACAAAGATATCGATAAGTGGATCGAAAAAAATGGCCAAATGAATGCAAAAAACAACCGTGTTGCAAGTGATCATATTGAGGATATCCCTGTCGTTGGAATGCGCCGTAAAATCGCGGAGAAAATGTCTCTTTCTAAGCGACAAATTCCACATATAACGATTGTTGAAGAAATTGAGATGACCGCACTTACAGAGTTGCGTGCAAGCTTAAATACACAACACCAAGGAGAGCGATCAAAACTTACGATCATCCCTTTTATCATGAAGGCCATCATTGAAGCTGTGCGCGAGCAGCCGCAATTTAACGCGCGTTATGATGATAATACTGGCACCATTCATCAATACGAAGGTGTTCACATTGGAATTGCAACACAGACACCAAACGGACTGACGGTTCCTGTCTTACGACACGCCCAAGCAGCAAATCTGTGGGACAATGCAAAAGAGTTAGCGCGCCTTGCAAATTCAGCAAGAGAGAGAACCATCAAACCCGGTGAATTAACCGAAGGAACAATTACGATCTCCTCTCTTGGGGAGTTGGGAGCAATTGCCACAACACCAATTATCAATCACCCCGAGGTGGCAATTGTTGGCGTGAACAAGATGCAAGTCCGTCCGATGTGGGATGGCCAAAACTTTCAACCTAGAACAATGATGAACATCTCTTGTTCTTTTGATCATCGCGTTATTGACGGTTGGGATGCAGCCGTTTTTGTTCGAAAATTAAAAACATTGCTTGAAAGCCCTGCGATGTTGTTTGTGGAGCGCTCCTAATGGATTTAAGTTGTAAATTGTTAATCATCGGCGCAGGGCCTGGAGGCTACGTATGCGCAATTCGAGCAGGACGGCTTGGGATAGATACAATCATTGTCGATGAAAATGCAGCTGGCGGCACATGCCTTAATATAGGTTGCATCCCCTCAAAAGCATTGATCCACGCGGCCAATGAATTTGATAAGATAACAAAAGCGCCTGATGGGCCATTGGGAATTAAAACCAGCAAACCTGAAATCGATCTAGCACAGACAATTGCTTGGAAAGATGGCATCGTAAAGCGCCTTACCACGGGTGTAGAAGGCTTGATGAAAAAAGCCAAGGTCAGGTTTATCAAAGGAAGTGCAAAATTCATCGACGGCAAAAAAGTAGCGATAGAAAACAATGACGACATCCGCTCAATCAAAGCTGAGAATATCGTTATTGCCACCGGGTCATCTTCTGTTGAATTACCTAATATGCCTTTTGGCGGAGACATTTTATCATCAACACAAGCACTATCATTAAAATCTATCCCACAAACACTTGCAGTTGTTGGCGGCGGTTACATTGGGCTAGAACTCGGAACGGCATTTGCAAAGCTTGGTTCCAAAGTAACCGTCATTGAAGCCACAGATTCAATTTTACCGATTTTTGATGATGCATTGAAAAAGCCCGTTGCAGATAGACTGAAGAGCCTAGGTATCGAAACCAGAACCAACGCAATGGCGCAAAGCTATTCTAATGGAATTTTAAAGACCAGTATCGGTGACATCAATGCGGAAAAGGTACTCGTCACCGTCGGACGGCGTCCACGTACGGAGAAAATTCAAATCGATGAATTAGCCCTTTCCAGAAACGGACCATTTATCGAAATAGACAATGTATGCCAGACATCCATGCGCGGAGTATTTGCTATCGGAGATATCACGGGTGAGCCCATGTTGGCCCACCGCGCAATGGCGCAAGGTGAATTGGTTGCAGAATATATCGCTGGCCACAAAGTTAGCTGGGATAAACAATCAATCCCCGCCGTTTGTTTCACCGATCCAGAAATCGTTTCCTGTGGTGAATTGCCGGGTGAAAGCGAAGACACCCAATCAAGCGAATTTCCATTTATGGCAAATGGACGAGCGATGACAACGGAAGATGAAAGCGGTTTTATCCGCGTTATCTGGCGAAAGTCAGATCATGTCATCACCGGCATTCAGGCGGTCGGCGAAGGAGTTTCCGAACTCTCAGCAGCGTTTTCTTTGGCACTCGAAATGGGTGCGCGTCTTGAAGATATCAGCGCGACAATCCATGCACATCCCACTCGATCAGAAGGGTTTCAGGAAGCCTGCATGCGCGCATTGGGTAAAGCTGTTCATATATAGTTTGAGTTTTTAGTATTTTTTTTCCGAATATCCGTCTGTGAATTTTTAAAACATGTATGCGTCCATGGAAAAAATCTGCTAGGTCTGTGTGATAAATTTCAGAACACAAGCCAATAGAGTGTATAAACTTCATCATGACATTACTGCTTTTTTATCTTTTTCTAGCTGTTTTCGTATCGTTTTTATGCTCTGTTTGTGAGGCCGTACTTTTATCAATAAGGCCCTCTTACATCGCGAAATTAGAAAGCGAAAATCATAAAAGCGCCAAACTCTTAAAAGATCTCACGTCAAATATCGATCGTCCATTAGCTGCTATATTAACCGCAAATACAATATCTCACACCGTTGGTGCAGCTGGCGTGGGTGCGCAAGCCACTGTGGTATTCGGCAATCAATATCTCGGCATTATTTCAGCGGTTCTTACCTTCGTCATATTGATATTTTCTGAGATTATCCCCAAAACACTTGGCGCAACCTATTGGCAACAAATTGCCCCTTTAACGGCAAGAGTGATCCAAACCATGGTGAAAGGCCTGCTTCCACTTGTATGGCTATCTGAAAAACTAACAAAACTAATTTCCGGCGGCAAAACAAGCGCCTTCACATTCAGTCGCGACGAAGTCAAAGCCATGGTAGAGATCGGCAAAGAGGAAGGTGTCTTCAACACTGAAGAGCATGCAATCTTCACCAACATGATGAAGATCAGACAAATCTCGATCAGGGATATTATGACACCACGTTCAGTGATTTTTTCTTTACCCGAAAACCTAACAGCACAAGATTATTTTGCAAAATATCCAAACTCACCGTTTTCTCGAATTCCCATATTCAGCTCATCACAAGATGATATTGTTGGTTACGTTTTAAAAGTCGATATTTTATCCGCAAAGGCAAATAATAACGACGATGAAAAACTAACTGCCTATAAACGAGACTTTGTTGCTTTGTCCGACAAGTTGACAGTTTTCGACGCCTATTCGCAGCTAATCACCGAGAAAGCGCATATCGTATTGCTAGTTGATGAATACGGGACAGTTCAGGGGCTTGTTACTTTGGAAGACATCATCGAAACCATCATGGGGCTGGAGATCACTGACGAACTCGATACAGTTGAAGACATGCAAAAACACGCGCGCAACAAATGGCGCGAACGCATGGAAAGTATGGGTGTTGACCTGAAAGAACTGCCTAAAAATTAAGTTTTTAAAAACGAGTAAACATTCACATTATTGCCATAAGTATTGCATACGGAGTGTTGGGTAGAGTGAAATCTCATCACCAACGACAATCGATGGACCTGCGCTGAATGACATCCCTAAACTATAAAATAATAGGCCCCGCAGATGGGGTTCCTGTTGTGTTTTTACATGCGGTTTGTGTGAGTTCATGGATGTGGGAAAAGTTCCTGCCGCAATTGCCAAATGTTAAAGCATTGCTCATAGATCTGCCCGGACACGGTGGCAGTGCAGACATTCCTTGGGTGTCTTTAGAACAAACAGCACACCAGGTTTCATCTATTGTAAAAGATGAGTTTAAAGACGGTGCTCATCTTGTTGGCATCTCGTTGGGGAGCTATGTCGGATTAACGCTTCTCGCAGAAAATCCCAAAATGTTTCATTCAGCGCTTTTAAGCGGGATGCATGATGGTGGCATGAAAAAAAGAGGCTTAATGAAATTAATGTCATTAATCCTCGCACCGTTGGCAACAACATCATTCTTTGCAAGAAAAAATGCGAAATCGCTGGGAGTTGAATCTGATGAAATTGATGGATATGTGAGCGCTGCCTCACAAACTAAACCCATGGCATTTATGCGCGCGACAAACGATGTTGTCGACTTTGAAATGCCATTAGGTGTTGCTGAAATTCAAACGAGAGTAAAATTTGTTTCAGGCGATCGAGAGCATCCTTTAATCAAAGGCGCGGCAGATAAATTGGCAAAAACTGCTCCCAATGGTTCATCTTTGTTTGTACCAGACGGTGGACACGGCTGGCCGAGCAAAAAACCAGATTTTTTCGTCGAGCAAGTATTGCATCACATATCGCAATCATAAACGTTCACGGAAGCGCTTTAATTCAACACAAGACATTTAACTTAGATTGACCTACCTGAAACAACCGATGAAAGGTTTGCCAGTGAGTTAATGTTATGGCAGCTAACAAGTCTTGAAGTATGTTTTTTAATGGTTTTGATGCCGCGTGCTAAAGGTTGAAACTCGTCAAACCGCAGTAGCGGGTTCAACCAAATAATATGACCAGATGATAGTTTTAGGCGTTCCAGCTGAGCGTCCAGAAGTTCAATATGACCGCGTTCCAAACCATCGGTCACCAAAATTACAACCGTATCTGATTTCAAGATACGGCGAGACCATTTCATATTAAACTGTTCAATATTACTACCAATTTGCGTACCACCATCCCAGTCCGTAACAAATTGCCCAATGTTATGAAAGGCAATATCAGGATCATCTCCCTTTATAAGATGAGAGATGTTTGTCAGCTTGGTCCCGAATGTAAATGCGTGGACTTGTGACCAGCTATGAGCAACAGCAGTTTGGTTCGCAATGGCATAAATAAAGTGCATTATCATGCGCGAATAGGTCGACATCGAGCCTGAAATATCACACAGAAAAACCAATTCTGGTTTCCGTTCTATTCGGCGTTTTTTGATAAGCTTTAAAAGCTCACCGCCGCTTTTTCGCGAATGATGTAACGTATTGCGTATATCAATGCGCGGACCAATTGGGCTTGTTCTATATCGACGCGAATATGTTTTGGGTAGTTTGAAGTCCAATTGCGCGATGGCGCGCTCAGCGTCCGCAACTTCCGCATTGGTCATTTGTTCAAAATCCATCGCTGCAATGCGCTCATTTTGAGAAAAACTAAATTGTGCATCAAGGACGAGTTCTTCTCTCGTCGTAATGTGCTCCTGCACGTCCTGCAGCATAGGATCAGTCATTGCGTCCGCAGCTCTGTTTTCAGCAGCTTTCAGCTTGGCTACCTCATGCTGTTTATTTTGCGCAAAAGGTAACAACGTTTGCATGATCTTATTGATGAATTCAGGGTCTCGCCAAAACAAATTAAAAACTTGTTCGAACACTTCCATCTGTTCAGGCCTGGTAATTAAACAGGCCCGTAATGTTTCCATGAAATCTGATTTTTTAGAAAACCCAACAACTTCGACCGCTCGGATTAAGTCTTTTATCTGAGAAGGTGCAACTGGCACCCCGGCACGTCGAAGTGTCCGGCAAAAATAGATGATATTATCAACCAAACGTCCATCCACATTCTCAAGAACAGGCGCATTTGGATTATTTGTAGACATTTAGATTGGCCTTGCTAGCCTCTAATATACGATTAACCTCAGAACCTTGAAGTTTTGCAATATCATCTTGGTATTTTAGAACAGCACCAATGGTATCTGATATAATCTCAGGAGAGAGAGAGATCACATCAAGTGCAACAAGACAACTCGCCCAATCAATCGTTTCAGCAAGGCCAGGTTTTTTAAAGAGATTTTCCTCTCGTAACGTTTGAACAAAACTGACAATCTCTTGGCTTAAACTCGCAGCGGCTTTGGGAACACGTGAAGTTATAATTTCCAATTCGCGATCGAAATCAGGATAATCAACCCAATGGTATAGGCATCTGCGCTTTAATGCGTCATGAACTTCGCGCGTGCGGTTAGATGTTAAAATGACAATCGGAGGTGCTGGTGCTTTTATGGCACCAATTTCAGGGATGGTTACTTGATAATCTGATAAAGCTTCAAGAAGAAATGCCTCAAAAGGTGCATCGGTTCGATCAATTTCATCTATGAGTAAAACAGGCGGTCCATTTTCATGCTGCTCCATAGCCTGCAATAATGGTCGCTTGATGAGAAATCGTTGATCGTAGATATCAACATCACCTTCACCTTGCTTCATGGCAAGCATTTGTGCTGCAAAGTTCCATTCATATACAGCAGTTGCCGCGTCTAACCCCTCATAGCATTGCAATCGGATAAGATCACGCCCCAACGCTGTTGCAAGTGTTCTCGCAAGCTCTGTTTTACCAACTCCGGCTTCACCTTCCAAAAAGATAGGGCGATCCAGTTCAAGTGACAAAAAGGTCAACGTCGCCAAGCTGCGGTCGCAAACATAATTATATTCGCGCAGCAATTGGAGCGTAGCATCAATGGAATTTGGCAATGGTATAAAAGGTGATTTGGTCATTATTTTCTATACCCCCGAAACCTGAGCTTCGGGGATATTACTTTTCAAACTATACACTGGCAACAGCTCGACCAGCCATCACTTTCACAAGGTTTGCACGATAAGCTGCATCGCCATGAATATCGGACAACAATCCATCTGAGGAAACGTGAATATCGGCCAGAGCATCAGCACTCCAAGCCCCATCTAATGCAGCTTCCATTTCAGATTGACGATAGACACCATCAGCACCCGCACCTGTGACAGCAACACGCGCACCGTTAGATGTTTTAGCTGCAAATACACCAACCATCGCATAACGAGATGCAGGATTTGGAAATTTGGCATAAGCAGCTTTTTCAGGCGCTTCAAAGCGAATAGATGTAATGATCTCACCATCATCCAACGCTGTTTCAAACATGCCTTGAAAAAACGCCTCAGCCGCGATTTCGCGATTGTTTGTAATAATTGTTGCCCCTAAAGCCATCATAGCAGCAGGATAGTCCGCGGCAGGATCATTGTTGGCAATTGAACCACCAATGGTTCCTTTATGACGAACCGCTGGATCACCAATATTACCTGCCAATGACGTTATGCTCGAACAACAAGCTGAAAGCGCTGCGTTACCTGCGACCTCAGCATGAGTTGTCATTGCACCAATAGTCAAAGTATTACCATCAACGCTAATACCGGCCATGCCATCGGCTTGACTGATATCCACGAGATCGCTTGGCGCTGCCAATTTAGCCTTCATTGTTGGAATAAGTGTTTGGCCACCTGCCAAAAACTTACCATCTTCCGATCCGCTTATTATGTTCGCAGCGTCAGAAGCGCTTGAAGCTTTGTGATACTTAACCTCATACATATTCTACTCTCCTATTCCGCTGCTTGTTGCGCTGAAACTTCTTGCAATGCTGCCCACACTTTTGAAGGGGTTGCCGGCATCGACAAGTTGTTGTTGCCAATTGCATTACAAATAGCGTTGATTACTGCTGGCGGCGCGCCAATAGCACCTGCTTCACCGCAGCCTTTAAGACCCAGCGGATTGCTCGGGCTTGGTACATTATTATGTTCGATTGTGAAGGATGGAAGATCATCCGCACGCGGCATCGCGTAATCCATATAGGAACCAGTAAGAAGCTGGCCACTATCGTCATAAACCACATTTTCCAACATAGCTTGCCCAATGCCTTGAGCTAATCCGCCATGCACTTGGCCTTCAACAACCATTGGATTAATGATAACCCCAAAATCATCAGCGGTCGTAAACTGAACGATATCTGTCACGCCCGTTTCAGGATCAACCTCCACCTCACAAATCAAAGTAGCTGATGGGAAGGAGAAGTTGATCGGGTCATAAAAAGCACCTTCTTTCAACCCTGGTTCCATACCCTCAGGCAGGTTATGCGCGGTGTAAGCCGCGAGACCAACCTCATGCCAAGCCATCTTTTTATCTGTACCAGCGATTTTCACTTCGCCCGCTTCAATAACAATATCATCCTCAGAAGCTTCCAGCACATGAGCTGCGATCTTCTTGACTTTGGCTTCCACCTTATCAAGCGCTTTGACAATCGCATTCATACCCACAGGGCCTGAACGAGATCCATATGTACCCATACCAAACTGAACCTTATCTGTGTCACCATGGACAATTTGAACACTATCAATTGGTACCCCGAAGCGATCATTTGCAAGTTGTGCAAATGTTGTTTCATGGCTTTGACCGTGTGAATGGCTACCAGTTAGGATCTCTATGGTCCCGACAGGATTGACACGAACCTCCGCAGACTCCCACAATCCAACACCACAACCAAGTGAACCTACCGCAGCTGATGGTGCGATACCGCATGCTTCGATAAAGGATGAATACCCAATGCCGCGCAGCTTACCGCGAGAGGCAGAACTTGCCTTACGTGCTGCAAATCCTGCAATATCTGCAGCTGCCTGTGCTTTATCCATGCAGCCAGGGAAATCACCAGAATCGTAATTCATGATAACTTGTGTCTGATACGGGAAGGATTGGATAAAGTTTTTGCGTCTAAGTTCTGCAGGGTCAACACCCATTTCAAGAGCCGCTGTATCCATCATACGTTCAACAAGATAGGTCGCTTCAGGACGACCAGCACCGCGGTATGCATCAACAGGAGCAGTATTGGTATATACCGCCCGAACATTGCCGTGAATGGCTGGCATATCGTACTGACCAGACAGCAAAGTTGCATAAAGATATGTCGGCGTTACAGAAGAAAACAAACTCATATAGGCACCGATATTGGCAATAGTATCAACCTTAAAGCCAACGATTTTTCCGTTTGCGTCAAAACCCATTTTTGCTTTTGTAACGTGGTCTCGACCATGTGCGTCAGTCAAAAACGCCTCACTGCGATCAGATGTCCATTTCACCGACCGACCTGTTTTCATCGACGCCCAAAGACATGCAATTTCTTCGGGATAAACATAGATTTTTGAACCAAACCCACCACCAACATCTGGCGCAATTACACGTAACTTGTGCTCTGGTGCAACGCTATAAAATGCAGATAAAAGCAATCTTGCAACATGCGGGTTTTGGCTTGTTGTATAGAGCGTGTAATGCTCTTCAGCATCATCATAAATCGCAATTGCAGCGCGTGGCTCCATTGGGTTTGGCGCCAAACGATTGTTGACAATCTCCATTTCGGTGATGTGTGTAGCGCTCGCCAATCCTGCATCCGTTGCAGCCTCATCTCCAATTTCCCAATCATAAATCTGATTGTTTGGTGCATTCTCATGAATTTGCGGAGAACCACTTTCAAGCGTTTTCTCAGGGCTAACAACGGCCGGAAGAATATCAAATTCCACCATCACTGTTTCAGCAGCATTGCGTGCAATTTCTTGCGTGTCAGCAATAACAATCGCAATTGCATCACCTACATAGCGTACCTTTTCAGTGCATAACGCTGACCATGCGCCCATATTCATGGCGCTGCCATCTTTTGATGTAATTGCCCAACCTGCGATAATGTTTCCAATACCGTCTGAAGTAAGTTGATGGCCGTTTAAGACCGCAACAACACCGTCCATCGCTTCAGCTTCTGATGCATCAATACTTTTGACGATGGCATGGGCGTGCGATGAACGCACAAAAGCTGCATAGGCCTGATTTTCCTGTTTTATATCATCGGTATATTTACCCTTACCGGTAATAAATCTCTTGTCCTCTTTGCGTCGGACACTCGCTCCAATTCCTTCACTCATATCGCAAGCCTCCTTTAAGCGTTCGTCATTTTGGACGCACCGTCCGCAATGGCTTTAACAATGTTATGATAGCCCGTGCAGCGGCAAATATTGCCCTCCAGCTCATCGCGGATAGCTTCTTCATCAAGCGTCTTGCCTTCTGCGTCGTAGCGCGCAACCATATCGGTCGCAGACATGATCATGCCTGGTGTACAAAAGCCGCATTGCAGGCCGTGGTTTTCTTTAAAAGCTGCCTGCATGGGATGTAGATCACCGTTAGCAAGACCTTCAATTGTCGTGACATCTGCACCTTGCGCTGATACCGCAAGCGTTGTGCACGACTTCACAGCTTTTCCGTCTAAATGTACTACGCACGCCCCGCACTGGCTCGTATCGCAGCCCACATGCGTTCCTGTTAAACGTAAATTTTCGCGGATAAAATTGACCAGTAACGTGTTATCGGGGACATCAGCCTTTACTGATTTCCCGTTCACTACCATCGATATTTCTGTCATCTATTCCTCCCAGTTAGATAGATTGGTATTTAATTCAAAAGGTTATTCGACGAGCTCTTCCTCCTCAGTCAAAGTCTTTCGAAAATTTTCAAAGAACTGATCTGCTAATTTCGCAGAGGTTGAATCAATCAACCTTGAACCAAGCTGTGCGATCTTGCCGCCAACTTGTGCTTTGGCCTGATAGGTAAGTGTGGTTTTGCCACCATCCTCTTCAAGTTGGACATCAGCCCCACCTTTAGCAAACCCGGCCATTCCACCCTTGCCTTCACCTGTGATTGAATAAGAATGAGGTGGGTTAAGGTTTTCCAACGTAACCGCACCACCAAATTTTGCTTTGACTGGCCCAATTTTTAAGACAACTTTGGCCGTCATTTCATTTTCAGAAATCTTTTCCAATTCTTGACAACCTGGAATGCAAGACTTCAATATTTCGACGTCGTTTAACGCAGCCCAGACCCTATCAATCTTGGCATCGACACGAACTTCACCTGATAAATCCAATGTATAACTCCTCCGTTGTAGGAGAAAAACAACGGGGCTAGTCGAAGTCAATTATGTCTGAAAGTTATCACTTACCAACTGTATCAGTTTTGATACACTTTAAACTCGGAAAGCGTATTGAAGCTAAAATTGCGCAAAAACAAGACCGAACTTACCCTTTTACATCAGCATGATATCATGTTTCATCATGCCGACTATTTATGAAGTAGGCTTAGCATTATTTTATGCACTTTCCGTCTTCGACTACGACCCTTTTAGCAAAGACTTTTGTGTATTTAAATCAAATAGATGTGCTGAATTTTCACGAATGGAAAAAGAAACATGGTCTCCTTCCGATGGGCGTTTTCGAGCTGGCACCAGCGCATGTAACTTCAACTCGCCAATGTTAAAACTTACCAGTGCTTGGTCACCGTGATATTCGATAAGGTCACATTGGCCTTCCAATCTACGATTTTTGTCACCATCGATTTTGAGATCGCTCGGTCTAATACCAAGAACAACTTCTTGCCCGTCAACAACATCAAATCTATTTACATCAAAAGCAAGTTTGACACCATTGCCAACAAGCCATGATGCGCTTTGCAAAGTCTCGACTTTTAAGTTTATAAAGTTCATCGCAGGCGTACCAATAAAACCTGCAACAAATAAGGAGACGGGATATTCATAAATCTCTTCAGGCGTTCCCACCTGTTCAATACGCCCATCCTTCATCAACACAATCCTATCAGCAAGCGTCATGGCTTCCAATTGATCATGCGTTACATAAACGGTCGTAGTGCGCAGTTTTTTATGAAGTCGAGCAATTTCTTCACGCATCGTTGCGCGCAGTTTTGCATCCAGATTAGATAACGGTTCATCGAACAAGAACACGTCGGGTGTTTTAATCATGGCACGCGCAATTGCAACGCGCTGTTGTTGACCACCAGATAGCTCAGTCGGCTTACGATCGAGATATGCCTCTAACCCAAGAACGGAAGTTACGCTTTGTGTCCGTTCCTCAATCTCAGCTTCCGGGACTTTAATCCTGCGCAGTCCAAAAGCAATATTATCGCGGATCGTCATATGCGGATAAAGCGCATAATTTTGAAAAACCATGGCTATACCGCGGTCACGAGGCTCCAAATCATTGACGATATTTCCACCAATTTTAAGATCGCCACCGCTGATATTTTCAAGCCCTGCCATCATTCTTAGCATCGTAGATTTGCCGCAACCTGAGGGGCCTAAAAACACGATAAACTCATGATCATTCACATGAAGATTAAAGTCTGGAACAACTTCAACAGACCCATAGCTCTTACGTATGTTTTGGCAGACGATTTCAGCCATTATTATTCTCCTGAAGTCGCAAAGCTTATTTGCAATTTAATGTCTGTTGGAAGACCTTTGGCCGCACGTTCAAAAGCCTCAATGCTTTCATCAAAACTGAAGGTTTTTGAAATCAACGGCTTAAGATCCACCTTACCCGATGCAATCAATTCTAATGCGCGATCAAATACATTGGCATAGCGAAAAACTGTTTCGATCCGAATTTCACGTGAGATCGCTGCATTAACGTCAAATGGAACTTCGTTTGGCGGCATACCCACAAGAACCATGCATCCGCCCGGGCGCAATACGCGCACGGCTTCATTTAAAACACTTGGTGCACCACTTGCCTCAAATACAATGTCGGCGCCCCAATTAGATGTGTGTTCATTGACAGCATCGCTAAGTTTATCTTGCGCAACATTCACAGGAATAATTCCATCATATTGTCCTGCAATGGCAAGTTTTTCTGCGCTAATATCAGTAAGGATCACTTTGCTGCACCCTCCACCAAGCGCCGCTAAAGCCACCATAATTCCAATTGTCCCCGCACCCGTGACAACAGCTACATCACCGGGTGTAATTTTAGCCCGCGTTGCTGCCTGCATACCTATCGCAAATGGCTCGACCATCGCACCTTCAGCGAAGGACACATTCTCTGGCAATTTATAGCTAAAGGCTGCAGAATGAACCACTTCACTCGTTAAGATGCCATGGTCCGGTGGCGTTGCCCAAAAAGTAACAGCAGGATCAACGTTGTAGATACCTAATTTTGAAGCTCGTGATGTTTGATCAGGAACACCTGGTTCCATACAGACTTTATCACCTACTTTGAGGTGGTTCACACCAGGACCAACTTCAATGATCGTCCCTGCACCCTCATGGCCTAAAACCATAGGCTCTTTGACAACAAAATCCCCGATCCGGCCATGGGTATAATAATGAATATCGCTCCCGCAAACACCTACGGTATGGATAGCGATCTTCACATCGTTTTCACCGACATCACTTGGAAGATCAATGTCACGAATTGCAAGTTTGCCCACGCTCTCTAGTACAAGTGCTTTCATATTATAAACTTTCTATCGTGTTTTTTGGGAAAAGGAGCGGTTTAGAAAACTGCTGAGTAAACCAAGCAATAAAAGTGGCGGGATACTCAGCAGAACGACGGCTGCATTTAAAATGCCCCATGGTACATTCAAGCCCTGTTGCGACATTTCAGATGCTACAATCGGCAGTGTTTTTGCATCGCTCGTTGTCAACATAAGAGCTAGCATGAACTCATTCCAAACCAGCACGAAACTAAATGCCAAAGCACCTAAAAGTGACTTAAGCGCAACCGGAAGCGCAACTCGCACAAATATCGAATAAGCGTCATAACCATCTACTCTTGCGGCTTCCTCGACTTCTTTTGGCACTTGCTGAAAAGCGGGAATAGACAACCAAATCGTGATTGAGATCGTGATCAGGGAATACGTAATGATCATGGATAGATGCGTGTCATACATGCCAAAATTCAACCAAATCACAATGAAGGGAATAGCCACAGCAACCGGCGGTAAAAACCGCAACGAAAGCACAAAAAACTGAATTTCCTGCGTAATACGATTTGCATAGCGCGCAATTGCGTATGCTGCGGGTAACCCCAGCGCTAAACCAACAGCGACAGCAGAAAGACAGATTATGAGCGAATTGCTCAACGCACCAAACACACTTTTCCGATTGAGCACATAGGAGATGTTCTCCAAGGTGGGATCAAAGAAAAATTGCGGCACAGGAGTTAGCAAATCTGAGTTAACTTTAAACGCATTGAGCAAGGTCCATAAAAGCGGAACAATAACAAAAGCGGCGCATAAAATGAGGATAGATTTCCCAAGCAAACGAAGGATCATTTGTTCACCCTCTTCCAAATAAATGTGAAGGTAACAATGGTCACCACCAACATGATAACGGCAATACTAGATGCATATCCAATTTTACCCGCTTCAATAAAGCCCTGCGAAAAGGCATACATATCCAGCGTTTCTGTGCTGATCCCGGGACCACCTCTTGTCATGACATAGATCAAATCAAACGAACGAAGGGATTCAATTGCTTTAACAAGGGCAAGACTAATCAAAGGCGCCTTAAGCATGGGAACGGTGACATGAAGATGAATTTCCCAAGGCTTAGCATTATCAAGCTTTGCAGCTTCAATTGGCTGAGGCGGCAGTGATTGCAATAGCTTGAAAACAATCACTGCAAAAAACAGGCCCCATTGCCACACATCCACAAACGCTACCACAAGCAAAGCAGATGTGGGATCGGCAAGTAAATCAAGCGGCTGACCGGTAATGAGGCGATAGGGGTATGTGATAATTCCATAAAGTGGATGAAAAGCGAACTTCCAGACAAATGCTGCACAAACACGCGGCAAAAGAACCGGTATTAAGAAAATCAGGCAATAGAAATTTTGGAGCCGACGCGAAGCAACTTCAAACAGTAAAATACCCAGTCCTAAAGATACAATCATGGTCGCTGTTACTGTGACAAACTCCCACTTAACCGAAACCACTGCAGCATTGATAAACCTTCGATCACTGAACAATTTGATGTAATTGTCCCAACCGATATAGCTAGACGTTTCTGAAAACAAATTTCTGTCTGTGAACGAAACGTTCAATGCATAAATAGTCGGCGTCAACGCGAGTATCACAAGCAATATGACGGTTGGTACCAAAAATGTGAATGGCAGTGAGCTACGGCTATTCATTTATCACCTTTAACATAATTCTTTGCATGGCCCATGGATTTTTTTCAAACTCAAAGGCGTGTTTACGAGGAGCAGTGATTGCCCCTCGTAAACTTTAGCAGACACGTCCGACGGGTTTGCCTTAGTTACTGGTGAGTTCGACCGCATAGGTTTCAAGTTCAGCAAGCGCTTCTTTGATGTCAGTCCGCTGGCCTGTGATCAACTCTTCCAAGATGATGCCCCAGCGATTACCAAGATCAGGCCATTTTTCATGCTGCCAGAAATTTACTTTTGTAAATGCAGAAGTGGCTTCCAATGCTGCGGGTAATTCAGACCCAAATGCATCAGAGAATTGAGCGCTGTTGAATATACTTGTTCTGTTCAGCTCACCTGACTGACCAGCCTCAAGGCGTCGAGTTTCGTTTTCTTTCGACGTAGCCCAAGCAATCCAAAGTGCAGCACAATCTTTTTCTGCATCAGTTGTATTTGATTTTGTGCCAACAGCAAATCCATGCGCATAACCACCACCTGTGAGCGGTGCTGGCGGCGTGCCGAAAGCAACTTTATCAGCAACATTGGAATTGTCTGGATTAAGTGACATGCCACCTAGTGGGGCGGATTCAACAATCAACGCAACTTGACCTGAATTAAATGCACCAGTTGATTCATCCCAGCTACCTGTACGAGTTCCAGGTGGAGAGTATTCAAATAGTTTCAAATAAGTTTCTGTGGCACGAACCGCAGCATCGCTATTAAACGCAGGCTTACCGTCTTCACCAAACCATTCACCGCCAAAACCTCTAAAGTAAGGCATCCAACGCCAAACATTAGCACCAGAGCCACGTTGACCGCGAAGCGCAAAACCATAAACCCCATTGTCCGGGTCATGAATTTTTTCAACAACAGTCATAAGTTCTTCAAGCGTTTTTGGTGGTTCCACGCCTGCTTTTTCAAAAATATCGGTACGATAGACCATCAAATCACCGCCACCGGTGATCGGCGCAAACCATACTTTTCCATCATATGTCGCTGTTGTGCGACGACCTGAATCGAAGTCTTGAAAATCATATGCTTCAGGATAATGATCAAGTAGTGGTGCAATCCACCCTGCAGATGCAAACTGGGCTAAATTAGCTTCGTCAACATAGTACACATTATACTTACCAATAATTGATGCATCAGCGCGAGATTTAGCGCGACGATCGTTTTCATTTAGATAATCGATTTGGAAATCAACACCAGAAATCTCTTTAAATTCGCTCGCAAATGCTTCCGTTGTTGTCAAACCAGCTTGCGGCTGAGCAAGAATTCTAACATCTTCTTTACACACTGCAGCATGACCATCAGCGGCCGCAGTTGTCGTAAAACTAAAGGTTGTCGTAGCAGTTAAGCCAGTAATACCCATTGCAACTGCTGATGCGGATGTAACGAGACGCTTCACAATTTTATTCATGCGGAATACTCCTCCCAATGATTGTTCATGCAAGTCACCTCCATGACCCGCTGAACTTAATTTCACATACAGAAAATTTTTGATCTAGCACCACTCTTGCAAATTTTCTATACTTTCATGCGTAATTTGAAATTGGAGCATAAAAACAAAATGACACTTCCAAAGGTCACTGACTCATCTGAAGATGCAAAATATGAGCAAATTACCATTCCAGCGAGCGGAAGTTTTCTATGGCGATGCGATGATTACCCTTGGGAACGAAATGTCTGGAATTACCATCCTGAATTTGAAATTCATCTCGTGCGAAAGACAACAGGGATGACTTATGTCGGAGATTACATTGGCAACTTTGAGCCAGGTAACTTGACCATGGTAGGAGGAAACTTACCACATAATTGGATTACCTTGCCGGCACCCGAACGTTTGATAAAAGAACGCGACATCGTTGTGCAATTTGTCCCGGAAACGTTTTTGCACCTTGGACAAATCATGCCCGAATTCAGAGATCTAGAGCTTTTGTTTGAACAAGCATCTCTCGGAATAGAATTTTTTGGCGATACTGCGCGCCAAGGCGCGCTGATTGTTGAAAAAATGGAGAACGCAAAGGGCATGGAAAGAATGTCACTCATGATCGCCCTGTTGGCCTTATTTGCAAACTCTTCTGAAACCAAAATTTTGGCATCGGATCATTTTGCATCCTTATCAAGTCGAGGTAGCCATCATGATTTAGAATTACTCGAAACGTCTTTAACCTTCCTACAAGATAATTTCCTTTCCAACCCCAAGATCGGGGATGTGGCAAACTTAGTTGGCATGTCGGAAACAGCATTCTCTCGCTTTTTTAAAAAACAGACTGGAAACTCTTTTACCGATCATCTTACGACGTTGAGATTATATTCAGCAAAACGTTTGTTAAGGGAATCTGACATGAGCGTAACCGATGTTTGCTTTTCCGCCGGTTTCTCCAATATTTCAAACTTCAATCGCACATTTTTAAAACAAACAGGCCTGCGGCCGCTGGCATATCGAAAAGCTGCCAAGCACCGCATTTAATCTTCTGTTTTCAGATCGATCACGATCAATGAATTAATTGGATTTGCAGCGCCGGCCCACTTATCGAAAAGCGCAAACTAACGATTTTAAATCTTTAAGATTTGAATGAAATTTTCATAACATTGTCCAAATTTACATTCCTGAGATTTAACATTTTTGCGCTAATGATAGGGCAAGCCTTTTCTTTATGGAACGGCAAAATATGGGTCTCAAATTAATATAAAATCGGCCTGGGGAAGCAAAGAGGAGAAGAGTTATGAAACCGCTTGAAGTCAGAGAAAATTTAACAGAAGAAGAATTTGTTTCTGAGTATGTTGCGCAGAACAAACCTGTCGTAATCAGTGGAATTCCGTACGAAGCTGACAAATGGCGGCCAGAAGCACTTAAAGATTCTATCGGTGAAATGAAAACTCAAGTTTATGATACTTTATTTGATCTCGATAAAACCTCATCGCTGAATGAATATTTTGCTGAAAACTTCGGTAAAGACGGGCCCATGCCTAAACATGTGCCATATGTTCGCTGGTACAACCAGCTTAAAGATATGCATTTTATAAAAGGCGACAAAGCATTTGAAGAGCTGTCTAAAATCTGGACAAAGCCAGATTGTATTCCAAGCAGTGATCTGATTATGCCAATCACAGGGAATGGCAAAACCGCAAACCCGGTTAATGACAATTTCCCCTATCGCGGTATTTTAGTAGCTGCTCGTGGCGCACGCACGCGGATGCACCGTGATCCATTTTGCAGTGATGCAGTCGTGGCTCAATTCTACGGAACGAAAGAAGCTGCGCTTTATCATCCAAGTCGCACAGAAGAACTTACACAGAAAACTGCTGACAATTCATTTGGCGGATTCAAAGATGTTCGGGCAGATGACTTAGAAAACTTAAGTGTTGAACCTGATTACAAAGGTCAATTGGAACCGGGGCAAATGATCTTCATTCCAAACGGCTGGCTACACGATGTTATCTGTTTATCTGACTCAATTTCTGTCACATGGAATTTCATCCACAAGCGTGGTGCGGAAGCCTTCATTGATTATTTAAAAGCTGATCCGAGCAAGGATAGTGAGTTTGAAGTCCTTCAGTATTTCCATAAGCGAGGTGGTTTGGGTAAACTATCAGCTGAAGAGATGCTCACACGTATCGTTGCCTAACAACGACATCCGTTAAAATGCACAAATCTTGATAATAGTCTGGCGTTTGATCAGCTATTATCAAGGTCGCTTAACTTTGTTCTGAGATGCGCATAGACTTGTGCAAACAAGCTAATGATTAAAGTGCGTCTTGCTATCATGCTTTTCTCAAAGCTTTATCAAAAACCAGATGATATTCGAGCACTAACACCATAGGCGTTTTCATCGTCACCGACGCCATCATAATTTACGCCAAATGAAACAGATGAATTTTTTGACGTTGCATAATCTGCACCGCCGCGAATATCTGTTCTAATGGATGATTGCGAGAAATCTAACGTACCAACAATCTCCGCCCAAGGGGTCAAACTTGCACCTTCTTCTAATTGAAACTTATATGAGACCCGTGGTGAAAAACTCATTTGCCGCGTGATAACATCTTGCGCAGAGATATTAGCACCAAGTCCATTGGTATAAGCGCGCTGAGAAGATTTCAAATAGTCAAATGACAATGTTGGAGAAATCGTCCATTCATCTACGTTAAACTCACCCACCAAGGCTGCAGAAAACAACTGGCGATCAGTGGTAAAATTATCTTTGTAAGTTCCGTAAGGACTGATTGTATTATATGATTTACCAAGCCCTCCACGCACATCGAAATAGAGATTATCATTTAATTTATAAAGCGCGTAAGGCCCAGCAATCCAACCGTAACCAGACTGCTCTCCTCTTGTGCCTGATGCCTTTTGATCAATCCAATCAAACTGAACTGTCCCACCAAGTAATAACTTATCAGTAACAAGCCGGTCGACGCCCATATGCGCGATTGCAAACATGCCATCGCTACCATCTGCATTCTGCAAGATATTGATCTTGCCTTCACTCCAAAATTCCAAATCAGCGCGTTCGCCTTCTTCTAAATTAGACTGACCAAAACCAAAAATCGGCGAGCTAAAGTTATAGCTATAAGATTGATCGCTCAAACTTGCATTAACCGGTGCATCAAAGAAATTACTAAATCCAAAGTAACTCAAATTAACGCCAGTTCGCCCAGTTTTCACGCCATTGATACGATCAATTCGTCTTTGTCGGCTAGGCTTTGATGCAAGGATTAACTCACCGCGTCGCCTTAGAAGGTCCGCAATGATTTCTTTTGTTTCGCTTTCTGTCAGATTTATAATAAATGCGACATTGGAAACTTTATTGCCCAATCCTGCCGCGTTGGTTACTGAATTACCTGCCACCGAAATCAAAATGCGATCAAGAGCACCAGTCGGCGTTATGGTCAGCAGATAGGAAGACCCACTACCTGTAAGTGCGCTCGCATAGCCGCCATTCACGTTGACATCAGAAAGTTCAAAACCAACAACACTTTCGGAAAAATTCACTGACAGAACAAAACTCTCTTGCGCTCTAAAACCGTTTGGCATTCCAGAAATAACGACCGTTGGCCCAGCGCCATTGCTATCAGTAATCACCACATCAAATGTAATGGGGTCTGGAGTATTTCCTGAACTATCGTCATTTGCAGTCACCGTGACCGTAGATGTGCCAATTGGAAAATCATAAGGGCTGGTGATGGTCGTCGTACCGATTTGATAAATTGGTGTGAAAAAACTTGTAGCATCCACATTATCAGACACCGTCGTTGTAAATGAAACTTGTGCGGTTGAAGCACCAATATTCGTCACTGCCGACTTATCAGTTATAGCTGTAATAATAGGCTTTTCACCATCTGTCACGGTGATTTTAAAACTTGCTTGTATTGCCGCGTTACTATCGCTATCGGTCACATCTGCTGTAACGATTGTCTCACCTATTGGAAACGTATCACCCGATGCATGCGATAGTATGATAGATGATGTCAGATCACCATCAACAAGGTCTGTTGCTGTGACATTAAAAGTAACGACAGCTGTATCTTGTCCAGCATCCGCGCCAACAACTATATCACTTGGCACAGCAATAATGGGTGCAACGCCATCGATGACAGTGATTGTAAAACTCTCCGCTGTTTGGTTGCCGGCAGGATCGGTTGCCGTATAGCTCACGCTTGTTATTCCAACAGGAAATAGATCACCTGAATTATGGCTTGATGTTAGATTTGCACTATCATTATCACTCGCAGTTGGTACAGTCCAAGTTACATTAGTACCGCTGGCAGAAGCTGCAGCAATCACAATATCTGATGGCAAACCGCTAATGGTTGGTGCGGTAGTGTCGGATACAATAATATCTGCCAGCACAGGAATATCTGTCACCGGGGTGCCATTAAACTCACCCTCGGAAACAGCCACAAGCGAATAGTTTCCCGGTGGCACAGTGCCATCACTCGTAATGCTTAGATTAACGGTACAGCTGGCATATGCAGGAACTGTGCCGCCATCAGCAACCACACCCCAGCTATTAGGTTGCACGCCTGTCCAGCCAGTTGTTGTGCAACCAGAAACACTTCCATAGCTCATATTAAGTCCAGCAACAGTGCCACCATGGTTAAAAGCAACCCCAAACGATGCATCCTTGGCATCAATTGCATTAGGGTTGGTGACAGTCACTGTATAATTGCTTGTTTGACTTGAAGGACCGCTTGGCAAAGGGTTAGTAACTTGAACCGCATTTATAGTGAACGGCGTTGTGGGTGGTGGCGCACTCGCTGCAACCTGAAGATATTCCGTTGTGCTGGCACCAATAATTTGTGTGTTCGTTGTTGATGTAAAACCAGAGACTTGGCTTGTTGTAAGTTGATAGCTGCCGGGACTAGTGCCAGATGGTACCTGTGTTGGAATTTCAATCGTGCAGCTTCCACCTTTTGGGATCACAAAATCTCGCAATGTGTGATAGCTGTTCTGTGCACCACTGATCTGGCTTGTACCATTAGCGCAACTAAACTGAACTGCACCAGCAGAATTTAAACCTGATAAAAATGCTGCCGTGTCAAAATCTAACGCGCCATTCATATCAAGCGAGGTATTGGGGTTTGAAAATTCCAGTTGAATAGAGAAGGTCTGATTTTCTTCTACCGACAAAGGCAAATTCATCGCTATTGTCGGAGGTTGGATACCAACAACACCAATCTGACTTTCCTGAAAGGAGCTTGTTACCGTTTGATTGATTGTTGTCAAAGATGCGGAAAGTGCTGACGTTCGATAAACCAAAGTGGCCGCCGATTGGCTTTCAGGAATGAGTACGCCGATCGCAAAGTTGCAATTCGCGCCTTCATCTAAATTTATGTTGCTAAAATTGATAAAGGATGATGAACCGGACGATAGGCTCGCACTTGATCCCGATCCACAAAAGCCGCCCGCAGGCAAGCTAATTGCCTGGTGGCCTGCATGAAATGCAGCGACGTCAAATTGAAAGGAAACGTTGGACGCATCATGCTGCCCAAAAAAGCTGTTGGGATTATCAATTGTGAAATGAAGTTCGATTTCCTGACCGGCTGTTGCAGTACCTGTTTGAACACCGGTGGTATCAGGATCAACATCAACTGATGACATTGAAAAACCAAGCGCTTGTGGACTGCCATCAAACGTTGCGATGCCATAGATTTTTGGGTTGTAAATGTCATCGTCAATTGTCTGAAACTCCACCACCGTTCCATTGGGGTGTGTCGCGCGCCAATCACATATATATCCACCCTTCTTGCAGAAATGAGTTGACACTGACGAAAGAACACAATGACTTGTACTGCTTTGGCCGGAAATACACTCAGGTTGAATTAAGGAGCCCGATATGTCAAGGAGGTATCGTATAGTGTCAGCTGTTTCTTCTCCAATATAGATAACGTCAGTGCCTCCAAATATTTTGGCGCAATAACCGTTTGGGTAGCTCGAACTTGGAGCATAAAACTTACTAGTCCGTGCAAACGACTGACCAAAACAGTTCGTTACGGCATGAGCAGGTTTGGTGAAAACGCCACCTGAAAAAATAGGTATAGAAAGCAGCAAAAACACTTGCAGCGAGGCAGCTAAAATCGCGCGCAACACTAGATTTACAGTCTTGAACATAGAACTCGACACTCATTACGCATGTTGAAAAAGCAACGCTCGATCATTTCAAGATGCATTTTGCACAAATGGCACTGCCGGCACAACAGGACCCCAGGCAGAAAGTGTTTGTCCTGAGCTGGTGCGGACTTTAGAATCGTAGACTTCTAATGCCTGTTTGATCAAAGCCTGATCTTTACATTTTTGGAAAATGCCGCCGATATAATTGATACAACTTTGCACTGTGCCAGGAACCGAAGCTGTCGCCCAGTCTTTAACAATGCCGTCTCGCCCGACTTTGAAATAGGAAAGTCTATAATTTTGTTTCGTTGAATTGCTGCCGACGAGTCCTGAAAACGAACCATAACTTTCGCGCTTAACCGCTGGCGCTAAATGGCGATAGATGGTTGTGCCATCTATCAATTCGGAGCGTCCAATCATATCACCAAATCCGTGTGCATTAGGTGTGAGCTGTGCAATTGTGGAAGTACCAAGTGCTGCGACCTTGGAGTATTGCTTGCCCATTGCCCACCCGGTGGACCAACGGTTTGCTTTATTTTCCACTTTATCCATCGTTCCTGAACAAGCACCCAATGCAAGTAAAAGGAATATCGCGCAAATTATACGTAACATCTGAACCCTCGTTGATCAGTTTCTACTTTTTGTGTGATCTTGTTTACTGACAATAAGTGTATTCAATGCGACAACCATTTGCGCCGGCATTGGTGCAGAAGTTTATTGCATTACTTTGAGCCTGTCTTTGCGAATTTGCAGCTCCAAACCAATGACCGCCTGGCACGGTTGCCATGGCATGACATTGTGCTTGCGTTTCATCCATTATTAGGCATTCTGTGTCGCCGCAATTGTTAATAGCAAAATTTTGCGCATCAAATTGTGAAGGTCCTGCGCCGTGTCCCCATCTACCGTTATGTCCAACTGCAAATGCCATCCAACCACGACCAGCATTGGCATTTTGATTGCGCATGTTTCTCGCTTCATTTTGATAGGTGGCGCAAGACGCATAAACGCCCCACAATTTATCTCCGTTTGAGCACAATATCCCGCCCCAGATATACCCTCTTCGTCCATTATCCAATGCAACTTCAAACCAGTTATATCCATCAAACCCTACCCCCGTATCAAATAGAATAGTAAGGTAAGTTCCTTCGGCAACGCTTGAAATTTTACCATAATTTGTTCCTGGTCCCGAACGCATATTTCCACCCAGAGCCTGACCTTGCGCATTTAACCCGGATCCACCCTCAAATTGTGATGCTTGCGTAAATGCTGCGGTTGTCAATAAAGTTGCTGCAGTGATTGTAAATAAAAATGTACGTTTCATAAGGTAACCTCATCTGGCTTCGACGTTTGTTCCAAATGAAAAATAGCCACTATCTGAATTTGTTCATATGTATGGATTCATATATGTAGCTAGAAATGTCTTGTGATATTTTGCAAAATGTTACGTGATTAATTTATTTGAGGTCTATATGTCAGCTGACAGAAACAAGGTTCTAATTGTTGAGGATAAGGTTGAGATCGCCTCTCGCATTAAGTCCGCTGTTGAACAATCCGATGAACTTGATGTGTCAGGTGTCGCCGGTGATGTTGATACAGGGCTTAAATATTTGTTCGAACGCAAACCACGCATAGTTTTGGTTGATCTTGGACTGCCCGATGGATCTGGTGTTGAGATCATCAATGCCGTTGCTCAAACTGACTGGAAATGTGATGCTCTGGTCATCAGCATTTTCGGTGATGAAGCACGTGTCATTGAGGCCCTTCAAGCTGGTGCTAAGGGCTATTTGCTCAAAAGCGGATCGATGCAATCAATCGGAGAAGACGTAAAGTCAGTGATTGAAGGTGGATCGCCAATAAGTCCGCAAATTGCACGACATCTACTTGAGATGGTGCGTCAATCTTCCATTTCCCCAAATAATGACAAGGTTGTTATTGAACTTACAGGTCGGGAAACAGAAATATTAAATGCTGTGGCAAAGGGCTATAAGCGACGAGAGATCGGTGAAAAATTAGGTATTTCCACTGGCACTGTGGGAAATCACATCAACAATATTTATCAAAAACTCAATGTAGGCTCCAATACCGAAGCCATTGCTCAGGCCACACGAATGGGTATTTTGTAGCAATGCAATTTTTGAAAACAGGTCTGTTTTCCATACTCTGGGTACTTATTCTGACATTTGGGCTGCACTTGCTCAACATTGGTAAAATCTCGCCTATTCCAAATACCACGTTCATTGAAACAGGCGCATTGTGCGTCCAAGCAGATTGCCTTGATCAAAACAACGTTGAGCTTCCGTATTTTGCTACCCCGCGCCCACAAAACATACTTTTATCAGACAGATTAAACTTTGAGTTTGATCATGATGTAAAAAAGCACGATGAATTTGCATTCCTGTTTCCAAAGATACAGGACGATATAGCATTAATGCTCAATGGCGAGCTTTTGCGACAAGTCGACATCCCTCAGAGGCATTGGAACCATCCTCATTTGGTCATCGTGCCCCCTTCCCTTTTACTGAACGGTAAAAATCAATTGTCAGTCACTTTGTACGGCCCTGCGCAGGAAGGACTAGACTTACAACCATTCTACTTTGGTCCAGCAAACCTGCTTGAAAGCAGCTACACCACCCGCTGGCTTACGCTCATTGGTGTAGGCATGTTCTCACTTGGCCTAATGGGTGTGTTGTTTTTAACACTCGGTTTTGTTTGGCTGGGCCGTCGCCAAGATAGGGCCTATTTATGGCTAAGTTTATCTTGCGCAAGTGCCTGCATTTTTCTATTTCATTATAGCACTGACACCAGCTTTATGAACTACAAATTCTGGACTGCAACATGGGGCATGTCGGTGTCGCTTTATGTGCTGTTTATCATGAAATTTTTAAACCGGTTTATGGGATTTGATGCTCTTCCACTTGAAAGAGTATTTGTTGGTTTCTTAATTCTCAGCGTGTTCGCAATGGTGCTCGCACCCGCCAGCCATGTGTATTTTCTGCTACTTGTCGTCAACTATGGAACAGAGTTCTTCGCTCTTTGTGTATTGATAACATTTTGGATAAACAGAAAACGTGTAAACATTTTGGATTTTGCCATTTTTTACACATGTCTTTCGATCTCCGCTGCACTTGGGCTTTATGGCCTTATTCTTCTTTCGCTGGACGAACCTTTACGCAACCATCAATTATTCCATTTCACACCTCTCGTCATGGCAGCTCTTTGCCTTTGGCTAATCATGTCCCAACTCATGCGCAATCTGCGCGGCTATGAGCAACTAAATCTATCACTGCAAGAAAAGGTGGATCAGAAAACTGCGGAGCTTACTTTAAGCTATGAGCGATTGGCAAAAGCCCAACGAGCTGAGGCAGTTAATGATGAAAGACAACGCATTATGTCTGATCTACATGATGGCATAGGTGGGCAATTGGTCAATACGCTCGCTTATATGCAAAACAATGACAAAGGTGATGAGATAATGCGAAATGCGCTGGAAGATGCCCTGCGCGATCTGTCTCTCATGCTCGATAGTTTAGAAACCGATGACAGCATTGTTACATTATTGGGGATGCTTCGCACCAGATTAGAAGCATTACTTGAAAAGCATGGATTGCAATTTGATTGGCAAATTGAAGATGAGCCAGTGCTTAAAAAACCAAGCCCTTCTAACAATTTGCACCTCACGCGAATTGTCCAAGAAGCTATTACCAATGTGATAAAACATGCCAATGCTTCGGTGATAACAATCTCAACCGATGCTAGCTCTGTGTTGATCAAAGACAATGGTAATGGCTTTAAATTTAATAACGAACAAAAGAGCGGCCATGGCATTTCGGGTATGAAACGAAGAGCAAGACAAATCGGCGCTCACATCACGTTTGAAAGTGATGATAACGGAACAATGATTCGATTAGACTTGGCATAACCGCCTCAATACTCTCGATAATTATATAAATACATAAACTTCACGACGGCTGTTTGGGAGTTTAAAAATAAACTTCATGGCACCAAAGCTTACTTAGATTGGGTAGTAAAAAACTTCTCCGACCAACTCAGACAATCTCGGCAATTCTTTAGTATTGAACCACCGCGATATGTGTATAGTCACCAATTATACCTACGACTTCTAGTCGCCAAATTTAAACAATTTTTAAGTGGTATGTCTCAAAGTAAATACAACCTAAATTTGTAAATAAAACAGCCAGTTTCTTTAGCATGAAGCTGATGATTTCAAATTCTATAATCAAGTATCCTGCAACCAAAATCTTATAGATTGTTTTGAGAAAAGATCATGATTTCTGTCACCAACACACAAAACTCCATAGCCTTGCAATTACTGCAAAGCACAAGCCACTCAAGTGCTAACTCAAGCGCCAGCGCAAGACATTCTGACCCTGCCAGTATTATTGGCGCGATTTCCAGCGGATCGGATGCAACCAATAGCCCCGTGACGAAAGCTTTAGCAGAAATCACGCGCATAAGCCTGGAAAGCGGTGGTGAGGCCATAAGTGCCGGAGACGATGCTAAAGTTACGGGTACTGATTTTGATGATTATATACAAGTTGGAAACGGAGCCACGGTAAATGGTGGCGACGGTGATGATGTAATCTACAGTGGCCACGGATCTACAATTAACGGCGGCGATGGAAATGACAAAATCTATACAGGTTTTGGATCGACGGTTAACGGTGGCAATGGTGACGACTGGATTTTAGGCGGCGCAAAGTCCGTCATGCACGGTGGTGAAGGCAATGATAGAGTTGCTGGCGGTGGTGAAATCCATGGTGATGCTGGTGATGATTATGTTACTGGAACTGGCAACTTATATGGTGGTGAAGGTGATGATACGGTCGTAACGGGAAGCACAGGAAGCATAACGGATGCGAACACGAATGCCTATGGAGGTGTCGGAAATGATACGATTCAGATTTACAAAGGTGCAACCGGATATGGCGGTGAAGGTAACGATACTATAGAAATAAATTATGGAGAGGGAGCCGCGTCAGGCGGTGTTGGTGATGATCGTATCACAGTTGAATCAAATAAAGATTCTGACAGAGTTGCAATTATCAAATTCGACAAGGGTGATGATAAGGACACCATAATATTACAGGATGGTAATGCCACGCTTGAATTAGGATCCGGTTTAGATGCGGATAAAATAAATATCAGCTACAACGAGGATGGCGGTGAGGCTGTTATAACATTTGAAGGCAATGAGAATGATCAAATCACGATCTCAAATGACCTTCGTTTCTCAGCGACAAATATTGTGGAGTTGAAATTTGCTGATGGTAGCAGTCAACAGATAACACTAGATCGTGGACATGGAGATTATTTAGGAGCTGGTATTGAAGCATACCTCAGGCAGACCGGCCAACGTGATTAGAAATTTCTAATTTAGTCCTTCTTAATATAAACATGGATAGAGAAAGCGAAGGCCATATAGCCTTCGCTCTTTTCATCTAAGCATATAAGAAGTCTGCACCATCAATAAGCCCAGCTGCCACGCCTTCAAGGTGGACGTATGTATCATCCATAAGAAGAAGGGCATCACCACCAATGTAGCTATATATCGTAATAGCATCGATAGATGACCCAGCCACAATGTAGTCTGTTCCATTGTCAAAGTCTTTGACGGTATTCAAGCCTTCGCCTTCTTCTATCAAAAAGTAATCAGTGCCTGCACCTCCAGTAAGCTCATCATCCCAACCTGCACCGGCTGAAAGTACATCATCACCATCACCACCGAATAACTCATCAACGTCAGCACCACCATAGAGTTGATCATTACCATCGCCGCCATAAATAGTGTCGTTTCCCGCTTGACCAAAGAGAATATCATCCCCAGCGGCATTGACATCATCGATCCATAAATTGGTTGTTTGAATACTATTATTGTCGCCCCAAATCTCGTCATCACCGGTACCTGCATAGATGATATCATCACCACCATCACCTTCGATGTAATCATCCAATCCGGTCGTGGTAATAGTATTATCGTTGCCCCGCCCGAAGAATTTCACCCCGGATGACATGGTTGTGATGCTGCTAAAGTCAGCATCACCTTGTGCATAAATAGGCTGATATGTGCTGGAACCATCAATTGTTTCAACACTATTAAAACCGCCATCAGCAACCATAATAGCGGTCCAAGCATACCCCGATATGGAACCTACATAGATACGATCAGTTCCACTGCCGCCATCAAAATAATCCCAATCATTGTTGATGCCGCCTTCACCTAAATAGCCGCCGAGCTGGAACGTATCATTGCCACTAGATGCAGTGCCGCCAAGTATACCAAAATAATCGGAACCTGTTTGTCCAATCCACCAATTGTAACCGTAATAATAAGGCATGTTGTTTCTCCATAAAGTTTGTAGTGGGCCTTATTGCCCATTTTCTGCCAGCATGATTGCCGACAGTATGATTTCCGAAATCATCGGAATATTTTTGACCCAGAACCATTCTTCCACATTGGATAGAGTCACATTGTTGGGGCAGAACATGAATTGATACATCATCATTCCTCCTTAAAAGTATGAGCAGCATGATCGAGAACTGGTTTGACAAACCAAGACAATGCTTGCCGATCTTGTGTTTTGATAAAAACGTCAGCGGGCATACCGGGAACCAATTTTAAGTTTTTAAGTTTGGTTTCCTCTCCCTCATCAAGCCTTACATCGGCGCGATAAAAACGCATTCCTGTCTTCTCGTCTTGTTCAAGATCTGCTGAAATGCGATAGAGCGTGCCTTTAAACTCAGGTGTGGTTGATCGATTAAAGGCTGTGAACAGCAATCGTGCAGATGCGCCAATCGTCAATTGATCAATATCTTGGGGCTGTATTTGCGCCTCTATGAGAAGTCGGGAATTTTGCGGAACAATCTCCATCAGGACTTCCGCAGGGGTTATAACGCCGCCATTGGTATGAATGGCTAAATTGTGAACGATGCCAGAAATAGGAGCATGAATGTTTGCCCGGATTAAGGCATCTTTTGCCCGGATTTCCTGCTTGATAAGTTCAGCTTTTTTCTCTTCCAAATCACGCAGTTCAACCGAATTCTCAGAGCGCATCATTCGTTCAATTTGCAGTTTCTGCAATTTGATCTCTGCAATCTGACCTTTGGTCGTTGCAATGGTTGTTCGCAGGGACCCAATTTGGCCTTTTACCTGAATGGCGTAACGGTCTATGTTACGAAGCTGGCTTGCCTGAGTGAGCTTTTGCGCAAGGAGCGTTCTTTGAACATCTGCGTCTTCACGCACGAGATCATATTCTTCGTCCTTGGCTAGTATCTCCTGTTCTAGCCCATCTCTTTTCTCATGCAGTTGGGCGATCTGTTCATCAAGCCGATTTTTCTCGCCTTCACGCTCAGCAGTGCGATCTTTAAAAAGCCGGAATTCAGCAAGCATAACCTTTTTAAGTTCTTGACCGGTTAGTCTTCGGCGAAGTTCACTGCCAATCAAGATATTCTTTGCATGTGAAAGTTCAGCTTCTATCCGCGCTTTTCTGGCATACAGCTGATTGAGCGCGCTTGAGACTGCATCAAGATCGGCCTGAATTAATTTCGTATCAAGACGCGCAACCACCTCTCCTTTGCGAACCTTTTGGCCTTCTTGAACATAAAGGTCAGCAATAATACCACCTACCGGGTGTTGAACCTTTTTAGCCTTGCCTTCAACGACCAAAAACCCTGAAGAAATCACAGCGCCTGATAAGGTTGTCGTTGCAGCCCATCCAACAGCGGCGGCGAGGAACAAACTTGTAACCAGTAAACCAATTGCAGCATTAACACCCATTGAACGACGGAGTTTTGTTAATCTTGAATTAGTCATCACTTTGATCCTCATTCTCGATTACCGCCAATGCAGGCCCCGGATGAGTTCGGACTTTTGCGCGGGTTTTTTGTTTCTCAAGCGCTGTTAAAATTGATTTGCGCGGGCCAAACCCTTTGGCAAAGCCTTTTTCGATCACGAGAAGTTTGTCAGTCACGCTTAAGATGTTCTCACGATGGGCAACGACGATCACTATTCCTCCCCGGTTTCGAACACCATCAATTGCTGTTGCAAGCGCTTGCTCGCCATCTCTATCGAGATTGGAATTGGGTTCATCCAGGACAATTAAGAATGGATCGCCGTAAAATGCCCGAGCCAAAGAAATGCGCTGACTTTGTCCTGCGGATAACCCAGCTCCCTGCTGGCCCAAAAGAGTGTCATAACCATTCGCTAGAGCGACGATCATATCGTGTGCGCCTGCAGCTTTAGCCGCTTTTACAACTGCATTGTCATCGCTATTTTCGGTGAAACGTGAAATGTTTGCGGCGATGGTTCCGGGTAGGAACTCAGACACCTGAGGCATGTAGCCAATATAATTGCCGCGATCACTTGCTGACCATTGATCTAAACTTGCGCCATCTAGCGACACCTTCCCTCGCCTCAGTGGCAAGACGCCCGTCAATGCTCGAACAAGCGTAGATTTACCAGACCCACTGGGTCCAATCACACCAATCACTGTTCCGGCATCAGTTCGGAAACTGACGTTAGAAATAGTGGGAAGTGTTTGTCCGGGAATTGTGACATGGATGCCCTCAACAGAAAATTCATGCTCTGGTGTGGGTAGCTTGGTACGAGTAGTTACTTCTGGAAATTTAGCTATTAGTTGCTTTAATCGTTTCCATGATTGATGCGCCGAAAGCATTCCGCGCCATTGTGCGATCAATTGATCAACAGGCGCTACTGTCCGAGCGACGATGATTGAGCCTGCAATAATAGCACCACCTGTTAGGTGGCCCTGTATAACGAGGTAGGCACCAATGCCAAGGGCTGCTGACTGTACGGTATGACGAACAACCTTTGATGCCCCACCATAAAATCCTGTAATGTCACTTAACCGCTCTGTGATGAGCCCTGCTTGGTTGCCTGCATTAGACCATAACTTTCCGGCCTGATCACCCATTCCCATGGCTGTAAGCATTTCTGCGTTCCGACTAACAGCTTCACCAACCGAATTACGGCGGGCGGTTGCTTCCATCGCTGTTCTGGTCAACTTATTCGTTTTAACAACGGCAATTAAGTTCAATACGAAAAGTAAGATAATTGCGCCGAGTGCTAACAGGCCAATTAATGGATCGATGAAGAAACAGATAGCCATATAAACTGGAAGCCAGGGAAGATCGAAAAGTGTTCCCAATGCTGCCCCTGATAAAAAGGTTTTAATTTGGTCGAGTTCCCTTGAAGGGCGCAAAACATCACCGTCCATTTTTTCTCGAAGCGGCAGCCCCGCAATTGCGGCAAACACTTGTTTTGATAATGACTGCTCAACAATGCTTCCAAGGCGAACAAAAAGCCTCCCCCGCACGACGTCTAAAAACCCGTATAAGTAGTATAAACTGAAAACGATAATAGCGAGAGCAGCGAGGGTCTCAACACTTCCTGACGGAATTACGCGATCATAGACCTGCAGCATAAAGAATGGGCCTACTAAACCTAATATATTGATAAAAATACTAAATAAGCAAATAACTATGAAAATGAAACGCACCAGAACAAACCCTATAACGAGTATTATTAATTTACTCCCTTATTTGATGCTAATTTCACATCCTAATGTAAGTACTAAATCCTCTATTTATACGGGAAATCATCTAACACATTAATTTCAAATGGATAATTCTTGCTGCAGATGTGTAAAATCGATTTACGAACCTTGCATCATGACAAAATTACTTCAGAAATTGTCATCTGCCTGAAGTAAAATGTGAATTTATACTCACTTTACTTAGAGAACTTCAATATTGATTCTCTTCAGTTCGATCAGCTTGCATTGCAAATATATGACGTTGTGTGAACGTCTGTTTCAAGCTTAAGCATTATGCAATTCATGTGAAAAATCTCACCTTCCTTTTTCAAAGGCGAGAGAGGGCAAGAAGAGCAAAGCAAAACTTCAAAACTATATGACACTGCGAAAACTATCACTCATCAAAGATGAATTCGTCATCATTGCGATCACGAATAACATCCTTTTGGCCCTTTGCAGAAAATTTGGTATGATCGTTGTGAATTTGAATTGGCTGAATAACCCCATGAATCTACAACGAATTTTATGCTTTGGAGACTCCAATACATGGGGTTCTGATCCAACACACAAAAAAGCTGGGAAAAGAAGACTACCATTCTCGAACCGCTGGCCTGGAGCGCTCGCAAATTTGCTGGGTATTGAATATGAAATAGTAGAAAATGGATTAAGCGGGCGAACTTCATGCCACGACGATCCAGAAGAAGACGGTGGCAAAAGTGGATATCAGGCGATTAGTCAATTGCTTGAGCTGGACAATGATTTTCAATTGATAATCATAATGTTGGGAACGAATGATATGAAGGCAAAATTTAACCAAAGCGCCAAAGATATCAGGGCTTCGATCGAACAAATCTTGAGCCAAATTCGTAACATTTCGCAGGCTGAAATATTATTGGTTGCGCCTATTTGTGCACGTCAAATCAAACAATATCGTGATGCTTTTCAAGGTGCAGCACAAAAATCACAAGACCTTGCTGATGAGTTACGCCAACTTGCTGATCAACTTAATATCGCATTTTTCGATGCAGGTGCTGTCGCACAAGCAAGTGATGATGATGGAATTCACATGACAGCAGATCAACACAAAAAATTAGCGACAGCTATGTCTTTAAAAATTAAAGAATGATCGATCTGCCCGTGATAGATAAATAATAGTTCACATACAAAACTCTCTAGCTCTTCTTCTCACATCATCTGCAATATTCTGCGGTAACAAGATTGCCATTATTGGTAACAGTTTTGGTTTCAAAACTATAACAATCGACCTTTCCCGAAGGCTTGTAGCGCATATAATATTCTTCACCTTTATAAGTGTAATCTATGCTTCGTTCGCCAGATGCGCTTTGAGTGAAGGTCAAATTTTCTACACCGCCCCGAGGTGGGCGTCCGGGATCAACGCGCCCACCTGAAGCGAGTTCAAGCGGCGGGATCCTCGGCAAATCCCGAATATCAGGCATATCACCCATTAAGCATTGGACGATATATGGCGCATCCTTTGAGGTATGATATCGATACCCAAATGTATCATCTAATTGCCCATTACACACATCCAACGCGCCTTTTAAAATCTCACTGCCATCGGGATTGGTATCGCCATAAATAGGAAACCCGTCAAAAGCCCATCCAATAATTGCGCCAGGACCTGCATTATCCATTTCTTCGATCATGCATTTTGGTGCAACGTGATAATGATAATCATCTCCCCGACCCGCATGCCCACCACAGACATCAAGCTGCTGGGTGATCAATGTATCATGCTGTGTCTGATGATGATAAAGATCACTTTCAGACATCTCACCACCACCTGTATAATCAAAAATTGGAACACCATTAATCGCCACACCAAGGGATGAATCCCTCGTTTTTGGCGTATCACTGAGTTGTGGATTCAGCGGTACAGGAGCATCATATCGCCCTGGGACCGGCACTTGTTCATTCGTCCCCACAATACCCGTCATCAACTCATGATCTGGATAAGTATCCGAAGAAATAATCGCATTTCCATTGTCACAAGTTACCACAACCTTATCATCAAAACCTGCATCCGAAACAGATTGCTTCACAGCTTCGCAGTGGTCATGTTCTTCATGAGCTTGAACCGATATAGTCGAAAAACCCACCGAAATGAAAAGCGCCAATGCAGTTGAAACATTATATCGACGAACAGGATGGCGGTGTGAAAAATCCATGAGAAAACTCCAAATATTGCGACCAAATATCTTAGTTCAAATCAGACTAAGAACTCAATATGTAGAAATTATGTAGATCATCCAGCTTAAAAATACGACCACTGAAATATAGAAGTTTGCAAGCCTGTGACCTAGTTCGATGCAAGCCAGCGATCCAATAGAAGCCCATGATGGGAGAGCATTGGATAGACAATCTCTGTAATTTTTGAGTTCAATTCTTTGAGTGATCTCAATGTATTAATATGAATATCACTACTATCAAATGTGGTTCCCGCACCATTTAACAAACGCGCAAAATAACGATGTCATTCAAATGAGTGACCCCACCAAAATTTGGATCATTAGTGATGAAATCATCTCCGTTGGAAATATCGTTTTCAAATTTCTTAAGAACGGCTTTTACGGATTTATCAAGCACTCCAATGAACGAAGGGATCCCGGCGCCTGAGCTTATCAAATTGCCTTTTACATCGGTTATCCCAATTCCCACATCTAAAACTTCATAGATTATTGGGCTCATTGCCGTACGACGCAAAATGTCAAACATTTCCTGCGCCGCGGCATCAATCGCAGCCTTTATGATTTGGTATGTGAAAAAATCACCCACCAATCAGAATCGCCTCTCGTGGCATTGATGACAATATTTCCGCACCATCGGCGCGCAGAATAACGATGTCCTCTAACCGAATTCCAAACCGACCAGGCAGGTAAATCCCAGGTTCAATTGAGAAAACCATTCCTTCTTGAAGTATGGTCTGTGAACTGGATGTTATATAGGGTGGCTCATGCCCTTCAATGCCCATGCCGTGCCCTGTGCGATGAACGAAATATTCACCATATCCCGCATCTTCGATCACCCCACGCGCTGCATCATCCACCACATGCGCTTTAACACCCGGCTTTGCAGCTTCCAGCGCTGCTTGCACCGCATTTTCTACAATTGCATGTATTTCCGAATAGCCGGAAGGTTCTTCACCAATGATAGCCATGCGCGTGATATCACTTGGATAGCCTTGAGAACTTGCCCCAATATCCATAACCACTGCATCACCAATTTGCAGCTTTGCATCTCCTGTTTGATGGTGCGGAAATGCGCCATTTTCTCCAGCGCCGACAATGGTGAAAAGAGGCTTGGCCCCAAGCTCACCAAATTTCTGACGAATAACAGTGGCAACTTCGTTCTCAGTCATGCCAACTTTCATACTGGCCCAACCGGTCTTCATGGCAGCATCAGCGAGAAGCGCATTGGATTTTAAGCGTTCATATTCATCTTCGCTTTTTTGCATGCGCAAAGCACCGATTGTCGACTGACAAAACTGCCGCTTTGCATTCGGCAACGCATCCTGCACGAGACCTGCAAAATCCGCTCGCATGGCTTCATCCAATACAATACTCTTCGCCGTCTTTGCATCCAACTCATTAATCAGTCTTTCAAATGCAGCATCAGGTCCTTCTGAATCACTCCAGGTATAAAACGGTAAGTCAGTGTGCTGACGGGCGCTTTCTGCTTCTAAAGCAGGCATTAAAAACGCAATATTATCTTGCGTAACACACGCCAATAACACTCGTTCATCAGCGTGTGGCTTAATACCAAGCAACCACTTTAAATGCATACCTGGTCCAATTGCGACAAGATCCACATTTTGCTCAGTCATCTTGTGCTGTAACGCTTGAATTCGCTGCATTTAAATACCCCTATCTGCTCGCCTAAATAACATTTACTCTTAAGTCTCTTTTTAAACTAGTAGATTTCTGCTGCACGCTCGGGTGAGACAAATCTATTTTCGGTTCGAATACGATATTCAAATATAAGTCCGCACCCACCTGCAAACTGCCCTTCGCCGCCTGGCGCATTATTTAACGCCATTTAGCACCTCTGACATGAACAAACTTAATTCTAACGACCTGAATGTGCCAAAAGGAATAAATCACTTTACGATACTTAATATATATCTAGGTCGATAAGCTCAATTTTATCAAATGGGAAATCTTCTTTGATCTCACTTCGGTATTGAATCGAAATAGGTTGCAAAAACCTGCTTATTGAAATTGTCAGTCGTTCAACATCTTTTGCATCAAGGTTCTTTCCCCAATACAAATAAATTGGGGTTCGATGAAACTTTGCTATGGAATTAATAAAGCATCGTGTACTTTCTTTACCAACCAGTATCCTCTCGTTTTCCTTTGCAAACGCTTTAATTAGAAAGAAACTCATTCCAAACCGCTTTTCTTTGGTCGTGATGGCGACAAGTCGATCTGAATGATGAAGGTAGTGCTTTTTGTGCGGATCGCAGCATTTTAAAAAGAGTTCTCTAGGTGCCCACTTGATTGAGTTTGATGACCACCTCGACGAACATGTTGTCAAATTTTCTTCTATTCTTGGGAAACTATCGGGTTTTATAAGTTCATGAATAACATTTGGTACTAGCTTTATGGGTGGCATCGCAAAACCTAGGCGAAAATCAATTTCTTTTTTTTCGAGACTGAGAAATCGTTGGTTTAAGCGTTTAGATTGCTCGTTGGGCGTCGTAAAAACCAAGGAATAGCTCTTGTCTTTCAGGTAGCTACTTAATTGTTTATAGAGACCGCGAACTATGAGTGGTGATCGATGATCAGGATGAATTGCAAGATCACCAAGCTGAGCTGACAATACTGTTTTATCTTCAATATTAAACGATTGTTGAAATATAGTTGCTTGCGCTATGAAGTTATCATCTTGATAAACCATAACTGATACCGCTTCCTTTTCGAAGGCTTTGGTGTATCGCCAATCATAATATTCCTGGGTATGTTTACCCGACTGGCGAGGATATACAGCATCAAATAACAAAGCAGTCTCATTGCAGTCTCATTGCAGTCTGCCTTCTTTATTTCAAATCGTATACCGGAATTGTCGATAATATTTCTCCGAGTTACCTGTTGTGATCTTGGCAATAAAGGCATCTAGACGAATAATTATGTTAGCATCAGCCTGCGCTACACAAAATAGTGGCAATCAAAATCTATATCGTGATTTGACAAATCGTATCACTTTTTTGACCAAAGCTGGTCTCTTTATCATCCGCTTAAAGAAACTACTTGCGACTAACATGTGTCGTGCCAAATGACCAACGTGAGTTGAAGCGACAAAATTATCATATACACGTTCTCTTATCGCCCACTCCATTTTATATCGGTCATCACCTAAACCAAAATCTACAACACTGAACCGATCTATTATCAGAAGCTCCAGGGTATCACGTTCGATTAGTCGTCCAACACTGAACTTGGCAAGGTTTTCATCCATTGACGATAAAATGGCACTTACTCGTTCATCATGCGTGATGAAACAATTGACAGCTAAAATACTTGCACTGGAGTTCATTGTATAAACACGGAGCCCATTGTGCGAGTTTAATCCATCAATAGCTGCCTCTTTCAATGCTGAAAGATTTGAAACCTCGGAGACCGGGTTCGGAAGTGCCCGTGTTTTTCTTGCTTGTTCTCTCTGTGAAAAAAGTGTGTTGAATGCATTATTTACTTCAGCGCTACTTGTAACTCTCTGAATTGTGACCGAACCAACAATTCTTTGAAGTGCATTACGTTTTTTAGCGAGCCGCTTTATCGAATTTTTAGATCGCTTACTTTCTTCCCAATTTTTAAAATTACTATCGATCTTAGTAATATAAATAGGATCTGGATGTAACATCTTATGACCAACACCTGCCAACGGGTTCATAAGGCTGCCTATTTCCAATGGCTGCTTCTCAAGTTGAAAAATATCGATATCGCCATGCAATTCTGCAATCTGAGAAAGCACCTCTGAGAAGTTCACATCACCCTGGTTTGTTAGCCAATGCTTACTGAAAATGCCTGAATTCAAGTTCTGATATTTAGGTCCTAGCCACTTGCAAATTTTGATACCGAATACATTCGTAATTTGGAGAGGTAGAATGAATACCAGATTATCCTCCTGCCAACCTTCCACCACAAAAACTCTCCGATCGGATTTCAAGTTTTGTTCGGTGTCGTTATACCAAGCCAATATCCAAGCACTATATTGGTAGGGGCTCATCACAGCATTGTGCTCAAGGCCTCTCCATCGTTCTAAAGATGACCAAATATCAATGATCCTGATGTCGAGTGCGTTGTCCATCTCAACCAAATCCGGTGAACGCGATAAGCACTAAAGCATCTTCCCCATTTGGATAGTGTGTTTTGCGTACTCCATTTGAGCGGAAGCCTAGTTTTTTATACAGTTTTCTAGCCCTCATATTTGAGCGTGCCACAAAAACCCGCATTAAAGGCCTTTTCGCACATTGAAAAGCGGTCATCATGATCTTTGCGCCAATTCCACGACCAAAGAAATCTTGTTCGACAGCCAAAAAGTCACCACCTGTCCATGGCCTAAAACATCTATCAGTTAATGACGCATACCCTGCGAACCTGTTTCTATACTCCGCAACCAACACATAGTGACTCTTATCATTAATCTTCTTCCGCAAACTATCATGATTGAATGCCAGCTCATCATCTGGGAAGGCCTTGTTTTGAAGTGAGATTATTGAATCAATATCGTCAATATTTGCTGACCGCACTGTGATCTGTTGCAGCTTACTTTCGAGCTTCTCAAAATTTTTACTCGAGTGAAGAAGTTTCTTTTTCATTTGGTTGCGTTCGTGTGCGTTAAATCAATTTTTAATTGATAGGCAAAAAACATTATAAATGATTTAATTGGTTTGAATTGAACGCAATATTCTTGTTAGTCTATCTGATAATTGCCCGCTTCCATAAGTGTGATAATGGTATCGTGGTTTATTCACAAACAAATTGGGTGCAACTAGACTCAAATCGTTTGACAACGTATGAGCCAGCCCCGCCCCCTTGATCGCCCAATCAGAAAGTATAGGACTCGCGATGACGTCGAGATTCTTCGATATTAAGATCGCTAAGCACCGTTTCGCTCCAATTCATCAAAGTATCTGGTCCACACATAAACACCTCACGATCGTCAAGGTTCGTGATAGTATCAATGTCTTCAACCTGCATCCGTCGCTCTTCAATTGTCAGCAAGTCGTTAGAGAACGCTTGACGTAGGTCGTCTCGAGCAGATTGCGCTGCGGATGTTTCACGACTGATACTTTGCAACACGACGATGCGCAGCTTAACGTGTTTTGGAAGTGAACCAGACTGGGAAGCAAAGTGCTTCAAGACTTTGATATCGTCGTCACGTCCAGAAAACAAAAGTACGATATCTGTCGAGATCTTGTCAGATTGCACTTTAGCAACTTCAAGAATACCATCCCACATTGACATGAATGGCGTGATACCAACGCCACCTGCGATCCAAAGCATCTGTGACGGGACACTTAGTGAGGTGCTGTCAGTAGTCTTAGTAAAACAGGTGAAACCTGCACCGGTTCCTTTGAATGCGACTGGCAGGTTGCGTGTTATAAGTTTGTCCACATTGTCGTGTAATACGTTCGATATCAAGCCACCCGGTTTCCGTTTGACGGTGATGCTCACATGCTCAGTCGCACTGAATGCATTGCTGTTTGCATCAAAGCTAGACGCGCTCGAAAGTGTCCAAGTGCGCACATAATCTTCGTTCACCAACTGCGGGTTGGCTTCGTTCATATGGCTGTATCCAGCATCCAAAAGCCCTGAGAAGTCGAAGACGCCAAACCCACCTGGCAAAGGCACATTAATAGGCGATGAGAGCTTAAAGTTGAAAGTCTTGATATTGTCTGAAAGGTCTTGAGTTGAAACAAGCGTGGCCGTATTCGCCACATTGTTATCCTGCAAGACCGTGGTATGTCCCATTTGCTCCAGTTCTTGTCGTAGGTACTTTACCGGCGGATTGTAAGGCGAAAATTGTTCTTCTGACGTCAGTCGGAGATTGAGGCCATTTTTGATAAACACGACACCAGTCACCTTGATGCGGGTCAGCAAACTTACCCGCGGCATAAGTATTTCAGCTTCTTGATCTAGCAGGTTTTCGGCTTCCCCAGTGACATGCAGAACATGGCCTGTTGTAAAATCTGGAAAAACAAGGCCGACTTGCGGATCCGTCTCGATGTTGCCTAAGGATTGATAAAAGCGATTACCGGAATGATCAGGTAAGACCATGTAAGTCGTAACTTGGCCGCCATGCTTTTCTTCATAGATGCGTATAAAGCCCGCGGACCCGCCGCGATGATTAACGCCCATATCGGTCAGTGTCCCGGAAGCATTGACCTCGGCGTTATGTTTTGTCGCCAAAAAGACCGTGCTCGCTTGATCAACTACGGCTTTAGCTTCAGCTGGCAATGCAGTTATGTTCGTGTCAAAGCTGTCATGAAAGAGCTCGGCTTCACGCTGCTCGTGTACCAATGTTCGCACAGTGATATATTTAGGGCAATTCCCAAGGTGCTGGTCAGAGAGAAGCCGAAGCTTCACTTTTCCCGTCTCATCATCAATAGAGGTCTGACTGATTGATCCGGCTATCTTGTTCCGCCTGCGGTTACTAAAATCAATCCCGACGCCAGCAAAAAACCGTGGATTGTCTGCAGGCGCCTGCTCTTGTTTTAAAGAGCGCCTGAAAGGGTCGTAGGGTGAAATCTCAGTAACGATATCCGTTCTGTTGCCGCCCATTACATTGATGCCGATAGATGGGTCTTGATCGGATGTTGTGACTAATAGGCTGACCCACGGACGCCCTCGGTTATCGAGTGTCGCCAATGGCAGGTAAGACAAACCAGCAAAGAAGTCTGCATGTTGTTGCGGCATATTACTGTTGATGTATTGAGGAATGGCATCGCGGAGTTCTCGAGGCGTGTTGCGACGTTCTTGCAGCAATAACTCACCCCTATGTGATTTATGTATTTGTGCCATTGCATGATCCTTCCATCCTCATCATAAGCCTATACTTTGAAGGACATTTCGGTGTGATTGATCGTGGAACTAGAGACCCAAGTCACTCAAACTTGGGTGATCGTCAGGACGCCGACCAAGGGGCCAGCGAAACTTACGTTCTTCTTCCTGGATTGGGTGTTCATTGATGCTGGCGAACCGATGAGCCATGTAGCCGTTTTCATCAAACTCCCAATTCTCATTGCCATAGGCTCGGAACCAGTTGCCACTATCATCGTGATATTCGTAGGCATAACGCACAGCGATGCGGTTGCCATCGTGCACCCAAAGCTCTTTGATAAGCCGATAGTCGAGTTCTTTCGCCCATTTGCGTGTCAAAAATTGTTCAATTTCAGCCCGACCTTGTGGAAACTCCGCACGATTGCGCCATTTGCTATCGGGTGTGTAGGCAAGCGCGACCTTTGCAGGATTACGTCCGTTCCAACCATCTTCGGCAAGGCGCACCTTTTCGATGGCGGTTTCGCGTGTGAACGGTGGTAGGGGGTGGCGTGGAGCTTCTGTGGTCATTTGGTTATCCTTGGGCGAATTGCTGTATAGGGAACGGAGATAGCGAAAGCTATCCCCTCAAAATGCGATGTCAGGCGGTAACGAGACCTGCTGCGGTTGATGGCATCGCTTCAAAACCGTCCAAGTTTTCGAAACGTTCAATCCAAGCACGTACGTTCGGATACGGGTCAAGCGAGATATTTCCTTCGGGCGCGTGAGCTGTGTAGGAATAGGCAGCGACATCTGCAATTGTTGGACGAGTTCCCACCAACCATTCACGACCCTCCAAGCCGCTCTCGAGCTTTTTCATGGCATTCGTTGCGATTGAGGCCGCAAAATCGGCATCCAGGGGCGCACCAAACACAGTGATCAACCGTGCGGCACAGGAGCCAAATGCGATTTCACCGGCGGCAAGCGTCAACCAGCGTTGTACATTGGCTTCGCCGGCGGCGTCACTTGGCATCCAATTCGGTGCATATTGACGAGCTAGATACACTAAGATGGCGTTTGAATCCGATATAACGACATTGCCATCTTCCAGCACCGGAACCTGCCCATTTGGATTCATTTCAAGAAACTTTGGCGTTTTGTGCTCACCGGCAGCCAGATCAACAAAGATCGCCTCATGAGCTATGCCTGCAAGCTTGGCAAAGACCAAGGCACGGTGAGCATGGCCCGATTTGGGAAAGTGGTGAATACGTACTGCATTGGACATATGTCGGTTCCTGTCGTGTGTTGAGTTTTATCTTTATGTGTAAATACCACTTGCCAATTTGAATGATAATTGACATATTTGGGGTATGTTTAAGCCCTTAGAGGGCGGAATGAATTATGGATAAAATTGATCGTATGCGCGCCTTCGCGCTTGTCGCAAAGAATGCGTCTTTCACAATTGCCGCGCGACGATTGGGGAAATCTGCTCGGCTGGTCAGCAAGTATGTCGCAGATTTGGAAGAGGCCTTGGGCGTCCAACTTCTCAACCGCACAACGCGTAGTGTTTCTCTCACCGATGCAGGTGCAATTTATCTTACTATGTGCGAACCACTCCTCGACGGCTTCGATGAACTTGAAGAAACTGTTAGAAACGCGCAAACCTCATTGCGAGGAGTTATTCGTATTTCAGCGCCAACAGGCTTTGGGTCCGTTCGCCTTGCTCCATCTCTCGCAACCTTTGCCGAGCAGCATCCGGACGTTGAAATTGATCTTCAACTTTCAGATCGAAGGGTGTCGATTATTGAAGAGGGTTTGGATCTAGCTATTCGTATCGGCCCGATGCGAGATAGTTCTCTTAAGGTTAAACAATTGGGACCCATGCCATTGATTGTTTGCGCATCGCAGGCTTATCTACAAAAAGCTGGAGGGCCTTCGCATCCCATCGAATTAGAGACACATGATTGTATCCTAGACGGCAACATGACGGAGCCAACCATCTGGCGATTTAATATGGATGGTGAAGAACTCGCAGTGCATGTGTATGGGCGACTTCGGGCAAACGCCCCAGCTGCTTCAGCCAAACTAGCCGCATCTGGCATAGCAATCGCGCGTTGCCCCGCATATACAATAACTGAAGCTCTAGCGGCTGGTGATCTGATTGAGCTGTTTCCTGAAAACCGTATTGCACCATACACAGTGGCTGCCCTATTTCCACAAAACCGTCGCCTGACTACCCGTGTACGCTCCCTGATCGATCACCTTGCAAATGATAAACAGATTTGCGCCATTGGTACCTAACGAAAGTGGGGTTTAACAAACGACCTTATGCCTGTTATCACCTAACTTCGACGACTTAGTGCCATGTGGAGACATCTTTCTCCAGAAACTAGATAATCTTGTGTCTATAGACTGCGCCAGAGCAACGCCAAGGCTGATAAGGTTGCAAGTCCAAGTGCCCATGGACGAATTGCTCCGCGCTCAAAACGAACAGTCAACGGTCGAGATGTATATAGAGCTATTGGTACCATTGGAGCGAGCGTGGCTGCAAATGCGAGTTGTGCAAGTGTGAGAACATCAGCAATGGAAAGCGCAATTATCGCAATCAACGTGCCAAATCCGTAAAATGCGTTTTGTGTAGCCGCAGATCTTCGTGTTTCAACCTTGGAATAGAGTATGGCCATCGGAGGTGCACCAATTCCAGTCAGTGTTCCCATGATGCCACCAATTACTCCCGCAGTGAACAGTGAAGGAAGAGAAATTGGAACAGAAAGCCCGAGTAATGTTATTCCCACAGCAAACAAAACAATATAACCCACGATCATACCCAAGACGTCAGTGCTCACAACAGATGCAGCAATATAGGCGGCGATGCCAGTGCCAATAATCCGGCCCGCAAATCCAGCCGGCAGATCTTTCCACTCAACGGCATCACGTGAATTTAGCAGCGCACCCGACCCGATAACAAACCCAACGAGAAGTATTGTCCCAGGCACCCATTGCGGAGCAACAAGCACCATCACCGGCGCAGCGAACATACCGTAGCCAGCACCAGACAACTTTTGAATAAGGGTACCAATGAAAACAGTGACGGCACAAATCATCCATGGTTGGAAATCTGGCAATAAAGTTTCCGGCATTTCCTCACGCCCTTCCTCAGTTGAACTTTGACTTCGAGAAATTTTGGGAAACTATAATTCAACAATTATTGGTCTGTTAATTGGTCTATATGCGTTGTGAGAAATAACTGATGAACGAAACCAATCCGTTAAGTAATGCCAGCTTGTACCGATATTTTTTAAACACTTTTGAACACAGTAAAATCTACTAACCTCTGTGTTTTGATCCAGAAATTGCAATTTCAATTGTTTGCAAGTGTATTTTCATAGCTGCTTCAGCTGCCTCAGGATCATTTAAAGAAATAGCGTCAACGATCTTCTCATGTTGATCGCTGTGTGTAGTTTGGAACTCATCCACACCTATACGTCGATATGTCCGATCCCATTCTCGTTGCCACGCTACACGACGACGTGTTCCCGAAAAAAATGACAAAACTTGGATTAGCAGGGGATTGTTTGCGACCTGAGCAATCGCTCTGTGAAAATTGTCATCGGCAACTTCGCAATCTAATCTATCTTTAGCATCCTTACCGTTCCTAATCTTTTTTCTCAGTAATTCAATCTCTTTACTGGTGGCGTGTCGCGCCGCCTCAGCAGCAACTTGTGGTTCAAGCAGTAAACGTGCTCGTATTACATCAGGAGGAGTAACTCCGTTTATCAAAATTGCATCTCGTATAGGCAGATGGTTTGGGCGTTTACCCCTGAACGTGCCTTGACCAACATGTCGCCAGATTTCTTGTTTTTCTTCAAGAATAGTAAGACATTTTCGCAAAGTCTCCCGACTACAGCCTAGAAGTTTCGAAAGTTCTCTTTCTGAAGGAAGTCGATCGCCGACATCTGGCGCAATATTCTCAAGAATATTGCGGAGATTTTCAACAACAGTAATATGTTTTTTCTTGGAAAGATTTATATTTTTAACCCCATAATTAGACCAATTATTAGACCAATAAAAACTAAATTACAACTGTCCAAAATTTAGATGTTTTGGGAGAAATCTGATGTTGGAATTTATATTAATCGTTGTATCAGGGTTTGCCGCAGGGTTACTTAATTCTGTCGCAGGTGGCGGAACGTTTTTTACCCTTCCAGTTCTAATAATGATAGGCACTCACCCAACCATTGCCAATGCAACTGCAACACTTTCAGCACTACCAGGTTATTTGAGTAGTACATGGGCTTATCGCAAAGACATACAGGCCGAAGGTGTATTTAGCCTTCAAAAAATCTTGGTTATTTCTTGCATTGGTGGCTTGTTGGGAGCTGTACTTCTTACGATTACATCTGGAGAAGCATTTCTTTGGACAATCCCATTCTTGCTACTTATTGCGACAGTTCTATTTGCGATGAACCCATTCATTATGAGGTCAATTCAAAAGCGTAACTCTGAAGGTTTAGGTCCTTTAATGTCTGGTTCTGCAATTTTTGTAGTCTCAGTTTATGGCGGATACTTTAATGGTGGTTTAGGTATTATGCTTTTAGCCATGTTAGGATTAATAGGCTTTAAAAACTTGCACGGTATGAATGGCCTAAAAACTATTCTTTCCGCTATATTATCATTTGTAAGTGCTTTCGTATTTATAGCCGCCGAACTAATTGCTTGGGAATATATTTTGCCAATGGCCATTTCCAATGCATTTGGTGGATATATCGGGGCATATTATATCCGAAAAGTCGTGCGGACTGAGATATTAAAGACATTTATTGTTTTGGTTGGTCTCGCTATGACAATCACATTCTTTATGCATAATTTTAGCCATACCGTATTAGATACTTAATGTCTGCTTGGGGTCAAAAATACACAGAATTTTGAAAAGGCGTATTGTCAATTTAAGACATAAACCAGAATTTAAATATGGAGGTAATGGTGTCGATATCGCACCATTAGGAATAGACTGAAATATATTATCTGATCAAGAACGTTTTAGGGTGCATAGGGATTTATGCACCCCACATTGATAATTATGCCGCAGCAAATTGGCATGTGAAATGACGCATTTGATTGGGTTCTTTGGTGATCACATAGCCGCTCAAATCATCAGCCTCCAACATCAAGTGTTCAAAAGCTTCAATGATATAATCAGCGTGCGACTGGGTGTATGTTCTTCTTGGAAAGGCCAACCGAACAAGTTCCATCGCTGCAGGTTTCTCTGAGCCATCTGGTTGACGTCCGAACATCACACTTCCAATCTCGCAAGATCTAATTCCTGCTATTTCATAAAGGCGACAAGCCACAGCATGTGCCGGATATTTAAGCGGATTGATATTAGGTAACCAAAGCTTAGCATCTATAAACACGGCATGTCCTCCAGCTGGCTTGACCACAGGTATCCCGACCTTTTCTAAACGTTCAACGATGTACTCGTTAGTCCTAATCCGATAACGAAGATAATCTTCGTCAACAATCTCATCCAAGCCCTGCGCCAATGCTTCCAGATCGCGACCTGCTAACCCGCCGTAAGTGGGAAATCCTTCTGTTTGGATAAGTTTAACACGGGCTTGCTCAGCCCAATTATCATCATTCAATGCCAACCAGCCACCGATGTTGCCAAAGGCATCTTTTTTAGCGCTCATCGTCATTCCATCTGCAATGCTAAAACAGTCTCGTACAATGTCCGTTATGCTACGATCAGCTTGGCCAGGTTCACGTTGCTTAATAAACCAAGCGTTTTCAGCAAACCGACACCCATCGATAATGAAAGGCTTGTTGAATTTATTGGCGAGTAGCGCTGTTTCTTTGATATTAGCCAAACTGACGGGCTGGCCCCCGCCTGCATTATTGGTGATTGTGATCATGATAGCAGGAACATTATCTTTGTTCTGCTCCATAAAGCTCTCCAGAGCAGCAATATCCATATTTCCTTTAAATGGATGCATCGACTGGCTATCGCGCCCTAATGCAATATTAAGGTCAACTGCAATCGCACCGCTGGCTTCGATATTGCCACGTGTTGTATCAAAATGCGTATTTGATGGGATTGTTTTTCCATCACCACCAATAATTGACATTAATATAGCTTCTGCTGCTCGCCCCTGATGCGTTGGTATTATGTGTTTAAAAGGCATAAGCTGGGCAACTTTAGATGCAAATCGAGTGAAAGATGGCGAGCCAGCATAGCTTTCATCACCTTGCATAACACTCGCCCATTGCTTTGCGCTCATAGCTCCCGTTCCGCTGTCTGTTAATAGATCAATGATCACATCTTCTGATTTTAGGGCAAACAGATTGTAATTTGCTGCACGTAGCTTTTCTTCCCTTTCCGCACGTGTGGTCATGCGGATAGGTTCAACAGATTTAATACGAAAGGGTTCAATAATTGTTTTCATAAGATTCTCCGGTAGCTGTCCCCGAACATCTTAGAACTTGATTTTCGGGGCTAGCGCTGCGGTTGCTATCCACTATTGGATTGCCGCGCTCAACGCCGAAAACAAATGATTTATAGATTTGGTTTGGAATAAGATCAAGAGATCAAATCAGAACTAAGTGGATATTCCAAATTATAGAGAGTGCGTGACGCTGAAGCTAATAGATCGTCTGCAATAGGCCAAAGATAGTCTAATCTAGATCAAAAATTGATGTATGTTATGGAACTCATTTCAGAAAGCCCTCGCATGTGTCTGAAATTCAAATATTGACCAATTTCAGACATCACGCTGCGAGTTAATTTCATAGTTCGTTAATCGGTTTTCGTGGAGGGATCGTTTATTTAACGCCCCATCCAACCACCGTCTACCAGCATGGTGTGTCCATGCATATAAGCGCTCGCATCAGACGCTAAGAAAACCGCCGGCCCTTTGAAATCATCAGGAAGACCCCATCGACCTGCAGGAATACGACCCAATATAGCCGCAGATCTCTCTGGGTCATTGCGCAGTGCTTCTGTATTGTCTGTGTTAATATAACCAGGCGCTATGGCATTTACATTCACTCCGTGAGCGGCCCATTCATTAGCAAATGCCATCGTAAGTTGGCCAATACCACCTTTTGAAGCAGCATAACCTGGCACTGTAATTCCGCCCTGAAACGTTAGTAATGATGCAGTGAAAATGATTTTACCCGCACCTCGTTCAACCATTTTGGAACCAATTTCACGTGTTAGGATAAATTGGGCATTCAAATTCACCTCAATAACCTTATCCCACATTTCATCAGGATGTTCTGCTGCAGGTTTTCGTAAAATTGTGCCTGCATTATTGATCAATATATCAATTTGAGGATTGTCTTTTTGAACTTCTCTCGCGAAACTCGTCACTGCATTCCGGTCGCTGAAGTCACATTTATAAGGTGTAAATTTTCGCCCCAAAGCTTCAACGCTTTTTTGAACATCTGAACCTGCTTCCAATGACGCACTAACTCCAATTACATCTGCGCCAGCCTCTGCAAGCGCTTCAGCCATTCCTCGCCCAATTCCGCGTTTTGCACCTGTAACAAGTGCAGTTTTTCCAGATAGGTCGAACTTATTTAAAACGCTCATTAGTATTTCTCCGAGATACGTATCATAGATTTCATGGCATTTGGATTTTGGGTCAATGCATCAAAAGCAGTCTGAATTTCAGATAAATTCTGAATATCAGTAATAAAAGCATCGCAATCAATGACGCCATCAGCCAATATCTTCATTGCTTTATCGTAGTCTTCTGGTCTGTAGACGCGGGCGCCGATGAGATCAAGTTCTCGCCAGAAAAACTGAAACATGTCAATTTGTGGTTTCGTTGCATGGATAGCAACCATAACAATCCGGCCGCGAGTGGAAGCTGCAGCTGTCATTAAATCTACGCCCGGCTGTGAACCAGAAACCTCAAAAACGACGTCAGCACCTTTTCCATTCGTTACGTTGTGAATTTCAGCGGCCACATCTATATCTTTTGGATTTAAGGTTGCAAAACCAATTTTTTGGGCAAATGCCAGTCTGTTTTCGTTGATTTCAGATACAGTCACATTCGCCCCTGCTTGACGCGCAACCATGGCAACCAACATTCCAATTGGCCCGCCACCAATAACAAGAACATCTTCACCCTTTCGCACTTGACCGCGGTCAACATCATGTACAGCAACAGCCAAGGGTTCAATCAAGGCTGCGTGTGCAAGATTAAGCTCTTCTGGCAACATATGAATAGTGTGTGCAGGCACATTCCAATATTGTTGAAACGCACCATCACTATCAATACCAATGAATTTGAGATTATGGCAGATATGCTCATGCCCAGCAGAACAGGCAGGACAATCACCACAGTGATCAAGTGGCCGCACCACAATGTGCTGACCTGGCTGAAGGTCCGCAACACCCTCTCCAACAGCTGCAATAACACCAGACATTTCATGCCCAATCGTGCGTTCAAAACCTACACGAGCATCCATATGACCGAGATAAATATGAAGATCTGTGCCACAAATCCCACAATAGGCTACTTCCACCTGAACTTCTCCAGGACCTGGTGCATTGATCTCAACTTCATCGATGCTAAATTTTTTCTCGCCTCTATAAATCGCAGCGTGATGGCTCATCATATTTTCCTCTTTCAGTTCAGTAAGTTTACTGAATTTAATTTTTCCCAGTCAAAGCTAACGCCAATACCGGGTATATCTGGCGCTTGCGCTAAATGATCTTTTACGACTAATGGCCGTTCGGTATAAGCATCAATCGGGAATGAATGAACCTCGATCCAACCACTATTTTGACGGGCTGAAACAAGACTTACATGGAGTTCCTGCATTCCGTGACTACAAAGGGGAATTCGGTGCTCCTGCGACAATTCCGCAACCTCCAAGAAGCCAGTTATCCCACCACAATTTGAAGCATCTGGTTGAATGAAGCTCAAGTCAGCACGGTCAAATGCATATTCAAACTCATGAATTGTATGTAGGTTTTCGCCCATCGCCAATGGAATTCCAGCCACTTTTGCGATATGCGCATAGCCATCATAGTTGTCAGGTATTATTGGTTCTTCAAACCATAAAACATCGTAATCTTTAAATGCTTTTGAGGCTTCAATTGCTTGAGGTATCGTCATTGAATAATTCGCATCGACCATAAAGGCGATATCGGGACCGATTAGATCTCGAACAGCAGCAACACGTTTAATATCATCATCTCGACCAACCTTGATCTTCACCCCATTAAAGCCACGCTTCAAGTAACCTTCAACTGATTGCAACAGCTTGCGTAAGTCAAACCCAAGATCGATCCCACCGCAATAGGCTTTGCAATTGGCTAAAACACCGCCTGCCATTTTCCAAAGCGGTAGGCTCAATTGTTTACCTCGCAGATCCCATAGCGCGATGTCTATTGCTGAGATAGCGAAAGATGCGACCCCACCACGAGCGACATAGTGCACATGCCACTGCATCTGGTGATAAAGTTCTTCAACATTATCACTAGGTTTTCCGATAAGAAACGGGGTAAGGTCATTATCGATCATAGCTTTGATAGCAAAACCACCTTTTCCGCCCGTATAGGTATACCCGGTGCCCTGAGCGCCATTTTCCAAAAGAACAGTCGCTGTAACCAACTCAAAGAAATGATGATCACCATGTTTTGCGTCAACGAGCACTTCTTTAAGAGGTATGCGGAAGAGCTGACAATTAATCGACTTGATTTTCGTCATGATTGAACTTTGCTCTCTGAGCGACCTGAGATAACTTTTGCCTGGAAAAGTATGACAGCGAAAAGAAAACCACCGCGAATAACCATCTGCCAGTAAGCACTAAAACTTATTGTACCTTTGCCATTTTCAAAGTTCAAAATATTGAACACTAAACCGAGCAAAAGCGCGCCCACTACAGTTGCCGTTACAGAACCAAATCCGCCTGTTAAAAGTGTGCCACCCACAACCACTGAGGCAATAGCTGACAATTCCCACCCTATCCCCTCTAGCGGTTGGCCCGCACCAAATCCTGAGGCTAAGATAACACCAGCAAGTCCAGCGCATCCACCTGACAAGAGATATACAAATGCAGTGGCTCGATTAACATTCAATCCCATCAAAACAGAGGCATCTTCACCTCCACCAATGGCAAGAACTGTGCGCCCAAGTGTGGTTTTTTCTAAAACGACCCATAAAACTATGACTACAAAACCTACCACGACTATAGACCATGGAAGGATGTTTAGTGCCTTCTCCATACCCATTTTGGTAAAGTTTGACCCCCAGTCGACGGAAATTGTTTGGGCACCTGATATTACCAAGGCTCCCCCCTTTGCACCCAACATCGTCGCCAATGTGGCTATAAATGGCGGGATACGGAGTATTACCACACTAATGGCATTTATTGCGCCAAAACAAACTCCCGCTAAAACCGCTCCGGGTAAAGCAACTTCAATCCCATAGGGTGAAAGATACGCGGCAACAACTGAGGTAAATGCAGCAACAGAACCGACCGAAAGATCAATCCCGCCCGTCATAATAACAAAGCACATACCAACCGAAATGATGATGAACATAGAGTTATAGTTCAAAAACGATGTAATATTATACGCACCACCAAAATTCTCATATCTGATCAAGCCAAATAGAATAAGTAAGGCAAGAGCGATCCAAACCGCAAAAGACTGCGGATTGCGTGAGATATATTTGCGCAGATCGAAAGCATTTGTATCAAGCATGATTATTCCTTCCGCGCTTGCTGAATATAAACGGCGGCCAATATAATCACGGCCTTTGCAATGAGGGCCACCTCGTCCTCAATACCGTTAGCAAGCAAAGTGTATTTTACGAGTTGGATGATAACCGCGCCAAGAATTGCGCCGAAGATTGGAGCCCGTCCACCTTGTAGAAGTGCACCGCCAACAACAGCTGCAGCGATGGCGTCAAGCTCCATCAGATTGCCGTTTCGCGCGGCATCTGAAGCCGAGTTAATCGCAACAACAATTAACCCCGCAAGACCTGATAAAACACCGCAGATCATGTAAACACCAATTTTAACACGTTTAACCGGACCGCCCGCGAGTTCAGCAGCTCTCTCATTACCACCGATAGCAAGGATGTAGCGTCCAAACGTTGTTCGCGTTACGACAAAATAAAGTGCGATCGCAATTGCTAACGCCAACCATCCCTGAAACGGCAATCCTAGTATTTTACCCGTTCCCAGATAGCTAAATGAGGGGTTTGAGAATGTTTGCAGATTGCCATTTGTTAAAACCTGCGCAATCCCACGGCCCGAAATAAAGAATATGAGTGTCGCGATAATTGGCTGAACCTTTAGGTTTGCAATCAACAAACCATTGAAAAGCCCACAAAATATTGCAGCAACTAATGGCAACGCGATAGCGGCAATGATGCCTAATGTCGGATAAGCTTGGCCAAATTCAGAACTGAATATCAGTGGGGCAAGTGCCCCCGCAAGTGCCATTATCGCACCAACGGAAAGGTCAATTCCACCTGTAGCGATTACAAGTGTCATTCCCATCGCAACAATAGCAATTGTCGCAACTTGGCTGATATTCACAAAAAGCGTCTGCATTTGCAGAAAGTTTGGTGTGAAAGCAATATTAAATAATACAATTACAATTAATGCCAGAACTCCACCATTTGATCGGAAAAACTTTCCCCAATCGCGGGTTTTAACACTACCAATTTGGATTTCAGTTTCTTTGGCACTCATGCTGTTTGCTCGCTGGTTTGCGCTAGGGCACGAACGAGTATTTCCTCAGTGATCCCTGGATTTTCTAATTCGGAGACTATTCTGCCTTCATTCAACACAATAATTCGATCGGCGCCTTCAACGATTTCCTCAAATTCAGAGCTAATCAAAACAACGCCAACACCATTTTCAACAGCTTCACGAATGATAGATTGGATTTCCCGCTTCGCCCCAACATCAACACCGCGAGTGGGTTCATCAAGGATAAGTACATCCGGGTTGATCGCAAGCCATCTAGCAAGAAGAACTTTCTGCTGGTTTCCGCCTGAAAGCTCTCGAATGGGTTGTTCCATATCGGAAGTCTTAATCCCAAGAGCCTTTATAAAATGATCGACAAGTTCTTTCTCACGCGCTCTGTCAATTTGCCCAAACTTTTTCAACTTCGGCAACAGCGCTAATGTGAGATTTTCCCGAACAGACATATCGGGAATAATCCCTTCTGCTTTGCGATCTTCAGTTAAGAAACCAACGCCAGAGGTAATCGCAGCGGCTGGTGTATCAAGGTTACCAGCGCCACCTTTAACATCAAGACGACCTTCAACAAGCCGATCAACGCCAAAAATTGCGCGTGCTACTTCAGTTCTTCCAGCACCAAGAAGGCCACCCAACCCAATAATTTCCCCCCGATGCAAGGTCATATCAAAGTCGTTAAGTCGAGGTCCGGTAGACACTCCTTCGGCGGTGATGAGTATTTCGCCTTTATCTAAACCTTTGGCACCACCATTAAATTCTGTCATACCACTTTGCTCGATCTCGCCGACATCGCGTCCTAACATGCCAGCAATCAATTCGAGTTTGCTCGTGCCCGCGATATTACGACAATCGACCGTTTTACCGTCTCTCATTGTGGTCACACGATCACAGATTTCAAATAACTCGTCTAAGAAATGTGAAACGTAAAGTACGGAAACACCTGCTTCTTTGAGGCCTTTAACAACGCCAAACAATACTTCGACTTCCGATGTATCCAATGATGAAGTAGGCTCATCCATAATGACGAGACGAGCATTAAGTGACACGGCTCTTGCAATAGCAACTAGCTGTTGGATTGCGGTAGAATAACTACCAAGTGGGGCTCTTACATCAATATCAATTCCAAAGCGGGCAAGAATTTCTTCAGTGCGCTTATGCGCACTTTGCCAATCAATAAATAAGCCAAGAAATTTTGGTTCATACCCCATCATAACATTTTCAGTTACAGATCGTAGCGGGACCAGATTGAGCTCTTGATAAATCGTTGCAATACCCGCTTCTTGCGCTTCGCGCGGATTGCCAATTGTACTGTCTAAACCATTGAAGTGCACGTCACCACTATCGCGTCGATAAACACCAGTTAAGATCTTAATCAAAGTAGATTTTCCGGCACCGTTTTGACCAATAAGCGCATGCACCTCTCCCGGCTCAATCTCCAGTGAGGCATCTGAGAGTGCACTAATTCCGGCAAACGCCTTATTAATTCCACCCATCGATAATAGTTGCGTCATATCTCCCCCCTTGGCAAAGATAGATTAAAGGTGGGCTCGATATTAACACCGAACCCACCCTTGTTGGGAGGCTTTAATAAGCTTCATCTATGTGTTTTGCAGCATTGGCTTTTGTAAAGATACGATCTTTAACCTGAACCCAATGCTCGATCTCTTCCCCACTTGCATAGCGGTTCATGACTTCACATGCGAGCGGTCCAAAGAACGGAGAGCTTTCTACGGTGACACCCATCTTGCCATCAATGATAGCCTGCAATGCATCACGAGTTCCATCGATTGAAACAACCATAATGTCTTCACCTGGTTTACGACCAGCAAGCTCAAGAGCCTGTATAGCACCAATAGCCATTTCGTCATTGTGAGCATAAACTATGTTTACATCCGGATGTGCCTGCAACAATGTTTCCATCACTTGACGACCTAAGTCACGGGCGAAATCACCCGATTGGGATGCGACGATTTCAAAGCGTGAATCTGCAGCGATAGCATCATCAAACCCTTTTTTTCGATCGTTTGCTGGCGAAGAACCAGTGGTACCTTCAAGTTGAACAATAATGCCCTTCTCACCTTTGAAATTTTCAGCAGTCCATTCAGCCACGCGGCGGCCTTGATCTATGAAGTCAGACCCCAAAAATGCGACAAAATCTTCACCAGGTTTTGCTGCACTAGGATCAACAGAACGATCTACCAAAAATGTTGGAATTCCAGCAGCTCGTGCTTTTTTCACAGCAGGAATAAGCGGTTTTTCTTCGCGTGGCGGCAAGAACAAAACATCAATACCTTGGGCAATCATGCTGTCTACATCAGCAACTTGCTTTGCTGCTGATCCCGCAGCATCGGTCGCGATAAGATCCCAATTACAGCTTTCCGCTGTATCGTGAAAAGACTTTGTTTCAGCGATACGCCACGGATTGTTTGACTCCATTTGGGCAAAGCCAACTTTATAGCGATCTTTTTTCTCTAGAGCAGGAAGTGAGTCAGCAAAAGCAGCTGAGCCAAGTCCTAAGCTAATGGCAGTTGCTGCCAATAGTAAAATTCTACGTTTCATGTTTTCCTCCACGGTTAAGCACTCAAAAAGTGCAGTATTTGGGGGCCTTAACCCCAATTTAAATAAGTAGTTTGCTTTCGCATATAGGCATCAAACCCATATAGCCCGTCCTCCCCACCTAGACCTGACATTCCCCATCCGGAATGAAAGCCCTGAACAGCCTCTCCAAGACTGCGGTTGATATAGATTTCTCCATATTTGAGCATGTAAGGTGCTTGAGAAACTCGCTTCGCTTTTTGCGTAAATAAATAAGCTGAAAGACCAAATGATGTATCGTTGGCAAGGTGCACAGCTTCTTCAAAATCAACAACGCGTTTTGCGGCAACAACTGGCCCAAAAATCTCCTCTTGCATAAGAGGGGAACCGTTATCAGCTACTTCTAAAATCGTTGGTGCAAACCAATGACCTTTTTCAAATGCACCATCATTTAGCGCACCACCTCGAAGTAATATCTCAGCACCATTTTTAATTCCGCGTTGAACAATTTCCTCAATTTTTTCAACTTCCAATCCACTTACTTTTGGACCGATATCAACATCAGTATTCGGATCACCAATTTTCATGGCTTGGCTTGCCGCAACGAATTTTTCAAGAAACTGATCAGCTATTTTGTCATGAAGGTACATGCGTTCATTGCATGTGCAAACCTGACCACAATTGGTATATCTTGCATCAACCGCCGCTGCGACAGCTGCATCAATGTCAGCATCGTCCATCACAATAAACGGAGCTTTACCACCTAATTCTAGACGGACAACCTTCAAACCAGCCGATGCCGATCTCGCGATTTGTATCCCAGCTCTCGTACTCCCAGTCATGGTGATTAGTGACGTATCTGGATGCTCCACTAAACGTTGACCAACGACTGGGCCCTTCCCAGTTAAAACGTTGAACACTCCGTTAGGAATTCCCACGCGCTGTGCAAGTTCTGCGATTGCCAAACCAGACAACGGTGTATTCTCATGACTAAGCAAGATAAATGTATTACCTGAAACAAGGGCCGGCCCAAGTTTTCGCGTCACTAAAGCCGCAGGATAATTCCAAGCCGTTAGCCCCACAACAACTCCATATGGATGTTTGCGAATATGGATTTCTTCATCCAAGTTATCGGACGTTACAATGTCACCACTTATGCGCCTTGCTTGCTCTGCGGCAAAACGCAAGAACGTAATTGCAGCATCAATTTCATCTTTAGCCTGACGAATTGGCTTGCCCTGCTCTGCAGTAACTAACGCCGCCAAACGCGGTAATTCTTTTTGCATTTCATCAGCAAGGGCTTGAACATACCAAGCACGTTCGATTGCTGGCTTTAAAGACCATTTTAGGAATGCTGCTTTTGCTGCATGAACAGCTGCGTCTGCATCGGCAACTGTCCCGTTAGCAATATAAGAAATTGTCGTTTCATCAGCGGGATTTTCAACTGAAAGCAAATCGTGATCACGCACTGTCTGCCATTGACCATCAATATACATAGCAGCGGTAGCTATTGAGTTTTCTGATTGATGGAGAATTGACATCTTGCAACTTTCATAACGTTTTTAACAACTTCAAAATCTGCAATTAGCTAATCAGATAATAATATTAACTGTCAACTAATATTATTAGTAATTATTATTTAATTGCTTTACTAATTGATTTCACGTAGAAATAAATTCAGCGGCAGGAGGGTAAAATGACAAACGGACCAGATAGCGAAGACATGAAGACAAGATCGCGCGTGACTATGCGCGACATTGCAAAAGCAGCTGGCTGCTCACAGCCCACCGTGTCGTTTGTTTTAAACAATAACGACAGCGCAAAAATTTCTGAAAAAACACGCCAACGTGTTTTAGAAACCGCTCGAGAGTTGGGGTATGATGCGCCGTCTAGCCCAGCAAAAACAAACAGCAACAAAGCAAATTATATCGACGGGCCAATCGCTTTTGTGATTGATACATTAGCTGGAAGCCCTGAAGGTGTGCATGCATTTGACGGTATTTTGGAGTCAGTAAGAGCTACCGGAAATGTTGTATTACTAGCCGAAACAAGAAACGACCCGGTACTTGAACCCAAAACGTTACAATACTTCATAGATCAACAGGTTTCCGCAATCATTTACGCCTGCGTCTTCACCCGCAAAGTGGAGTTACCAAAAATTTTGAGCAAAACCGATATTCCTGTGTTCTTGCTGAATTGTTATTCAAATGATTTATCCCACCCATCTGTTGTACCTGGTGAAATCGCCGGTGGTCATACGGCCACGAATGCTTTGATCAATGCAGGGCACAAGCGGATTGGCCTGATTACCGGTGAACTTTTCATGGAATGCGCAAGCGGACGCTATACTGGATATCGCAATGCGCTTGCATCCGCTGACCTTCCTTTTGATGAGGAACTGGTCTTCCAAGGCAATTGGTTACCAAGTTCAGGTTATGAAGGCACAAAAGAACTAATGTCACTGACCAATCCGCCCACGGCAATATTTTGCGAAAATGATCGTATGGCCGTGGGATGCTATGAAGCACTTAAAGAAATGAATCTATCAATACCCGACGATGTCTCAGTTATTGGTTATGACGATGACGAGATTACGCGCCATCTTTCACCACCCCTAACATCTATGAACCTAGCTGATCGAGCGATGGGTCGATGGGTAATCGAACAATTATTTCATGGCCCCACCGGTAACAAGCGTCATCCTTTAACAAAATTGGAATGCGAGTTAATCGAACGAGATTCGATTTCACCGCCAAATGATGACAGAAGAAATTCGAGAAGATGACGATTGGCTTTGACTATATCGTCATCGGTGGCGGCTCAGCTGGCGCAGCTGCGGTTGCTGGACTTATCAATGCGGGTGCCAAAGTTCTGTTATTAGAAGCAGGCTATTCTAACCGTCACCCTTTACTCGACATGCCCCCCGGCATTTTTAAAATGATTAATGGCTCTAAGTTCATGCGTTACCATAAAACGGAGCCACAAGCGCATTTAGATGGCCGTAGTCATGACATACCTCAAGGACATGTCTTAGGAGGAGGCTCATCTGTTAACGCGCAAGTCTATATGCGAGGGCGCCCATCAGATTACAATGCATGGGATGATATTCTTCGCGGTAATAATGACGGCATCGGCTGGAGCTGGAATGATGTTTTGCCATATTTTAAAGACATGGAGGGGAACAATCGCTACGCCAATGATTTACATGGCTCTGAAGGCCCGCTTCAAGTATCAGATCCTGGCCATATCAATGAGATGTCGCGATGGTTCGTGCAAGCTGTCCAACAACTCGGAGAACCATTTAATCCAGATTTTAACGGCAAAGAACAACGTGGCGTGGGCTTTTATCAATTCACAAATCGAGCTGGGCGTCGAAGCTCTTCCGCCTATGCTTTTATTGAACCAATCAAACACCATCCAAACCTCACCATCAAATTACAAGCCGAAGTTTCTCAAATTCTCTTTGATAACAACCGAGCAGTTAGCGTGAAATATCGCGACAAATCTGGCGAAAACACAGCCCACGCATCGAGTGAAATTATCCTGGCTGCTGGTGCATTGATCTCTCCAAAAATATTGATGCAGTCTGGAATAGGTCCTGAAGAACACCTCAATGAACACGGGATATCCGTTATTGCACCAACCAAGGGTGTTGGTCAGAACTTAATCGATCACCCTGAAGTTCCAATGACGGCTTTGGCAAACGGCCCTTACGGATACTTCAAACAAGGGGACGGTTGGCGCATGCTGCGAAATGGCATTCAATTTAAACTGTTTGGCAGTGGTCCAGTAACGTCCGCGGGTGTTGAAGCTGGGGCATTTATTAATCCAACTGATCAAAATGATGTCCCAACTATTCAAGCATTCTGCGTTCCCATTGTGTATTTAGATCGTGATACGCTTGATGAAGTAGAAGATGATTATGGCATAACCATCACAACAGTGGTGGTAAAACCAAAGTCACGTGGAGAGGTAAGATTGCGCTCATCCGATCCATTTCAAATGCCAAAAGTTTCACCCAACTTACTAAAAGATGAAGCTGACATGTCGGAGATGATCAAAGCACAACGATATTTTCGAAGAGCCTTTACTGCAAAACCTCTCGCTGATCATCTTCGAAAAATAGTCATACCAGAACAGGATGATGATGAAACATTACGTAATCACTGCAAGCGCTTTGTAAAAACAAATTACCACCCAGCGGGTACTTGCAAAATGGGAGCTGACGGGGATGAAATGGCAGTCTTAGATAGCAGCATGCAAGTGCGCGGTGTTGAAGGCTTGAGAGTGTGTGACATGTCCGCTGTTCCCGAAATCAATGCCGGCAACACCAATGCCCCAGCTATGATGCTGGGCGCACGCTGCGCTGATATAGCAATATCAAGTGCGCAATAAATTTAAGCCTGAATAAACTTCCGCTTCTGGCACATCACTGCTGCTGGTAGCACTCAGTTGAATAGCTGTTTTTCAAGAGAATTGCTAACTGACAATTTGTCAAATTTTTGGGTTGATGAGTGATCTGTTTATCTCAGCACTACGCTAAGTTCGAGACATCGAAATAGAACGGATAACTATTAAACCAATAAGCGCAACATGAAATAAATAGCAGATACGCTAAATAGATAAAGTCAGTAACACAGGTTTTGGCCTAACCAGAGACAAATCTAAACCTTAGTTGAGAATTGACTGTTACGGGAGAAGGTTCTGATGTGTCCCATAAAGGCACGAGCTACTCTTGAACTTGGTTGTTTATCATTTGCAGCAAAGTAACTTTGATAGCTGATCGGGGAGACAAATGTTTTCACCACCAAATTTTCATTTTTAGCATCAAGGACTGGAAATGGATTGACAACAGCAACACCAAGATCATGTCGAGCAAGCTCAATAGCAGATACCGTCGTCCCAACTTCTGCAATAATTTCTGCCCGTCCACCAGCATCAAGAATTAGCTTTTCCAACTGGCTACGGCGTTGATGACGAGACGTAAGAGCAATCAATCGTTGATTGTCTAAATCAGCAGGTGTGACGACGTCCAGTTTTGCTAAGTCATGATTTAAAGGCATAACACATACAGCACTTGATCGGCGAAATGGGGTTAATTTCAAACCGGAACGGTTTTGTTCCACACCTGTAAAGCCCAAATCAAATTGATTTTCTAAAACACCTTTCACCACATCTTCAGTTGTTCCTACCTCCAAACTAACAAAGAAATTTTGATTAATCGTCAAAAAATTAGCAATATGAGAAACAAGCAACGAATGCGCATATGTGGGGGGAGCGATAATACGTAAGGTCTCTTTAGAAGATAAACTCGTTTGATTTATTTCTTCAAGTGCTTGAAATAAATGATCTAATTTGGCATTTAATTTCACAGCCTCAACAGTTGGCACAAGTCGCCCGCTCTCTCTGCTAAACAACGCATGACCAAGGCGCGCTTCTAGACTGCTTAGAGATCGGCTTATGGCAGATTGGGACAACCCTAACCTGCGGGCAGCTGAAATTGTCGTTCCACTTTCTAACACTGACCGGAGCGTTTGATATTCCCGAAGACTGTGCCAACTTTCTCTCATAAAGAACCCCAACCATGTTTTACGCATTGATCTATGAGATAAACTCATAACTTATTTGATAGAAATTGTGAAATTTAATGCTACCATTATTCTACTTTCACATTTTTTGGGAGTTAAACGCTTAATGCTAAGAAGTAATGCCGAGCTGAAATCTGATACCGGTTTGCCGTTAGTTTTTGATGGACACAATGATGTTTTATCAATGCTGATGAAATCTGGCGGGCCAAGTGCGGCAAACAGTTTTTTAACTGGGCATGACGGCGCCATCGATGCCAAACGTGCAAAGATTGGTGGATTTGGTGGCGGCTTTTTCGCAATATACATCCCCTCCCCCGACACCACAGATGATCGCCTTAAAGCGATGCGCCAACCAAGCTTTGACATACCGTTACCCGAACCAATAGCCTATACACAAGCAACTCCTATCGCGCAGGAACAAGTTGCAATACTTAATCATTTAGAGAAAGTTGGTGCGCTTAAAATTTGCGTCACAACAGATGAACTGCGCCAATCTATGGCTAATGGAACCATCGCTGCAATTATGCATATGGAAGGCGCTGAAGCGATTGACGAAAATCTTCATGCGCTTGACCTTTACTATCGTGCTGGGTTGCGTTCACTTGGTCCTGTATGGAGCAGATCAACTATTTTTGGTCATGGTGTACCTTTCCGTTTTCCAAGCGACGGCGATATCGGCACGGGCCTGACTGAGTTTGGTGTTCGCCTTGTCAAACGCTGTGATGAATTGGGGATTTTAATCGATCTTTCACATCTCAATGAAGCTGGCTTTTGGGACGTGGCAAAACACAGCGACGCTCCGCTGGTTGCTACACATTCAAATCCACACCAAATATGTAAAAGCTCTAGAAATCTGACCGACAAGCAATTAGCGGCTGTTGCTGAAAGTGATGGAATGGTTGGCGTAAACTTTTCGGTTTCTTTCTTAAGGCCCGATGGTCAAAAAAATACAAACGTTGACTTGGACCTCGTTGTTCGTCACTTTGATTACTTAATCGAGAAATTGGGTGAAGACCGCGTAGGCTTTGGGTCTGACTATGATGGCGCCATGGTGCCAGACAAAATTTCCAGCATTTCCGATTTACCAAGATTGCTGGAAGCAATGCGCTCTTATGGCTTTGATGAGGCTCTCCTTATCAAACTCTGCCATGAGAATTGGCTAAGAGTGCTTAAAAAAGCATGGAACGAATAATAATAATAATAATATTAGTAAAACGACAAAGATGTAAGGGAACAAACATATGAATAAATTCTCCAAATTAATGGCCGGAACAACTCTGGGCCTAACAATTGCCTTAACGGGCATGCCTGCCGCTATGGCAGAAACACCGGCAAATATGCTCGTCATTGCAAACCGCATCGATGATATTACGACTTTTGACCCGGCGGAGTCTTTTGAGTTTGCTGGTGCAGATGTGATCCGCAATGTTTATGCAAAATTGGTCAACTTAGACCCGTTAGATCTGAAGGCTGGTTATAAACCAGACCTAGCTGAAAGCTGGACAGTATCTGAAGATGGTAAGACGATCACATTTACAATGCGTGAGGGTGTAAAATTTCAATCTGGAAACCCAGTAACTGCAGCTGATGCAGAATTTTCTCTACGTCGCGCCGTGATTTTGAACAAGACACCTTCATTTATCTTAACTCAGTTTGGTTTCACACCAGAAAACGTTGCGGAAACAATTAAAGCTGATGGCAACACGTTAAGCATCACAACCGACAGAAAATATGCAACTTCGTTCGTATTAAATTGCTTAACAGCAACAATTGGTGCAATCGTCGACATGAAAACTGTAATGGCGAATGAAGCTGATGGAGACATGGGCAACCTTTGGCTAAAAACCAATTCTGCTGGTGCTGGTGCATACTCAGTTACAAATTGGAAGCCAAACGAGTCTGTTACACTGACGGCTAATGAAACTTTCTATCTTGGTGCCCCTGAAATGAAGCGTGTTATTGTACGGCACGTTCAAGAAAGCGCTACACAGCGCCTACTTCTTGAAAAAGGTGACATTGATATCGCTCGCAATCTCAATCCAGAAGATATTGCTGGTGTGTCGAAAGTTGATAACATCACAATCGACAGTGATCTACGTGGTCGCCTGATGTACTCAGCTTACAATCAAAAACATCCAATCCTTTCAAAACCAAAAGTACGTCTCGCTATGCGTTATTTGGTTGATTATGAAGGCATGAAAAATAGCTTCCTAAAGGGTCAATATGCTATTCACCAGGCTTTCTTGCCACAAACATATCTCGGAGCGCTTGAAGAAAAGCCATTTAAACTTGATATCGCAAAAGCAAAATCTCTTCTAGAAGAAGCTGGTGTTGGTGAATTTGAAATCGAAGTTGGAGTACGCGAAGCACAAGAGCGTATTGAGATTTCGCAATCTTTACAAAACACATTCGCTCAAGTTGGCATCAAGCTTAATATTACTGTTGGTACAGCCAAACAGATTCTAACACGTTACCGTGCGAGAGAACTTGATATGTACATGGGCGCATGGGGACCTGACTATCCAGATCCACAAACAAATGCCGGTACATTTGCCTATAACCCAGACAACTCTGATGAGATCAAAGCGACTGGCTTGCTGGCTTATCGTAATGCTTGGGATCCGGGTGCGATGAACCAACAAGTCGAAGCTGCAGTTATCGAGCCGGATCGTGAAAAACGCGCACAGATGTATATAGATCTACAACGTGAGCACCAACTAGTATCACCGTTCACTGTTATGTTCCAAAAAATTGAACAAACAGCTCGCTCAACGAACGTAAAAGACTTCGATATCGGTGGCGCTGTTACTGCTGCAGCATATTGGAAAGTAACCAAATAGGATTTGGCTTCCATGTCATCTATCGAAAACACAGAGAAAGGGCGGCTTACGCTGCCCTTTACATCTATTGTTCTTAAAGTTTTTAAAACCCTGGGTTCAATAGCTATAACTATGCTCGGCCTGCTTTTCATTACATTCGTTATTGGTCGCGTCATGCCTATTGATCCAATCATTTCTGTTTTAGGTGAACGCGCATCCAAAGAAGCTTATGATGCGATGTATATCGAAATGGGCCTCGACAAACCGATACTCGTTCAGTTCACATCCTATGTATGGGACGTGTTGCATGGCGACTTTGGATTCTCGCGTTTAACCAGTCGTCCAGTTGTCGACGATATTATACGAGTGTTCCCAGCAACCTTTGAATTGGCAACAATCGGAACCATGATTGGTGTATTTCTTGGCGTTCCATTAGGTGTTGTTGCAGCTGTTAAACGTGGTAGCTGGATAGACCAAATTGCACGCGTTGTGGCACTTGTTGGTTATTCAATGCCAATCTTCTGGCTTGGCCTTATGGGTCTTTTGGTTTTTTATGGTATTTTAGGCTGGGTCGGTGGACCAGGAAGACTAGGAATTTTCTATGTCGATATCGTCCCAACTGTAACTGGGCTTATTCTCATTGATAGTATTTTAGATAACCAATGGGACATCTTTTGGGATGCTGTAAGTCATATTATTTTACCCGCATCATTGCTTGGATATTATAGCCTTGCTTATATCTCTCGTATGACACGCTCTTTTATGCTCGAACAACTAAGTGCTGAATACATTACAACAGCACGGGTTAAAGGCATGTCCGAATGGGCTGTTGTTTGGCGGCATGCATTTGCAAATATAAAAGTTCCACTTATCACCGTTATCGCGCTCAGCTACGCCAACCTGTTAGAAGGTTCAGTGCTCACAGAAATTATTTTTTCTTGGCCCGGCATAGGCTCTTATATCACCACTGCGCTCTTATCTGCTGATATGAATGCCGTCTTAGCTGGGACTATTGTTGTTGGGCTCATATTCGTATGCCTCAACATTCTTTCCGACCTTCTTTACAAAATCTTTGATCCGAGGGCAAAATGAGTACGCCAAACACTATGCCCAACGAGAGGGAAACATTACGTCAATGGTTGCTTACGCAAACACCAACCTCTAGACGTCATGCGCGTTTTGCGGCAATTTACCAAGGCTGGTTAACACTTAAAGCCAATAAACTTGCGATGATCGGCTTGGGAATTTTATTGTCATTGGTCCTCGCATCAATCCTTGCGCCATGGCTTGCTCCTCATGATCCTTTTGCTCAAGACCTAGCAAACAGACTATTGCCGCTGGGTAGTGAGGGACATATTTTGGGCACCGATTCTCTGGGGAGAGATATCCTAAGCCGCTTAATTTATGGCTCACGTATTACTTTATATATCGTAGCGCTTGTTGCTTTGATTGCGCCAATCGTTGGTCTGTTTGTTGGAACTGTTGCTGGATATATGGGGGGATGGACAGATGCTGTTTTAATGCGGATCACTGATATCTTTCTCGCATTCCCGCGTCTGGTTCTAGCGCTTGCATTCGTTGCAGCACTGGGTGCAGGTATTGAAAATGCGGTCATCGCTATTTCTCTCACAGCATGGCCACCCTATGCACGAATGGCTAGAGCAGAAACGCTTACTATACGCAGTGCTGACTATATCAATGCGGTAAAGTTACAAGGCGCTGGCCCACTCCGCATTATAACAAAACACATTTGGCCGCTCTGCATTTCCTCTCTTATCGTGCGCGTTACACTTGATATGGCCGGTATAATTCTTGCTGCTGCTGGTCTTGGCTTCCTCGGTTTAGGCGCACAGCCACCTTCTCCAGAATGGGGTGCGATGGTCTCTGAAGGCAGACGATTTATTCTTGATTTCTGGTGGGTTGCAACCTTGCCGGGCCTAGCTATTTTCACAGTCAGTTTGGGGTTTAATCTCTTAGGTGATGGACTGCGTGACGTTCTCGATCCAAAGGATGCAGGTGATGAATAAGAAAAGTGAAAACTTGCTAGATATCTCTAACCTTTGGGTTAAATTTCCAACACGAACGACCACATTTGAAGCTGTCCGTGGCGTTTCATTTTCCCTTGGAAGGGAACGACTAGGCATCGTTGGAGAATCCGGCTCGGGTAAATCCATGACAGGAAGAGCCATTTTGCAGCTCATTAGAAAGCCAGGCATTGTTGAGGCAGATCATATTAGTCTACATGGTCAAGATCTGATGAAGCTATCAGAACGTGATATGCGGTCCGTTAGAGGTCAGAAGATTTCAATGGTTATGCAAGACCCTAAATTTTCTCTCAATCCTGTCATGACTGTCGGCGCACAAATCATGGAAGCCTACAGTTTGCATGCCAAGACGACTAAAGCTGATGCCAAGCGGAAATCTCTTGAGATGCTTGAAGCCGTTGCGATTAGAGATCCTGAACGTGTTTTCAATGCCTATCCGCACGAAATGTCAGGCGGCATGGGTCAGCGTATTATGATCGCAATGATGCTCATCCCAAACCCAGAAATTCTCATTGCGGACGAGCCCACATCAGCTCTTGATGTCTCTGTGCAATCAGAAGTCTTAACAATAATGGACAAACTCGTAACTGCAAGAGGAATGGGGCTTATCTTTATTAGTCATGATTTGAATTTGGTTTCCTCCTTCTGTGATCGTGTACTGATCATGTATGCAGGACGTGTTGTTGAGACATGTCTGGCCAAGGAATTGCACAATGCAAAACATCCATACACAAAAGGACTACTAAATTCACTTCCTCGTTTAGACCAACCAAGCAAACGACTTGAAGTTCTAAAACGCGACCCCGCGTGGCGAGATGCCGATAGTGTGGTAGGTACATCATGAGTAATCTTAAGACTGAAAATTTGAACGTCTGGTTTGATACCGGTATTAAGCGTGTAAATGCTGTTGTGGACGCTTCATTAAATGTACAATCAGGGCAATCATTTGGTCTGGTTGGTGAAAGTGGTTCTGGCAAATCAACTATTTTAAGAGCCATCACTGGCCTTGCGCCCAATTGGTCAGGGCGCATAGAGATCGATGGGTTTGCCCTTGGCAAGAAACGATCGAATGATTTTTATAACAAAGTGCAGATGGTATTTCAGGATCCTTATGCATCTCTTCACCCCCGGCATACCGTCGACCAGGTTTTAAGTGAGACACTTCATCTTCATGGCATGAAGGATATTGATAATAAAATCATAAAATTGCTCGATGATGTTGGGCTTGGAGGAACATTCCGTTTTAGATTTCCGCATCAACTTTCAGGTGGGCAGCGCCAAAGAGTTGCCATTGCACGAGCATTATGTGCAGAACCGAAAATTCTTTTATTAGATGAACCAACCTCAGCGCTTGATGTTTCAGTGCAAGCAGAAATCCTAAACCTATTTGCTGATCTGAGAAGCGAATACAAGCTAACATATATTATGGTTTCTCACGACCTTGCCGTAGTTAGTCATATGTGCTCGCAAATTGCTGTTATGCAAAGTGGAAAAATCATCGAGATTATGTCTGTCGAAGATATGCGGAAAATGCAGCCAAAAGCTGATTACACAAAGCATCTTTTAAAGAACTCAATGGGTTATACTAGGTCACCATCGATATAATATTCATGTTGAATGACAATATTTTAATCAACAAGATTAAGTTATGAGCTGCTCTGTCTACTAACATCACTCCATCAATTCAATACGATTACCAAATCAAATTGTGCATTATCAATTGTGACCAATAACCACTTCGGAACAGAATACGCCACCGAACTCAACACCACACGTAAACAACTTCAAGCACTTGTTCATGCAATCGAACAGACATCATTTGCGGATCAATTTACGGTAAAGATTGGCCCATTGGGGACACTTTAAAATGTGTCCTAATTGGTTTGTTCATCTCAATCCTTGTGAGTAAAAAAACCTAATTGAGTTTTAAATATAAGCTGGGACACAGACCTTACCATCGAATAATTTGCGAGATGTGCGCAACAGACCTGCCGAATGCAAATCAAACCCATGTTTGTCGATATCATAATCAAAAACCACATCAATTGATCCTGTTGGATGCTCGATTTTTATCTTTGCAGGGTTTGCATCTGGAATAACAGCCAAACCTTCAGCAACGGTATTGGATGCAAGTAGGCACGAACCGGTGCAAATAGAACCAGTAACTGCAAATGCGGGATGCGCTGTCCATGGCATAAAGTAGCGGGCGGCAATTGCACCGCCGTCTTTTGGTGGGGCCAAAAGACCAAATTTAGGGACAACCGATTTGCTCACATCGCCCAGCCCCATGAGCTCCCCAGCTTTAATGCGAAGCGATTCAATCAGCTCAAAAAGCTTTTTGTTTTCGTCCAATTCTTCACGCGTCTCGTAACCGGTTATGCCAAAATCTGAAGCGCGACCGATTACCATCGGCATTGCAACATCAATACAAGTTAATTCAATACCATCAATCACATCCATCGCATTGCCGGTAGGAAACAATTTGCCAGTTTTTGATCCAACAACATCCTTGAAATTCAAAACAATGGGTGCTGCGGTACCCGGAACACCATTCACGCTCGCTTCGCCCTGGTAGTTCACATGTGCGTCTTCATTGCTAGATGGAGTTTCGATAATCGCTTCTACGCGTGCACCTGTATTGGTGCTAAGGATTTTAACGGCAGTTGTTTCACCCTGAATTGGCATCAACCCCATTTCAATAGCTGCTGGCCCAACACCTGCTAATATGTTTCCGCATGTTGGGGAATAATCAACTCGTTTTTCATCCACCGAAACTTGAGCGAAAAAATAATCAATATCCGCCCATTCGTCCTTAGAAGGAGATAACATTGCAACCTTTGTTGTCACTGCGTTACCGCCGCCTATACCATCAATGTTCAGCGAGTGTCCCGCACCAACAGCTGCGATTAAAACCTCTGAAAGCTGGTCCAGATCTTCAGGTAAATCTTTGCGATTAAAATACGGCCCCTTTGAGGTTCCGCCACGCATTAAAACACAAGGAATTTCTCGCTGCTTCATGACTAGGCACCTCCAAGTGGCCATGGCAGGTCAACAAAATCTTGCAACAAACCAGGAGGAAAATCACGATTTAACGTCCATGCCATAAAGCACATAAATGTAATGCCAATCGCCGTCAGAAGCGCCGATTTACCCCAAGTTTCACCAGCGCGAATTTTAAAGAAGCTTAAGAGGAAAATACCCAAGGCTATAATGAAACCCAATAAGCCGCTTAACACCAACAATCCCGCAAACCATGCCAAAGTTGGCCACAAACCATGCGCAGCTTCCGCATCTTCTCCATCAGCCTCACGGTCAGCGAAAATCATATCTGTTTCTGGCTGCCGGATCATTCTAACGATCAAAACCAAGCAACAGATAATTGCGACGATCGAAACCACCATCGGGATAATTTTATCCCCCATCAATCTGTCGCTGATCTGCGAAGCATTCCAATAGGTAACGATGAAATAGCCCGTGATTATGTTAAGGAAGATAAATGGCGCGCGCTTAGAACCTGATTTCACATCGCCTTCGGCTAGAATAGATTTTGCCTGACGGATACCAATTGCAATGGAAATAACCGTGATGACCAAAAGCACCAAAACAATCGGGCTAAAGATATAATCAAGGCCAGCTTCCATACTTTCGCGAAAACGAAAACGTGCAATTTGGAAAGCCTGATTGGTGAATTTCTCAACTGGATTAGATAACACAAATCCAATTAGAAATGCTGGTCGCGACCAATCAAACCGGCGAAGGAAAATACCCAACAAACCAATAGCAAATAGTGCAACAAGATCCGCAAAATTTTGACCTGATTGGAACGCGGCAAATGAGATCAGCATGAATAGGAATGGTGCAAGTAGAGTAAATCTAATCGTTGTTAGTTTTGCGATCATCCCTGATGAGGCGATGCATAAAACTGTTCCCACAACGTTGGCAAGCGCGAGCAGCCAGACAATTGAATAGGTGAAGTTTAGATTGTCTTTTAGCATTGAAGGGCCAACTTCAATTGAACCTGAACCCAATAGCGCTACCGCTCCGATAAAGATTGCCATGGAGCCTGAACCGGGAATACCAAATAGCAAAGTTGGCACTAAACCACCGCCCTCTTTGGCATTGTTTGAACTTTCTGGCCCAATAACTCCGCGAACCTCGCCGCTCCCGAAATTTGATTTATCTTTCGTGGTTTGAACCGCATGCCCATAGGCTATCCAATCGACCACCGATCCGCCCAAACCTGGGATAATTCCGACAACAACACCGATGATAGAACAGCGAATTGATAGCCAAATATTTGCCCACCAATCTTTTACTCCCTCAAACCAACCCGCGCCCAATGTTGCTGATTTCGAGATCGCCCTATCTTGCCGCAGTAATGAAACGATTTCTGGAATAGCAAAGATCCCTAGGCCGACGATGACAAGTTTTAAACCATCGGTGAGATAGGGAATGTCATAACTTGCCATGCGCAAGCTACCACCTGCATCTGCTTCTCCAATCGTACCCACAACAAGGCCAAGACCTGCAGCCGCCATGCCTTTAATCGCAACGCGACCGGCAAGAATAGCCACCATCGAAAGGCCCAAAATGGTGATCATCAACATTTCTGGAAGGCCGAAAGACAAAACGATTGGCCGCGCAACTAAGATGAAGACGGTTAGAAAAGATGCCCCGATCAACCCACCAAACAAGGATGATGCAAAAGCGGCTGATAGCGCACGCGCAGCCTCCCCCTTTTTGGCCATTGGAAATCCATCAAGCACTGTTGCTTGTGAGGCCGAAGAACCAGGGATACCCATTAATACCGATGCAAATGTATCGGATGTGGGCACAACGGCGACCATGCCGATCATCAATGCAAGACCAAGGATTGGATCCATGCCGAACATAAATGGTAGTAGAAGAGATAATCCAGCGATCCCGCCTAAACCGGGGAACACGCCAATACATAAACCCATCACCACACCAAGGATGAGATATCCCAGTACGATGGGTTGAAGTATGAGCGCAAATGCGTCGCCAAGGGCTGGTAACGCCTGAGTAAAGACGTCCATTACGGCCTCCAATTGATTACAAATTTATGATATTAAAGGCCCTGCCGCGATCAGCGACAGAGCCAAAATTTAAGCTGTTAGTTCAGCTCAACACCGTAGGCTTCTTTGAGCCAGTTAGTGACAAAGGCTTTTGCTGAATCGGGCACTGTTGTTGCAACACCCAAAGCTTTTGCAGCCTCATCGCCCACATACATTGGATATTTACCAACGCGTTTTGCTGAAATTTCAGCAAAGTCCGGGCGTGCTTTCACCGCAGTAAATGCCGCTACAAATGCATCGATAACCGCTTGATCTGTACCTGCTGGCAGGAACGCGATTTTCTGAGATGGGAAACCAGCTACAAAGAACGCTTTCCATGCATCCCATGCTTCACCAGACGTTTCACATCCATCTGTTGCCTCACATACTTCTTTAAATGTTGGCATGTCAGGGAATGTTGGATCGCGAACAATATTGCCATCACTATCTAATGAACCCCAAGACATCATTGGAACGGCAGTGCCTGCTTCCACTAATGGTGCTGAACCACCAAGATATCCTGATGTTGTTTGGTAATCGATATTGGCTTCACCACGCTCAAACATGAGACGACCATCACCGCGACCTTTAATGCCAAATACTGGCTCAACATTCATGCCAAGCATTTGCCAAGCTAAAAGTGGAACAAGATCAAGACGCGTTGCACCTTGTGAACCGTAGATGAAATTCATGTCTTTAAGACCATTAGCTGAACCATCAAATTTTGCGCCAGCTTCAGCATTTAGATATGCAACTCCACCAGTTCCTGTTGCCATAACAGGGTTCCAGTCTTTGTACTCATATTTCACACGCGGATCACCCAAAAGATAAGGGAATTGTGTTGATCCGGATGAGCCGAACATAACCGATCCATCACCATCTTTTTGCTGCTGGAACCAGTTAGCACCTTTGGTTGAACCAGCGCCTGGCATGAATTTAACAACAACAGTTGGTGCGCCTGGCAATGCTTCAGATAAAAGTGGAGCAAAGAAGTTTGCCCATTTAGCCGAACCACCAGTTTCTGAAAATGGAATAGTCCATTCAATTGTTTTGCCTGACATATCCATCGCGTTTGCTGATGTTGCCATAGACAAAGCCATTGCTGCTGCAGATGCAGTCAAAGCAAGTTTAGTTAGAGTTTTCATATATTCCTCCCAAGAATTAATCTCTACGGCTACGCTAAAAAGCGATGGTCCGCAGGCAACGTGTATTTCTCCCAAATACTATGTTGACAAACATAGGAGTAAATGGCGAACCTTTCATACAGCTTTCAAAGTGAAAGTTTTTTTAAATAGCAATGGACGAACGATGAGAATAGCAGTTGTAGAGGATAACAGGCCCTTGGCGGACGGGATTGCGCGTGCTTTTCGCGACGATGGCCATGGGGTGGACGAGCTGCATGATGGGGAATCAGCAAATCAGTTTCTCAACCAAGAAACGGTTGATCTGATCATATTAGATATCAATCTACCGGGTAAGTCGGGCCTTGATGTTTTACGTTCATTAAGGCGTCGCGATATTCAAACCCCTATTCTTATGCTCACAGCGAAAGACACAATAGACGACAAAATTGGTGGCTTGGACTTAGGTGCTGATGATTATATGACCAAGCCATTTGATCTCGCAGAACTCAAAGCAAGAGCACGTGCACTGCTTAGACGATCAGAAAAAGATATCGCCAAGGTTTTAACTTTTGGCGATATTGAATTCGATGTGACTGCGCGCGAAATACGCCTACATGGAGAACAATTAGATTTGCCCCGCCGCGAGTTTGCGCTTGCAGAGATTTTACTTAATCGGCGTGGGCATGTGATTTCCAAACAACAGATCATCACGCATTTATATGGCGCTGGGGCAGATGTTGAAGACAGCACTGTTGAACTTTATGTGCACAGACTTCGAAAGAAATTTGGTGATTATGGTTCATGCATCAAAACCGTTCGCGGACTTGGATATTGCTTTAGGGAAACATCATGACATCCATACGCAGGCGATTATTATTATGGTTGATCATTCCACTCACTACGGTGGCGGTTATTGTGTCGATAGAAACGTTCGTTTCAGCGCAAAAGATTTCAAATGATCTACATGATAAAACGCTACTCGCCGCTATGTTGACGATTTCAGAAAATGTTGTGGCATCCAACGGAACTCTGCTTGCAGAGCAAACGCTTAAAGTGCTGACCGAAAATTTGGGTGATGAATTTTTCTACCACGTGTTGGGTCCAAATGGTGCCTTTGTGACCGGCTATAGCGGATACCCCAGATTACCCGAGGATATCAAATTAGAAGATGGGGTTCCTATTTTTTATGATGGAATTTATCAAGGAAATACGGTTCGTGTAACGACAATGCGTCAGCTATTATCTGGGCGAGATCTAAATGGCTGGACAACAATCACCACGTGGCAAGAAACAACGCAACGCGCTGATCTGACTTTAAGCTTATTTGGCCGTTCTCTTATCCGTCTGGCAGCGCTGGTCATTGCCGCCGGGGTGATTGTTTGGTTCGCGGTTACCCAAGGTCTTCAACCATTAAGACGATTACAGCAAGCAATTGATAGCCGAACACCGCTCGATTTAACTCCGATTAAACGCCAGATGCCGATTGAGTTGAAGGGCATTGTCGCATCCATGAACGATCTGTTTGCGCGTGTAGCGCGTTCAAAAGCGAACCGAGAGCGTTTTATTGGTGATGCAGCTCACCAGCTACGTAATCCAATTGCAGCGTTAAAAGTGCAGGCTGAAGTTGCACTTCAGACAAAAGACGGAAAAGCCAGAAATCAAAGTCTCAAGCAAGTGGTAAACGTGAGTGATCAAACCAGCGAGCTTGTAAGTCAAATGCTCACTAATGCGCGCGCAAATGCAATTGAAAAGGATGCTGGCGAGACGTTTGATTTATCAGAATTAACGCTTGATACTGCCCGCTCAATTGCACCAAAAGCCATCGAAAAAGAACAAGACTTCTCTACCGATGTAACTGAAGGTATTTCGCTAAAGGGCGACAAAGTTCTTATCAGAGAAGCAATTGCAAACTTGATTGATAATGCTGTCAAATACTCGCCTCGCCAAGCAAAAGTTTCGATCTCCTTGGTCCTAAACGGTGACGAAATCTCCATCGGTATTAGCGACGATGGTGAACTGATTTCAGATGAAGAATTCTTCCAATATTGCCAACCATTTTACACAGATGACAGCGCGCATTCTGGATCAGGTTTAGGTTTAGCTATCGCCAAAGATGTCAGTTCAAATCACGGTGGTTATCTCGTCAATAAGGCTGATGAAGATGGTAGCGGCAAAACCATCTCAATCATATTGCCGAAACCCAAATAAGCGAATTACTTACTTCTGGAAACGATCTGCAAGCTTTGACGGGAGACCCAAAGTTTCAAGGTCTTTTGAAGAAAATTTTCTATTTCGCTCAAATGCATTTGTCATGTTTTGAGCGGCTCTAATTTGACTAAAGAAGTTTAACTGTCTCATTTTTACTTTCCTTCTATACACCAAATACATAGCATTGTTTGCATGTGATTAGGTGTGCGATTTTGATATATCAGGCATGCTTTACCTAGATAGACTTTGCTGCCCCATAGCCAGCACGACGACCAAATACGGCGCCCGATGTTAAGCCTGATCCACCTGGATAACCGTTGTAAAACACACCGCCAACCAACTCACCGCACGCAAATAAGCCATCGATAACTTCACCTTTTTCGGTTAGCACATTGCCATTTTCGTTCACCTTCAAGCCGCCATAGGTGAACGTAATCCCACAGGTCACTGGATAGGCTTTATAAGGTGGCTTATCAAAAGTCTGCGCCCAATTTGATTTTGCTAGTTCAAGACCAAGTGTGCCTTTGCCGTCTTTTATCGTGGGATCAAAAGACGTGTTTTTATCAACCGCGTTATTAAACTTATCAATTGTAGTGCGCGCAGCGTTTTTATCTTCGATACCATCAAGTTTATCGATCAGTTCATCAAGCGTATCGGCTTTCACGAAATGCGCGTCATGAAACGTATACTCTCCGTATAACAAGTCATCGACTTTTGCGTCGAAAATTTGCCAGGCAAAATGCCCCGGTTGTTCAATGATTGCTCGGCCAAATTGGGCATAGGTATAATTGCGAAAATCTATCCCTTCATCGACAAAACGCTCACCATTAGCATTCAGCATAATGCCGAGGAAATAACAGATCTTCCGGTAGTTTTTTCGTTCAAAATGCGGGATGTCCAGATTTCCATAGTTTTTCATATGCAAATCCATCGGGGTTGCATGACAGCCTTCATAGAACCCATATTCGGATGCACCCAGTTCAAGCGCCATTTTGAGCCCTTGACCGGTGTTATGCGGGGTGCCACGAACCTTCGCTTTATCCCAGTCTGAACCTATATATTTTTTGCGAAGTTCTGAACTTGCTTCAAAACCGCCTGAACCGAGAATAATTGCACCGGCAAATAACTCATCTTGGACACCATTTTCATCTTCCACTCTGATGCCAATGACAGTGTTGTTTTTTGTGATGAGTTCTACACCCGAGCAGTTATATCGAATACGGCCACCTTTGTTTTTAAACACTTCAAGTTCAGCATCGACAAGACCAACACCTTCGCCATCAGCTGCAAGTGTTAACCCGCCCCAAAAGACAAAGCGACCATCTTTTTCAAATGATTGACGCTCATAAATGGGTTCAAATTTAATGCCATTTTCAGCAAGCCAAAGCATGGTTTCATTTGAGTGATCAATTAAGATATTTTGCTCAACAGATAATGCACGACCATCATTAAAACCAAGCAGGTCGCTGCGAAATTTGTCTGCGGTATATGAGCCAAAATCAGTTTTTGATAAGCGCGTATCGTCTGGCGACTTTAATAACGGCATAAGGTCTTCATTTGAATTATAGACAAAGCGCATTGCACCCGCGGTATATTTCGAATTTCCACCCGCAAGCTCTTCATTCGCCTTTTCGATGATTAAAACATTCGCTCCTTTTTCTATTGCCGCAATCGCAGCACAAAGAGCAGAATTTCCGGAGCCCACAACAATGATGTCCGCGATGAAGTTTGGGTTTTTAGTCATTTTTATATACCTCAGGATTGATCATATTAATTGGAGCACCGTTGGCATAAGCAACAATCTGATCATAAATATCGCTGAACTGCAGCTCATATTCATCCTCGGTTACAAAACCAATATGCGGAGTAGCGATCACATTTGGATGTGAGGTCAACGGATCATCTTTCCATGTGATGGGTTCCTTATCGAACACATCAATTGCAGCTGACCCGGGATGGCCTTTATTAAGTGCTTCAAGCAGCGCGTTAGGTTCGATTAACCCCGCACGCGAGGTATTTATAAACACCGCATCATCGCGCATGTTTGAAAAATCTTCCGCTGTTATGATGCCTTTGGTCTCAGGCTTCATGCGCACATGAACGGAAACTATGTCTGATCTTGCAAAGAAATCTTCCCGCGATGAAGCGATATTTTTCCCATCATCTTTTAGGCGTTGCTGACCGCTTTGTGATCCCCACCAAATCACTTTCATGCCAAAGGCTTGCGCAATATGTTCAACCCCTTTGGCAATCCGCCCATAGCCATAAAGCCCGAGCGTTCGGCCTTGAAGAGTTCGCCCCACACCCATTTGCCAATTCCCGTTTTTAAGAGATGCAACTTGTTGAGGTATCTGCCGATAGCTTGCAAGGATGAGCGCCCAAACATGTTCAACTGTTGCAAATGAAGGTGTCCCCGCATGCATATTTGAACATAAAAGTACGTTGTTTTTTGTGCATGCATCCACATCAACATGAGGATAAACACTGCGCTGGCTAATTAATTTTAAATTCGGCAACTTGTCTAATAATTGCGCTGTAATTTGCGTACGTTCACGAAAAAGAACAAGCGCATCAATGTCTGAGAGGCGTTCGGCCAAGACATCGATATCTTCGACAGGATCATTAAAAACAGTCACGTGATGATCGCTTAATTTTTCAAATGAAGGGAGCTTTTTAAGCGTATCAAACCAGTCGTCTAGAATTGCTATTTTCATTATGTCCTAATGACCTTTTTGAATAAGTTCGGTTGTTTCTGCATCAAGAACTGCGAGTGCTGATGCGATTTTCTGGCGTTGTCCTAAAAGGTAGTTGAACTGACAGTCACAAACAGCGATCGGCATCGGATACGAACTAATTTCCTTTGCCAAGATTTTTCGCGCCACGTTCAGCTCGGCCTTGGCAAGTTCAAGACACTCTTCATGTGTTGTTGTATTGGTCTGCATATTCAGCTCCTTTTGATAGGATGATTACACAGAACATAGACAAAACTTATCATTATAGATATTATATGAAATACGTAAAATTCATATATTTTGGATATGCTTTATGGAACTTCGTCATCTAAGATATTTCAAAACCGTCGCTGAAGAAGGGCATATCACTCGAGCAGCAGAAAAACTCGACATGCAACAACCGCCGCTGAGCTTACAGATAAAAGCGCTTGAGCATGAGCTTGGTGTGCAGCTGTTTAGAAGGTTGCCACGAGGTGTAGAACTTACGGAAGCTGGTAAGTCTTTTTACTCAGATACGAAAAGGCTGTTCGACGATTTAGATCGTGCGATTTCTAAAACCCAACGCATTGAAAGAGGCGAGCAGGGTTCGGTTACAATCGGATTTACCAGCTCAGTTATCTTTCATCCATCGACAAAATTATCGATCCAAAACTTTCGCGAAGAAAATAGCGAGATCGAACTCAATCTTACAGAAGATGGCTCCGCCGAACTTGTGCGCGATGTGGCTGATCAAAAACTTGATGCTGCATTTATCAGAACCAACATATCTCATATCGACAATATCAAAACTTATAAATTAGCCGACGAAGAGATTATGCTGGCAATGCCTTTGGGCCATCCGTTATTAGCGTTTGATACTATCTCTGCTTCACAGCTTGGCGAGCATCCGCTCATTCTATATCGACGTTCTGCCGGACCAGGGATTTACGATAGTGTTATCTCAGCACTCAACAAAAGCGATTCCTCTCCCAATATTATTCAAGAAGCTCCGCGTGTTGGAGCTGCGCTCAATCTCGTTGCCGCAGGTATGGGTGTAAGTTTTGTTCCCGCCTCACTGTGTAGCGCGCATTCGGAAGATATTCGTTATCGCCCGATAAAAATTGACCCGCCGCTTACAGCTTCGATATTACTGGCGTGTCGGAAAAATGAAGGGTCTGTCTCGGTTCGCTCCTTCGTCGCAACGGCTAGAAAAACTTTCGAGTAAACTTAACTATGTCCGAAACTGGCACTGAGCTAGTAACGGAATGGTCTCATTGGCTGCAGCATATGCGTTCCGAACACTCAAAGCTGCCTATGAATAAATCGATCAACTAACAAAAACATATGCCGACCAAGTTACGGACGAAAACAGAGTAGTTGCAGCAGCAATTCATCGTTTGATTGATAAGATTACGATAACACCCACAAAAGATGGTACAGACGTTCAAATCGATGAATTGCTTGGAATTTTGGAACCAGCCGTTCAACAAGACCCCATTTTGAAGGGAATTTTGGTAGCGGGAGAGGGACTTGAACCCCCGACACGCGGATTATGATTCCGCTGCTCTAACCAGCTGAGCTACCCCGCCACACAACGCTTCATTTAAGCGTCACTGTTCTTAACAGATCGGCGGCATATAAGGTGCACAATGTCCAAGTGTCAAGCATTTTACGTGATTTTTCGCACAAATCATGAGGTTTTAATTTTAAGGTCGCTAAGGGATGGAAACTTGAAGCCTTTTGGTCAATTTTTTCATGCCTACATGCTGCTTAATTTTGATATTCTAATTATAGTTACTCTTGCGAACTTGCGAAAATGCCTTCAGCGCTTTAGTGCTTAAAATCATTGATAAAGATTTGGAAACTAGAATGAATAATGAAGTAAAAATTGCAGTTGTTGGGTGTGGCTATTGGGGTACAAATCATGCCCGCACACTATCTGAGCTTGGCGCATTGGCAGCCGTAAGTGATTTAAATTCAGATAACGCCAATAAGGCAGCTTCAAATTTCAATGTTCCGCAAAAATCATTTGATGAGATTTTAAATGAAACTAAGATCGATGGTGTAGTCTTTGCCTTGCCCCCTCACCTCCACGCCCAAAACGCAATCCTTGCGCTTAATGCCGGTAAGCATGTTTTGATCGAAAAACCAATTGCACTGAATACCAAAGACGCGCAGAGCGTGGTTGATGCTGCAAATGCTGCTGGTAAAACCGCAATGACGGGGCACATCCTGCGCTATCATTCTGCCTTTGAAAAAATGCTCTCAATGTTCAAAGCAGGCGATCTTGGCGAATTGCAATACATCCATTCGCACCGCGTTGGCCTTGGTAAATTCCATCCCAAAAATGATGCTTTGTGGGATATCGCACCCCATGATCTGTCACTGATTTTAGCCGTCACCGGTGAAGCGCCAAACCGCATTCATGGAGAAGGTGCAGCTGCACTTAATCATTTAAGCGATTTTGCGCATCTGCATTTAGGATTTCCTTCAGGGGTCAAAGCTCATGTGCTAACATCGCGCCTTAACCCATATCGCGAGCGTCGCTTAACTTTGGTTGGTTCGAAAGCGATGATGTCTTTTGATGACGCGCTTCCATGGGATCAAAAACTTGCTTTATACAAACACAAAGTCTGGGAAGATGACATGGGATGGCAGAGCGAAATGGTCGAGCCTGAATTTATCGCTGTTGAACAAAGCATGCCACTCACCGCAGAACTTGAAGACTTCATCAATGCGATAAAAACCGGATCAAAACCACGGGTGACTGTTCAAGACGGGCTTGAAATTGTCAAAATACTGGAAACTGGCACAGTCGCGCATTAAGCTTATAAAATTCATTGCTGGAATAGCAGTAACTTTCACCTCTCCAATTTGTGAAAAGACGTCAATTGCGCATTTTTCTCAAAGTGCTAATTCTTGTCGCAACACTTATTGGAAGGGTAAAACCATGAAAAACATTTCGATCGCACTCGCGTTTTCTGCACTGACAATCTTTGCAGCTCCTTTGGCTTCAACATCAGATAACTTGCTTGGCGCAACAGCAGCCCATGCTGAAATGATGTCGATCTCAACTGGCATGATCAAAGGTGTTGGCGGCAATTATATCGGCGAAGGCAATGTGAAAATTGTCAAAGATGCCAGCGGTAAACACACACTTGAACTATCAGACTTCACATCAAGCGCTGGCCCAGATTTAAAAGTCTTCCTTGTTGAAGGTTCAGGCCTCAAAGACGGCAATGATGTTATTGCAGGCAATCACGTCAATCTTGGTGTATTGCAGTCAACGTCTGGCGCTCAAAGCTACGTGCTTCCCGAAGGTGTTGATCCTGCAAACTTCGGCTCTGTTGCAATTTTCTGCGAGAAATACACGGTTCTGTTTTCATCTGCAGACCTCAAATAATTCTCACCAAATTTAGATAGCGCATCGTCTTCATTGCGCTGTCTTTAGTCATTGATATTGGCTAAATTTGTCATAACGATTGACAATTTTTCTTCTGCAGGGATTACTCCCGTCTTTGCAGGAGAAAAATATGCCAATTGAAAACTATGTCGCATTCGTCATCGCATCTATTATCGTTCTTATAATTCCAGGTCCATCCATCATCATGGCCGTTGGACAAGCCATCGCGCACGGAAAACGAGCCGTCGCGCCTACAGTTTGGGGTGTGGTTGCAGGAGATGCGATCGCCACCACTCTTTCTATGTTGGGTGTGGGTACAATCTTGCTCGCATCATCTGAGGCTTTTCAGATCATCAAATGGGCAGGCGTAATTTATCTAATCTATATTGGCATATCGATGATCAGAAATGCTGGCAAAGCCGAAGCGAGTGATACACAAAGCGCCGATCAGTTAAAGTCGCCTCAAAAGATGTTTCAACAAGCTTTAATCGTCACGGCTCTAAACCCGAAAGGGATCATCTTCTTTATCGCATTTGTTCCGCAGTTCATCAGCCCAACATCAAGCTTCCTGCCGCAAGCAGCAATTTGTATTACGACTTTTCTTGTGCTCGCGTTCGTTAATATGTGGCTCTATACAGCCTTTGCTGCACACGCGCGACAAGGCATGCAAAACCCAAGCGTGCTAAAATGGGCAGAGCGCACGGGTGGTAGTTTACTGATAAGCGCTGGGGTTTTATCTGCGGCAAAAACTTAAATGAAAAAGGCCAGAGTGAATTTGCTTCACCCTGGCCTCACTTCTACTCAAAAATTGAACTATCTGGAACTTAACCCTCTGGGTTAGCACCAATTTTGTGGATCGCTAAATCAGCACCCATTTGTTGCTCTTCATCTGTTAGACGAATGCCCATCGTTGCACGCAACACACCGTAAACAATAAGTCCAGCAACAAACGCATAACCAGCGCCAACGACTGATCCAACGAGCTGGCTCATAAACGTTACGCCACCCAAGCCACCAAGAGCTTCAGTCCCGAAGATACCGCAGGCAATACCACCCCAAAGGCCGCAAAGACCGTGTAAAGGCCATACACCCAACACATCATCGATCTGCCATTTGCTCTGACATAGATTAAAGAAAATCACAAAGATTGCACCAGCAACACCGCCAACAATAAGCGAACCGATTGGGTTCATGATATCCGATCCTGCACAAACAGCGACCAGACCGGCAAGCGCACCATTGTGAATAAAGCCTGGGTCGTTTTTGCCGATAACCAGCGCAACCAAAATACCGCCAACCATAGCCATTAGTGAGTTTAGAGCAGTTAGGCCAGATACACCTTCAACAGAACCATGGGTCATAACGTTAAAGCCAAACCACCCGATACAAAGCATCCAAGAGCCCATAGCCAACCACGGAATAGAAGAAGGTGGGAAGTTAGGTGTGCGAACGCCATCTTTATAACGGCGATAACGTGCACCGAGCAACATCACCGCTGCAAGAGCAATCCAACCACCAACAGCATGAACAACAATTGAACCAGCAAAATCATGGAATTCAGCACCGAATGTATCATTCAGCCATCCTTGGAAACCATAGTTACCACCCCAGATCATGCCTTCAAATAGAGGATAGAAAAATCCAACGATGACGGCTGAAGCGATCAATTGAGGATAAAATTTTGCGCGCTCAGCAATACCACCTGAAATGATCGCTGGGATAGCGGCAGCAAATGTCACCAAAAAGAACAGCTTAACAAGATCAAGACCCTGCGCTGCAAATCCTGTGCCCTCGCCGCCGGAAAGCGTTGTTGCATCGGCAAAGAAATTCGTTCCGTATGCAACAGAATAACCGACCACAAAATATGCAACTGTCGAAATTGCAAAATCAGAAATGATTTTGACCAAAGCGTTAACCTGATTTTTATGTCGAACCGTGCCAACTTCCAAAAACGCAAAGCCACCATGCATTGCAAAAACTAAAATCGCCCCCAATAGAACGAAAAATACGTCTGTTCCAACCACGAGAAACACCCCTTGTATTATCATTAAAGTAAGTAAGCACCCATCCTCGATGCTCAATTCTTACTCACAACAACGCAAGGCCTGTGCCAAGTATTAATAAATTGTTATTTATTTAATCAAAAGCTGATTTTGCTAGCTATTTTCTGACTACATCTTAATCAAGAAGGTATTTCTAGTGCAGAAAACTCAGAAAAGTCTATTAATTAGGCATGTAATTGATCAAAAAATAAGCAAATGCCAAATTATAGGCGCTTCCTCAAAGGAAGCGCCTGTGTTGTTTAAGCCAGGTATTTACTAAAGAACGCTATGGTTCGCTCTTCTGCAAGCTTCGCATTCACTTCATCATATCTTGGTGTCGTATCATTATGGAAACCATGATTTGCGTCAGGGTAAATATGCGCTTCATATGTTTTTCCAGCGGCCTTTAATGCAGCTTCATAAGGCGGCCAGCCTTCATTGATACGTGTATCAAGCTCACCAAATTGGAACATCAATGGCGCCTTAATAGATGGCACATCTTCAACTGCGGCTTGGCGTCCATAAAATGGCACACCAGCTGATAGCTCCGGATAAGCAACTGAAATGGCGTTTACCACACCACCACCATAACAGAACCCAACTGCACCAACTTTGCCTGTGCTGTCTTCACGTCCTAGAAGATGTTCAAATCCTGCAAAAAAATCATTCAGCAGCTTACCGCGATCAACCGTTCTTTGAAGCTCTCTGCCTTTATCATCACTTCCAGGGTATCCACCAACGGAGGTTAAACCATCAGGAGCAAGCGCCATAAAGCCAGCTTTAGCCATGCGCCGCGCCACATCTTCAATATATGGATTTAACCCACGGTTCTCGTGAATAACTAAAACCGCAGGCAATTTACCAACCGCACCAGCAGGTTTGACGAGATAACCATTTACATCACCATTTCCATTTGGTGATTGATACGTCATACGCTCGGTTGTGATATCACCATCATCTGGTGCAACTTGCTGCGCAAGCGCGTAATTTGGCGCAAGCTGTCCAAGCAGAACTGATGCAGTAATACCGCCAACGGCAAACTTGCCAGCTTTATCTAAAAATTCGCGCTTAGTCATTTTGCCATGTGCGTAAAAGTCATAGAGATCTAAAAGCTCTTGAGGAAAGTCTTTTGCCGTCTTACGTAATCCGGGAATATGCTCATTCATGGTGAATATCCTTTTTCAGTTTGCAAACTTCATGGTTAAACTGCCCAAGGGGTTAGACAATCACAAGTTACAAATCTGTAAGGTTGATCACATATTTGTTGGGTTCATAAAAATTAGCGAGCCGGCACGAATTATTCGCTTAACGTTAAGATCTCATTCAGCGGCTTTTTAATCTTGGCAACACTTGGAACCGTTGCGTCACCAGATGGATGTCCGACCGCAATAATCATCACGGGTTTTTCCGACTGCGGACGATCAAATTTCTCATTGAGGAATTTCATCGGATTTGGCGTATGGGTCAACGTGACCAGCCCCGAATAGTGTAAAGCTGTTAGCAATACCCCTGTTGCAATTCCCACACTTTCAGGAACATAGTAATTTTTAAAACGCTGCCCATCATCAAATTCACCCCAACGCTGGGCAAAAACAATAATCAGCCAAGGCGCGATATCCAGATGCGGTTTTTCTGCCGTGGTCCCGATGGGTTCTAATGCCTTGATCCACTCATCACCCCCACCACCTGCATAAAATTGGCGCTCTTCCTCTTCCGCTGCAAGTCGGATTTCATGTTTAACGTCAGGATTTGAAATCGCGATAAAGTGCCAAGGCTGATGGTTTGCACCAGATGGCGCAGTTCCTGCCGCTTGAATACATTTTTCAATTACAGATTTTGACACATCACGATCTGTAAAATCTCGCACTGAATGCCTGCGCTTCATCTTATCATAAAAGGCATCAGCTGCGATTTGCATTTCATCATCAGACATGTTCATCCGATCAGGTAATGCTAACGCCTCATACTTCATATCACCACGCGAAAACATGTCTCACCCCATTAGTCTTTTAAATAAACCATCAAACAGATCTCACCTTCATCGGTATCATGCAAAGAATGCTGGTGAAATCCTGCACCTTGATAGGCTTTTATAGCACGTTTATTTTCAAGATAGGGATCAATAACAATCTGTTCTGCACCACTGCGAATTAGACTTTTAACATGCTGACGCAGATATTTACGACCATGTCCTTTGTTCAAAAAATCTTCTCGCCCAACAAAAGTATCAATCGCGCGCGTGGTTTCGGGAAAAGATGAGAAGTAATCCTGCGGCCAATCAATCACGCGATAATCTTGAATGTAAGCAAATGGTTGAGAATTATATTCAACCACCATGAGATTAATTTTGGGATCGTCTAAATCGTGTTTAATTAGACCCAATTCATCATTGGGATCGCCCCACCACTCTCTAAGGTGAGGCGCACATAGCCATTCCGACAACATCGGAATATCCTGATCTTCAACGATCCGAAAATGATAACTCATCAGATAGTCCCCGATAAATTATGCGCTCGAAGCTGTGTCTTCCAGCGGTGATCGCTCATTTAGTTCTTGCAGCATTTGCTCAGTCTTGGGATCCCGCAACGATTTTTTGATAAATCCGCCGCCATATACGCGCGCGTTGTCATCAGGACTAGAATATAAAACACAAGCTTGACCTGCGGCCACACCTTCTTCGCCCTCGATCAGCTCGACTCTTGTCACCCCATCAATATGGGTCACACGTGCAGCTTTTGGTGGACGGGTTGAACGCACTTTTGCAAAACACTCAAAACCCTCGGGGCCAATTTCATCCAAAATTTCATCACCTAACCAATTAACATCTCTTAAAGTTACTGATTTGGTTTCAAGCGCTTCTTTCGGCCCCACAATTACACGTGCAGTTCGCGCATCAATATAAACCACATAAAGTGGTTCACCCGCAGACACACCAATGCCTCTACGCTGGCCGATTGTGTATCGCAAAATGCCATCATGCTTACCCAAAACCCGGCCATCAAGATGAACAATATCACCGGTTAAAACTGCATCTGGACGCAATTTTTCTACAATTGACGAATATTTGCCTTGCGGAACAAAACAAATGTCCTGACTATCAGCTTTTTGCGCAACAACCAGACCCATTTCTTCCGCAAGAGCACGAGTATCAGATTTTGGTAAATCCCCTAGCGGGAACCTAACATAGTCAAGCTGATCTTGTGTGGTTGCAAAGAGGAAATAACTCTGATCACGATTGTTATCGACAGGACGATAAAGCGCTCTGCACCCAGGGTTTTCTTTGGTTGGGTTTGCCCGCGAACGTATATAATGACCTGTTGCCAGCGCATCCGCACCCAAATCTCTAGCTGTTGCCAAAAGATCAGCAAATTTCACAGTTTGATTACATGAAATACATGGAACAGGGGTTTCACCTGCAATATAACTTTCCGCAAATGGATTAATAACTGCTTCCGCAAAACGTTTTTCATAATCGAGCACATAATGGGGAATACCAATGGTCTCGCAAACGCGGCGCGCATCATCAATATCCTGACCGGCACAACAAGAACCAGCACGGTGCACGGCAGCACCATGATCATAAAGTTGTAATGTAATTCCTAAAACATCATACCCTTGGCGTTTTAAAATGCCTGCAACCACAGAACTATCAACACCACCAGACATGGCAACAACCACCCGAGTATCCTCAGGGGCTTTATTTATATCTAAACTATTCAATTTTGACCTCAATCCAACAGCGTTAAAGGCGCTGATCAATTAACAATGGGGTGCTTATAATCCCATTGGATACAAACAACAAGCGTTGTTCAGCATAGCCAGTTAAACTCATGTCAGTGTTTTTCGAAAATAAACACGATGAAACCCGTCTTCAAACCGGCGCTCCGTTTCTATATATCCAAGCTTGGGATAGATCGCCAAATTGGCAACCATTTTCTCATTTGTATATAACTCAATTTCATTCAGACCCAATGCAATCGTAGAATCTTCGCAATACTTCATGAGTTTACGGCCAATACCCTTTCCGTGAGAAGATGGCATAACGGCAATATTTTCTAGATGCATGACATCATCTGTGACAAAAAATACGATAAATCCGGTAAGTTTCTGTTCACCATCTTTTTCAATATAAACTTTTTTTTCGAAAATTAATTTTGCAAAATCAGCCACCATCGGCGCAGGCTTTCGCCCAATCGCCTCAACATAAGTCGCATAAGCGAGCTCTGCACAGTGCTTTATGGCCGCTAAATCAGTGTTTTGGGCTATTATAATCAATTTTCTCACACTTATTGGCTGCAAACAGCAATCCCGACCGTATTGTTACTAAATCGGCATCTAGGATCATCCTAGCACAAATCTTACCAACTTCTTACCGACGCCTTAGGCAAAAATTAAAATTGTGGCGGTAAAGTGGAAGCTGTGTTGGTCTTGAAAAGTAAGAGAGTACAATGACCGAAATGATACGACCTAGAGTTAAGTTTGTAATTGGGCCTGACGGCAGCCCCTTAACGATCGCCGATCTTCCCCCTGCAACAACACGCAGATGGGTAATTCGCAGGAAAGCTGAAGTTGTAGCTGCTGTTCGCGGTGGGCTTTTAAGCTTAGAAGAAGCTTGCGAAAAATACACACTAACTGTTGAAGAGTTCTTGTCTTGGCAAGCCTCTATCAATGATTACGGTTTAGCTGGATTGCGTACAACGCGTATCCAACAATACCGCCATTAGATTTATCTAATTAAACAAACGCACCTGATCTATAAATTAGTTCGGGTGCGTTGTTGCGTCTACAGCTTTTTGATCGCGTAATGCGCAACAATGGTGAGAAGCGCAGATGCTGCATAAAACCATAAACCTGGTTGAGAAAAAGCATTAGCCATTCCAGAAGTTTTTGCGGCCACGATCACAATCGCCACAAGTAACACATCCATCATCGACCATTTTGATAAGATAGGAATTAGCCGAGTTAAAAATTCCGGCTGTTCTTTACCCTGACTGAAAGCTTCAAAAGTCACGGCAAACTGTTTGACGATCGGAAATAAAATAGAAAAGCAACCAACCAAAATGGCGAGTAAGATATCGCCACCTTCAAACAATGTGGAAACGATACCAATTAACGATGGCGTTTCATCAAAAAAGTAAAAGCTCTCGAACTTAACCAGAGGCAAAACAATCCCTAATGCAAAAGAAATCGGTGCTAAGGTTAGACATAAAGACGCAAAAAAAACCATAAATACCGCCGCCAGTTCATCCCATATGGGATATCTGGCACGGAATTATGGTTTATACAAGATCCTGTAACGCTCTAAAACCAAGCGTTCAGACATCTATTCGGTTGGGAAGTGCCTAACCGGCTTTCCCCAAACGATGTGATTGATCGCGTTCTTCAAGTGCTGTTGCTTTGTTATACTCAGCTTCAGCTTCTTCAAGCGCTAATTCAGCAGCATCCAGCTGAACTTTTAATTCTCGGATTGACCCTTGCAAATTTTCAGCGCGCAAACGAGCCGCCTTTGCAAATGTGGGATAGGCATAATTAGATGGATCAGAAATCCCCGATTTCTTTTCCTCGGAAGCGACCTGGTATTCCAGCTCTGCCACCATTTTTTCCATCTCCGCCATCATAATCTGGATTCCATTTAGTTGACGGGTCTTCTCCGCAACTTGGAACTGTTTGAGACGTGTTTGGCTTTCACGTGACTTCATACGCATTACTCCATGGGCATTAAACCCTGAACTCAACTCAATACTCAACGAATCACTTCGTCGAACGCCACCGAAACTATCTAACAACTGCTCCCCGCAGCACTTATTAAATACAGTCGCGTATGATTAACAATAAGTGATAGGTTTTAAGCAGAGGTAAACAGAATGAACTTTTTTACCAGTCTCACGCAATGTTCAAACATTAATTTATCGAATCAACAGAATCGCTTAGAGCATTTCCTTCATTTTTTATGGTAAACGGAAATTAAAATTAGTTAAGAAAAACAAGGTGCTGATAAAAAAAATTAATATTTTAATCACACTTGCAATCAAGGATTAGAATTTGTTAACCATTTCATGGCAGCTTTCTAACACGAAACGAAGCGAACCAAACAAGCCGGAATATCAATGGTCTGGCCGCGGTAAAGGGGAAACACATGCGTGTTTTATTAATTGAGGATGATAGTGCGACAGCTCAAAGTATTGAGCTCATGCTTAAGTCTGAAAGTTTTAACGTTTACACAACCGATCTCGGTGAAGAAGGGGTCGATTTAGGCAAGTTATATGATTACGACATCATCTTGCTTGATTTGAATTTGCCAGACATGTCTGGTTATGAAGTCTTAAGAACACTTCGTCTTTCGAAAGTTCAAACACCAATCCTAATTCTTTCCGGCATGGCTGGCATTGAAGATAAAGTTCGCGGCCTAGGATTTGGCGCTGATGATTATATGACAAAGCCATTCCATAAGGATGAGCTTGTTGCACGTATCCAAGCTATTGTTCGTCGTTCTAAAGGACATGCACAATCAGTTATCACAACAGGTGATTTGATTGTTAACCTTGACGCTAAGACAGTTGAAGTCGGCGGCCAGCGTGTTCACCTTACAGGTAAAGAATACCAAATGCTTGAGCTTCTTTCCTTGCGTAAAGGTACAACCCTTACCAAAGAAATGTTCCTTAACCACCTTTATGGCGGTATGGATGAGCCAGAACTTAAGATCATCGACGTATTTATTTGTAAGCTTCGTAAGAAACTTGCAACAGCCGCAGGCGGAACAAACTACATTGAAACCGTTTGGGGTCGAGGTTATGTTCTTCGAGAGCCAGACGAAAATGAACTACGCGACATCGCGTAAATCATTTCTATCCGATTTCAATCAAACCCGTCTTAATCATGGCGGGTTTTTTTGTGCGCTCAGAAAACGTGGACTAAGCAGCGATCTTCATTGATCCAAAAACATTAAACAATGATGCGCGATCAAATGGCTTTAACAAGAAGTCACTCGCTCCAGAACGGCGACCAGCCATCATACGTTTTAGGTCGGCTTCAACAAGACTGTAAACGATACGAATGTCTTTTCCACCTTCCATCGCTCTAATATCAGCGATCAAATCAAGTGCGCCATCTAGGTCTGAATCAACCACGATCACGTCCGGCAGCTCAGCTTCGCAATAATTGCGCGCCTGGCTCAACGAATTAGATTCAACAACTATGAAGTCAAATCCAGTTAAAATCCGCTTTGCGACTTTGCAAATCACCGGAGATTCATCAACAACGATAATTCTTTGCATTTCATTCCCCTTATATATTCATCCTGACAAGCAGAATAGCAAAGGCAAACAAATTTTCAGTTAGCAAGCAGACTTAATAATGTCTTACGCAACCATTCATACATTTGGTAAGTTAAAACTAACAACAGGCATGATTATATATGATTTTCAGATACTTATCGTAAAATCGACAATGGACGTACTAGTCCTAAAATTGTGCAATGCACAACAATAAAATATTCAAGACACAAAAAAACGCGGACATCTCAATGAAATCCGCGCCTTGATAGATAATCTACTAATTTAAGCAGATTTGGCTGTAAACACCACATCATCAGCGTTCATTACGCAACCCAATTCAAGGTCGGCTTCTTGTGCCAATAAGATAGTGTAGTACGGTTGAACAGCATGAGCATCGATAGCCTCATCTGCTTGACCAGAATGCAATTCTAGGAATTTCGGTGGAACGCGGATCATTTTACCACGAGAGACCAATCTAAAATGAGGTGCCGTTTCAAGGTCTTCTAAGAAGATATCAATCTCCCCACCACGCGGAATGGCGCTGAATGCGATCAAAAACAAGTTCATCAAAAGTTTGACTTTATTTTTTGGTACAATTGCGCGTGCACCGTGCCAATTAATAACGGTCTTACCATCTGTCTCAACAAAGTCTTTAATGGCTTGCTCAGCCTCACCAGTATCAATGGAAGCCCCAATAGAACCTGACGCACCAAATGCAAGCCTTGCAAACTTAAGCCTTACCGATGCATTAAGCGCGCTGGATCTGATCAAATCCATTGCATCTTCGTCAGCACCACCTTCATCTAACAATTCAAGGCCATTATTAATGGCACCCACTGGCGATATAATATCATGACAAACGCGAGAACATAAAAGAGCCGCTAGGTCATGACCAGCGAGCGTTAGAACAGGGTTTTTCGACATTATTCAGCTCCAATAGCAAAAAGTGCTAAGATTTAAACACAAGTTTAGATCAAATTTGTTGTGCACAATACAATGATTCACAACTTAGCCATAATGAAACCTTAATTGGTAAACTGCTTATTAACATCATTGCGCGAATATGGCTTTAAACCAAAAAAATGTGCTCATAAGTGTATTTAGTGACGATTTTCAAGTGGAGACCCCGATGAAACAGTATTCAGCCCCTATAAATGTAATTGGCAGATATCTGTGTGCAATCTTCTTACTATTTTCAATTGCTACGAGCGGTGCAAAAGCTCAAAGCAGTGGAGATACATATTATACAGCACAAGAAATTGTTGATGCAGGGCATAGCTTCTTTGGATCAACGTCCGGTGCACTTGCAAAACTTATCGAAAAAGCGTTTTCAAGCTATGGTCAACCAAATGGTTATGTCTTGGGCCAAGAAGCCTCTGGTGCGGTCGTTGGTGGCTTAACTTATGGTGAAGGCGTGCTCTACACGAAAAACGCTGGCCAACACTCAACCTTCTGGCAGGGTCCATCCATCGGCTTTGATTACGGTGGTGAAGGCTCACGCACAATGATGCTGGTTTATAATCTTCCTAGCGTTGAAGGTATTTACGGTCGATTTGGCGGAGTAAGTGGTTCAGCTTATGTCGTCGCTGGGCTTGGAATGACCGTCATGCGGAGACAAAACGTGTTGCTTGTGCCTATTCGAACAGGTGTTGGCGCGCGCTTAGGTATCAATGTTGGATATCTTAAAGTCACCAGCAAACCAACATGGAACCCATTTTAGGTCAATTCCCACCCTAAAAACCAGGAACCGGGCGTTTACCGACGAGTTTCCCAGATCGATCTTAACGATAATCTAAGTCAAAGCTTGCTCACACCAACAAGCTATGTTTAATGACCCCCACACATCGTTAGATTGTCTCATTTTGAGACTTATGCTGGGAACAGAGCGCTTTGATTGAGCTCATACTATTTGTTGCACTTGGATTTTTAATGGCCGCATTGCTCGGCCTTGTCATTGCGCCTGCAATTTATCGCCGTGTCGTCAAACTGACTGAACGTCGTATGCGCGCGACCGTTCCACTAAATGCCGCTGAAATAAAAGCTGCAAAAGATATGGATCGCGCAGTCTTTGCAGCAGAAAATGCACGTATTTCCGTAGAGCTTAAAAAAGAACGCGAAATTCTTACAGAGGAAAAAGCAGGCTCTTCTCGCCTATCCGATACTATCATTAAGATGCGCAGCCAAAACCAAGAGCTACAAGCCAATGTGGATAGTCTTAAAGAGCATGCAGGAAAACTGCGTTCGAACTTAAGATCAGAAGAGAATAAACTCGAACAGTCCCGTCAAAGTCTGAAAGACGCGCAAAAAGCAAACCTGGAAAAAGAGGAGCAAATCCTCGCACTCATAGACAAAGCCAACCGGCTATCTACAGAGGTAGGTTCGCAAAAGATCGACCTTGCCAGCAAAGATACTGAATCTGAAAACCTTCGCTCAACAATTGACGCGCTGCGCAATGAGCACACAAAGTTGCGCAACAACCAATCTGAGTTAGAAAATCGCGCGCTGAAGATTGAAAAAGAGCTCGAGCAAGAAAAATCACGTGCGGAAGGTCTCAATAAGCGATTAACATCAGCGACAGCAAAACTGGCCGATCGAGATCAAACCATTGAGAATAAGTCAAACGAGATTAAGAGACTAAAAGAGCGCGTAAACACCGTCCGCTCTGAAACGTCAGACCTTAAGAAAACTCTGAAGTCGAGCGAAACTGAAAGACGTGCGCTTGAACGTCAGCTCAACAAGGTTGAAAAACAACTCTCGAAATTTACGGGTAAGCCTGCCCCAGCACGCAAGCCAAGCGATACAGCATCAAAGGTTGCCAAACTGATCAAGAAGGCGCCAATTGTTGAAGAATTAGATGCTCAAGAGGAAGATGTAGCTGCGGAAACAATCGCAAATAAGGTCGAGAGGCTGCGCACACGCCATAATGATCTCGTTGATCAACTGAAGAAAGAAAGCGCGCCTTCTGATGACCCGGAACTGCGTCGCGAGCTAGCTGAGATCGCAGCCATGATGATTGATCTTACGGCAGCAAGAGAAGGCAAGTCATCGCCTATCCATGAGATTTTGGCAGAACACACCCCGATTAAACCAAAACGCGGTTTGAAGATAAAACCAAGCCTCGCTGATCGTGCCATTAGGCGTGTGGACAAAACGACTAGCAGCACACCAGCAAGCTGATTGATATGAACGCCTAGCTACTGCGTTCAGACCAACCTGCGAAAATTTTCTCAAGCATCACAACAATATAAAACAGCACGATACCCAAAAATGCGAGTGCAATGAGAACAGCAAACATTAACGGGTAGTCAGCGCTAATCTTGCCGCTATCAAACAAGAACCCCAGACCTTTGCCATGCGGCTGAATGATCTCAACAAGATTTGTACCGATAAATGCAAGCGTGACTGATACCTTCAACGCGCCAAAGAATTCAGGCAGAGTTTTCGGCAATGCAATCTTCCAGAAAATCGTAAACTTGCTTGCACCCAATGAACGCAAGATATCACTATATTCAGGCTCAAGCGTCGAAAGACCAATAGACACAGATACCGCTATTGGGAAAAACGAAATCATAAACGCCATCAACACTGTATTAAAATTATCCTGACCGACAAAAATAAGCGCAATAACCGGAACAACTGTTGCTTTCGGGATCGCGTTAAATCCCACAAGTAGCGGATAAAGCCCTTCTCGCATGATCCGTGAGAAACCCATAACCATTCCGATGAGAACACCAAATATCACCGCTAGCAAAAGTCCGGCTATCGTGCGCCATAACGTTTGCCAACCATATTCTAAAAACAGACCTTTAAATTTCCAAAAGGCCGGCCATAGATCAGAAGGAGAAGCCATTTTATAGTTTGGCCAATCATTGAACCAAACAAGCCATTCCCAAACGAGTAGAAAAACCAATATGGCAATGACGGGAATCCAAAATTGACGAGAGAATAAAACACCCATTACACTGCCTCCCCTTCGTCTTTGCGTCCTTGCGCAATTTGGATTTGTCGACGCAGCTCAGCCAACAGCTTAGTGGCTTCGGGCGTATAAAGATCTTCCAGCGTCCGATCCATCGGCAATGGACCTTCGGCAATATATTGTGCTGTTGCTGGACGCCCGGATAAAACAACAATCTGGTCTGCAAGAAAAACGCTTTCGCGCAAATCATGGGTAATCAGCAAAGTGGTGACATTTTCTTTCACGCGGATTGAATGCATGATTTGCCATAAGTCTTCTCGCGTAAAGGCATCAAGCGCGCCAAATGGCTCATCTAAAATCAAGACTTCCGGTCGATGAACTATTGACCGACAAAGAGATGCGCGTTGGCGCATACCGCCGGAAAGCTCGGACGGCTTTTTATCTTCAAAACCTTCTAAACCCACCATGGAAAGCAATTCACGACCGCGGGTTTCTTTCTCAGCTTTGCTCAATTTGTTCGGTACGATTTCCAGCGGCAAAAGCACATTTTCCAAAATTGTGCGCCATTCTAGAAGTACTGGATTTTGAAAGGCCATCCCAACGGTTGCACGTGGAGATTTCACTTTCTCACCATGCAAATAAACATCACCTTGATCGGGGATCAACAATCCAGCAATGAGGCGCGTCAACGTAGATTTGCCACAACCAGATGGGCCGACGACAGCGGTAAACGTACCCTTTTGCATTTGCAGTGATAGGTTATTTAAAACAGGGAGCGGGCCGTCTTTGGTTTTATAAGCATGGGTAACTTGTGACAGCTCAATTTGGAAATTTGAAGAATTCATATTTTGCACTTTTGTAAAAACACATCTCCCCTCGCATTAAGTCATGCGAAGGGAGGTAAAGTCTATAGGTAAGGAACTTACTTCAACATCAAGCTGCCATCATCTGGCAGATATGAGCCATCGAAATAAAGCGAAGCATCACCAACATTTTTAAGGCCCATAGTGCCTTTGAGTTGTTCAAGCGCATCTGCAAAACGTGCCTCATCAATGTCGCCCATTCCGTTTGCTGCAACATAATCAGTCATCACATTGGCATCGATTGCCAATTGAAGACGACGTGTTTCAAGCGCAACATCAGCGGCTGGGTTGCGTGATACCATCATTTTCACAGCACCTTCAGGATCTTCCATAGAAGCCTTCCATCCCTTTGCAACTGCGCGCAAGAACCCAGTTACTTTTTCAGGATTGGCTTTTGCAAAATCAGTATTCACGATGATCGCATTGCCATAAAGCTTAAGACCATAATCAGCCATCAAAATGGTAGAAATATCATCTTCCGGCACACCCAAACGAACAAGGTTTAGATAGCTTGAGAAGGAGAAGCCTGTCACAGCATCCACTTTACCTTCAGCTAGCATTGGTTCACGTGTTGGGAAGCCAACAGGCTCAACTTTGATCTTATCAACATCAAGCGAATTTGCGGACGCAAAAGCTGGGAATTGAGCCCAAGCACCATCCGGCGGAGGTGCACCAAGTGTTTTGCCTTCAAGGTCTTTCGGAGCTGCAATGCCCAATGATTTCCGGCCAACAATCGCAAATGGTGGCTTATCATAAACCATCATCACAGCTGTAACAGGTGCACCAGCATTTTCATCCAAGAATTTAGCAAGCGAATTGATATCTGCAAATCCGATTGGGAAAGAGCCAGTTGCTACTTTTGGAATAGCATCCAATGAACCTTGGCCGGCAGTTACCGTCACATCAAGTTCTTCTTCGCCAAAATAGCCTTTATCAATCGCCACAAAATAAGGGGAGCTTGGACCTTCAAATTTCCAGTCCAATGCAAATGGGATTTTCGTTTCCGCAAATGCTGGCGTTGTTAGTGTTGTGCCAATCGTGGCGAGTGTTAGAGCTGCGCCTAACGCAATTTTTTTGAACATTCATGTCTCCATAGAACTTTTAGGATTTTATATTTTGGCGTTCATCCAGTGAATCTAAGGCATCATGAAATATGGTCATTTATTAGTCAAGCACTTAAGGTGCTTATATTTTGATCAAGTCTTTCAAAAATATCAGTGAAATTGCAGTCTGCAGGATTGAAGGACTCTCAAATGAATTGTCTCATTAGTGAGACACATTTAGTATTCAAAGAGTCGATTTTCTTATGATCTACGGTTTGTTGAACAGTCATCACATGACACATTGCCAAAATTATCGTATAAAACTGATATGAAGCACAAAGAACTTGTACTATCTACGGTTGAATCCAAGCAAGCTGCAGCGCATAGCGCGGTTGCTGCATCTTGGGCGAGATCCGTTGAGCAGTATGGCTTAGACCCATCAACCCAAAGCAGCAGCATAGTTGTAACTGAGCAAGAACTTTCCCTTCGCCGAGAGGCAAATGATCAATTTCTACAGATTGCCGCACCTAAATTGGATCGACTATTTGGACTAGTTGGATCATCTGGTTGTGCTGTTTTTCTAACAGACCAAGAAGGCGTTATCTTAGATCAACGCTGCCCATTAGCCGACGTCAATTCCTTCCAAAACTGGGGCTTAATGTCTGGTGCAGATTGGAGTGAACGTGCTGAGGGAACAAATGGCATCGGCACCTGCATTGCCGAAGACCGAAGCATCATAATACACCGCGATCAGCATTTCTTCTCAAAAAACACGGCAATGAGCTGCATTGACACGCCAATTTATGGCCCTGATGGTTTGATTATAGGCGCATTGAACATCTCATCTGCGCGCGCAGATCAAACGGCGGAAATCAATAAGATGATTGCGGCCATGGTTTCCCAATCAGCCAAACAAATTGAGAGTGATCATTTCAGAGCCACATTCTCAAATGCGCGCATCACCTTACTTGATACAGGTGATTCAGATAAAAACGCATTACTGGCGATTAATAGTGATGATATTGCCATTGGTGCCACACGTGATGCTCGCCAATTAATCGGTTGGGAAAAAGCAGGCAAATTTACCCCCGCAGCGGCACGCGACATTTTCGGTGGCGATGGCGGTTCACTCAAAGCATTTGATCGCGCTCAACGCGCTGCGATGGTTCGCGCGTTAACACGTTCAAACGGCAACGTATCGAAAGCCGCACGCGCCTTAAATATTGGCCGGGCCACAATGTATCGGCGCATGAAACGTTATGGCCTAAACTAACCTGAACGAGTGTCATTTTACCAATTGGCATAAACATCACGTTGAGCAACTCTGATCATACCAACTTCATAGCTCGCGCAATGTGCCATAATGCGATGCCAGAGGCAGTAGCCACATTTAAACTATCAAGCTGACCGCTCTGCGCAATTTTCGCAGTTTTCACTTGCGCCAAAACAGAAGCGGGCAACCCCTCACCTTCTGTGCCCAGAAGTAACAGTGTTTTTTGGGTTGGCTTAATATCATCAAGCATCTCTGTGCCATGAGGCGACAACCCGTAGATTGAAAAACCTTTTTCCGTGTAATCTGAAATAAGTTCTAAAACATCCGCATTTAGCTCAAATGGCACGGTAAGCGCTGACCCAACTGATACACGAACAGCCTTGCGATACAGCGGATGGCAGCAGGTTTTATCGAGGATAATTTTATCAACGCCAAAAGCTGCTGCATTTCGAAAAATCGAGCCGAGGTTATCATGGTTTGAAATACCACATGCTGCCAGCACTAAACTGTTTTGTTTATCGCAGGCATCGATAGCAGCGCTCGCATGATATTTCCCGAGCGCTAAAATACCGCGATGCATTTCAAAGCCCGCAATATCATTCATCACGCTTTTATCAGCTGTGTAGATCGGCACGTCTTTACCAACCGCGTTCAAAAGATCCTGAACACCTTCCAAACGGTTCTGTAAAATGAGAATTTTTAAAATCTCAAATCGCCGATCTGAATTTTGCGAGTTTATAAGATGCTGAAGTACGACTTTACCTTCTGCAATAAATTGATCCTCGCGACGGGTCAGATCACGCTCTTTGATATTGCAGAATTCAATAATTCGATGTTCGTCAGCCGACGCAATCTTTATAAATCGATCGTCAGCCAAATGTATTTGCCTAATTACGCAAGTTTATGGTGGAGATAATCTCACCATTGCTCAGATCGATGATCAAAATTTGTGAAACACCGTCTTGATCAACACCATGAACAGCACCGCGCGCGCCATCCAAATTAAAACCTTGAACTTGGAAACCTTGCGGCAAAATTACATCCAGATTTTCCACAAAACTGGAATTAGCAATCGATTGCACCACAGCCGTTTGCGCTTCTTCATCACCACTGGTGCGTATTTTGTAGACAACAGCAGCCAATACCGCCATAACACCAATAAACATTACACCCAATGAAACACCTAGCAGACGCACCATTTTTCGTCTGATTTTTTCCATTGTTGGATCAAGTGGTTTTTCATCATTATTATCTATGTCTGGGTTTTGCATAAAAAAGCCTATTTGGAACGAGTTGTGACACGCGAGATATCCTTTAACGAAGCTGAAGCCAATTTGAAAGCTTTCATTACTGAAGAAGGCGATTCAGGCCGCTTAGACGCTTGGCTTGCGCAAAAAATGGCACCAGATTATTCGCGTAGCCGTATTAAAGCGCTTATTGAAGCCGGTGCTGTATCTATAAATGATACGGTGACAACTGAGCCAAAGAAGAAGATCACACCGGATATGGACATTAAAGTCATATTGCCCGCAATAGTGGACGCAGAACCCCAAGCTGAAAACATCGATTTAGACATCATATTTGAGGATGAACATCTCATTGTGATCAACAAGCCAATTGGTTTGGTTGTCCATCCTGGCGCGGGTAATACATCGGGAACACTCGTCAATGCGCTGCTATACCATTGTGGCGCGTCACTTTCAGGAATTGGCGGTGTTAAACGACCAGGGATTGTGCACCGGTTGGATAAAGATACAAGCGGGGTCATGGTCGTTGCAAAACATGACATCGCCCACCGACACCTATCAGAGCAGTTTGCTGATCACGGACGCACAGGTGAGTTAGAACGGGCATATCTAGCGCTAGTCTGGGGAGCACCTGAGCAAAAGAAATCGAAAATCACTACTTTTCTTGGAAGATCAAATGACCGCCTAAAACGCGCTGTGTGCTCTGAACATGCACCTGATGCAAAACATGCCGTCACTCATTACGTCACCAAACAAAGTTTTGGTGCTTATGAAGGTGTTGATGCCTTTGCATCATTGGTTGAATGCCGATTAGAAACGGGGCGCACACATCAAATCCGAGTACACATGGCTCATATCGGCCACCCCTTAGTGGGTGACCTAACCTATGGCGCAGCATTTAAAACAAAAGCAAACAAGTTACCTGATCAACAACGCCAAGCGGTAAATTCATTTACACATCAAGCACTACATGCTTATCTCTTGCAGTTTGAACACCCTGTAACAGGTGACATTATGCGTTTTGAAGCTGATTTACCGGATGATTTTTCAGATCTAAGACAAGCACTTGAGCGTATAGAGAAATAAGAACTTAAACTGGTTTATCACGCAAGGCTCACAATTTCGTGTTTAAACTCTTATCTTGAAAAGCTTGAAACAAGCTTATGCCATAATTAAGTTGTATTAAATCGATGCGCAATATGCGGTCGCAACTTGCCTTAATGGAAGTTGGAACAATAGGAGGGTGCTTTTTGGCCCAGAAAACTTTACCATCAATCACATCCGGTAAGGGTGGATTGGATCGTTATCTTGCTGAGATCAGGCGTTTTCCAATGCTTGAACCACAAGAAGAATATATGCTTGCAAAACGTTATGAAGAGCACGATGACCGCGATGCGGCGCAGCGCCTTGTAACGTCTCACCTAAGACTAGTTGCCAAAATCGCAATGGGTTACCGCGGCTACGGCTTGCCGATTGGCGAAGTTGTGTCTGAAGGTAACGTTGGTTTGATGCAAGCCGTTAAGAAATTTGACCCAGAACGCGGCTTTCGCCTTGCAACATATGCAATGTGGTGGATCAAAGCATCTATTCAGGAATACATCCTAAGATCTTGGTCTCTCGTCAAAATGGGAACAACAGCAAACCAAAAGCGTTTATTCTTTAACCTTCGTAAAATCAAAGGCCGCATTCAGGCGATTGATGAAAATGATCTAACACCTGATCAGGTAAATCATATCGCGACACAGCTTCAGGTTCCTGAAAAAGACGTTATTTCTATGAACCAACGCCTAAGTGGTGATGCTTCGCTGAACGCTCCGATCAAAACGGGTGAAGGTGAAACAGGTCAATGGCAGGATTGGCTCGTTGATGAAAGCCGCAGCCAGGAAGAAATTCTGGTTGAGCAAGATCAACTTGAAACGCGCCGCGACATGCTTACAACTGCGATTAGCGTTTTAAACGAACGCGAGCAACGCATCTTCAAAGCTCGTCGTCTAAGCGAAGATCCGCTAACACTGGAAGAGCTTTCAGGAGAGTTTTCAATCTCTCGTGAGCGTGTACGTCAGATTGAAGTGCGTGCTTTTGAAAAAGTGCAAGCTGCGGTTCGTAAAGCTGCGCTTGAAACGCAACAAGCTCTTGTATCTGTCGAAACAGAAGACGCTTAATTTAAGATTATCATGCACTATTTTCGGTAGTGCATGATACGCCCAATTGTATTCATCAAAATTTGAGCCGCAAGTACCGCGGTTGATCCTGTGTGATCATAGTCTGGTGCAACCTCAACTAGATCAAGACCAACGATATCACCACGTTGCGCCAAGCCATCCAAAAATTCTAAAATTTCATAATACAAAAACCCGCCATGGCTGGGTGTACCTGTGCCCGCGGCAATTGATGGATCAAACCCGTCAATGTCAATGGTCACATAATACCTCACGCCTTGGGGGATGCGTTCCAACATATTTTGATACCCAAGCTGCCTGAACTTTCGAACAGAGATAATATCAGAGCCCATTTCGCGTGCGGCTTCATAACCTTCTTTAGCAGTGGAAGAGACGTTGCGAATACCAATTTGGCTTAGTCCAGTGACATAGTCTTTTTCTGCAGCGCGGCGCATGGGATTTCCATGACCATACTTTACGCCATGGCGCTCATCGACAAAATCAAGATGCGCATCGATTTGCACCAAGTGGATGGGCTCTTGATCTGAAAATGCATTGATACAAGGAATGTTGATGGAGTGATCACCACCGAGCACAACTGGTAATGCGCCGGCATCTAAGATCTTGCGAACACCATATTCGATGTTTTTGTGACTATTTATCGTATCGGTATGAATGATATCTGCATCGCCAAGATCAACGATTTTAACTTCGTCCGCGGGAAGATAGGTTACATCATCTTCAAAATCATAGGCACCACCATGACCGAAAGAGAACAAAGTTGACGCTTCTCTTATTGCGCGCGGCCCAAACCGTGCACCTGAACGCCACTGAGTACCAAAATCAAATGGTGCACCTAGAACCGCCACATCGGCTTTAATGTTATCCCAGTCATCAACATATTGGTTTTTGCCAAAAGTGGAAATACCGACAAATGGTAGGTCAAGCCGACCTTTTTCATAACCGTGACCTGACATACCTACCCCAATCTTATCTATGCTGTTTTATTGAACCGGATTACGTTCCCAAGCGGCTAGGACTTTATCAAAGACTGCAACACCGCTCGCACCCTTTTCCAGTGTAATCAACGCCTTACGACCATTACTATAAGAAATAGGGATATCAATCCAGTTTCGACGGCTCAATAATTGTAGGTTTGTCGCAACGACTTCTGGATCGTCATTTTCTAACCCTACGACGAAGAATGTTGTATCAATTTTCGCAGAAATTGCAGCCAGCCTGTCGCCCGGTTGCTCTTCTGTATTCTTCATCTTAACTTCCGTCACTTGATCAATCTCTCCACCTTCAAAATCATCAGGAAGAGAGAAATTGATATCAACTAGGTGACTGACAGGCAGTGTTTGATCACCGTTCAGCTTGATAGACATATCAATTGATAAATTGCGTTCCGGCACCTGAATTTGAGCACGGATAAATGGTCGCGAAGCTGTTCCGTCAGATTCAACTTCCTCACTCCAAGTTACACCGCCTTCATAACGCGCTTGCTGTTCTAGACCTAAGCTTGTTTCGTAAAACAACATCTTTTCGATCGCAGGCGCACCATCTGCTGCAGGCTCAGCTTGCTGCGCAGCTTCCGTTGCTGTGCCGTCGCCAGATAGTTCTGCAACAGAGCGACCTTCTTCGCCCGGAAGACCGTTGATAACCTCAGGAGATGGACCAACATCTTCTTCCGTCCCATCAACATTTAATCTTTGGGTAAATTTCTCAGCATCCCCTGTTGGACCCGTTTCATTTGTGGTTGGTGCGGTTTCTTCAACCTTTGTAACGACCTCACGCTCTTCAGGCGCATCTGTTTCACTTGCGCTTTCGTCAGCCTCAGAAGAGGTATCTCCAACCTCTGCAACTTGTGCGCCATCACCACTAAAACTACCGACACCATAACGCCAAACACCATATGCTGATCCCGCAAGGACCAACAAGATTGCTGCAACAATCATAACGATCGGTGACTTTTTGCGCTTAGGTTCAGGTGCTTCTGGCAAAGCCTCTGCACCAAATCCAAAAGCAGCATCATGATCTGGAAAATCTGAATTATTATCTGCAGGGTCCGCTTGCAAACTAGACTTTATTTCACCAACAGCCTGATCGATAATACTGTCATCTGTTAAAAACGATGAATCAGCTTTTGGCATTTCTTTACCGGTTTGCCCCGCATCTATCTTAGATGTCACATCGCTTACGATTTCAGACACTTTGTCATCAACAACAGATACAGCTTCAATGCCGCGATCAACCACAGGGATAGCAAGCTCTTCATCAATATCATTGGATACTGATACGTCCTCATCAGGCACAACATCATCACCCTGGACGTCTTGCACAGGTTCTGCAGCAGGCTCATCTAAAACAGTTTCTGTTTCCAAAGGTTCTGGTGCATCAGCTTTCACATCCTCAACAACAGGCTCTTGGTTTTCAGGTTCTTGGCTCTCAGGCTCCTGCTGTGAAGCTGTGTCAGCTATAGATGAAGTCTCATCTTCAACCTCATTGCTCGGCTCGAGTTCGGATACTGGTTCGGCAGGCTTTTCTGGTGGCGAAATCTCTGCTTCTTCTGATTTAGGCTCTACTTCAATAGGCTCGGCAGCAACAGGTGTTACAGGTGAAATAGTAGCGGGCTCTTCTTTGGGAGCCTCAACCTTCGCAGGCTCGGAAGGTTCCTGTTTATTCGCAACAACGGGCTCAATAGGTTTTGAAACAGCTGGTGTCGCCGGTTCAATTGGTTTTGGTGGCGTTGAAGGGGCCTCAGTACTTGCAGGTGCTGGTGTATTTACCGGCGTCGGCGTGCTTACGGGTTTGGCTTCAGCACTGGGCTGAGGCACGTTCCCATCAGCATATCCTGCTTCAATTTCCTTAATAGCATCTTCAACACTTGAAAGCTGACGCTCAAATATAGCACTGCTGCTTGAATTGGGCATTGCCTCAAGTTGACGCTGAATGGTCTGACGCGCACGATCATAGACTTTTTGTCTCGCCTCTGGCGTATTCGTCGCCAGCCCTTCGACAGCTCGTCTGATAACTCCGGTAAAGTCAGCCATTTCTAACCTCGCAAAAACTTATAATCTGATACTTTTACGGCAAAATTATAACCGTAGGGATCAAAAAAGACCTTAATCTTCAAATGGATCCGTCACAAGTATCGTATCATCCCTTTCAGGACTTGTGGATAACATTGAAACAGGCGCTCCAATTAATTCTTCAACACGGCGCACATACTTAATCGCCTGCGCAGGAAGATCCGCCCAAGAGCGCGCACCAACTGTTGTTTCATTCCAGCCTTCCATGACTTCATAAACCGGAACAACCCTTGCCTGAGCACCCTGGCTTGCTGGAAGATAATCAATACGTTTGCCATCCAATTCGTAACCAACACAAATCTTCAGCTCTTTAAAGCCATCCAGAACATCAAGCTTTGTTAGCGCAATGCCCGTAATGCCATTGACTGCAACAGATTGACGAACAAGAGCTGCATCAAACCACCCACAACGACGCTGGCGACCAGTTACTGTACCAAACTCATGTCCGCGCTCACCTAGTCTTTGGCCATCATCATCATCAAGCTCAGTTGGGAAAGGCCCCTCACCCACACGTGTTGTGTAAGCTTTAGTGATACCAAGAATGTAACCAAGCGAACCTGGCCCCATGCCAGAACCTGCAGCCGCTTGCCCCGCAACAACATTTGACGATGTTACAAATGGGTATGTGCCGTGGTCGATATCAAGCAAAGTACCTTGCGCGCCTTCAAACAGGATGCGCTCGCCGGCTTTACGTTTTTGATCAAGCAAGAGCCAAACAGATTCAATAAACGGCAACATACGATCGCGGATCGCCATCAATTCATCAATAAGCGTATTCACATCAATTTCTTCTTGTCCAAGACCACGGCGCAAAGCATTGTGGTGCGTCAATAAACGCTCAACTTTCGCAGGCAGTGTTTCAGTGTTCACAAGATCCATCATGCGAATGGAACGACGGCCAACTTTATCTTCATATGCTGGTCCAATACCACGACGTGTTGTGCCAATCTTTGTGCCTGTAGATGCAGCATCTTCGCGCAACCCATCAAGCTCTCTGTGAAGAGATAGGATCAATGTCGCGTTATCAGCAATGCGGAGCGTATCATGCGTGATGATAACACCTTGTTCTGCAAGACGATCAATTTCTGCAACAAGTGCATGCGGGTCAATCACAACGCCATTACCGATAACAGCCAACTTACCCTTGCGCACAACACCAGAAGGCAGCAGCGACAATTTATATGTCACACCATCAATAACCAATGTATGGCCAGCATTATGCCCGCCTTGAAAACGCACAACAACATTGGCGCGTTCTGACAGCCAATCAACAATTTTGCCTTTACCTTCATCGCCCCACTGCGAGCCGACTACCACTACATTTGTCATATGAACCTCATGAAATTTTGGGGACACACCCCAAAGAAATAAACAAACCCGCATCTCTATAAAGAGATGCGGGTCGAAAATCGAGCCTTAGCTCAAACTTTATTCATTAAAAACGCTAAATATCCAGTGAAATACTGGCTATTATTCAGCCAGCGGAGATATCTACCGGTATTTATACTATTCAACGTTAAATACGAGCGGTTTCGCAGATACGATTTCAGCGTGAGAACGAACCTTATCTAAAACGTCTTCTGCCACTGGCTCATCAACATAAAGCAACGCAATAGCGTCTCCACCAGGCTGGTTACGACCAAGCTGGAAGTTTGCAATATTCACGCCTGCTTCGCCAAAGACGGTTCCAAGCAAGCCGATAATACCAGGAGCATCTGCGTTTGTTGTGTAGACCATATTACGACCCACTTCAGCATCAAGATTAATACCTTTGATCTGAATGAAACGAGGCTTGCCGTCTGCAAAACAAGTACCCGCAACAGAGCGTGTTGTATTATCTGTTTTAACGGTTAGCTTGATATAACCATCAAACACACCTGATTTGTCGCGTTTAACTTCAGACAAAACAATTCCGCGTTCTTTCGCCATAATCGGTGCAGACACCATGTTTACATCCGCAACTTGCTCACGAATAAGACCTGCAAGAACAGCACTTGTAAGAGCTTTTGTGTTCATCTCAGCCGTTGAACCTTCATAAAGGATCTCAACTTCTTTAATCGCGCTTTCTGTTACCTGACCAACAAATGCGCCAAGTACATCAGCCAATGATACAAATGGCTTCAGACGGGGTGCTTCTTCAGCAGAAATAGACGGCATGTTGATGGCGTTGGTCACAGCGCCTTTAAGTAAATAATCAGACATTTGCTCCGCAACTTGCAACGCCACATTTTCCTGAGCTTCCGTTGTTGATGCACCCAAATGCGGTGTACATACTACATTTGGCAAACCAAATAGCGGGCTATCTGTTGCAGGCTCTGTTTCAAACACATCAAAACCAGCACCAGCAACTTGTCCAGATTTCAAAGCTTCGGCAAGATCTGCTTCAACAACCAAACCACCTCGTGCACAGTTTACAATACGAACACCTTTTTTCATTTTTGCAATAGCTTCTGCATTGATAATGCCGCGCGTTTTGTCCGTCATCGGAACGTGCAATGTGATAAAGTCAGAACGTGATAGCAATTCATCAAGCTCAACTTTTTCAACGCCTAATTTTTCAGCGCGTTCTGGCGACAAGAACGGATCAAAAGCGATCACACGCATGTTGAGCCCAATACCGCGCGATGCGGCAATAGAACCGATATTACCACAACCAATAACACCAAGCGTTTTGCCAGTGATCTCAACACCCATAAATTTGGATTTCTCCCATTTACCGGCTTGTGTAGATAAATCAGCAGCAGGCAATTGACGGGCAACAGCAAAAATCATCGCTATTGCATGCTCAGCCGTGGTGATTGAGTTACCAAAAGGTGTGTTCATGACGATAATACCGCGACGTGATGCTGCGGGAATGTCCACATTATCAACACCAATACCAGCACGACCAATTACTTTAAGATTGCTTGCAGCCGCAATAAGTTTTTCCGTTGCTTTTGTTGCAGAACGGATTGCCAGACCATCATATTGATCAATGATTTCAAGCAGTTTTTCTTTGTCTTTGCCAAGGTCTGGCATAAAATCAACTTCCAATCCGCGATCACGGAAAATTTGAACAGCTGTTTCAGACAATTTATCAGATACGAGTACACGAGGTGCCATTTCAGGCCTCCATTTTTTAAAAATATGAGAGGAAATGGCGCTTATTTTGCGCCATAAAATTTGATCAATTAAGCTATAGAGGCTTTTTGCTGGTTAAACGCCCAATCAAGCCAAGGCATAAGCGCCTCAAGGTCCGACGTTTCAACCGTTGCACCAGCCCAAATACGCAAGCCCGAAGGCGCATCACGATAAGCACCGATGTCAAATGCAACACCTTCGCTATCAAGCAGTGAAACCATGCCTTTGGCAAATGCAGCCTGTGCATCTGCATCTAAAGCGGCAACATCAGTATCTGTGATTGTCAAACACACAGATGTATTTGAGCGCGTTGCTGGATCCTTGGCTAAATTATCAAGCCAATCGGCTTTATCGCAAAAATCATGAATAACCTGTGCATTGGCATTTGCGCGAGCAACAAGTGCATTAAGACCACCAAGTGATTTTGCCCAGTTAAGCGCATCAAGATAATCTTCAACACACAACATGGAAGGCGTATTGATTGTTGCACCAGTAAAGATGCCTTCAATCAGTTTGCCGCCTTTAGTCATGCGGAAAATTTTTGGCAACGGCCAAGCTGGCGTATAGCTTTCAAGGCGTTCAACCGCGCGAGGTGATAAGATGATCACACCATGACCGCCCTCACCGCCGAGCACTTTCTGCCAAGAGAATGTCACAACATCAAGCTTGGAAAATTCTAGTTCCTGCGCAAACGCAGCTGACGTCGCATCGCAGATAGTTAATCCTTGACGATCATCAGGGATAAAATCACCGTTCGGCACGCGAACGCCCGAAGTTGTTCCATTCCATGTAAAGACAACGTCATTATCAAAGTTAATCGAATTAAGGTCAGGCAATTCGCCGTATGGAGCAGTAATAGCGCGAGCATTATCAAGTTTCAGCTGTTTAACAACATCTGTCACCCAGCCAGCACCAAAGCTTTCCCATGCAACCATGTCGACACCACGTGCACCGAGCATGGACCACATGGCCATTTCTACAGCGCCAGTATCAGATGCTGGTACAATACCAATACGATAATCGTCTGGAACGTTTAAAACCTCACGTGTGAGATCAATTGCTTCTTTGAGTTTTGATTTGCCAACTTTCGCACGATGCGAACGACCCAATGGCGCGTCGTTTAGTGATTGTGGGGTCCAACCCGGACGTTTGGCGCAAGGTCCAGACGAAAAACGGGCATTGTCCGGACGAAGGCCCGGTTTATTCAGTTCAGTCATATCTCTATCCTTCCAGATAGTAGCCCTTCGTTGGGGAAGGGTGTCCCACTGACCGAACTATGACGCGGTGCAAAAAATGTCAAGACCGCCTTTTACAATTCACCCCAATATTTTACTCAAAATTATTTTCAAACACAAAAAAAGGCGAGCAATGCCCGCCTGATTTAATACCGAAACTATAGCGCCTACCAAGTTGACAAACGCATACCCAATCGTACTTCGTGACGTTCAAAACCGCCATCGCTACTTTGTGAACCCGAAGCACCCAATGCTGCAGCATCTGCGCTATATCCATAGATATCGCCGGCTTCAACATTTGAATATTTGTAACCAAGATCAACCTTGATCTTCTCGTTCAGATCATAGCTCACACCAGCCATTAAGGCCCAAGTTTTACGCCAATCTGAGTTTCCACCGTGGGAAGAGATTACATCTGTTGTCGCGCCGCATGCTCCACCAACACAAGTACCTGTTGATGTGATTTCACCGTATGCTACCTTTGTAAAACCAACGCCCGCACCGACATAAGGCGTAAAGCCAGCGATTGTTCCAAGATCAGCGTAACCGTTTACCATGGCCATATAATTATCATATTGACCACTGGAGTTGATCGAACATGTTGTGGTTGCAGGAGATCCGCTTGCACATAGATCAAGTCCAGTTCCATTTACTGCAAAAGCACCTTTTATTAGGTCCAAAGTTACATCGCCGCGGAACATATCGGTGAAACGGTAACCAATACCCGCACCATATGAAAAATCGTCTTCAAAACTGCTTGTTGTTACAGTCCCCGCACGATAATTATTGGCCACTGAAAATGTATTGAAAGATGGTACATCATTTTCTTGCTCAGTTGTGTAACCAATATCACCGCGAAGATACCACCCATTCCCAACTTCAACAGGCTTAATAGTTGGAGCGTTCATCGGTGAAATAATTCTATCAAGGTCAGCTGCAGAAGCAGCAGTTGTTGCGGCCGCTGAAACACCAAGGCAGAAAATACCTATAAGAGAAGAACATTTTAATAGCTTACGCATGGGCGATTCTTTCTGGTCATGACCAAAAGGTCCAATTATTAAATTTAGACCACTATCGCGCAAACAGGTTAAACCTGAGTTAACCATGTTCCTTTTCTTTTTGTTATCCATGATTTGCAAGATGACATAAAAAAACGCCGGAAAATCCAGCGTTTAATTTTAGTTTATTTCCAAAAGTCTATTTGTAGACAGGTGGCAATGTTGGTGGCTCATAAGGAGGGATATGTGTATCACATCCACCAAATGTGTATCTTAAGCCAGCACGACCTTCATGTGAATGAAGCGTCTTTGTGAAACCTGGGCCACCACCTGTTGCATATTCAAACATTCTACCGCTAGCAATTGCGCGATAACGATATCCAACATCTGCATCGAGTGCACAGTTAATCTCAATAGAAGCACCGGCCATTAGCGCACCAGTTGCACGCCACCCAGATGCGCCTTCGTGGATCACAGTATCATCACAGTTTGTCGAAGTGATCGTAGAACAAGACGTATTACTTAGGTCTTTCCAATTCATATATGTCGCACCGATACCGGCACCTACATAGCCAGTCACACGACCGTAAGTAAACACATCAACATATGCGTTGGCCAACAGGCTCCATGCTGAATATGATGAGTAATCAGCGGAAACACATGGGTCTGTGTTAAATGCAGGATTGCCACAAAAACCACTTGTTGAACCTGTGAAATCTGATTTAGACAGATAATCAAGGGTTACGTCAGCGCGAAGATAGTCATTCAATTTATAACCAGCACCAACACCGACGATGAAATTCTCTTTCAAGCTCGTTGTGTCAAAAACCTTCGTGCCACCGCTCACTGAGTAGTTAATGCCACGCAGTTTACTGGATGCAAAACCAGCATCACCGCGCAAATACCAGCCCGTTGCTGATTTCACTTCGTGGTGAACAGGTGTTACAACAGGTGTATGATAGACAGGCGGTGTTGAAATGTCTGCAGCTGTTGCTGACATTGTTGTTGCAAGACCGAGCGTTGCAGCGGTGATAGCAATCTTTTTCATTTATCACTCCATTTATGGAACGGGTCGAAAACCCAAATAGCGGGCATGGCCCCTCAAAAACTTGAGATGATAATGAATTATAAAGGTTAATGGCTGACTAATTTCACCATTTATTGATTAAAAAAAAGAGTTAACACAATCTTAACGCGGTTTACTCTTTTGATTTTTTTGGACTTTATATGCAGAATTGGAACACTACGCGGCAATCACTTTGACAAGCCCATCAACGACTTTTTCAACTTGGGCAGCATCATCACCTTCCGCCATTACTCGGATTAAAGGCTCAGTTCCTGACGCACGAATGACAAGTCGACCGGACTGACCAAGCTCAACTTCCGCATCTTTAATGGCTGATTGGATATGCTTATCAGCCAATGGCGATACGCCCGTATAGCGGACATTTTTCAGCAATTGCGGCACAGGCTCAAAACGGCGTGTAACTTCACTCACTGGTTTACCCATTTTCTGGGTGCAAGACAAAATCTGCAAAGCTGCAACCAGTCCATCACCCGTTGTAGCAAAATCACTCATAACAATATGGCCAGATTGCTCACCACCTAAATTGAAACCATGCTTGCGCATATGCTCAACAACATAACGGTCGCCAACTTTTGTGCGCGCTAAAGAAAGATCAAGACTAGATAAGTGTCGTTCCATACCAAGATTGGACATAACAGTTGCCACAACACCATCCCCTTGCAAACGGCCTTCTTTGGCCCAAGACTCAGCAATGAGCGTCATCAATTGATCGCCATCAACAACCTGCCCTTTTTCATCAACGATCAATACGCGGTCAGCATCGCCATCGAGTGCGATACCCACATCAGCGCGCACCTCATGCACTTTTTTAATGAGCGCTTCAGGATGCGTGGAGCCACAGTTTAGATTGATGTTTGTACCATTTGGTTCATTGCCAAGGGTGACAACTTCAGCGCCCATTTCCCAAAGCACAGACGGCGCAACCTTATAAGCAGCTCCATTTGCACAATCGACCACAATACGCAGGCCGGTGAAATCGCGCGAACCACGCGGCAAAGTTCGTTTAACAAATTCGATATAGCGATAAATATCACCGTCAACACGCTTTGCACGACCGATATCATCTGAGTTAACGAGAAGAGATTGAAAATCTGCATCAACGAGATCTTCAATCTGAGCTTCAAACTCATCAGAGAGTTTGTAACCGTCAGGCCCAAATAATTTGATACCATTATCTTGATATGCATTGTGAGATGCAGAGATCATCACGCCGATATCAGCACGCATTGAACGTGTGAGCATAGCAACGCCCGGTGTGGGGATTGGTCCTAAAAGCAAAACATCCAAACCCGCAGACGTGAAACCAGCAACAAGTGCGTTCTCAATCATATAACCTGAAAGTCTTGTGTCTTTTCCGATCACAACACGATGTCGATGTTCACCCCGGCGGAAAAGACTTCCAACCGCAGCACCAACGCGCATAGCAAGATCCGCTGTCATCGGCGGTGTATTTGATTTACCTCGAATGCCATCAGTTCCAAAATAACGACGTGCCATATTATCCCCATTCAATTAGTCCGGTTTGGCTTATAACGCATCTTTGTCCAAATTGCGTTAAAACCAGCTGATAAACAATTCTATGGTTAATACCAATAAAAAAAGGGCCCAAAAGGCCCTTTTAACGTGATTTTAGAAACGACTACTCTGGGGTAGGTTCCGGATCAGAATCAGGCTCTTCACCACCTGACTTTTTCGGCTTGTCAGCTTTTGCACCGGCAGATGGCACTGCACTTCCGCGACTAGGCGGTGTATCATCACCCATGTCACGCGCAGGCTTTTCACCTTTGATGATCGACGCGATTTCATCACCGCTCAAAGTTTCATATTCAAGCAAACCTTCTGCAATGGCCACGAATTCATCGTTTTTACCTTCGATGATTTCATGTGCAGTAGCAGTTGCTTCAGCAATTAGTCTTTGAACTTCTCCATCAATCTTCTTGGCAGTTTCTTCTGACATGTTTTGCGATTGTGCAACAGAATGCCCTAAGAAAACCTCTTGCTGGTTTTCACCATAAGCAACTTGACCAAGTTCATCAGAAAAGCCCCACTGGGTCACCATAGCACGCGCAAGCTTTGTTGCTTGCTCGATATCAGATGATGCACCAGAAGTGATATTTTCTTTACCAAACGTCACCTCTTCGGCCACACGTCCACCCATCATAATAGCAAGACGCGAAATCATCCATTTGTAACTCATGGAATAACGATCAGCTTCTGGCAATTGCATCACCATACCAAGCGCACGTCCGCGCGGAATGATCGTTGCTTTATGCACAGGATCAGCCGCAGGCACGTGAAGCGCCAGGATAGCATGACCAGCTTCGTGATATGCTGTAAGCTTTTTCTCATCTTCTGTCATTGCTGTAGAACGACGTTCAGCACCCATCATGACCTTATCTTTGGCATCTTCAAACTCTTGCATTGTTACAAGACGTTTGTTGCGACGCGCAGCCATAAGAGCACTTTCGTTCACAAGGTTCATCAAGTCAGCACCTGAGAAACCCGGGGTACCGCGAGCAATAACTTTCAGATCAACATTTGGCGCCAACGGCACGTTGCGAACGTGAACTTTCAAAATCTGCTCGCGACCGCTGAGATCAGGGTTAGGTACAACAACTTGACGGTCAAAACGACCTGGGCGAAGCAATGCTGGATCCAACACGTCAGGACGGTTGGTTGCAGCGATTAGAATGATGCTTTCATTGGCTTCAAAACCATCCATCTCAACCAGCAATTGGTTAAGCGTTTGCTCACGCTCATCATTACCACCGCCAAGGCCAGCACCACGATGACGGCCCACAGCATCGATCTCATCGATGAAGATGATGCATGGTGAATTTTTCTTCGCCTGCTCAAACATATCGCGCACACGAGATGCACCAACACCCACAAACATTTCCACAAAGTCAGAACCTGAAATTGTATAAAACGGAACGTTAGCTTCACCAGCTACTGAACGCGCAAGAAGTGTTTTACCAGTACCTGGAGGTCCGACTAGCAGTACGCCGCGAGGAATTCGGCCACCAAGTCTTTGGAACTTTTGTGGATCGCGCAAGAACTCAACAATCTCTTCCAAGTCTTCTTTGGCTTCATCAACACCAGCGACATCTTCAAAGGTGATCTTACCCTGTGTCTCGTTCAACAATTTAGCTTTGGACTTTCCAAAACCCATCGCTCCACGAGAACCACCTTGCATTTGTCGCATGAAGAAAATCCACACGCCCAAAATCACAAGAATTGGCAACCAAGAAATGAAATAGCCCAAGAAGCTGTTTGATCCATCGGATTCAGGTTGCGCGTTGATTGTCACATTGTTCGCTTCAAGGCGTTGAACCAGATCACCATCTCCCGGAGAATAGGTCTGAAATTTACCACCTGAGCCGCTATAAGAACCATAAATCTGATTACCAGATATGGTCACTTCATTAATCTGTCCAGCATCCACATCCTGTAGGAATTGCGAATAGGCTATTTTTGTTCCGCTAGCGCTATCAGTAGGGCTTTGGAACATATTAAATAGAGCAATCAATAAAAGAGCTATGATTGCCCATAAAGCAAAATTACGAAAATTAGGGTTCATCGATATCCCCGACACCATTTCGGCACACAATTGTGCCCTCTGGTAACATCATATAGGGAGCTTATTCGCAATTGCCAAGTCGGTGCGACACAAGATATCAGCCAGATATGCAGATAATTCCTGTCATAGCTCTTGATTTTGCAATTTGGCGCTATCAAAGGGCAATAAAAACTCGGACCTTCCCATTAACCGCGCGACAGCATTTGCCAATTCAAAATCAAATTCTGACAACACATGATCGTATTTATTGATGATTGGCTTGATGCTTAACACCTTGCAAGTCGAGACAGGCAACCATTCATCATCACCTGGCCATTTTATTAAAGGTGGACAACCAAGCTCATTTGCATCTTGGCGAAGACTACAGCTGATATCTTTTCTATGATTTTCAATCAAGAACCGACCATCCCAATTCATCGTTTCACCACCATTGAGATGGTTTTCTTCAAACCCACGGTTTTCACGATATAATTGGATTACGTTTTCGCGCTTGTCTAAAATAACGCGCCCCATCGTCGTTCGCGCATTAACTTTAGAAATTGCAAAATCATAAAGAGAAATCACATCATCCCTGCTAAGGGAACGATCGCGACCTCCAATGAGGTGGACCAGCACTTCGAGCACTTTTTCCACGACTTGTTGTTTATGATCTAAGATGGTCAATTCGAAAACCAGACCATTTACAGTTCTGCAGTTTTGAGAAATATACCAAGCTGCAGAATTGGAGATGAATTTCCGGTTTTGCGCGTGCGATGCAATGTCAGCAATATCAATCTCGATATCGCTTTTATGGCGCACTCGAACGCGTTCATATTTTTCATCTATATTCGATGGATCTTCTTTCCAGTTTATCGATGAACGCACCAGATGATCTTTGAGCTCTTGTTTTCCAACCGATAAGAAAGGTCGTAGCACCCACATAGTTTGAAAAAACAAAGCTGCTGGGGCCATTCCGGATAAACCAGCCCCCTCACCGGTTTTATCGCGCTGTAGTCTCATATATATGGTTTCAACCTGATCATCCAAATTATGACCTGTTACCAATCCAACAGCGCCGATATCACGACAAGCACCATCAAGAAGTTTATAACGCGCCCATCGCGCTGCGTTTTGAAGTCCTCTTTCAGGTTTCATCTCGTCCCAGACGAGTGTTTGATGCGCGATATTTCTATCCGCGCAAAAATCTGAAACAAATTGGGCTTCAAACTTCGCTTCTTCTCGAAGTTGATGATCAACGGTAAAGCAATGAAGAACTCTGTTATGTGAATTAGCTTTTGAGAGTAAATCCAAAACAGCAATTGAATCGCTACCGCCAGATACGGCAATGGCTAATGGACCATCTTTTAATGTAAGGAGAAAGTTTTCTGCTAATTTGTGTAAATCACAATTAGCATTGTGCGCGAGATTGTTCACTGGCGACTTTGTCTTTGATAGCTTTTGAAGCAGCTGGGTATCGAACACCCACTTCAGTATATGTGGCACAGGCTGTTTCACGATTATCTAATGCGACAAGCGACATGCCTAATTTGAGTAATGTATCAGGTGCTTTATTGGCATTGGGATAAGCTTTGTGCGCATCTAAAAATGTGCGTGCCGCATCTTTAAAAGCACCTTGCGAATAATAAGCTTCACCTAACCAAAAATACGCATCTGAAACTTGATTTTCGTCAGGATATTGATTGATGTAAGTTTGAAAAGATGATGCTGCATCGGCATAATCACCTGCAAGAATTTGCGAGTACCCTTGTTTATAAAGTTCGCCCGCTGCGACGTTGCCGACTGCGCCAACTGTTACACCTTCAACTAAATTTCCGTTGGCATCAAATTCAGGTGTTCCGAGCGTTATGGTCGTGTCTTCTGAATTAATGCGCGGAGTTTTAGGCGCTAAGTTTGATTGATCAGAATTACTAGACTTCTCTAGATCCTGAAAGCGGAATTCATTATCTTGTTGCATCTGTCGCATTTGCTCTTGCATTTGCAACATCTGAAACCCGAGTTCTTCAAGCCGACCAGTCAACTGACGCACTTGTTCTTCAAGCTGACCAATTTTCAATGACTGATCCTGAACTTGGACTTGCACAATCGGCAATGGAGGCTCAGGTAATTGGTCAGGCATTTCAATTGTGCCGAAAAGGTTTTGCGCGTTCGCAACACCCACTGTTAAAGTCAGATAAGATAGCACGGCATAACGCAGTAATTTTGCCATTAGTTTGCTCCCACATAATAAATCAAAAGCTGATGTAGCAGACGACTTTTTATTCCCATAGCCCAGATGTAAACAAATGAGAAATTTATATCAATGATATTTGTCTCTCATGAGTGCACAAGACCTTCTAATAAGCTCTTCAAGCACAGAAATATCTATATCTGAAAGTTTGTTGATATAAAGGCAAGATGCACCCATTTTGTGCTTACCCAGTTTGCTAAACAACTCATCTTGCATATCAAACCCACCATCAACATAACACCCCATCAAATAGATCACCTGATGGGCCTTTCGTGGAGAAAAGCCAGTAAGCATCCATTCACCTTCGCGGCCAGATTTATATCTATAGTTATATTGCCCAAAGCCAATAATGCTCTCACCCCACATCACAGGTGCATGGCCTGATGTCTTTTCAAACAGCTCAAGCAGATCAAAGGCATCTTCTCGCCTTCGCTTATTCTCAACTCCATTTATGAAATCGCTTACGGACGCATCATTTGGCTTGGTTTTCGCATCAGACATAATTTCCTCCACATATAAAAAAGGCAGCCATTGGCTGCCTGATTTTAGTCTATTTTTGTGCTTCTAGCTACCTGCTAGAAGTGTAATAGCCCGTCGGTTTTGCGACCAACAAGAAATGTCATCACACACCGCAACAGGACGCTCTTTACCAAACGAAAGTGTTTTAACGCGAGAAGTTGCGAGGCCGCGAGAAATTAAGTATTCGCGTGTCGCTGCCGCGCGCCGTGCACCCAATGCAAGGTTATATTCACGCGTGCCGCGCTCATCTGCATGACCTTCAATTGTCACAACACGATTTGGATATTGATTGAGCCACTGAACTTGCTTGTTCAAAATCACGGCTGCATCTGGTCTGATGACAGCTGAATCCGTGTTGAAGAAAATCTTGTCACCAACATTTTGCGTGAAGTCCTGCTGCGAACCTGGAACAGCGCCATTAGCAGTTAGACCTAAATCAGCTGCATTATTGGGCAACGTCTTTTTTGATGCACAGCCTGCCAGCGTTAAAACCAAAAACAATGCAACGATTGCTCTATTCCGAGATAAAAACCCGATACCGCTCATTGTCGGTCTCCTTCATGAATTTACAGTTGACAAATTCTAACCACTCTCGGTTAATTCGCCCTCAACGAACAGGGTTAATAAAACCTTATTTACCCGTAAAAAGCCCGCAATTGTGGTTGTTTGATGGCTCAATTGTGGCCATCTTTTGACTATTCCAATAATGGAGACCAAGCAGGGTCAGACGCAAAATTAGGCGTCACAATGCGTTGCTCATTATAACCTGTTAGATCGATGCTGGTGAGTTGTGGACCACCTGCACCAGCTGGCTGACGAAAGAACATTAAGACGCGGCCATTTGGTGCCCAAGTTGGTCCCTCATTATGAAAGCCTGTCGTTAAAATTCGCTCGCGAGAACCATCTGTTTTCATCACACCAATAGAAAATTTACCGCCTGCGCGTTTTGTAAATGCGATCAGATCACCACGCGGGGACCAAACCGGGGTTGAATAAGAACCGCTACCAAATGAAATTCGGCGCTGATTGCCACCACCTGCATCCATAATATAAAGCTGCTGACGACCACCACGATCAGATTCAAAAACGATCTGCGAGCCATCTGGCGAATAAGATGGCGATGTATCAATCGCTGCCGTATTGGTAAGACGCGTTGTTTGTCGCGAACGCAAGTCCATTGTGTAGATGTTTGCGTTGCCACCTTCTTGCAAACTCATAATAACCTTTTGGCCATCAGGAGAAAAACGCGGGGAAAATGTCATGCCGGGAAAATTGCCGACAAGTTCACGCTGTCCGGTTTCAAGCTGCAACAGATATACGCGCGGCTGACCACCCTCAAAAGACATGTATGTAATTTCTTGTTTGCTTGGTGAAAAGCGCGGCGTTAAAACAAGATCATTACCATTTGTAAGCATCTTCATATTTGCACCATCCTGATCCATGATGGCTAACTGTTTCACGCGGTTCGTTTTCGGACCGCTTTCAGACACAAACACAACACGCGTATCGAAATAGCCCTTTTCACCGGTTAAACGTTCATAAATCGCATCCGCTACGATATGCGCCAAACGGCGCCAGTTTTCAGACTTTGCAAATAATCTTTGGCCCGTCAGCTGCTGACCTGCAAAGACATCCCACAAACGATATTCTACCTTTAACCGCCCGTCAGCTTCACGGGACACAAGACCTGTCACAAGTGCTTGCGCATTGATGACCTGCCAATCAGCAAAACGCGGTGTCGCATTTGGATCTGTGATTTTTTGAATAAAGGCTGCTTTTTTAACAGGACTGAAAAGACCTGAGCGCGCAAGATCCGCTTCAATCACATCGCTAATTTGCTTACCCGCTGGATCAGAAGAGATAAAGTCTATGATCGCAATAGGCAATGGCTCGATATTTGCCTGATTAATATCAATTTCAACAACAGCCCAACTTGGTTTGATACTGCCTAATACCACCACGACCATAAGCATTGTCATCAGCTTACATGCGTCAAAGGTTCTATTTATCAAGTACATAAACTCATTCCTGTTGTTAAAATAAATTGGCCATGTTGTTAAAACAATTGGCTTGGATCAAAATTCACAATGACCTGAGACCAGGTATCATATTTATCAGCTGGCAATTGAAAAGGCTGCGCACGCAACACTGCACGACGAGCACTGCCGGCAAGCGTCTGGCGCGTAGATTGCGATCCACCCGTTGCGCTCACATCAGGCTGACCAACAATATTACCTGCACGATCGAGCTGCATAGAAACAGTGATACGGATATCTCCACCATCTGCAAGACCCGGGATGATATTCCAAAAACGTTGGATTTGACCACGAAGCGCATCCATTTCACTTTGCGATAAACGACCAGCAGGTTTTGAGGTTTGCGCGCCAAGCCCGGCTTGCTGTTGAGATGTTTTAGCGCCGCCGCCTTGTGCATCCTGTTTATTTAATAAGGAAGCAATCTCATCTGAATTGAAATCACTCTCTCGCTGAGATTTTGAAGCCGTTTGCGTAGCCTCTACCTTCTTGCGATCAGGTGTTTTGGCCGTCTTTGCTGGTGCAACATCATCTCTAAACACGGGAACAGGGCCTGTTTTAGGCAATGCAACCGGCTGTTCGGCGACAGGTTCTGCATTGTTAATTGCATCTTGAACAGGATCAGAAAGCGCAGGTGTTGCAGGTTCTGGCAATGCGGCAATTTCAGTTGCTGGCGCACTTGGTTTTTCAGGCTCTGGTTTAACCTCTTTAACGGGTTCTGGTTTGGCTTCAGGTTCAGGCGCTGGTTTTGGCTTTTCTTCAGATTTTGGCGGTGCTTTAGATACAACCTCCGTCTGACTTGGAACCGGAACATCAAGGCTCTTTAAATCAACATCGTTCTCGCCTGCATTTTGCGCGTCTTCAACTTTAACCTGACTCTCAGTTGGCGTCGGAGCGGGCTTTATTTTCGCATCCGCATCTTTCTCACCTTCAACCACGCGCGTTAAATCTTCAATCGGCACGATTGATACAGGCACGGCTTCAACATCGGCCACTTCAAGTGTATGAGGTGCACTAAAAGATACCAGCGCCCATCCAAGGAGCCCGGCATGCACAACAGTTGAAATGGAAAGGCTTAGCTGCATGGCTTAACCGTCCTGCTCCTGCTGGGTAACCAAACCAAGGTTTTTAAATCCGGCAGCCGAAATACGAGCCATAACCTTCATCACTGTGCCATAGTCAGCATTTGCATCACCGCGCACATAAATGCGTTCGCTAAAACCAGTTGTCGAAATGGCTTCCAGTTTTGGCACAACTTCATTCAGCGCAATCTCTGTCTCCTGAAGGAAAATCCCACCTTCAGAATTAACTGAAACCGTAATCGGCTGCGTATCAGAGTTCAGCGCTTTGGCTTCTGTTTCAGGCAAATCAATTGGAACACCCACGGTCAACAAGGGTGCCGCCACCATAAAGATAATTAGCAGCACCAACATAACATCCACAAACGGCGTTACATTGATCTCACTCATCGGCTGCATTTTGCGCCCGCGTCTGCGAGAAGATTGGCGACCAGCTGCGCCTTGCATACTCATACCCATCAGTTACATCCCTGTTGATTGTGCTTGTGGATGGATATTTTGGCGAGGCGGTTGTTGAGCCTGTTGCTGATTTTGCATTTGTTGACGTTCATCAAGCTGACGCGAAAGGATACCGGAAAATTCGTCCGCAAATCCTTCCATACGACCGCTGAGTTTTGCAGCATCAGCTGAGAATTTGTTATATGCAATAACCGCTGGGATCGCGGCAAGCAAACCAATAGCTGTTGCAAGCAAAGCCTCAGCAATACCCGGTGCAACAACAGCAAGGTTTGTTGATTTTGAACCAGCAATTGCTTGGAACGATGTCATAATACCAATAACCGTACCAAACAGACCAATAAACGGCGCTGCAGATCCAATCGTAGCAAGCCAACCAAGACGCGCTTCTAATGCGTCAGATTCACGCGACAAAGACACATCCATCGCTTTATCGATCCGCATTTGAAGCCCCATGGGTGATTTTGCCCCGCGTTCAAATGATTTTTTCCACTCTTGCATGGCAGCTAGAAAAATTGCGCTCATGCCCGTATTTTTCTTACGATCAGACAAGGAACGATAGAGCTCTTCAAGCGACTGGCCAGACCAGAACAAATCTTCAAAACGATCTAACTGTCGTTTGAACTTATTATAAGCCATGACTTTATCGACAACGATTGCCCACGTCCAAATAGATGCAGCAACCAAACCGATCATCACCAATTTAACAATAAATCCAGCTTCCAGAAATAATGACAGCAGCGTTACTTCTGACGTTGCGGCCAAGCCAACCTGTTCCATATCAAGTCCCTTTAAAACAGTCTAATTGTGAGCTTTGGCACCCGGTCTTCCAATCTAAAACTGGATCCAGAGTGATCAATAGATGCTCAACTTCAGCTTCTTGTGTCGAAAAATTGCGTTTAAAGTTTGGCGCAAATCCCAACAACACGAAAATCCAGCTCACTAGGCCATAATTATGGTTAATGAAGGGTTAGGATTCGCGTTTTAGGGGGTATGTTCACGTGAATTTGAACGAAAACAGCCTAAAGAAGAGATTCTGGCAGTCTGCGAGGTCGGCCAAGACCATTGACACAAGCGACTGTGACTTGTGCTTCGATCAACAATTCTTCGCCGCGATGGATCTTTTGCGACAGGACCATACGCGCCCCTTTTGCTCGAAGAGGCTCGGTTGCGATGGTTAAAACATCATCCATGCGCGCAGGCCGGCGGTAGTCAATTTCTATCCGACCGACCATAAAAGCAACAGCGTCAGCGGGATTTTCAGTCGCATGACTTTCGCTTTGGATTAGCCCTTTGCAACGAATGAACTCCGTTCTAGCGCGCTCCATAAAATGCAGATATCGCGCGTGATACACGGCACCTGAAAAATCAGTATCTTCATAGTAAACGCGCTGGACGAGGCGGTGACCGTTTTCAGTAAGTTCACCGGTGAAATGATCAGACATATCAAGTTAATCCTCGTCTTGAAAAAGGCTCGTTTGCTGCGCATCAAAGTCCTTTGGTGGATTAAGCCCCAAATGCTTCCATGCATTTGCAGTTAGCACGCGACCACGCGGCGTGCGCTGAATAAACCCCTGCTGAATAAGGTAAGGTTCAATAATATCTTCAATTGCATCGCGCGGTTCAGAAAGTCCAGCAGCAATTGTTTCAATGCCAACCGGACCTCCACCAAAATTGCTGGCAATCATCGTCAAATATCGCCGATCGAGCTGATCAAGCCCCGCAGCATCGACCGATAGACGCGTTAAAGCATTGTCTGCGATCTCTTTTGTCACCGCATCTGCTTTTGCCACTTCAGCAAAATCTCGCACCCGGCGCAGCAAACGCCCAGCAATACGAGGTGTTCCGCGCGCGCGACGGGCAATTTCTTCAGCCCCTTCATCGGTCATATTCAAACCCATGATCCGAGCGCCACGGCGCACAATCGCTTCGAGCTCTTTAACTGTATAAAACTGCAACCTGACTGGAATTCCGAAACGATCACGTAACGGATTTGTCAGCAAACCAAGACGCGTTGTTGCCGCAACGAGGGTAAATTTCGCCAGATCAATTTTCACAGATCTCGCAGCTGGCCCCTCGCCGATAATTAAATCAAGCTGAAAATCTTCCATCGCTGGATATAAGATTTCTTCAACGGCGGGGTTTAATCGATGGATTTCATCGATGAATAAAACATCGCGCTCTTCAAGATTGGTCAAAAGCGCTGCTAAATCACCCGCTTTGGCAATCACGGGACCGGATGTTGATCTGAAGTTCACCCCAAGCTCTTTGGCCATAATTTGCGACAACGTTGTCTTACCCAATCCGGGGGGCCCAACAAAAAGCACATGATCAAGCGCTTCACCACGATTTTTCGCAGCTTCAATAAAGATCTTCAAATTCGCACGCGCTTCGGCCTGCCCGGTAAAATCATCGAGAGATTGAGGACGCAAATTGGCTTCTAGGTCTTCGCCGCGTTTTTCAGGATCAAGAATTGGATTTTGTTCGCTCATGACTACTTACTCGCACGGGATACGTTATTTGGCTAGTTCTTTCAGGCCCAAACGAATGAGTTTTGCACTATCCGCATCCTCACCAGCATCGCGGACAGCTGCACCAACCGCACCAGCCGCCTGATCTCGAGAATAGCCAAGATTGCACAGCGCCGACACAGCATCCGCAACAGGCGCGGAAGCAACCCCCTCGCCAATTTCTTGCTTTAGCCCCATATCCGGCGCATCAATACCACCAAGCGCAGGTGCTTTGTTTTTAAGTTCGGTCACAATACGTTGCGCCACTTTCGGCCCAATCCCTGGCGCTCGCGCGACCATAGCTTTATCCTGCAGCGCGATGGCATTTGCTAAATCAGACGCTGATAAAGTTGATAAAATCGCAAGCGCAACTTTCGCACCAACGCCCTGCACACTTTGCAAAAGCCTAAACCATTCGCGTTCAGCTTCGGTTTTAAAACCAAATAGTTTGAGCTGATCTTCACGCACATAGGTTTCGATGTACAAAATGACCGCTTCGCCTTGCGATCCAACTGCGCCAAGTGTGCGGGACGAGCAAAATGCAACATAACAAACGCCATGCACATCCACCAAAATATGGTCACCAGCAATCTCGTCTATGGTTCCCTTAAGTTTGCCAATCATATCTACATCGCCGCCAATTTGTGAGTTAATGCTGTACGATTATGTGCATGACAAATCGCAATTGCCAAGGCATCAGCTGCATCATCGCTTTTAAATTCCGCTTTTGGCATCAAAACTTTTACCATCATGTGAATTTGCTTTTTATCGCCATGCCCAACACCAATAACTGACTTCTTCACAGCATTTGGCGCATATTCAGATACTCGCAATCCTGCACGTGCTGGAACTAACATTGCAATACCGCGCGCTTGACCAAGCTTAAGTGTTGACGTTGGATTGACGTTCACAAAGGTGTTTTCTACCGCCGCTTCAAAAGGCTGGTGACTGTGAATGATTTCTTCCAACCCGTCATGCAATTGGCAAAGTCTGGAAGCTAGATCCATTTTGGCATCTGAATGCACAACACCAGAGGCGACAAAACGCAGTGAATTTCCAAGGGATTCAACAATCCCCCATCCCGTATTTCGTAAACCAGGGTCAATCCCAATAATTCGAATCGCTTTGCTCATGACATCACCTTATGTTCTATTTTCCGTAACTTCTACGAAAAACGTGAACAAAACAAAAACAAACAACATATTTTTGGACGAAATAACTTTAGATGTAGAGAGAAACGCATTTCGCCTGCGGCGAAGATGCTTCATGAACAAAAACAAAACACATATTTTTGGACGAAATATCTTTAGATGTCGAGAGAGACGCATTATAAGCACGCATATAAATGCTTCATAAAAAAAGCCGAGCAATAGCCCGGCCTTTAAAAAATCAAATATTGTCTAGAAACTTATGAAAGTTCAGCCATCACTTCGTCTGAAATGTCGAAGTTTGAATAAACGTTTTGAACGTCATCATCATCATCTAGGACATCCATAAAGCGTAAAACCTGTTCGGCTTTTTCTTTATCAATTGGTGTTTCGTTTTGTGGCTTCCAAATTGGTTTGACGGTTTTAGGTTCGCCCAAAGCGGCTTCAAGCGCCGATGACACGTCGCCAATATCTTCAAATGCACAATAGATTGTATGACCTTCTTCGTCGGTTACAACGTCATCTGCACCAGCTTCGATCCCGGCTTCCATCACAGCGTCTTCATCTCCCACTTCAACTGGGTAAGTAATTTCGCCAACACGATCGAACATAAAACCAACAGAGCCTGTCTCACCAAGCGCGCCGCCAGACTTTGTAAAAGCTGTACGCACATTCGATGCTGTTCTATTGCGGTTATCAGTGAGCGCTTCAACAATAACTGCGATGCCACCAGGGCCATAACCCTCGTAACGTACTTCATCATAATTCTCACCATCTTTATCCGCAGCTTTGTTAATCGCACGCGTGATGTTGTCTTTAGGCATAGACTGAGATTTCGCGTTTTGCACAGCAAGACGAAGACGCGGGTTCATTGCAGGATCTGGCGCACCCATTTTCGCTGCAACCGTGATCTCACGTGCAAGCTTTGAGAACATTTTAGAACGTACTGCGTCCTGACGTCCTTTACGGTGTTGAATATTCTTAAACTTGGAATGGCCTGCCATGGTATCCTCTTATCGCAATAATCGATGTTCTTAATTATCGTGCCTTATAAAAACAATCAGCACGTCCGTCTAGTGTCTGCGCACCTGTTGCGGCCAACTTGAACGCAAACAACTACCAAAAATACGGTATATTCTCTTCTAATCGTGCACCCAAACGTAAAGGCGCAATTTTTTCGGTTAACCCGGTTCTATCTGAAACTTCCACAGAAACACCGCAAATGGTTGCAGGACCCTTGGCAATTTCCATACGACCGCGCGGAATTTTTGTCACAAAGCGATTAATCAATTCTTCTTTTTCCATTCCAAGGGAAGAATTGTAATCACCACACATCCCAGCATCAGACATATAGCCCGTGCCAGCATCTAAGATTTGGTAATCAGCCGTCGGCATATGAGTGTGTGTTCCCACAACAAGGCTTGCGCGACCATCAACAAAATGACCAAAGCACTGCTTTTCGCTGGTCGCTTCTGCATGAAAGTCGATCACGACGGCATCAGCCACCTCACCCATTGGACAAGATCCCAAAACCTCTTCTGCGCAGGCAAACGGATCATCCAGATCCGGATGCATGTAAACACGCCCCATAATATTGGAGACCAGAATACGTGCGCCATTGCGCGCTTCATATAAATAAGCACCTTTGCCGGGTGTACCCTTTGGATAATTTGCAGGTCTGAGGAAGTTATCATGACGTTCGCAGAAGCTTAATGCTTCTTTTTGCGCCCAAACATGATTTCCGGTGGTAACAACATCAGCGCCCGCATCAATGGTTTTGGTAAAAATTTCTTCCGTTATACCAAAGCCATGAGCCGCATTTTCGCCGTTCACAATAACGAAATCGAGATTGTAATCACTGCGCAAACAGGGCAGACGATCCCAAACCGCATCGCGCCCAGTCGAGCCGACCATATCACCTAAAAAAAGTATCTTCATGGCGCTTCTATATGGGGCTAATCGGCTATAATCAAGCCATTCTCAGTCAAAATCATGTCCAGCGGAATATCGTGGTCTTCACATGGAACTCGATCAACTTGCTGACAGGCAAACGCGACACCTATCAGTAACGGCGTTTTATCATTATCCAATAACTTTGCAATTGCACGATCATAAAACCCAGCGCCATAACCAATGCGCCCGCCAGTTTCATCAAATGCCGATAACGGAACCAGCATCACATCAGGATCTACAACTTCTGAAGCCCCAGATGGAGCAAGCGTTCCAAACCCATTATCAATAAGCTCGGTCGTTTTATTATACTCACGAAACTCGATATTCTCTTTATCCAGCATATAGGGAAGGCACACAGATCTTTGTTGAGACCAAAGTTCATGTATCAACTCATTTAAATCAACCTCGGTTTTAATTGGTAAAAAAGCTGAGGTGATGACATTTGGCGCAATATCTAATTCAAAGAAAAAGCTCTTAATTTGTTTCGAAAATTGCACGCGCTCGGCATCGGTCAAACCGTTTCGCAAAGACAATGCCATATTTCGTATTTGAGTTTTGAGGGTTTTGATATCGCTCATGCTGTCTCTTGGCATTTACCATCACTAGAAAAGAATACGCTACTAAAAAAGAAATGTGCGATCCGCGTACAGTCGATGGAGTTATAAATCCTAGGAACCTACAATGTAGGTGGGCGCCGTGTGCTCCAACCCACGGGTCAAAGCAGGGACAGCTCCCTTAGAATTAATTAAGGCCCGAGGAAGTTGTTTCCTGTCGAAAAGAGCAGATCGCTTTTAAGATATAGTGTGATGACGTGCTGATTGCCAACCAAATTATGAGATAATCATCAATATCCCGGCAAAAAGCTTAAAAGCTCACACTTAATTCGCGCCAGCAAAGGTATCAGGATTAGTTACTGTCGTTTAATTTCTGGGCGATGCTGGATATTTGTTGCGCTACCCCGCCCAATGCTTTGGCCATATCACCATCTGTGCGCTCAGCATCTTGCAAAACCTTGTCCCGCGTGGACTTGACCAAATCAAGTTCAGATTCAGCGCCTTTTAACTTGCCCTGCACTTCGCTCAACTCGTCCATAACCATAATTCCAGCCATTACCGTTAGCCGCAAATCGCCGATCTCGCCAAATTGAGTGCGCAAATGCGACACATAACGATCAAACTTAGAGGCAAGCTCATTTAAATGATCTTCCTGCCCCTCTTCGCACGCCATGCGATAGGATTTACCATCAATATTAACAGTGACTTGAGCCATTTATTATTATTTATCCTCGGTCCAAAACCGCGCGAATGGTTTCCATAGCTGTCACAAGACGGCGCGACACCTCTCGATTGGCTTCTTCCAATTTATTTGCTCTGTGTTCTGCCTGATCAAGCTCTTCAGCTAGCCTTGAACGATCAACAAGCATTGTTTTCAGCTCTTCACTGGATTGCACCGCATCTTTTTGATTTTCAATTCGGCGACCAACTGCATTTTCTAATGAATTTACAGCATTCACTAATTGATCCAGTGCAGTTTTAACTGTCACATCATCAGGCTTCATTAAACAAAGGCTCCTGTCACTTAAACGAATCAAGCTTTTAGAAAATCACGCAAAAGAACATTTTCACAAGCGTCGAAAACCGTCAACAAGACCACCTATAATCGACTTTGCAATACACATCAAATCACCTAATTGGTCTGATTTCTTGGCTTGCCCATCAATTCTCAGCGGATTTTAGAGCTATTTCCCTCCAATTGATTGACTCCTACTATCGAACTGCTATGACTGCCCGCGCTAAATAGAGGCATTTTCTGAGCCCCTCCCTAGACGGTGAAATACAGGCATAAATATGACATCCACAGTAAAACAACATCAAATGGCAAACGCTATTCGTGCGCTTTCCATGGACGCAGTTCAAAAAGCAAATTCAGGCCACCCTGGTCTTCCAATGGGCGCAGCAGACATTGCGACCGTGCTTTTTAGCCAGCACCTAAAATTTGACCCGAAAAACCCAGACTGGCCGGATCGTGATCGCTTTGTGCTTTCTGCTGGTCACGGTTCAATGCTTATTTATTCATTGCTTTATCTGACCGGATATGACGACATCTCTATGGATGATCTGAAAAACTTCCGTCAAACAGGACATAAAACAGCTGGTCACCCAGAATACGGTCACATTTCAGGCATTGAGACAACAACAGGTCCTTTGGGCCAAGGCATTGCAAATGCTGTTGGTATGGCAATGGCCGAACGCAAGCTTGCTGATGAATTTGGCACCGACCTTGTTGAACACAACACATACGCACTCGTTGGCGATGGTTGTTTGATGGAAGGTATCAGCCAGGAAGCTATTACTCTTGCAGGTCATTTGAAACTCAACAAACTTATCGTTTTATGGGATGACAACAACATCTCAATCGATGGTGCGGTTTCAGTCAGTGATTCAACAAACCAAGCTATGCGCTTCCAATCTGCAAACTGGAACACACTTGCTGTTGATGGCCATGATGCAGATGCAATTTCAGCTGCCATTGAAGAAGCAAAAAAATCTGACAAACCAACAATGATCGCTTGTAAAACAACAATCGGTTACGGCTCACCAAATAAAGGCGGCACAGCCGGCGCTCACGGCGCACCACTTGGTGATGAAGAAATCGCACTCACTCGCGAAGCTTTGGGTTGGACATCTGAGCCATTTGAAATCCCGTCTGATATTTTAGATGCATGGCGCCTTGCAGGTCTTCGTTCTGCTAAAACACGTAAAGATTGGCAAAAGCGTCTTGATGAAGGCGATGCTGATATCAAGTGTAAATTTGATCGCCGCATGAGTGGTGAGCTACCTGGTGCTTTGGCACCTGCGCTTGATGCTTATAAAAAAGCCCTAGCGGAAGACAAACCAAAAGAAGCAACACGTAAAGCATCGCAATTGGTACTTGAAGTTATCAATGGTGCAACACCTGACACGATTGGCGGTTCTGCTGATTTGACAGGCTCAAACAACACCAAAACAAGCCAAACAGCATCGATTACGCCTGATGATTTCTCAGGTCGCTATATTCACTACGGTATTCGTGAACATGGCATGGCAGCGATGATGAACGGTATTGCGCTACATGGTGGTTTGATCCCTTACTCAGGCGGCTTCTTGATCTTCTCAGATTACTGCCGTCCATCTATTCGCCTTGCGGCATTGATGGGAATTCGTGTTATTCACGTTCTAACGCACGATTCCATTGGCTTAGGTGAAGATGGTCCAACACACCAACCTGTTGAACACATGGCTGCATTGCGCGCGATCCCGAACTTTAACATGTTCCGTCCAGCAGACATTACAGAAACACTTGAGTGTTGGGAACTTGCACTTTCATCAACAAAACGCCCATCTGGTATTGCGCTAACTCGTCAGGGTCTACCTGCGGTTCGCACATCTTATGTTGAAGAAAATCTATGTGCGCATGGAGCATACGAACTTGCGTCTGAAAGCGACGCTAAAGTTACTATCTTCGCGTCTGGTTCTGAAGTTGAAATTGCCATGGAAGCCAAAGCTGCGCTGGATGCTAAAGGGCATGCAACGCGCGTTGTATCAGTTCCTTGCATGGATCTATTTGATGATCAGGATGCTGATTACAAATCAGCAATCATTGGTGACAGCCCTATTAAAGTTGCAATTGAAGCTGGTATTCGCCAGGGCTGGGATCAATTCATCGGCAATGATGGCATCTTTATCGGCATGAACTCTTTCGGCGCATCCGGCCCTTACAAAGAGCTCTACAAACATTTCGGCATCACAGCGGAAGATACAGTCGCTGCTGTTGAAGCAAAGCTATAACCATAAAAAGGTGGGGGACAATACCACCCTTTTCATTCGAATACTCGGAGAACTAATATGACAGTTAAAGTCGCTATCAATGGTTTTGGTCGCATCGGACGTAATGTTTTACGCGGCATTATGGAGTCAGGTCGTACTGATATTGAAGTTGTAGCTATCAATGACCTTGGCCCAGTTGAAACAAACGCGCACCTTATGCGTTATGACAGTGTTCACGGAAAATTCCCTGGCACAGTAACAGTCGACGGAGATACAATTGACGTTGGACAAGGTCCAATTAAAGTCACAGCCATTCGCGATCCTAAAGAACTACCTTGGGCAGATGTTGATGTTGCTCTTGAATGTACAGGTATTTTCGCAAATCGTGAAAAAGCATCTATGCACTTGGAAAACGGTTCAAGCCGCGTGTTGATCTCAGCTCCTGGCGGAAACGACGTTAAAACCATTGTTTATGGTGTGAACGAAGATAGCCTAACTGCAGATGATAAAGTTGTGTCTAACGCATCATGTACAACAAACTGCCTTACACCAGTTGCTTATGTGCTTAACAACGCATTTGGCATTGAAAAAGGTTATATGACAACAATTCACTCATATACAGGTGACCAACCAACGCTAGATACTATGCATGGTGATTTATATCGTGCACGTGCAGCTGCAATGTCGATGATCCCAACATCAACTGGTGCTGCTAAAGCTATTGGCCTTGTGCTTCCTGAACTTAAAGGCAAGCTTGATGGTTCTGCGATCCGCGTACCAACACCAAATGTGTCAGTAGTTGATCTTAAATTCATCCCTTCACGCAATGTGACAGAAGAAGAAATCAACAATGCAATCCGCGAAGCTGCAGATGGCCCGCTTAAAGGCATCCTTGGTTACACAGATGAGCCGTTGGTATCTATCGACTTGAACCACAACCCACACTCATCGATCTTCCACATGGATCAAACTAAAGTTATGGAAGGCAACCTTGTTCGCATCCTAACTTGGTACGATAATGAGTGGGGCTTCTCAAACCGCATGGCAGATACTGCCGTTGCAATGGGCAAGCTCATCTAATCTCAATTAGATAAAACAATTAAAAACCGGAATGACTTGTTCCGGTTTTTTTGTATAAAGTGTTAGCAATTAGTACAGTAACAACAAGATCTCAAAATTAAAGAATAGGTATGGTGCCAAAGATTATCCTAGTGATTATCCCAGCGGCAATCATATCAATGCAGGTGACATATATGACATTTAAAACCATAGACGACATTCAAGATATTCATGGCAAACGCGTGCTTGTGCGGGTTGATCTTAATGTGCCGGTTAAAGACGGAAAAGTAACGGATGTCACTCGCATCGAACGTGTCGCGCCAACTATTCAAGAGCTGACCAAAAAAGGTGCCAAAGTTATTTTAATGGCGCACTTCGGACGCCCAAAAGGTGAAGTCGTTCAGTCCATGTCTCTCTCGGCAATTGCAAATTCTGTTGAAGAAGTTTTAGACAGACATGTACATTTTGCCGATGACTGCATTGGGGAACCTGCAAAAACGGCAATTGGCGCTATGAATAGTGGTGATCTTTTACTTTTGGAAAACACACGTTTCCATAAGGGTGAAGAGAAGAATGATCCAGAATTTGCCAAAGCTTTGGCTCAAAATGGTGATATCTATATCAATGATGCATTCTCGGCTGCACACCGCGCCCATGCTTCAACTGAAGGCTTAACACATCACTTGCCGTCTTATGCAGGTCGTACAATGCAAGCCGAGCTTGAAGCTTTGGAAAAAGGTTTAGGCCAACCAATTAGGCCAGTTGTTGCAATCGTTGGCGGCGCAAAAGTGTCTACAAAGATTGATTTGTTAAGCAATTTGATCGAAAAAGTTGATGCGCTAGTCATCGGTGGCGGTATGGCAAACACATTCCTTGCAGCTAAAGGTATTGATGTTGGTAAATCACTTTGTGAACACGATCTTGCTGATACTGCTCGCGAGATCATGGCAAAAGCCAGCACCAATACATGCGAAATCGTTCTACCTGTTGACGCAGTTGTTGCGCGTGAATTTAAGGCCAACGCAGAAAATGAAGTTGTCTCAGTCAATGCCATTCCAAGTGATGCTATGATGTTGGACGTTGGTCCTGCATCCATTGGTGAGGTTAACGACTGGATCACGAAAGCCGATACGCTTGTGTGGAACGGACCTTTGGGCGCGTTCGAAATCGAGCCGTTCGATAAAGCAACGGTCTCCTGCGCAAAACATGCAGCGGAACGTTCAGCAGAAGGCTTATTGGTATCTGTCGCAGGTGGCGGCGACACGGTTGCAGCACTTAATCATGCAGGAGCGGCATCTGACTTTACATATATCTCAACAGCTGGTGGCGCATTCCTTGAATGGATGGAAGGCAAACCACTTCCTGGCGTGGATGCACTTTCCTAAGCAATTCACCATTATAATTATTGCGGTTTGATTTTTAATTCCGCGAGCGCGTTTATTCCAACGCGTTTGCGGAATTTTATTTTGTCGGTTGCTAAAGCCAGATCAGGATAATGGCTCAACAATGCCTTGATCGCATGCTTACCCTCAAGCCTTGCAAGCTGATGCCCTAAACAAAAGTGAATACCTGACCCAAAGCCAATGTGTCGATTTGGTTTGCGGTCTAGTTTTAACAATTGGGGATCTTCAATGAATTTTTCATCATAATTTGCCGCGGTGAGTAGCGCCATGATTAAGTCACCCTTTCTAACCTGTACACCGCCCAAGTTTTTGTCTGAAAAGGCATATCTTGGCTTTGTCAGTTGAACAGGTGTGACAAATCGCAGGAGTTCTTCAACCGCTACATTTGCTTTATCCCAGTCTTCACAAAGCCATCGTTTCTGATCTTCATTCTGCAAGAGTGCGAGAACGCCTCCACTAATCAAATGTGTGGTTGTTTCATGCCCGGCAATCAGCAACAAAAATACCATGGCAATCAATTCATCATCTGACATATTGTCATTTTGATCTTTAGCGACCACAAGCTCTGCAATTAATCCTTTACCGCCAGATACGCGCGCCTCTTCCACGCGCTGTTGGATATATCTGGTCATAGCTTTCAGTCTTGGAATGAGCTTTAGAAAATCAAGAACTCCATTTATACGCGTAAATCCTTCCGCCCAACGGGCAAACTGCTCACGATCTTGTTTGGGAAGCCCCAATAACTCACAAATTACTGCAAGAGGAAAACGCCGCGCAAATGTGGAAACTAAATCGATCTCATTACCCTCCTTGAACAATTGCGAGGCCATTTCATTGGCCATGTTTTCAATCTCCGGTTCAAGCGCCATGATAGCTTCTCGGCGAAATGCCCGATCAACAATTTGGCGTAACCGTTTATGTTCGGCGCCATCCATGGTGAGCATATTTGACGCCAGCAACTGAATTGTCTTTGGCATCCACCATTGCAAACCAACCGCTTTGCCATTTGGTTTTCGCACACCAAAATTTTCGCTGTCTTTGAGAATAAGAGTCGCAATCTCCTGATCCGTTGTCAGCCAAACCTTGCCAATGATTGGAATTTTTCGGCGTACTAGACGACCATCGGCACGTAATTCAGTCGCTGCAGCGAATGGATTGGACGATAACTTGTCAGTAAAAATGATGCTCATTTGTGATTTTAACCCCACTTTTAGCAAAAGTTATCAACAGATCTGGGCTGAAATAAGCCGTTTCAAAGCAGCTTGTTTACCATGTTCAAAATTTAAATACGGATTAAATCGTTTAAATTATTTTTAAAACGATTTAGTTATTTTTAAAGCTATTTTAAAAAAATTTAATCCCTGATATGTGTGTTTGAAATATTTTAGCACGATATATTCATGAGGATTAACAATGAGCGAACGACTAGAAGATATTGCCAAGGCGATGGTCCAACCGGGTCAAGGTATTCTTGCAGCCGATGAATCAACCGGAACAATCAAGAAACGACTTGATTCAATCGGAGTTGAATCAACAGCCGACACGCGCAGAGATTACCGCGAAATGTTGTTCCGCACTGAAGATGCCATGAAGAACAATATCTCAGGCGTCATCTTGTATGATGAAACACTTCGTCAGTCTGCAAAAGACGGCACACCGCTCGTTGAACTTATTAAACAATCAGGCGCAGTACCAGGCATCAAGGTTGATACAGGTGCCAAACCATTGGCTGGCTTTAATGGCGAAACTGTCACCGAAGGTCTTGATGGCTTGCGCGAACGCTTAGCTGAATATCATCAACTTGGCGCACGTTTTGCCAAATGGCGTGGCGTAATCAATATCGCTGAAAATCGCCCATCCCGTGCTTCTGTCGTTGCAAACGCCCATGCACTGGCGCGCTATGCATCTCTTTGCCAGGAAGCTGGCATTGTTCCAATCGTTGAACCTGAAGTTCTAATGGATGGTCCAGAATCAACCCATGACATCAATCGTTGTTTCTCTGTGACACTTGAAACATTGCAAACAACATTTGCAGCACTGGACGACCTGGACGTGAACCTTGAAGGCATGATCTTAAAACCAAATATGATCGTTCCTGGCATGAAATGTCCACGTCAAGCCAGCGTTGAAGAAGTTGCTGAGAAAACAGTACTTTGCCTTAAAACTGCCGTTCCAAAAGCAGTGCCTGGCATTGCATTCCTATCAGGTGGCCAAACTGAAGAACAAGCAACTGCACATTTGTCTGAAATGAATAAATCTGCAGATCTGCCTTGGGCCCTGACATTCTCTTATGGCAGAGCATTGCAGGCAGCAGCCCTAAAAGCATGGGGTGGCAAAACTGAAAATGTGGCAGCTGGTCAACGCGCATTTGCTCACCGCGCAAAAATGAACGGCCTTGCCGCTATTGGTACTTGGACTGAAACGCAGGAAGCTGCTGCATAAGCATCAGCATTTTATTGATCTCAAAAGGCCCGCAATCATTCTTGCGGGCTTTTTTTATAATGAATGTTGATTGAATATCGCGATACTTCCAAGGCATAGCAACTAAACGAGAATATCTTCAGTTTTAGCCTCAATAATAGAAACAAGTTCAGGATCCATAAACCCATAGTCATCGGGAATATCGAGTACGTGAACTTCAACTGAATTTAACAAATCTCGAAAATTCTGTTGAACACGTTTCTTATGCTTCGTTTCCATGAAAAATATAATATCTGCCCATTCAATATCAAATGCAGAGATCCGTCTTTTGGCCGCACTGCTGGTTCCAGCAGAACGAACTTGAACACCCCCTTTACGACGCCATAGTGTCTCTCCAGTAGGGCTACGCCATTGATTTCTACTACACACAAATAAAACGCGGATCTGGTCAACAGTCATAACGTTATCAATCTAAAGTCAAAACAATTTTGCCCATGTGTTCACTCGTCTCCATATATGCGTGAGCAGCTGCCGCTTCAGCCAATGGGAAAGTTTGGTCAATGATCGGCTTGACCTTTTTTATCTCAAGAAGCGGCCATACATTTTCTTGCAGTTCTCCAGCTACATAAGCTTTAAAACTAACGGGGCGTGCTCTCAGGGTCGAGCCAGAATGTGTTAAACGCTTTGCCATAAGCTGCGCAAAATCAACTTGCGCTTTGCGGCCACGCTGAAACGCGATTTGTACAATACGTCCCTCGATTGCAGCAGCAGCATAATTGCGGTTGATATAATCTCCACCAACCATATCCAAAATCAAGTCAACGCCCAATTGATCGGTATTGCGCTTCACATATTCAACAAACTCAACCTGCTTGTAGTTTATCGCAAAATCTGCACCAAGATCAGTGACGAATTTCACTTTTTCAGCATTTCCTACCGTCGTAAAAACCGTTGCACCAAAGGCTTTGGCAAGTTGAATTGCCGTTGTTCCAATGCCTGATGAGCCGCCATGAACTAAAAATTGCTCACCCTCTTTAAGATGGCCGCGTTGAAACACATTATGCCAAACAGTGAAATATGTTTCAGGAAGTGCAGCGGCCTCTACCATGGAAAGCCCCTGCGGTATCGGTAGAACATTGCTTTCATGACATTTGGCATATTCTGCATATCCACCACCTGGCAATAATGCACAAACCTGATCGCCAACCGAAAATTTGGCGACCTTCTTACCGACACGTTCAACAATGCCGGCAACTTCAAGGCCAGGAATGTCGCTAGCCCCCTTTGGTGGAGGGTAATGCCCAAGCCGTTGAAGACAATCGGGACGGTTTACACCTGCAGCATGCACGCGAATCAGAACTTCATCAGGCGCATGTTTTGGATAAGATCTTTGCCCTATCTCTAAAACCTCTGGTCCACCAAACTCCGTAATCTCAACGACCCGCATTGTACACCTCTCATTTATGCCCTTTATTTGGGCATTCTAGGGAATATATAGTCTCGTTCTGATCCAATTTAATATGTTGTTAAGCCTTACAAGTTATTACTAACCTATCCGATAATTCGGATTTAGTAGAAAAAGTAACAGACTTTCTACTCGACGCCTCCCTGTTAAACTCTTGAGGGCCGCTTTGCGGCTCTTTTTTTTGTCAAAATCCCAAATCCTAACACAATTTAAGACTTCCTAACGCCCGTTAACCTTTCTTTAAGATATAACTTGCGTAATTTTTAAAAAATCTGCATCTTGTCTGAGTTGCACAGAATACTATAAATTCTGGCAATATGTTGGCGTCAAGTTAGTAGAGAGTGTGAGACTTATATGTCCGAGACCAATCGTAATACAATTCGTTTTTCAGACCATGTTGCAAATTCAGAGAGCTTCAAAACTCTTTATGGTGAAGGCATGGGTCTTGTTGAAGAAACAGCTGATTATCTGGATAGCACAGGTCGCGCTGCATCTAAAACATTGCCGCGAATTGCATCTATTCTCTATTCTGCAGAATCAATGCGTTTGACAACTCGCCTGATGCAGCTTGCGTCTTGGCTCTTGCTACAGCGCGCTGTGAACAATGGTGAAATGACACGCGAACAAGCGATGACTGAAAAGTCTAAAGTACGTCTTGATAGCTTTAACTGTGATCGCACGGCGGCGGGCTGGGACGAGTTACCAGACGCATTTAAAGACTTGGTAGAGCGTTCATTGCGTTTGCAAAACCGCGTTGCGTTGCTTGATCGCGAAATCTATCGCCCTGAAGAAGCAAGCGATCAGGATACTGAAACGGAAAATTCAGTTCAGGCTCAATTATCACTTCTTCAAACGGCTTTTGTTAAATAAAGCCAAACAAAATCATTTAATAAAAAACCCGCCGAAAGGCGGGTTTTTTTGTAACTTATAAACTTGAAAAGGTCTTTTATTAAAGACCAAGACCAGCAAAACGGTTTTTGAATTTTGTGATACGTCCGCCACGGTCCATAAGCTGCGCGCCACCACCAGTCCAAGCTGGATGTGAAGTTGGATCAATTTCCAAGTTCATTGTGTCGCCTTCAGAACCCCAAGTCGAGCGAGTCATATATTCTGTACCGTCAGTCATAACCACTTTGATTGTGTGGTATTCAGGATGAATATCCGCTTTCATAATAATATTCCTGTCAGTTTGGCACGAAGCCTTGATAACTCTAGTCGGTTTATTTACATCTCAGTTGAGGTAAAGCTCACCGCTTCATAATCAAAGCCGTAGTCCTGTTGGGCCACGGCTTCATAATTAGATAGCGAGGCTATACATCAACATAGCAATAAGCACAAGAGGTTTAGCGTGATTCTATCCTAAAGAGTTTACGCAGATCTTGTTAAGGGGAAAATGTCGTTGGCTGATACAAATCAAGAAGAAAAATCAAACCGCGCGTCACTCAAGCCGCTCAGAACGCTGCTCCCCTATCTGCTGCGATATCCGAAGCTAATAGTAGGCGCTTGTATATTTTTGCTACTTGCTGCGGTCACTACACTAACCTTGCCCATGGCAGTCAGGCGCGTCATTGATAATGGCTTTTCTGGACAGGACGTTGATTTTGTAAATAGCTATTTCACAGTTCTTATGGGGATTGCCATAGTACTCGCGATTTCCAGCGGCATGCGCTATTACTTTGTTATTCTCATTGGCGAACGCGTCATTACAGACCTACGACGCGATGTATTTGCGCATATCGCAAATCTCTCACCTGGATTTTACGATGTTAATCGATCCGGTGAGATCATTTCGCGATTAACCGCTGATACTACACAAATAAAATCTGCAGTCGGCGCAACTGCATCCATGGCGTTGCGAAATTCAATCCTATGCTTGGGTGGCATAATCATGATGTTTGTTACATCATTTAAGCTCTCGCTCTTTGTCATTATTGGTATACCCCTTATTGTCCTACCTCTAGTGGGTTTTGGTAGAGCCGTCCGCCGCCGCTCACGCAGCGCTCAAGATACACTTGCAGAAGCCATGGCTTATGCATCAGAAGCCATTAACGCAACACGCACATTGCAGGCCTTTAATGCTGAAAAAACTGCATCAGGTCGCTTTAACAGTGCTGTAGATGATGCATTTGCAGCCGCAAAAGCTGCTGTCACAACACGCGCTACGCTAACAGTTTTCACCATATCATTGGTATTTTGCGGTGTTGTTGGTATCCTATGGTCGGGCGCACATTCCGTTTTAGAAGGAAATATGTCTGCAGGAACATTGGGGCAATTTTTGCTTTATTCTGTGTTAGCAGCTGGAAGCTTAGGTGCATTATCTGAAGTTTATAGCGAACTATCACAAGCTGCAGGCGCTGCAGAACGTCTTGGAGAACTGTTGCAAGAACAATCAGACATTCAAGATCCTGAGAACCCGATTGCGCTTCCAACACCTTCCAAGGGTACAATTGAATTCTCAGACGTGGATTTTGCTTACCCATCGCGACCCGATACTAACATTTTGGACAAATTGTCATTCACCATCAACTCCGGTGAAACCGTTGCTGTTGTTGGTCCATCAGGTGCAGGAAAAAGCACGTTATTCTCCCTCATTTTACGATTTTACGACCCAACATCTGGCGAAATAAAGATCGACGGCGTTGACGTCAAAAAAGGCTCACTGGCAGATGTGCGCAGCCGCACAGCAATTGTACCCCAAGATGTTACGATATTTGCAAGCTCTGTCTCTGAAAACATTGCTTTCAGCCGCCAAGATGCAACAGAAGACGACATTAAAACAGCGTCGGTCAATGCGCTTGCTGATGAGTTCATTAAAGACATGGATGAAGGTTATAACAGCATGATCGGTGAACGCGGCGTCACACTATCAGGCGGCCAACGTCAACGCGTTGCTATTGCCAGAGGCATGTTAAAAGACGCACCGATTTTATTGTTAGATGAAGCGACGTCAGCACTTGATGCTCAAAGCGAAAAGCTTGTGCAGCAAGCGCTTGATCGGATGATGGAAAACAGAACCACCATCGTCATCGCCCATAGGCTTTCAACTATCCTTAAAGCAGATCGAATTCTCGTCATGGATAAAGGCAAGATTGTTGAAGAAGGCACGCATCAAAGCCTGTCCTCATCTGGCGGCATTTATGCGAATTTAGCCAAGCTGCAATTTGAGCAAGAGTTGGAAAAATAGATATAAATAAAGCTCAGATACTCAGCGCTCTGTCAGTTTGAGCTCGATCCTACGGTTTGTATCGCGCGCTTCTTGGCTATCGCCTTCGTCAATAGGTTGGAACTCACCAAATCCTGCTGCGACCAAACGATTAGCTGGCACACCCTGCTCTATTAGGAATTTGACCACCGATGTCGCACGAGCGCTCGATAGCTCCCAGTTATCGGCATATCGACCTGTGCCTGAAAGTGGTACATTATCGGTATGACCATCGACGCGTAAAACCCAATTGATTTCAGATGGAATTTCCCGTGCCAAATCAAGCATAGCTTCGGCAAGTTTTGCCATTTCAACCTGGCCTTCTGGGTTCAACTCGTTACCACCTGATGGGAATAGAACTTCTGATTGGAACACAAAGCGGTCACCAACAATGCGAATGTTTTCCCGATCAGATAAGATTGCACGCAAGCGGCCAAAGAAATCAGAGCGATAACGATTAAGCTCCTGCACACGTTGAGCCAATGCAACATTTAAACGGCGGCCAAGATCCGCGATTTTAACCTGGGCTTCGTCATCCTTGCTTTCCGATACTTCCAAAGCATCTTCCAATGCGGCCAATTGACGACGCATTGCGGAAATCTGTTGATTAAGAAGGTTCACTTGGCTCAAAGCACGTTGAGATACTTTCTTCTCTTCATCTAGGTCTTGGTTGAGATTGCTAATCTGATCATTTGCAGATTGCGATGCGCCAGACCCTTCATTGAGCAATTGCTCAAGGCGTGAACGTTCGCTCTCAGCCGATGACAATGAAGCCTGTAAATTTGCAAGCGTATCTTCCAAATCCTGACGACCAGCTTTTTCAAGTGCCAACAATTGTGTGAGTTCATTGATTTGAGAATTCAAACGCGTGAGCACTTCATCACGGCCGCTAATCTCGCGACTTAAAAAGAATTGCGCCAACACAAATACGGATAGCAGGAACATAATTGCCAGAAGCAATGTTGATAACGCATCAACAAATCCGGGCCAGTAATCAACTGACCGATCGCGACGACGATTGCGAGAAAGAGCCATATCCCCGCCCTACTTATCTTTGATTCGGTCGGCTAATTTATCCAGCGTGACGCGCATAGATTTAGACTCTTCCTGTTGAGCATCAATCCAGTCCCGCAACATCTGCTGTTCATTGCGCATGTTTTTAACAAGCCCTTGAATACCCTCCGCCAAGTTTGCCATAGCTGCAGTCGTTCGCTGGTTTGTGCCACCATCGACTGAAAGATTTTTAAGATGCTCTGCAACTGCCTTTAGCTCTTCTGAACTATCTGCACTTGTCGTGATCGTTGGTACAGCTGCTGCACCCACATCCGACGTCACATCGGTTACAGATGCCAACCAGTTTTCAAGCTCTGAATAAAAACGAGATTGTGCCCAACCGGCTTGTAAATCGATAAATCCAAGGATGAGTGACCCTGCAAGGCCAAAGAGTGATGATGAAAAGGCTGTACCCATACCATCAAGTGGGGCGCCTAAACCTGTTTTCAAAGCGGCAAGCACATCTTCAGTATTGCCAGAACCTGCGTCTAACGATCCAATAACATCTTTAATAGATCCGATAGTGCCTAAGAGGCCCCAGAATGTACCCAAAAGACCTAAGAAAACCAAAAGCCCAATTAAATATCGAGTTGTATCGCGAGACTCATCTAAACGATTGGCAATTGAATCCAAAATTGAACGCAATGACGATGTTGAAAGAGCCTTCTCTCGTTGACCACTAAATAAAACGCGCATGGGAGCAAGCAAAACAGGATCGCGACTAACTTTGTCAGCGTCTCCTGCAGCTCTGAAAGAGTTAACCCATTTAACTTCAGGTCTTAACTGCGTGATTTGACGAATGGCAAGGAACACACCTGCAAACAATACAAAGATAATAAGTCCGTTTAAACCAGGATTGGCAAGAAATGCCGTTTGCACTTGGCGAAACAACACAGCCACTGCAAACCCTACAAAAACCAATGATATCAATACACTAAATAAAAATACAATTGGGCTTGAAAGCTTGTTTGGCGCTTTCCCATTTTCAGAAACTTGGTCCCAAGTCGAATTAGCCATACCCTAATATCCGCCTAAATTTTTATACACTTATCCCCGTATAGGAACTCTAAGCAAAAAAATGGCGAAATTAAAAGCGTTTCCGATAAACTTCGTTAAAAAAGATAGTTAATCGTTAGAAGGTTGTTAAGCCTTTTTCGGCGCTGGACGCGTAACGACTTCACTCAGTGACTTTTGAATATATTCATTGCCTGCAACAAGTGAGCCTGTTTCAAGCATTTTTGTGCCACCATTAGCATCATAGATAAAGCCACCAGCTTCGCGAATAAGAACAATGCCTGCCGCGATATCCCAAGGCGCAAGCCCCTCTTCCCAATAGCCATCAACATGCCCAGCTGCCAAGTAAGCTAAATCTATGGACGCAGCACCTGTGCGGCGCACACCTGAGACTTCACCCATTACATTGGCAAGTTGAATAAGGAATTTACCGTGATTGCCACGACCTAAATGCGGTACGCCGCAGGTTACGATAGAATCGGTAAGTTTTTTGCGGCCAGCAACACGCAAACGACGATCATTCATATATGCGCCACCGCCCTTTTCAGCAGTGAACAACTCATCAGTTGCAGGATTAAAGATAACACCTGCAACCAATTCACCACCACGCTCTAAAGCGATGGACACAGAGAACATTGGAAAGCCATGTAAAAAGTTTGTCGTGCCATCTAAAGGATCAACGATCCAACGGTGTGTTCCGTCAGTGCCTTTTATTTCTTCGCTCTCTTCACCCAAAAAGCCATAAGTTGGGCGCGCTTTCATCAGCTCTTCACGCACAATTTTTTCAGACTTTAAATCTGCCTGACTTACGTAGTCTGATGGACCTTTAACCGAAACTTGAAGCTGCTGTACTTCACCGAAATCTCGGGAGAGTGAGCGGCCTGCCTTCATAGCGGCTTGAACCATGACGTTGAGTAGTGCTGAACGTGCCATTTAAAAATCTCTATTTTGTTTTAGCGCTAGGGTGAATACGTCAAAGACTATTCAGAGCGACGAACATAGGTTAATTCGTTTGTATCAACGATAACTTTTTCACCTGATGAAATAAATGGCGGGACAAGAATACGCACACCATTTTCCAGCACAGCAGGTTTGTATGAAGACGCAGCCGTCTGTCCCTTAACAACAGGATCAGCTTCCGCAATTTCCAACGTGACTTGATCTGGCAAACGTACGCCAATAGCTTTTTCTTCAAACAGCTCAACAGTTACCATCATGCCATCTTGCAAGAACGCAGAACGATCACCGACAAATTCAGCTTGAAGTTCAAGCTGCTCGTAGCTTTCGGTATCCATGAAAACAAGCATGTCATCTTGAGCATAAAGGAATTGAAAATCTTTTTGCTCCAAACGAACGCGCTCAACTGTCTCATTGGCACGAAAACGCTCGTTTAGCTTTGTACCATCGATAAGGTTTTTCAACTCAACCTGATTAAATGCACCGCCTTTACCAGGTTTAACAGCATTTGTTTTAACAGCTGCCCAAAGGCCACCATTGTGCTGAATAACATTACCAGGGCGGATTTCATTACCGTTAATTTTCATGGACATATTCCAATATATTGAGAGAAGCCCGAACAGAATTGGGGCAATTGCCGCTTCAAGAACACAAAACGTGCCGTTTTTCAAGCCTTAGTCGATATGAATGGTTAAAAACGCAGCTCATTGGCTGCAGCTAATGCTTCTTTTTGCTCTTCAACAGTTAGGCCCTGATAAAAATCCTCAAGGCTTGCATCTTCAAGTCCGGCTCGGCGCGAGATAATATACCATTTTCCCGCTTCAATCGGATTACCTCTTGTCCCAATGGCCTGAATATAAAGATGGGATAATCGGTTTTGGGCAATGACATTGCCTTTAAGGGCAGCAAGGCTCATCCATTCAAAGCCAGCCTCAAAATCACGATCACCACCAACGCCATCTATAAGCCAGATTGCTAGATCCAATCGTGCAGTATCATATCCAGCGCGCGCTGCTGAAATGAGATGACGCCGCGCAATGGCGCGTTTATTCTCATCTACATCAAGCGCATTGATATAAATTTGCGATAAGGCATATTGCGCATCTGGAATCCCACGCGCTGCTGATTGCTCAAAAAATGGTAATGCTTCACGAATACCAACGGTACCCGGCTTATCCGCAACAAGTAGTTGCGCATAATTGAATTGTGCTTTTGGATTTCCTGCCTCAGCAGATTGCTGCATTAATTTCCGTGCTCTATCATCATTTCGTTTTATGTATTTACCATCTGTCAGCAGGAGCGCGAGTTTATACTGCGCCGCAGGGTCGCCATTCTTCGCCGCTTGATCATACCAAAAAACGGCATCATCCATACTTCTGCCAACACCAAAACCCTCGGCAAATAATTCTGCTAACAGCGTTTGTGCTGCGGGATCACCCAACTGAGCGCGCGGAAGTGCAAGCTCCATTGCCTTTAGATATTGCCCCCGCTGAAATGCACCAAATGGCAGCCAAGCCGCCTCATCAATTTCTTTACTAACAACACGATCGGTTTTACCCGATTTAGTTTGTTCAGGCACTTGGAAAGCACTTAAGTCCTCAAACGGCGCAGTTGGAATAGTTTTCAGAACCTTTAAATTCGGAGGCGTTTTTTGATCTGAGTTTTCATCGCTAGGAACTGGCACAAACTGCGCGTGTGCATTTGAAAAACTGATAAATATAAGCATGGCAAACGGCACCAATCTATATTTTGACATTAAGCTCTCCAGTATCTGCGACAAATTAAAGATATATATTTAAGTTCAGCAGCCATTTAAGCTTCAAATCGTGGCGCTTTTTCGTCAAGAATAGCATTTATTTCTGATACTTTTAACGCAGCCTCGTCAGGTTTTGAAAAGACAGCTTTTCCCAGAGCGATGAAATCGCATCCTGTCTCGGCGACTTGTTCGACGCTATCAATATGACTTCCGCCTGCAACAATGCCAGGAATTTCAACGAAATCAGCCCACCACTGCCCCAAAGCCAAATTCTTATGATGGGCTTCAGGTTTTATATCGCCATCGATTTTGCCAAAGAACAAATAGTCAGGCTGGGTATCGCCAATTGATAAAGCAGCATGGCGATCTTTGGCATTTCCTCCTCCTACAATCTTTTGCGGTGTGAAATCTTGAACAGCATCGTAGACGTCTTCAGCATTTCCAACGACATGGACGCCATCAGCTTTAACACGTCCCATGACACGAGTATCGCCAGCGATAAGCGCAGCAGCGTCAGCTTTTTGGATAATTGGCACTAAAGCTTCCGCAACAGATTGAAACGTTTGGTCATCCATCTGCCGCTGCGGAATAATAACAGATGCAACATCGCCGCCACGAAGCGCATTTGCAACGCATTCTTTTAGCTCTGAAAGAACCTCTAAATCAGGGGTGATGAGTACAAGTCTGCAGCGATTTGGTGTCGTGGTCATTTGGCTTACAATCTGTTCAGTTGTTTATATATGTGATCAATGGCGCATTTCCCATTGAAGCAATCTTTATTATCCATTACCCGATAAACCTTAGAACCAAGGAGTTCAAGGATGTTCCTTACAAGTGACCCATTAGTTTTAACTTGCGCGCTCATTGCCGTGATATTGACCGGCCTTTCCAAAGGCGGTCTGGGCGGCGTGATGGGGATGCTTGGGGTTCCAATTATGGCAATGGCAATGCCACCAGTGCAAGCTGCTGCCATTTTATTACCAATCCTAATTATCATGGATATTTTCAGCTTATGGTCTTGGCGCAAAGACTTTGACATGAAGCTATTAAAAATAATGATCCCCGGCGCAATTGTCGGCATCGCCATTGGCGGCTTAACAGCAGCTTATATTGATGAAAATTTGGTCCGACTGATAGTCGGCTTTATTTCCGTTATTTTTGTGCTCTATTATTTAATTGTTAAATTTGCGAATAGAAAAAAAGAGCTAACTCCGAAGCCTGCAAATACTATGGCAGGAAGGTTTTGGGGAGCCGTGGCAGGATACACAAGTTTTGTCTCCCATGCGGGCGGACCGCCCTATCAGGTCTATACGCTTCCCCTTGCTCAAACACCGCGCATTTATACTGGCACCAGCGTCCGGTTCTTCTTCATTGTCAATGTAATCAAACTCGTACCTTATTTTGCACTTGGTCAGTTTGATGCAACAAATCTGAATTCTTCATTTTTGTTAATGCCAATCGCAGTTGTAGCCACTTTATGCGGTGCTTGGATTATCAAGCGCATGTCGGCAAATATCTTCTTTCCATTCATGTATGCATTGATGTTTATAACCGGTGTTAAACTCATATATGATGGATTAGTAGGCTGATCATTTAAATAGTAAATATTGCGACGCACAATCCTCTTGCATCGCACAATAAATTAAATTAGCTTGATGATATGCAAAAGATAGATCCATTTTCCGCAATAGCTGATGCGAATCGCAGATACCTTCTTGAAGAACTTTTAAGAGGACCACAAACTGTGAATGAATTGGCAAAAGGATTGCCGATTAGTAGGCCAGCAGTTTCTCAACATCTAAAAGCGCTACTCGATAGCGGATTGGTTGAGGTGAAAAACGAAGGAACCCGCAGATTTTATTCGATCAGTCATGACGGGTTTAACAGACTAAACATTTGGCTCGACCAATTCTGGGCCGAGCCAGCTTAATTATATTAAAAACAAAGCGTTAGACAACTAATTCGTCGTTCGTAACATTTCCATTTTGTCTTTAAGTTTTAGTTTTTTTCGCTTTAAATCAATGACAAGTTGGTCCTGCGGCTGAGGACGGTTAAGCAGTGTTGCTAACTCATTTTCCAAAGCGGAGTGCTTGGCCTCAAGTGATGCAAGATGTGTTTCAAATGACATATATTTTCTCCTTGATTAAAAGTCTGACTTTAGCCGAAATAAAGAGAAACTAGATTTGGCCTAAGAAGTGTGCCATGTGTCTGCGCAATTGTCGAAGGGAATTTCTTATCGATAATAATTTATTATTAAATTATATTGTTCAATAAATACGTCTATTCGAAATTGGGACATATGGGTGTTTAAATGGCCGACCAAGACCAAGTTGAGTTAAAAATGCAAATGGCTAAACTCAAACACGAGCATGCAGATTATGACCTTGCGATCACAGCAATGATTAAAACAGGGTCTGACGCTCTATCAATTCAGCGTATGAAAAAGAAAAAACTCATTATAAAAGACAAAATTAGCAAAATCGAAGACCAAATTATTCCAGATATCATCGCCTAAACAGGACCAATATTTTGACCAACACAACATCCGCCCCCATTGCCATTATCATGGGGAGCCAATCTGATTGGCCAACTATGAAACATGCAGCTGATATTCTTGACGCGCTAGATCTTGAATATGATGCGCGTATTGTTTCAGCGCACCGAACACCTGACCGGATGTACGATTTTGCAAAGTCTGCGCGTGATGAAGGGTTTAAGGTCATTATCGCTGGTGCTGGGGGCGCAGCTCACCTTCCTGGCATGGTCGCGTCGTTGACCCCTCTTCCAGTATTTGGCGTTCCGGTGGAAAGCAAAGCCTTATCAGGCCAAGACAGTCTATTATCAATTGTACAAATGCCCGGCGGCATCCCAGTTGGCACTTTAGCTATTGGTAAGGCTGGAGCAAAAAACGCAGGCTTAATGGCAGCAGCTGTTATGGCTCTACACGATGAAAAAATAGCGAAAAACCTCGACGCATGGCGCGCTGCAAATTCAGCATCCATTGCAGAGAAACCAACGGACGACGCATAAGAATGACTGCACTTGCACCAAATTCGACAATTGGCATTATCGGTGGTGGACAGCTGGGCCGCATGCTGGCAATGGCTGCAGCTCAACTAGGTTATCAAACGGTCATTTTAGAACCCGATCCAAATGCCCCGGCTGCGCAAGTGGCCAATGACCAGATTATAGCCGCTTATGATGATGAAATTGCACTCGAAAGCCTCGCTGATCAATGTGATGTCGTCACATATGAATTTGAAAATGTTCCAAGTCTTGCGATTGAAAGCTTGGAGAAAATCATCTCGGTTTACCCAGGTGCACAAGCATTAAAGATCTCTCAAGACCGTTTGATGGAAAAGCAAATGGCGCAAGGAATTGGTGCGAAAACCGCAGGATTTCATGCGGTTAACTCACTTAATGATTTAAAAGACGGCGTTGAGCAAACCGGACTACCAGCCATCTTAAAGACACGGCGTCTTGGTTATGATGGCAAAGGACAGGTTAAAATTGATAGCGCTGATGAGCTTTCTGCAGCATTTGATGCGATGGCAGGTCAAGATGCGATCTTGGAAGCCTTTGTGAACTTTGATTGCGAAGTTTCCGTCATTGCTGCGCGCGGCATTGATGGATCATTTCAAGCATTTGATATTGCTGAAAACGTTCATAAAAATCATATCCTACACACATCAACCGTACCTGCAAAGGTACATGATGACGTGGTTAAAACCGCAATTGAATATGCGCAGAAAATCGCTGAACATTTAAATTATGTTGGCGTATTTGCCGTTGAGTTCTTTGTTGAAAATGCAAACAGCAACGAGTTCAACATCTGCGTCAACGAGATTGCACCACGCGTGCACAATTCTGGTCACTGGACGGAAGCTGCGTGCATAACATCACAATTTGAACAACACATTCGCGCAATTACCGGCCTGCCGCTTTCAAATGCAAAACGCCACAGCAACTGCGTTATGTTAAACCTTATTGGTGATGACGTGAACAAATTGGAAGATCATGCAACCGACAGCAGTGCCAAAATACACCTATACGGCAAATTAGAGGCAAGAGCTGGTCGGAAAATGGGACACGTAACTTTTTTAAAGCCATAAAATTTTCATATAGATCACAAATTTTTTGATCTGTGGCTGGCTTTGATGTTGACAAATACAATGGAAAAAGTTACTTCCTGCCCAACGATTGGCGCGCCTCGTCTGGCGCGCTTTTGATTATTTAGGAGCAACGCCTTCAAGTGGCGTGGAAAAAAAGATGAAAATTAAAAATTCTCTTAAGTCACTTAAAAACCGTCACCGCGAAAACCGTTTGGTTCGTCGTAAGGGCCGTGTGTACATCATCAACAAATCAAACCCTCGTTTTAAAGCTCGCCAAGGTTAATTAGCGGCTGTTAACGACAAAGATTTGTCATACACATTTTATTAAAGATTTCCTAAACATGGTTAACAATTAGTTATCCGTGTTTATTAGGGTTTGACCTTTGGTGCAAACTAGGTAACCATGACACCTATTATGCGCCATTTTAATTTGATTCTTACTCTGATTTTTGTTGCGTCGCTGACCATAACTGGTTCGGCACATTCGGAAGTGACTGACCCAGTAACAACGTCATCTATACCAAAAGCAACAACATCATCAGCAACCAAGCAGAATAAACTAAGCTTGGCACGTGCTGAAAAGTTAGATGAACTATTTGGTGAACTTAAACGTGAGCCAAACTTTGGCAAGGCAAAACGTCTAGCATCTCGTATCACGATAAACTGGTCCACCTCTGGCAGCGCAACAGCAAATGCGCTTATGGTTTGGGCACAGCACGCCATGCGCGATGGTCGCAACACCGATGCGATGGAGCTACTCGATCAAGTTATCGTTCTTCTGCCAGACTACGCAGAGGGCTGGAACCGCAGAGCAACGCTTCACTATGTTATGCGCAACTACGTCAAATCGATGGCTGATATCGAACAAACGCTTTCATTAGAACCACGGCACTTTGGTGCTCTTGTTGGCATGGCAACAATTTTGTCAGCGCTTGGCGAAGATGACAAAGCTTTAGAAGTTTACGAACGCGTATTATCAATCTATCCTGCGAACAGAAATGCTCAAGCTAGCATGATCAAACTCATGCAAAAGCTTGAAAAAAGCGAAATCTGATCTCGGAATTTTATAATTGGACATTTTGTTATTTGGCGTTTTGGGACTTTCTGTCCTCCTAATCGTATTGTTTATCTACACGCAGATAAAATCTGCGCAAATTAGTAAGAACTACCCTCCAATTGGCGAGTTTTACGATATTGATGGTGTGAAAATTCACGCCAAATACATCAAAGCAATCAAGCCCAACAACAACCCACCAATTGTTTTCATCCACGGGGCAAGCGGAAATCTGCGAGATCAAATCTCACCCTTTCCAAATATTTCAGACATTGATGCTGATATTCTGTTTATAGATCGACCAGGTCATGGCTGGTCCGAACGGGGACCGGATGAAAACAAGTACCCCGATCAGCAAGCCGCGGTGATTGCAAAACTTATGGATCAATTGGCAATTGAAAAAGCAATCATGATCGGCCATTCATTTGGCGGCGCTGTGCTAGCAAGCTTTGCCATTCATCATCCATCAAAAATACATTCGCTGATATTTCTTGCCCCTGTCGCCTATCCATGGCCGGGCGGTGTTAGGTGGTATTACACGTTAACGAGCTTACCAGTTCTTGGATGGTTGTTTGCAAACACTCTTGCTTTAATAGCTGGCTTGCAGCGAATTGAAAGCGGATCAGAATGTGTTTTCTGGCCAAACAAAATGCCGAACACTTATGTGCATGACACGGCACCTGAATTGGTATTACGGCCCAAAACATTCCAAGCAAATGCCAAGGATATCGTCAGCCTGTTCAATTATCTTTGTAAAACCTGGCCAAAATATAAAACCATTAACACACCGACCATCATCATTTCTGGCAATAGAGATACGGTTGTCTTCCCTTATATTCACTCAGATGGCTTACATCAGCATATCAAAGGTTCTGAGCTTTATGATTTGGAAAACCTTGGCCACAAACCTGACCACATCGCAACTGAACTGACAATTGCTGCCATCAAAAAATTGCGCGGCGATAAAAATATCGACCTAAAGAAAATAGCGGAAGAGCTTGATCAAAAGCTTTCCCGCCATCTTGTATCTCAAAAAACAGATATAAGTATCTAGCGCACATCACCGATGTGAGCGATACGAAGCATATTCGTTGCACCTGTTGTTCCAAGAGGAACACCAGCTGTAATAATGATGCGATCACCAGTTTTGGCAAACTCTTCGTCAGCTGCAATTTTACATGCGCGATCTACCATATCATCAAGATCAGTTGCATCTCCTGTAATCACACTGTGCAAACCCCAAACGATGGCCAGCTTACGAGCTGTATCAATCACAGGTGACAGCGCAATAATCGGAACATTCGGGCGTTCACGAGATGCACGAATACCTGTTGCACCTGAGGCGGTATAACAAACGATCACCGGTAGATCTAACGTTTCGGCAGTTTGACGTGCAGCAAGAGAAATTGCATCCGCTATCGTTGGATCAGGTTCTGCGCGCTGCGCATGTGCGATACCTGTGTAAGTTGGGTCAAGTTCAACACTGCGAGCAATTGACGCCATTGTATTCACAGCTTCAACTGGGAATTGGCCAGCAGCTGATTCAGCAGACAACATAACAGCATCAGCACCTTCAAACACAGCTGTTGCCACATCGGAAACTTCAGCACGTGTTGGCACAGGTGCAGTAATCATAGATTCAAGCATCTGTGTTGCCACAACAACCGGCTTACCAGATCTACGGCATGCGCGAATAAGCTGTTTTTGAATGCCTGGAACAGCTTCAATAGGCATTTCAACACCCAAATCACCGCGTGCAACCATGATTGCATCTGAAAGCTCGATGATTTCATCGATTTTCTCCAGCGCTTGCGGTTTTTCAATTTTAGACATAAGCGCAGCGCGATCACCAACAATCTCGCGCACTTCAATCAAATCTTCAGGACGCTGGATAAAGGAAAGTGCAATCCAATCTACAGAACCATTTGCAATAACCGCATCAAGATCTGAACGATCTTTTGGTGTAAGCGCGCTTACAGCAAGATCAGTATCTGGAAGGCTAACACCTTTTTTATTAGAAATCTTAGTGCCGTTAACAACTTCAGTCACAATAGACTTGCCATCGCACTTAGTTGCCTTGAGCTGAAGTCTGCCATCATCGATAAGCAAACGATCACCAACTTTAACAGAAGCCAAAATCTCTGGATGCGGAAGATAAACACGCGTCTTATTACCCGGTGTTTCGTCACCATCTAAAGTGAAAGTCTGGCCAATTTCTAGAACAGCCTCATTACCTTCAAACATTCCAACACGCAGTTTTGGACCTTGAATATCGGCAAGAATTCCAATCGGACGTTTGCAAACTTTTTCAACATTGCGAATTTTTTGCACGAGGTCATTCAGAACTTCATGGCTCGAATGGCTCATATTAATTCTAAATACATCAGCACCTGCTTCGTAAAGCTTCTGGATTGTAGCTTCATCAGATGAAGCTGGGCCAAGAGTTGCTAAAATTTTGACCTTACGTTTTCTTCTCATTGCGTCGGCGTTCCCTGTTGTTCCTGACCATCGGTGAGCTGAACCATCCAACTCCCCTGACGACCAGTGTCATATTCCTTAAATCCCATGCGTTGGAATCCACGAGCAAAACAATCTTCAACTCCGACGATTTTGAACTCTGTATCCGACACACACATATTGATGTCTCCACCCCAACGACCGCCACCTGCGGCGTCTTCGGCGTAGACATAATAAAATCTGGATTCAATCTTTCCTTTAATCAAAGTTTCACACGATGTTGGTTGGACTTGCCACCAACCTTCGGAAACCCATCCTTCAGCTGTTCTGTATCCTATTGCGACCCCAACAAGAGATTGCGTTCCATTACAGACCCTAAAATCAGCACGCGCTTCATCACCCCAAATTGGATTTGAGAACATGATGAAGGTCAGCAGTGAAAGTTTTATGACAGATGATAGCAGTTTGTTTGATGAAAACGAACCGTGAGCTAACGATGACATAATACGCACGAATGAACTCGATTTTAGTTGATTGAAAACCTTGGCTGTCCTTTTGCGCTGCAAAGCCTGTAAAGTCAACGTTTCATACTTAAAACGATTATATTTTGTACCACTAGACGTCAAAATTGGATAATCCTTTCACAAAAATGGCTCTGTACTATTTGTATAGCTTATTTTCATCCATCACAGATAAATTTTCTGTCAGCTATCGATTTCAACATTACGAATCATTATTTGTAAAGTATTACGGCAATAAGGCGATGAAGGAATTTGACCCATGAATGATGAACAACGAGTCCAATTAGAAGCGGCTGCCTTTCGTCGGTTAGTCTCCCACCTACAAAACAGAACCGATGTGCAAAACATCGATCTTATGAATTTATCAGGATTTTGCCGGAACTGCCTATCGAAATGGTACAAAGAGGAAGCAGATTTAAAAGGTCTGGATATTGAAAAAGAAGCAGCTCGAGAGATTGTCTATGGCATGCCCTATTCAGATTGGAAATCTAAATACCAAACGGAAGCAACGCCTTCTCAAAAGCAGTCTTTTGAGGAAAACAAACCAAAAGGCGAATAAGCTAATCATATTTGCTTGACCAATCGGCGATTGGCAGTCAGGTATTGCACAAAATTAAAATAAGTAATCGCGGCTCTAGCATCATTGTTATAAACCGCGTTGGAAAGAGGATGACCCATGTCAGATGAAGTCGGCGGCGTAGCCAGCAATCAACTAAGAGCATTCATCGAGCGTATTGAACGCCTTGAAGAAGAAAAGAAAACAATCGCTGACGACATCAAGGATGTTTATGGCGAAGCAAAGTCTATGGGTTACGACACAAAGGTTTTGCGCAAAGTGGTTTCAATTCGCAAACTAGATCAAAATGAAAGAATGGAACAAGAAGCTGTTCTTGATACTTATCTTGCTGCATTGGGAATGTTGCCCCAAGACGACAGAGCAGAAGACGAGTAGTTCAGGCTACCTATTGACCAAGGCTAAATCTTAGCCTTCATATCTCACCACAGGTAAAAAGTTGACGGCATTACCGCTGAATGTCGTCTGACCCTGCTGATCCGTATTATCCTTTGAAAATCCGTTCGCATAAACCACAGCAGGCGCTTTTCTCATAAAGCGATTAACAAAGCGCGGTGCCTTTGCCGGCGGTTGCATATTCAAGATACTATCTTGCGAGAATACGCGCTTAGATATGGTAATCTGCTCAAATGTAGGCGTTGCAGGATTGGCCTTATATTTTGCAGCAATAGCATCACGTAAATTCGGACGCCCACTCTTGCGCGTATCTTCAAGCGCTTGCGAAACACTTGCACCAAGATCCGTGCGATCTATCCGGTTATGAGCGCGCAATTGCGGTGTCTCTAACGAAGCGAAATCAATTCGTTTTTCTTCAGGTACAGCAACAGAGGCCAACGTCGGCGTTGGAATTTCACCATTTTCTTTGCGTTTACGATCAGTCTCAACCGCAGCTGCTATTATTGCAGTTAGCGTTGGCAATGCAGGTTTTGTATCTGCCTGGTCGTAGGCAAGTGGCTGCACCTCAGATACCACAATCTGTTCAGGACGTTCTTGTGGCTGAGGAATAAGCGAGGCAATCTGAACACGTTCATCTTGACCTGTAATTTCTGGCTTAACATCGGCCTCAATGCCTTGCGGTGCTGTAACCAGCAACGTTGGCACTGGAATATTTTCGCGCGGTAACTTCGCTAAATTTTGAGCAAAAGTTGGTTCTGGTGCTTGAGTGGCAACCGGAGTTGCAGAAGCAATTTGCTGTGTCGGCGTTGGCGCAGGTTTTGGCGTGGTGCCATTTCTACGGCCAAATAAATTACCTAAAAGTCCACCCGATGCATTTGCATTCTGATTGGTTTTCGTCTCAGCCTTAGCAACAATTGTACGTGCTGGTGCTGGCTTTTTTTCCTTCTTAACTGGCTTACTTTTACCAGTATCTATACCGCCGCCACGGCGCTTATATTCACGCAAGGCAACATTATAACCTGGCAAAGGCTTGCCATCGGATGGAAGGTGCATTGTTTTGCCATCTGGAAATAGCTTCACCAATTCTTTACGGCTCATTCTAGGCCAAGCGCGCACACCTGCAACATCAAGGTGTACGTAAGGAGATGAAGACCTTGGATAATACCCAACGCCGCCGCCTTGCAATTTCATCGCAATAGCTCTGATCTTACTAGATTTGACGCCCGGGATATAAAAATCCATCGCTTTACCATAAAGATGCTGACTGTTTTTAGCCTGACCACCACGCGTACGGCGCAATAGTTCGTTAGACTCAGGAGAGCGATATGATGACACGACGTGAATATAATTTTTAGCGCCAGAACGACGATAAACTTCCCACACAAGATCAAACAATTTCGGATCAAAAGCGATAACCTTGTTATTTCGCCAATCTCTCAGAAGTCGGTTGAGTTTTCTAAGGCCAGCTTTATCGTACCGCCCATTTTTTTTGAAAACAATTTTCTCGCGCTCTTTGGTGTGGGTGTAATAAATTTTCAGAGATTTTGTTTGCGCAACGGCTTTATCAGAAACCACAAAAGATGCTGCCAAATTTAGCGTCAGCGCCATGGCAAAAAGCGCGATAGTAAACGCAACTTTCCCCACAAGACGCGCGCAAACTTGTCGCAAATCCATATGTGATAGCTTAATTAGCAAACTCGCCCTCGTCCTCTGCTATGATGTTGAGCTGATTTCTATTTAACAAATGAGGTAACACCATGGCATTTTTAGCTTATCTGCCATTCGTTGTCATTATAGTAAATGAATTGCTAAAAAGTCCTTAAGGAAATACTTCAAACGCGTTTCCACAACTTATGCTCAACCAAACCCTGCCAACACAAAATATATAGTGATTTAGCTCACGAGTTCCAAGGGGCGCTCTGGATCGATGTCATACTCCTTAAGTTTGCGATAAAGGGTAGACCGGCCAATACCTAATTGCTTTGCAACAAAGCTCATTTTTCCATCATAGAATGCGATGGCACGACGAATGAGTTCTTCCTCCACATCACCGACGGATCTCATATCACCATGATGATTAAATAAGTTCAGGTATTGTGAGGGCTCCATATGATACGTTTTTTCCACGCTCACTTTATCATCACCACCTAACGGTAAAAGATCGCTCAAATCAGGTGCGAGAGAAGGAGCTAAATTTGCACCAAAAGAAGGCACTTCACTTGGGTTAAAGAAATGCGGCAATGCATCTATTTGCGCAAAACCATCACCAGGCTGACTTGCTATCCAAGCAAGAACCTGGAAGAATTGTGCGTGGTTTCCTGGCCAATCATACTTTGCTAAAACATCCAAAGCACGATGTTCGATCTCAATGTCTTGGTGGGAATATTTAGGCTTTATCGATTTAACAAAATCGCCGATCCAACCATACATATCATCAGCAATTGTATTAAATTTATTCACGATGATGGGTGAAACGCTCAATCGATAGTAAAGCGCTTCGCGAAAAGCCCCCTTCTTAACTTCACTGATAAGATCCAAATCTGTAGCGATAATTAAACGTACATCCAGCTTCACTTGAGCTTTTTTTGCATGTGAATATGCTGAGCCCTGATCTAAAAAACCGCACATTTTATCTTGAAAATCTTTGGTAAAATTATTCAGATTATTAATAAACAACGTCCCGCGATCCGCTTCAAACAGCAAACCACTCGATATCTCATCGCCGAAAACGAGAGACAGTAACTCCTGTGCGGAATACAATTCTGCATCAATAATTTTTATCGGATGTCTGTAGCGGTTACTCAATTTATGTGTGGCAACTGCCATTTCTGCTTTAGGTGTTCCAACTCCACCTTCAATTAGGACAGGCAAATCATTTTTCGATGCCTTAACAGCAGACTGAAACACCTGTTCATCATTACCATCACGCACATCTACCCAATCCAAAACGTGCGGTTCTGAGGCTACAAAACCCGCATAAAGATCAAGCCTATTGAGCGATTTAGCTAATTCGTCAAGCGCGCGTTGTTCAACAACTTGATAGGAAACCTTAGCAAGATCATTCACACTTTCAGAAAAATCTAGTTCCTCAGTTGAGTACAAAATCATCGGTATTTGGTTTGCATATGCCGCTAAAACATCAGCTGTGCCTTGAAGTTCTAATAACTTTGTTGCTGCATCGAAATGTACAGCAATGAATTCGCCTTTCGACCAACTAAGTTGCACTTGCAGCTTTTCAAGTGAATCAACAAAAACGAACTCAAAATGAGCAACCTTTGCCATTCGTCGCGCGATCTCGTAACTATCGACGTCGGAGCTAATAACTAAAACCTTTTTTGACATAACGGCCTCATTTTGATGGTCTCGATACGTCCCCACCAACATCAATGCACCAAAAACTTGAAAAATGACTTTCCAAATTGCGCAGCAATTGATTAAAGTCCTAGCTAACTCATGCGACATGCGAAATCGGACGATTAAAATTGCCTATAGCTCCCAATAAGACTCAACTGTTTTGGTCAAATAATTCAGCCTCTCAAACCCAAGAACTTGGTGAATTACCCAGTTGGAACCTAACTGACCTTTATGAAAGTAAAAATTCTACTGCGTTTGAAAATGATTGGAATTGGACCAAATCCGCTTCCGAAAAATTTGAAGCGCGCTGGAAGGGTAGTTTGCAGGATGCGACCCATAAGTCAGGCGATGATGGCCTTGGGGCAGCCATTCGTAATTATGAACAAATCGAAGAAGTCATGGGACGCATGGCATCTTTTGCAGGTTTATTGTATTTTTCAAATACGCTTGATGCGGACAATGCAAAATTTTATGGTGACATGCAGGCACACATCACCGATGCCAGTGCACATTTGATCTTCTTTACACTAGAACTCAACCGCATTGATGAAAAAGACATCGCCAATGGCATAAAGAACGATCCCCTTACCGCGCATTATAAGTCTTGGATATTGGATCTGCGAAAAGATAAACCGCATCAACTTGACGAAAATGTTGAACAACTTTTCCATGAAAAATCAATTACCGGGCATGGCGCTTGGAACAGGCTTTTTGATGAAACCATGGCAGATTTACGATTTACCGTTGATGGTGAAGAGCGCCCGCTTGAGGCCACACTCAATCTTCTACAAGAGGCAGATCCTGTAATTCGAGAAAAAGCAGCAAAAGCACTTGTCGAAACATTTTCTGGAAACTTACGCATTTTCACACTCATCACCAATACCTTAGCGAAAGACAAAGAAATTTCAGATCGCTGGCGTGGATTTGATGATATTGCAGATAGCCGCCATCTTGCCAATCGTGTGGAACGCGAAGTTGTCGATGCACTCATGACATCGGTTAAAAATGCTTATCCGCGTCTTTCGCACCGCTATTATCAATTAAAAGCCAAATGGTTAGGTGTTGAAGAGCTTAACTATTGGGATCGCAACGCCCCTCTTCCTGAGACGCCAAAATCTCTAGTATCATGGGATGATGCGCAACAAATTGTTTTGTCCGCCTATAATGATTTCGCACCAGAAATGGCTGAAACAGCAAAAGACTTTTTTGATAAAGGCTGGATTGATGCAGCTAATCGTGAAGGCAAAGCGCCGGGCGCATTTGCACATCCAACTGTGCCATCCGCACATCCATATGTACTAATAAACTATATGGGTAAAGCCCGCGATGTTATGACACTCGCTCATGAATTAGGCCACGGAGTACATCAGGTTTTAGCGGGCAAGCAAGGTGCATTAATGGCCTCAACTCCGCTGACACTGGCCGAAACGGCATCAGTGTTTGGTGAAATGCTTACATTCCGCGCGATCTTAAACAAAACCGAAGATACGCGTGAGCGGAAGGCCATCCTCGCGCAAAAAGTCGAAGACATGATCAATACTGTGGTTCGGCAAATCGCGTTTTACGACTTTGAAAGAAAACTACATACAGCACGCAAAAAAGGTGAGTTAACCAGTGATCAAATTGGTGAGTTATGGATGTCGGTTCAAGCAGAGAGTTTAGGGCCAGCGATCAAACTCGACGACGGTTACCAAACCTTTTGGACATATATTCCACATTTCATCCATTCACCATTTTATGTTTATGCCTATGCGTTTGGTGATTGCTTGGTCAACTCACTTTATGCCGTTTACCAAAATGCAGATGATGGTTTCCAAGAGCGTTATTTTGATATGCTCAAAGCAGGCGGTACAAAACATCACAGTGAATTACTTGCGCCATTTGGACTTGATGCAACACAACCAGACTTCTGGGATAAAGGGCTTTCAATGATCGAAGGGCTCATTAATGAGCTGGAAGAGCTGGACAAACAACTCGGATAATGGGTATTTTGCCTTGTTTTCGCCATGTGTTCGGCGCAAAAAGGTGAAAGTTAATAGGGGTGAAACATGTCTTACATAAAAAAATTAGGGTTTATTGGTCTACTTTCTCTAGCTTTGGCATCCTGCCAAACGCAACCAATTATTCCTGCATCCGCCCCTGTTTCAGGCTTTGAAGGCGAATGGGTTGACCAAAATGGCATTGCATCAACCTTCAACAACGGCCAGTTCCAAACCAAAACAACTGACGGTACGAACACACTTCTAGCTGTTGGTAGTTACACGCAGGTGTCCCCGACATTAGCCGAAATTGAACTACGCTCGCTTGTGCGCAGAACAGTTTCACAAGTTAATTGTGCGCTCGCAACATCCACGCGGATGAACTGTACATCAAGCGCGGGCTCTCAGTTCACCTTGATGCGTCGTTCTTAAAATAAGTCACAACCTCATTGCATTATTCTTGAAGATTATGCACGTTTTAGGCTTGCACTTTTGCCTCTATAGTGGAACCATTGTTGTCAAGTGATTGACATCTTTTGATGGTAAGTCACCGTTACAATACCTGCAACAATACAACAATATTGCAGGTTTTATTTCACTTATAATGGGAGTGCATCCATGCATAAAATCAAAACGAAACTCTGGCTTACTGCCGCAACGCTGGCGCTTACTACCGTCGTAGCGCAAGCTGATTTTTCCCTAAATATCCTTCATATCAATGACTTACACAGCCGTGTAGAGCCTATTAACAAATACGATTCCACCTGTGGTGCAGAAGATAACGCTGAGGGCAAATGCTTTGGCGGGTATGCACGCGTTAAGACAATGATTGATAAGTTACGCGCTGACTTGGCCGATGAGAACACAATTGTTCTTGATGCTGGCGATCAGTATCAAGGCTCACTGATGTATACGACATACAAAGGCGATGTTGAAGCTGAGCTTGCCGAGAAAGTTGGCTTTGATGTGATGGCCGTTGGGAATCACGAGTTTGATGATGGCGATGCAGGACTTGCAAAACTTGCAGATGCAGTCTCATTCCCAATTATTGCTGGCAATATTGATGTCAGCCAGTCAAACATCCTTAAAGGCAAAGTGGAAAATCACACTGTTTTAGAAGTTGGCGGTAAAAAAATTGGGATTATTTCTGCACTTGCTTCAGATACTGTTGAAACATCATCGCCATCAGATGCTGTCATTTTCACCGATGAAATTGAAAGCCTGCAAGCAGATGTTGCAGCTCTTCAAGCCGAAGGCGTTGATATCATCATCGCGTTAAACCACGTTGGTTTGGCAAAAGATTTAGAAATCGCAGCAGCTGTTGAAGGTATTGATGTAGTTGTTGGTGGTCACTCACACACTTTGATGTCAAACACTGTTGAAGGTGCAATGTCATACCCAACCATGGTTGGTGATGTTCCGGTTGTTCAGGCTTATGCATATTCAAAATATGTTGGTCATCTTAAAGTCGATTTCGATGATGACGGCAATGTTAAATCCGCAACTGGCGACACAATTCTCCTAGATGCTTCTGTTGCAGAGGACGCTGAAATCGTTGCTCGTGTTGCAGAACTTGCTGGTCCAATTGATGAAATGAAGAACCGCATTGTTGCAAGCTCAGATAGTGCAATCGAAGGTGATCGTAGTTTTTGCCGTACGCAAGAATGCCAGATGGGCAACTTAGTCGCCGATGCGATGCTGGATCGAGTGCGTGATCAAGGTGTTTCAATCGCTATCCAAAATGGCGGCGGTCTGCGTGCATCAATCGATTCAGGCGAAATCACAATGGGTGAAGTGTTGACGGTTCTTCCCTTCCAAAACACGCTTTCTACATTTGAGCTTAAAGGTGCAGATGTTGTAGCAGCTTTGGAAAATGGTGTGAGCCAGGTTGAAGAAGTTAAAGGTCGTTTCCCGCAAGTCGCTGGCATCAAGTATACATTTGATGGTTCAAAACCAGCTGGCGAACGCATCAGCGATGTGATGGTCGTCGATGCTGACGGGAATGCCTCACCAATTGATACAGGCGCAACTTATGGCGTTGTATCTAACAACTACATGCGCAGTGGTGGCGATGGCTACAAAATCTTCAAAACTGGTGGCATGAATGCTTATGACTATGGCCCTGATTTGGCGGATGTAGTGGCTGAATACTTAGCTGAAAACCAGCCTTACAAACCGTTCACAGATGGACGTATCTCAGCTAAATAAATGATATTTAACTGATAATTCAATTAAAGAAGGCCCTGCGCATTGCTCAGGGCCTTTTCTTTGGGCAGAAAATAATTTGCCGCACATAAAACTTCATATTTATTTGGACCATTTTGCACTTTAGAGCGTATATAGACTTAAATGCATTAAACAAACGGTTGCCTATTTATGAAATTCTCTCCTGTTCCCATGAAATTGCCTCAAGAACACCCTCCTGTAAAAATCGGAAAAGTCGGCGTTTTGCTCGTCAATTTAGGAACACCCGATGGTACCGATTACACATCAATGCGGCGCTACTTAAAAGAATTCTTAACAGATGCTCGCGTCATTGAGTGGCCAAAGGCACTTTGGTACCCAATTTTATTCGGCATTGTCTTAAACAAGCGCCCGCAAAAGGTTGGCGAAGCATATAAGTCTATCTGGAACAATGACTTAGATGAAAGTTACTTACGTACTTACACACGAAACCAATCTGATAAACTAGCTGAAATGATGGCACCCCACGAGCACATTATGGTCGATTGGGCTATGCGTTATGGCCAGCCATCAATACCGGATAAATTGCTTGGGCTAAAAAATGCTGGCTGCGACAGAATTGTGATTTTCCCACTTTATCCGCAATATGCCGCCGCAACCACAGCGACAGTGAACGACAAAACATTCAAAACATTGCTCGATATGCGTTGGCAGCCGGCAATCCGTACGGTTCCAGCTTATCACGATGATCCTGTTTACATCGAAGCCCTTGCAACCTCGATTGAAAAGCATCTTGCGAATCTTGATTTTGAACCTGAAAAGGTTATTGCATCTTACCATGGCATCCCGCAGTCATACTTTAAAAAAGGTGATCCATATCACTGCCATTGCTACAAAACCTCACGCTTGTTGAATGACCGATTGGGCTGGGAAGAAGGTCGATTAATGACAACATTCCAATCGCGTTTTGGACCTGAGGAATGGTTGCAACCATATACAGACGTCACGGTTGAAGAGCTTGCAAAATCCGGCACAAAAAATATTGCAATTTTGAACCCAGGATTTGTATCCGACTGCCTTGAAACCCTAGAAGAAATGGGTGAGGAAGCGCAGGAAATTTTCCATGAGCATGGTGGTGAAAACTTCTCACACATCCCATGTCTTAACGACAGTGATGAAGGCATGACCGTGATTGAATCAGTCGTTAAGCGTGAACTTGGAGGATGGCTCTAACCACCGCTCTCTAGGTTAAATAGACGTTGATCATCTGATCCAAACGCTTGAAATACTGATGTCAAATTCCTATCTTATAACTGAATTTATAATTTTGGGGAGTAATCATCTTGTTGATCGAAGGTTTGGATATTACAGTCATTGTGATCGTATTTGTGGCGATCATCTTTTTAGCATCCAGTGTTAAGACTGTGCCGCAAGGGTTTACCTATACGGTTGAACGTTTTGGCCGTTATACCACGACTCTACTGCCTGGATTGAGGCTTATAATTCCATTTGTTGATCGCATTGGTGCGAAAATGAACATGATGGAACAGGTCTTAGACATCCCAACTCAAGAAGTAATCACCAGAGATAACGCATCTGTTGCCGCTGACGCAGTTGCATTTTACCAAGTTTTAAACGCTGCAGAGGCCGCATATCAAGTCAACAATCTTGAAAACGCGCTAATCAATTTAGCAATGACAAATATTCGTTCTGTTATGGGATCCATGGATCTGGATGATCTTTTGTCAAACCGTGATGCCATCAACGAACGTTTGTTAAAGGTAGTTGATGAAGCTGCTGCTCCATGGGGTATTAAGATCACCCGTGTTGAGATTAAAGACATTGCACCTCCACGGGATTTGATTGAATCCATGGGTCGCCAAATGAAAGCAGAGCGGGAAAAGCGCGCTGAAATCCTTGAAGCTGAAGGTACAAGAAATTCACAAATTTTGCGTGCAGAAGGTGAAAAACAAGCAGCCGTGTTACAAGCGGAAGGTCGACGAGATGCAGCTTTCCGTGATGCGGAAGCACGCGAGCGTTTAGCCGAAGCTGAAGCGAAAGCGACAACAATGGTTTCATCTGCGATTTCGGAAGGTAATATGCAGGCGATCAACTATTTCGTGGCACAAAAATACACCGAAGCACTTACAAATATCGGCTCTGCGAAAAATTCAAAAGTCGTATTAATGCCAATGGAAGCATCTTCATTGATTGGCTCTTTGGGCGGTATCGGCTCGATCGCTAAAGAAGTATTCGGCGGTGGCGACGATGATAATGCAATGAACAAACCCAGCCGCCCGGCGCGCACAACACCACGCTCAGGTCCAAACTCATGATTAACACAATTGTTAGCGAACTCGGCCCATGGGTCTGGTGGGTCGTTGGCTTGGTCCTACTCGGCCTTGAAATTATAATCCCAGGCATTTTCCTATTGTGGATAGGCATCGCTGCAATGATCGTTGGTCTATTGTCATTTGCACTATGGGAAACGGGCATTTGGCCTTGGCAAGCGCAGCTCATGATTTTTGCGGTCTTAGCTGTTGCATCATCTTACATAGGCAAAAAATATGTCGCTGACCGCAATCAAGCTAGCGATGAACCGCTTTTGAATCAGCGCACGCAAGGTCTCATTGGCCGTAAAGCAACCTTGGAAGAGCCAATTGAAAATGGTCGAGGACGCATCAAATTAGACGATACGTTGTGGGTCATCGAAGGCCCAGAATTAAATGCAGGCGATACAATCGAAATTATCTCTGCAAATTCAAATAGACTGGCTGTTAAACAAGCTTAATAACGTTAAATGCGAGATCATGTGATTTCGCATTTATAAACGAAACGTTAACCATAAAGATTTACTAATTGCTAAGAATTCCGACGCGCGAAAGTTCGGTGAAAATGCATATTAGTAGTAAAAAAACAATAATAGCGAAAGATAACAGCCTTCCGATAACCTTGGTTAAAGGGGCAACGATTGCCATTGCCTACGCACTGCTTTCAACAACATCTTTATATGCGCAAAGCCTGCCCACTGAATTAGATGCCGAAACAGACACCTTCAATTCACTGCAGTCCAATACAAACATCAACCAACTTAGTGAACTTAACCGTAGCCAGCAAAACCGAGCCACGGGCTCAGTTGACGAGACGCGAAGTTTAATTAATGCAGATGACGGCACTGCACCGGGCATTCGATTGGGAACCTTAACTTTAAGGCCCACATTGCAGAACCAAATTATCTATGAGAGCGAAAAAACAGCTAATGGCAAATCTACCCGCACCTTTAATCAAACTAATTTGGGTGCAACTTTAGAATCAGATTGGTCTCGGCACTCATTAAACATGACAGGTACTGCGGTCCTTCAAAAGAACATCCGCGGCACCATTGAGGAAGATCCGTCCGTTGACCTTTCAAGTGATTTTGAATTTGACATCAGTGATCTGCTAACAGCCAACTGGATTAGCAGTTATAACTTTTCAAAAGAAAACCGTAACGATCCAAACGCGGTTACCAATGCAACCAGTCAGGCCAATATCCACACCTTCTCTTCATCCTTAGGTCTCACCAAAGAATTGGGAATTTTAAGAGGCTCTGTCACAGGTAGTTTAACGCGTGTGTTAAATGGCGATGCGACATTACCAGGCAATGTTATCGTTTCAGGTGACGATCGTGATCGGCTTAATTTGGGCCTAGCACTGCGTCTTCAATATGCCGGAAACCCTGTGCTTATGCCGTTTATTGAAGGCGAAATTGGTACAACCAACTATGATCAAAACATCGACAACTCAGGAACCAATAGAGAGTTCTCAAGTTATGGATTGCGCACAGGTGTAGTTGCTGATTTAGGTGACAAACTAACTGGAGAAGCGTCCATTGGGTATTCTGCAAACCGCTTTAAAGATGCAAGCCTTCCTGACATTAATGCGGTAACATTTGATGGCGAATTAAACTGGTCGCCACGTCGCGGCACAGCAGCAACCTTAGGGCTGGCAACCAGTGTTGAACCTTCAACAACTGCAGGCCAAAGTGGGTCTATCTTATATGCTGGCACACTTGATTTAAATCAGGAAATCACCAGTCGCTTGAATGCGACCCTCGGGTTTGATTATTCCATCAGAGATTTCCGCGGCTCCACCGAAATATCGAATGAAAAAATCTATGGCGCTAGTCTCGCATTTGATTGGGCGATCAATCGCTATCTAAGCATGAATAGTGATCTAAGCTTTACGCGAACTGATCGCTTTGGCAGCGCAGATGACGTTGATGACACATCAATTGGTATCGGTTTAACCCTTACGCGTTAATCATCTTCTGGCTTAGTAAAAAATGCGATAGTTGCGGCGAGTGTAGGTTCGCGGTAAATATCAACTTCGGTCATAAGCTCATGCCGTGCACCATCAAATGGGATAAGTTGACCTGCACGAAATTTTGTACTGACATCTTCAAATGCTTCAAACGGAACAATACCATCGTGACTGCCACCCATAATAATAGTGGGGATAGTTATGCGCTCCAAATGTTCTTGTTTATTCACACGCTTCATGGCTTTGAACATGAGATAAAGCCATTTGATTGATGGAACACCTGTTTCAAATTCGGGGTATGATTTGTAGATTTGATCATTGCGGACAAACCGCTTCTCATCAGAGGTGAGAATATTAAACCGTTCTGCTGCTGCTTGCCTACGACGAATAATCGGTAACGATCCCAAACCAATACCGTTCAGCAAGGCTAAAAGAAACTTCGTGATAAATAATTTAAGGCCCGTTACATGCGTGCTTATAAATGGCGCAAGCAACACAATACGATCTATCCGGTTTGCAATATTTGGTGATGCAGAGAGTAAAATTAACCCACCCATAGAATGCGCTAACGCGTAGAATGGCATCCGGGCATCAGGAAGAACAACCTGTTCTAAAAATATTTTAAGGTCATCCTCGAAATGTTGAAACTTTCTAACAAACCCACGTTTTTTGTTTCGTAATATACGCTCAGAACCACCTTGGCCTCGCCAATCAAATGTCGCGACCCAGAACCCTGCATCTGTTAAAGATTTGATGGTTTCAAAATATTTTTCAATACACTCATTGCGGCCATGCAAAAGAACAATTGTACCCTTGGCATTTTGTCCTGTTGATCGAAACACAGCGTAACGCAATTGGCGTCCGTCACAACCGGTAAAATATCCCGCTTTGTGATCTTCAGGGACCGGATTTCCGGGCGATGAAAATAGTATTGTACTCATAATGTTTTTCCAACCTATAGCGGGTCTTAATCACTGCATGAGTGAAGGTCAAAAGAAAAAGCAAATTTTGGCGGAATATCAACGATTACCGTAAGAAAACAGTATTTTTTAAAAATTCTAAACATCCCTTGAAATGCCAAATTTTGCTCCCCATCTATATCCTACAGGCGCCAATGATGGGTCTGTAATAACCGCAAATTGATCGCCAAAATGGGATCAATATTGCTAACGCAAAACTATAGTTGCTCAATGGAGAACACACATGCGTCACGTAGATTTTTCACCTTTTTATCGTTCAACAGTTGGTTTCGACCGTCTATTTACAATGCTAGATAGCCTCGGACAGCCTGAACAAACCAAATCATATCCGCCCTATAACATCGAACGCACAGCAGATGATGCTTACACCATCACAATGGCTGTCGCCGGCTTTGCAGAAGACGAGCTTGATGTTGAAGCGCGTGAAAACACACTTACAATTCGCGGCGATAAAACAGCATCCGATGAACAAGATGAGGCAACTTATCTACATCGCGGCATCGCAACCCGTGCATTTGAGCGCCGTTTTCAGCTAGCAGAGCATATGCACATTCATGGTGCTAATCTGAAAAATGGCTTGCTTTACATTGATCTTCTTCGTGAAGTTCCCGAAGAAAAGAAACTGCGCAAAATCGCAATTTCGGCAGCCACAAGTGTAGCCTCCGATACAAAACAGATCGAAGAAGCGAAAGCTTAATCCTTATTATCATTTGATCTTCGTCCTTCCTCCTCCCCTTAAAGGTCGAAGTTCAAAACGGAAAATGGCGCCCAGATGGACGCCATTTTTTTGTGTTCTAAGCCTGAAAAGAACTTATCTTCGTTTTGAAAGCAGATGATCTACTGAAACTTTCCCAGCGCCTTTCAGCACAATCACAACAAGCACAAAAATCCACAACATACGTTGATCCATGATCAAAGAATCTGGGAAGCGATCAAAGAGTGCACCTGTGCTTTCAGCGCCGATATTGTGCACAAAAACATCAGTAAGAGATTGCACAATGATAAAGCCAATCATTCCAGCTGCTGCAACACGCGAGAACAAACCAATGACAATTAATGCGGGCAAGATAAATTCAGCATAAGTTCCCAACGTCACGATCAAACCATGAGGGAAAAATGCCACTGCAGACGGGTCAAAACCGGCAGCCTCAACGGCAGGCATTGCAATCTGAAAATATGCACCATCGGTGATCTGGAAAAAGCCAAGGATACCACCTTCTTCAACGTTCACTTTCGTCAGTGCTGAGTTTAAATAATAACCATATAAAACAGCCACAAAAGTGAAGCGTGCAAATAGGCCTAAAAACCATCCTTCAGTGATGCGTGTAATAAAATTAAAAACGCCATCGTGTAGATTGCGTATGAGGTTAATTAGTCCATTCATTTTGTCGCCCTTACTTTAGTATTATTGTCCAGTTTACTCTGGCTCTTCGTTGATTATTTTACAACTTGAAAAGATACCTGCTTCAAGCATAGTTGAAATAGCCATTGAAATATCAAATTCAGGATCACGATTACTTGCAGCATTTGCTGCTTCCCCTAAAGTTTGACCATCAAATAGCGTCTGAAAAAACACGGTTGCTGCTTGCGGAATCTGACGAACGTCAACTTGTGCATCTGGTCTTGAAATCAAGCAATCTTCACCAGCGGCAGGATCGATACCTTCCATTGAAGCATTTTGTCGATTTGCAGAAAAGATAGATACAGCAGCAAACTGGCTGGAAAAAAGTCGCGCGGCGGGATGCTTTTCAAACACGACATCACCCAAGCTCTCAGGAGGGAAAGCTGCAAGCGCATCAAGCGCGATCGGATCAGCATCGGCCTCATGGAAGCAATCAAGCCATAAGCGTTCTATACGCGCAACATCGCCGAGATAAGGATAGTTTTTCAAAGGTTCAAACGCTTCTAAGAACGCTGCAAAACCTAAGCCATATTTAAACATGAGCGGTGATGTCGGCGGATTATCTGCAACAAAAAGACGTGCGAGCGACATAAAAGCCTCTTCGCCAAGTAGCCTTTGGACAGCAGGAAAGATATCAGCGATTGCGCCAGTTAAACCGACAACAACATTGTTGCGATAAACGGAAAACCTTTTCGCGTCCGCTTTACCAGAGGGACTAATCAAACCCTTAGGGCACGGAATTTCGGGGTCGAGTAATAGGGATGAAAACATATTTTGAGTGACGTTGTATTCGTCAGACAACTCACTCAGCCGCGCTGGCATGACGTTCTCCTAGTAATGGGTGCTCTGGAACAGCGTCCAAAATTGCTTCTGCGATTTTTGCTTCACGTCGCAATATATGCCATTCAGGCACATCATTATCCCACTCAATCAAAGTGGGGATAGGTCCCATTTGTGTGACCACATCTTTATATAGCTTCCAAACTTCATCAGCCACTGGTCGATCATGCGCATCAATGAGAATTGTTTCGCCATCATCATCTTTATCTTCCGCATGACCTGCGAGATGGATCTCACCCACATGTCCAAGTGGAAATTCAGATAGATATTTCTCTGGGCTATATTTATGATTTGTTGCGGAGACAAAAACATTATTGATATCCAACAACAGTCCACAACCTGCGCGACGAGCAATTTCTGTAATAAAATCGGTCTCGCTCATGGTTGATTGCTCAAATGCAACATAAGTGGATGGATTTTCCAGCAAAATCGGTCGTTTGAGCCGATCCTGAACTTGCCCAATATGGCTCACAACGCGATCCAAGGTCGCTTGATCATATGGTACCGGCAATAAATCATTATAATAATGATTATCGTGGGTAGACCATGCCAAGTGTTCAGACACTATGCCCGGCTGATAGCGATCAACAACCTTTGCCAAACGTTCTATATGATCTTTATCAAGACCTTTTTCAGAACCGATGGAAAGACCAACGCCATGCACAGTTATCGGAAAATTATTTCGAATTTGAGTGAGCGCTTGGTGCGGAAGGCCGCCCTCGCCCATATAGTTCTCAGCATGGACCTCAAAAAATCCCATCTTATATTCATCGGATAAGACGTCGTCGACATGCTGGCCTTTGAGTCCGGCTCCCGCTCGTGCAGGAACCGAACACTCTGCCAGATATTTATGATCAGCTGGGATAGGCCGGGGGGTGGCATTCAACATCTAATCACTCCTATCTGACAAACAATGAGCCTAATTATTAAGCTGGAAGGTCACGTGTTAGAGGCTCAAGTGAACCTTTACGATCGCCAGGAACTTCCATTGATACACATGTACCTGCTTCAACTGATTTCCAAGCATTACCTTGGTAGTCAACTTTTGAAGTGCCTGCACATGAAGTACCTGGACCAGCTGCGCAATCGTTTTTACCAGCAAGTGAAACGCCGTAGCATTTTTCTTTAGCTGCAGATGCGCCAGTTGTAGAAGCAACCAAAGTTGCACCAGAAAGAGCCATAGCTACTGCGCCAGCAAGTGCAGATGCACCAACAATTTTCTTAGACATTTAAATTCTCCTTAGGATGACCATTCATCGTTTTGGGTCGTTAGTGACCCGGCAAAAACATTACTAACGAAATAGCTGATCAATTGGAAATCAACGACGCGTTAGATTTGATCAACTGAATGTGAGCATTTCGCGAGATTTAGTTTATCGCCTGAGAACTCATTAATATTCATAAAGCTTTCCCCTATCTTACCATATTGCTTTATAATGTACAAAAAATAGGCAATTTTCCTGTGACGAAATTCACCGCAAGTCAGAATTTTTCTGCTATAATTTTCAGCAAGAGCCTGTTAATTACTGGGAAATATGTCACAGGCAGCTAATAAAATGCCAGCGTGACCTTGCGAAACGTCATATGTTCTGGCATAGAACCACAAGAATAGGACAGACATACTGTCCTATTTCGACGTAAGCTTACAAATTTACGTAACACGTGATCAATGCCAGCGCAGATTACCGCAAGTCTTGAGAGAAAGCGGAAGCTGAAAAATTGGTGCATCACAAAATCTTAAATCAGTGCCCACGTATGTTCATACGTGTCATAAAACTTGGATTTTGAGATGACACAAACATGATCGGAGTATTCTTCGCGCTTTGATAAAAGCCGAAGCAGATTAAATGCCCTAAGGGCCAGAAGGAGACGAGACGATGACGAAACATTCGCCATCCGCGCCACAACAGCAAAACGTAACAGCAAATCATGCTGATACGCGAAAACCTGTTCACACTTTTGGTTTGCCACATAAACAGGGCATGTATGATCCTCGCAACGAACATGATGCATGCGGTGTGGGCTTTGTCGCCCATATGAAAGGCGAGAAATCGCACCAAATCGTTCAAGACGGTTTGTTCATGCTCGAAAACCTAACGCACCGTGGTGCTGTGGGTGCTGACCCACTTATGGGCGACGGCGCGGGTATGCTTATGCAAATTCCGCACAAGTTCTTCAAAGAAGAGCTGGCAAAAGACGATGTCCAATTACCTGAAGCAGGTGACTATGGTGTTGGATATTTCTTCTTAACCCAAGATGAAGACATTCGCCAAAACATCTTAAGTGTCATTACAGACACTATTATTGATGAAGGTTTTGGCCTGATCACGATCCGTGATGTGCCGGTTGATAATTCATCTTTATCTAAAGATCCTGAGATCGCTGCAACTGAACCAGTACACTACCAGATCTTTGTTGGTCGCGATGAAAGCATGACCGATGATGATGAATATGAGCGCGCGATCTATACACTTCGCAAAGTGATTTCAAATCGCCTTCTAGATGATCATAAATTTGATAGTGAAACATTCTACCCAGTTTCATTCTCCGCACGAACAATCGTGTATAAAGGCATGTTCCTCGCCTATCAGGTGGGTGCTTATTATAAAGACTTGGCTGATCCACGTTTTGAATCAGCTGTTGCACTTGTTCACCAACGCTTTTCTACAAACACATTCCCATCATGGCGTTTGTCACACCCTTATCGCATGGTTGCGCATAATGGTGAGATCAACACATTGCGTGGTAACGTGAACTGGATGGCTGCGCGTCAGGCGTCTATCACATCCCCATTGTTCGGCGATGACATTGAGAAAATGTGGCCGATTTCCTACGAAGGCCAATCAGATACTGCATGTTTTGACAATGCTTTGGAATTTTTGATCCAAGGTGGATATTCAATGGCGCACGCTGTGATGATGCTGATCCCAGAAGCTTGGGCTGGCAATAAATTAATGTCAGAAGATCGTAAAGCGTTCTACAACTATCATGCAGCTCTCATGGAACCATGGGATGGTCCAGCAGCTGTTGCATTTACAGATGGCCGCCAAATCGGTGCGACACTTGATCGTAACGGTTTGCGCCCTGCGCGTTACATCGTCACCAATGATGATCGCATTATCATGGCATCAGAAGCTGGTGTATTGCCAGTTGAAGAGAAAAATATTGTCCAAAAATGGCGCTTACAGCCTGGCAAAATGCTTCTTATCGATATGGAAGAAGGTCGCATCATTTCTGATGATGAGATCAAATCTCAGCTAGCAGACAGCCACCCATATCGTGAATGGCTGGATAACACGCAGCTTATTTTGGAAGATCTTGATCCTGTTGAGCCGCGCGAAGTGCGCCATGATGTATCTTTGCTCGATCGTCAACAGGCATTTGGTTACACCCAAGAAGACACAAAAATCTTGATGTCTCCAATGGCAACCACTGGCCAAGAGGCTATTGGCTCCATGGGTACAGATACGCCGATTTCAGCGATGTCTGAAAAATCAAAATTGCTTTATACATATTTCAAGCAAAACTTTGCGCAGGTGACCAATCCGCCAATTGATCCAATTCGTGAAGAATTGGTCATGAGCTTGGTGTCATTTATTGGCCCACGTCCAAACCTTCTTGATCATGAAGGTGCATCAAAACTTAAACGTCTTGAAGTTCGTCAGCCGATCCTGACCAATGGTGATTTGGAGAAAATTCGCTCCATTAGCCAAATGGATGATCGCTTTGATACCAAAACACTTGGTATGAGTTATGATAGTTCGCAAGGTCCTGAAGGTATGGACGCTGCGCTTAAAAATCTATGCGAACGCGCTGAAGCTGCTGTTCGTGGCAATTACAACATTATTATATTGTCTGATCGTCGCATCGGACCAGATCGCTTAGCTATTCCTGCACTTCTTGCGACAGCTGCTGTTCACCATCACTTGATCCGCAAAGGATTGCGTACATCTGTGGGTCTTGTGGTTGAATCAGGTGAACCACGCGAAGTACATCACTTCTGCTGTTTGGCTGGTTTTGGTGCGGAAGCGATTAACCCGTATCTTGCATTTGATACATTGATCGACATGCACGAAAACAACGCATTCCCACCGGAAGTTGATCGTCATGAGGTCGTAACACGCTATATCAAGGCTATCGGTAAAGGTATTTTGAAAGTGATGTCTAAGATGGGCATTTCAACTTACCAATCTTACTGTGGTGCGCAGATCTTTGATGCGGTTGGTCTGTCCAATGCGTTTGTCGACAAGTATTTCACAGGTACTGCGACAAAAATTGAAGGTGTTGGCCTTAAAGAAGTTGCAGCAGAAACTGCACAACGTCACACTGCAGCCTTTAGCAAAGATCCGGTTCTTCGTAACTTCCTCGAAGTGGGTGGCGAATATGGTTATCGAACACGTGGTGAAGATCACGCATGGGCGCCCGGTGCTGTTGTTGCGCTTCAACACGCAGTGCGTGGCAATGCGCAGGACCGCTACAATGAATTTGCTCAATTGATCAATGAATCTTCATTGCGCTTGAACACGATCCGCGGATTATTCAAGATTAAAAATGCAGAAGAAGATGGACGCAAGCCAATTTCAATTGATGAAGTTGAGCCTGCAAGCGATATCGTGAAACGCTTCTCAACTGGTGCCATGTCGTTTGGTTCAATCAGCCGCGAAGCACACTCAACTCTTGCTGTTGCAATGAATGAGATTGGCGGCAAATCAAATACTGGTGAAGGTGGTGAAGAGCCTGATCGTTTTAACCCACTTCCTGATGGATCAAAAAACCCAGAGCGCTCTGCGATTAAACAAGTCGCATCAGGTCGTTTTGGTGTCACAACTGAGTATCTGGTTAATTCCGATATGATCCAGATCAAAGTTGCCCAGGGTGCAAAACCGGGTGAAGGCGGGCAACTGCCTGGCCATAAAGTGGATGCAACAATTGCAAAAACACGTCACTCAACACCAGGTGTTGGCCTTATTTCACCGCCACCTCACCACGACATTTATTCAATCGAAGATCTCGCTCAGCTGATCTACGATTTGAAAAACGTGAACCCTGCTTCAGATATCTCCGTCAAACTCGTATCTGAAGTTGGCGTGGGAACCGTGGCGGCTGGTGTAGCAAAAGCACGTGCAGATCACATCACAATCTCAGGATTTGATGGTGGCACAGGTGCTTCTCCTTTAACATCGCTCAAGCATGCTGGTTCATCATGGGAACTCGGCCTTGCAGAAACACATCAAACACTTGTTCTTAATGGTTTGCGGTCTCGCATTGCCTTGCAAGTTGATGGCGGTTTGAAAACTGGTCGCGATGTCATCGTTGGTGCGCTATTAGGTGCCGATGAGTTTGGTTTCTCAACCGCACCACTCATTGCAGCAGGTTGTATTATGATGCGTAAGTGTCACCTCAATACTTGCCCTGTTGGTGTTGCGACACAAGACCCTGTTTTGCGTAAACGCTTTAAAGGCACACCAGAACACGTGATCAATTATTTCTTCTTCGTAGCTGAGGAAATCAGAGCATTGATGGCAGAGATGGGCTTTGCAAAATTTGACGATCTTATCGGTCAGTCTCAGCTTCTTGAAAAAGAAAAGTTGGTTGAGCGCTGGAAAGCTGAAGGGCTCGATTTCTCAAATGTCTTCTATAAGCCTGAAGCTGCAAAACAAGACATCTACTGGACAATGCGTCAGGAGCACCCAATCGATGATGTTTTGGATCGCAAATTGATTGAACAAGCAATGCCAGCTCTTGAAAATGGCGAACCTGTTAAGATCATGACTGAGATCAAAAACGTTGACCGCTCAACAGGTGCCATGCTGTCTGGTGAAGTGGCAAGACGCTACGGTTATAAAGGCCTTCCAACAGATACTATTTCCGTTGAACTGGAAGGAACCGCAGGTCAATCTTTCGGTGCATTCTTAACCAAAGGCGTGAGCTTTACACTTACAGGCGACGGCAATGACTATGTCGGTAAAGGCTTGTCAGGTGGTCGCATTGTGATTAAGCCACCTCAAGATACAAATATCATCGCTGAAGAATCTATCATTGTTGGTAACACGGTTCTTTATGGTGCAATCGGCGGTGAGTGTTATTTCCGCGGTGTTGCTGGTGAACGATTTGCCGTGCGTAACTCAGGTGCGATTGCAGTTGTTGAAGGCGTGGGCGATCACGGGTGTGAATATATGACCGGTGGTCTTGTTGTTGTAATCGGTAAAACAGGTAGAAACTTTGCGGCTGGTATGTCCGGCGGTGTAGCTTATGTCTTGGATGAAACAAACGATTTTGCGCAACGCTGCAACATGGCTATGGTTGAACTAGAACCGGTTCCAGAAGAAGATGATATCTTGGAAAAACTTCACCACCATGGTGGAGACCTTGCGCATAAAGGCCGCGTTGATGTCAAATCTGACATGACGAAGAATGATGAAGAGCGTTTATATAAGCTGATCGCTAATCACGTTCATCATACGGGTTCAACGCGAGGTCAGGACATCTTGGATAACTGGTCCGATTATCGTCCGAAATTCCGTAAAGTTATGCCGGTTGAGTATCGCCGCGCATTGCAAGAAATGGAAAACGCAAAAGTAGCTGCGGAGTAGTTTAATGATCGTATCAACGACTAACAGTATCGAAGGTAAGACGATCACGCGCTACCATGGCATTGTCACGGGCGAAGCAATTCTCGGCACGAATATCTTTAAAGATTTTCTTGCTGGTATTCGTGACATTGTGGGTGGTCGCTCAGGTGCTTACGAAAAGTCACTTCGCGAAGCTCGCGAGATTGCACTTGATGAACTTCGAGCAGAAGCAGCTTCGCTTGGCGCAAACGCTATTGTCGGCGTTGACCTCGACTATGAAAATATTTCAGCTGGAGGAAACTCCTCAATGCTGATGGTATCTGCATCAGGTACCGCAGTCCAATTGGATTAAGGATTTGTATTATGGGTAAAGTTACAGGATTTTTGGAAATAGATCGCCGCACAGCGAAATATCAACCAGCATCAGATCGAATTCGCCATTTTAAAGAATTCACCATTCCCATGAGTGATGAATCACTACGCGATCAAGCAGCCCGCTGCATGGATTGCGGGGTTCCTTATTGTCACGATGAGACGGGTTGTCCGATTAACAACCAGATCCCTGACTGGAACGATCTTGTTTATAACAATGATTGGGATTCAGCGATTAAGAACCTGCATTCGACAAATAACTTCCCGGATTTCACGGGCCGTATTTGCCCTGCACCATGCGAAGAAGCATGTACGCTAAACTTGGAAGATATTCCGGTTACAATTAAAACAATCGAAAACGCGATTGCTGACAAAGCCTATGAAACAGGCTATTATGCATCACAGCCATCAAAGACAAAAACTGGTAAGAAAGTTGCAATCATCGGTTCTGGTCCTGCAGGTCTTGCAGCCGCGCAACAATTGGGCCGTGTTGGTCATGATGTGCACGTTTATGAGCGTGAGTCTAAAGCGGGTGGTCTATTGCGATTTGGTATTCCAGATTTCAAAATGGAAAAACATCATATTGATCGTCGCGTTACACAAATGGAAGGCGAAAGTGTAACCTTCTTTTACAATGTAAACATCGGCGTTGATAAAACCGTTGATGCGCTGAAATCAGAATATGATGCTGTTTTATATGCAGGTGGTTCAGAAACACCTCGTGAATCTGGTCTAGATGGCACAGAGCTTGACGGTGTGCACGATGCTATGCCGTATCTTGTTCAGCAGAATAAACGTGTGGGTGGCGAAGACATCCAAAGCGTTGGCTGGGAAGCTGAAGAAATCACAGCAGGCGGAAAACATGTTGTTGTTGTCGGTGGCGGTGATACCGCATCCGATTGTGTGGGAACTGCATTCCGTCAAGGTGCGGTAAAAGTTACACAACTCGATATTCGCCCACAACCGCCAGAAGTTGAAGACAAGCTTGCTGTTTGGCCGTTTTGGGCAACTAAAATGCGCGTCTCATCTTCACAAGCTGAAGGCGTTGAGCGCGAGTTCCAAATCGGCACGCTTGAATTTGTCGGCGAAGACGGCGTTCTAACCGGCGTTAAATGCTGCAAAGTGGATGAGCAACGTAAGCCAATTGCTGGCACAGAGTTTATCATCAAAGCTGATCTTGCTTTCATCGCCATCGGTTTCCGCGGCCCATATGAAGATAGTGTTGTTGCCGAACTCGGCGATGCTCTAACAATCGCAACAGACAGACGCGGATCAAAATCCGTGACCGCTAATGATCAGGACTATAAATCAAGCGTTGATGATGTCTGGGTTGCTGGTGACGTTCGTCGCGGTCAATCATTGGTCGTTTGGGCTATCCGTGAGGGTCGTCAGGCAGCACGCGCGATTGATCTAGAACTCATGGGCGAAACAGTTCTTCCACGATAAAAAGTACAAATTGGCTGGAGCAATGTCCGGCCAATTGATCTTATCCGATTTAAAATAGAAGCTAGTTCGTTGCTGTTGTCGGGTTAACAGAAATGGTAGGCTGAATAGATGCGCTTTTATCTTCAGCCTTCACATCTTCAATCACTGGCTTTTTAACGCCAACAGATGCTTTCCAAGTAAAATCATCAACCCGCCCTGATTGGGTGACTGACAATTGACCTGTCTGGATCAAATTATCCAAAGGCGACTTTTCCTTAAAGACGCGAGCTTGGTTATTTCCGCCAAGAAGGTAATCACCACCATCTAGCTCCGGATCAGTAAATGAATAAACTCGTGTTTTAGTCAGCAATCTAGGATCTTGAACAGGACGATTAGCAAAAGCTGATGCAGGAGCATCACGATAAAGATTTGCTAAAACACTATTGCCTGCAGATAAGAAACGGCTTGCTGGTTTTTCGACATAAAACGCTAATTTACGCTTACCGGCTTTGGTAAGGTTAATGCCATCAGATGAACGCAAGCGCACCTGTTGACCGTTAATGTCAGAACCTGTGTAAACAAATTTGCCGTTTTCATCGACAAAACCTTCCCAGATATCAACAAACGTTCCGCCAGCCTTTTCAATTGCATCGCGGTAAATACCGTTAAATGCGAGAATATCTCGCGTCATTTTGGTATATTTAAACGAAGGTACACCAACCCAAAGAACAGGCGCATTTTGCGAACGAAGAACTTGCGCCAAATTATCAACGCGCTTGCGGTATTCAACCCACCATTCTTCACTGTCAAAACTGAGCCAACTTCCATCCACCTTCATATCCTGACGATCACTCGACCCAATATTAAAAACGATAAGAGAAGGTTTAACCTCTTCAACAACGATCGGAGTTTGGCTCATCCAATCGTAATTGTCCGGACGAGCAATAGTTGATGACCCGCGAGCCTTTTTTACAATAGCGACATTCGGATTTTTTGCATAAGCAACCTTCAGACCATCCGCTAAACCTGATGCAATGAAGTCGCCAATGACCAAAACGGTTTGAGCATTTTCCACTTTTGCAACGCTCGCAACCGCGGCTTTTGGCTTGGAACTACGTTTACGTTTTACTGTTTTTTTGGTGGTTTTCTTAGTCGCCTTTTTACGCTTACCAAAGATAACCTGGAAGATATTTTTCTTCTTTTTAACTTTGACTATCTTGGTCTCAGCTTGAGCTGAGGAGACAAAAAGATCAGGACCAAAAGATGTTGTCACCATCGAAAGGGCAACAACAACAGCAAGGACAAAAGCAAAAGGTTTTAATCCGAATTTCACGACCAATTTTCCAAAACTTGTTAAGCTATCTAATTCTAGCAGCTTTCTTAACAGCTTTTAACAGGTTTTGCGATGGTTTTTCGTCAACAGTCAAACCGTACTTTTTCTGAAATTTGGCAATTGAAGCGCGAGAGCCAGATCCAATGTTTCCATCAAACTCGCCCTTATAGTAGCCAAGCTTAGCTAAGCCCTTCTGCAACAACACTTTTTCATCAACATTAAGCGCTCCGGGAGGTAGCGGCCAACGCTGCACCATCCCAGGATATCCAGCTAATCGATCAGCAAGCAACCCCACTGAAAGAGCATATGAATTAGCGTTGTTGTACTTTTTAATCACAAAGAAGTTTCGCATCATCAAAAATGCAGGCCCGTTAGCACCAGCAAGGAACTTTAGTTCAGCGCGGCGTCCTGTCCCTCTAAACTTCTTACCATTGGGGCGTTTAAAGCCAAGTTTTGCCCATTGTGCTAAAGTTTTGGTCTGGCCATTATATTTAAAACCAGATCGTGGCGATTTTGCCTCATAACCCCACGTCTCTCCGCGACGCCATCCATTTTTCACGAGAAGATTTGCGGCCGTTGCCAAAGCATCAGGAACTGAACGCCAGATATCCTTTTTACCATCACCATCGGCGTCAATTGCATAAAGGTCATAACTTGTTGGAATGAACTGAGTATGACCAAGCGCACCTGCCCAAGACCCATACATATCACTTGGTTGCACCTCACCCTTTTGAATGATTTTCAATGCCGAGATCAATTGAGCACGCGCATATTTCGAACGTTTGCGATCTGCGTAGGCTAATGTGGCGAGCGCATGGGGCGCATTAAACAGCTTAGAACGATCTTTAAAAATCGCACCATAATTGCTTTCAACCGACCATAAAGCCAACAAAACATGACGATCTACACCAAAATGATCTTCTAGAGCTTTTAATACCGATGCATTTTGCTTCTTTTTCTTAGCACCCTCACCTAGCGTGTATGGGTTAACTTTCGCATCGATATAATCCCATAATTTAGTTCGGAATTCAGGCTGATATCGCGCGCGTTCCAAAACCCGTGGGTCGGGTGAATTAATGCCTTTGAAAACCTTATTATAGGTTGATTTGGTGATCCCACTTTTGGCGGCTGTGGCGTAAAACCCATTGATCCAATTACGAAATTTCGTGTCTGCAGATACTGAACTCATAGTGATCGCAATTGATACGATTACATAAAAAAACGTCTTCCAGATGTGCTGAAGTTTCATTGTCTTAAATCTCGCCGTATTGAATATCGTTTCGTTTAGTTCAATTTGTACTGGCAAAAGAATCAAATTAAGTTAATTTTTACCATAAATATGAGCAAAACAAAGGCATTGCGAAATCATTAGGAATTAGCGGTTATCAATCTGCCACGAAACAATAATCCCATTCATGAAGAGTAGGACAGGAAGATGACAAGTTCCAAAAAAGTAAGAAAAGCCGTTTTGCCAGTGGCAGGCCTCGGCACAAGATTCCTCCCCGGCACAAAAGCTGTTCCCAAGGAAATGCTAAATATCGTTGATAAACCCGTGGTTCAATACGTGGTTGAAGAAGCAATGGCTGCAGGTATTGAGCACATTGTTTTCGTTACCGGACGCAACAAAGCGGTGATTGAGGATCATTTCGATATTCAATATGAGTTGAACGACACACTTAAAAATCGTGGCAAAAATGCTGAGCTTGAAATGCTCAATTCTATGTTGCCTAAAGCCGGTGCAACAAGCTTTACACGCCAGCAAGAACCTCTAGGTCTTGGCCATGCTGTATGGTGTGCACGTGATATCATTGGAGATGAACCCTTTGCGCTATTACTCCCAGACATGGTGATGCAAGACAAGCAAGGATGCCTATCAGGCATGATGGATCTTTATAACAACACAGGCGGCAACGTGATTTCTGTTGAAGAAGTAGCGATGGAAGACGCTCATAAATATGGCGTTGTTGGTGTAGGTGAAGAACTCGATGGAGGTTTTGAAATTACGGGCATGGTTGAAAAACCAGCGCGCGGTTCTGAGCCATCAAACCTTTTCATCAACGGTCGTTATATTTTGCAGCCGGAAATTTTTGATATTCTGGAAACCCAAGAGCGCGGTGCTGGGAACGAAATTCAGATCACAGATGCTATGCTGAAACTAGCAGATCAGCAGAACTTCTCTGGTTATCGCTTTAATGGCAACACATATGACTGTGGCACCAAGCAAGGGTTTATCCTAGCAAATGTTGCATACGCCATGGAACGCGATGATATTCGCGGTAGCGTTCAAGACGATATTCGCAAACTTGTTGGCTAATAAGTTAAAACACATTGAGCCAGAGGGTCACCTCTGGCTTATCGGTTTAAGACTTCTAGCGCTTTAGCGTGTAGTTCTGGCGTTGCTGCCGCTAGACAATCACCGCCCATTTCTGGTCGACCACCATCCCACTTTGTCACCACACCACCGGCATTTTCAACAACGGCGATCAAACCGCCAATATCATATGGTTTAAGATCGGATTCACAAACCAGATCCGCATGCCCCATGGCAAGAACCCCATAAGCATAACAATCGACACCATAACGCGGTAACTTGATCTCGTTTTCAAGCGCAAAATAACGTCTTGAATTATCACCTGTGTGCAATTCAGGTGTAGTGGTAAACATGCTTGCTTTTGAAAGCTCAGTACAATTGCTTGTTTTTAACACTTGGGTATTTCCATCACGAAACTTTGCAAATGAAGATTTGCCATCGGAAAGAAATCTTTCACCGGTAAATGGCTGATCCATCATTCCCATAACAGCGCGACCATTTTGATAAAGGCCGATTAATGTGCCCCAAACAGGAAGACCGGTAATAAACGCTCGTGTTCCGTCAATTGGGTCGATTACCCAGACAAATTCGCTATCGAGATTTTTATTTTCTTCTTCTTCACCCAAAATACCGTGATCGGGATACTCCGCTTCAATCACGTCTCTAATTGCACGCTCTGCGGCTTTATCCGCAGCTGTTACCGGATCAAAGCCCTCATCAAGCTTATTTTCAATCTCGATCTTGCTTCGAAAGCGCGGCATAGTTTCTTTGGCAGCGGCCACAGCCAACTTATCGAAAAAGCTTATATCAGGCAGCATAAAGTGCTCCAATCATTATGGGAAAAGCTACGTTTAAGACAGGCTATCTTATTCCGCAGCACTTTGTAGGTCAGATAATTCGTGCTCAACATATTGCATAAACTGGCCAACAAACAAGCATAAATCATCCGCGAGTTTGTCAAATCCTGGTTTTAATTCCAGCGTCTTCTCATTGATGTAAAGACCACGATTAATTTCAATCTGCAATGCATGTAAATTGCGATGAGGTCGACCATAATGCTCGGTTATAAAGCCACCAGCATAAGGCTTGTTATGAGCGGCGTGATACCCCATGCTTTGCAACAGAAATAAGGCAATTTGTGTCAACCGAGTATCCGCGCTGGTGCCATAACGATCACCAATGATGAAATCCGGGCGGCGAAAACCCGTTGTTGCACGCACACTTGATGGCATGGAATGACAATCGACCAACACTGCATATCCAAACATGGAATGCGTTCTTGAAATTAGCTTGCGAAGCTTCTCATGATAAGGTCGATAAACATGCTCAACGCGATCCAGCCCTTCACGAACTGACATGCGGGAGTGATATATCTCACAATTTTCCGCCACAATTTTTGGAACTGTGCCCAAACCACCAGAAACGCGAATAGAACTGATATTCGTATGTGGTGGCAATGGCCCATTAAACATCTTGGGATCAAGCTCATATGGCTCGCGGTTCACATCAAGCCAAGCCCTGGGGAAATTTGCCTGAAGCATCGGCACACCAAATTGGGGAACACAAGCATATAGCTGATCGACATAATGATCTTCTGATGTGCGAATCATTTGTGCGTTTAAACGTGATTGATCCAAAAACGCCTGGGGATAAACACGGCCCGAATGTGGAGAATTAAAAACAAAAGCCCTGCTTTGGCGCAAAGGAGAGACCACTTCAAAAGGGTCGCAGCCAAAAATGTCTGCAAAGTCAAAGTCTTCCGCCAAACTTTATCCTCGTCTTCGTTTACGATTTAAAAACCATGTTGCCAGTTACTTATAATCCTGTCTAGCATTTCTAAGCAGATTATTGAACAAAACGCGTCACATTCACCGCTTATTTACCGCCTGTAACTATTGTGGTTATATATTTAAATGCTAGATATCTGATAGAATTTGGAATTGGGACAAACATGAATCCGAAAATACTTCTCGCTGAAGATGACAATGATATGCGCCGTTTTCTGGTCAAAGCACTAGAAAAAGCAGGTTATGACGTTTTATCTTATGACAACGGTGCGAGTGCATATGACCGCTTGCGCGAAGAGCCGTTTTCGCTCTTGCTCACAGATATTGTCATGCCGGAGATGGACGGGATTGAACTTGCACGCCGTGCAACGGAGCTTGATCCAGATCTAAAAGTTATGTTCATCACAGGGTTTGCAGCGGTAGCTCTCAACCCAGATTCTAAAGCTCCAAAAGACGCTAAAGTGTTATCAAAGCCATTCCACTTGCGTGATTTGGTCGACGAAGTTGAAAAGATGTTGAACGCCGCCTAGCACGACGTTTACGCGATATTTGAGAAATCGGTAAGATTAGTGTTGACGCGACCCTAGATTTTGTGGTGTATGCGGCAAATCGGATGGGCGTATAGCTCAGCGGGAGAGCGCCTCGTTGACATCGAGGAGGTCACAAGTTCAATCCTTGTTACGCCCACCATCCTTTCCTCTTTTACCGCAAATACACGTTAACTGATAAAGTGATCAGTTAAACTCAGCAGATATTGTCATGATGACACTATGAGGCAAAAGATGTTCAAAACAATCCCCACAAGACCTTATTCTGATCAAAAACCCGGCACATCGGGTTTGCGCAAAAAGGTTCCTGTTTTTCAGCAGGAAAATTATGCCGAGAATTTCATCCAATCCATTTTTGATAGTTTGGAAGGGTTTGAAGGTGAAAGCCTCGTGATTGGTGGGGATGGACGGTTTTACAATCGCGAAGTTATCCAGATCGCGATCAAAATGGCCGCCGCGAACGGATTTGGTCGCATCATAATCGGCCAAGGCGGTATTTTATCGACCCCAGCGGCATCACATGTCATTCGAAAATATAGTGCTTTTGGCGGTATAATCTTATCCGCTAGCCACAATCCTGGCGGCCCAAAAGAAGATTTCGGCATTAAATACAATATCGGTAATGGTGGCCCCGCACCTGAACGCATTACAGATGCAATTTTTGCCCGTAGTCTTGAAATCGATAGTTACAAAATCGCTGAATCTTCAGACATCGATCTTGATAAAATTGGTGAGAGCAAATTAGGCAATATGATTGTTCAGGTCATCGATCCGGTTACAGATTACGCGGATCTGATGGAAGAGCTGTTTGATTTCAAAGCAATCAAACAAATGTTTGATAATGGTTTCCGCTTCGCTTTTGATGCAATGAGCGCAGTAACGGGTCCTTATGCGTTGGAAATTTTTGAAAACCGACTCGGCGCTGGTGAAAATTGCGTGATGAATGGCACACCACTTCCAGATTTCGGCGGACATCATCCAGATCCAAATCTTGTTCACGCCAAAACGCTGCACGACATGATGATGTCTGATGATGCACCTGATTTTGGCGCGGCATCTGATGGTGATGGTGATCGCAACCTTATTATCGGCAAGCATATTTATGTCACCCCGTCTGATTCCCTTGCGATCCTCGCTGCAAACGCACATCATGCACCAGCTTATAAAAACGGTATTGCAGGTATTGCCCGCTCCATGCCTACAAGCTTGGCATCTGATCGTGTTGCAGAAAAGCTTGGCATCCCTTTGTTTGAAACGCCCACAGGTTGGAAGTTCTTTGGCAATCTTTTAGATGAAGGAAAAGTCACAATCTGCGGAGAGGAAAGTGCAGGCACAGGGTCTGATCACGTACGCGAGAAAGATGGTTTATGGGCAGTATTGTTATGGCTCAATATTCTTGCAAGCCGAAATGCAAGCGCGAAAGAGATTGTTGAAGATCATTGGCAGACTTTTGGCAGAACCTATTATTCACGTCACGATTATGAAGGCTTGGATACTGATATTGCCAATACCTTGATGTCAGATCTTAGAGGTACGCTTAACGAACTTGTTGGCACATCTGCTGGGGTGCACAAAATCGAAAAAGCTGATGATTTTTCATACCTTGATCCGGTCGACGGTTCGACCAGCTCAAATCAAGGCATCCGCATCTTCTTTGAAGGTGGTGCACGTTTGGTCTTGCGTCTATCAGGCACAGGAACAACGGGTGCAACATTACGTGTTTACATGGAATATTTTGAAGCGGATGCAAACCACCACGGCCTTGATCCGCAGGATGCACTCAAGGATGTGATCGAAGCAGCCGGGATCATCACAGAGCTTGAAAAACGCACAGGTCGCGACGCACCAACCGTTATTACCTAGGATAAAAAGGGCTCGCCTAGAGCCCTTTTGCTGCTTGCACCATAAACTTAAAGACATAGTCTGAGAATGAGCGCCAGCATTCAATATGGTAGCTTTGCGCATCTGTGCGCCAGATCACGACTTCCGCTTTACCAAAGATTGTGCGCGAACAGGCGCCAATTGGAAAAACATCGTCGTTTAAATTTTGCGGACAACCAGCTTGCAACACGTCCAACGCCTTGGGACCTTCCAACAAAACAGCCGTATTTCGTTGCGAAATATCAACGGCAGAATGTACGGGTTTAATCTTACCGAGCGCGCCCAACAAATCTGCATCAACACCACTCAGCACTAGCCATTCATCTGGACCAATCCAAAGGGCTGAAACTTGAGCATCTTTACCGTTCGATACCACAGATGTTTTTGGCTTTGTGGGGAGTGCAAGACCAAGCGCCTTACCAACGGTTTTCACGTCCTTATCTTTCACCCTTAATGACATGCGAGACTTAGGTTCTGCCGGAGTAATTGTTACCCCAGCACCTCCGCCAAGACGGCCCTCTAATGATGATTTTCGTATAGCTTGATTTGTATTAGCCATTTAAACGCCCTCCGTCTTTATCAACAAAGACCGTATCGACAACTTCAACTTCAATCGTGCGATCAATCATCGGCACATAAAGCGTATCACCCATTTTAGAACGACCACCTTCCACGATTGCTAACGCGATGGAATGACCACAATTTTCAGACCAATAAGATGATGTCACATGACCTAGCATCTTCATTGGAATTGGCTGGTTTGGATCCGCAACGATCTGCGCACCTTCTTCCAAAACAACTTTTGCATCTTTGGTTTTCAACCCAACCAATTGCTTACGACCTTCAGCCACCAGATCATCACGCATCAACCCACGGATACCGACAAAATCAGTTTTCTTTTTCGAAACGGCCCATGACAACCCGGCATCATGCGGGGTGATGGAACCATCAGTCTCCTGCCCGACAATAATGTAGCCTTTTTCAGCGCGAAGAACGTGCATGGCTTCAGTACCATATGCACAAGCATTATGTTTTTGAGCTTCCGCCCAAACTGCTTCTAAAACGCTTTCAGCATAGTCCGCGGGCACGTTAATCTCATAACCCATTTCACCGGTAAAGGACATGCGGAACAACCTTGTCGGCACACCACAAATACGACCTTCACGCACTGACATATGAGGCATGTTCTCTGTAGAGAGATCAATACCTTCAACCAATGGCGCAATAATATCACGTGCTTTTGGTCCCTGAACACCGATAACGCCCCATTGCTCAGAAATCGATGTGAGCCAAACGTCTAATTCTGGGAACTCCGTTTGAAGATAATCTTCCATATGATTTAGAACACCTGCAGCTCCACCGGTTGTCGTTGTCACATGGAAACGATCTTCAGCCAATCGCCCAACAACACCATCATCGAAGATAAATCCATCTTCATGGGTCATGATACCATAACGGCAGCGACCAACTTTTAAAGTGCTCCAAGCATTGGTGTAGATGATATCTAGGAACTTTGCAGCATCTGGGCCAACGACTTCAATCTTACCAAGTGTTGATGCATCAAATACACCGGCACTTTCGCGCACTGTTTTACATTCGCGATTAACGGAAGCATGCATATCTTCGCCAGCTTTTGGGAAATACCAACCACGTTTCCACTGGCCGACATCTTCAAACACAGCGCCTTGTTCAACTGCCCAATTATGCATTGGTGTTCGGCGCACAGGATCAAACAAATCACCCGCACCATGATTAACAATGGTACCGAAGCTGACAGGTGTAAACGGTGAGCGGAAGGTCGTTAGACCCACTTGCGGGATCTCCTTGCCCAAACCATCAGCGGCAATTGCCAAGCCATGCAGATTAGATGTCTTACCTTGATCCGTTGCCATGCCCGTTGTGGTAAAGCGCTTCACATGCTCGATCGAGCGCATACCCTCACGAACGGCGAGGCGAATATCATTTGCAACAACATCATGCTGATAATCCACAAACGCTTTGACCTGATCATCAGCGCCTGCCCCATGGGATGATCCAATGTGATCACCCTCATGTCCGTAAGTTGTGACAACTTCTTTAGGTGCAGATACTTTTTTAAGCTTCTTCACACCAATTGATTTTGCAGCGTTGAGCGCAGCATCCTGTGCTTCTGATAGCAATTCAGTCAGATCATTTGTGCCATTACATGCACCCACAGAAACCTGATCCTGAACCGGATTTTCCGGCAAGAAACGTTTTACATCACCATCCCAAGAAGGCTTAGCGCGTGATTGAGAATATAAATGCAGCGAAGGCGTCCAGCCGCCAGAAATCAGCAATGCATCCACATCATATTTGGTGTTTGCAGTTTGGCCGTTTTTCGCAACTTTAATACCTGAAATACGCAGCTTACCAGTTGTATCAATGACGCTATGTCCTGTTTGCACAGTAAGGCCAAGCTCACGCGCACGCTCTAGTAATGCCGGATCAACATCACTTCGACTATCAACAATAATCGGAATATCAACGCCCGCTTCTTTAAGGTCAAACGCAGCCGCATAGGCACTATCGCATGCTGTATAAACACCGATCTTGCTACCTACAGCAACGCCATATTTATTCAAGTAAGAACGCACAGCAGATGCCATCATGATGCCTGGGCGATCATTGTTTGCAAACACGAGATGACGCTCAATTGCACCTTGTGCAATGATCACTTTTTTCGCTCTGATCTGCCATAAACGCTCACGCGGGCTATCAGCTTCTGGGGCCGGGATATGGTCAGTGATACGTTCGCAAAGACCAATCATGTTTTGCGCGTAATAACCAAATGCAGTGGTGCGCGGTAAGATCGTAACGTTATCCATTGCCCCAAGTTGAGCCAACGCATCCTGCGCCCAATCATAACCAGATTTGCCATCAATTTGCACATCTGACTCATATAAAAGCGCGCCACCAAACTCTGCGTTTTCATCACAGATAATAACTGAGACACCCTGTTTTGCAGCGGAAAGCGCAGCCGTTAAACCCGCAGGACCACCACCGATAATCACAACATCTGCATAGGCAAATTTATTGGCGTAATGATCAGGATCTTGCTCTGTTGGCGATAGACCCAATCCAGCTGCAGCGCGGATATTCGGCTCGTAAATTTTCTCCCATGCAGCACGCGGCCACATAAAGGTTTTATAATAAAAACCCGCGACAAAAAGCGGTGATAAAATCGAGTTAACCGCACCAATATCAAAAGCAAGCGATGGCCATCTGTTTTGCGAAACAGCATTAAACCCATCATAGACTTCTTGCATTGTCGCACGAACATTTGGCTGTTGGCGCGCTGTATCGCGACGAACGCCGATAAGTGAATTTGGCTCTTCACTACCTTCAGTCATCGTTCCGCGAGGGCGGTGATACTTAAACGAACGTGCGGTGAGCACAACACCATTGGCCAGCAATGCTGAGGCTAATGTGTCACCTTCAAGCCCTTCATACGATTTACCATCGAATGTAAATGCCACGGTTTTTGCAGGTGTTAAGCGGCCTTTGCCGGAAATACGATATAATCCACTCATGATGTCTGCTCCTCTTTAAGAGCTAGAATGGCTTTTTCAATCTCTTCATCTGATGGTTTTGGTTCACCAGTTTTATAAGTCATAATGATTTGATCAGTCACTGTATCACGCACGCAATTAAAAAAACGTCCGCAGCCATGAATATGGCGCCATCTTTCAAAGATAATGCCGCGCTTGTTTTCGCGAATAAATAAGAATTTCTCCATGTCGTCAGCAGAAATTTCAGCCAAATTGCTTGGGCGTTCAATATGCGCCTCCCCAGCATGACGAAATTCAAGTTCAGGACGATATTCTTCGCAATAAGGACATCTGATATAAAGCATCTTTATTCTCCCTAATGCGCAACTGCTGCAGCAGCAGATTCGTCAACCAAACGACCGGTTTTAAATCGGTCTAGCGTGAAGAATTCATTGATCTTATGTGGTGCGTCATTTGCAATTGTATGTGCAAATACGTGCGCGGATCCTGGTGTGGCTTTAAATCCACCAGTACCCCAACCACAGTTTACATAAAGACCCTTCACCGGAGTTTTTGCCAAAATAGGTGAACGATCAGGTGTCACATCAACGGTTCCAGCCCATGTCCGCATCATTTTCACTCGGCTAAATGTCGGGAACAATTCACAGATCGCTTCAAGGTTATGATTTGTAATATGTAAGCTACCGTTTGGCGCATAAGATGTATATTGATCCGTACCCGCGCCGATTACCAACTCACCTTTATCAGACTGTGATATATATGTGTGAACGCTGTTGGACATCACAACACATGGGAAAATAGGTTTTAATGGCTCAGATACCAATGCTTGCAATGGGAAGCTTTCAAGCGGCATGCGAACATCCGCCATTTGCATAATGTGTGATGTGTTACCAGCTGCAACCACACCAACTTTTTTCGCACCGATGAAACCTTTTCCAGTTTCAACCCCAGTTACAGACCCATCCGCAGCGCGGCGAATTCCTGTAACTTCACAATTTTGAATAACATCAACCCCGAGCGCGGAAGCTGCACGTGCATACCCCCAAGCCACGGCATCATGGCGTGCGGTACCGCCTTTTCGTTGCAAAGCTGCCCCCATTATTGGGTAGCGGCTTGATTTTGAAATATTAAGCGGTGGACAAAACTCTTTAGCTTCCTGAGGTGACAACCACTCATTTTGCACACCATTAAGACGGTTTGCATGAACGTGGCGTTTGAGCACCTGAACATCATGAACATTATGTGCAACCATCATCACACCACGAGCAGAATACATGACATTATAATTGATGTCTTGGCTTAATCCGTCCCACATATTCAATGCGTGATTATAAAGCCCTGCACTTTCATCATAAAGATAGTTCGAGCGAATAACCGTGGTATTTCGCCCGGTATTACCGCCACCAAGCCAGCCTTTTTCCAAAACAGCTATGTTTCGGATACCATGCTCTTTTGCAAGGTAATAGGCCGTACCAAGCCCATGACCACCAGCGCCGATGATAATCACGTCATACGACGATTTAGGCTCAGGTGAACCCCATTGTTCTTCCCAACCCTTGTGCTGACGCATAGCTTCGCGGGCAAGTGCAAATATTGAATATTTACGCATATGCAGGCTCGTCCTTTAAATGCTCTTAAACTGTTCTGGGAAAGTTTATACCAACCCATTGATTATTCATAACAAACAAATACCAAAACCAAATGTCTCGCAAGTGAAATTTTAGGACGTTTTTAGAACAATATGCAGCGAGCATGTATTTTGAAGAATTTTCACGATTTTCATATAGCTTTAGTCTGGACATAAAACGCTAAACCTGATACCTAACCCTCAATCGTGACGCTGTGTGCCGAACGAATGAGATTTTATTTGCTGTTTGTAACGAGCAGCCCTTTTGAAAAATTTAAGGAATTAACGTGCAAGTACTTGTCCGCGACAACAATGTCGATCAGGCTCTTAGAGCGCTTAAAAAGAAAATGCAGCGCGAAGGTATTTTTCGTGAAATGAAAATGCGTGACTTTTACGAGAAACCATCTCAAAAGCGCGCTCGTGAAAAAGCTGAAGCTGTGCGTCGTGTGCGCAAGTTGGCACGTAAACGTGCTCAGCGCGAAGGTCTAATTGGCGGACGCAGCGGTCGCTAAGCCACTGCCGTTTTTTCGTCGATTTCACGACTTATAACTATTAGCGGAGACGAGTTGATCGTCCCCGCTTTTTTTGTGTATGATGTGTGCTAAGTTGTTGTACTTTCAGCGAGATGTGAGACTTTTAAATGATAGTGAAATCTGACCGGTTAGAACTTACTTCTATGACCTCCAAATTTCGCCAAATAGTTTTAGGGTGTGTTTTAGTCTCAACGCTTGCACTTGTGGCTTGTGAAACCACCACAACGAGTTCCGATGTCATTCGCCTTGATAGAGAACAAGGCTCTGAACAAAACATCTCATCATTAACATCCGTGATTGCAGCCAATCCGAATGATCCTGAAGGATACAATGTGCGCGGATCAGCCTATGGTAAAGCCGGGCAATTTAATTCAGCGCTAGAAGACTTTAACAAAGCGATCGCAATCAACCCTCGTTTTCACCAAGCTTATGCAAATAGAGCATTGATTTATCGCAACATAAATCAACCTGTTAAAGCTGCCAATGACTATAATCAGGCTATACGGATCAATCCGCAATATGACGCAGCTTATATCGGGCGCGGCAATTTATATAGACAGGCTGGCAGAACATCGGAAGCATTTGCCGATTTCAACAAAGCCATTGATTTGGGTACGGTAGATCCACGCGCATTTCATAATCGCGGAGTAATTTACCAAATTCGTGGCGAACATCTAAAAGCTATTGGTGACTTTGCGAGATCAATCGCACTTGCGCCAGATTCACCGGAACCATTTAATGGTCGCGGCATTTCCCAATTGGTTCTGGGTAAAGAGGATGAAGCGCTGGAAGATTTCAATCGCGCAATCAATCTAGATAAAACGGTCGCTGAATCTTGGTCAAATCAGGCTCTGGTATATGAGCAACGCGGGGATAAATCGCGCGCAAGAAAATCCTACATTCGCGCGATTGCACTTAATCCGAATTATCAACCTGCGAAAGATGGCCTAGCGCGCGTACGCAACTAATTCTATCCAAGTTTTTGTCAGGCAAAATAAAACGTGCGAGCCTTAATTAAAGCCCGCACGTTAAAAATACTGTGTGATCTTTACCGAGTGATCAGACAATCTTGTTCATGATGAAACGCCCAACGATGAGCAGAACAAAGAACGAGATAAAGCCTGACAGCAAACCGCCAGAGGTAAAAAAACCAATCGCCATTGCGATCAACAAGGCAACACAAATCAATGTGCCGTACTTTGTTCCGACCATAAACACGTTATAAGTTTTATCGTGCTCAGAGTAATCCATCTCAGCGCCAAGCTCGACTGGACCTGTCTCTTGTTTAGCCATTTATCTTCTCCAGATTAAAAAATATTTGCCAGAGATTTACACAATTCGCACGAGCGAGGCAATGCGAAATTGATTGATTTTTACCCATAAAATGATTGAACTTGCGGAATTATAGACAATGGCGGCAGATTTATTTCCGACAAAGGTGCAAACATACGCTTCTGTTCAAACGGTGTAGAGTTGAAAAACGGATATCGTTTTTTAATCGAAGGCAGTGTTTGCTTGATATGACCGCCATAGATATCAAGATCACAATCAAGATATGCATTATATTTTGGCTCTGCCAGCGGATTGAAATTTAAAAAACGACGATAAAACGCTCGATGGTTTGACCTTATAATCGCAAGACAATGATCCGCTTTATAATATTCTGACGCCATAAGCGCTGTCCGCACGGTTAAATATGCAAGACCAGGTACTTCCTTGATTAAAATAGGATCCGCTGCAAATTTTAACGGATCAACAACGCTCATACCTGCATCCAACATTGGACCGACCACCTCAGGGAATTGCTTCATGGCAAGCCCATCTTGTTGCTGAGATGTTACGTGATGGATACGCATTGTTGCAACCAACTGCTCAAGATAATAAACACCAATGACATGCGCATTGGCTGCAAAGTCTTCCTTATCGATCATGATTGAATGTTGATCCGGAGCAAGCCCAACAGGCTCATATGCGCGTCGCCTTAACGCGGCGACCTCTTCAAGATCTTCAATAGATTCAACACGACGATACTCAATATCTTCCATCAATGTCATAAGTTTTTGATTAAAACTGCCAATTGCCCGCACACTTGTCATCACTTTACTCCACAAACTCATCAACCGAGGTGGAATATAGTGTTAAAGTTTTATTAATGATATGATTCAATTGAAAACTATCGATTAAGTTTTCATTAAGGTTAACAAATGGTTAATGCACACAGTTTAGGCATCAAGATAAGTACAGTTATCTTTTAGATATTCAAAAACTTGTTAGAAAATGAAACTATTGTGCCTGTTTATTCGGCAATGCTGAAACGCCGTCTTGAGTGCGATCCAATTTCCGAGAAAGCTCACGGATAGCCGATCTTGGCATTGGCATACCAAAAATAAAGCCCTGAATAATGTCCGCACAATTGTTTTTGCGGATAACTTCAAGCTGCTCGTTTGTCTCAACGCCCTCGGTTACGATCTCCAAACCAAGTTCACGAGACATATGAATAATTCCACGAAGGAGTTTTAATTTTTGCTCGTCTTGAACAATATCGCGCACAAATGAACGATCAATTTTCACTTTGTTAAGCGGCAGCTTATCCAAGTAACTCAAACTTGAATAACCAGTACCAAAATCGTCGATCGCAATCGACATGCCCATTTGGCGCATTTCGCGCAGCAACATGGCAGCTTTATCAGCCTCGTCAACAACTGCGCTTTCGGTAACTTCAAGGTGCAAACGTTGTGGAGCTAGATCTGAAGCGATCAAAGCTTGCGAGATAACATTAATGATATGATTATCCACCAAGTCATGTGCAGACAGATTTACTGACACGAACATATGCTCAGGCCAAGTGCTACAATCTTGAACAGCATTTCGGATCATGGTTTGTGTTAATTCGCGCACAACGCCAATTTCTTCAGCTAACGGAATATATATACCCGGAGATATTGGACCAAGTTTAGGATGGTTCCAACGCGACAATGCTTCAGCACCCACAATCTTCCGGCCATCAGGAGTAAACATTGGTTGGTAAGCAGCCGATAGCGAATTTGTTTTCAAAGCTTCACGTAGATCAGTCTTCAATTGCTGACGTTCGGCATGCTTTTCATCCATCGTTAATTCAAACTGCGACCAATTATTATTGCCATGTTTGCGCGCATCACGCTTTGCAATATCGGCACAAACCTGCATTTCTTCCAGTTTGAAATCAGTTTTGTCGCGGACGACAAGACCACCGTAGAAGCTGACATTAATCTCCATGCCATCTATTTCATAAACACGGCAAATGTCTTCAAACAGATCATTCATATGGGCTTTTATGACATCTTCGGTATGATGGGGGAATAAAGCCACGAATTCATCACCACCGAACCGTGACACTAAGATACCGTGCTGTTTTGCAATATCATTGATGCGACCTGCAACTTTTTGCAACAAAGCATCACCGACAAGATAACCTTTGGTTTCGTTGATGTGTTTGAAATCTATAATATCGAAAACCGCAAACCCAACTTTTGATTTCGATGCTGTGTTAAGCAATTTATCGTGGATGAGTTGACGAAACCATTCTCGGTTAGGCGTATTTGTTAGACCATCATAGCGCGCCATATGCAGGATTTTTTGATCCGCACGAACTTTGTTCGTAACATCCTGGAAAATAATAACAACACCATCATCGTTTTGATGACGAGCCGTAAATTCGAACAATTGGTGGTTATCAATCTCCAACGTCATCCGCGATTTACGACCTGCTATCAGGTTTAAAATATCAGTTTGAAGCGCTTTTCGTTTCTTTTCTGAAACATTATCGCCCCTAAGAACATAGCGTAAAACAACATCGATAGGCTTACCTTCAAGCTCTGCAATCTGCGGAATGCCTAGCATTGATTTAGCTTTGTAATTGACCACACGCAGTCTTTTTTCACAATCAATCATAATAAGACCATGGGACATATTATTGATCGCGCCATCCAAACGGTCAGCCAGAACTGTGCTTTGTTTTTGCGCCATAACGCTTGAATATAGAACTTCGCGCACACCATTGGCCAAAGAACGTGTCGATAAGAAAACCGGCAATAAGAGCAAAGCCAACACACGCACAAAAACGTCATCGGATGCGATAAATCCAATTAACACCGGAATACAAACAGCCAAAACCATCATATCGACGTTAATTTTAGATCCAAAATTTCGCCCCACGACAGCAACCAATGTGGCAAAGGTTACTGAAACGGTTGCAAGTTGTGCAAAGCCAGATGTGGTTTGAATAAATGTGTAAGCAGTCATCACGCCCAATAATAGCGTGATTGAAACCGCGCCAATGACATAACGCCTTTCCCAACGCTGGGTTTCTTCTAACGTTATGACGCCCTTGTCAGCCTGATCAAATTTACGCATATCCAGCATACGAGCCGCCCAAATAGCGATAATGCCGACTGCAAAGAGCAAAAATTCAAATTGATGTGTGTTTAAGTAAACAACTATTGCGACGATGACATGCGAAAGCATTCCGATGAACAGAGTACTTCTTTTTGTGTACAGCGACCGAACAAATGATAGCCGGACATCTGATGTCACATCATTGTTATCATTTACTTGCATTAGCTAGTTTCCAACTCAACTATATGCAAATTAGAGCAAGCGGGCTAAAAAAAGAGTTAAAATTCCAGAGATTTAGCTAATATTTTACACCATTAGATTTTACTATTTTATACTAATGTGTAGGGTTTCCGGTACCGGTGATATCGGCTTTTTACCAGCAAACCAGTTGACCAAATTATCAACCTGCAGGTCACCCATCGCATTGCGCGTATGAACAGATGCAGAAGCAACATGAGGCAGCACTGAGACATTATCAAGCGTAAAAAAGTCTCCCAGAGGATCTGGCTCGTTTTCAAATACATCCAATCCTGCCGCCGCAATCGTCTTATCTTCAAGCGCTTTAATTAAAGCATCTTCATCAGCAACAGATCCGCGGCCCACATTAATAAATACCCCGTTAGAACCCAATGCCGCTAAGATCTCCGCATTCACAGACTTTATCGTAGCATCTGTTCCAGGAACAATTGATATCAATGTGTCGACGCCTTTTGCCATATCCAATAACGTAGCGTGATATTTATAAGAGAACCCATCTTTTTCAGAACGTGTATGATAGTGAATATCAACACCAAAGCCTTCAAGGCGTTTTGCAATTTCTTGCCCAATACGCCCCAAACCATAAATTCCCACTTTGCGATTACGCATCGTAAGCGGCGTTAGACGGTAATTACCTTTCCCAGCCCAGTCGCCTTTTCGAATATGAGCTTCTGCCTTTGGTAGTTCACGCAATGTATTTAACAAAAGCCCAATTGTTGTATCAGCAACTTCCTCGCTTAAAACATCAGGCGTATTGCAAACCATGACATTATTCTCACCCGCAAATTGCGCATCGATCACATCATAACCCACACCAAAATGGGCAATTATTTCCAATGATTGCAACCCTTTGATAAATTCATTGGGCAGGTGAATAGCAGAAGCGATACCTTTGATCTTGCCCTTCTGCTCCTCACTTAATAGATCCAAATCCGCTGCCTCAATGCGCAGCATTTCAAAATCAGCACCAACACGCTGAACAACGTGTTCATAAATTGCACCCGGAATAAGGATTACAGGTTTTGTCATTTTAAACCTCAATGTAAGTTATCATATTTTAAGGAAATTAAGTGCGTGGAACCATAGGTGCCGTAGATTGACGAATACGCATTTCAGGCTTGATAAGGTGTAAGCCGTTCACTTCATCTGAACCCGACAACCGATCAAGCAATGCACGCGCTGCGCGACGCCCAACCATGGACTGACCATTCCAAACTGTTGTGAGCGCAGGCATGGAAATTGATGCTTCAATCAAATCGTCGTAACCTGTGACAGAGATATCTTTACCCGGAATAAGTCCGGCACGATAAACCCCATTGATCAATCCGATGGCCACAAGATCATTCCAGCATACAGCAGCCGTTGGCTTTTGCGGCATTGAAAGGAAGTTCACCGCAGCTTCAAAACCCTCTTGTTTGGTTCGTGGGCCAGATACGCGCAACAACGGGTCAACTTCCAACCCAGCTTTTTTAAGCGCCTCTACATAACCGCGATATCTGTCACGGCCCGTTGATGTATTATCAGCACCACCAACAAAGGCAATGGATTTGTGACCCAAACCGATAAGGTGATTAGTTGCAAGCGCAATCCCATAGGCATCATCCCCGCGATATGTAGGAATATCAAGATCAGGAACTGAACGGGCGATTAGAACCGCCGGCATGCCATTGTCTTCTGCAAGCTTTATATCTCGCGAAGGCGTATCAATAGCGGGCGACATGATCACACCATCGGCACCCAATTGCAGTAATGTTTCCAAAAAGTCTCGTTGCTTTTGCACTGAATCATAATGGTTGGAAAGAATAAAAGTCTGCCGACTGCGATCAAGCTCGCTTTCAATGGCCTTTAAAATTTCAGCATAAAATGGATTCATAATGTCATGAACCACAACTCCAACGATCCCAGATCGCGAGGTTCTTAAACTTGCGGCGCGACGATTGTAGATATACCCCATATCAAGGGCTGCATCTTTTATTTTTTGCCGCGTATCTTCGGCAACAAGGGGGCTGTCTCTGAGAGCCAACGATACGGTTGCAGTGGAAACACCCAACTGATCTGCAATCGTGGATAGTTTTACTTTTTGCGCCAACTCAAACCCTTCCCCCAGACGCAAAGCATATCGAACAATCGAAATCTTTAACGCACTGCTTTCAATAATTTAGAAAAATATTTAAATTATTTAAATTGGTTTTGCAAATCTTCTCTAATCTATTTGGTCGATATTGCTCAAAATCTGTTTCAATTGCCTATAAAGGTCGGCTTTTTCACCTTTAGAGACGGATTGAAGTACCTTTTTCTGCCATTTGCGCTGTTCTTTTCTAATGCTTTTAACCATTGAGTGGCCAACATTTGAAAGAAATATGTTTGCGCGACGACGATCAGATTTGTCCACTCTACGCACCAATACGCCACGAGTAGTAAGACGCGCGATTGATTTTGCAATTGTTGGAGGGGAAACATTAAGTTTCTCTGCAATCTGTGACGGGGTTAATCCATCTTGATCACGTAGCAATAAAACGATGCGTTCTTGCCCACCAAACAAGCCAAGTTTTTGCAGTCGTTCTGATAATGACGTCCGTGATGATCTATGTATGTCACCTAAAAGATTTAAAATAGCAGCATTAGAACTGCGCTTTCTTGCCTTGTTTTTCTTACCACTAGCTTTTCTACTTTTTGGCTTTTTTACATCAGGTTGAACCAATTAAAACTCCACAAGGCTAACAAACGATATTACATTCCCAGCTTGATCATAGCATCCATTTCATGGCAGGACAAAGCATGAATAATGAACCTAGCCAATCTATCACAGTACTGCCCTTGGGTGCATGGGAACAACATGGGCCACACCTACCTATGCAAACTGATACGATTATAGCATCGGAATTTGCATCAAGGCTGAAAAAGCATACTTTCCCAGCTAAAATTAATGTGCTTCCAACCGAACCCATCGGTTACTCGGTCGAGCATCTTGATTTTGATGGCTCAAAATCTCTTTCCTATGATGAGGCAATTTCAAAATGGCTCACAATCATCAAGAAACAGGTTCAAAAAGGTCATCGTAAAATCTTGTTGCTCAACGCACATGGCGGCAATTCCCCTCTCCTTACAATAGTAGCAACAGAAGCCCGTGTAAGATGGAATGTTTTGGTTGTTGTAACGCACTGGACCCGCTTTGGCCTTCCAGAACACTTGCAATCCACAATTGATAAATCGATAGATATACATGCAGGTGATATCGAAACATCCATGATGCTTGCCATTGCACCCGATCTCGTTGATATGAAAAAAGCTCATGACTACGGATCGCGCCAAAGCGAATATATTGAAAATTTCAAACACCTTCGCGCTTATGGACAGCATTCATTCGGCTGGAAAATGCAAGATTTAAATGAAAATGGCGTGGTAGGTTTTGTAACCCGCGCGAAAGCGGAAAAAGGTCATCAAATCTTAGACCATGCATTTTCAGGCATTTGCGAATTGATCGAGGACATGATCGCCTTCGATATCAACGAGCTTAAATAAATTTTACATCAGAAATAACATTTCAGTTGTAGAAAAACTGCCTCAACTTGCCTATATCAGTGCGATACGTATTTGATCGAGGCAATCCATGAACATTCAAACAACAAACCCAATCCCTGTGACTGTGCTTACCGGCTATTTGGGAGCTGGCAAAACAACATTGCTCAACAGAATTTTGACAGAAGATCACGGCAAGAAATACGCTGTCATTGTCAATGAGTTTGGTGAGATTGGCATTGATAATGATCTAATCGTTGAATCAGACGAAGAGATTTACGAAATGAACAATGGCTGTGTATGTTGCACAGTTCGCGGCGATCTTATCAGAGTTGTTCAGGGCCTAACCCGACGCCAAGGTCGCTTTGATGCGATCATCTTAGAAACCACCGGACTTGCAGATCCTGTGCCTGTTGCCCAAACTTTTTTCATGGATGATGATGTTAGAGCTAAAACACAGCTTGATGCTGTGATTGCGCTTGTCGATGCAAAACATTTGCCGCTTCGACTAAAAGATTCACTTGAAGCTGAAGATCAGATCGCCTTCGCAGATGTTGTGCTGGTCAATAAATCCGACTTGGTTTCAGAAGACGAACTTGCAGCGATTGAAACAACGGTTCGCAAGATCAATCCTTCAGCGCAGATTCATCGTACACAACGATCAAGTATTGAACTTGATAAAATTCTCGACCGTGGTGCATTTGATTTGGCGCGTGCGCTTGAAGCCGATCCACATTTTTTAAATGATGGTGAAGAAGAAACACTAGAGCAATGCACCTCTGGTTGCGGTCAACCTGTCGATGATTGTGGATGTGGCCCAAATCACGACCACCATCATCACGATCACGATCACGATCACGATCATAAATTATCCGCAGATAAACATGACACCAGCGTGAAATCTATCTCACTGCGCGCGGGCACTCTTGATCCGAAAAAGTTTTTCCCTTGGATCCAAAAAATCACTCAACTTGATGGGCCAAACATTTTAAGGCTAAAAGGCATCATCGCATTAGAAGATGATGATGATCGTTATGTGGTACAAGGCATTCACATGATCGTTGAAGGGGATCACAATCGCCCTTGGAAAGATGATGAGAAACGTGAAAGCCGTATTGTCTTCATCGGTCGCGACTTAGATGCTGAAAAACTTGAAAGAACTTTCAAAGCTTGCGAGGCTTAATTCATGCCGACACTTGCACCATTAAACCTTGATGATCACTGCGTTACTGCCCGCTTCATCCAAGATGTGCCATTCTTTGCGCTTGCATCTGGCGAGGTTCACCGCCTTGATCACGGTCACCACAAAACCGAACAGCATGATGGTTTGTTAAGTGCAAAAATTTCTCAAGATGGTCATACACTAATCTCCGCAGGTGAAGATGGTAAGGTGATGTCATTAGATCATGATGGAACAGCCAACCAGATTGCAACAATGGGCAATAAATGGATCAATGCTTTAGCCACCGGCCCGCAACAATCTGTGGGTTTTGCCTCCGGTCGAAAAGCCTTTATTCAACTCAAAGACGGCACAAAGCGCGAATTTGACGAAGAGCGGAGCATCGAAGGCATGGCTTTCGCACCAAAGGGAATGCGAGTTGCTTTTGCCAGATATAACGGGGTGTCACTTTATTGGGTGAATAATCAAACCCCACCGGTCAATCTTGTTTGGAATGGTGCGCATATTGACGTCACATTTTCACCCGATGGACGCTTCATCGTCACATCAATGCAAGAAAACGCCTTGCATGGCTGGAAATTAGATGGAAAAGCGGGTGATGAAGAACGCCACATGCGCATGACAGGTTATCCAGCAAAAGTGAAGTCTATGTCCTGGTCGGCAAAGGGCAAATGGTTGGCATCCTCGGGCTCTCCTGCTGCTGTCGTCTGGCCTTTTTCTGGCAAAGATGGTCCGATGGGAAAAGCACCCTTGGAACTAGGCACAAGAGGCGACGTGATGGTAACATCTGTCGAGTGCCATCCAACAGAGGATGTTGTTGCCATTGGATATTCAGACGGCATGATTTTAGCCGCCCGTTTTGAAGATAACAAAGAAGCATTGCTCAGACGCGGCGGCAATTCAGCAATCTCCAGCATGGCATGGAATAAAGATGGACGATTACTTGCTTTCGGCTCTGAAAGTGGCGAATGTGGTGTAATTGATATTGCAGGCTGATAATTGTCAGAATTTTGACTCATTCTTGTGTGAGTTACTTTATAACATACAGAGGCTTTAAAAAAACATGTTCCCAAGACGAATTTTAAAAGTGTTACTAGCTGCCAGCTTATGTTCGACTGGGCAACTCATGAGCACGACCTCATTACAAGCACACCCGCATGTTTTTGCCGAAGCAAATCTTGAACTATTATCCAGTGATATTGGTACTTTGGAAGAAATTCGCCACGTATGGCGTTTTGATGAATTTTTCTCTGCCAGCGTGTTGATCGACTTTGATGCCAACAGCAATTTGAAGCTTGATCCAGAAGAGCTTGAAGAGATCGGCCAAGTTGTTCACAAATCACTAGCCGAGTTTGGCTATTACACCGAACTTGTTGTCGATGGGCAATCTGTTTCTATGGCAGCTCCAGATATGATCATTGCAGATTATGTCGATGATCAATTACTTATGTTTTTTGCAATGTCTCCCGCACATCCATTAAAACTTGAAGGTAAGATTTCAGTCGGTGTATTTGACCCAACATTTTATGCATCGATAGATTTTTTAAACGATAGTGACCTTAATTTCACTGGACCACATAAAAACCAGTGCAAAAAAGCCGTTGTAAGACCGGATCCTGACGAAGTTCTCACACAGAACCAAGGAAGTTTAACGGACGCATTTTACGACGATGAAGAAAATAATGACATATCCAAATTGTTTGCCACCCGCCTTGAGGTAACATGTTAAAGCTTCCACAAAAGCTACTACTCGCTTGTATATTAATTCTAGGTTTCATCTCCACAGCTCTTGCACAATCCTCACTTGGGATTGGTGCAAACGAGTCACAAATTGTGGTGCAGGGACCATTTGCCAACTTATGGGCAACGATAAACACCTATCAGCAGCAGTTTTATCGTGCACTGACAACCGCATTAAAAGAGATGAAAACAGAACCGACAAAACTCTGGTTGCTTGTTGGAATGTCTTTCGCATATGGGGTGTTTCATGCTGCAGGTCCTGGTCACGGCAAAGCGGTGATTTCCTCATATATGATCGCCAATGAAGTTGAACTTAAGCGCGGCATTACACTTTCATTCATGTCTGCATTTATGCAGGGCGTTTCAGCCATTCTGGTAGTTGGCGCCGTATACTTTATCCTACGCGGAACTGCTATCTCTATGAGCGATGCTACATTTGTTTTAGAGGCGGCAAGCTATGTGCTTATCATTCTGTTTGGCTGCTGGCTGTTATGGAAAAAGACCAAGTCTTGGTTTGTTTCAAACGACCATGACGAACATTCACATGGCCATAACCATAACCATGACCATTCCCATGATCATAGCCATCATCATGACCATGAACACGCACATCATGATCATGATCATGATCATGATCACCATCATCACAATCACGACCATTTAGAACACGGCGCAGTATGTTCGTCTTGCGGACATGCACATATGCCTGATCCAAAAACTCTTTCTGGTGATTTAACGCTCCGTCAAGCGTGGTCAGCGGTTATCGCAGTTGGATTAAGGCCATGCTCCGGGGCGGTGATTGTCTTGTCTTTTGCTTTGCTTCATAACCTATATCTTGGCGGCATATTATCCGTCTTTGCCATGTCAATTGGCACAGCCATTACCGTTTCAATCTTGGCAACGCTTGCTGTTACGGCAAAAAATACCGCCGTGCGGTTTGCGAATAGTGATCGCGCAGCTATGCGCATTGGCTCATCAATTGAAGTGCTCGGCGCAATCTTAATTATCACTCTGGGTATTTTGCTGCTTGGCGCTGTTTTAAGCTAGTAACTTCTTATTGTTGCTCTTGCTGATCACGCTTTTTTTGAAACTTGCTGCGCACCCAGAATATTCCAAAAAACGCCAAAACGAACAAAGCTACAACAATATAAGCAAGCCAAACAGATATATCTGATAGCCACCTTAAAAGCGGTGGCATAAAGAAATAACTGGAAGCAACGAACAACATAATTCCAGCAGCAGCAATCGCCGCGGATTTTGTTTCAGATTTTTTACTCATGCTGTTGTTGCCCTACTTATTAAGTTGAATACGCTTTCTCATATCTTCTAGCCGTACAATCTGCAAATCATTTTCATCGAAATTCTCATCAGACAGCCAAGCCTCCATCGCAAGCTTAATGGCAGGCCAATCTTGGTCAATCATCGCATACCAAGCTGTATCTCTATTCTTACCTTTAGCAACAATGTGCTGACGGAAAACACCTTCAAAGGTAAACCCGTATCGCTGCGCTGCATTGTGCGAGGACATGTTATCGTTATTGAGCTTCCACTCATAACGGCGATAAGCCAAATCATCAAAAACATGTTTTGCCATCAGGTAGTGAACTTCAGTCGCTATTTTACTGCGCGCCATTTGAGGCCCATGGGCAACAGCGCCCACTTCTGCAACACCATTATTTTGGTCAATACGCATATAACTGGCCATGCCTAAGACATCATCACTATTTAGATCGCAAAACAACATCGTTTGATAAGAGTTATTCTCATTCATGCTACCGAGCCAATCGCCAAATTCATCAGCGCGCTCATAAGGACCATTTGGAAAATATGTCATAAGTTCATTGGCTGCTTGATGACCACCCAAAGCATCCCAAAGCAGGTCCTGATGTTTTTGTCGCGAAAATGGTATAACTTTAGAAAATCTCCCTTCCAGTACGCTAAGTCCAGGACGTTTTCTTGGGGTCCAATTAGATAAATCACTCATTTATGGAATACTCATTTGTTTTACGTGTAAAATTTATGCATAACGTTGAATTGATTGATGCGAAATTTGCGGGAGAATGGCAAGGTGTTAAAAACAGTTTCTGGGTTTGATAGAATAGGTGAAGAAAATGCGTTTGCGGTATTGGCACGAGCGACCAAACTCGCACAAGGTGGCATGGATGTTATCAATTTAGGAATTGGCCAACCAGACTTTAAAACACCAGAACACATTGTCGAAGCAGCAATTAAAGCACTAAAAGACGGCCATCATGGCTATACCCCTGCCAATGGCATTTTAGAAACCCGCGAAGCTGTGGTTCGCCGCACATTATCACTAACCGGCACTGAGGTTTCACCGGAAAACGTCATGATTATGCCAGGTGGCAAACCAACAATGTATGCAGCGATTACCATGTTTGGTGAGCCCGGCGCAGAGATTATGTATCCAGATCCTGGCTTCCCAATCTACCGTTCGATGATTGAATATACAGGCGCAAAACCTATCCCTGTCCCCATCCGCGAAGAAAACGGTTTCGCATTTTCTGCGGAGGAAACACTTTCGTTAATCACACCAAAAACACGTCTTTTGATCATCAACTCACCAGCTAATCCGACCGGTGGCGTAACGCCAAAATCAGAGATTGAAAAGCTCGTTAAAGGTTTGGAAGCGCATCCGCATGTCGCCATCATGTCAGATGAGATCTATGACGTGATGACTTATGATGGTGAAACGCATACATCGATGCTGCAATACCCAGAAATACGAGACCGATTGATCGTGCTCAACGGTTGGTCGAAAACATGGGCCATGACTGGTTGGCGCATGGGTTGGTCTATATGGCCGGATGCATTGATTGACTTAGTTCGAAAATTAGCCGTCAACTGCTGGTCTTGTGTGAATGCACCAAGCCAATTCGCCGGTATTGCCGCAATCGATGGTCCACAAGATGCTGTTGCACATATGATGAAAGCTTTTGATCAGCGCCGAACACGCGTTGTGGAATTAGCCAACGCACTTCCAAATGTAAGTTGCGCCGTACCAAAAGGCGCATTCTATGCGTTTCCAAACGTCAAACAAACGGGGCGTAAAGCCAAAGAACTCGCATCTGATCTCTTAGAAAATGAGGGAGTCGCGCTCATTGGAGGCCCGGATTTCGGTATATTAGGTGAAGGTTATATCCGTATTTCCTATGCAAACTCTCTGGAAAACATCGAAAATGCGATGAAACGCGTTGATAGATATCTGTCAGAAAATAGCTAAAAAAAACGGGCGACTTCATCAAAGTCGCCCAAGGATACATGCTTAATCTGGGAGGAGAAATTCAACATGATGGGTAGAGTATGTTAAAATATAGTTAACAGATTGTTAACTTTTACAACCAAGAATATGCCTGTAAGTTTTCACTAACACATTACGCTAGTGCGACGGACTTAATCAGAGCAAAAACCTGCTTTCCTGACTTAAGTCTCAATTCATCACATGATTTTTGCGTGATACGTGAAAACAGCACTTGTCCGGCGACATGACATTTTATCATCATATGTGCGTTATCACTTACACTAATATCGCTAATCATTGCAGGCAAACAGTTCTGCAAGCTTGTATCGACAGGCTTTGAAAGCGAAAGCGCAACATCTCTTGCATGCACAAGCAATCTTAAGGGCCCTTCTGCTACCTTGTTCTCCAAATATAGCCGAATGGATATATCCTCTGCCGAAGATCCAACTGAAAGAACTGTAAGTCCGTAGTCTTGCTCATATCCTGAGACCGTCGCTTCGATGATGGCACTTTGGTTTCGTTCGCCCAACATACCTTGCATTGAATGGCTTGCGAAAACCTCCCGCACACCGCCCTGTTCTATCATCTTGCCTTGATCTATCAGCACAAGGTTTTCCGCCAGTTGATGCACATCCATCGGATCATGGGACACAAATATCATTGGAATTTTAAACTCATCTCGAATGACTTTTAAAAACTGCAGTAAAGTCCGTTTTCGTTCAATATCAAGCGATGCCAGCGGCTCATCAAGCAATAACAGTTGCGGGCTTGATAGCAACGCTCTGCCAATAGCAACGCGCTGTCTTTCCCCACCTGATAAATTTTGCGGCTTGCGGTCAAGCAAATGCGTAATACCTAGAAGTTCCACGACACGCGAAAACTCCAAATTTGCTTCACGTCCACCTGCCCAATTGGCATAGGTGAGATTTGATGTAATATCATAATGAGGGAACAGACGCGCATCTTGAAAGACCATTCCAAGCCCACGCTTATGAGCAACTAGATTTACACCCGATCCGCTATCAAACAACGTTAATCCATCTAAAGTTATCCGACCATTATCAGGCTTTGAAAACCCAGCAACCAAATTTAGTATTGTTGATTTGCCCGCACCAGATCGACCAAACAATGCAGTCACGGAAGCGTCCGTTTTAAAACAGATATCAAGATTAAAACCAACAAACTGTTTTTGAATATCAACTTCCAACATTACGAACGCACCTTTCGATTTAGGTGCAAGGAAACCATTTCAGATAATAGGACAGCCCCCAAAGCAATGGCGATGGAAATGACCATAAGCGTTAATGCCGCGCTATCGCCATTCGGGCTTTGCAAAAACGAATAAATGGCTAATGAGATCGTCTGAGTTTCATCTGGAATATTAGAAACAAATGTGATTGTTGCACCAAATTCACCCAAGGATTTTGCAAACCCCAATACGGCACCGGCCAAAACCCCTGGCAGAGATAACGGCAAATAAACAGTCCTAAAGCGCGTCCATCTGTTTGCGCCTAGTGTTTTGGCAGCATCAACAACACCTTGATCAATCGCCTCAATTGAAAGTCGCATCGGACGCACTAATAATGGAAACGCCATAAGCCCTGCGGCCAATGCTGCACCTGTCCATTTGAACGCAAATTCGATCCCGATGTTGGATAACAACTGACCAATCTCACCCTTATTGCCGAAGAAGATCAAAAGTAGATAGCCCGTGACAACTGGGGGCATAACAAGCGGCGTCATCACTAAGGCTTGCAAAAATGCTTTGCCGGTAAATTCATAACGCGCCAAAATAAATGCGACACCAAAAGCAATCGGCACCGCAAACAACATAGCAACCAGCGCAACACGTAAAGACAACAAAATTATTGGCCATAAAGCAGAAGATGAAGCTTTTGCATTTGTTACAATTGAACCATCTGAATTGGTGATAGCCAGCGCTTTATTAAACCCTGATGTCTTTAAGACAGATTGCGCATCTAGTGAGAACAGATAATCAAAAAAATTCTCCGCAGCGTCACTATTTTGAGTTAAAAACACCGCAGGGTATAAAATTTGATCATGATCATTGCTCGAGAACGTATGAATAATCTGAAGAGTATCTGAAAGCTGAGCATCCGACTTATAAAGAACAGCTGCACCGACCTCCCCGCGTTCGGCAATACCAAGCGCTATACGAACATTTTCGGTGAACACCGCGTTGTTCGAGACCTTGCTCCATTGAGACAAGGTTTCAAAAGCCTGTTTGGCATAAATACCCGCAGGCACATGAGAAGGATCCCCCATCGCAAAGCGGGTCGTTGACAAAAGTTGGGACCAATCTTGATCTTGCATTTGTGATGCCACAACAACAAGTTCATTTGTGGTTAAAGCTTTGATATCGCTATTTTTAATCCGATTTTGCGAAACCAGATAGTCCATCCAGTCGGTGCTTGCGGATAAGAAAATATCTGCAGGAGCATCATTTGCGATCTGACGCGCTAACACGCCGGATGAGGCATAAGATAACACAATATCAATATCAGGATTTTTAGCTTCGAAGTCTGACGCAATATTATCCAGCGCATCTTTCATACTGCTGGCTGCAAAAACAACAACCCGTTCTTGCGCATGCGATGGAATTGTAAACGCTGGCGTGATTAAAAATACGCTGATCAAAAACAAAATATATTCTAATAAACAACGCATAACAGATCCAAGCCTAAACTATCTCTAGCATAGGCTTGGCAACTATAGTTTTCAATCTCATTATATGAGCGCAAAACGCTAGATATTATTTGGCAAGCTCAAACGCTTCAGATGCAAGCTTGGTAATGCCATCCCAATCGCCAGCATCCACCAGCGCTTTTGGTGCAACCCATGAACCACCAACGCAAACCACATTTGGAAGCGACAGATAGTCATTTGCATTTTTTAAGTTAATACCGCCTGTTGGGCAGAACATCATGTCAGCCAATGGAGAAGACAATGATTTAAGATAGCTTGCACCACCAGCTTGTTCGGCTGGGAAGAATTTTAAGACCTTATAACCTTCTTCGCGCAACGCCATAACTTCACTTGCGGTCGCAGCACCCGGCAACATCGGCACTTTTGAAGTTTTCGCGTGATCAAGCAATTCAAGTGTCGTACCAGGCGACACAATAAATTGCGATCCAGCTTCAACAGCTTGATCATATTGTGCAGCGTCAAGCACTGTACCGGCGCCTGGGACAGCACCTTCAACTTGATCTGCAACTGCACGGATTGCATCCAACCCAGCAGGCGTTCTTAAAGTCACTTCAATGGCTCTTAATCCACCAGCAACAAGAGCACGCGCGAGCAAAACTGCTGAATTAACATCATCAACCACCAATACAGGTACAACAGGTTGAAGCTTCAAAACTTCCAAAAGACTTTGCGTTTTATCAGCCATGTTTACTTTATTCGGCATGTTTTATCCTTTTAAATCGATTTGATTGCACCAATTAGATGTGTTAGGTCAAAATGTCCACCCTGCGGCTCTATCTTGAGCATGAATTCTTGTGATAGACAATGTTGCACTTTGCGTTATTAAACACTATTTCCGTACTCATCATGACTAAATTATCATCTACCCAAACGAACCTGCCAATCGTCGTAGCAGCGCTTTATCATTTTGCTTCGTTCCCCAAATTTGAAGAATTTCGGGAGCCTCTTTTAGATTTTTGTGTCGAAAACAAAATCAAAGGCACGCTGCTTTTAGCACATGAAGGCATAAATGGAACCGTTGCTGGCGCGCGCGAAAATATTAATGCGCTTTTGGACTTTATTCGCAGCAAAGATATCTTTGCTCAATTAGAGCACAAAGAAAGCTATACAGATGAGATGCCTTTTTATCGTATGAAAGTGCGATTGAAAAAGGAAATTGTCACAATGGGTGTGGAAGATATCGATCCTAATGAGATCGTTGGAACCTATGTTGATCCAAAAGATTGGAATGAACTTATTTCTGATCCCGACACCATCGTCATAGATACACGAAATGATTATGAGGTCGCTATCGGCACTTTTGAAGGTGCAGTTGACCCCAAAACAAAAACATTTCGCGAATTTCCAGACTGGGTGCGCGCGCAAAAGGACCTTAATAAAGACACCAAAATTGCTATGTTCTGCACTGGCGGTATTCGGTGTGAAAAATCAACAGCCTTCATGAAGCAAGAAGGTTTTGATGAAGTATTCCATCTTAAAGGCGGAATATTGAAGTATCTTGAAACCGTGGAACCAGAAGAAAGCAAATGGGAAGGCGATTGTTTCGTTTTCGACGAGCGCGTTTCCGTTGGTCATGGATTGGCACAAGGCGACTATGATCAATGCCACGCATGTCGTATGCCATTGTCTGATGCTGATATGCTGCTTTCAAGTTACGAGAAAGGTATTTCTTGTCTGCATTGCATTGATGAGAAATCCGACGAAGATCGAGCACGTTTTCGCGATCGCCAGAAACAGGTTGAGCTGGCAAAAAAGCGCGGGAAAACGCATATCGGCAGCTAAACAGCACTGAATTAACCCAAGAACCACAATCATTATCGCAACACTTGACGTATCGTCGGTAATATGGCCTAACGCGGCACATATATTATCCGACGTTTTCGTCCGAATTGAGTGATCATCAAAATGACTAATACAGATGTCAGGGTACGCCTCGCCCCCTCCCCAACTGGCGAGCCACATATCGGCACAGCTTATACTGCGCTTTACAATTATCTATTTGCCAAAAAGATGGGCGGTAAGCTGATCTTGCGGATCGAAGATACGGACGCCTCACGTTCAAAACCTGAATTTGAACAAACGGTTTATGACAGCTTGCGCTGGATGGGACTTGATTGGTCCGAAGGTCCCGATGTTGGTGGTGATTTTGGTCCTTATCGCCAAAGCGAACGCAAACATGTCTATGGCCAATATGTTGATCAGTTGCTTGAAGCTGGTCACGCCTTCAAATGTTTCTGTACACCAGAAGAACTTGAAGAAATGCGCGAATTTCAAATCTCGCAAGGCAAAGCACCTCGCTATAATGGTGCTGGCCTTCGTTTGTCACAAGAAGAGATTGCAGAACGTGAAGCGCGCGGCGAAGTCCCTGTTATTCGTATGAAAGTTCCAAGCGAAGGATCATGTAAATATACTGATGGTGGCTATGGTGAAGTTGAAATTCCATGGGATGCTGTGGATATGCAAGTCATCCAAAAAAGTGATGGTATGCCAACATACCACATGGCCAATGTGGTCGATGATCACCTAATGAAAATTACCCATGTGGCACGTGGCGAAGAATGGATTTCTTCAACACCTAAACACATTCTGCTTTATCAATATCTTGGCTGGGAAGCACCAGAGTTTACTCACCTTCCACTCATGCGCGGTGCTGATAAATCAAAGCTGTCAAAACGTAAAAACCCGACATCTATGTCATATTATGCTGGCCTTGGTCACTTGCCTGAAGCATTGACCAACTTCCTTGGTCTGTTCTTCATCCAAATTTCCGAAGGCGATGAGCTGATGGATCTAGATGAGTTGATCGAACGTTTTGACCCAGACAAGCTTTCAAAAGCAGGTGCAGTATTTGATGTGCAAAAGCTTGATTGGCTGAATGCACGTTGGTTGCGCGAAAAACTGTCAGAAGAAGAGTTCTTGGCACGTGTCTTGGAATGGGCGAGCGAAAACGACAAACTCAAACAAGGTTTGCTATTAGCTCAGTCACGCATTCAAACATTCTCAGAATTACCTGACCTTGCGGGCTTTTTGCTAAAAGGCGATGTTGGTGTCACTGCACAATCGTTTGCAAACATCAAAAAGAACCCACCTGAGAAATGTCTTGAAGTGATTGATGCGGTCCGTCCTGCTCTTGATGACATGGATGATTGGAACCGTGAAAGCATTGAAGAAACACTGCGCGTGGTGGCAGAAGGCTTGGAAACTAAGCTGGGTAAACTAACTCCACCGTTGTTTGTTGCGGTAAGCGGCTCAGCACGTTCGCTGCCATTGTTTGATGCAATGGTTCTTTTAGGCCGCGCAATGGTTCGTCAGCGTTTAAAAGTGGCAAGTGAAGCCTTGCACGCTTCGCTTGATACATCTGAACCAGCTTCCGATGCGTAAGTAAGCTAACAATAGCGATATATTAGAGACCATAATGACTGACAATAAAAACGAAGAAGCCCTATCAACTGACGCAAGTGAAGTGCGTTTGCAAAAGCGCGAACGCATGGAAGAAATTGCGGGCAATCTGTTTCCAACAAACTTCCATCGCACCATTACCAATGGCGAGTTGATGGAAAAATATGCAGACATTGAAGATGGTCATCTAACTGGTGACATCGTTACAGTAGCAGGCCGTATTTACTCGTCACGCAACAATGGCATGTTTATGGATATGCGCGATGCAAACGGTAAGGTTCAAGTTTTCACGCATAAAAACAATGCCTCTGAAGAAGTACGCGAGTTGCTTCAATTCATCGATATCGGCGATATCATCGGTGTAACCGGTGAAGTTCGCCGCACACCGCGCGGTGAATTAACGGTCAATGCGACACAAATCACCATGCTTTGTAAAACGCTGAAACCAATGCCTGAAAAATATCATGGGCTCACAGATATCGAAACGCGCTATCGCAAACGCTATCTTGATTTGATGTCAAATGAAGAGTCTAAAGCACGTCTTCAACAACGCGCAAAAATCGTATCTCGCATTCGTCGCTTCATGGAAGATGATGGTTTCATGGAAATCGAAACCCCAATGCTGCATCCGGTTTATGGTGGCGCAACAGCTGATCCATTTATGACCCACCATAATACGCTTGATATGGATATGTATCTGCGTATTGCGCCAGAGCTATATCTTAAGCGCGCACTTGTTGGCGGCATTAGCGATAAGGTCTTTGAGATCAACAGAAACTTTCGAAACGAAGGTGTTTCAACGCGTCACAATCCAGAATTTACAATGATGGAAGCCTATTGGTCCTATCATGATTACACCGATGCTATGGATTTAGTTGAGCGCATGTTTGCTCGAGTAGCAGAAGATATTTATGGCACAACTGATGTTGATTTTGGCGATAAAACAATTTCGTTTGCGGCACCATTTAAACGCGTTCCTATGCCAGATGCTGTCAAAGAAGCAACCGGCATTGATTTCCTAGCAATTGATAATGATGCCGATGCGCGCGAAGCAGCTAAGAAGGCGTTACCAGGCATTGATATCGACGAAGATGGAACCTGGGGAGAAATGCTTGCCCTCGTCTTTGAGGAAAAAGCAGAACATCTTTTGATCCAACCATCACATGTCACGCATATGCCAAAAGACATTTCTCCATTTGCCAAAGAAGTACCAGGTGAGCCGCGCCTTGTTGAGCGTTTTGAAACATTTATCAACGGCTGGGAAATTGCAAATGCGTTCTCTGAGCTTAACGATCCTGTTGAACAACGTACACGCATGGTCGAGCAGGTTGAACAAGCGCAATCTCGTGGTGAGAAAGAACGCGTATTGGATGAAGATTTCCTAGATGCAATGGATCACGGCATGCCACCAGCTGCGGGTATTGGCATCGGTATTGATCGCGCGATCATGCTGTTAACCAATGCACAATCCATTCGCGATGTGATCTTGTTCCCGGCTCAAAAAACAAAAGCTTAATAATCAAAAGTGTGAAAAATCACGCTTCGGATAATTCTTCTGACAATACATCTTCCCAGTCTTCGGGGAGATGTTTGGTATATCCCTGCTCGACAAGCGATTTAAACGCTTCTTCTGCGAGTTCGTCAGCTACTTGTTTGGTTTGATAACCAAGCTTTGCATATGCGCGTGTGCGCCAATGCGTACCAACTAATTCATGCACGACTTTTTCCAAATCCATATCACCCACAGGTTGGGAAACAATTGTGTGATTGGGTGCGGTCACCACAGCTTTGATATCAGGCCATTGTTTCTCAACAGTCGCCCGACAGCGTCTTTGCATTTGTGGTTTTGTCACAAACACAACAGTTTTAACCTTAGGGAACATTGCTTTGACATTTAAAATATTCTCACCGGTATTCGTCGCCTTATCCTCAAGCACAATACTGTCTTCGGGAACTCCCCGGTCTTTGGCTACATCGGCAAAGGTTTCAGCTTCCGTTTTATCAAAATGATCTTTTGTCCAATTGCCAAAAGCACCGGTAAATACGATTTTGTCTGAAATAGCATTTTGATAAAGCTCAGCACAGCGTTCCGCAACGCGCGTATCATAACTTCCAAGGCCTACGATTAAATCAAAGGTGGGGATATCACGTGGGATATTCTCATCTAGGCAATGATATCGCCATATGGAGAGCGCAGCGTCTAAAACTTTAGGTTCAGGCAAATTTTGCAAAATTATCTCCTACAAACTTCACATCTGATTATCGCATCAGTTTCAAGATGAAGAAAATCAATTCAGTTTACATAAAGACACAATCCTGGAACTTAATTGTAGCGGATTTTTGTTCCCAACACGTCAACTTTTTGTTCATTTTGTGCCGAATTATCTTCTGAACCCAACCCAACCATTTGCAGGATACCATCGAAGAACCCGGCGCCATCTTCTTCTTGTGCTTCTTCCATCTCAGCCTTGTCACCAGGATAGATATTGGCATTTTCTTCCATGATTTCGTCTTCAGGTGCGATTTCTTCGTCATCAGAATCACCCAACCCAACAAGGGCAAGAACATTGTCAATCATACCAGGTTCAGCATTTTTCTCAGCTTCAGCTTCAAGCGCGGCCTGCGCGGCCTCTTCTGCTGCAAGCGCCTCAGCTTCCAGACGTTCTTTTTCCGCCAACTCTTCTTCGCTCATTTCTTCTTCAGGAACATAGCAGCCTGATGGCTCAGTAATTTCCTCGCTGAGAAGCTTGATCTCATCGGGAGATAATTCATAACGATCGCCAATAAATTTCCCGCCATAGGCTCGGTCAGCATTTACATAACGAACTTCCCACTGCTTTTTAGTCGCTTGTGTTAACAATGGATCTGGCGCGTAAACAACTTGCGCACCAATATTGCTGCCGCGGAAATTTGGACGGCTTGTAGGTCCATCAGCATCTAAAAGTGAAACAGTGACAAGCTGACTATCTGGATATTCGCCCATCAAATACTTGGTATAATTAAGCACCATCAGAACCCGCTCTTTTGTCGGCATGGCGTCTGCTCTAATAAAGGATGTAACGCGATTTTCCTTCATAAGTTCGAAATCAACCTCGTGAACAACATCACATGCCAATCCGGTTATGCCATTATCCAAAAACCCAGGCTTAACAAAAACAACCGCTGCTGCCCCTGATGTCGCCATAAATGCAAAGCCACTTAATATTATAATCAAAAATTTCTTTGTGAAGATACCTTTTTTAACGGGCGATGCGTCATCAGCTTCGATCTCGGTATCGATCATTCCTGTTCCAACAGGAATATTGCCAGAGGTGTCGAGCACTAATGCATCTTCAACGACGTCTTCAGTTTTTTTCTTACGCTTTAAAAAACCAAATATTTTTTTCTTTGGCTTTTTCTCTTCAATTTGATCATTAGCAACTTCTTTTGCTAGCGCCTGTTCTTCAGCAGGCACTTCCACCTTCTTCTTGCGTTTTAAAAACCCAAAAAGAGAACGTTTTTTCTTCGTCTCAGTGGAGACAAATTCTTTGTCAGAATTATCTTTTGCCGCAGCTATTTGTGGTTCTTCTGTTTGTTTTTTTGCTTTACCGCGTGTTGTTTTTTTCGCACCCGTCGCCTTTTTAGCAGATGCAGCCACTTTTTTTGCTGGTGCTTTTTTAGCTGTCGCGGGCTTTTTCTTCGCAGCAGTTTTACGAGCAGGCTTTGCTGGCTTCTTTGCAGCAACGTCCTCACTCTTACTATCAGCGCTTTCAGCAGCTGCAGCTTGATCATCTACTTGATTTTGTGATTGTTTCTTCTTTTTACGTCGCAAGAAGCTAAACAATCCCTTTTTGGGGGCTTGCTCTAATTCACCTTCATTAGGTGTCGCTTTCGACGGTTTTTTGGCCATAATACGCTAGCACACAATACAAAATACAAAACACTACTGGCTAACAAGATACGACAAGGACCTTTCCGTTCTATTAACCTTACTTCTGAACTTTATGGGTAGCTGTATAGACAAGCTTAGTAATAAAAAAGGCGGCCTAGGCCGCCAATTTTATATTAGTAGTAAAGTGAAACCGCGTGTTTGGCTTCCGCAAAGAACAACCAGCGTTCTGCGAACAATCCAGCCAACATGGATAAGAATGCCAGGAACATAAAGATCCCGTAGGCTCCAGTGACAAATGCCAAGGCTGCGAAAATAAACGGCACCAGCAAGCCAAGACCAACCGAGATAGATCGCAGCTTTTTAGCGTGTTTACGGCCAATCTGGTGCATCATCTCTTTGGTGAGATAGTTTTCGCCAGAATGCGGCTTTTCAAACAGCTTAACTTTTCCAAGATGACCAAGACCTGTTGCTGTTCCGGTATCAGAACCAGTATCTGAAAAACCAACACCATCGGCACGGCGCCACCACAAGAGCTTCAGTCCCCATGCAGCAATCAAAGCCAATCCCGCCAACACGCTAACTGAAATGCCTGCAAATGATGTAGCACTTCCAAATGTTGCTGCCAAAACAATCCCAGAAGCCAATCCAAAAGCAACATAGCAAACAGACGTTAGAGCATTATGCCAGCTAGGTACTGTTTTCAGTGATGCATAAATCATCGAAGTTGCATAGATTGTCACAATAGCAAGTACAGCAATAATGAACCCAAGTACGCCGATGCGCTCACCCGTTGCCATCCACACCAGTGCATATATTGCAAAGAGGGTAAGCGTTAGAACCGACAAAACGCCTTCGCGAGATAGCCAAGATGATTTCCATTGGGAAAACGCACGCCAAAAGCGCTCAGGGTGCCCTAAGTGAAAGAGCGAAGACAATAGTCCAATTACACACAAACCACCGGCAAGCAGACAGATTAAAAACGCGGCGACCGCACTATTCGGCATGGCCCATCCAAGACCAATGAGCGCCATGAACCCAAATCCGGCACCTGAAATAACTGTAAAGAAAATAACTGAAATTGCTGGATGCATGATTTATCCCAACTTATCTAATGATGTGAGAGCTCTATCGAGCCAACCAAGAACACCTTTGTCAGCGACAGCTGGTGCAACAGAAGCGCTACCACAGCCTGTACTTTCAGGGCGTGTTTTTGGACGCGGAGGCAAGTATTTATTCACCGGTGACGTTTCCATTTCCGGCATTAGGTTAATGCCGCCACGATCGGCAACCATTTTCGAAACATCCGAATTTGGATCGGCAAAATCACCAAAGTGCCGCGCGCTTGCAGGACATGTTTTAACACATGCAGGAACTCGATCGACTTCTTCCAAGTTCTCATTGTAAATTCGGTCAACACATAACGTACATTTCTTCATGACGTTTTCGGTTGGATCCATTTCTCGAGCACCATAAGGACACGACCATGCGCAGAGGCCGCAACCAATACACATGTCTTCATCAACAAGCACAATACCATCTTCGCTGCGCTTGTAACTTGCACCTGTTGGGCAAACAGTCACACAAGGCGCATCATCACAATGCAAACATGATTTTGGGAAGTGAACAATCGACGCCGGTGCATCTTCGGGCGTGACTTCATATGTATGAATACGATTGAGCCAAGCGCCTGTTGGGCTATCACCATAAGGTTCGGTATCAGACAATGCAGCACCATAGCCACCGGTGTTCCATTCTTTACAATTCACCGCGCAAGCATGACAGCCAACACAAATATCTAAATCGATGACGAGCCCAAGTTTCTTTTGGGTTGTATGAGGAAGCATGGTCATTATTTCGTCCACTCCTTACCGTAACTTAGGCCCTCTGGCGCGATGTGCCCTGAATTGCTTTGCTGGTCAAATTGTGGCTGTGACAGTTCAGGTCCATCACTTGCTTTTTCAACCCGCACACGCAAATCAAACCATGCCGCTTGGCCAGTGATCGGATCAGAATTTGACCATCTATAGCCATCTTCTTTTGCCGGCAATAATTCATTGATCAAATGGTTGAGCAGGAAGCCTTTGGTAACCTCAGGTGAATTTGGTGATAGTGACCATGCACCTTTGCGTTTACCAATCGCGTTCCAAGTCCATAGAGTTTTTTGGTTCACTGCATTCATACGGCGCACTGGAACTTTGATCTTGCCGTGATAGGAAATAATCCAAGCCCAATCTCCATCTTCAAGACCAGCTTCATCACAAATCTCAGATGGGATATACATTGGGTTATCACCATGGATTTGGCGCAACCAAGCATTTTGCGATCCCCATGAGTGATACATTGCAGCAGGTCTTTGCGTGAGCGCATGATAAGGATATTCGCTTGTATCAATTCCTGTACCTTCAAATGGTGCATACCAATCAGGTAAAGGATCAAAACACTCTTTAATGCGCGAAGCGTGGCTTTGCGGCGCCTTTGGCTCCATCTTACCTTCTGCACACAACTGGAATTTTGCCAAAGGTTCGCAATAGATCTGGAAGACGTTTTCAACGGGTGCATCTTGAAGACCCATTTCAACAGCCCAATCTTGCCAAGCCATATTAGCATGCTTGTAATAAAGCGCTTCTGTCGGCACGTGGTTTTCTGAAAAACCCCCATTTTCGATATAGCGTTTGATCTGATCAGGGTTTGGTTCACCCCGACCCGTTTTATCACCATCTTCACCACGCCAGCCTGCAAGCGGGCCAACACCCGGTTTACGCTGGTGATTGGTGATATAATCAGCGTAATCTTTAAACTTAGCGCTACCATCTTCATTGGTCATACCAGGCAAACCAAGGCGACCACCTAAATCAATGAGAACCGACTGGAAGCCGCGTACATCGCGGTCAGGTTCAAACACTGGCCAGCGGATTGCATCACACATCGCTTCAGGTTCACTGATCGGACGATCAAGAAGTGAAATTGCATCATGACGCTCAAGATAAGTAGTATCTGGCAGGACCAGATCAGCATAAGCCACCATCTCTGATGAATAAGCATCGGAATAAATCAATTTTGGAATGATGTATTCGCCGTTCTCATCCTTATCGGTCAACATTTTCATAACGCCCGATGAGTTCATTGACGAGTTCCATGACATATTAGCCATATACATAAACAAGACATCAATACCGTATGGATCGCGCGCATGCGCATTTGGAATAACCATATGCATCAAGCCGTGCGATGACATCGGAGCATCCCAAGAAAACGCTTTATCAATGCGTTGCGGGGTTACGCCATCTTCTTCTAACAACATGCCTTCCGGACCACGCATAAAACCAAGTTGAGGTCCTGCAAGTGGTGTATTTGGTTTTGACCCACCATGTGGCGCAGGTTGTGCGCTCACTGGACGCGGATACGGTGGCTTAAACCTAAAGCCACCAGGGCAATCAATTGAACCCAGCAGAATTTGAAGAACGTGGATCGCGCGACAGGTTTGGAAACCGTTTGAGTGCGCAGAAATACCGCGCATAGCATGGAACGATACTGGGCGCCCGATCATTTTATCGTGCTTTTCACCCTTCATATCTGTCCAAGGCTGATCAAGCGTGATCTCTTTTTCAAATGCAGCTTCAGCAATCTCGCCGGCGATACGAACAATTTGATTTTCGCTCACACCCGTTGCTTCGCACACATTCGCCGGTGCGTATTTCTCGTCCATGTATTTTTCAGTAAGAAGTGCAAATGCAGGCTGTGCAGTCACCCCTTTTTTCACGGAAACTTCGCCCTGAAGATCAGGTTTCACACCCTTTTTGTTATAGGCAACGGCTTTACCCGTTTTACGATCCAGTACCAGCGCATTGCCATCTTTATCGCGCGCAAATGTACCGTGATCATTGCCACCAGGGTTATTAATGACGAGCCATGGCGCGTTCGTATAACGGATTAAATAATCGACATCGATACGACCAGCCTTTAGCAATTCGTGGATGAGGGATAATACAAACAACCCATCAGTACCCGGCGTAATACCTACCCATTCATCGGCAATCGCATTATACCCAGTACGAACCGGATTAACGCCAATGGTTTTAACACCGCGAGATTTTAGTTTCGATAAGCCGATCTTAATTGGGTTGGAGTCATGATCTTCCGCAACACCAAAAATGACAAATAGTTCTGTTTTGTCCCAATCAGGCGAACCAAATTCCCAAAATGCACCACCAAATGTGTAGATACCGCCAGCTGCCATATTAACTGAACAAAAGCCGCCGTGAGCTGCAAAGTTGGGCGTTCCGTATTGTTGTGCCCACCATCCGGTAAAACTTTGAGACTGGTCACGGCCTGTGAAGAAAGCAAGTTTTTTAGGATCTTTTTTGCGTACATCGGATAACCAACCTGTGGCCATTTCCAATGCTTCTTCCCACTCAATCGGCTCAAACTTACCTTCACCACGTTCGCCAACGCGTTTAAGCGGTTTAGATAAGCGTGCAGGTGAGTAGTGTTGCATGATGCCCGCAGAGCCTTTAGCACACAAAACACCTTTGTTAATTGGATGGTCTTTATTGCCTTCAATATAGCGAATTTTATCTTCGCCATTTTCATCCTTGCGGACATGAACGTTGATGCCGCAACGGCAAGCACACATGTAACATGTCGTCTGGCGAATTTCATCCGACACATGCGGTGACTTATCAACCACGTGAGAAGTTTCTGACAAAATCTACATCCTCCAAAAAATTAAACCCGCCTGTTTCAGACAAATATACTCTATCACTTATCGCAACAAAGCGCCCATAATGTCTAGTAATCCAAATATGAATATTTTGCAAATAAGAGTTATTTATGAGATATTTAGTCTCATTAATTAACAAAATTAGTCATTTTTAATAAATCCAGTTCAAAAGAACCAGTAGCACCAGATGACATTACTCATTTGGCCCAAGCAAAACAAAAGCGCCGTGTCAAAAATTAATCTGACACGGCGCTTCTAAGTTTCTTAGTTTGAAAAATCGAAGCGTTTAGCCACGACCTTTCCAAGGTACAAGCTTATCTTCTGCCATACGCATTAGAACGTCGATACCGTACCCAATGACACCAATAATAATGATACCAATGATCACAATATCCGTTAGCTGGAATTTAGACGCAGCGATGATCATTTTACCAGCACCCTTTTCAGCTGCCACAAGTTCCGCGGCCACAACAGTACCCCAACAAACACCCATGGCAACACGAGCCCCGGTGAAAATCTCAGGTAGTGAGTTAGGCAAAATAACCTTGGTCAACAATTGTCGCTTGGTCGCACCCAGCGAATAAGCTGCATGAACCTTTGAGATATTGACCCCAGACACACCTGCTCGTGCACCAATGGTCATAATCCAAAGCGCCGCTAAGAAGAGCAGACTGATCTTACCTTGCTCACCAATACCAAACCAAATGATAATCAACGGGATAAGCGCAAGTGGCGGAACAGGACGCATGAACTCAACAATTGGATCAAACCAACCGCGAAGCCATGAGTTTAGACCCATCGCAAATCCAAGCGGAATACCAAACAAGCAACCCAATGCGAAACCAACCACAACCCGGATTAGAGACCAGAATACGTTTTCCCAAAGTCCAACACCCTGATAACCATCAGCATTTAACTGCCAGAATCTATCCCAAACTTGTTCCGGCGGAGGCAAGAATAGAGCTTCCATAGTACGTCCCTGTGACGGTCGAACCGACAAGGAACCCTTTGAGGTCATGAAGATCTCACCATCATTAAAGGAAACAATCTCGTTTGGAGAAATTGGCTTGCCATCAATTGCTGTCACACGATAGCCTTCTTCTTTACCGCCAACATCATTGTCTTGAGCTTTGAGGATCTTACCGCGTCTTTCAGGCACGAGAACGGCATCATCAATTGCAAATCCAGTCGATGAATTAGTGAATTCAGGCGCAGCTGCACCCTCTTCACCTTGTTTAGACACATAAACAAATACCGTTGCATCAGCCGTTTCACCAGCAGCATTTGTTGCTGTATATTGAAAAGACGTTTCACCAGTAAACGGCGGAGGCAAGATAGTGAACGGGATAAGCTTACTTCCCGTCGCAATGCCCCACAACAAGAAGATTGTGATCACCGCGGCAATAGACGCGGCTCTGTTGGCCGTAACAGCACTTTCATCACCAAATGTAACTGTTTTGAGACTACCAAATCCGGTTGCCTTTGCTTTGCCGCGGCTATAGGCGGCATAAACCAAAGAACATAAGCCAGATACAGCTAAGTATATTCCGAAGATTCCGGCAATGCCAAGAACCATCCAGAACGTTGTCGAAATTAGATCGCCGATTTCACCCAACATTATGCATTCTCCGTCCGGCCCATAATCTCTTCTTCCATATCCCAAATCATGTTTAGGATCTCGTCACGAGTGGGTCCAAAATCTTTGTGACGTTTAACTTCACGCAAATCAGCACCAACGCCAATTTCCGCAAAAGGAAGTTGATATTCTTTGTGAACTCGACCTGGGCGAGGAGCCATAACAAGTAGGCGCTCACCAAGAAGCAATGCTTCTTCAACCGAGTGGGTGATCAAGATAATTGTTTTGCCTGTTTCTTTCCAAATGTCCAAAACAAGGCTCTGCATTTTTTCACGGGTCAATGCATCAAGCGCGCCTAAAGGCTCATCCATCAAGATAACATCAGGATCATTTGCAAGACAGCGCGCTAAAGCAACACGTTGTTGCATACCGCCTGACAGCTCATAAATCATTTTGTTTTCGAATTCTTGCAAGCCAACGATTTCAAGAAGTTCTTTGGTTCTTTTGCTGATTTCCTCTTTTGGACGACCAGCCATGCGAGGGCCAAAACCAATATTCTCGGATACATTCATCCATTCAAAAAGTGCACCTTTTTGAAAAACCATGCCACGTTCGGAATGAGGTCCGACCACGCGGTCACCATTGAGAGAGATTTCACCTGCTGTGGGAGCTAAAAAGCCAGCGAGAATATTCAAAAGCGTGGTCTTACCACAACCAGATGGACCAAGAACGGCCATCAGCTCGCCTTTTTTAATATTGAGATTGATGTTTTTTAAAGCCTCAACAGAGCCACCATCGGGCAAAGAGAAGGTCATGGAAACATCGTTAATGATCAAACCAGACATTGGCGCCACCTCCGATTTATAAGAAAAGGGGATGCGTGGCGCTATTTGCGCCACGCTAGGTAATTTTAAGAGCTAATGCTCAAATTACATTTTTGTAGCAGCTTCAAGGTAGCTTGCATCAACAACAGCTGAATAGTCTGGCAATGCTTTGATTTTGCCTGATGATTCTAAGCTTGCTGCAGCATTTGTGAAGAACTCAGCAACACCGCCGCCCATCCACTCAGCTGAAAGCTGTGTGTCTGTTGAAGGGAACACGAATGTACCGATAACAGCTTTTGTACCATCAGCATCCATACCAGCTGCTTTTGCAATTGAATCCATCATTGGAGCTGGATCAGCAGCATATTGCGCATTCATGTCAGCAGTAACTTTCAAGAATTTCGCAAGGATTTCTGGGTTTTCTTCACCGAATGAAGTTGGGATAGAAGTGATATCAAACACTTTACCAACAACTGCTTCTTTTTCAGCGCCTTCGATGATTGGGCTACCGTGTTGCTTCATTGCGCGAAGTGAACCACCCCAACCACAAGCCATTGCAAGATCAGTATTTGGCTGAGCAAATGCAGCAGCTGAATCTGATGGAGCCATGTCAACGATTTCAAGATCGCTTTCAGCAATACCGAAATGTGCCATTTGAGCTAGGAAACCAGAATGTGCAGCAGTACCAAGTGGCACAGCAACTTTCTTGCCTTTGAGCTCTGCAACATTGTCTTTTGAAATTTCAAGCTCAGAACGAACAACACAGTTGTCATTGTCAGAGTATGAAACAGCAATATCAACAGCTGTAAGATCTTGACCAGCAGCAGTTGCTACCAAGAATGGTGTCACACCTTGCGAAAATGAAATGTGCACATCACCTGATGCCATTGCAGCAGACATTGCAGTACCAGCGTCAAAAGACACCCATTTCACAGGAATACCTAGCTCTTTGGCATATAGTTCATTTGCTTGTGCATACTGGTTTGGTGTTGGCCACTCAAGGAAGTAACCTACAACAAGCTCATCAAGCGCATAACCTGGTGCTGTTGCCATCAAAGTCATTACGCCACCGGCCAATACGCCAGCAAGTTTTTTCAATCCCATATTGTTCTCTCCTATTTTAAAACTACTGTCGCTCAGATTTATTATGAGGCCATCTCCAAGCCTTATTATTTGAGCGCTATCATCAGTCTAATGATAAAACACACACTGATGCAATCACAATTTTGCCAATAGGTCCAGTTCTTTGACATTCATGTGACAGACCATACAATCTGCACTTTTCATTAATGCCTATTTTTTACTCTATTGTTTGGGCGAAAACACAATTACAGCACTTCTTCCACGCATTGTGCCAAAAGATTAATCCCCGGCTCAATCTTGTCATCAGAAATGGATGAAAAACCGAGGCGAAAATAGTTCTTATTTTCATCCGGATTAGAAAAGAACACATCGCCAGGTTCGATTAATACGCCCTTTTCTTTTGCAACTTTAACAAGTTTTCGCGAATCAAGTTCACCCGGCCCTTTAATCCAGTAAGAACTACCACCGAATTTTGGCACCTCATACCAACCATGAAAATTATTGGCCAAAGCAAGTCCAAGTATCTCAGAACGCTTTTGGTAATTCTGACTAAGCTTGTTGATCAGCGCATTGTGAATACCAAGGGATAGAAACAGTGCGACCACTCTTTGGTTGTTGCCAGGCGGGTGCCGTAATATCAAACGCCGCAAGGCTCGAACTTCTTCGATAAGCTCTGCAGGCGCGACCAAAAAACCAACCCGTAATCCCGGCATAAGTGATTTCGATAAACTGCCAATATATAAAACCCGGCCATTGCGATCGAGCGATTTGAGCGCGGGAGTGGGTTCTTGTCTGAAATTTGTCTCATACTCATAGTCATCTTCAACAATTAGACTATCATTTTCATTTGCCCATTCGAGGAGTTGATGGCGCCTTTGCACGCTCATTGTCACATTGGTCGGATATTGATGACTAGGAGTTACAAATGCCATTTTGGCATCTTTTAATTGATCAACACATAAGCCTTCTTGATCAATTGGAATATTTACAATGTTATCCGTTCGCAATCGAAACATATTGCGGATGTCAGGATAACCAGGATCTTCAACCGCTACTTTTGTTTTTTGGCGAACCAATAAATGCGCCAACATAAACAAAGCGTTTTGCGCACCCATCGTTACCAAGATCTCTTCGCGTTTTGCCATGACACCTCGACGCGTTAAAACGCGTTGTTGGATCTGTTCAATCAACATCGGATCGTCAGCGCTAAAGCGATCATCGGTCCAAGCATCTAGCCATTTCAGGCTTAATGTTTGTCGAATGCAGTCTCGCCAGGCGCTAATTGGAAACAACTTTGGGTCAACCTGACCATAAATAAATGGATAAGGATAATTGTTCCAATCGTTTGGTTTGATAATATTCAATTGTTCTGATGGCTTTAGCCGAAGCTTTTTACCCCAATCAACTGAAGATAATGCAACTTGGGTATCTTCACTTGCCTGCTCGGATTGAAACAGATCATTTCGAACATCAGCTGAAACATAAAACCCTGATCGTTCTCGAGATACCAAATATCCATCGGATGCGAGCGCTTGATAAGCAAGCATCACCGTGTTGCGCGAGACTTTAAGTCGTTTTGCCATCGCTCGGGTTGACGGTACGGGCGCATCCGCAGGCAATTGCCCGGCCAACATTGCCGATACTAACATTTCTCTTATTTGCGTCTGCAGAGATTTTTGCTGCTCGCGCTCGACATGAAATAGGCTGTAACGCATTTTCTAATATCCATCCAACTCGCTGTCTCATTAAACGACAAACTGGCACTATTGGCAATCTAATTTGGCACTAACAGTATCAGAATTTTATCACTAGACAAATAAATCTCTTGCATGGATGCAAAATAAATGAAATTAATTTGTTAAATTTCATTTTTAGGATGATTAAGTTTGGACAATTCAAATACTACATTTTCAGAATCCGAGGCAAGCGTTGGTGCAGATATCCGTGCTTTACGTAAATCGCGCGATATTCGACTTATCGAATTGGCAAGCAGCTTAAACCGTTCAACGGGATGGCTGAGCCAGATCGAGCGAGGTCAGACCGAGCCATCAATTTCAGATTTACGCAATATTGCGCTGTTTTTTGAAATCCCGATCAGTTTCTTTTTCAGAAACGAGCAAGCGCCAGAGGGCGAACAAGGAATTATCGTTCGCAAATCAGCCCGCGCCGAATTGGGCTCTCGCCATGCAGGGTTGGTGGAAGAATTACTTTCCCCGCATTTGTCTGGTGATTTTGAAATGATCAGATCAGAGTTTGCGCCAAATTCAATAAGTGAATGGGTTGAGCCAAGACCAACAGAAGAAGGTGGATATCTCATTTCGGGCCGGATGAATTTATGGCTGGATGACCGTAAATTTGAAATCAGCGCCGGAGATAGCTTTCAGTTCCAGAACGAAAAATACCGTTGGGAAAACCCAACAGATGAAATTGCGGAGGCGATTTGGGTTATCTCGCCGCCGGTTTATTAGACTTATAAAAATGTATTCAAACAAAAATATTCGAGGGTAATATGTCAGACTTTCCAACAACAGCACGTGTCGTGATCATTGGCGGTGGCGCTATCGGTGTTTCCAGTCTCTATCATTTGGGCAAAGCTGGATGGACCGATTGTGTTCTCTTAGAGAAAAACGAACTCACAGCAGGTTCAACTTGGCACGCAGCGGGTAACTGTCCAAACTTCGCAGCTTCATGGGCTGTGATGAACATGCAGCGCTATGGTCTTAAAATGTATCGTAGCCTAGCTGAGGAAGTTGATTATCCAATGAACTACCATGTGACAGGCGCTATCCGTCTCGCACATAACAAAGAACGCATGCAGGAATTTGAGCGTGTTGCAGGTATGGCCCGCCATCAGGGTCTTGAAATGGACATTTGTACACCTGAAGAATTACGCGAATTCAATCCATTTATGGAAACACATGATCTAGCTGGTGGTCTTTGGGATAAGCTTGACGGCGATATCGACCCTGCACAACTAACACAAGCCCTTGCAAAAGGTGCACGCGATATGGGTCAAACCATCCTACGCTTCACACCGGCGACGGGCGTCTCACGCGATGGGGACGAATGGATCGTGCATACGGAAAAAGGTGATATCCGTTGTGAGTATGTTGTAAACGCTTGTGGTTATTACGCCCAGCGCGTTGGCGAGTGGTTTAAACCTTACGGTGGACGCACAGTTCCAATGATCGTTATGAGCCACCAATATTTCCTAACGGGTGAAATACCTGAATTGGAAGCTTGGACAAAGGAACAAGGGCATAAAATGCCAATGATCCGTGACGTTGATATTTCCTATTACCTTCGTCAGGACAAGCATGGCCTAAACTTGGGTCCATATGAGCGCAACTGTAAAGCGCACTGGGTCACACCAGATGATCCAATGCCAGACGATTTCTCATTCCAGCTTTACCCAGATGATCTTGATCGCCTAGAATTCTACATTGAAGATGCCATGGAGCGCCTACCAATCTTGGGCACACAAGGCGTTGAGCGCGTCATCAACGGGCCAATTCCTTATGCACCAGATGGATTGCCAATGATTGGCCCAATGCCAGGTGTAAAAAATGCGTTTGAAGCGCACTCATTTACATTTGGTATCGCGCAAGCTGGTGGTGCAGGTAAAGTTCTTGCAGAATGGATCACAGAAGGTGAAACTGAATGGGATATGTGGGCAGTCGACCCACGCCGTTATACAGACCATGCTGATCAAGACTTCTGTTACCAAAAAGCCATGGAAACTTATGGTCACGAATATGCAATGCACTTCCCGCACCATGAATGGCCAGCTGGTCGCGACAAAAAACTCTCACCAAACCACGAACGCCTTTTATCCGACGGTGCTCAAATGGGTGCATATAACGGTTGGGAACGCGCGAACTGGTTTGCAAAAGATGGCGACGACACCACTGAAGCAGCAACGGAAACTTGGGATCGCAACGGCCCATGGGCAATTCGTGTAAAAGAAGAAGTTGAAGCTGTTCGCGACAATGTTGGTGTTTTGGATATGCCCGGCTTCTCACGCTACACGCTAACCGGTGAAGGCGCAGCTGAATGGTTACGCAATCAAATCGCAGGCGCATTGCCAAAAGCTGGGCGTATGAACCTGGGGTACTTTGCAGATAGCCGCGGCCGTATCATCACCGAAGTGACTATCATTCGCTGGGGTGAAGATGATTTCTGGCTAATGACAGCGGCTGTTGCCCAATGGCACGATTTTGAATTCTTGAAAAAGTCATTGCCTGAAGATGGTTCACTCACATTAACTGACATTACCAAAGAATGGTCAACGCATCTTGTGACAGGTCCAAACTCTCGCGATCTGATTGCGAAGATTGCACCTGATGCTGATCTTTCAACAGGTTGGCTCACCATTCAGGATGCGGTTGTAGCGGGTAAACCAGCTAAATTATTCCGTATCTCTTTTGCTGGCGAATTGGGTTGGGAAGTGCACACTTCATTTGAAGATAGTGCCAATGCCTATTCTGCAATTCGCGATGCTGGTGCAACACCATTTGGCATGTTTGCACTTGATTCAATGCGAATTGAAAAAGGCTATCGTACTTGGAAGGGTGATCTATCAACTGATTACACACTTCTTGAGGGCGGTTTGGAACGCTTTGTTCGTCTTAACAAAGAACAAAACTTCCCTGGCAAACAAGCATTGATGTCTGAAAAACAACAGGGGGCGAAAAAAGGTTTCGTCACGCTTGTTGTTGAAGCTGGCGATAGCGATGCGCCTTATATGTCAACCGTCTGGAATGGCGAGGAAGTTGTTGGTGAAACAACATCCGGCAATTGGGGTTACCGCATTAACAAATCAGTGGCACTAGGCGTTGTGAAGGCAGAACTTGCAGCTCCTGGCACTGAGTTAGAAGTCGAGATTTATGGCAAACGCTGCAAGGCTGTTGTGCAAGAAGATCTTCCATTGTGGGACGCAGACAACGAAAGAATTCGGGCCTAATGTTAAACGCTTTTGCGAAGGATATCATTGAGACATTTCGTTTGGGATTTGTGGCAAGCGTCACCCCAGACGGACGTCCCAACGTGTCCCCCAAAGGTACATTTTTAGTGTTGAGTGAAAACCAAATCGGCTTTGCTGATATTCGCTCACCACAAACAATTACGAACATTGAAAGCAATCCTGAAATTGAGGTAAATTTCGTCAACCAATTTTCCCGAAAAGGTATTCGGGTAAGAGGAAAAGCGACAATTGCCAAAAAAGATACGGATAGCTTTCAAGAACTATTCATTCATTGGAAAAACGAATGGCCGTCATTGGCCCATCGGATCAACGCAATTGTAACAATTGAAATCTCACACCTAAAGCCACTCACAACACCGCCCTACGATGACGGCGTTACAGAAGAAGAAATGGTGGAGATTTACAAACAAAAATTTAGGGAGATTTACCCATGAGCCTGCCGGAAAAAGCACGCGTCGTCATCATCGGTGGTGGTGTCATTGGTTGTTCAGTGGCATACCATTTGGCTAAAATTGGTTGGAAAGACATTGTTCTGTTGGAGCGTAAACAGCTCACCTCCGGAACAACATGGCACGCAGCGGGATTGATTGCCCAGCTACGCTCTTCCAAGAACATGACAAAGCTCGCCAAATATAGCCAAGAGCTTTATGGAACACTTGAAGCTGAAACAGAAGTTGCAACAGGCTTTCGTCGTTGCGGCTCTATCACAGTTGCGCTGACTGAAGCGCGTAAGGAAGAAATCCTTCGTCAGGCGGCCATGGCGCGCGCCTTTGGTGTTGAAGTTGAAGAAATTTCACCAACAGAAGTTAAAGAGCGTTATGAACACATCAATATTGATGGTGTAACCGCGGGTGTTTATCTTCCAAAAGATGGCCAAGGTGATCCTGCAAATATTGCCCTAGCGTTAGCAAAAGGCGCGCGCTTAAAAGGCGCTTTGATCAAAGAAAACGTCAAAGTTACCAAGATCAATAAAGAAGGTCGACGCGTCACTGGTGTTGAATGGCAACAAGGCGAAGAATCTGGTGCAATTGAAGCAGATTACGTTGTAAACTGTGCCGGGATGTGGGGACATGAAGTTGGCAAAATGGCAGGTGTGAATATACCACTTCACGCGTGCGAACATTTTTACATCGTCACTGAGAACATCCCGCAACTTCAGCAATTGCCAGTTCTTCGCGTACCAGATGAGTGCGCTTATTACAAAGAAGATGCCGGTAAAATTCTCCTAGGTGCTTTTGAACCAAATGCTAAACCATGGGGCATGGACGGTATTCCGGAGAGTTTTGAATTTGATCAATTGCCAGAAGACTTCGATCACTTCGAACCAATTCTTGAGCAAGCAATCAACCGTTTGCCTATGCTAGCTGAAGCGGGTATTCACACCTTCTTCAACGGACCTGAAAGCTTTACCCCGGATGATGCTTATCATCTTGGTCTTGCGCCGGAATGCGATAATTTCTGGGTAGCAGCTGGCTTCAACTCAATCGGTATTCAATCCGCAGGTGGTGCCGGCATGGCGCTAGCATCATGGATGGATACGGGTGAAAAGCCATTTGACTTAGGCGATGTTGATATCTCTCGCATGCAACCTTTCCAAGGCAACAAAACCTACCTCTTTGAGCGCTCGAAAGAAACGCTGGGCCTACTTTATGCCGATCACTATCCTTTCCGACAAAAAGACACAGCACGCGGTATTCGCAGGAGTGCGCTTCATCACCACCTTAAAGAAAATGGTGCGGTATTTGGCGAATTTGCAGGTTGGGAACGCGCGAACTGGTTTGCAGATGAAGGTCAAAAAGCTGAATACGAATATAGTTGGGAACGACCAAACTGGTTTGAAAACTCAAAGCGTGAACATGAAGCCATTCGCAACAATGTTGGCCTATATGACATGTCCTCTTTCGGTAAAATCCGGGTTGAAGGCCCTGATGCTGAAAACTTCCTAAACTATGTTTGTGGAAACAACATGTCAGTTCCTGTTGGTAAACTGGTCTATACACAGTTCCTCAACAAAGCTGGCGGCATTGAAGCCGATGTGACAGCAACGCGTCTATCTGAAACTTCTTATGTGGTTGTTACCCCCGCCGCGACACGTCTTGCGGATCAGACTTGGCTTGAGCGTCACAAGGGCAATTTCAACGTTGTGATCATTGATATGACAGCCGCTGAATCTGTACTTGCTGTAATGGGTCCCAATTCTCGCAAATTATTGCAAATGGTATCGCCAAATGATTTCTCAAATGAAGTTAATCCTTTTGGCACATCTCAAGACGTTGAGATCGGCATGGGATTAGCGCGGGTGAACCGCGTGACATATGTCGGCGAATTGGGTTGGGAAGTCTATGTGTCCAACGATCAGGCCCCGCATGTTTTTGAAACTTTACACAAAGCTGGTCAGGAACTTGATCTAAAATTATGTGGTCTTCACATGATGGATTCTTGCCGAATTGAAAAAGGCTATCGACACTTTGGACACGACATCACATCTGAAGATCATATTTTAGAAGCCGGCCTTGGATTTGCGTGTAAAACAGACAAACCAGATTTCATCGGTCGCGATGCCGTATTGGCAAAGAAAGAAAGCGGTTTGGAAAACAGAATGCTGCAATTCAAACTTACCGATCCAGAGCCTTTGCTATTCCATCATGAGCCAATCTTACGTGATGGAGAGGTCGTTAGCTACCTCACATCAGGCTCTTATGGCCACACATTGGGTGCAGCTGTTGGACTTGGTTATGTACCATGTAAGGGTGAAAAAGCAGCAGATGTTTTAGCTTCAAAATACGAGATCGATGTTGCAGGTACAAAGGTTGAAGCCGAAGTTTCACTTAAGCCAATGTATGATCCAAAATCTGAGCGTGTTAAAGCAAATTAGCTCGACAAATTAATTACAAAAAACGCGTAAATTGTATAAAATTTTATGGCTAGAACAAACGTTTTAGCCATAAATTTACTGTAGAATCTAGCAAGTGTTAAACAGCTTTTATTAATAGTTTTTTGCTTAAATTAAAGCTGGTCAATTAAAATTGCAGTTTTCTGCCAGCAAACGAACAGAATTTTCTATCAATGACATCAAATTCATCCGGTCGCCCACAAAGTCCAAGAACCAATCCTGCATCCAATGCTATGGCTAAAGTTGCAGCTTTTATGCAACGCATGAATATTGAATGCACACCGGCAAACTTTGAATTGCTATTTGCGGTTGTGGGTGGTCAAAATGATGAACTTCGTTCTGAGTTTAGCAAACTTGATCGTAATATCCGACAGCAAGATTTGGATGTTCTTATCCGCAAACACATCCCTCACCATGTTGAAGATGATGTTGCATCTGAATCCATCGACACCGTTGGCGATGAGCTAAACAAATTTATGGACCTTGTTAAGTCGGAGAGCTCATCACTTGAGAAATTCGACAAGGTTTTGCAACAGCAAACAAAAACTCTTGCGAATCCAGAGAATGTTTCACCGGAAAAACTCAAAAGCACCCTTTCAAATATTTCAGCTGCTACAGCGCAGAAAATGGAAGAAGGTCGCAAGATTAAAGAAGCTGTCAGCGAACAAGTGCAACGTCTTGATGTCGTTGCATCTGAGCTTAACAACTTCAAACAGCAAAAATTCACAGATCCATTGACAGGTCTTCCTAACCGACGAGCCTTTAACAAAGAAATGCTAGCAATTTACGCAGGCGAACAACCAAAAGCCTGCACAATGGTTATGATCGAAATTGACGCATTTGCCCATGTTAAAGATAACCTTGGTCCGCTGATCGCTGACAAGTTTGTGGTTCATGTTGCCAACATCGTCAAAGAATCTTGTTCTGCTAAAGACTATTTAGCTCGTGCATCAGACACTCAATTTGCATTCATATTTGATAGTATTTCGGAAAAAACAGTTGAGGGCCTCGTCAATAAATTCAGGCACACAATTGCGAAAACGCCGTTACTCAATGCTACAAATGGCAAACCCATCGGTAATGTTACTATTTCAGGCGGCATCTGCGGTGCAAACACGGCCTCTGGAACAGGCGATATTTTAGCAAAAACAGAAGCAGCTTTGGATCTTTCTAAAAAGAAGAAGGGCAACCAAGTTACGTTATTTGAAGAACGCAGAAATAGTTCTGATAGCAACCTTGAACGCAATTCTTGGTCGCTTTATAACGAAGCTGGCTAATTCAATTTAACACCATCGATAACAAAGCTTATCCAGTGTTAATCAACGGCTGGAGAATTTCCCGTGGACTATATTAACACCATAAATGAGTTAGAAGACTTATACGATACACCCGCCGAAGCATCGATCATCAAAGTGGTCAAAAAGATTACGCCCGGTTATCGCAAATGGATCAATCAATCAAAATTCTGCATCATATCAACGGTCGGCCCTGAAGGAACTGATGCAAGCCCTCGCGGGGATGAAAATGCGGTTGCACTTGAACTAGATGAACAAACCCTTGCGATACCGGATTGGCGCGGGAATAACCGCATTGATAGTCTGCGAAATATAATTCGTGACGAACGTATTTCGCTGATGTTTTTCGTTCACGGTTCAAACAATGTCATCCGCATTAACGGCAAGGCCAAAATAACGACGGATGAAGCTTTATCAACTAAGTTCGAGCGCAACACGTCAAATAGTACGATACGTCCGCGATCCATTATCATCATAAAAGTTGAAGAGATTTATTCCCAATGCGCCCGCGCGCTTATGCGTTCTAAAATTTGGCAAGAAGATCCAAATATTGCAAATCTACCGACAATTGGCGATTTGCTAAAAGATGCGACCGAAGGTGATTTTGATGGCACGACCTATGATAAAGAATGGTCAGCGCGTGCCGCAAAAACCATGTGGTAGAGACAAAACAAAACCCGCACTAAGCGGGCTTTGATATTTAGCTATTTTCCATGTGCCTGCAACGCTGTTATCGCAATACAATCGCAAACGTCTTCCGCACTACATCCGCGCGATAAATCATTTGCAGGTTTAGCAAGGCCTTGCAAAATTGGACCGATGGCTTTTGCACCGCCAATACGCTGTGCGATTTTATAGCCAATGTTACCCGCTTCTAAATCAGGGAATACAAACACGTTCGCATCACCTTTGATCGCAGAGTTTGGAATTTTGGACTTTCCTACAGATGGTACAAATGCTGCGTCAAACTGCACTTCACCCTCAACAATCAGCTCAGGATTTTGATCACGCACAATGCGTGTTGCATTTTCGATCTTTGTCACATTGGGATGAGATGCACTACCGAGCGATGAAAAACTTAGCATAGCAACACGAGGTTCTTCATTGGTAAAACGTGCCAAGGATTGCGCAGATGCAATAGCAATATCTGCAAGATCATCTTCTGACGGATCAATGGTAATCGCGCAATCTGCAAAGACCACCGTTTCTTTTCGCGGATGATATTCTTGGTCCATCACCATTAAGAAGAAACTTGAAATAAGCTTTGCGCCCTTTGCTTTACCGATAAGTCTAAATGCGGCACGAACTGTGTCCGCAGTGGTAGCAACAGCGCCGGCAACAGAGCCATCAGCATCACCTAAACGAACCATCATCGCTGCAAAGTTTAGCGGATCCATCATCGCTTCCAGCGCTGCGTCTTTTGAATAAACGCGAGGTTTTCTATGATTTTTATAATAGTCGATATAGTGATCAGCATATACTTCAACTTGATCACTTACTTTTAGATCAATGATCTCAATGCCATCGATTGAAAGACCCTTGTCTTTCGCCATCGCTACAATCTTATCTTGATCACCAATCAAAATGGGCTTGGCAAGGCCCAGCTCGTTCGCACGAGCTGCGCCTTCCAATATGCGCGGGTCTTCACCCTCAGCCAACACAATACGATATGTGTTGGCCTTTGCTTTGTCGTAGATTAAATCTAACGGATTGATCATGACACGTTCTGAGGGCGCATGTCTTCTTTGTTGATGCCAGCAACAACAACTGGTTGTTTCATAGCATCACGACGGAATGGCTCACCAAGTTCTTGGTTCAACACAACTTCGATAAATGTTGTCTCGTTGCGTTTCATTTGACCTTCAACTGCATTGTTCAATGCATCAGTCAATTGATCCATAGAACGAACCTGAACACCTTTAAGACCACAGCCTTCAGCAACTTTAGCGTATTCAACACCAAGGTTAAGCTCTGTACCAACGAAGTTATCTTTGAACCACAATGTTGTGTTACGCTTCTCAGCACCCCACTGGTAGTTACGGAAGATGATCATTGTGATCGGAGGCCAATCGTTACGACCAATCGCAGTCATTTCGTTCATTGAGATACCAAATGCACCGTCACCTGCGAAACCAACTACTGGAGTTTCTGGACATGCGATTTTAGCACCAACAATTGCTGGAAGACCGTAACCACAAGGACCGAACAGGCCAGGAGCAAGGTATTTGCGAGGCTCATCAAATGATGGGTAAGCGTTACCAATCGCACAGTTGTTACCAATGTCAGATGAAATGATCGCATCTTTTGGAAGTGCAGATTGAATTGCACGCCAAGCCATACGTGGTGACATGCGCTCTGGCTCACGATCACGTGCACGCTCGTTCCAGTTTGTGCCTGGATCATCATCTTCGTGATCAAGAGATGTTAGCTCTTGAGCCCATGCAGATTTTGTTTTATGGATCAAAGCTTCGCGATCAGCGCGACCTTTATCACCAGCATCATCTGTTAGACCTTCAAGAATTTGCTCAGCAACAAGTTTCGCATCACCCTGGATCGCAACAGATACTTTCTTGGTCAAGCCAATACGGTCGGAGTTCATATCAACCTGGATGATCTTCGCGTCTTTTGGCCAGTAATCAATGCCATAACCAGGTAGTGTTGAGAATGGGTTCAAACGTGTACCCAAAGCCAAAACAACATCGGCTTTTGCAATCATTTCCATCGCAGCTTTTGAACCGTTATAGCCCAAAGGACCAACATGCATTGGGTGTGAACCTGGGAACGCATCATTGTGCTGATAACCACAGCATACAGGTGCTGATAGTTTTTCAGCCAATGCAGCAGATGCAGGGATCGCACCAGCAAGAATAACACCAGCACCGTTAAGGATCACTGGATATTCAGCTTTTGAAAGCAATTCCGCAGCTTCTGCAATTGCATCTGCACCACCACGAGGACGCTCAAGACGAACGATTTGTGGAAGTTCGATGTCGATCACTTGTGTCCACATATCGCGAGGAACGTTGATCTGAGCAGGAGCAGAACCGCGCCAAGCTTTTTCAATCACACGGTTTAGAACTTCTGCAACACGTGAAGGGTCGCGAACTTCTTCTTGGTAGCAAACCATGTCTTCAAACAATTTCATCTGTTCGATTTCTTGGAAACCGCCCTGACCGATTGTTTTGTTAGCAGCTTGTGGTGTTACCAATAGTAGTGGTGTGTGGTTCCAGTAAGCTGTTTTAACAGGTGTTACAAAGTTTGTGATACCTGGACCGTTTTGCGCAATCATCATAGACATTTTGCCAGATGCGCGTGTGAAACCATCAGCGATCATGCCGCCTGATGTTTCGTGGGCACAATCCCAAAACTTAATGCCAGCTGCTGGGAAAATATCAGAAATCGCCATCATAGCAGATCCGATAATACCAAATGCGTGCTCGATGCCGTGCATCTGTAGCGTTTTTACAAACGCTTCTTCTGTTGTCATTTTCATAACTGGTAATCCTCTCACCAATGTTAAAATTACGTTCGACTTTTTATAATTTCAGGGTGCGCTCGTTTTTCTTCTATTATACGTCTGCACCCATTCGCATCGACAACTTAACGGCAATATCTGTTAAGTTATCAACGATCTGCTTCCCCTTTTCAGGAGTGGCATCTTCTTTGAGTAAGCTTACCGCAATACCAGCGATAGGCTTGTTCTTTGAATCAAGAACCGGCGCGCCGTAGCAAACCAACCCTTCACTCACATCTTCATTATCAAATGAATATCCACGCGCTTTTTCGTCTTCCAAAGTTGAAATCAACGCGTCGATGGTATTGTCATCCGCCACAGCTGAAAAAAGTTGGCGCACATCAAATTCGTTCATGTGGCTCAACATAGCTTTACCCGCTGCAGTGATGCTCGCTGGAAGTCTCATACCGGCGCGGAATTCAAAACGGCCTTCTGTGGCGTCAGAATTTCGTGCTGCGATATATGTAATGTCTGTGTTTTCTAAAACTGAGAGCGTAATTGTGGCACCCGGTAGATCCGTGCCATCATCCCAGATAGACGCAAATTCATTGGCCACATCGCTACGAGCTGTAAATGCATTTGCCCAACGCATAACATGCGGGCCCATCTGATAGGATTGATCAGCACGGCGCACAAGAAGATTAAGTGATACCAACGTTCCACAAAGACCGTGGACAGTGCTTTTAGCTAGATTTAACTCATCAGCGATTTCTTTTGCCATCATCCCTGAAGGGTGACGCGCAATAATATCTAGTATATGAGCACCGCGCGCGAGAGCAGGCACAAGTTTTATCTGATTATCTTGATCCGACACTTGACGTTCCTCCCTTGTTTGCAGTCAAATCTGTCTCTTGACGATGTTCTTTAAATGAACTAGCAATCAAAATCAAGAACTAAGTTCGATATATCGAACTATTTTTTATAAACAGAATTTGTAGGAATATATAATGCTGAAATTAAATGACCCAACACTGCTGGAAACACGCAGTTATATTAACGGTGAATGGGTAGAGGCAGATAAGACCTATGACGTTGTTAATCCAGCAACAGGTGAAACCGTCGCAAGTGTCACTGATTTCGGTCGCCAGGGCGTTAAAGATGCCATCGATGGCGCATATGCTGTTCAAAAAGAATGGGCTGCACTAACCGCGAAAGAACGTGCGGACATTCTATTAAAATGGCATGATCTAATTTTGGACAACCAAGAAGACCTAGCGCAAATCCTTACTGCAGAAATGGGCAAACCCATTGCAGAAGCGCGCGGTGAGATTGGTTATGGTGCAAGTTTCATTCGCTGGTTTGCAGAAGAATGCCGCAGAATTGACGGTGACATTATTCCAGGCCATCAACGCGACAAACGCATCCTAGTGCTTAAGCAGCCAATTGGTGTTGTGGGCTCCATTACACCTTGGAACTTTCCAAATGCGATGATTGCACGAAAAGTTGCCCCTGCCCTTGCATCAGGCTGTACATTTGTGGGGCGCCCTGCTGAACTTACACCATTATCGGCAACAGTTATGGCTGTTCTTGGCGAACGCGCGGGCATTCCAAAAGGCGTATTAAATATTGTCACCGGTTCTAATGCATCTGAAATGGGCAAAGAGCTATGCGAAAATACTAAGGTGCGCAAACTCACATTCACCGGTTCAACCCGCGTGGGATCAATCCTCATGCAACAATGCGCTGGAGATATTAAAAAGCTCTCGCTTGAACTTGGAGGCAACGCACCATTTATCGTCTTTAATGACGCTGATATCGACAAAGCCATTGAAGGCTGCATGATCTCGAAATTCCGCAATGCTGGTCAAACATGTGTCTGCGCAAACCGAATTTATGTGCAGTCTGAAGTTTATGATGAGTTTGCGGAAAAGTTAGCCGCTGCAATGGCTGGTCTTTCAATCGGCAATGGTGCGGATGAAACAACAAAAATTGGACCGCTGATTAATGCAAATGGTTTGGCCAAGGTTGAAGACCACCTCACAGACGCAACAAGCAAAGGTGCAAAAGTTATCTCAGGTGGTAAGCGCAGCGATGCAGGTGATCTATTCTTCGAACCAACAGTTCTAACTGGCGTGACAAACGAGATGAAAGTGACGCGTGAAGAAACATTCGGACCACTTGCACCTTTGTTCAAGTTTGAAACGGATGATGAAGTGATAGAACGCGCTAATGATACCGAATTTGGTCTTGCATGTTACTTCTATTCAAATGATCTAAGCCGAGTTTGGAAGGTAACTGAAGAATTAGAGTACGGAATCGTCGGCGTTAATACCGGCCTTATCTCCTCAACTGAGGGTCCATTTGGCGGGGTTAAACAATCCGGGCTTGGGCGCGAAGGCTCCAAATATGGAATCGATGATTTCTTAGAACTTAAATACGTCTGCATGAGCGTTTAATAGCTCTGGGCATAAAAAAAGCGGCGTAATTTCGATCACGCCGCTTTTAAAAAATCTGTCTGCAAATGCAGCGAAACGATTAAAGAGCTTTCAAATCTGAAGCAGCTTCTTTGCCGTTACGGCCAGTTTCAAGTTCGTATGAAACTTTTTGGTTTTCATCAAGACCTGAAAGACCTGCGCGCTCAACAGCTGAAATGTGTACAAACACATCAGAACCGCCTGCATCAGGTTGAATGAAGCCGAAGCCTTTAGTTGAGTTAAACCATTTAACGGTGCCAGTTGCCATCCGTCGATCTCCTGTAGTGTGTCCGCCCACTTTATTGTGACGGTTTGGTGCAGCTTGGGTCTACTTAAATCCGTTCATCTGCATATCGAGTGTCAGGAAACCGTAAATTCTTGCCTTACACAACAACACATGGGGTAGTTAAGCCAAAATGGCAAGAGAGAAAAAAACTAAAATTCGAATTAAATGGAATTTCACCTGATATGGTATCTTTTTTGTTACTCAGCAGGCTCTCATTGACACATTTTGGCCATAAACCGTGATGTTTCATAGTCTTAAGATAGCCACTCAGGATTGGCTTTGATCAGATCTTCTATAAAACTGGTAAAGGCTTCTACTTTTGCAGGTATTTGTTCATAGGGTGGGTAGTATGCGGTCAGCCAAATTTCTGGTGGTGACCAATCAGTGAGAATTTCAACCAATCGACCCTGTTGCAAATGCTCGGTAATCATGAACTTTGGCACTGAAAACACCCCATGTCCTCGCACAGCTAACTCAGCGTTTAACTCACCACTATTACACATAAACCGGTGCACGAGAGGAATTTGCTCGACCGAACCATCCTCATTAGATGTAACAGTAAAAGTTTGTCCGGAGGCGAAATGCGAATATCCCAATTGCATATGTTCCGTCAGCTCTGATGGATGCTTGGGAGTACCGCTTCGTTTGAGATATTCAGGACTTGCAACAATCACCCGCGGTACAATCGCAATCTTCCGCCAAATTGTCGAAACATCCGATGGCGGGCCAGAAATGCGCAAGGACATATCAAACCCGCCTGCAACAATATCAATAAATTCATCGGATAATTCGATATCAATATCGAGATCGGGGTATGTCCCCAAAAGAGGCCCCAATGCTTCTGGTAAAAGCTTGCGCCCAAGAGAGAATGGCGCACTGACCCGCAACTTACCTTGCAATGTTGCGCTTTGCTGCCTGACAAGTTCATCAGCACGCGATAATTCGTCTAATAAATGCTTCGTACGTTCGAGATATATTTGTCCCGCAATAGTAAGTGAAACCTTACGCGTTGTGCGCACCAGCAATTGTACACCAAGACTTGCTTCTAATTCACCAACATATCTGGTGGCAATTGAACGCGTCGTACCCAATTGGCGCGCCGCCTCGGCAAAACTCTTTAATTCAGCTACTTTTGCAAAAACGCGAATGCGCTCAATCTGTCCTGCCATAACGCCTCAACCAAATTCGAATTCTCGTTAAACTGTTGCATAAAGCGCAACACCGAACAATGCAATCTTGTATACAGTAAGAGGCACCATAGCTCGTGAAAAAATCTGAAACCATTCAATCCACGTAAGAATGTTAAAGGATTTAAATTTGGAGATGGACATGAGAACGACATTTATCGCAATGTTTATGGTTTTTTTCACAAGCATAATAACATTTTTGCTGCCTGCCAATGCACAAGATAAGCATGCTATAGAAGCTCAAACCGTAATCTCAGATCAACTTTCAGCCTTTATTGAAGGAGATGGTCAACGCGCATTCTCTCATGCTGCGCCTACAATCAGGCAACGTTTTCAAACACCAGAACGCTTTATGGATATGGTGGAACGCGGCTATGGACCAATCTACCGCTCTTCTACTTATGACTTTGGCCGCAATTCCGCACAGGGAAATCAAATTGTTCAGGAGCTCATTTTAACAGATAAAAAGGGCAATACCTGGCAATCAATATATGTTTTGATGAAACAGGATGACGGAAGCCTGAAAATCATGGGTGTCCAGATGCGCAGAAGCGAGAACAGTATTTTATAAATCTCCGCTGTTAATCCCCATTGCGCTGTAACCAGTCAGTCCAGGCACGAGGCGTATCTAAATCAATAGTTATAGCCCCGTCCATCTCAATATCGTAAACTTGGTCTTTTGCACTTTGCACCACAGATTTTGCACCCGTGTCTCCTTCGATCGAAGTCATATCCTCATAGTATTTACCATCAAACAGCACGGGATGTCCGTATTCCCCTGATGCTGTCATCGGACGAACGATATTACGATCAATCACTGGGTCATGTGCTTTAATAATTGCATTGATATGATCATTGGTGATGTCGGGCATATCTGCAAGACAGATCAAATATGCCTTTACATTCGGACCCGCAGCTAAAATACCCGCACGCATGGAAGCGGACATTCCAAGTGACGCCTCCGGCGCTTCAACTAGCTGGACATTCAAGCCATTAAGTTCATTATGATGCGCTTGTGTTATCTTTCGGACAACCACAAATGTTGTACTGATATCTGCAGATGATATTTGGGTAACAGACCGTCGCAGTAGTGACTGACCTTTAATCTGTCTAAAGAGTTTGTCATCATTGCCCATACGACGTGACGACCCCGCAGCAAGCACAATTGCAGCAACCCCTTGCGAACGAACTTTTGGAGTGGCACGCGGCAGCGGTCGTTGTGAGATTTCTTTTAACAATCCCCCAACTCCCATTCTGGCAATATCTTGGGAACTAATTTTCACATTTGCAGCTAACCGCTCCAAAACCCAATCAGCACCATTTAATGCAGGGGCTCGAACGCAGCCCGGCATACCGATTATATTTCGGGCTCCATGTTCTGCTAATAAAAGCAGATTACCTGGATCAACAGGCATGCCAAAACGTGTTATCTTTCCGCCGGATTGAACGATTGCAGATGGTATGACATCATTACGATCTGACGTCGCTGAAGCTCCTAACACAAATATCTTATTCGTCTGACACTTTGCCATGGCCTGCGCAATACTTTTCGCATCATGAGAAACCGTTTGGGTCGATTGAACAGTAAGCTTTAAAGGACGCAAGCGCTCAGTTAAAACATCTTCACCTTTTTTCAAAAGGCTTTGCTTGAACCCTTCAGTTTCAGTTAAAATAATGTCGCATAAAGCGGGTTCAAACTCCGAGATAGCGATGGTATTATTAGAAACTCGTTGGAGAGCAAGTGCCAAATTTTGCTCTGTTACGCCATAAGGAATTATCTTTATTGTTGCTAATAACATACCCTTTTGAACGCGGGCATAAGGCGCTAGAGATGCAATAGTTATAGTTTCATCTACATCATTAAAAGCGTCAATATCTTCCTTTTTAATAAGTAATACACCGTCACAATCTGCGATGAGATTTACTCGACCAGCAACTGGGGTTGTAGCAAGTATATTGGAAGAATTAAATTTAGTGCCTATACGTTTTGCGGCTTCGTCCTCAGAAAAATCACCATCTTCTACAATGGCAACCGTAAGCAATAACTGACCTAACTTACATAAAATTTCTACATGTTCATGTGTAACAATTGTGCCCTTACTCAGTCGAAAATCACCAAGTTTTAAAGAATGCGCCAACACGTGACCAACACATTCATCTATTGGGTATTCACCAAATTTCATGAACTTTCTCTGGTTCTATATGCATGGAACACTTGAGTTATTTCTGCCATAATAGAAATGGCTATTTCCGGTGGTGTTTTTGAACCAATATTCAGCCCTATCGGAGAATGAATTCGATCTATCAAAACTTCGCTAAACCCCAGAAATTTTAGCTGTGCAACACGCTTACCATGTGTCTTTTTTGAACCCAATGAACCGATATAAAATGCATCCGATTTAAGCGCCACTTCAAGAGCAGGCGTATCTATTTTGGGATCATGAGAGAGAGTTACAATTGCAGTATTTGCGTCAATCCCTAAACTAGATAATGCTTCATCCGACCAACCCTCAAGAAAAGTGTCATCTGGAAATCTTGTAGTCGAAGCAAAGCTTTCCCTTGGATCAACAATATAAACATCGTAACCCGCCATTTTCGCAATTGAAGACAGCGTTTTTGTGATGTGAACAGCTCCAACTATCACAAGACGCGGACTTGGACTGTACGTGAGATGAAAGCGTTCGCCATTTATCCCTGTTCGATCACCTTCATTTGAGAGTTCGCTTCTATCAAACGCTGACAAATTAATAGAATAGCCTATCGTTTTTCGATCTCCAAAAGAAGCGACAATAGTTTTAAGATCATCAGAATTTAATCCAGAACCAACATCAACCGGTTCAACTAATATTTTTATATCGCCACCACAGGCAAGCCCGACTGCAAAGGCATCTTCTTCTGTAACGCCATATTCAAGCAATTTACATTGGCCATCTGACATCGCATCAAGTGCCTCTACGATTACAGCACCTTCTACACATCCACCGGAAACAGATCCTTCAAACTCACCATCACTTGAAATTGCCAACTGCGAGCCAACACCACGTGGCGCAGATCCCCAAGTTGAAACTACAGTTGCCAAAGCCACCTTTTTACCCTCTGAAAGGTATTTCATAGCCACTTTTGGCATAAATTCTTCTAAGTCTTGAATGGATCTTCTCCTCATATCCGTTCTTAAAGAAAATAGATGAACGGTTAACCTGATGCAATCCAAAATGAAGAGATGCTTTATTCAGGCGGTGAAGAAGCTTTAGATAGATTCATTATATTCTTGAACGCAAAAAAGCCTCGCTTTTCAGCGAGGCTTATTGATTAATTTGGTTGCGGGAGTAGGATTTGAACCTACGACCTTCAGGTTATGAGCCTGACGAGCTACCGGGCTGCTCCATCCCGCGCCAGCTATGTTTGCCTTAGCAAACATGCGTCGCACAAACAGACAATTTGCGTTAGCAGATGT
>JBDWIC010000009.1:0-305931 GCA_039974935.1 Lentilitoribacter sp. | reverse complement strand
AGAGCCAGAGCCAGAGCCAGAGCCAGAGCCAGAGCCAGAGCCAGAGCCAGAGCCAGAGCCAGAGCCAGAGCCAGAGCCAGAGCCAGAGCCAGAGCCAGAGCCAGAGCCAGAGCCAGAGCCAGAGCCAGAGCCAGAGAAAATTGCGTCTACGCCTGTAAAAGATCAAGCAGAAACTGATGCGAGAGCGGAAAAAACTGACGACCAACCAAGTAAAAAGGTTGCTGTCGCTGATACCGTGTCTGAAATCGAAACGCCTGCGGAACCGGAAACAACGCAGCCGGCGGAAGAGCCAAAACTCAGCTGGTTTAAACGTCTGCGCAAAGGCCTGTCTCGCACATCAAATCAGTTGTCGGAACAGATCACGGGAATTTTCACCAAACGCAAATTGGATGAAGATACGCTGCAGGATCTAGAAGATGTATTGATCCAGTCTGATCTTGGATTGGAAACCGCTATCCGCATAACAGATACGCTCGCATCAACACGTTATGGCAAGGATGTCAGCACCGAAGATGTGACATCTATTATGGCAACCGAAATTGAAAAAGTATTGTCACCTGTTGCAGTGCCGTTAGAACTTGATCTATCCCACAAACCACACGTGATTTTGGTTGTGGGCGTAAACGGTACTGGCAAGACAACAACCATTGGCAAATTGGCGGCAAAGCTAACCGATGGCGGTCTAAGCGTTATGTTAGCTGCGGGTGATACATTCCGCGCAGCAGCGATTGAGCAACTTCACATTTGGGGTGAGCGCACCAACTCTCCTGTTGTGTCATCCAAACTGGGAGCAGACGCTGCGGGATTAGCGTATGATGCTTTTGAGCAGGCAAAGGCAGCAGGTTCTGATGTTTTAATCATCGATACTGCGGGTCGTTTGCAAAATAAAGCCGAACTGATGGATGAACTTGAAAAGATCGTCCGCGTTCTTGGAAAACACGACGTTGAAGCACCGCATACTGTCTTGCAAACCCTTGATGCAACCACAGGCCAAAACGCGCTGAGCCAGGTCGAAATTTTCCGCAATGTGGCCGGGGTCAATGGTCTTGTCATGACGAAACTTGATGGCACGGCGCGCGGCGGTATTTTGGTCTCGATCTCAGCCAAGCATAAATTACCGGTTTATTTCGTCGGCGTTGGTGAAGGTGTTGATGATTTAGAACCATTTGAAGCGCATGAATTTGCGCAAGCACTCGCCAATGGCGGCACTGAGGAATAAACAAGCACACAAAAGAAAAACCGCCACTTGGGAAAGAGGCGGTTTTTTAATACCGGTGGGAGACCGGATTTAACCCGCATGAATGGTCGAGAAACATGCGGAATGCTCACATATCTTTAGCAGGGTGATACGCAAGCGACAAACAAAGAAGAGGGGAACTTTATTTGTTGAACTTCTTTACGACCGGAAAGTCTGATTAGATCATCAGTTAGAAAAAAAGTTTGAAAAAATCTATTTTCAATACCAGCACGTAGAGTTGAGAAAGGCTTGCCTTGTAATCAACCACTTTTCATCATATCTGCAGATGAGTAAAACAAACACATATTGGAACACTTTATGAGTGACACAAATATCAGCGAGAAGCCTCCGATTAATCCAGTCCTAAAGATGTCTTTAGAGCTTGGCCCACTTGTGGTGTTCTTTTTTGCCAATTCTCGCGGCGCTTGGCTTGCAGAAAAATTCCCAAGTCTTGCCGAACTCGGTGGACCAATTTTTATAGCAACTGCTCTTTTTATGGCCGCAACAAGCATTTCACTCGCTGTCTCTTGGGTGCTCACACGCACAATTCCTATCATGCCGCTTATCACCGGTGTGATCGTTATGATTTTTGGCGCGCTCACACTTTGGCTGCAAGATGAAACCTTCATTAAAATGAAGCCAACAATCGTCAATACGCTCTTCGGTGCAACCTTATTAATTGGCTACCTCTTCGGTAAATCCTTTTTGCGCTACGCCTTTGATGCTGCGTTTAACTTGGACGATGAAGGTTGGAAGAAACTTACCATTCGTTGGGGCTTTTTCTTTTTCTTCCTCGCGATCATCAATGAGATTGTCTGGCGCAATTTCTCGACTGATTTCTGGGTTGCGTTTAAAGTTTGGGGTGTCATGCCAATCAGCATGGTGTTCATGGTTTTCCAAATGCGCGTTGTCATGCAGCACTCTTTGGACAATGATACCGACGACGCCAAAGCTTAGACCTTAAGACAGACCTCTACTCTTGCGCACGCCAATCGTTGTCATCACTGTCGCGATCAACAAATAAACCGCAATCCCAAGCATTTGGTCAACAAAAGCTACACCGTTGTCGATTAGCCACCCGGTGAGCCCCGGACCAATGGCTGATCCAAAAACCATCGCAACTGTTGCCATGGACTTAATCGAGCCCAAATATTGCGTGCCGAAATATTCAGCCCAAAAGGCAGCTGACAATGTGGATTGCAGCCCGATCGTAATCGCCATAATAGACATTGCGATCGCAGCGCCTGTTAAACTATCAACATACCAAAACAAAACGAAACTGATGGCAAATGGAAAGACGTAAAACTGCATCAGTCGGCCGGATTTAAATCGGTCAATCACCCAGCCTGATGTCATGGTCACAAGCACAGATAATCCTGTGAGCAACGGAAACAGCGCAACAAACTGTAAATGTGTCCAACCCTTGAATTCAGCGAAATGTACTTGGTGAAAAAAGAAAGATGTACCGAATGTCGCTGGCCCTAAATATGCGGGCAATATAAACCAAAACAGCCAATGCTTAAGCACCTGATTACGCGTCCAATGCCTGTCCTGCATACCTGTCGAATTGTTTTCTTTGGCAACTGCTTGCGGTGTGCGTTCGCGAATAAGCAGGACATATAATAACGGCGCTGCACAAAGCGCTATCCCGGCAGCAATCATCCACGATTGACGCCAACCGATCATCGACGTGAGTGCAACAAATGATAATGGCAAAACTGCCTGCCCAAAGGCAAACCCAAGCGCTGCAAATGCCAACGCCCTGCCGCGTGTTGCAACAAACCAACGTGCCATTGAAACCATAGCAATATGGGACGAGAGCCCTTGGCCGAACAAACGTAAAGCGAATACCGCAAAGACCAAAAGAAAGGCCGATGATATAACCGACATCGATACACACGCAAGAGCTAGGCACACCATCACAATAACGCTTAGTGTTCGCGCTCTAAAGACATCTGTCAGCCCACCTACAAAGAACATTGTAAACGCAGATAACAGCGTTCCCACCATATAAATACCGCCCCATTCACCATGGGTGAGTGAGAATTCACTTTGCAGCTCACCAGCATAAATGGAGACAAAATAGGTCTGACCAAAGGAGCCAAAAAACGCAAGCAAAAACCCGGCGACCAACCATCTAAAATTTTGTCGGATAAAAGTGAGGCTTTCCATTAGAGCATCCATAGAACAATTCTGGCTCATATGGAAACATAATGAATAAAGTTTATGACAAGAGAGCGAAGTCTCTGATGCTATTTAGCCAATTCAGCTTCTAAAACCGGCATGATTTTTTCACTCAATGCAGCGTCTGTAATCGGACCAATATGTTTATAAACAATGGTACCATCAGCTGCGATAATAAACGTCTCTGGCACGCCGTAAACGCCCCAATCTATTGTTGCTTTGCCCGTCTCATCAACACCAACAGCTGAATAAGGATTACCAAGGCCGGTTAAGAATTGCGCCGCGTTAAATGGTTTATCTTTATAGTTCAAGCCAACAATATTAAATCGCTCATCCTTGGAGAGATCGATCAAATATGGATGTTCCTGACGACAAGGGACACACCATGACGCCCAGACGTTTAACAAAGTAAGCTTACCCTTGATGGCCTCATCATTAAGCGCGGGAAGATCAAATTTCTCAAGCGCAGGCAAATCAATTGATGGTGCTTTTTCACCAATCAGCACGGAAGGCAAATCCTGCGCATTTCTGCCGGACGTGAGCTGAAGATAGAAAAATACAGCCAGCGCTCCAAAAATAACAAGTGGTAAGAGCACAATCAGTTTTTGAAAAAAACTTCTTTGTGGCTTTTGATCATTTTCATTAGTCAAAACAGATTACCTTTAAGTATTTTGCTCAGAGCGCCGTTTAACCCCAGCCGCTTCCAAACGTGCGAGTTCTGCCTTACGGGCTTTGCCATCAAATATGATCCAAAAGATCACGATCCCAAGGACAACCACAACCGCGGCATAGGACAAGAATACAAACATTTCGTGTGACATATTATGCTCTTTCCTAAGCTACTGTTCGCGCGGCAAGTCGACGTAGTGAACGCACCCGCCTACGCCAAATTTCATTGCGCATTGCCATAAAATGCAACGTGAAAAACAATAGCGAAAATGCAATGGCCATCACCAAAAGCGGATAAAGCAAAGTTGGGTGAATGGTTGGGCCATCAAGGCGCACAACACTTGCCGGCTGATGCAATGTATTCCACCAATCAACTGAGAATTTGATAATTGGGATATTAACCCAGCCCACGATCGTAATTATTGCAACAGTTTTTGCAGATTTCGAAGGGTCGTCCATCGCGCGTGTAAGCGCCATCAAACCCAGATACATCAACAAAAGAACAAAGACGGACGTTAACCTTGCATCCCAGACCCACCAGGCACCCCACATCGGCCGCCCCCAAAGGGACCCTGTGATAAGGGCAATAATTGTAAATGCTGCTCCTAACGGCGCTGCAGCTTTTGAAGCAACATCAGCCAGCGGATGGCGCCACACCAAAGTGCCGATAGATGAGATGGTCATGACCGTATAACACATCATGCAAAGCCAAGCGGCGGGTACATGAATAAACATGATCTGCACTGTAATGCCTTGCTGATAATCTTCAGGTGCTGTGAAGGACATATAAAGCCCAACAGCAAACAAAATGAGTGTAATGCCCCACATCCATGGCAAAAGTTTACCAGACAAGTGCAAAAACTTGGTTGGATTGGCTAAATCGCTTGGGCGTTGAATAGAAAGATCGACCTGGTTCATGATGTATTTTTAAACTCTTACGCGCCGTTGTGCAATCAATCTGTTGACGCGCGTATCGCCGCAGCCGCAGCAAGGGGACCAATCACTGCAAAAAACATTGTGATCGCACATAAAATCAAAAATGGTGGCAAAAATGGAGCAGGTTCTTCCACCGCTGCATAAGCGGCACTAACACCAAATATCAAAACCGGAATTGCAAGTGGTAGTACAAGAATAGAAACCAGCAATCCACCTCGCGGCAACGTGACAGCAACAGCAGCGCCCACCGCACCAATAAATGTAATTGCCGGTGAACCAACCAGTAAAGTTGCACTCACCGCGCCGATTGATAACAAATCCATGTTCATCAAAAGACCAAGTAATGGTGTCGCCAAAACCAATGGTAGACCTGTTGCCACCCAATGTGCGACGCATTTGATAAACACAGTCAAGATAAACGGTGTTTCCTGCATCAACATAATATCAAGAGATCCATCATCTCTTTCTGCTTGAAACAGACGGTCGAGCCCCAACAGCGTTGATAATAAAGCGCCGATCCACAGCATCGCAGGCCCTATTCGTTGTAAGAAATTAAGATCAGGTCCAACGGCAAATGGAACAACGGCAATGACCGCTAAGAAAAACAATACCCCGAGCAGCGCTCCGCCACCACTGCGCATAGCCAACTTGATGTCTCGCCAAAATAACGACATTAAAAGAAGCTTTCATTTAGAGGTGGTGGTGTCATCTCCAACTGCTTGACTTCTTTAAAGCCAAGCGGAACATGAGTTGCTGCAATGACAATACCACCCTGCTCCAAATAGCGATTGGTGATTTGTGCAAAATTATCACTCGAAGACTTATCAAGAGCAGCTGTTGGTTCATCCAAGAGCCAAACAGGACGGTAGGAAACAAACAACTTCGCCAATGCGATACGTCGGCGCTGACCTTGGGACAAAAAACCAAACGGTAAATCCAAAGTATGTGACAATCCCAACAATTCAGCAGCTTCTTGCGGCGCAAATATCATATCAGCAGGACTTGTTTGATCTTGGCTCATATTACGCTGCCAAAAAGACAAGTTTTCCAACACAGTAAGCTCAGCCTTCATTGCGTTTTTATGACCAATATAATGGCAATACTCGCATGCGGGTTTTGGCTCGGATTTTGGCTCTGCCTCATCATTTTGAATTTCAAATGTACCACTATCCATTGGCAACAAACCCGCAAGTGCGCGTAGAAGCGTGGATTTTCCAACACCATTAGGTCCTGAAATCGTCAATGATTCCGTTGGAACAAGCGCAAATGAGACATCTTTAAAGATAAGGTCTTCACCACGTTTGACGCTTAGATTTTCAGCAAATATTCGCATCCTAAACCTTCTTGGCACTATATTTTGCGTCACAACGCAAAAAATCGATGAAATTGCCAGTCACCCTCTGGTCGTATTGGCCGGAATTTCCTATATATAGGATAGCAACGCACGCGACCCAGCGTTAATTCTAGTCAATGCCGAACAAGGTTATAAAGACCTTATGCGGATAGCGGAAGGGTCGTAACCGCTTTTGTTTAATGCTTTATCTTAAAAGTGTTAACGCGCACTTCCAGGCTTTGGCCAGAATTCGGCAAGAAAAAAGAAAGTGGGCTATAATGGCAAAATCACTTGATAGCTTTAATTGTCGCTCGACACTCACCGCCGCTGGCAAAGAATACACCTATTACAATTTAAAAATTGCGGAAGAAAATGGCCTTAAAGGCATATCCAACCTGCCGTTTTCTATGAAAGTTTTGCTGGAAAACCTTCTGCGCAATGAAGATGGGCGTTCGGTGACCAAACAAGATATCGAAAATGTTGCCGCATGGCTTGATAACAAGGGTAAAGACGGCAACGAGATCGCTTACCGCCCTGCTCGCGTTCTAATGCAGGATTTCACGGGTGTACCAGCTGTTGTTGATCTAGCCGCAATGCGCGATGCTATGGTGAGCCTAGGTGGTGATGCTGAGAAGATTAATCCACTTGTTCCTGTTGATCTTGTCATTGATCATTCAGTCATCGTCGATAAATTCGGAACGCCAACAGCATTTGCGCAAAATGTGGAACTTGAATATCAACGCAATGGCGAACGCTACCGTTTCCTCAAATGGGGTCAGCAAGCGTTTAAAAACTTCCGCGTTGTACCTCCAGGAACAGGTATCTGCCATCAGGTCAATTTGGAGTACTTGGGACAAACTGTTTGGACCAAAGAAGAAGATGATGTAACCGTTGCCTATCCAGATACATGCGTCGGCACCGATAGCCATACCACTATGATCAACGGTTTGGGTGTGCTTGGCTGGGGCGTTGGCGGCATTGAAGCGGAAGCTGCCATGCTTGGCCAACCAATTTCCATGCTTTTACCTGAGGTTATTGGCTTTAAACTAACAGGTAAGGTCAAAGAAGGCGTGACAGCAACAGACATCGTGTTAACCGTTGTTCAAATGCTGCGCCAGAAAGGCGTAATTAGTAAGTTTGTTGAGTTTTTCGGCGACGGCCTGGATTCCATGACTTTGGCGGACCGCGCGACTATCGGCAATATGAGCCCTGAATATGGTGCTACATGCGGCTTCTTCCCAACTGACAATGAAACAATTCGATATTTAACAATGTCTGGCCGGGATGAAGATCGCATTGCACTTGTTGAGGCCTACTCCAAAGAACAAGGTATGTGGCGCGAAGGTGATGGATCTGAGATCGTCTTTACAGATACGTTAGAGCTCGACCTGAGTGACGTTGTTCCATCCATGGCCGGACCAAAACGCCCAGAAGGTCGCATTTCACTTGATGGGATTGCAAAAGGTTTCGCTGTATCTTTGGAAGAAGAATATAAAAAACCAAACCAACTCGAAAATCGCTATGAAGTTGAAGGCGAAGACTATGACCTTGGTCATGGCGATGTGGCTATTGCTGCCATTACGTCCTGCACAAATACCTCAAACCCGTCCGTATTAATCGCAGCTGGCCTTTTGGCGAGAAACGCTATCGAGAAAGGCCTTGATAGCAAACCATGGGTAAAGACCTCCCTTGCGCCTGGTTCCCAAGTTGTGGCCGAATATCTAGAACAATCTGGACTTCAAGATAGCTTGGACGCAATCGGCTTCAATTTGGTAGGTTTTGGCTGTACCACATGTATCGGAAACTCTGGTCCTTTGAACCCACCCATTTCAAAGACTATCAATGATAAAGGCTTAATTACAGCCGGGGTATTATCCGGAAACAGGAATTTTGAGGGTCGTATCTCACCAGATGTGCAGGCAAACTATCTCGCCTCACCGCCGCTGGTTGTGGCCTATGCTTTGGCAGGCTCTGTGCAAAAAGACCTTACAGTTGAACCACTTGGTCAGGATAAAGATGGCAATGATGTATTTTTAAAAGACATCTGGCCTTCAAACACTGAAATCCAAGAATATATTATGAAATATGTCACCCGCGAGCTCTATGCAGCTAAATATGCGGATGTCTTCAATGGTGATGAAAACTGGAAATCTGTGAAAGTGCCCGCTGGCAACACTTACGCATGGGACGACAATTCAACCTATGTCCAAAACCCACCATATTTCGTTGGAATGGGTAAAGAAGCAGTCGGCACAACAGATATTAAAGATGCTCGTGTCCTTGGTTTGTTGGGTGATAAAATCACAACAGACCATATCTCCCCCGCTGGCTCCATCAAGGCACAATCACCCGCTGGTGAATATTTGATGGATAACAATGTTGGTGTTGCGGACTTTAACCAATATGGAACGCGACGAGGAAATCATGAAGTTATGATGCGTGGCACATTTGCAAATATTCGCTTGCGCAATCATATGCTTGGGCCAAATGGCCGCGAAGGTGGATATACAATTCACTATCCATCTACCGAAGAGGTTTCAATCTTTGAAGCAGCCATGCGCTATAAAGAAGAAGGGCGTCCATTGGTTATCTTCGGCGGCGTTGAATACGGCAATGGCTCATCTCGCGATTGGGCAGCAAAAGGAACAAATCTACTTGGCGTACGTGCAGTGATCACACAGAGTTTTGAGCGCATTCACCGTTCAAATCTGGTGGGTATGGGCGTAATCCCATTCTGCTTAGAAGAAGGTACATCATGGGAAAGCTTAAATCTGCAAGGTGATGAAACAGTGACCATTGAAGGGCTGACAGACATCAAGCCACGCGCGAAGAAAACAGCTGTTGTGAGCTATGCAGATGGAAGCGTGAAAAACGTTCCTTTGATCTGTCGTGTCGATACACTTGATGAGGTTGACTACATTAACAATGGCGGCATCTTACACACAGTGCTGCGCGACCTTGCTGCGTAAATAATCTCAACAATGATTAAAAACCGGGGCTATTATGCTCCGGTTTTTTTAATGAGATATTCTAAATGTCACAGATTGTCATGGGAATGACACGCGCAATGGGCAAGAATAATCCAATAAACTAGATCACCTGCAAGTTTAAAATCGACAACAATACTTGCACGTTTGTATTGTATTTTGCTAAGAGCTCTATGTAAAGTTACAGGGGCTAAGCTATGGATGACAAAGCAAATGAGAACGATAAACGACGCGGTAAAGCCTTTGACGCGATCGTTGGCGCCAAAGACGTTGAGAAGGCGCTCTATCTCATTCGAGATCATTATCCAGTTGGGCATTGCACCTATCATTTAGCGCAAACCATTACGATTGAACAAAATGTCGATGCACCATTTGTTCGCACAACTTACCCATCTGATTGGGTGGCTCGCTATCTGTTGAAAGATTATGTCAAAATTGATCCAGTCCTAAAAGAAGGGATGCTAAGAGCACTCCCCTTTGACTGGTCCGAGATTGAACCCGACAAAGACGCAATTGAATTATTGGTCGAATTCCAATCTCATGGACTAGGTGCAGGTGGTTATTCCATTCCAATTACAGATAAGGTCGGTCGTAGAGCCCTGTTTTCTCTAAACTCTCATAAAAATGAGGACGCTTGGGATAGTATTGTTGAGCAGTTTAAGGAAGATTGGCTAGAGCTAAGTCAAACCCTTCACAAAAAAGCGATAAACGAGCTTTATGGCGATGTTGATCCAGCACCTGTTTTAAGTCGCAGAGAGCTTCAAACACTACATTGGACTGCGATGGGAAAAGACTACAAGGATATCGCAATAATTTTAGATGTATCCGAGCACACTGTACGAACCTATATGCGCACCGCTCGGTTTAAGTTGAATTGCTCAACAATGGCGCAAGCCGTAGCAAAAGCAACGAAACTTCGCTTAATCAACCCATAATTAGCTGATTTAGACCGCACAACTGTACGAGAACATGTGTACGAGTTTCACAACGATTATGCATATTACATTATTCTCCATATAAAGATCATGGGGGTTAAAATGTTCATTACGCTTCAGGCACATGAATACCACAAGTATGAATCATTGCTTCAGCAGATGTATCGTCTTCGAAAGAAGGTATTTTTTGATCAACTAAACTGGGATGTCCCGGTAAGTGGCGATATCGAAAAAGATACTTATGATGAAGCAAATCCTGTATATTTAGTCTGGTGTGACGACGATAAAATGAAGCTGTATGGCGCCGTTCGTCTTATGCCGACAACTGGTCCTACACTGCTTTATGATGTGTTCCGCAACACATTTCCTGATCTCACAAGTTTTGAGGCACCGGGAATTTGGGAAGGTACACGTATGTGCATTGACCAGAAGCTTATTCTAAAAGATCATCCTAATATCGAACCCGGACAAGCATTTAGCATACTCTTACTTGCTTTATGCGAAGTTGCCATCAAACACGGCATTCACACGATGGTCTCAAACTATGAGCCACAAATGAAGCGCGTTTATCGGCGCGCCGGGATTGAAGTCAACGAATTAGGCCGTTCAGCTGATTACGGAAAGTATCCAGTATGTTGCAGCACTTTTGAAGTTTCCAAACAAGTATTGGAGAAAATGCGAATGAAAATGGGGATTAAACAACCATTTTATCAAGCCGCACATCCTAAACGCTCAATTGCAGACTATGCACTTGAAGCTGCCTAGCAATTTATACTACATTGTAATTGCGAAATTGAAGCTATCTTGTGCAACTGTATTGGTCAGTAGCTTGCCTCTGAGGTTTGCCCATACAAATGCCAAGTATTAGATAAAAGAATAATATGACATGCAAAATCACGATCGAAAACTAGAGCTACTATTAGAGGAAACTCTAAAAAACGCGAAAATAAGCGGCACCGAAGCGCTTGTTCATTTTCTCAATATGGCGATTTATGAGCACAAAGAGAACATGAAAATTAATGAATTAAAGCAGCTGGGAATTATTGAAACTCCCAGCGAACACCAGTCTTAGCTATCGTCGTCTGCGTCAGCCATTGCCTTGATCAGTTCAAGTGCTTTGGCGCGGACCTTCGGATTTTTAATGCGAGCGAATGAACGATTTAGTTTAATGCCTTCTGTTGTAGCAATAAACTCAAGATGCTTGGTAGACGAATTATCCAAGTTAACGATTTCAGCACCCTTGCTGCTTCCGCTGACTTCAGGAGCACCATCGAAGAAAAATTCTACAGGTGTTTGCAGGATTTTAGAAACCGCTTGAAGGCGACTTGCACCTACACGATTTGTGCCTTTTTCATATTTCTGAACTTGTTGAAACGTTACACCCAGTGCATCACCCAATTTTTCTTGGCTTAAGCCAAGCATGTTACGGCGTAGTTTAATACGACCACCTACATAAATATCAATTGGGTTTGGTTTCTTGTTCTTCATATTTGTCTCAGTTGTCATTATTTTTCTTCTTTATTCTTCTGATTGTTATTCAACTATTGACCGTCAACAACTTGGTGTAAACTCTTAGTCGGTTACAAGCTATAGTCTCACATAGTCTTTTAATACAAGTCGAAATTTATTATGAAACCCAATGTTGCATTATAAATCGTTATATTACAAACGCGACCTGATTCAAACTTTGCATATAGTTTTTAATCTCTAAAGTAGGTTTAATCAAGATTTGAACGAAAAAATCCAACACTTAGGACTTTTTACCACATATCACGAAAACACTCACCACAACGTGATTTTACCCGTGAACAGGTTTTGACTATAGATTAAACAAGTCGGGGACTGGCGTATTTTGTGCAGATAACCTGCATGAACCGAGTAGGACTATTGGTATAAACATGAAAAAACAGCTTTTCTCTTTATTAGGTGCAGCAAGCATTGCTTTGACAATGACATCGAGCTTAAAAGCAGATGATAATCTCCAAAACCCCATCGGGGTTGTTGAATTGTTTACATCGCAAGGATGCTCATCCTGCCCACCTGCAGACAAAGCGCTTGGTAAACTTATCGAGGAAGGCAAAGTGCTCGCCCTATCATACCATGTTGATTACTGGAATTATCTCGGCTGGGAAGATACCCTTGCGACAAAAGAAGCCACTGACCGCCAATATGCTTATGCAAAAACACTAAAACGCCGCGGGGTTTACACACCTCAAGTCATCGTCAATGGACGCGACCACCTTGTCGGCAGCAATTACAATGGCATTAAAGCACGCGTATCTAAATTTGAAAGCTCTGAGCGCGGTTTAGCTGTTCCGCTATCCATTGCCGCTAAAGATGATGAAATCAGCATCACAATTGGACAAGGTCAAGGCAAAGCCAGCATTGTTGCAGTATATTTTGACACTGAGAATACCGTTGATATCAAACGCGGTGAAAACCGTGGCAAACAAATTACCTATCACCATTCCGTCAAAGACATTGAAACAATTGGCATGTGGTATGGCGATGCGCAAGAGATTAAGCTGCCAATGGCTGTTATGGAAAAGGTCAAAGAAGGTGGCGCGGCAATTTTACTACAATCAATGGCAAGTGAAGGCACACCTTCAGCAATCTTGGGCGCAGCAAGCTACAAAGGCTAATTGTGGTTAATCTGTATTTTGCCCTAACCAAAAAGACCGACCTTGAAAGGTCGGCCTTTATGGCGGTGTCATTCAATTAGTGAACCTGTTCATCGAAAAAAGTCGGTGGGCTGGGGGGCTATTGGCCGACTTTAGGAACATTTTTAATTAAATGACAAGCGTAAGATCGTCGCCAAATAAGGAGAGGATTTGACCAAAAGATGGCGAAAACATGTTCGCGCAGTAAAGTATCCCTACGTAATTTTAACATGTCGTGAGGTGTGTTAACGTAGGCTTAAATTTGCGGATACCAGCGTAAATGGGCTATTTTTTGCGGAAATACGTAAATAAAAACAAAAAACAGGCGAGTAGAAAAAATATACTCCCAAACATTGCCCAAAAGTCTCCGATACTGGCCATAATAAACCCAAAAGCCGAGATCACAAACAAAACCCAACCAAATATCTCTATCTGACGGTTACTCATAATAATAACAAACCTCAACATTTATCGATGAACTAACTAAGCTAAAAAACAAGCATAGCGATAGTCCTTAGCTTCGAAAAGAAGTGAATATTGTTAAAGACTAATCTTGCATTTTGCCAAGTCACACGCAAAGATAGCTTATCAATAAGGGAATATAAATGTCAGATCAGGCAAGCAGCAAACAACCATCCCAGGACAATAAGGTTCTTGTCGACCTTGCAAGTTATAAACGACAAAAAGACCCTATTCCCGTCACATTTCATCGCACTGAATTAGACCGGATATTGCAGATATATTCGCGCCATGTCGGCACAGGGATCTGGCGGGATTACGCAATTGATCATATGAAAGATCGCGCGGTGTTCTCAATATATAAACGTGCCAGTGAAGTACCGATGTTCACTATTGAGAAGGAACCAAAGCGTGCCCGCAAACAAGGTGCTTATAGCGTCGTGAACGCAAGCGGTCTTGTTTTGAAACGCGGGCACGAACTACCTCAAGTTCTAAAAGTGCTCGATAAAGTTAAGAGCGATAAGTAGAACTAGTGCACACCACCTCGATCAACAAGAACCGAACATTGAGCGTGACGCACAATGCGTGCTGCTGTTGAGCCGATCAGAAAATCCTGAATACCTGGATTGTGTGATGCGGTTAAAATTAGATCAATTCCCGCTTCTTCAGCATATTCCAATATTTTAACGTGAGGGCGACCACGTTTGACCACGATCTCCGCATGGATGTCATTATCAGTTGCAATCTTTTTAAGGCGTTTTCGAGTGTCTTCGACACCCTCATCAATGACATCTTGCGGAACCGCAAAATCCATATAACTGGGGATCTCCTCACCAACATAGATGATCTTTAATTCACCGCCATTATTACACAATTCTTGGCCACGTTTTAAAATCTTCAAACCATGCTCTTGGTGAGCAATATCAAACGCAACAAGGACTTTCTCAAACATGACTTTCTCCTTACATCATCATTTATAACAACATAATATGCGAAGAAGAATTGCCAGCATTGATACAGATCAAGCTATATTAATTAGTCCTGGTAGAGGTTTCCGGGATAAGTCTGCAGATCAGGATCTGTTTCCTGCCCATCTCCAAGCGCCAGCTGCATAATGGTGGTATCAAGCCATTTACCGTGTTTATAACCGGTTGCCTTCATCACACCTGAATGCTCAAAACCAGCTTTTGCATGCACAGCAATGGATGCAGCACTTGCACCCCCAATCACAGCAATCATTTGCCTAAATCCGCGTTCAACAGATGCTTTTATTAGCCTGTCGAGCAACTGATAACCAACCCCTTTGCCTTGCGCGTCAGGAGCAAGATAAATGGAATCTTCAACAGACCATCGATATGCAGGTCGCGGTCTAAAAGGTCCCGCATAGGCATAACCTAAGATCTTGCCATCCTCTTGGGCAACTAAATATGGGTAGTTTTGCGAGGTTAAAGCTTCAAACCTTCGCTGCATTTCAGCGTAGTCAGGCACCGTTAACTCATATGTGGCAGTGCCATGTTCAACGCTATGTTCATAAATCTCTACAATCGCATCAAGGTCTTCTTGGCTTGCTGCACGAATGACTAAACTCATACTCATATTCCCAATAAAAAAGGCGGCATAAAAGCCGCCTTTAAAACTAACTTTATAGATCTATTACTATTCGCGATTACCTAGGAATTGCAACAAGAACATGAACATGTTGATGAAGTTTAGGTAAAGGCTAAGCGCACCCATGATTGCCTTACGGCTCATTGTGTCAGCGCCATCGCCATCATAGTACATTTCTTTGATACGCTGCGTGTCGTAAGCTGTTAGACCCGCGAAGATCAAAACACCCAGGACAGACACAGCGAACTGCAATGCACTTGATTGCAAGAAGATGTTGACGATAGATGCCAAGATCAAACCAAACACGCCCATGATCAAGAATGAACCCATACCAGATAGGTCTTTCTTGGTTGTGTAGCCGTATAGTGACAACGCACCAAATGATGCTGCTGTTACAAAGAACGTCTGGATAATCGAAGCGCCTGTAAACACCAAGAAGATGTAGGAGATCGAAACACCCATGATCGCAGCAAACGCCCAGAAAGTTGTTTGCGCAGATGACACACTCATTTTATTCAAACGAGCACCAAGGAAAAATACGAAGCCCAACGGCGCGAACATAATAACCCATTTTAGTGGGCTGTTATAAAGCGCGTTAAATACCGCTTGGTTTGATTGAGCAAAAGATGCTGTAGCATATGCCGCAAGACCTGTAATACCAAGCCCGATAGACATATAGTTGTAAACACTCAACATATAGCTACGCAGGCCCGCATCAATCTGAGCTGCATCCTGCTCACGAGCAGTTGCTGTACGCATGTGAGAATTTCTAATATCAGCCATTTGTTCCTCTTTTAAAATAGCCAACGATGAAGCCAATCTCCATCGTGAATTTATATATACCCATAATATGGGAGTTTTTTCAAAAACAACAAGTATTTACTACCATAAATACGAATAATAACAACAAACAAGGTTAATAGTAAAAACCTATTACTGCTCCATCTATTACAAATCACGCAATATTGGTGCTGCTTTTTGCCCCAATACACGCCAAGTCCCCACAAGACCAATGCCAACAGTAAGAATTAATGCGGCTAGGAGAGTTGAAATCGCCACATCTGGCAACACACTATATGGCAGGTTCATGATCTGATTAATCACATACCAAGATGCAATGGCACCAGAAATTAGCGCAAAGATCGCCGTTGAAAGACCCAAAATCATATATTCGTAGCTAAACGCTCTAATTAAAGTTCGGCGCGTTGCACCCAGAGTTTTAAGAACGACGGAATCATGGCGTCTTGTTTGGTTACCCGCCGCCAACGCACCTGCAAGCACCAAAATCGATGCAACAAGTGCAACAGCCGCCGCTGCACGAATAGCAAGAGCAATTTGTCCAACGAGGCGTTCAGCAATATCAAGCGCATCTTTTACTCGCACTGTTGTCACTGTTGGATAAGCTTGTGTAACAGCACGCAAGATTTCACCCTCTTGCTCAGCAGTTGCCTCACTTTCAAGCAATGTTGCTAGCCATGAATGCGGTGCACCGGCAAATGTGTTAGGTGAGAAAACCATCACAAAGTTGATCGATAAGGATTCCCACTCAACCAATCTAAAATTGGCAATGCGCGCAGTCATTGTTCGACCAAGCACATTAACGGTCACTGTATCACCGATTTTTAAGCCAAGCTCACCCGCTTCTTCTGCGGAAAATGAAACCAATGGTTCACCACTATGATCTGGCGCCCACCACTCACCTTCAGATAAAACGGAGTTCTCCGGTAGATTTTGAGCATATGTTACACCGCGATCACCTCGTGTAACCCATCGCGCTTCTGGCGGGATATCCAAATCTTTTAGTTCAGTGCCGTTAAATTCTAAAATACGGCCACGTAACATAGGCACTTCCACCAGTTTTCCATCCGGTGCAACCTCGTTGACAAGCTTTTCAAAACCTTCAATCTCACTTGACTGAATATCGACAAAGAAGAAGTTTGGTGCGCGTTCAGGTAAATTACCGGATAACTCACGGCGTAAATTTCCATCAATTAGCGCTAATGCCACAAGTAGCGTTAGCCCTAGGCCCAACGACATCACAACAGATGATGTTAATGCGCCTGGACGATGAATATTACCGATAGCCATGCGCAACGGAGTTGATTGAACTTGCGGACTGCGTTTCGCAATCCACTGCACCAACCAAGCAACAATTCGCAATACAACGAAGGAAAATGCCACAGCACCTAAAAAGAGTGTCGCAATTTGATCGTTGTCGGATGTAAAAATAACCAGCCAAGCTAAAAGGACAGCAAAAGCCAATGCAAGCAGACTGTAAATTGGTTTTGGCCAACCTGATTGCCCTAAATTCCATTGACGGAATAAGGCTGTTGCAGGAACGCTGCCAGCATTTCCAAGCGGCAATATCGCAAATGTCAAAGCAGCCAAAAGACCAAATATCGCTGCTAAGAGCAAAGCACTTGGATAGACAGAGGCACTAATATCAATCGCAAGTGCTGCGGATAAAAGCGATGCTGTGATAAATGGAAGCGCTGCTCCGATTGCAATACCAATCACAACACCGATAAGCGCAATCATGAACACTTGCATGAGATAAATTCCAAATACAAATCTTGATGACGCACCCAAACACTTAAATGTTGCAATCACTCCGCGTTTTGAGTCTAAAAATGCGCGTACAGAATTACCCACACCAACGCCACCGACAACCAGCACAGTCAGACCCACCAAGGTGAGGAATTGCGAAAAACGCTCAATATTTGCAGTTAATGCAGGCGCTGCATTTCGGCTCGTTCGCACAGACCAACCGGCATCAGGGTGCGTTTCACGCGCTAAAGTGCGGACATCGTTTAAGTCGGATAAAGTTGGCTCACCATCTAGATTAATGCGGTAAGAATATTCAACCAAACTACCATTGCGGATAAGTCCAGCACTTGCCAACGCTTCATTGGATATCATCATGCGCGGCGCAAACCCAAACCCTTCAGAAAGCGCATCAGGCTCAACAATTAATGACGCTCTAATCTGAACTGTAGCATCGCCTAATAATAACTCATCGCCAACACTTAAGTTAAGTCGCTCAAGCATCAAGGGCGCAACAATTGCACCATAAACATCACCTTCTTTTGAAAAAAGATCAGTTTTTGGCATTGAAGGTTCGGTTACCAGTTCACCAAAAAGCGGGTAGATCTCATCAACAGATCGAAGTTCAACCAAAGCTTGGTCCGAGCCATCTGGCTTGCGCGCCATAGAACGCAGTCCAGAACCAATTGTCACTTCGCCAAGACTTTTAACAAAGGCAACTTCTTCCTCACTTGCACGCCGATTATCAATCTCAAATCGAACATCGGCACCCAAAATGGATTGCCCCTCCGCTGAAATTGACTGATTGATGGAACGCGAAACAGAATTAACACCAGAAATTGCTGCAGCTCCAAGTGCAACACAGGCAAGGAAGATGTAAAACCCTCGTAACCCCCCGCGCATTTCACGCGCAGCAAATCGCAACGCGAGTTTTGTTTTCTCTATTATACTGAGCTGTTGAAACGAATTTTCCATTACTCTGCAGCCTCAGAATAAGATTCAATTTCACCTGAACGGACCGCGATCTTTCGCTGACACTTATCAGCTAAAGAAGGATCGTGCGTTACCAGCACAAGTGTCATATCGCGCTCTTTTTGCTTCTGAAACAAAAGATCTGCGATTTGTTGACCGGTATCTCCATCAAGATTACCTGTTGGCTCATCGGCAATTAACAGCTTCGGCGAAGGTGCAAGCGCACGAGCAATCGCAACACGTTGTTGTTCACCACCCGATAATTCAGATGGATAATGCGTTAAACGCTCACCCAGACCAACTGCAACAAGCTCTTCTTTCGCCTTTTCAAAGGCGTTTTTCTCACCCGCCAATTCAAGCGGCACGGCTACATTTTCAAGTGCTGTCATATTTGGAATGAGGTGGAAGCTTTGGAAAACAATACCAATGTTTCGGCCGCGAAAAGCTGCCGCTTCATCTTCGCTCATCTCATGAATTGCCGAACCTGCAATATGAACTTCGCCGCTATCAAGTCGTTCCAAACCGGCAAGCACCATTAGCAAGGTTGATTTACCGGAACCTGAAGGCCCAACAATACCGGCACTCTCACCTTCATTAAGCTGAAGGTTCATTTTTTTAAGCACATGGACCGAGGATGCCTCGCTTCCCAAAGTCAGATCAGCATTTTTTAATTCGATAAGTGTTTGCGGCACGGCTCTTAGTTCCTATATGTATAATTCTTACGATTGTTAAAGCTCATTACGTTTGCAAATAGGTATTGGACTATGAAAATAAAAGATCTCACAGGCGCAATTACTGGTATTGTATCAGCCTGTCTCATCCTGACATGCGCTGCGATGACCACAGCATTTGCAAAACCTCTTGAAGTGGTTGCATTTGGAGACAGTCTAATGGCGGGATATCAGCTTGATCGTCAGGATGCTTTTCCCAACAGATTAGAGGAAGCACTCAGTGCAAACGGGCTAGAAATTAACATGACCAATGCTGCGGTGTCAGGCGACACCACATCAGGTGGACTAGCGCGCCTTGATTGGTCTATTCCTGATGGTACAGATGTAGTGATCTTAGAACTCGGTGCCAATGATGCGCTGCGCGGCTTACCTGCGGAAACGACGCGGGAAAATCTAGACAAAATGATGGCCCGTTTGAGCGAACGTAACATCACAGTCTTTTTGATGGGCATGTTGGCTCCACCAAATATGGGCTCAGACTATGAGCAGGAATTTAATACAATCTATCCAGATCTTGCCAATAAATACGAAGTAGAATTCTACCCATTTTTCCTAGATGGTGTTGCAGGCATACCTGAGCTGAACATATCAGATGGCATTCATCCAAATCCTGAGGGGATTGCAGTGATGGTCGAAAAAATCCTTCCTATCGCTGAACCATTCTTTAAAACGCAGCTTGTGGATGAATAACTAAGTTTAAACCCAAACATCGATAGTTCTTGAACTTGTCATAATCTCATGGTCACATCATAGATGATTCGATCAGGAGTACTGCCATGCCAAGGTTATTTGCAGCATTGGAAATTCCGAAGGATGTCGCACAAAGCTTGTCACTGCTGCGAGGCGGGCTTCAAGGCGCACGCTGGATTGATGTTGAAAACTATCATCTTACCCTCAGATTTATCGGTGATGTCGACGAACGAACAGCAGATGATGTGCTAGACGCATTTGATCATGTCTCAAAACAAGAATTTGAACTTCAGTTAAATGGCATTAATGTCTTTGGATCTAAAAAACCGCGTGCGCTTTATGCTAATGTCACAGCAAATGAAACTCTAAGCTCGCTCCAAGCCTCAATCGATAATCAGTGCCGCCGCATAGGCATTATGCCAGATGGGCGAAAGTTTACGCCACATATTACGCTCGCCAGACTCCGGCATACAAATCACTATGCGTTGCGGGACTATCTTGATGCGCGAAGTAATTTTAAATCAAGAACATTCAACGTCGAAGAATTTGTTGTAATGTCATCTAAAAATTCACGTGGCGGCGGACCATACATTATTGAAGAACGCTATTTATTGGGTGCGAACAATAATCAAGATCATTTAGCCACAAGCTTTTCAAACAGCCCTGAGCACCCCTTATCCAACATGTGATAAACTGTTTCAAAACCGTCACCCTCACCATAATAAGGATCAGGAATTGGGGTATCCTGCGCTAAAGCAAAGTCCATAAACAAATGGATTTTATGTTGCTCTTCAATCGGGGCATTGGCAATCAATACATCCAAATTATCATGATCCATTGCGAAAATAAAATCGAATTCAGAGTAATCAGACCTTCTAATCGGACGAGAACGTTGATCGGTAATATCGATGTTGTGGCGTTGCATTGTCTTAATCGCACGTGGATCGGGCAAATTACCTTCGTGCCAACTGCCCGTTCCGGCGGAATCAATTTGCAAGTGATGAACCAAATGTGAGTTTGCAATTTTCGCTTTAAACACGCCCTCTACCATAGGGGATCGGCAAATATTACCCATACACACAAATAGTACTGATTTTATATTTCCGCTCATATGCCGAAACCACGCTAATTTTCGCTCAATCTATGCAAGGTAAACCTTCATTTTATCTGAAATGAAATTTGATAGATTGAATTTTAGACAACTGTACCCCAAATCTAACCCATGGGTAAAAAAACAATCAGCGAAAACGAAATCAATGCAATTTTGTCGCCTGCCGATATTGAGCAGCAGCAAAAGCAAGAGAAAAAGATACGTCGGAAATTTTGGCCGACTTTAAAAAATGCACTCGCTCAATTACCATTTTCAGAAGATGTGGTCACCGCCTATTTCTGTGCGATGGATAAAAACACCCCAACTCATGTGCGCGGTGTTTTGCTTGCAGCACTTGCATATTTTGTTCTGCCCACAGATCTCATTCCAGACTTTATTGCAATGATTGGCTTTGGAGATGATGTTGCAGTTTTAACGGTCGCAATAACAACGTTAAAAAAGCACATGACTGTTGAACAGCGCGATGCTGCGCGCCAAGCTTTAAAAGACCTAAAAAGCGACATCAAAGATGTTTAGCATTGCTAATTACAGATCATCAGGAGGGCCAATTTCACCCTCCAATGTTTCCCTAAGCTTTTGAAACGCAACACGTATTCGAGACTTAACTGTCCCAAGCGGCAACCCTGACTTTTCTGCAATTTGACTATGCGAAAGCCCTAGGAAGAATGACATACGAATAATATCTGCGTGCTTATCCTGAAGCAATGAAAGTGCGCGGCGAACATGTTCATCGCGTTCTTCTTCCTCGACATAATCGTCAGGTGAAATTGGCTCCGGCGGCACAAAAATCGGATCATTAACATCAATCAATGCAGAACGATCACGGCGCAGCAAGTCAATCCTGCGGTTTCTCGCAACACGGAATAACCATGTAGACAACGATGATTTTGAAGGATCAAACAGATGTGCTTTGTGCCATAAAGCAGACATTACATCTTGTGACATATCCTCAGCATGCTCGGGAACTGCCCCAAGCTGGATAAAATATGATTTAATTCGAGGTGAAAAATAATCAAAAAGTTCCGCAAATGCCTTTTGATCACGATTAACCGCTACTGCATTGGACAGCTTCGCAAAGTGACCATGCTGATCACGCCCCATTCATAATATTCCTTTTTTATTCTTATTTGCCCCCACCAAAATCGACCGCAGTTTCGACTTTTAGTATTGATGCGAACATTACTGCCAAACTATTGCCGAAATTTATTCATAATAAAAGGGCTAATGGGCTGAAATCACTAGTTAATCGAAAAAAAATCTCGAAATTCGAATTGTTTGTTACTTGTTGACGGTTTGGTAACTACAATTGTTGCAAAATGGGACAAGGCGACAGAACGGTTTTAGTCGACACTGCCGATCCGGCGCCAAGGGTATACAAAGTGAGGGGGATGACAATGTTTTTGACGAAAGAGATCATCGCTATGGTTAGTAAAAAAATGAAAATTACGTTGGCTCTAGGTGCTATGTTTGCATGTATGAGCCCAATGATCGCAAATGCACAAACGCCGGCACTCATACAAGAGTTCAACGCCTGGGGTGCTTATTCCTATCAATCAGCAAATGGAAAAGTGTGTTACGTTTTATCACCGCATAAAACAGCAGCGCCACTCTCTGAAGATGGCCGCACATTATCCCACGGGCAAAACTACTTGTTAGTTGCACAACGTGTAGGACAAAACGTGGTTTACGAACCGCAGGTCATGATGAGCTACAAGCTTCGTCAAGATTCTAAAGTTAAAGTCCAAGTTGGCGACAAAAACTTCCAGTTCATTTCACGTGGTAAGGTTGCTCACATTGAAAACGCTGCCGAAGGGCCTGCATTTGTTGCAGCTTTGCGTGCGGGAAGTTCAGCTACAGTGCAAGTCGTGTCATCAAGAAATGGCAATAATCGCGACTACAGCTTTTCACTATCAGGCATAACGGCTGCATTGAAAAACATTTCAAGCTGCAGTTAAGCGCACAATAAACACTGCTGAAAATTCAACAAGGCCGGGTTACCGGCCTTTTTGCTGCTATGGTGTTTTTATTGGTTTTGAGAATATATCGTGACGGTTCTGCAATTTGATGTTATCTGAGCACCAACCATGAAATTACAAAGGCATAGACAACAATGGCTATTTCCATTGATTTGACCGATAAAGACGTCCGAACTGAAGTCGACAACCGCTTAAAGACAAGTTCAACCAGCAAAAAGCATCTGATTGGCCTTCCTAAATCTGAGTTAATTGACGAACTTAGATCCGTTGGCATTGCAGAAAAACAGCTAAAAATGCGCGCAAGCCAACTTTGGCATTGGTTCTATGTGCGCGGTGTTTCAGACTTTGCAGATATGCACAATGTCTCAAAAGACCTACGACAAACACTTGATGACAACTTTGATATTTCCAGACCAGAAATCATCGAAGAGCAAATTTCAAACGATGGCACGCGTAAATGGCTCATGCGCTTTCCATCAGGTGGAGCAGGTAAACCTGTTGAAGTTGAAACTGTTTATATTCCCGAAGATGACCGCGGTACATTGTGTATTTCAAGCCAAGTTGGCTGCACACTAACATGTACATTTTGCCATACTGGCACACAAAAATTGGTGCGTAACCTTACCTCTGGCGAAATCTTAGCTCAGCTTCTGGTCGCACGAGACCGCTTGGGAGATTTTCCAAACAAAGATACGCCAACAGGCGGGATCATTCCATCAAGTGATCGTAAAGTTTCCAACATTGTCATGATGGGCATGGGTGAACCGCTTTATAATTTTGAAAACGTTAAAAAGGCGCTTCTCATTGCAATTGATGGCGATGGCATTGCATTGTCTCGCCGACGCGTGACCCTATCAACTTCTGGCGTAGTTCCGGAAATTTATAAAACGGGTGAAGAGATTGGCGTGATGCTTGCAATCTCACTTCACGCAACGCGCGATGATTTACGCGATGTCTTGGTGCCAATTAATAAAAAGTACCCACTAGAAGAATTATTGGACGCTTGCCGAAATTATAAAGGCGCTAACAATGCCCGCCGCATCACCTTTGAATATGTAATGCTTAAAGGTGTGAACGATAGCCTACAAGATGCCAAAGAATTGGTGATCTTACTTAAAAACATTCCGGCTAAGATCAATCTGATACCGTTCAATCCTTGGCCAGGTTCAGAATATGAATGTTCTGACTGGGAACAAATTGAAAAGTTCGCCGATTTCATCAACCAAGCAGGATATGCATCTCCAATTCGCACCCCGCGTGGGCGCGATATTTTGGCAGCGTGCGGTCAGCTAAAATCAGAATCTGAACGTTTGAGAAAAAGTGAGCGCTTAGCTTTAGAATCACAACTGATGACAAGTATGATTGCCGGCCACGGTGAAAGCTAAATACCCAAGGGTTATCTAAATGACACAATTGGTTCGCCTAATAATTCGATTTATGGGCATTGTCTTCGGCTATTTTGTTGCTTGTATAACAGCAGCACTTATCTTTGCATTCTTATCAGGCCTCATCACGTTACAAGATTTTGAGATCTATCACGATTTTGAAGTTTATTTGGCCCTCATTCTAACAATCGGCACATTAACATTTCAGTTCGCGAACTTAGCCTGGGTCCCAGCTTTTATTGTCATTTTTATTTTTGAACTCAAATCAATAAAAGACTGGCTTTACTACTTAGTGACATCCGGCCTTATCACAATAGCGATTTTATTCTCTCCATTTGCAGCTATTTCAGCACAAAACGATGCTCTCGCTTATATCGTAAGTGCAATGGCGGGTGGATTTATCTACTGGCTTTTGGTTGGCGGACGCGCAGGCAATTGGCGAATAAAATCATAGTTCATTTGATTTAGAATGATCAACGCAACAAAAAAGGGCCCGATGAAAATCGAGCCCTTCTTTTTTGATCGTAGACTTGCTGTTTTGGAAAAGGGAGGAGGAGGGACAGCAAACCTACTTTCGATTGGCGAATTAGCCTTTGCTAAATTCTGGGTAAGCTTCAATACCAACTTCAGCTTTATCCATACCCATCATTTCATCTTCTTCTGAAGCACGAAGGCCGATTGTGACTTTCAATGCATACCAGACGATTGCTGATGTAACGATAGTGAACGCACCCATTGCAACGATACCAAGGATCTGTGAACCGAAGTTTGCATCAGAGTTTGTTACAGGAACTACGATTGTTCCCCAGATACCAGCAAATAGGTGAACTGGGATCGCACCAACAACATCATCGATTTTGAATTTATCAAGCATTGGAACCGCGAATACTACGATCACACCTCCAACAGCACCGATAAGGATAGATGCGCCGCCTGAAGGAGCCAAAGGCTCAGCAGTGATTGAAACAAGACCAGCAAGTGCACCGTTAAGAGCCATTGTTACGTCGATTTTCTTGTACATGATTTGTGTCAAAATAACCGCTGCGACAACACCACCAGCAGCAGCTAGGTTTGTGTTTGCAAAGATACGAGAAACGTCAGAAGCATCACCGATTGTACCCATAGCAAGCTGAGACGCACCGTTAAAGCCGAACCAACCGAGCCAAAGAATGAACGTACCCAATGTTGCAAGCGCAATGTTTGAACCAGGCATTGGAACTGTACGACCATCAACATATTTACCTTTACGAGCACCAAGGATGATAGCGCCTGTTAGAGCAGCCCAACCACCAACTGAGTGAACGATTGTTGAACCGGCGAAATCAGAGAAACCAGCTTCGCTCAACCAGCCGCCACCCCATGTCCATGCACCAGTAATCGGATAAAGAATACCAGTAAGAACAGCAGTGAAGATTAGGAAAGGCCAAACTTTGATACGTTCTGCAACTGTACCTGAAACAATTGAAGCAGTTGTTGCAACAAACACCATTTGGAAGAACCAATCAGATGCTGTTGAATAACCTGTATCCAATGCGTCAGCGCCGACAGCGTCAAAACCATAACCCCAACCGATGGAACCGACATAACCACCGTCAACACCAGCATACATAAGGTTGTAACCAATTGCCCAGAACATGATGCCGGCAATTGAGTAAAGAGCGATGTTTTTCAAACACTGCATTGAAACGTTTTTAGAACGTACCAAGCCAGCTTCCAGCATAGCAAAACCAGCTGCCATGAACATAACTAGAAAGCCGCCGATAAGGAATAGCAATGTGTTGAAGATATAAGCTGTTTCAGCTGATGGACTTGCCGCTGTATCTTGAGCAAGCGCAGGAGCTGAACTCACAGCCAACCCCGCCAATGTCATCGCAAATAGCGATTTTTTACTAATTGATTTCATAATCATAAACTCCTGAGGCGCCTTAAAGGGCTTCTGCATCTGTTTCACCAGTACGAATGCGCACTGCGTGATCAATTGAATATGTGAAGATTTTACCATCGCCGATCTGGCCAGTTTTGGCAGCAGATGAGATAGCTTCAATTGCGCCATCAACAGCATCTGCTGCGACCGCGATTTCAATTTTTAGTTTCGGCAAGAAACTCACAGCATATTCTGTGCCGCGATAGATTTCGGTGTGCCCTTTTTGACGTCCGTAACCCTTTACTTCCGTCACTGTTAACCCCTGAATACCGATTGAGGTGAGTGCTTCACGCACTTCATCCAACTTAAACGGCTTAATAATGGCCATAACGATTTTCATCTCGTTTCCCGTCCTTTGATTACTCGCAGTAATGAAACTGCATCTAACGACCTACGCGGCAACATCACCGCGCAGTTACATAGTTAGAATCAAAAGCCGTGCCAACTTTACTTTTTCTTAACTAATCAATTGGTTTTAAAAGAGAATTTTTGTTTTATCAGGGAAAACACGGTATTCGCCTAAATAATAGGCACCTATTATATGATTAAAATTTAAGCAAAATAAAATAACTGACCAATTAACGAGCATTTGCACGTTTACGAATCAAACCTTCCTGCATAACAGACACCAAAAGCTCACCCTTTTTGGAGTAAATCTGTCCGCGTGCAAGCCCGCGTGAACCCGCTGCACTCGGACTGTCCATATGATAGAGCACCCAATCATCAAGCTTAAACGGTCTATGGAACCAAAGCGCATGATCAAGACTTGCACCTTGAATAGAGCCATCAAAAATGTTGGTTGAATGGGGAAATAAAGCTGTATCGATGAGTAGCGCATCAGAAATATACGCAAGCATAGCAACGTCATACTCAGCGTGATCATCTTCGCTAACAGCACCCACAAGATTTAACCAAACTGATTGATGCGGTTCCAGCGCACCGTCATTTAAGTACCGATCAACCGAAACAGGCCGAAACTCAAATGGTCGCTCTTTGTCGATGTAAGCCTTGAGTGGTCGGATGACCTGATCAGCAGATTTATTCAGCATATCAAGAAGATCAAGCTCTTCAGGTTGGGCAACATTTGGCATATCAGATTGATGCGACAGCCCCTCTTCAAACCGATGAAAGGAACATTGAAGCGTAAAAATCTGACGGTCATTTTGATATCCATCAACCATGCGCATACTAAAACTTGCGCCATCGCGCACTTTCCGCACACGATACAAAACAGGTATTTCTGGATCACCTGGACGCAAAAAATAACAGTGAAGCGAATGAATGCTCTTATCTTTTAGAACTGTTCGCTGCGCAGCAACAATTGCTTGGGCGATTAATTGACCACCAAAAATACGACGCCAGCCAAAATCTGGCGTATGCGCTAAAAATTCGGTTTCAGATTGATTTTCTAAATTCAGGCAGTTTAGAAACTTCTTCATTGTTGAAGATCGGTCACGCGACATTTTGAACCCACAAATTGATTTCGAACTTAAACAGACTTACGATATAGTACCCCTAGATTGCAAACGGAACTGAATTCGTTTTTACAATATTTGCAAAGCGTTTACGCCGTCAGATTTTGGAGAGTGACACCATGTCAGATAAACATAAGCAGGTTGATATTCTTGTCGCAGGCGCAGGATATGTAGGGCTTGCAACAGCCGTAGCTATCAAGGCCGCCTCTCCTCATTTAAACATCACGATTGTAGACGCAGCACCCAGAGACGTTTGGAAGAACGATACCCGTGCCTCCGCAATAGCAGTTGCTGCAGAAAATATGCTATCAGCGCTTGGCCTGTGGCAAGATATTTTACCCGACGCGCAGCCAATCAATAAAATGATTGTCACGGATTCTGAAGTCAACGATCCCATCAGACCGGTGTTTTTAAACTTTGATGGTGCTGTTGAGGGTGACAGACCCTTTGCGCATATGATCCCCAACCTTTCAATGGTTAAAGCCCTGCGCGGCAAAGCTGATGAATTGAACATTCAGATCTTGCAAAGCAGTCCTGTTACAGATTTTAACAAAACCGAAACACAAGCAATTATAACGCTCGCCAATGGCGATATTATTGAAGCAAAACTGCTCATCGCAGCGGATGGAGTGAACTCTCGCATACGCAAGATGGCTGGCATTAAAACAATGCGTTGGCAGTATGGACAATCCGGCATTGTCACTACAGTAGCCCATGAGCGAGAACATCACGGCATGGCAGAAGAACACTTCTTGCCAAGTGGCCCATTTGCAATCCTACCATTAACTGGCAATCGCTCTTCTCTTGTTTGGACAGAAAAAACAGATGCTGCCAATAAGCTCATTGAAAGCGATGATCTGGTTTTCGAAATGGAGTTGGAACGACGCTTTGGGCATAAACTTGGCGAAATACAATTAGAAGGTGGGCGCAAGGCCTTCCCACTTGGTTTAACATTGGCTCGTGATTACGTTCAAAATCGATTAGCTTTGGTAGGCGATGCCGCCCACGGCATTCACCCCATTGCAGGCCAAGGTTTAAACTTAGGCTTTAAAGGTGCAGCCGCCTTGGCTGAAACAATCGTGGATGCGGATCGTTTAGGGCTGGATTACGGCTCTAAGAGTGCGCTGGAGCGCTATCAAATGTGGCGCCGATTTGACACTGTGCAGATGGGCGTAACGACCGATGTATTAAACAGATTGTTCTCAAACGATATTGCACCGATCAGACACCTGCGAGATTTAGGGCTTGGCTTGGTCGACCGCATGCCAAAACTTAAAAACTACTTCATTGAACAAGCTGCTGGATTACAACAGCAAGCAGGTCCAAAATTACTCAAAGGTATGATGATTTAATCTAAGCGTAGCTATAGCTGCCGCGCTTCTGAAACCAGCATGATCGGGATATTATCGCGAACTGGATATGCAAGCTTTGCTTTTTCTGAAATCAGCTCAGATGCTTGCTTGTCGTATGATAATGTGCCTTTGGTTAGAGGACACACAAGCAACTGCAATAAATACGGATCAATATCAGGTTGTTTGTTTTTCTTATCATTCATATGCAAATACTACTGAACTGTTTGTTTTGAATCTGACACACCACTTGAAAAGCCCATTTCTAAAAGCGCTATAAGCGTTTGCACGCGCACCTCAAAATCAGCTTCCAAAAGAGCTTGCTTCTCGGCTTGATCAAAGGGGAGTAAACCAGACAATAAATTCACAAGATCTGATACTTGCAACTGCTCAATATCTTCGTAATCAACCTCAATATTGTTATCATCAACATATTTTCTCATATGTTGAAGCAACTCTACCTTCGCTTCCGGCATCTCAAAGTCTTTCTCTTCAATATCCGTCATAAAAGGCGTAATTTTAGCAATACGGTAAGGCGTTTTAACGCTTAACTCTTCTTTTAATCTAAAGCGGCACACCCCACCCAGTGAAATGAGATATCGACCATCACCAGACTCTGCGATTGAAATGATCCTACCGAGCGTACCAACGCTACAAAGATCGTCAACCGGTGTATTTGCTTTGTTTAAAAAATTCGGCTGAACCATAGCAACGATACGATCATTGGACATGGCATCATCGAACAATTCCAAATATCGAGGCTCAAATATATTCAGCGGCATGATGCTGCCAGGCAGCAACAAAGCACCTTCTAACGGAAACAACCTTACCTCTTTTGGCAGGTCACTTTCCTTCAAATAGTGCATATTTCCAACTTGCATATCTTACGCCTTTCGCACTAACAACTACCCATTATGATAGGCTGTTACGAAGGTAACACAATATGCGTCACCTATTTATTTTACGAAAACAAAATAGACGATAGCTTGCGGCGACCTGCAGAACTTGCAGGATCAGCAGGACCCCACGCTTCAAAGAAATCCAACAGCATTTTACGAGCGCCATCTTCTTGCCATTCACGATCTTTGCGCATGATCGTAATCAACGCATCAATCGCATCATCGCGCTGTCCTTGAGCTGCAAAAATCTTTGCTAAGTCCGCTCGAGCTTCGTGATCATTTTCATCACTATCTATACGCGCTTGCAGCGCATTTGGATCGCCAAGCTTGGCAACCTCTTGGGCCATTTCCACGCGCTTGATCGCACCGGAAATTTCAACCGCGGATTTATCTTCTTCCGGTAATTTTTCCAAAAGCGCGGCAGCTTGATCAACCCTGCCTGTTTTCAACATGCAATCCACGATACCAGCAACAGCACGCTTATTTCCCTTGTCATGTTGCATAACCATGGAAAAAGCTTGCGCTGCTTGTTCAAAATCACCTTGTTCAAGCGCTAAATCACCAGCATCGAGCACTTGATCAATCTGATCTTGCATACCACCTTGTGGTGAGGTCGCCGATAATTTCGCAATAAACTCTTTGATCTGCGCTTCAGGCTGAACACCCATAAACCCGTCAACCGGCTGACCGTTAGAAAACGCTACAACAGCTGGGATAGATTTAACCCCCATTTGATTGGCAATATCTGGATATTTCTCAATATCCATTTTAACAAGTTTAACTGCTCCACCGGCCTCTTGAACCGCCTTTTCTATAATGGGTGTTAGCTGCTTGCACGGTCCACACCAGGGTGCCCAAAAATCAACAATCACTGGCTGATGTTCAGACTGGTCAATCACATCAACCTTAAAATCATTAAGCGTTGTGTCTTTGATAATTTCGCCGGGCGCTTGCGCAACTCGTGCCGCAGCCATCGGAGGGACAGTTGCTCCGCCCGTCATTATAGTTGCACCATATGATGCTGATCCCTGATATTGTGCGCCAGAACCATAAGCGTAAGGATTATCATCATCAGTCATTTTATATTCCAGTCTATTTGCGGCAAAGCATTTTATCTCAATCAATGAATCTCACTGATTATTCGTCTTTTATAGATTTATTGCGAAACTTTTATAATTAAAGGGTCATGGCCAAAATGTTTTGCAAATTTTATCAGATCTTCACGCGATATTGACGTTGTCGCATCGTTTAAAAGCGGGTGACAATTGATAATATCATTCTCCAACAACGGCGCATCAAGCACCATTGTTACATTTGCCTCATTATCATTAATGACAGATAATGCGGTGACTGAACCAGGTGCCACACCTAAATATTCCATCAGCTTATCAGGTTTGCCAAACGATACACGCCCCTTTGCCCCAATCAAAGTGTGAATGACCTTTAAATCAACCACAGCACTTTCTTCCAGTGTAACAAGGAAGTAATTGCTCTTCTTGTCTTTCAGAAAAAGGTTTTTAGTATGACCACCGGGAATATCATCTCGAAGCGATGTTGATTCTTCAACGGTAAAAACCGGCTCGTGGTCAAAATTCTTATATTCAATTTCTAATGCGTCCAGCGCATTAAACAAATCTTGCTTTGATTTTACTTCGGTCAATTTTCCAACTCGCTTTCACAATCACATATGTGATTTATCAATGATTGCGCCCTGATGCGCAATCACTTTCATCGCCATATTATGTCCACAAAGCATCGAATCTTCAATAGAACCACCAGCAAGGAAGCTTGCAAAGAAGCCACCATTAAAACTGTCCCCCGCTGCGGTTGTATCAACAACCACGCTTGCTGGTGGAAATTCTATATCAAATTCCTTTAACTCACCATTGATGAGTGCAATGGGTCCACGCTCACCACGCTTGATAACAACATCTTGTATATTATACGACTGAAACCTTTCTATAAGAGCGCTCTCACTTTCATCTTGGAACAACTCCATCTCGTCATCAATCGAAGGCACTGCGATATCTGTTAAACGCCAGGCCTGCTCAACTGTTTCCAATGCCTGTTCGCGACTTTGCCACAAACGTGGACGGTAATTTGAATCAAAAGCTACCCTGCCTCCCTTTTCGCGATATTGCTCAAGCCATTTAAACAATGCCTGCACCACCTCCTGGGGCAAGATAGCCAAGGTGATTGCACTAAAGTAAACAACGTCCATAGTTGCAAGAATTTCAAAGTCTATTGTGCCCGAAGCTGTTTTGAAGAGCGTCCGCGCAGCAGAATTTTCACGCCAATAAGTAAACGTACGATCGCCCTCTTCATTTTTTGAAATCGAATAAATCCCAGGCAGCAAACTATCGTGCCGCAATATTGTGGCGCAATCGACATCCTCAGCTTTGATATAATTGAGCATCCAATCTGAAAACTGGTCCTGGCCCAATGCGCTGGTGAAATACACTTGACCATCTGATGACAAGTTACGGCGTAAATATATAGCGGTGTTGAGTGTATCTCCTGCATATCCCACAGCCGCATTACGGCCAGATGGGTCAACAGATAATTCAATCATTGCTTCGCCTACACATGCAATTTTCATAAAAATTCTTCCAAATCGTTCTTAAATTTTGTCGTTATCAACTGCCAGCATTTGCTGCAATTGCATCCAATTCACCCGCCAACAGGTGGCTTAAATTTGCTATTACAAGATCTTGCCAGACATCACTGCTCAACAGCTCTTCGGGTAGAAAATCCGGCAAGCCAATTAACCTTGCAAAAATATCATGCGCATTTGCTTTGGCGCCAAAAAGAGCTTTTTTGATCTCATCTTCCCGTGGATCACGCAACGAAAATGGTTCAACACTATTTGCGTTGCTTCCCGTTATACCAACAAAACAATATTGCATCCATGCAGCAGTGGCCAATGCAAAGCTATCTAGCGGTTGATTTGCTTTGAGCGCATCTAATGCTGGTGCAAAAATCCGTTGTGGCAACTTTTGCGTCCCATCCATCGCAATCTGATAGGTTTCATGCGCAATATTGGGGTTTTCAAACCGCTCCGCAAGCTGATCTGCATATTCTGCAAAATTGACATTTGCTAGTGGCGCAAGCGTTTGAGATGCAGCGCTAAAATGCCTACGAACAAGCTTACTGATATAGGGGTTAGCCATGCCATCGCGGACATATCGACACTCATGGATATGACCTAGATATGCGATGAGGGAATGTGCACCATTGAGCATGCGAAGCTTCATATGCTCAAAAGGTGTAACATCATCAACAATGAGCGCGCCAACATTTTCCCATTGGGGACGCGGACCACAAAAATTATCCTCAATGACCCATTGAGAAAACGGCTCCGTTTCAATCGCAAGCTTATCCTGCACACCTAAAATCCCAGACGCAGAGTTAAGCACATTTTGTGTTGCCGCAGGTGTTATCCGGTCCACCATTGTATTGGGAAAACACCCATGCGCTGATATCCACTCAAACAACTTGCCATCAACACGCTTGGCAAAATCTAAAACGCCACTGCGCACCAGATCACCATTATTTGGCAGATTATCGCAGCACAAAACGGTATATGGCAAAAGACCTAATTTCATACGCAATGACAAACCTTTAACAATCATTCCAATCACGCCAATGGGTTCATCAGGTTTTTCAAGGTCATGGACAATATCTGAATGAGTATGATCAACTTGCCCTGATTGACGATCAACCCCGTAAGCTTTTTCTGTTACAGTCAAACTTAATATATGTGTATTTGGCGAAGATAGCGTTTTAAACACATGATCAGTTGATCGCACAGCCGCTTCCGCGTGCGCAATTGCACCGATAACATTGAGATGATTTTCACCGTCATTTGATTTGATTAAAAGCGAATATCGCCCGTCCTGCGCGTTAAGATCATCCACCGTTTTCGTACTTTTTAAGCTCACTGCTAAAATACGCCAATCACCACCAAACTCTGACAATACCTTGTTCGTATAATAGGCTTGGTGAGCGCGATGAAAAGCACCAGGCCCAAAATGAACAATCCCAATACCATGATCTTCTGGCTGGTAATTTAATGAAGGTGCGCCCGTAGGAGCGTTAAAATCTCGATTGAGTAAAGTCATGATGCAGAATTTTCAGAAGTAAACTTATCCATATCAACAAAGATCATTTCGATGTGTCTGCTGATCAGTTGAGATGCAGTATCAGCATCTTTTTGTTCAAGTGCTTTTAGAATTTTTAAATGCTCATCAAAGGCCTGATCCATACGATCCGGCAAATGACTGGTAATGCGAATGCGCGCGCGATCGATATGCGCTTTAACCGATTGCGCCAACCGCCAAGCTGCAGGGATCCCTGCAAGTTCAGCCAGCATAAGATGAAATGCTTCGTCCTGCTTAAAAAATTCAACATGATCCGATTGAGAAATAGCAACCTGTTGCAAGGCAATATTGGCTGAAAACTTATCAAGATTAGCGCCATTTTCGCAAATAAGACAAACCACTTCCCGCTCAAGTGCGCGGCGGATGATAATGCCTTCATTAATCCGATCATTGTCAATTTTAGATACAACAGAACCAACCTTGGGCTGGGTAATCACCAAGCCATCTCGCATTAAACGTTGATAGGCTTCACGAACCGGAGTGCGGCTAACGCCCAACCATTGGCCGATATCTTGCTCATTAATCTGGACACCTGGTTTCAACTGGTCCAAAATGATAAACAATCGCATCAGCTGATAAACCTGATCACCGATTGCACGTGAGCGATCAATCTGAGCTTTTTCAAACAAATTCGAAAGATCTGTCTTTTCGTCAGACTTTTTAGGGCGCGGCATCAGCTAACTCATAATTTCAAGGTTCAATGCATCAAAATAAAAATGATGTATTCATATATACAAGTTATTACTCAATATGCAAACCTACTTGCCTTGAACAGTTGCTCCATTCACAAAATTCAGAGTTAAAAAGGACAAGATTAAATCAGAACATGAGGTGTTAAAATTCAACAAAATCGGAAATCTTCATTTTCCGCAAAATTCTTGGCATTTTGTTGTTGCAATTCATTTCATCTTGCGTCATATAGCGCAGGTCTTCACTGACAGTCATATTCATAACACCTCAGAATATGATGATGAGCGGGCGTAGCTCAGGGGTAGAGCATAACCTTGCCAAGGTTAGGGTCGAGCGTTCGAATCGCTTCGCCCGCTCCAATTTTCTCAATAAAATCAACGCCCTACGGGCGGGACACTTTTACCTCAAGTTTGGCACTGCCAAATATTGCCAAATGTTGAGCGGTTTTTAAGTTTATATATGGGTCTGATACGCAAGTCACAACTTCAATCAACAGCCTCTGTAACGATCGCAACATTCCTTTGTTCTAATTGATATCGCTCAAGTCTGCTTAATTTCACATCATCAAATAGAACGATCATGCCTCCCGGAAGACAAGCCTTAAAAGCCCAGAACCTATTCTCCCAACTCCAATAATCGAAACAAACTTCACCTTCGAGGCAAATCAGGTCTTCTCTATTTGAATCAGATGATAGCTTGCTGTTGCGACTTCGCGTTATGCCAACAATCTGCTTTTCAGGCTTTACCAATATTTCTTCGTCCTCTACTAATGATATATTTATTGCATGCAGCACAATCTATGGAAACCATGAAAGAAGAATATCCTGATACAAGTCACATCGCAAACGAATGGCTTCTGCTGTTTGAAATTTTTGCTGAATTAGTTGAATGTGATGACCTTAATGGCTATGATGAACGATGCCAAAAAAATCAAATCCAAATGTGGAACGCTTGCTTCACCGAAAGCCTTAGCGAAGATGACAAGGCATTACTATATCGGACAACTGACTTAAAACCAGATAGCATCCCAGAATTACCTTCAGAGACACTAAAGGTTATAGCAAAAAGAATACACCAAGACGGTCGGTGGACACTGCCTTTAGACTTCAAGAACATATCATTCAAAGATATCCAATTTGACCACGGTCTATGCTTAGGTGGGATGATATTCTTCAATCTTGAATTCAATAATTGCGAATTTGAGAATGATACCGATTTGTCAGGCATACACGTCATGCATAGCTTAGAAATCAAAGACTGCAACTTCATAAAGGAATTTAGTTGTTTCGATTCAACAATTGAATTTGGAGATTTTAAGAATGTAGTGTTTTCAGACGATGCTCATTTCGGGGAATCCGATTTCGGCATGGTAGGATTTAACAATTGCACATTCCAAGGTACCGCAACATTCGAAGACGCCCGCTTTGAAATACCTTCATTTATAAACTCTACATTCAGCAACACCACAAGCTTCGAAAACGCTCAATTTCTATCCTATGTACCAACATTCTACTCAACATCCATTCACGAAGACACAAATTTTTCTGGTGCCGTTTGGCCGAACGCCGATCCAAAAATTACTGGTGAAGCTGGCGGAGTTTCGATTAGAGCTTATGAGTGCCTGAGAAAAATTATGGTAACCCAAGGAAAGCTCGATCAAGAATACCTTTTTATGAAACTAGAAATGGCAGTTAGACGAAAGTCTGACAGCCTTGGCCGTACCATCCCATTATATATGTATGGTGTTCTTTCTGATTATGGGTGGTCATATTTACGCCCGGCATTGGGCATGGCACTAATTTGGTTACTAGGGGTAGTTTATTTCAGCATATATGTGTGTAGGGAAGGAAGCTTTACACCCGATAAACCGCTCCGTTGCGATTTCGATATGATGGCACTGAGCTTTTCAAATTTGTTTTCGTTTTTGGGGATTGGGCGCACTTTGTTGACCGATGAAATATCGAGTTTAGATAGCGTGCCATTCGCCGAATTTACAGCCGGTTGTCAGATGGTAATTGGGCCAATTCTTTTGTTTTTTATTCTGTTAGCTCTAAGAAACCAATTCCGTATGAAATAACGCACAACTACAACGGCATCTCGATAACCCGATCCTTCATAGCCTCATCTGGCATGTGGATGTAGTGGTCCAACGTCACCCGTGAACTCGGCGAATGCCCCATCATCTTCTTGATCAGTTCCAATGGTGTACCATTGATCCATTGATAGCTCGAAAACGCCTTACGGCCATATTTGGGAGTGAACTTCATTGGCTTGCCAAAACGCTCCACACCAGACCTTACGATGGCTGACTGGAGTGACTTACGACAATTATCGATATGCTTGCAGGGATTCTTGTCACTGGGGAACACCCAGTCACTTTCCTCGAGTTCGGTGCGAAGTTTAATCAGGTCCTGTTTCAGTCCCTCGCCCATGATCAAATCACGGACTGATGTCTCGCCCTTGGGGTCGAATGTCTCTGTTTCACAAATGCGAATGCGATTATTGCTGAAATCAACTTGCTCCCACCGTAATCCATAGGCTTCAGATTTTCGAAGACCCGTTTCGATCATCAACCGCATAAGCACTCGAATTTTAAACGGAAGCTCGTCAAGGATTTTGACCATCTCCTCCAAAGTTGGCACTTCGGTCTGGACCTTGAATTCCCGCAGCGATCTGAACTTCAACGGCCTATCGATGAGACGCTTATCGAAGCACCAGTTCATCAAAGCTTTGAGCTTACGAGTTTCAGTGTTGATTGTTACTGGTTTAACTTGATCCTTACGACGTGCAGCTTGATATTCCATCACATGGTTCTCGTCGATAATCCCGATATCAACCTCACCCATCTCATTCATGATATGAGTTAGCCCGTTTAGATCGGTACGCAGTGATGATTTACGTTTATGACCTGCCGCGACTTTCAGTTTCTCATCGTCCAACCACATGCCGAACACATCCCGCAGTCGGAAGCCTGTCATACCCTTTGCTGTATTATGATCGACAAGTTGCTTACGCTTCACCAATTGTTTGGCTGCATTCTTTGCCGCAGTCTTGGATGGGTACTGCTTCCTCTTACGCTTCGAATTACCATCGAAATTCGGTGGGATGTTCAGCACCCATCGACCAGTGGCTTTGCCATTGGCTCGTTCTTCCCGAACGGAAATATCGCGTATGTATTCTGTAGTCTTCTTGGTCATACATACACCGCTACAGTTGCTTCAGGGCTTCCAAGGCAGGGTTATCAACATCACCAGAAGGAATGTGATCGATGACATTCAAGTGCTTTACCAGACCAGACCCACGCTTCACCGTGCGGCGGCGTTTGCGGACATAATCTTCAAGATCGGATTTAAGGTAATAAGTATATCGACCTGCACCTTCATAAGTGGGCAGTTCATCAATAGACATCGTCTGTAGCGTACTCACGGCACAGTGCAGAATTTCCGCTGCCTCATCGATAGTCAGGATCGTTTTCGACTGAAGGGCCATCTGACGCAAAGCTAGTGCTGCCTGCTCACTCGGCGTAATGTCAGTCTGCGGCAACGCGAGGTCAGTGAGGTTATCGGTTGGTGATAAAATTTCGGTATCGCTCATGGGCAATCATCTCCTATTGAAAGGATGCCTCTCACAGCACCCTTTCTTTAAGTTGGAACTATTGGGCGCGATTAAGCGGCCTGCACTTCTTCCTGATGAAGCCAGTCAATTGCTTCTTTATGATAAAATGCCCAATATTGGATGAGAGCGAAGATTTGAAACTCGGGACGTTCTTCCCAGATGTTGTGAGAATCTGAGAGCAAGGAAATGCTTTCCAATTGGCTATAGGAAAGGTTACTTCCCTGACACAATTGAATTGTCAGGTGTTCCAACTCTTTTTCCCGGCGAACTGCTTCGAAACAGTCGTCTTGCACTGAATTCAGAACGTGTACTTTTTGGATGTCAAATTCAAAACGATACTCATCATGGGCACCCACTTCTACTTCGATCAGCCGTTTCGGACCAAAATATCCCGACTTGTCGATGATTATATTTGTTGCAGTATGCCCATCTGGGTCCCAACGAAATTGGTGGGGACTAGGTTTATTGATATCCACCAGCTTAATGTGGTCACGCTCAATTACGCTGTACAGATCAGAATACTCAGCAAATTTCTTCTGGAGCTTCTTGGTGACAAGACCAGATTGAGCGAGGTTGGTTTGAAGCTGTTTTGTGGCTGCTTCGTGGCCGATAGGGTTAGTCATATTATATTCCAGTTTATTAGGAAATGAACTTAGCTTCCTGTATTGAACCGGAGGAGATACCCACACGTGTCCACTACTCAGAAACAGTTAAAACAAGCAAAGTGGTTCCCTAACGGAAAACCAGTTGCTCAACGCGACTGTTTGAATGAAGTTTTAAGGAGTAGTGTTGGTGTATATGTAAGGGTATTTTGAGTATTTTGTGAGTGCACGTCGCCGTGCATGATTACATTTAGTACAGCATAATCCGATTTCAACACTTCTCTTAAAACTATTTCAAAGACCGCTTCAATAAGTTCTCATATTTCGATACTTTGACATCTTCGGGTGCAAGCTCAGCCGCCTTGATATGTTCGGCTTCTAATCGATAAAGCTCGATTGTTAGATCGGCTCGATCTTCCGCACTAATCCTGAAACCCTTCTCCTCAAGCCATTCATCTAGTTGGCGTACTACATGATGTAAGATTTCCAGATTAATCTCCCCCTCGTTTGGCGAGGTGATAAACAAGTCCTGTGGTTCGATATCCAATGCTAACGCTATCTTGGTCATCATAGCTTGTGTGAGAGAAGACTCCCCGGTTTCGATACGAGAGACGTGCGTTGTCGATGTACCCACGACCTCTGCGAATTGCGCCTGCGTTAGTCCCCGTTCTTTTCTGATAGCGGCAATAGCGTTCTGGACTTTTGGTTTCATGGGATCGTGCCTGTAGCTTTGATGTGTCACCCCCATGTTCAACTGATTTGCTCAAATCTTGAAATGTTCCCTCGTGTAATAATAATTGTAATTTATAACATAACACGTTATATATTGATTCTATATTTCACACAATAAGACTTATATCACATCACTCAGGGGAGCGCATTTGTTCAAAAATATCTCAATTTCCATATTGTTCGTGGTTGTTTGCATGGGTGCAGCCCCGGCCAGTAGTAACAGCATTAATTCTTGGTCTGGCTACAAGACGAACATCAATTGCGGTCAACCAGCTAAGAATGCGTTGAAGGTTCTACCAAATGGTAATCTGATATCAACAGTTAGACATGGTGAAATCGGTAAATGCAAAACGGACCCTTATCCATATGTGGGTCCGGGTTGGTCAAAGCCTCATTCTGAACGTGCAGAGTTAGTTATTAAGAAAAAACTTAATTTGGATCGTACCTATACGATCCGATTTGATGCCAAGATCATTGAAGGCTTCATTGAAACAGGACGCAATGAGAACTTCTTCCAGATTAAGGGTTGTGCATCATCAAATGGTGTTTCTGTTCTTGGGTTTCTTCGTCGAAGACATAGTCAGCAATTCGCTTTCTATCTTGGCGGTGGTGGGTTTACCAAGGCATCTTCACCCGTCTCATTGGTCGCCAATAAATGGTTCAAGTTCGAGATTACCTATCGCAATGGGAAACAAGCTTCGTTATCAATGAGTATTGATGGCAAGCCGATAGTTCAGAATGTGACCTTTAAGCGTAACAAAGACTGCGGCAGGAACAGACTGCGCTTGGGAATTTATCGCGGCGGAAGTAAAACAGAAACGCTTACCACGTCGTCGATGGAATACCGTAGCCTTAGGATCGAACAGCAATGAAACTTGATTAGGTTTATGATCTGGTTAGTTTGAACACAGACAGTTTCTAGTTGGGGATGCACATGAGAACATTTATGATCACTATGGCAATCTTCATTGCCCATACATTGATAGCCTTTGCGGATACATCCGAGTTTGAAGGACTGTATTATCCACCCGGTGATACGACAGGCTCGTGGACATGCAGTGCTGATAATCTTGGTGAATATGGCGGTGCTCTTGGTATAAAGAATGACATCATTCACGGCACAGAATGGTCCTGCCAATTGTCATCTCCCAAGCAGGCGGAAGAGGGCACACAGTTCTTCGGTGAATGCTCCGCAGAAGGAACAGAATATCGCGACATCATAACGCTCAGAAAGATCAACAATGGTCTTAATGTCAAAACACCTGATGGTGAACTCGAATGGAGATCATGTGTTAAGGATGCTGCCGAAACGAGCAGTTCATCAAGCTGGGTATCGGGTTATGCTATGGGCGTGTCGGAGACAAAAGTATCTAACGATAAAGATGAAGCGGTCATCTTCTCCTGTGGCGTCGGAACATCTGAACCACTGGTTTCCATTTACTTTGAAACGAACAATAGCATCAATGGTCCAGTTGCTCTCATTGTGGATGGTAAAGCATATAACTTCGAAGCCGCTTACAATGCTATTGAGATGGATACTGAATGTGCTGAATGCATGAAGAACTATGTGGCCTTTATGCGAACGCTGTTTAACGGCTCAACGATGACTGTCGTGCCCAATCGATCAGTGCCGCTAACATTTACCACTGTTGGAGCCAGCAACGCTTTCAGTGGTGAAATATGTGAAGACAGTGGTTATTCATTTAAAGAGGCAGATGTTGATTGCACCTTCTTTGTCGAGAAGAGGGTCATGCATAAGGGTAAGTGCAGAATGAGTGAGGATGATGATATCATCAACTTCTTCACCCAAAGCGATATTGAGTTTTTTATTCCTATTCATCTCAATGACAACAGGGTTACAGCAACAGGTTATTGGAATGGTCCAACTGGAGGGAACCATGCCCATTCAAACCTTGGTGAGATGAAGCTTGTTGGCAATTGTTGGCAAAATAGCCAGAACTCGATTTGCTATAGAAATTAGCTCAAGCCTTCCGTCTGGCTTTCATCGTAAAATGAATTGCTGGTCTGATGGAGGCCAATAACATGAAGAAACCGATTGCTAAGATCGAAATCCTGCCAAGACTTCCCAAATCCTTGCATTCGCCACTGTGGTAATAACCACCATCTCGTCCACACACAAGACCCATCTCACCGTCGATATAGATCATCAGGCCAATTAGCCCCAATACAATTGCAGCACTCACTATTGTTATTGCCCAGCCAAATATGTTCAATCCGCGTTGTATCAATCTGAGTTCCTATTATTGAATACTGCATTCAATAACAGCCTATCATATCGAAATAAAATAGTTCGTCACAAACTAAAAAACGAAACCCCAGAGAACTGGGGCTTCGCCTAACAAAAACACATAAAACTAAACGACCTGACAACAAAATACTGTTCCTTACAGATCACTCATAAACTGGCTCATTGTCCCCCTCTTCTTGATATCGTTCATCCCAATAGTCGCGGATAGCATCACTAACGATATGCCCCATGAAACGTCCTTCATCTTCACGAAGCGTTTTGAGCATATCAACAGTCTCATCATCCACTGACCTAATGGTAATTCGTTTCTTCAATTCATAACCCTCATTCATTTCCTGACATTTGTATTTAGCGATGTTGTCGTCCTTGGCGTTGACTTTGGTCTGACTGGAAATATCTCCCCTAAATAGGATCATGATTGGCAGCCTCGTGGCTGACTGCGTGGTGAATAATTGAGGTTGGTATGGATATAGATCAGATAAGTCAGGAAGAAAGGCAGAGATTGAATGTGGCTCTGGGTAAGCATGGTACTAACCATGGAAAGCGAAAGGCTGTTCGTACAACCTCAGACACCATGCCTGAACTAGAGCATCGTAACAGACGTAGAGATAAATGTTCTTTTCATCGACCATGTAATCTGCCTGAGTGTGATTATTGTGGTGGAGGAATGCCGTACAGAAGCAATACCAAGAATGATGATATCTATCAGCAACGAGCAGACCCCAAGCAATCACGGAACAAATCAAAGAACTATCGATCCGTTGCAGGTAGATGGCTGACTGAGCCATTCAATGGCTTTCCTCAATCGCAGTGTCATCCATTCACCATTGATCTGTTTCTTGAACGAAGAGATATGAATGGCATAGAGACCACCAGACGCGAACGAGCCAAGTTCCAAGAGTTCATCAAGCAAGAAATGCCAGATGCTGTTGTACGGATGATCTGTGACATCTCAGCCTGTCTGGCGGACAACCAATATCTGTTTATGCCAGATACAGATATTCATCCAAGCTTCAGGAATTGCAACAGGCCATCAGAGATCGCTATGAACTATCATGGCCATGGGATCATCTGGCATCCATTCCTCACCAGCTATCAGATTGCCAAGAAGATGAGGCATTTCTATCCCGGTAACGGTCGCGTCTGTTTTAGTAATCCAATACCCACAACAGAAACACATGACGGTTATCTATCTGGTGGTCTTCAAGGTTGGGGTGAATATGCAGGACTGGAACAGACGAAGGTCGATCTACCATTCAATGACCCAAACAACGACAATGTATCAGCGGTTCGTGACATGCTACTGATTAGAAGCTCATGGCCAAGATCATCTCGTAAGATTACCTATGGAGATAAAGCTCAAAGAGTAAAAGAACTACAACTCTTATCATCTATGATTGTCTGTCCAGATACTTCTTCTTGTGACTCTTACAGTGATACTTTTGATGTAAGTGATAGTGATTTCTATGTGTCTTCCCCTGAGTATGTTCCTCTTATAACTCTTATAACTAGTCCCACACCAGCATATGCTCAATAGCCTTGCAATATAGGCTATCCGAAGCCAGCCGGATTAAAACTTCGTCGGCAGAGAGTGATCGATGCGTTTGCGAGTTGTCTGCCAAATAGCGATAAGCGGACATCAAAAAATCAAATGCGAGTTCGTCTTCGTGCCAGAAGCAGTAGTGAGTATTGAAATCTATGCATACTAATATGTCAAACTACGAGTAATAGTATTCAAAGTCTCATTGCGAGCAATCACTTTATACAAACCGCTTTACACGTTGATTTCACCCCATTCCGTATTAGACCCCAAATTGACCAAAACAGAGCATTGATCAAGAGGTAATTGAGGTAGGAAAGCCGGAAATTTCGGACTTTCTATTTCCTATTACAGCACGACGGCACCTACGGCAGAAAAACAGTATGCGGCGCTTCTCACGCCACCACCTCTGGTGCATCCTAGATAGATACGGCTTCCAGCAGGAATAATTTTGACCGCATCGTATTGCTCATCTATCAGCGTTTTACCAAAAAAGTGCAAGGACTAGAATTTCTTGAAGTAGCGTTCCACTCCTTCTGAATACTCTTGTGTGGCTATCATTTCTAAGCGTTGCGCCAAAGCTATAGAACGACTATTTTCTGGTGCGATAAATGCCTCAACTTCCGACACTCCTCGTTCTATTGACCATTCAATGGCTTTATGAGATGCCTCATTCATTATACCACTCCCCCAGAACATCGGTAAGAGATGAAACGCAATCTCGGAGGTTCTACCTAGCGAATTAAATCCTACGGTTCCTGTAAAAAAGTTGCTTTCCAATAAAATTACCGCCCATCTAAATCCCCATCCGTCGTTAGAAGCTTTGAGCCAAAAATCAATAATAAGGTCGCTTTCGAACCGCGTTTGCGCCGGTAACTTAATAATATTGCCATCATAATCTCTAACGGCACCTGAATATTCACATACTGAAGCGTCTGACCATAAAGCAAACATCCCTTCTGAATGAGACAGGGAAATAGGCTCAAGCTTTAGCCTATCTGTTTGTAAAGTAGGAACTTTTAACACCATGCACACAACTCTAAACGTTTCAGTGACATTAAATCAAGGAACAATGTGTTGAAGCACTTCTATGAGACCATGTTGTAAAAACCAGGCCGGAAAATTTGAGAAAGTAGACACTCGAACACAATACTGCATTAGGCGAATTGAGGCTATAAGTAGGTTTTTGTTCAAAACTAACTCTTGATGTGCACTGATTTCCGCAATGGGCCATTTTCTGCCGCAGGCTGATCCGGAAATAATGTCTGGTCAACATTCAAATTCGGAACATAAATCTCTTGTGGAATACTTCATGCTTGTGCCGCATTCGGAGGTGAGTAATGCAGATGTTAAGTCCGCATCGCATTTGAAAGCGGTCAAGAACTACACATCCAATACCCATAGATATGACATTGGCTTACGAGCATGATGCTGGATGGTCCATCGACCATTGGGAGTTCGTGCTGTGGGCAGAAGCGTGAAGAGGTCTTGTCCCTTCATGCCAAACTTGGTGGCTTCATTGAGGATATCGATATGTGCCCAGCACTGCTGTCCAGCCTGAACCTGATCCTTACACTTCACCCAGATCTGTCTTCTAGCCACACGACAGGCTTCAGTCATCCCTTGGCGGTATAGCTCGAGTATATCGGTATAGAGAAAACCTTTGGTCGTCTCGGCATTCTGATATCTGGAATCAGTCATATGATTGCCGGGTGAATGAACATAGGGTGGATCAAGAACAACGATGTCGAAGGATTTATCTTCATAGGGAAGATCACGGAGGTCATATGGCCGTTCCGGTACTGTTACCAAGTCTGAACCAGTCACATCAAGATGTCGGCATTTACGCCAGAACACACCCTTGCCATAGGTCACATCAGCAATCGTGAGATTATCATCTTTCACATATAGCGAAGCTACTGTCTTAATCAGATCAGAGTTATCACCATGGACCACGGCTTCGACAGGTTTCTGAGAAGCTTTCTTTCGTCTTCTGTAATCAGCTTGTCTACATTTGTTCGAGCAAAAGCGTCTATCACGACGACCTTCATCCGATGCAACATCGGTTCCACAATGATAACAAGCTGTAACGTAAATAGACCTCATAATGCGTTACGGATAGCATCGTAAATTTCGACAGTCCAGACCTAATTGACAGTGCAATGACGATACAATGTTGGAAGGCTGACACCAATCGCGGTGGCAACGTCCTTTGCGGCAGTTCCAGCGGCCAATAACTTCATCGCCGCATCTCGCTTATCATCCGTCATAACCTTTGGCCTTCCACCGATACGGCCGCGTTTACGTGCTGCTACAAGTCCTGCCTGTGTCCGCTCACGGATGAGGTCGCGTTCGAATTCTGCTATTGATCCAAAGATATTGAATACCAACCGACCACCGGCAGATGATGTGTCGATATTCTCGTTGATTGAATGAAAGCTGATACCACGTTGATCAAGATCGTTTAGCAAACTGATGAGGTGCGAAACGCTTCTTGCTGCCCTATCCAATCGTACCACTACAAACGTGTCACCTTCACGCATAAACTCCAGAGCTTCTTTCAAAACCGGTCTATCTGATCTAGCACCAGATGCAGTCTCTATAAAGATGCGATCACATCCTGCTTGTTCCAAAGCATCCTGTTGTGATTGTAGTGTTTGTTGATCCGTTGATACTCGACCATATCCAACCTTCATTCCATTTCCTCATGATTATCAAAACTCATGAAATCATATCAGGATCGATGGGTGGTTTTGAGACTAAGTTATGAGAATCCTGTCCGTCTCATGAATTATTGAAAACACTGTGTTTTTCCAGCCGGACCAAATCAGCAGTTTTGATAATCAAAAACTACCGTTTGTGTATATAAAGGTCAACGTAGGAAAGGCAAAGTTAATCTACCCTTGATTGATCCGAAGTCAGAATTGAAAGATCTATTTTTCGATTTGCATCCACTTCATTACGGCTTCGAGCATTTTGCATATACAGATCTATATCAAACTGATACTCAGAATCTGCGGAACAAAGTTCTCTGAGTGCTGAATAGTCTAAACCATTTGTTTTCAAATCCCCTAATAGATTAAAGAAGCGGCTTGAAACTTCACGCTGCGTCGCCAACATATATTGCGTACTCGGTAGGTCCTGCTCGGTCAGACAGACCGCAACAACCTCATTTCTCGGATGCATTTTCCATGCAATGGAACGAAGGATTATCAAATGAGAGATAAATTTAGAATATTCACTGACGCCGCGAAAATCCATTTCCTGTAACTCTAAGGCTCTGGAAAAAGTAAGTCTAAATAAGTGGGATAGGTCATGTAGCCTTTCATCATCAGAGATTTCTAATCTACCGTCCATGCACTGATCAATTAAGGAAACGCCTACGCCCATAACAATCCGCATAAATTGGTTTGCTTTATAGGTGGCATCAAAATTCTCATTACCCGAAATACTTCCAAACTGGAAAACTTCTTTTGCAGTTTGAGCAACCTTCCAAAGGCGTTCAAAGTTATCAACCCTGTTTGAATTAGAAAAAGCGAAAGAAATGATACGGTATCCAAGCGCATCTGGGCGGCTTGATAAAGTGGTTAATTGATCAATGTTTCCCTCAGGATATTTGTACAAATCTTCAGGTCTCACTGGGAAGAGCCCCAGTATTTCTTCTATTAGCGAGCTAGACTTGTCGTGTTGATTTTCAGCGAGCAGTTTTACTGCTATTTGACACATCTTATCAGCCTGAAGAGAAGCGCCCAAAGAAACCTCATTCCATTTTTTTGCGCATTCAAGTTTACAAATCTCAATAATAAGCATCCAACAAGGCCATGCTCGGCTGGAGCTAGACGCAGCGTTACCATTTTCCCGTTCAAGCGTTTGCAACGTTTCTCTAAAAAGTTCAGAGGCAATAAACAATGAAATTGGCACAGCATCTTCGCGATCTGATACTAAGTTCGCGATACGTTTAGCTAATTTGTCAGTATTCTCTTCAAGGAGATTTCTCTTCGAATTTTCTTCAAAATATGATTGATGCCGGAAGGCCAAGCAATTCTTCATGGATTGAAATAGCAATACTGGTAAGTAGTTTCCGCTCCATTTTCCATCTTTATCAAAAAGTTGCCTTGTTGATTTAAACAGTTCCTCCCATTTATAAAAACTATCGGCGAGATGAAGATCGTTGATCAATATACCCATCGGTTGATAGGGGTTCTCAAAACCTTCAAGTAAATCAGATGCAAGGTTTACTTCGAATGAAAGCACATGTTCAGTTAAACCCAAGTCATCTGAAAAAGGAAATAAATACCCAATTTCGCGTTCAACCCAACTTAGCTTTTCAAAAGTTGGGTTTGATTTCCACTCAGATATCAAATTAGTTAGAGCACCTTTCTCAGGTCGATCAGCTGGCCAATTTGGTGCGGGGTTTTTCTTAAACGAAGAAAAAACGTCGCTGCAAAACTGTTTAAATCTAATTTTAAAATTATTATCTTTCGTAGCCGAAACGATTAGCTCTGTGAGAAATATTTTAGCATCCCAAAAATTCTCGATAGGTCGAATAATTTTAAGCCAGTTATCTTCACTCATTTCCTCTTCAAAAAGAATGAACCGCCATTCCACTATCAACAACATTAGTAAATTTTGATCAGGTCCTTCCAAGGCTTCTGAAAACGAGCTTGGAGCGGTAAACTCAGGATTGTTAGTTACTAGACTTTTAAATTTGTCTTTGTCGGAGAGCACTTCTTCAGTTGATAAATCTGTGGATTGCAAGGTATTCAATGCCACCATTCGCCAAGTCGAATCTTTATAAAGATCGACCCAAAAATTGGTTTTATGCCCGGCATAATTGCTTGTATGGTTCTCTAAAGTTCGCTCAAATTGTGTCGGCCAACTGATAATATTCTCATCTATTTTCACGAGGTCGCCATTCTCCAACATTCACTAAATAGTGGTTCAAAATTGGTTTTACTTGCTAGCCAACCGCGGCTAAAACAATTTATATCATTGTGAGTGCCGCCTACATTTGCCCCAAAGTGCCATAGCTCTTCATCTACAAGAGCAAATCTATCATGAAAAGAAGGGGTCATTTTATTAAAAAATTTTACTTCAAAACTAAAATTAACTGACAATTTCTTTTGCTTTCTCAGTTCATCAAAATGGGAGTGAAGTTTTGACAACTGTGTTTTTGCACTCTTTGTTCCATTGGTTATCACCTGAATGTTAAACGGACATGCCTCAAACAAGGTAGAATAAAACTGAAACGGCTCTTTATAAAAACTTCCGTCATCTTCATAATCTAAGAAATAAGGATCTATAATACGTACTCGCATTACCGCTGAAGAAATTGCACCAATAAATTCGGTTGAATAAGATTGGAACATTAGGCATTTCGTGTAATGAAAGTGTTCATAAAACCCCGGTATGTCGCTTGAATTGGCATTCTGACGAAATGGAGAAAAGAGCCTTGGCGCGGCTGTGATGTCATTGGCTTGTGAATTGGACTCTCTTATGATTTCATTCGGATTAATAATCAATTACTTGTCCCTTTCGGGGCCGATTCACTCAGATAAATACTTTCAGAATCCTCAAAAATTTTACCTAGCTTTTGTTCGACAGTTAGAGGGTCAGGTAGTCGTACTAAGACACTTGCTCTTTCACCAATCTGGTTAAGAGAATTACCAAGAAACCACACACTATTATCGATAAGCAAAAATCTATCGTGGACAACTGGGCTATTTCTTCCACCCGCCATCACACGGACATCAAGAGAGATACCACGTTCCATAAATAGCGACCCCGCTCTATTCATGTCTTCGATCAGATATTGCTTCCTGCTCAACTGTGCATCATCTCCATGTGAAACCGCAGATGCTAATGATGTCAAAACATTAATTTTTAATCGATCTGTCTGAACAAATGTGAGGAAATCAACAAGTTGCTGACCATTCAAGTATGGATCAACAACCAATATTTCCTCTCTTGTTTTTGAAATTGTTTCTCTCAGAAACTTTCTTGCCTTGTCTCGATCAAAAAACCAGTACTGGCCTTGGTCTTTTGCCTTCTTCCGTCGGAGGCGGTTGTTTTTTGCTAAGGCCATTTTGCTCCGAAATGTTTGTAATTTTTGGCCTTGTTCTTGAAAAGTAGTTGTGAATTGGCTCTCTTTGTCCCGGGACTCTACAGTATGTAGCCCATCACTCGCTTCAAAAGTGTATCTTTGAGAAATCTTTGAAATTGAGGTCGTAATTGCCCGCAGAAATGGTGCAGGCGGTTGATAGTCAATCAGACCCATCGAATGTCTATATAAATAATAGCCCGTCTCCTCCAGTTCCTGTGGCGCGGGGTCGATATGGAAATGGCTAGTTACTATTTTATTAGTCTTCATGAAGCCCAATGCGCCGTAACGTTTTTCAAAGACGGTTAGTTCATAGCCGTCCAATCTGCCTGCGGCCCTCGGAATTACCTCGCTAACAAAGTGCTCTTGGCCATTTTTATTTCTAGCTAGTTGCACATTTATTGACTTAATATCATTGTTAGGAACAACCAGAGCCACACTCCCGACTAGTTCGCTATACTCGGAAACATCAAAATGAACTCTATATGAAAGCCATTCGCAAACTTCTTTAGAATAAGTGATAGGTGCTAAGTAGTGGTCATCACTGGGCAACAATCGATGTAATTGAACCGGATGCATACCCCTGCCCAAATAAGGACAGGGGAAGTCGCTGTCATCATTCCCAAATAAGGATTCCGCTGTAATAGGCGTAGATAATTCTGGCCATTTTGGCTCTTGAAGAAATTCTTTTGTGAGAATTGGTTCACCGTCTTTTCCATCGATTAGGTCTTCCTCTAGCGGAAATGGAACCTTCGCATTGCCTTTCATCAGTGAACGATACCAAGAGATAGCATCTGATGACTTCATCGCTATTCGCCGGAAACCTAAAGACCCCTTTATGGGCCCTTTAACCTCTATATTATCTGGTAATTTTTTGTTACCATAATCCATCAACGGCTGACTAACCGGACATGCTCTGTCTGCATGCAATAATTCGATACTTGCGAAAAACAATTCAATCTCATTTTTCGTTTTCGGTAAAAAGGTAACGTATCGAACAATCGCGTACTGGTATTGGTCAAACATTTTCAATTCTCTGACACTAGAGGCGCTATGAGAAACTTATCTCAATAATCAAAAACAACCAAAACCTGTAAATTCAGTTGTATGGCAGTTTATGCTAGGTTAGGTCTTCGAGGTCAAGCGTCTCGGAGTCCAGTCTTGACTTAAATGATGATTTCAAAAAATAGAAACCATATTTTACCCAAGTCTTGAAATCGTTGCTGGTGAAACTCTGAAATCCTTCGCGATCTGTCTGCAAGATTCTCCATTGACCCGTCGATCTCGCACCACTTGCTGCTGATCCGGTGATAGAATTGGTTTACGTCCAAATCGTACATTTTTGCTTCTCGCTATTTCTCTGCCCTCGGCAGCACGATTTACAATCCGCAGACGTTCGTCTTCAGCAAGTGCAGACATAAATGCAAGGATGCCTCTGCCCATTGGCGTGGTGAGGTCAAGGAATGGCTTATCGAGAACCTTCACTAATGCATCCCGATCAGCGACCCGCTGCATGATGTTCAATCCATCCTGCATGGAGCGTGTGGCACGATCCCATTCAGCAACGACCAAGATATCATTGGTGCCCAACGCATCGATGGCCTTATCAAGCTGTGGTCGTCCTTTGAGCGATTTACCAGATGCTTTCTCACGATAAATCTTGTCGCACTCTTCTGCACGAAGTGCTGCGACCTGACGGTCCAAATTCTGGGTGTTTGTACTGACTCTACAGTATCCGATTCTCATGCGTGTACAATAACGGTCTGTACGGCGTTGTTTATATCTGTGATACACAAACAGGCTCAGTTAGAATCTGTTTAACTGCGGCTGTTGCAATCCGGCCGGACTCAGGCGGCAAAATCAACCTAAATTCAACATTAATTATGAAACGCAGATATGAAACATCTCAAAGTCCAGTTCTCTGGGCTTCGTCAAACTGTTTCAAATGTCATGATAATTGCAAACCACAATTCAATTCTAACACTCTTCAAACAGAGTCTCATTTTTCGACTTAAACTGCTAAAAAGTGATCAGATTTTATAACTGCTATAGTAGATATATATTAATGTCGATTTTTTCTTGCATAAATAGAACCTACTAGTAAGATTGCACTAAAAGTTGATTAATAATTAAATCGAGGTAGTGTTATGAAGTATTTTCCTGCAACATTTACAATCGTGTTTTGTTTATTTTGCTCATCTGCGTACGCCCAAAGTTTAACTCTAATTTTGGATTTCTCAGATGAGGATGTTCAGACTTATAGTGTCGATTGGCATCCGGGTATGACCATAGAAAATGTACTTCAAGAAGGAGTACCAGACAAAGGCCAAGGTGCTGAGTTTGTTGCAAATTGGTATAATAGCTTTAATTCCTACTTGATCTCGGAAATATTAGGTATTTCAAACTCCGGACAAATGACTTGGCTCTACTGTGTTGGTAACAATCTAATGCCACTTGGAATTAATAATGTGCTTGCAACCCCAAACACAGATGTAACTTTTAGATATATAGATTCTCAAACTGTAGACTTTTCGAAAATTGCTTGTCCAACTCGCTAGTATCAAAATTTAGACTGCAAAATGAAGCCACGCCTCTTTAGATAAATTCGCAAATTTTATTAAAAGTAGAACTTAATTATGTCAAAGTTATTGGAATTAATTGATCAGCTTGCGAGGGATTCTGACCTTCTTAATAGAATGCTTGAAAATTTCGATTCGACAATAAAAGATTTTGATCTAAGTGACGCTGAATCTGATTTATTGCGCGGGCAATTAGACATACCCGAGAACAGCAAGCCGACAAGTCTTAGTCAAAATGATAATCTCTACGGCATGTCAAAATATAATGATTCAATGCCTCATCGCATCAAAACATCGCGAAGCGTGAGTTTGGGCGAAGAAATCTCTATGCTTAATAATCCAGATTATTATGTTCGGCTTGTGACTGTTACGACTAATACTATAACGTTCACCATGACTACGACGACTGTTAATTCTACTACCACAACAACCACAACAACAAAGTGTAAAGATAAATCAAACTCCGGAAAAACAACACTGGATGCCATAAAAGCCGAAAGTGTCTCAAAAGAAATATTGGAGCAGAATGAGAACAAAGATGAATTAATCGATGTTTTATTGAAGTTGCTGAAATCGAGTTAGGATGGCACTTATGAAAAACAGTAATTTGTACGATATCTACATCGTCGGAATAGGGATCAAATGGAAGCAACATATTACATTTGAAGTCGACGAAATCTTGGGAAAATGCAACGAAATATTTTACATTGAGAAGTCTCCAACAATTCGAGACTATTTTTTGGAAAAAACTTCACTGGTAACTGATTTAACGGAACTATACGAGGAAAACGCGGACAGAGAAGAAACATATAACCAGATGGCGATGAAAGTCATCTCTGCTGCAACAGAGCATCAACCTGTTGCATTGGCATTATATGGGCATCCCACTGTTTTCGCATATCCACCCTTCTTGATAAAGGAAATGGCCAGTCATCTTGATCTGAGCGTTAAGTTCCTTCCGGGGATTTCAGCTATGGATACACTTTTTTGCGATTTGGCGATCGATCCATCAGTGAACGGACTACAACTGCTAGAAGCAACAGACCTGTTACTACGTCGCCGGAGCCTTGACCCGACTAAAGCAACACTAATTTGGCAAATTGGCTCCCTCGGCACGTCCCTATTTTCGACAGCAGAAAGTTTGCCGGAACGGTTTAAACCCATACAAAAATATTTAACTGAATATTTTCCTCCCGATCATCCAGTTTTTTCGGTATTTACCTCGCCACACCCCGGTCTCAGATCACAAATATATGAATTTAAACTAGAAGAAATGATCGACTTTGCTCCGGTTCTTCATTCTGCAGTAACAATCTACATTCCTCCGGCAAGTATAATTTTTGATTTTGATCAAGACGTTGTCAAAAACCTTCATAATTCCGACGAGCTACACAAAGTTACAGCATCAAAGGAATAGTTTAGATTGACCACGACAGACGGAGATATAGAAAGATATTTGCGACTTGAGTCCCAATCAGTACTCAATGAAACACTCAAAGCGTTAAATTTAGTTAGAAAACAACTAAATCTGATAGATGGTCGCACACTGCTTTCTTATGATGGAACCGTCTTTGACAGGTTGGGCTATAAGCTGTGCCTTAACTCAGATAAGATTGAGAATATGGATGTTTTGTGTGCGACGAGACCATGTATGAGCAGCCAGTTACGGAAGGAAGTGCTAGAATTTGCGGTTAAGAATGGAAATACATTTGTATCTTTTCAAGGAGATTGCGAATTAGATGCTGGAGGCCAAATTCTGGAAGCGAAGTGTTCCAATGTTTCCGAAAGTATAAAGAACTATTTTTCGTCTGAAGTTGGTACGTTAATTATTCCATCGTTTTTAGCCGATTTTGAGTTGGACGATTTCCTGAAAGCAATCCAAAATCAAAACATCTTAAATGAAGTCAGGCCCGGGCTATTGAATTATAACAATACTGAGGTGAACTATAAATGGAAAACAGTCTTTCTTTTTTATGGTCTTTCAATCAGGCAATTTTTATATCTTTTATTCATTGTGACGCCGGATTTTTATAGTCAAGTTGAAGTGCCAAAATGCATCGTTTCATGCTATGATGAGAGAATGAAAGATTTCATCAGGCATATTTTTGAAAAGTTCATGGATTTATTAACGGAAATTACAAAACCCGTAAGAAACCAACTTATAATAAATGTGGGTCAATAAATTGATAGTCTTTAATGGGATAACGCCATTATTCTGAAATTGACGTGTCCCGCTAGCATTGCCATATGCGCCAAAGAATACCAGAACTCGTTTCGATGTCACTCGAAACTCAACAATATCGAACATTTCACCAAGTCAATTTTCCCAATAAAATCAAAAGGCAAACTATCCAGAAAATATCCATAGCTGCTTGCCAAGGTTAGGGTCGGGCGTTCGAATCGCCTCGCCCGCTCCAATTTTCTCAACCATTCCAATAGCTTATTGCAGCAGCCATCACTAGCATTACCCATGCTATTTGCTAGCACATAGCTAGCACAGTGCGATTTAAGCAAAATTGAGATCAATGATTTCAATGCTTTAACAAACAGCGTTTTTCAAATCTAGCACACTTCTAGCACAGTCACAGACCCTTGCACTTTTTTGGAGCGGGGTATTTGGGATGGATTCTTACAAAATTTAATATGCGCTCGTTTGCGTCAAATGGAGCTATTTAGTTTTTAACCTTGCCTAGCATCAAACACGAACAAACATTTGTAATAGACGCTCCAATTAAACTAACTAATTTTGCTAATATGCAATCAATTTAAAACATGGTTGAACTTTAAATTAGAGAAATGACATGAAAGTTCAGATTAAAAAATGAGTGCAAAACTGGTGAAAGCCACCAACCATTGCTTGCTAGTTATTGGGTTAGCTCTATCCCCTGCTTTGCCAACCGGATCACCACTAGCGAATGAATTCCATAGTAAGGTAGCCATTTCCAATAACTGTACCAATCAAACCGTACATACAAACTCACTTTTGGCTGCTCTTGAAGACAGCTCGACTGCCGCAAAGCCGATAAACCTGGATAAAGCAGAAAAAGACCAGATCGATGAAGCTTTAGAAACTATGTTATCCTGTAAATTGATGCCAACGCAGGTAAAAACAATTATGCAATATTGGAATGCTGAATTCATGCATGAGCGAAACTACCCTTCTGGTCTGTATCTCTATTATCAATTTCATCATGATGGGTGGGAATGGGTGGCATCTCCCATCGTGAATGGTTGCAATTTAGGCTGGTTCACATGTTGGTTTGAAGGCTTTGTCAATTCAGTTGAACGCAGATTTATCTTCAAATTCGATGCTGAAGATCGTTTGTCATCAGCTGTGACCATGCTCACAGGTTTTTAAAACATAATTAAAAATGAATATAAATAAAAACATTATACGTTTTTCAGCAGGTAATTAAATGGAATCTCAAATTGAAATAGGACTGATAGTCTGCGGTTTTCTAATTGCCTATGCAGCAGCTGAATGGTGCTTGGAGTATATTTTTGCCCACAAAGACTGCAAACCACCCTTTAGTTTCATCTTCGTATTAGCCTCAACACTGGGATCGATATCTGTTCTATTATTAAGCTGGTTTGAGCTCCTTACCCTAGCATTGATTGTCGCTATTACCGGTGTAGTGGTCATATATATACTCCGATTACTCAGAAAAAGATTATCCGTGAATGACAATTGAACGGGTGCTCATTTTTTTTGCAGCGAGGAGTAACATGACTTTTCATCATGTGTGATATCGAACCTCCGCTGTGTTCCTACTCCCGAATTTGCATAAAAAAACATTGACACCCGGTATGAATTCTCAAGCAGTCGTTAAACCAATTCAGGATCATCGTTTTCTTTGGTGGATTTTAAGTTTGGCTGGCTGCAACTGGGTCAGATAGCTGGCACAGTCACCAACCCTTACACTTTTTTTGGTGCGGGGTCAGTTAAGTGATTTTTGATCGTGATTATCTAGTTTTTTCTTTCAATGCAGACTTATTGATTGTACGCCGACTGTGGGGTTGGTGCCAATAGCAGTAATAAGATATAAAATGGCAGCATTACAATTTGAGAAACTTAAAATGAAATATGTTTTGATTTTAGTTGCTTTGGGTTTAACAATTTCTCTTGCGTGGCTACCATTTGAATTAGAGGAATGTGACAGGTTATTAGTTGAGAATGGCGCTGATTATTTTTGTTTTCCAATTGGTTTTTTCGCAGTTCCTATATTGAGTGTATCGCTCATAATTATCGGAACCTACATGCTTCTTACGCAAGTATTTCTACGAAAAAAATGATTTTTGGGGAAGTACAACACTTTCAAAGAGATTGTTCTGCATCGAGCCAGCTGCCGCCCAAGCATAAACAAAACTGATGTCCGCTTTGAATTCAAGTACAGCCTTTTGAAGCAGGTTTTGGATTGCGATTTTCTTTGGTTGATTTTGAAATTCACAGGCTGCAGCTTGGTTGAATAGCTAGCACTGCGTTAGCACAGTTGGATTTTGAGCTGCCAGTTTGGGTGATGTTTAGTCACCGGTTCAGTCCGTAAAAACTATTTGTATTTGTTGTGAAACTCACACGCTAGCCAATTTGAATATGGCTCAATCTGATGTGGGAGATGCAATTGAATATCAATGCAAAGAATGTGGAAGAAGAAGAGCTTCCTTACGTGATTACTAAACGCAAGGGATCACGCAATTACATGATGCGGTTTTCTTTGAAGGGACATGGCCAAAAACGTGTATCACTTAAAACGGATGATCTAGCTGAAGCTCATTATAAAGCCAAAGACATATATGCCGAAGCCTAGTTCCAAGCCAAACATAAGATGCTTGAGGGAAAAACAAGCTTTGATCGTGTTTGTAAGGGATATATCGATAGTCTTTACGTGGATGCAGAGATTGATCCGAAAGCATTGTCCAAAGCCAAATATGCAAAACGTATTGGTGAACGGTTTCTGATTGGCTTCTTTGAGAAGCAAACAATCAACACCATCCATGAACCACGTATCTATGAATATTTGGATTGGCGTAAAGCCTATTGGATAAATGGACCAGGCAGAGATATCCATTTCATTGAATATGAACGCGGATCAAAGACAATCATATGTCCCGTTGAACATGTGGCACCATCACTGAATACGCTCAAACGTGAAGCCAACGTGCTGCGTGGCGTATCTAAATATGCTGCTCGCAAAGGCATCATCAAAACATCGGATATCCCAAGCATTGATATCGGTAAAACATCAAAAGGTCGTCGTCCTTATTTTACCAAAGAGCAGTTCAACAAACTGCATGAAGTTGCACTTCAAAGAATGCTTGATGAACAGCACAACCCTCAACTCTTCTATCAACGTGCCCTGCTTTATGAGTTCATCAACATTGCTGTTGAAACAGGAATGCGCACAAAAGAAATCTTCAATCTTGATTGGGATCATCTGGAAGGATTTGAACAAAGTCTCAACAAGCCAATCGATGAAACCAAGCTTGTGATCATTGCTTATGGCAAGAAAAAGCTCCCACAGCGACTAGTGCCAAAGAAAACAGTCGTGTCCTGTTTTCACAACATCTGGCAGCTACACATCCGAACCTTTGGCAAAGAACCAGAAGCTTCTGATCCTGTTTTCATTTCTTATCAAGGCAAACGATTGAGGGATATGAAGAAGGCGCTCAATGCGTTGCTAGAAGCAGCCAATCTCAAACATAATCAATTCGGAGAAGCATATTCCGCCTATTGTTTCAGACATTCATACGCAACTTGGCAGCTACAACGATCCCCACCCATCGATATTCATGTTCTTGCCACCAACATGCGCACATCGATCTCAATGATTGAATATCATTATTCGCACGTCATCTCAGAAGATCATGCTGAGAGATTAAGTAACGATGATGAGAAATAGGTTGATAAGGAGAAGGAAAAGCTCCTAGGAGAAATTCTCCACGGAAACCTTTGGCTGAATTCTACTGCAGCGATTGCGCATAGCGTTTTCCATAATCTCCTTCACCACATCAATTTTCCCTTCTGCACCCTTCTGAGGCAATTGAAATAAAATTGCATCGTGCATGGGTAAAAGCAGACATTCTGAACCAAAATCACCGGCTATTTTGATCATTGCTTCTTTGAAAATTAAGGAGGCGGTACCTTGGATTTTCTGGTTCAGGGCCCATCGCTTCTCAGGCTCTGTCAATGCTCCAGTGTTTTTCCGTTTACGATGACCACCGAGGGGCGTGCTAATTCTGGCATTATGTTCCAGCTCCTTCTGAACACATTTTTTGTATTCCATCACCGTTTTTAACTTTAGAAAAAATTGTCTGATTGCAAGCTTAATTGCATCAGTATCATCTGAGTTTTCTCTGGCACTCGGCAACAAGACTTTGACTAAGCCTTCCTCAGACATTCCGTACAAAAACGAGATAAAAATACGTTTTGCTAAGGCTCTTTTTTGCTCTGTACCGAAAATAACCTTTGAAAATTCTGTATATAGATCACCACTTTCGTACATTTTTTGTAGTGATGCATCATTTGATAAGGACGCGAGAATACCTGGTTCAAAATGATCATAATCTAGATAAAACAATTCGGTGTTTTCGTCAGGCATCAAAACTGAGCGGTATGCTTTTTTTAATCCTTGCAAGTATGGATCTTGAAGCAAAATCCTCCCCGTAACGGTACCTGTTATTTTGTATGTGGGATAGCATCGACCTGCAGGGTTGCTAAGCTTGGCAAGCGCCCTCAAATTGCGGTCTGAGGACAACATCGATACTATGTCTTTAGCGAGGTCAGAAGTTTCAGCCGCCAATTTCATACTTAGTTCCAGCTGAGAAATATCATCAATGCCTGATAAATGACTAAGCTCGGTTCCAACGAGGTATGATTGGATGTTACGATAATTAAATTCTGATGGGCTGGTATTTAAGATGTCCGCAATCCTTAAGTAAGCTTTATATTTATCAGATTTTACTTGCTGATAAATATTACTCAGTTTGTCTTGATCGACACCTATTCCAAGGTATTGACGTTTCGAAAAAATTTTTGCGATTGGAAGTTCAATTTTGAAGTACCTATCAAGTTCTGCTTCATCCTCAAGCAGTTTGATGGTTTCCAACCAAGCCTCTTGCAATGTCAGAAGAAACGACATGCAGACTTCTAAAAGATTATCAATATCACCAACTAAGATTTGCGAAAAAGCTAACTTTTTGAATATCTTAATATCGGGATTATAACTTTTCTGTCGTTTTAGAACCGACCACACATTCCAATGATGAGCGGCATTTTCTTTTGATGGCAATCCAACAACCAAACGCCTGGCTTCCTCGAGGTCAACAATGTTACTCGGTAGCTCAATATCTTTTTGCCTCAATTGATGAGTTAAGTCCGCAATCTGAACACATATTAATTCCTCGGCAATATTTTTGAGATCCAACGGTTGGACTTCTTCAAGGGTTTTATCCTTTAGAACGAATAACCTTTCTTGATCACCATCGAATAAGTCAGGAACTAGCGCAAGGTAAGCTACTTTATGCATAATCTCGCTCCGTATCGATTATCTGAGTGATCGAAAATGGCTCAGGCTTGGCAAATTGACCAATCTTCTCTGTATTCGCCTTGCGATAAACATCATGCAAGTCCGATCTAACTTTCCCAAGGACATTTTGCTTTACACCTTGGTTAAATTTGACATCTTGCATTCCCAACAATGCAGCTCTTTGCCCAAAAAAGCTTGTAAGGGTTCCAAAGTTCTCTGCTATTTTCTTTTTCTGATCTAAGTTACCGTGAGCGCCAAGATATAGCGTTGCACCAGCTCTTTCGGCACTATCTCCCTTATCAAGTTTATCAACTGCTGCTGTAATTAGATTTTCTCTATCAATGCCTCTAACTCCCATCAAAGCCCAAATTCGGTAACTCTGCCAGTCATATATTTTATATTCATCATCAGTTAAAAAGCTCTCGAGTCTATCAATTTGTGCATCATTGAGAGGAACTCTTTCAAGGTAAGATACATATTTATCGGTTGGAGCAGGATATTTTGTGAGGCACTCGATAACTAAGTTTGTTATTGGCTCGAAATAGACTTCTGGAACAGCAATTTCCTTACAGCCTGCCAATAAAACCAGCCTATTTATTGCAAATCTAAATTCTCTAGAAACCACATCTCCATTTTGTAGGCACTGAATTGTTATATTTTTAAGTGGTCCAAAAGATCTTTTAATCATGGGTAACTTTCTGGTGTCCCAAAGAGATTGGAGATATCTGATGGTGGGGCTTTGTTCTTCTACCGAATTCTCTAGTATTTGGCGGTCAGCAATCTCCAACATCTCAGTTTTCTTTGAGTTGACGGCCAATCCTAATTGCCGCAACTGAACCACTAGATGCTGAAGAGCCTTTCTTGCCTCTATTTCTGAGTTGCAGACTATCTTAATATCGTCCATATAGCGAAAAAATTGATATCCTTCTTTTCTCATATTGAGATCTATGCGCCTCATGTAAACATTCGCTAAAAAAGAAGATGCATCGCGATTTTGGGGCAAACCTCTGGTATCTTCGTAGGTCCATAGGTTCAAACATTTAAAAAGAAAATCTATATACGCTCTTATTTCATTTTTGACTGCAGCAGACTGCTTCAGATCAGGGATAAGAGCATTAAGCTCAAACTTAAGTTTGTCTATTTGTATATTATCAAAATAGTTTGTGAGATCGGTCGAAAGTAAAAAACACCCCGGGCTCATTGCTGCTTTAACCGTTCCTAAAAAATCAACCCAAGCCGGGATGCCTCGACGAAACATATATCTAATATTTTGAGTACTATCTGAGCGGCGGTGGCTGAATACAAACCATGGTATTTGATCATCCAAATATTCGCATAGTTTAGAACAAATACCATGGTAGACAGCTCGATCAATTATGCCAATTTCCAGAGCAGATCTGATTGTGAAATCTGGTTTGGGTATGTTCGCAACCTTTCTCTTGTTCGGCAGATAATCTCCATGGTTCGCTTCGAAATTTTGTTGGATAAGTTCAGAAATTTTACCTGTTCCAAAATAGTCCTTGAAATAAATTGAATCTGGAAACCAGTCATCTTTCAGGTCATGCTTAAGTTGGCGTTCAAGTACCGCGGAGTCTATTTTTATTTGGCCAAGTTCAATCAACGGTCATCTCGAAGTGTATTTAGATTCAATACAACCAAGTTAGACGAAGGGATAAGATTTAACAACGTAGATATTCTTAAGACGCAGGATAATTTTCTTTTTAGGCTCTTAACCCTGCCTCATGTTATAAATAAGAGCAGTATATGCTGCTGGTTGGTGGCATGAGTAAGGAGTATGAGTTGAATAGTATTGATGCGTTTAGAACACGATTGGCATATCTGAAAATGACCGATGATATGCAGCCAGATATATATCTGAGTTTGGTTGCAAATAAGCAGATTGGGATGACAGGGTTTAAGCTACGGCTAAAGGCCTTCTTTGGTCATTTGGATAGATTATATCTGGGTCCAAAGTGGCATAAGAAATCACTTGATGAGCGAACCGATGGAATTGGGTTTGTTGAGAAAGTGCAATCGCATATTCATGCGCACTTTGCACTCAGAACCCCAGTGAATGCATATCTTTGGAATATGGAAATGAACACTGAGGAAATCTGGAACAAGCTTTGTCCATCAGGTTCTTACGATGTGCAGATGATTAAAACCAGATGGGGTTTAACTGGATATAATACGAAGGAGCAAAAACGAAACGATTATGATTGGCATGATCAGGTTGTTTACGTCAGAGATTTTGCCACCTAGCTTGCTGGGCGTAAAATCTCGATCTTGTCTTGATCCTTCATGCTTTTGCTACGCTAAGAATTTTGAGGCTCATGATGTTGTTATTGATAGCAGTGCTTTTGGAACAAGACCTGCAATAGTTCATTATCTTCAGAAAGATCACAGAAAAGATAATTCCATTTATTCCAATGGTTCAAACTCAATTGATCTTATTCATTCTCAGATTGGGTTAACTGAGCTCTTCGAATGGATAAGAAACCAAAACTCCAAAAAGTCAGAACTGAATAACAAAACTGATTGTTTGATGGGTTTTGCTTTTGGCAAAGCACAGACAAACAGATCACGTTTTGGTTTTGCATGTGGCGTTAGCCAGATGCATCCCAGATCAAACACAAAAACCAAGTTCAGCTACAAAAGAAATTTTCCAACTTGGTTGTCACGTAATCAGAAATATAATGCTCTATGTAAAACCTTATATTATCGTGTAATTCATTGATTTTCTTGATGTTCAGAAAGTGGTCGCTTTTGACTTCAAAAGAAAACATAACTTTATGTGTTGGATCAACGCAAAAGGTTATATTTGATGAAGCAAGCTCGTGTGTTGACAAGAAATGAACTCAAGCGTGTGTTGGCTGTTTGCGCTACTCATAGACATCATCACAGAAACAGATTGATCATATTATTCTCTCATTATGCGGGTTTACGTGTTGGTGAAATAGCTTCACTTAACTGGGGTGATATTTTGGAAGCGGATGGATCAGTTAAACACGTATTTTACTTGTCAGCTGAAAATACCAAATCCAATGATGCACGTGCAGTTCATTTGAATGAGCTGTTGTGGAAAGAAGTCAGTTCCTTTGTAAAATTGCAGGGAGATAACTCTGGTGGCTCATCAATATCCAATCCAATAATCTCATCTCAAAAGGGGAAGTCATTTTCCGCCAATAGCCTATGTCAGCTATTTGGGCGCATATATTTGGAAGCTGGAATCAATGGTGCATCATCACATAGTGGGCGAAGATGGTTTATCACCCAATTAGCTCATGCGGGTGTTTCACCAAAAGTGATAATGGAACTGGCAGGACACAAAAACCTTGGCACCACTCAGCGTTACATTGAAGTCAATGAAGAAATGAAAAGCAAGGCAGTTTCGCTGCTATGATGTAGGTCTTCTATTTCAGTGGCTTTCCTGCTGCTCAAGCATAAATAGATGAGCAGCACAAAAATAAGGAGAGCAGCCCATGCGTTACAAAGAAGTCCAAAGTCAGCAATTTAATCAAGTAAAACCAGTACTAGCCAACCAAGATGACAATTATCTTTATGTTCTGAACTTGGCTTATTTTGTTTATCACAAAGTCAAGCTAGTCAAAGATCAACATCAATTCTCAGTTCGGGTACTTGGTAAAGCCCCCAGCTATCTATCCTGCATGAAAGCCCGAAATCGCACACCCAGCCAATATGTCATGGAACGTCTTCTCAAAGACGCAAAATATCAGGCATCATCAATCGCCTCCAATAATCACTTTGGAGCTGAATATGCCACCCAACTCAACAACACCCACAAACAGCTTCAAGCACTCATCCATGCAATCGAGCAGTCACTATTTGTGGATGATGAGTGCAATTCCTCAAATGAAAGCTAAGCAGACATCAATTTGATTATTGGAAACTGCTAGGGTTGGCCCAGTGAAGAACTTCACTTGACTCAAAGCATAGTTCGGCGGATTCGATCAACTAATTGAACTTTTAGCTTTCGGAAACCAACGTGTTTTCATGATGTTTCAGCGCCATATGCAAATTATTGTCTAAATGCACAACCGTATCCTTGCCGTTGTCCAATCCCACTCGCCGATAGGAATAAACTACAGCGTATTGTTCTAAATCGGAAAACTGAAACTTACAGCCCAAAAATTTGGTGAGATTATCATCGATATAACCCTGCAGTGGTTTTCCATTCAAGCTTTTTACAAGTTCCCGAAGAAGCCGTAAATTGAACTGCATGACTTCATCGTTCTCAAGTGCTTCTTCATAATGCTCAATTCCAGTTAGCACATACACCTTACACTCACTTATTATTGAATATGGCCACAGGGCTCCGTGATCCATAAACGACCAACGAACAATCCATGTTTCTTCGCTATCGGAGGATTTTTGAGGCTTCCAGTCAACAGCGAAATCAGTGTGCCAATCAGGTGTCTCTGAACGTGAAGTAGTAGAGTTTGAAATTCTGGACAATGACTGGTCGATCAGTGAAAATGCTTCGTCGGGGTTTTTGCGAAAATCAGCATAAAGCTTATCCCGCAAAAACAAGGGGATTTTGCAATCATCTATTACAATCGGCATTACAAGCGTTTGCTGTTCTTCGAGTTCCCTTACTAATCCGGCGGTTAGTTCCCGCTTACACCATTGGGATTCTACTGAGCTTTTCGACAGGACGACCAAAATTGCCCCTGAATCAGTCAAAGTGTCTTCAATTTTCTGAGTTAAAGAATCTCCAACACTTAACTCCCAACGATCCATCCAAACATGGTGTTTGGCGCGGACCAGATTGGCTGCAAGAATGTCCACAAAACCACTGTCTTTTTGGCTGTAGCTGATAAAAATAGGCATTTAAGTTCCTTCAATAAAATCTAACGTTTGGTGGACAATATTTCTTCTAGAATCAGAAACAGTCGCTACGCTGTCCGTTAGGATAACGCTGTTTCATGAACCGGTCCAATTTTAGATTAGAATGAATTTGATGATCGGTTGCACGACGAACAGCGACGCAAGGTATACCAATTCGAAGAGTTCGCATTGTGCTTATTGTAACAAGAAAATACCTATCTTGGTCGCCGAAGAATGTCCGCAGTTGGCACAAAATCGAAGTTACCTAATCATCCGCCAGTTTCTGCTATTAGCTGGTAATTGGCAATCAACGCCGAGGCTGATCTCGACAATTCTTTGACCAGAGTGGACATTATGGAAAGAGATTTGATGCAGATATACACTTGGCTCAATTGCTAAGTAAAATATCACCAGATATCATCTGAGCGGTTTTCGCTCACTTTTTCTTATGGAGCGGTTTTCGCGCATGTAAAATTCCTGCTAATGTGCTGTTGGGAGGAATTTGGATTGAAATTAAAACCGACACCTGTGCGGTTGAATTTGGCACGCCGTTATTTGTGGGGCGCTCTTGTCGCTGCACTCATTCCTCTTGCGATTATCGCTGGTCTTTATGACCGTTACAGCGCCAATTTGCTAAACAATTTAATTGAAAACCGAGTAGAGACCAATCTCGAAGCGACTGCGGCCAAGATGAGCAATTTCATGGCTGTCCAAGTGAACCGACTGGAGAACATTGCTGATTTGCCAGATACGTCAGCATTTTTTCGCAGCCAGGACCAGAGCAACGTTTCCGATTTGCTAAATGATATTTTAACGCTGGAAACTGAAAGTCCAGATATTTACGCTGTGGAGTTGCTCAATACTGATGGTGATATTTTATACACTCTGCCCAAACAGCGTAGTCGAATAAAACCAAAGGAATTTAATACGCTTCCCTTTGTTCAGCATGGTCGGGCTGAAGTGTTAGGACCTGTTCTACCTGATAGCGGTCGACCCGGCTGGTTTTTAATTACTATCCCTGTTCTTTCGAACCAACAAAAAATCGGATCAGTTTCGCTTCGCATGCGACTTGCTTCACTCACCGAGCAAGTAGCATCTTTAGTTGAGCCCAATGTTTTCGAACCGCAAATCGTTATTTTCGATCGCGTTCGTTTAACCCCAGTTGGAACAACAGCTGCCGAAAGTGAGACCATTGCATCCTCACGACAATTTTTTCCCGGATGGCGCATTCATTTGGTAAAAGGTCGTAATATTTATCAGGAGCCAAAAACTTATATCAGATATCTTTTGCTTGTCGCAGCAGCTTTATCTGCATTGGGTGTGATATATCTATTTTATCAGATGTCTGAACGCATATCTCGATATCTACAGCCTTTGAGTGAAGGCGCGCGCGCCATTGCAAATGGCGATTTCTCTGTTCCTGTATCTGAAGAAGCGCCTGGGGAACTTGGTGTATTAGCGCGTTCTTATAATCGAATGCGTGAGCAACTAGGAAAGTTGATTGAGTCGCGTATAGATATTGAACGGCGCGCAGCCTTGGGAAATATGGCGGCTGGTATCGCCCATGAAATCCGCAATCCACTAACAACTGTGTCTACCACAGTGCATGGTTTAAAGCGCGGTGAAGATGATGCTGAGCGTCGCGACATGTTTGAAGTTATCTCGTCTGAAATTGCGCGCGTTGACACCACCATTGGCGAGTTTTTAAATTATGCCCGTCCCAGTGCACCTAATAAAGATCTCGTCGTTATCAAGGAAGTTTTAAAAACGATCAAAACACTAATTGCCACAACAGCCCATGAAAAAGGAATTAAGGTCACTCTATCTGGTGAATCCAATCTCAAATTGATGATCGATCAAGCGCATTGTCGCCAAATTTTGTTGAATCTTGCTCTAAATTCCATGGACGCCATGCCTGATGGTGGCCATCTCAACATGCGCGCCTATCGAGATAGTGGCAACGCGATTTTGCTGATAGCTGATGATGGATGCGGCATGGATTCAGATGTCCTTGTAAAGATTATGCGACCATTTTTCACCACCCGCTCCAATGGATCTGGTCTTGGATTATCGGTGACCAAACAATTGGTCGATGCAAATGGAGGCAGCTTGGACATTGAGAGTGAGGAGGGTGTGGGAACAACGGTGACGGTTAGTTTCCCGTATACTCGCCAGTCGCAGGGAGGTGCATCATGAGTGAGATTAATGTTCTGATCATTGATGATGAGATCAAGTTGACACAATCTTTGGCTTTTACATTGCGGCAAGCAGGAATGGATTGCATTCAAGCGCATAACGGCACAGATGGGTGCAAAATCGCTGAGAATGATAAACCAGACGTCATTTTACTCGATATTCGAATGCCGGGTCTGAGTGGCATTGAAGTATTAGAGCGTCTTAACAATGATGTGCCTGACATTCCGGTCATTATGATGTCCGCATTTGATGATACAAAAGATGCGGTTGAGGCGATAAAAATGGGGGCGGTTGATTATCTATCAAAGCCATTTGATGTGGATGAATTGATCCATTTAATCCAAGATACAACCAGCCGACGTCAACTTGAATCCGAAGTTAGATATTTACGTGATCGCTATACTAATGATGCCGCATTTATTGGGCATTCGCCGCTGATAAAATCACTTCGAGAGCAGATTAAACGCGTCGCAAGGAGCCAGATAAGCACGTTGTTATTATCAGGTGAAACAGGTGTTGGAAAAGCGGTGGTTGCCAAACAGTTTCATATAAATGGCAGTGGTGAAGATACCCCATTTGTGGAAATCAATTGCGCAGCATTGCCTGAAAATCAGATTGAAGCCGAACTGTTTGGAGCGGAAAAAGGCTCACTACCTGGGTTGGTTTCAAGACGGCGAGGCTTGGTTGAAATTGCCCATGGTGGCACGTTGTTTTTAGATGAGATCAGCGAAATGCCATTATCAGTTCAGGCCAAGTTACTGAGTTTTATTGAAACCAGAAGGTACCGCCCGGTTGGCATCGCACGTGAACACAAATCAAGTGTGCTTGTGATTGCAGCAACCAATAATTCGTTGGCTCAGGCGGTTGAGAATGAAACATTCCGACAGGATCTTTATTTCCGGCTCAACGTAATGCCGATGGATATTCCGCCATTGCGAGAGCGCGATCAGGATATTGAAATCCTGTCGAACTATTTTGCGGTTCAATTTGCCGAACAATCTGCTTGCGCACCAATAGGCATTGGAAAAGCAGCTTTGGCATTTTTCAAAAGTTACCCTTGGCCAGGAAATGTACGAGAGCTTAAAAACCTCATTGAACGGCTGACAATTCTCCATGCGGGGCAAATTATCAGTGCTGACCAACTTCCAGCTGAAATCAAAAATGTTGAACCAAGTGGTCCAGTATCCATCGAAGAATCTATGCTCAATGTTGAACGCACAATGATCCAAGATGCGTTGCTAAAATCGGGTGGGAAAAAGGGAATGGCTGCAGAGCGCCTTGGGATTTCACGACACGCATTGAAACGTAAAATGCAAAAGTTGGATCTGTCATGAAAAACGCCATCCTCCTTATCATTGCCACACTGTTGTTACCCATTCTGGTCGTAAAGGCCTATGCGCATATGAGCGAAGCTCGCTCAAACTTCTGCTTCCCCCAAATTGAACAACACCATCCACTCTATTCAAATGATCAGCGTGTTTTCAAGGAAAGCACGAGGGAGGATATCGCACTCATTTTGGTTGGATTTTTAAAGGCAAACAACAAAATGCAGTGGACGATTTTCTACCCCTGTTAAGGGTAAGAAACTGGAGGATACTCATGACGAAATCTCGTCTCGACGCAAAGGCAAATGCGTTTTTAAAAAATTCATCATCACTCATCGCAGCTGGTGCCATCGGTCTTTTGGCCGCAACAGCGATTGTCGGCTCGGCCAACGCAGAAGACAAAACTGTCAAAGTTGGATTTGTGACATTTTTATCAGGAGGTGCGGCAGGACCTTTTGGTGTGCCAGCGCGTAATGCAGCTGAGCTAATGATTCAGTCGATTAATTCAGGATCAGTTCCCGCACCTTACAACAGTGCTGGGGTTGGCGGCGCGATGATTGATCCAATCTTTGTTGACGAAAATTCTAAACAGAAGAATGCTGATTATCTTAAACTCGTTGAAAAAGACGGTGTTGATATGGTGGTTGGATATATTTCCTCGGGAAGCTGTAAAGCAATTGCACCTGAAGCTGAAAAAGCGCAGAAACTGACCATTCTTTTTGATTGCGGTACGCCACAAATCTTTGAGGAAATTGTTACAGATCCTAAATACACGTTCCGCACTGGTGGCCACGCCACGATGGATAATGTTGCAGCGGCACGTTATCTTGAGCAAAAGGGCGTTGATCTAAGCAATATCGCTGGCATTAATCAGAACTATGCCTGGGGTCAGGATTCATGGCGCGATTTCTCGCAATCTGTTGCGCAAATCAATACCAATGCATCAGTTTCAACCGAACAGTTCCCGAAGATTTATGCAGGCCAATATGGATCTGAAATTTCGGCATTGCTAACATCAAAGCCAGATGTTGTGCATTCCAGTTTCTGGGGTGGAGACATGGAAGCCTTTATCATTCAGGGCTCTGCTCGCGGGGTGTTTGAACGCTCGGCCGTTGTGTTAACAACCGGAGAGACGGCAATGCATCGTCTTGGTGCTCAAATGCCAGATGGAACGGTCATTGGTGCTCGTGGACCGCATGGTGATCTTGCGCCAGCTTCAGAGCTAAATGATTGGTTCCGTAAAGCTTACTTCGATCGCTTTGGCACATTGCCAACTTACCCGTCTTATAAAATGGCCCAGGCATTACTTGGCGTAAAAGCCGCAGCTGATAAGGCTGGAAGTGCCGACCAAGATGCAGTCATCGGCGCACTGCGAGGTCTTGAATGGGAGGGCCCAAGCGGCAAGGTCACCATGGCTTTGGCCAATGGTCACCAGGCGATCCAAGACACAGCTTATGGCACATATAAATACGACAAGGATGCGGGCAAAGCCGTTTTGGTTGATGTGGTTCGCTTCCCCGCAGAATGCGTAAATCCGCCAGCAGGTACAATCTCCATTGATTGGATCAAAAGCGGATTTGAAGGCGCAAAATGTGAATAGTCACATGCCTCCCAAGTGGATGGGGTTGATCTAACCCCATCCAAAATTGGGTTGGGATTTGTAAAGTGCAATTACTCAAAAGCCATCCCGACCCCTATTAATCGCCGTTTCATCGGCAAACGACAAATAAACAATTTATCCGGAGTTATTTATGCTTACCGCAATTGCGATTGCCGTGGATGGACTTGGTTTTGCCGCGTGGCTTTTCCTGTCATCTGTTGGACTGACGCTGATCTATGGCGTTATGCGAATTTTGAACATCGCGCATGGCGGCTTTTACGCCCTTGGTGCATATTCGTCAGCCTGGGCCATAGGTCTTTATACCGCAACAGGTTCAACCATTGCCCTTTCTTTTCTTCTCATTCCATTGGCAGCATTGATCGCAGGTGGGATTGCCGGATTGCTCGTTGAGCGCGGGATCTTAAAATTCATGTATGGCCGAGATGAAGTTCTAATGGTCTTGGTGACCTATGCAATCTTTCTCATTCTCGAAGATGTGACAAAACTGATCTGGGGCACAGAATCTTATGTCGCTTGGCAGCCAGCCTTTTACTTCGGAACGGTCGATATTTTCGACATACCTTACACAGTTTACAAGTTCATCATCATTGGCACGGCTTTGGTCGTTGGCTTGGCTTTGTTCCTTGTGCTCAACAAAACACGTGTTGGAAAACTACTGCTTGTGGTGATTGAAGATCGCGAAATCAGCAGTGCCCTTGGTATCAATGTAACTTTGTTCTTCACAATTACTTTTGTGGTTGGTGCCATTTTGGGCGCACTTGGAGGTGCGATTACGGCACCAGAGATTTCTGTCTCTCCGGGCATTGGGGCCGAAATCATCGTGCTGTCATTTGCAGTGATTGTGATCGGCGGGATGGGTTCAATAGGCGGCGCAATGATCGGAGCTTTAATTGTAGGCTTTGCGCGCGCAGCCTCTGTTCACATCTACCCGCCTGCAGAACTCTTCTCAATTTATCTCGTCATGGCGGCAGTTTTAGCTGTCAAACCTTATGGCCTCTTTGCCTTGGCAGAAAGCAGAAAAATATGACCAACAAATTAGATCGTACCGAAATAGGGCTACTGATTGCCCTACCATTTTTAATCTGTGTCGCTTTTGTTTTGCCGAAATGGATTGTCAATTATGTACATGTATCCATAGGAACAGGTTTGGTAGCACTTGGTGTAATGATCCAAATGCGAGCAGGTCTCGTCTCCTTTGGTCAAGGGCTTTATTTCTGCATCGGTGGTTATGCAGCGGGCATGATGGCAAAATTTCTCGGCGTTACCGATTTTATTATTTTGCTGTTGGTTGGTGTAATCGCAGCCCTTTTAATATCGACAACATTAGGTTTCTTATTGCGTCGCTATCGCGAGATTTTCTTTGCAATGTTGTCGCTCGCCGTGTCGATGATTTTGTTTGGATTACTATCGAGCATTGAAGAGCTTGGTTCAACGGATGGGTTTAATTTACCCACCCCATCTTATCTTGGCTGGGCGCCGGAAGGTGAAACAGCGAGACTAACGCTTTACACTTTGACTTGCTTTATTGCGATCGGCTGCGCCATAGCGCTTAATCGCTTTCTTAAAAGCCCGATTGGCTATATCAACGAAGCCATTCGCGAAAACGAATTGCGTGTCGAATATTTGGGAACTTCCGCCCATAAAGCGGTTCACATCACTTATGTTGTCGCCGCAACCGTTTCAGCTATAGGGGGTGTATTATGGGCGCTACCGCTGGGACACGTCGATCCTGAAATGACCAATTGGACAACATCAGGGCAATTCGTATTTGTCTCAATTCTTTCTGGTACAGGCAATATCGCAGCTCCCATGATCGGCACATTCATCCTGGAAATTGTGCGCGTATATGCTGTCGAGATCTCTCCAAATACATGGCAGATGATTTTGGGCACTGTGATGCTTCTAACGATCATTTTCTTACCCCGGGGGTTATGGTCGCTCGTCACCCGTGCCAGAAATTCAACTAAATCAGCGCAAGTTTCTGCGCAGCCGGCGGGAGAATGAAATGACAACAATTCTTGAAACCAAGAACCTGGAAATGAAATTTGGCGCAGTCTATGCAGCAAAGAATATCAATATTTCCATAGCTGCCGGTGAGGTTATGGGTGTCATCGGATCCAACGGTGCTGGTAAGACTACCTTTGTAAACATGGTTACAGGTCACCTTACACCCTCATCAGGTGAAATTATTTATCGTGGTCAGGATATTACCGGCGGTGAAACCCGCGATATTACCAGACTTGGCATTTGTCGATCTTTTCAAATCCCGCAGCTCTTTCCTGAACTGCCAGTGATTGAAAATATTCTAATCGCTCTGACAATTGCCAAGCAGGAAAAAGCGGTTTTATTCCGAGCTGCCATTGATCAACCGCTTGAAGAAGAAGCTCATCAAATTCTGGCGCGTTTTAGCATTGATCAATATGCGCACCAGGAAATTCAAACCCTGCCGCAAGGTGTGCGTAAACTGGTGGATATTGCGATGGCCACCGTTGCAGAGCCAGAATTGTTGTTTTTAGACGAACCAACAAGCGGCGTAAGTGCTGATGAAAAAATGGATTTTATGCGCACGCTGATCGAGGCGCTCAAATCAACTAAAACGGCAGTGCTTTTCATCGAACATGACATGGAGATAGTTGAAGAATTCTCCCCGCGATGCGTAGCGTTTTATGAAGGGACAATTTTGGCTGATGGACCGACAGCGGATGTTTTGGCGAACGAAAAGGTTAGAGAATTTGTGATCGGTAGTGAATTTCATCGCAAGACATCTGATCAGGACAATAGGAAGGTATCAAATTAATGCTGACGATCAACAATATCAGTCTTTCCATCCAGCGCGTTCCGATCCTACAAAACGTTAATTTGGAAATAGAAACTGGGACATCCTGCGGGCTTATTGGCCGAAATGGTGCTGGTAAAACAACGTTAATGCGTTCGATCATGGGTGGGTTGCCTCTTGATGCTGGCAGCATCCAGTTCAACCATAATGATCTGCACACTGCAAAAGCCCATGAGCGGGCGGCGCTGGGGATTGGCTATCTTCCAGAAGATCGTCGTCTCGTGCCGCACTTCACTGTTGAAGAAAATATCATGGTCTCGCTTTGGGCGACGAAAAACAACGGCCGACATCGGCTCAAATGGGTGTATGAGCTCATGCCCGAAATCGGAAGGTTTGCGGATAGAAAGGCTCTTACATTAAGTGGTGGCCAACAAAAGCTCGTCGGACTGGCAAGAGCTCTAGTCGCAGGTTCAAATCTGCTTTTGTTGGATGAACCATTCGAAGGCGTTGCACCTGCGCTTGCAGCGCGTCTCATGGAGGTAATTGGCGATTTGAGATCCGAACATTTAACGGTTCTCGTTTCTGAATCTGATTACACCCATTCACAGAAGGTGGTGGATAAGGTTTATGCGATCGAACGGGGTCAAATCAGCCTCATGGATAATGCAAAGGCGGCGTAAAATGAGTAACTTTGTTTTCAATACGACACCATCGATACGTCAAATCTGGGGTGGAGCGGGGAAATTGGCAGAGCAAATTAAAGACTTGTCTATCTCGCCAGATCAAAAAGCAATTTTGTTTGTAACGGATCCTGGCATCATGCTGTTGGGGCTAGCAGATGAAGCGATAACCAATCTAAAGATGAACGGTTACGAAGTCGTACTTTATGATCAGGTTGAACCAGACCCCAAAGCCTTAACAGTCCTAGATGCTGTGCAAATCGCAAAGCGAGCAAGATGTTCGTGCGTCATTGGTTTTGGTGGTGGTAGTTCTATGGATGTCGCAAAAATGATTGCGCTTCTCGCCGTTAGCGACCAACCATTGGATGAAATGTATGGTGTAAATCAAGCAACAGGTTCGCGCTTGCCTTTGGTGCTAATTCCAACTACCGCCGGAACGGGATCAGAGGTTACCGCGGTTTCAATTCTTACCACCGGCACTGAGGAAAAGAAGGGTGTTGTATCACCCATCATACTTCCAGATATCGCTTTGCTTGATGCTGAACTCACACTCGGTTTACCTGCGCATATAACCGCAGCCACGGGAGTGGATGCGATGGTTCATGCAATTGAAGCCTTTATCTCCAAAAGTGCAAATAACAATCCTATATCCAAAATGCTCGCCAAGCAGGCGCTCGATCTTTTAGGTGCAAATATTCGCACAGCAGCGGCAAACGGTTCTAATCGAGAGGCGCGCGAAAACATGTTGCTTGGTTCGATGCTTGCAGGGCAAGCGTTCGCAAACTCACCCGTGGCTGCCGTTCATGCCTTGGCTTATCCGGTAGGGAGCCTCTTTCATGTGCCACATGGATTATCCAATGCGTTGGTGCTTAAAGAAGTTATGCGGTTTAACGCGCCAGAATGTGCCTCAGAATACGCCGAACTTGCACCGCATGTTTTCGCTGAGATTGATCGATCCAAGAACGAAAAAGATGTGACCAATGACTTTATTGAGCGGCTTGGAAAGTTAAATCTCGATCTTGGCCTAAAAGCAGGTCTGCAACATGTGGGCATTTCACAAAGCGATGTTTCTAAGCTCTCAGATGACGCGATGAAACAGACACGACTTTTGGTCAATAACCCGCGCGAACTTACCAGAGATGATGCTGTTCAAATATATTTAGCTTCGCTGTAACAGGCGAAGACCACATTCAATAAGCTAACAAGACCGTGGATGCCCCTCGGTCTTCACACCCCAATAACTTCAATTTTATGAGGCCAATATGCCCGTTGCCAATACGCCATTCTCTTCTCATCTTGCAAACCCGTCTCTCTTAATCTCCTCTGCCTTGATCGGGGGGGAGTGGCGGTCATCATCAAGTTCTGGTGATAAATTTGAAGTTACAAATCCCGCAACCGGAGAGGTTCTGACCCATCTGCCAGACATGAGCGCAGTTGAGACAAAAGAGGCAATTGACGCGGCATATATCGCACAAAAAAATTGGACTCAAAAAACAGGGAAGGAGCGCGCTGGCATTCTTCGCAAATGGTATGATCTGATGGTCAAAAACGTTGATGATTTGGGAGCCATTTTATGCGCAGAAATGGGTAAGCCACTTGCGGAAGCGAAAGGGGAGGTCATGTATGGCGCAAGCTTTATTGAATGGTTCTCGGAAGAAGCTAAGCGTATCTATGGTGATATTATTCCCGGTCATCAATCTGATAAACGCATTATGGTTCTTAAACAGCCCGTCGGTGTTGTGGCATCCATCACGCCATGGAACTTTCCCAACGCGATGATTGCGCGCAAGGTTGGGCCTGCATTGGCAGTCGGTTGCGCTTTTGTCGCAAAGCCCGCTGCAGAGACCCCTTTGTCAGCACTTGCTATGGCAATACTCGCTGAGGATGCGGGTGTGCCAAAAGGGCTGTTTTCGGTCATTACGTCCTCAAAGTCTGCGGAGATTGGCAAGGAGTTTTGCGACAATGAAAAGGTCCGTAAACTCACATTTACCGGATCTACCCAAGTGGGTCGGACCTTGATGAAACAATCTGCCGATCAGGTGATGAAAACCTCCATGGAATTGGGAGGCAATGCGCCATTTATTGTGTTTGATGATGCGGATCTAGATGCTGCGGTTGAAGGCGCGATGATTTCCAAATATCGCAACAATGGCCAGACATGCGTCTGCGCCAATCGCATTTATGTGCAATCTGGCGTCTATGATGCATTTGCTGAAAAGTTGATGGTGGCCGTTAATAAAATGAAGGTCGGTGATGGTTTTAACGAGGGTGTGACAGCTGGTCCTCTTATCAGCGAGAAAGCGGTTCGAAAGGTCAAACAGCATATTCAAGATGCGACTTCAAAAGGGGCTAAAATCGCAGCAGGGGGTAAGCGGCATAAACTTGGTGGCACATTCTTTGAACCCACCATTTTAACTCATGTTACAAAAGAGATGTTGATTGCATCTGATGAAACCTTCGGTCCCGTCGCCCCTTTGTTTAGATTTGAAACTGTCGACGATGTAATCGAACAAGCCAATGACACAATTTTCGGCTTGGCATCATATTTTTATGCCAATGATCTATCTCAAGTTTGGAAGGTTGCTGAGGCCTTGGAATATGGAATGGTGGGCGTCAATACGGGATTGATTTCAACTGAAGTTGCACCCTTTGGCGGGATCAAACAATCAGGCACTGGGCGCGAAGGTTCAAAATACGGATGCGATGATTATCTTGAAATGAAATATGTCTGTATCGGTGGTGTTTAATGAGTAACTGGAGTCCTTATTTTTGATTTGTTTATGGTGTCCCATTTTGACAAAACAACTCCTTCTGGCACAATTCTAACATAGACAAGTGGAGTTGAATTTTTCTGCTCCACCTTCAGCTTCAGACTTCAAGCGAGCCCGGGAAATGTGGCTTTCATACCTGCGAAAATCATTTCAACTGCAATGGCCAGTAAGATCATGCCCATGAATCTTGTCATGATGACGCGCATCGTATTGCTAAGATGTTTGCCAATTTCTGATGCAAAATATAGCACAATGAATAACAATGAAATGATGACGCACAAAACGGCTGCTAAATATATCCATCCGCTGATTTGCGTAGCATGTCCTGAATAAATAATAAGTGTTGCGATCGTGCCTGGGCCTACGATCATGGGAAATGTAATGGGGTAAAAAGCAATACTGGTGACATCTTGTAAGTGTTCTTGCTCAGCTTGCGATCCGTGATGTGAGACAATGCTGCTGCCGTTTAACATGGACCAGGCGATATGGGTTAGAACTAAACCACCAGCTACACGAAATGTATCGATTGAGACGCCAAAGAAATTAATGATTAGCTTTCCAGCAAAAAGAATTATGCCGCACATTACAATTGAGTAAATCGCGATCCTAATGGCTAATTTTCTTTGCTGACCAACCGTAAAGTCAGTGGTCATAGCCAAGAATATCGGGAGATTGATGAATGGGTTCATCACAGCAAAAAATGCTCCAAAAGCTTTTGAAATCTCTGCAACATCCATTATCTGTCTCCTCAGTTTTTCACCGACTTTACCAATATAACATAATTCTCTGCCTTAACATGACAGTCAATTAGTTGATTCTGGGCGTATGTAACGCCCAGATAAAGTGTGATGTATTTTAAAACGGTGCGAAGCCATCAGATGGGGTGTTTGAAACAACCCAACGTTCTTTAGGAGCAATTTTGATACCATCAATGCCGCCACGTGCTGCTTGACCGTTTTGACCATATAGCCAAAGGACGAAGTTTGAACGAGAACCTTCTGTAATTGGTTCAGATGCGTGGATAACACTGCCATGATGTATGAGCGCTGTGCCGGGTTCAAATGTGAGACGCTCAACCCGTTCCTCAATCGGATCAATAAAGCTTACCGCTGACCCTGAAAAAATTTCACCAGGTAGGTTTAGATTGATGTTCAATGTTACTGAGGACGCATCGGCGTGTGGACGCAATGAAACATCCGTGTCAGCCTTCCATTGAATGGAAAAACCAAACGTTTGACTATCGTATCCAACGACGTCGGGAAATAGCATTCTCGAGATTGGGCGCATATATTCATCCATCAAGCCACGATAAAACTTTTGAAAGTTTGGTGCTGCAAGATATCCTTCTGAACGTGGATCTAGCATCGCGCCGGCGCGGTTTAGCGAAATACCGTATGGTGGACGTAATGGAATCTCAGCGCTTGCGGCATTGTCCATATATTCCCTTAATATGGCGAGTTTCTCTGGGTCGAAAAACTGCGCTTTATATACACCCGGGACAACTTCTTCCCAAAGGTTTTCAACAGCAACTTCCTTTGTCGGATCTTTCCAAGCCTGTTCAACAGCCTTACGAAGTTCCGGAGCATAAAGCTCGTTATCAAGAATGAGGCCAGTTTTTTTCTCATTCTCTTCCCATTCTTTCCAGGCATTTTGGAATAAGCCTGAATTGTTGTTCCAAAACCTGTGCACTGATGGGGCTCTTTGAAGCATTTCTTCGCGAGTAGGGCGTTCTACCTCGCGCGCTTTTAATAACGAGTTTGTCATTTTTATTCTCCTTGCGAGTTAGTCTCTTTACCAACATGAAATAGTATTTAGGAAATCAAACGTAAATGGCTTGAAATTGATTATAGAATTCGGTTTTTGTATATAATCAGCCTACTGAATTCTGTCTGATTTTCCGGCAATCAACACATGAGTTTAATTTTACAATGTGATGCGGATCTTGCAGATCTTTCAACGACCAAAATCAATCTAAGTGTCCCTTGTGGAGTGATTGGTTGATAAGGTTTCACCATCCTTTTTGCTCGGCGGTACCCAGCCTGTGGTTCCCTTGGTCGCAAAAACTCGACCTTTGCCAAATATCTCAGCGTCGTGCTTTTCCATCAGTGTTTTGGACTTTTCCACATAGGCTGGATTTTTATGCGCAGGAATTTCCGGATCGTGAACTTTCGCCATTTCTTGAAGAATATGTCTGTCATCTTCTGTAAATTTGCGAGCAATTAGTTCAGCTTGAAACGGATGTACTCCGAGTATTTCATATGCAGTTCGAGCTGTTCGAACACTTGAATCAAATGTCTCGCGAATGATATGACGACATCCCATTGCATAAAGATCATATGCATGTTGCCGATCAACTGCACGTGCAATAATTGGTAAATCAGGATGGTGATGTCTTATATGACTTACGAGCGTATTTATTTGCTCTTTCCCATCGATTGCAATGACGATTAGTTTTGCTTTGTGAATACCTGCAGCGTGCAGTAGATCAGCTCGCGTTGCATCTCCAAAGAATACTTTAAAGCCAAATGATCGCAGAACATCCAAATGAGAAGCACTGTAATCTAGCACCGTGGTAGAATAACCTGCCGCTCGAAGCATGCGGTTTACGACCCCACCAAATCGACCATGTCCTGCGATTATAATATCGCCATCTTCATCAATGTCATCTGCTTCTTCTTCTTGAGTTTTGACCGATTTCGGCGCGAGTACTTTTTCGTAAATAATGAAGAGAAGCGGTGTGAGAAGCATTGAAAGCGCCACAACCAGTAAAAGCTGATCGGCAATAGATTGCGGAATAACCTGGTTTGCGACTGTGAACGATAAGAGGACGAAGCCAAATTCACCGGCTTGAGCGAGACCAAGACCAAACAACCATTTGTCGGAGCCTTTTAGTTTAAATATCCAGGTTAAGGTCATTAAGACAGCAAATTTAACACCGATCAAACCAAGTGTGAGTGCAAGAACAGTTACAAAATTATCGAACAGCAGACCGAAATTTATTCCTGCACCAACTGTTATGAAGAAAAGTCCGAGCAATAGGCCTCGAAATGGGTCAATATCAGACTCCAATTCATGTCGATACTCGCTGTTTGCTAAGACAACGCCAGCTAAAAAAGTACCAAGAGCCGGGGACAAGCCAACCGCCATCATCAAGAGTGCTATACCAATGACGAATAGTAACGCTGTTGCGACAAACAATTCTCTTAAGCCCGCCATTGAAACAAAGCGAAAGATTGGTCTTGTCAGATAAATGCCGATTAACACAACCGCGCCGATAGCAGCGATTGTGACCATTGCTGTTTGCCAACCGCTTAATCCGCTGACAAGATTGAGTGAAATACCATGGTCGTCGCCGTGCCCATCATGCCCATGTGCCGCATCTGGCCCTTGAACAGCAATGTCCATGAGTTCCGGCATGGCTAAAAGCGGAATAAACGCCAGCATGGGTATCACTGCTATATCTTGGAACAGTAACACTGAGAAACTTGATTGCCCACCGTCGGATTTCATCAATCCTTTTTCATTAAGAGTTTGCAAAACAATTGCAGTGGAGGAAAGTGCCAGAACCATCCCGATGGCTAATGCGACAGACCAGTGCTGGCCGAATGCCATGGCAATTCCCATAACTAAAATGGTTGTCAAACCAACCTGCAAACCGCCCAGTCCAAGTAGTTTTGACCGCATGCTCCAAAGCATTTTTGGTTCAAGCTCCAGCCCCACCAAAAATAGCATCATAACCACGCCAAATTCTGCAAAGTGCTGAATTGAAATTACGTCGACACCCAGCGTATGTAAAAGTGGGCTGATGATAATACCTGCAATCAAATAACCAAGCACTGAGCCGAGCCCAAAGCGTGAGGCCAAAGGCACTGCAATGACACCTGCAATTAAAAAAATGAAAGCTAAAAGAAGAAATTCTGACATGGTTTAAACTTTCGATTTTAGAGGAATGTTAGAAAAGTTTAGAAGGCTGAGTTCGTCTGCGGTGTCGAAGTCATATTCATTATCGCGGATGGCCGTCAGGAGTTTGTGGTATCCATGCGCGTGATCAGCGATTTCGTGATCAGCATCGGCATTTAAAGCCCCAAACAATACATACGGCGATGCAAAGCGCATTTTGCAAAGCCGTGCGGTTTGCTCGAGCGGCGTTAAAAATGTACGCAATGGATAATGTTGATATCCTTCAGCTGTGTAAGCATCTTCAGGTCCGCCCGCTGTGATGGCTAGCATCATTGTTTTATTGGCAAGTTTATTGCCGTCATGGCCGTATGCGAACCCATGTTGCAAGACAAGGTCTTGCCATTCCTTGATAAGACTAGGCGTTGAATACCAATAAAGGGGGAATTGAAAGAGTATCACATCATGTTCAAGCAGTCTTTGTTGCTCGCGTTGGACATTGATATCATGCCGTGGGTATTCAGCATAAAGATCAATAAACGTAATATTATCAACCGCTTTGGCTGTATTGGCCAAAGCTATGTTGGTGCGACTATATTGTTGTCCGGGGTGAGCGAAATAGATTAATAGACGAGCCAATTTATTCTCTTTTCAGCAATTATTGCATTCGTTTTCGGCAATCTGTGTGATTGCTGTTATTTGTGATTTTGAGTTTCAACAAGCGGGTTAAATCAGCTCGTTAATGACATTTTCAATTGCATGAACGACCTGAGTGTTTTTGCTAGGTACCAATGCATCACGGTGAGGGTTTGCAAAACGGCCGCTGTCATTATCGAAATACTTGCCGGATGCACTGGCAAATTCTTCATCCAGCGCTGCACGAATAAGAATGTCAGCACCATGATTTAAATCTTTACCCGCAACACCATATGCATCTTTTACCATTTTGCTGGCTAAGAAAGAGCCTGGATTAACCGCAATGATGGCAGGCGCATTATCACCCAATGATGATGCGAGCTCTATTGACCACATGGTTAGCGCGAGCTTGCTTTGTGCATATGCATCACCGTCTGTTAAACGCGCATCTTTTGAAAATGCACCGCTTGTCACCGCGCTTTGTGCCGCAGAAGATAAATTAACAACACGTGCGTGCTCATCCATTAATGGAAGCAATAGTTTGGTCAAATGATAGGGAGCGATTGTATTGACCATAATGCGCCCATCATAACCATCCTTTGTAATTGGATTTGGAATAACAAACACGCCAGCGTTATTAATCAACACATCGATTTTATCGTGGTTTGATTTAACAGCGTCAGCTAATTTTTGTATATCGGAAATACTTGATAGGTCTACCTCATAGCTTTCGCAATCATGCCCAACTTCTATTGAAGCACTTTTAAGCTTTGTTGCGCTGCGACCGTGCAAGAGAATTTTGTGCCCGGCTGAGGCTAGTTTTTTCGCTGTTAGCAAGCCAATTCCATCGGTTGAACCGGTAATCAAAATAGTTTTTTTCATTTCATTTTCCTAATTAGGTTAGCAATTGCAGATGCGCTTTTGTGCGTATGTTATTGAGCCTATGAGAGGCGCACCAACGTTCTGCTTTCGATGCTTTTGCGAATTGTTTTAATGTTTGCGTCCTCTGTCATATCCAGCGCACTATGCGCGACAGAGGGCAGCCCTTTATTGTCGAAGATGTTAAACACAACAGCTTCGTCAGGGGTCATCTTCGATTGATAAATCCATTTGTGATTTGGATTTCCAACAACACCCAGGATTTGTCCAATTCTGTCCGGATAAATAAGATCAAGAAGCAGCCAATCTTCATCATCCAAACTTGATGGGCGGATAAAGCCAAGAGGCGCACTGTTGATGGGATTTTCTAAAGGACGCCAGATGTTTAAAAATGCATAATGGCCTTTCGCCCATTCGGCTGCTTTTTCAGCGCCCAATATATCGGTAAGGCGTTGTTTGGCTCCATCTGCACTATAATCACTATGTACGTTTCTTGCTGGTGGGCGAACAGCATTGGGTTCATCAACGCGGATAGTATGATCAAAGATCACAACTTCAATTGCGTTAAATTCCTCCGTGAGGATTGAACTGAGTTCTTGATCATAAGTATTGCGCCAGTCTTCGTTTTCCCGCGTAATATCCGCCTTTGTGGGGCTGTTGAGAAAACGTACAGAATCTTTTGCAAAGGTAACTGACCCAGCTTCGGATCGAGCATCTTCGACATGGATTTCCGTCGCTAACAACTCGGGCGATACCAAATTCCCTTTGATGCCTTCTGCATCGATATAAAACGCTTGTCGCTCTGGCTTATGAACATGATAATTAACAGAGGCTTTTACCAACATTTTATCGACCCTTATTGTCTAGTTTTTGAAATTTCGATTGATGCCATTTGATTTGATCAACCCCATATGACCAATATATAGATTGAATTTTATATATAAATGTGCATTTTAAGTAATCAGAATTCGGATTTTGGATATAATCATGGATGTTGAAAACCTACGTTTGTTTGTCTTGTCGGCTGAGCTACTTAATATTAGTGCTGCAGGGAAACGACTGGGTATGGCTCCAGCAGTTTCCAGTGCAAAGCTAGCCAAATTGGAACGTCAGCTTGGCATTGAACTGCTACATCGCTCGACGCGCAAAGTATCGCTGTCCCTAGAAGGGGCAGAGTTTTTGCCATTTGCGCAAGAAATTATCGCGCAAGAGGATGCAGCTTTTGCCGCATTGGGCAAAGGCCAGGCAAAAGTCAGCGGGACTTTGAGGTTTGCAGCGCCAAGCACTTTTGCGCAATTGTATATTGTGCCGATTATTTCTGAGTTTCTTAGCCAGCAACCTGGGCTCAAGTTGGATTTAAAGCTCTCCGATACGCAATTTGATCTCATTGAGGGCAGCTATGATCTTGCGCTTCGCAATGCACCTTTATCCGATACGAGTTTTAAGGGTAGAAAGCTGGCAGGTGATAAACGTATTTTATGCGCATCTCCTGATTACATTGCGCAATTTGGTTTGCCCAACACACCTACTGATTTAAAAGCTCATAAACTCATTGCATTTCGAGATCAGAGTGCCCGCGGGCTTAAGAATGATGAGGGCAGGACGGGCGAATTTAACCCCGCTTTAGCACAAAGCCAGCTAACGGTTGATGATGGGTTGAGTTTAAAGTGCGCGACGCTTGCTGGCGCAGGTATTTCACTTAACTCAGTTTGGAGTGTGCACAAAGAATTAACATCGGGACAACTTGTTCGGGTTCTGCCAGATTACGAAGGAGCTGATGAGAACGTTCTTTGGTTGATCTATCCAAAATCCAACGTGCTATCCCCTAAAGTGCGCGTTTTCATTGATTTTCTAATCGAAAAGATTGGCAGAGAGCCGATTTGGGAGATTTAATGCTCGCATATTACGTCACTGAGTTTTGCTAATTGGGGTATCCCTAATGAGCCAGTTAACATTTCTCAGACGAAGCAAAGGACTTCCACTTTCAGTTATATGACACAGACAATCATTTGAACTGCGAAAAGCTAATGCTGCAATACCTGATTGATGAATTTAAGAGTGCGTTCATTTTCTGGCTCATCAAAGAAAGAAACCGGATCACGGTCCTCAACAATCTCGCCTTTATCCATAAAGATCACCCTGTCAGCAACTTTTCTGGCAAAGCCCATTTCATGGGTTACGCATAGCATTGTCATGCCTTCCGATGCCAACTCTTCCATTGTCTCTAAAACTTCGTTGATCATTTCAGGGTCCAATGCTGATGTTGGCTCATCAAACAACATCACACGTGGCTGCATACATAAGGCTCTGGCGATTGCAACACGTTGCTGTTGACCGCCAGAAAGCTGGCTTGGATATTTTTCCGATTGATCAGGAATTTTCACTTTCTCAAGAAACTTGAAAGCAAGTTTTGTTGCCTCGTCTTTTGACATTTTGCGTACCGACATAGGCGCAAGTAAACAGTTTTCTAAAACAGTTAAATGAGGAAATAAATTGAACTGCTGAAAACACATGCCGACTTCTGAACGGATATGATCAATATTTTTAACATCATTGTTTAACTCAACTCCATCGACAACAATTGTGCCTTCCTGATGCTCCTCCAATCGATTAATGCATCTTATAAAAGTTGATTTTCCAGATCCTGACGGTCCGCATATGATAATCTTCTCGCCAGAACGAACCTGTAAATTAATATCAGTGAGCACCTTAAACTTATCGTACCATTTACTCATAGAGCGAACATCGATGATGAAATCGTCATGTGTGGTAATCATAAATAACAAACCCTTTGGATCATCTATTTAAATCTGAAAACTGGCGCATTATCGAATATCGATCGCCGCATTGAAGTTTCCGCTATCAACACGAGATTGAACTTTGCTTGTTAGTTTTAAGAACAGCGCAGAGATCGTCCAGTATAGAATTGCGATTGTGGTAAATGTTTCAACTGGTGTGAAAGTACGTCCATTTACATCGTGCGCCGCATAGGTAAGTTCAGCTACGGTGATCATGGAAAGCAGCGAAGATTCCTTGATCATTGTGAGCGCAATGTTCGTGCCAGGAGGAAAAATATATGTATAGAGCTGCGGGAAAATAACGCACCGCATATAAAAGCTATATTTTAGTCCAAGTGCTTTAGATGCATCAAATTGACCTTTAGAAACAGCTTCCACACCACCTCGAAAAATCTCAGCAAAATAAGCCCCGCCGTAAAGCGACAAACAAATGAACCCCGTTGTCAGGCCGGATATTCGAAGACCATAAAATGGCAATGCATAAAACACCATAAAGATGATGATCAACAGCGGTATGTTGCGCATGATCTCAATATAGGAAATTGCAATCGCCCGAAGAGGCTTGCTGTTTGAAATTCGCAACGAGCAGGAAAAAACACCAATGATGATAGCTGCTGGAATTGAAACAACAGAAATTAAAATAGTGTTGGCCAATCCACTCAAAAGAATTGAGCGATTATCCAAAATTGCCATGTAGTCGAATTCCATAATGACCTCCTACAAGCGATATTTTTCAGAGCGGCGCTGCAAATATTCGCCATACTGACTGATTGAAAAATTGATAATGAAGTAAATCACAGCAGCGATGCCAAGAACTTCCACCGGACGAAATGTCTCGTTGTAGAGCATCTGAGATGCGCGCGTGAGTTCAACAACTGTAATCGTGGAAAGCAATGGCGTGATTTTAATAACCATAGTAAATTCGTTGACCAATAAGGGAATAACCGAGTGATAAACTTGCGGGAGAATGATTTTAAACCAAATCTTATAGCTTGGAATTCCTAATGCTTGTGCAGCCTCCCATTGGCCTTTTGGAATGCGGCTTAACCCACCTCTTAATATTTCTGCGACATAGGCCCCGCTATTAAACCCAATAGCCATGATACCTGCAGTGAACGGCCCAATATTAATGCCAATCAACGGAGCAAGGGCATAGTAAAAAACTAATATTTGGACAAGCGCTGGGGTTCCACGAATAAAGCTGCCATAGATCCGAACAAATAGTCTAAGTATGAAAAAACGACTATTACGCATCAATAAAAGACCGGTGCCGACAAGGACGCCAACCGCACACGCGACAAGACCAATCAAGATGGTGATTAAAGTTCCCATTAACATGGGTCCCATTTTGGGAATAACTAGATCAAATTGTAGGTCCATTTACAGTCCGCCTACCCTCTAACGTCTCTAAGTTCTCAAAGATCAATTTATTGACGGGCCAATCCAGCAATTCAGAGTGGCCCGCAACTGGGTCAGGTTTATAATGCGCCTTCTGGCAGATAGTCTTCTGGAAGTTCCATCTCAAAGCCGAACCACTTCATTTGTAACGTTTTAAGTGTCCCATCAGCTTCAAGCTTATCAATTGAAGCATTTACCCGGTCTCGAAGATCAGCGCCATCAGGATGTGCAACCCATGCAAACAAGGTCCCGCTCCCAATATTTGCAAGCTGGGCAAACGTATTTGGTCTTTGCTTTTGCATTGTTGCTAATGAGAATGACGGAATTGTTCCGATATCAATTTGACCACTTGCTAGTGCTAGACGCATATCATCGGTCGACTTAAAGCCGCGAATAGCATCAAATCCAGAACCTCCACTGGCCTTTAAGCTGGCATCCAGAGCCTCAACTTCTTGAGCTTGTGATGAGCCTAACTCAACACCTATAATCTTGCCGTTGACATCATCTAAACCTGACATCTCATCATTAAAGCGTTTGACCAGCATTGTTTCAGCAACTGCTAATGGGCGCGTGAATGCATATTTTTTCACCCGGTCTTCCTTGATGGCAACGGAAGTTGCAACCATGTCGTATTTACCTGCAAGTACGCCGGCTAAAATACCATCCCAAGGCAACTGTAGCTGCTCAAGCTCAACACCCATTTCTGCAACAACTAGATCAAGAATATCTTTTCCGTAACCAACAACTTTGCCATCTTCCAGATACTCCATGGGAGGATAAGCAACCTCAGTCGCAACGGTAATTTTACCTTCTGAAGTAACCGCATTTAAAACAGACTGCGCTTTTACAGGTCCAGTTAATACGAATGTGGCGACGCCAATCGCCAGGCTTTTAAGTATGAATTTCATCATTAGCTCCTAAATTTTTTTGACAGTAGATTTTAGAAATCATGTCCTTGCGGAAACAGCAGGAGCAAGAACACACAATAGTTCGTACATGATTGAAACACCGACCCATGCAGTGCCGCCTGAAGGATCAAATGGTGGAGATACCTCCACTAGATCTGCGCCAACGAGATTAAGCCCTGAAAGTTTGCGCACCATTTGTTGCGCTTGAAATGTATTAAAACCACCAATTTCCGGTGTGCCAGTACCTGGTGCATATGCTGGATCAATAGAATCAATATCAAAACTTACATAGGTCATTTGATCGCCAACAATCCCGCGCGCTTCCGCCATAACGTTTTCAACACCCAGGTCAAAAAACTCTTCAATCTCAATGATCCTGACACCTTGTTCGCGAGCCCAATCAAAGTCCGTCGCATCATATTTAACGCCACGAATACCAATCTGGACTGTTCTTTTAGGGTCTAAATATCCATCCTCAATTGCGCGCCTAAACGGTGTACCGTGGGTGAATTTACTGCCACCAAAATATGTATCATTCATATCAGTATGCGCATCGAAATGTATCATTCCAACCGGCGCATCAGCTGCCAGTGCTCTTAGTATTGGATAGGAAATGAGGTGATCACCACCACCTGTAAGTGGCGTAATTTTATGCTTGATCATCTTTTGATAAAAATCAGTGATGAGATCCAAGCTTTCTATCACATCAATAGGATTAATAGGCGCATCCCCAAGATCAGCACAATTTACAAGGTTGAATGGATTAACATCACTGACCGGATGTGTTGTTCTGATCATAGTAGAAAGATCACGAAGTTGACGTGGCCCATGCCTCGTGCCAGGGCGATTGGATGTGCCGCCATCAAATGGGACCCCAACAATGCCAATATCGACTTTCGATAGGTTTTCATCCTCAATACTGAGATGAGGTAGGCGCATAAAAGTGGCAAGATCAGCAAAGCGGGGAGTTTTCATTCCTGATATTGGTTGGAAGTAGGTATCTTTGATTTGCATAGCTCACCCAATTTGTATTCCTAATATTTTGAACATATTATCTAGTTCAACATCACTTTAAACGCTGACTATTTGAAACTCAGTTCGAAAAAATTGGACGTATTATGAATACCAAACTATCTGACATAGATATCAAGCTATTGCGTATTTACTGCACAATCGTTGAATGTGGGGGATTCACGCAGGCCCAGTCTGAATTAAACCTTTCCCGCTCCACCGTGAGCACTCATATGTCTAATCTTGAGACCAGATTGGGTTTTAAATTATGTAATCGAGGGCGCGCTGGTTTTTCACTCACAGCTCGAGGACAATATGTTTACGACGCATCGAAAAAAATGTTGCAGTCTATCGGTGAATATCACACCCAAATTTCTCAACTTAAAGAACGAATTGTGGGCGAGATAACAATAGGCGTTTTGGACAACTTGATAACAAACAATGATTTTAACTTAAAACTCGCGATCAATGACATCTTGAATGTACCAGAGGACCTTCGGGTGGTTCTCGAAATTTCCCCACCAGATAAAATTGAACAAAAGCTTCTAAGAGGCAAGATAGAAATGGCTATTTTACCACAAACCAAGCCGCGAAAAGAGGTATCGCAAAAACCATTATTTATTGAAAAGCAGCTTCTATATTGCGGAAAAGGGCATCCACTTTTTAACATGAAGCACTCTGACATTACTGATGAATTAATTTCAGAGCAAAGCTATGTTCGGCGCGGATTTGTATCGGATTTAATCCCCTATTCATCATTTTTTAAAAATCCTGCACACGCCGTCTCGCAGCAAATGGAAGGTCTTGCGCATTTCATCCTAAGTGGAATTTGTGTTGGTTTTCTACCTGAGCGCTACGCCAAACACTGGGTCACAAATAGTGAAATGCAGGTTATCAAAGCAGCTCAGTATCAGTTCGATGTGCCGATATGCTTATCTCGACTTGAGCACCCAACTTATCGTCCGGCAGCGGCATATGTCTACAACACTATATTGCAATTCCATTCCACCAATCACAGTCACTAATGTCCACTTCAAACTTATTCAAATCATCAGTTGATTTTGAATTTGGCTAGCCACAATCTGGCACATTTCAGACGAAAGTGTTGGGTACTTTAAACGTCTCTTTTTGGCCCAGAGCGGAACAAATTATATTGTTTTGTTTAGTCGTTCTTTATGAAACTTGTTTGCAAACATCCCGCTCAGAAAGACGATTTCCGACTAGTTTTTTTGATCCCATCTTCCCGAGGTTTTTGCAAACCTTACCAATTGATAAATTGCTAAGTTTTTATTCAACAAATTCCGAAGCAGATCTGGCGCGAGTTGAATAGGCATAATAATTTCATATCCATGATCAATTGGTGAAATTAAATGCAAACGATCCATGCCGAATAACTCTTTGATCGTGTCAAACGCTATCTGTTCATGTTCTGCAACTTCCAAATAATACTTGTAAAGAGTGTCAGAATAATCTTTTGGAGTGCCAATTTTTGTATTGTCGTCTTCATGCATATCAGTATTGTCCGTAATCGTTACAATTAAAACTATGGATGTTTTTTTAAAAATCGTGATCAAAATATGATTGTATTAAAGTTGTTTTGCAGAATTCACAAAATCTCAAATTTCCTTAGCCATTATTGCGTTGTATACATAAGGATCGGTAACTCCTTCCGACCCAATTACTAATACTCTAGAATTGGATGTAAGGTTTAATTTGTGCCGCATGTCTGAATTCGAAGCTGCGCAGGTTAAGCCTATCAAGCCAGCAACTGCACTTTCACCTGCTTTAATGCTTGGATCACCCGTTTCATTATTGGCAAGTGCCCGCACTGCAGGTGCGACCAAGTTTTCAGGAATGGTCATGAAACCATGTGCTGTTTGCGCTAGAATTTCCCATGCAAGCAGCGACGGCTCCCCACAAGACAGTCCCGCCATCAAAGTTTCTTCTTTCACTTCAACCGCAATCATCTTCTTAGCTTTGGCACTTGCAAACAAACAGGGTGCGAGCTCAGGCTCCACGATTATATTAGATGGGGCATTTGCACCCCAATCCTGATGAAAAACGGTGGCTATAGACGCAGCCAACCCGCCAACACCACCTTGAAGAAAAACATGTGTAGGTGGTTCTATGAGTTGGCTCGCAATCTCTCGGGCCATGACAGCGTAACCTGCCATAACGTCTAGCGGTGCACGCGTGTATCCTGGCCATGATGTGTCTGACACTATTTTCCAACCGTTCTCTTTCGCGTGAACTCTCGTCAATGCTACTGTCGTATCATAATCGCCGTTGACCCTTATAACCTCGGCACCTAGGTCACGCATTACATTTGCGCGATGTTCGCTAACTTCTGCATGGATATATATTTTGCATTTAGCACCGAATTTTTGTGCGCCCCATGCTACTGATCGTCCATGATTTCCATCTGTTGCTGAGATCACTGTCAAATCGGCTATTTGTTTGGTATACATCCCGCTATGGATATCTTCTACGGATACCGCATGACCTTCAGAATTAAATAAGCTGCGCTGGATACTGCACAAAACTGCGTAGGCGCCTCCCAATGCTTTGAAACTGCCAAGTCCGAAACGGCTGCTTTCGTCCTTGTAGTAAATTTCATTAATACCGAGTTTCTTTGCGAGTTTTGTTAACTTCAGTAACGGTGTAGACTGATAACCAGCCCAAGATTTGATCTCAGTCTCTGCATGATCAATGTCAGCTTTAGCCAGTGGCATATCATTAGCCATAATTTTCGGCTCAAAACTATGAAGTTCGGTTGTTAAAGTGGATTGTGAAGTAAACATTTTCAGTTCCTAAAATTTATACTCGATATGCAAATTTTACTCATTAATGGGGATAAAAGGCCTCTAATTTGTTGCAGTTATTGAGTATTCTTTGCATATTGCCCCAATGGAACGCATAAAATCTTCAAAAACGAACGATGCCTTTGATCTTGCAATTCTTAGACAGTTGCAGAAAGACTGCACACAACCACATCGTCAGATTGGCGATGCCGTTAATCTCTCAACCGCCTCAGTACAAAGGCGCATAAATCGCATGAAGAAATCGGGAATTATCACGTCCCAAACAGCTCAGATCGAACCTAAATCCGTCGGATTAGGCCTCACAATTATTGTTGAAGTTGAATTAAAAGCCGAAACGGCAGGACGAATTGATGATATAAAGCGAAGTTTCCAAAATGCACCAGAAATTCAGCAATGCTATTATGTCACTGGTGAAGTTGATTTCGTATTGGTTGTACTCGTTGGAGATATGTCAGAATACGAAGACTTGGCGCAGCGGTTATTTTTCCCAAACGAAAACATTCGCAAATTTCGCACTTTAGTAGCCATGGACCGAACTAAGGTAACTACTAGCCTCAACATTTGAGTAGCAATTTATCCAAATGTAATCCTAGTTTCAGAATAATTTCTCCTGTTGGCACGATCCTGAGGTTTAGAACCAGATTAATCTCTTCTGATGTTGGTAGATGAGCGTTCAGTTTTAAACTTACATATTAAACATCATAATAGATGTTATGAAATTCTGTTGCCCGCATCATCAAAATAAAACGTTTTGCCCGCTTCAAATTTGGCAAACTGCACACTATCGATTTCAATATCATGCTGCCCAAACAAACGAATAGATACCTGCCCGGCTTCACCACAATCTAGATATACATTTGTATCGCCACCTAATTGCTCCACATGAGAAACACTACCGGAGACATCACCCTCACTTGGGTGTAGCGAGATGTGCTCTGGTCGGATACCAATTGAATTTGCATCCGACGCACCGACGTGTTTGGCATCGATAAAATTCATTTGCGGTGAACCAATAAAGCCTGCAACAAACTTATTTGCAGGATTATTATAAAGCTCCATCGGGGTGCCAATTTGCTCCACATAACCATCGTGCAAGACCACAATGCGATCTGCAAGTGTCATCGCCTCAGTTTGATCATGGGTTACATAAACCATTGTCGCATCTAAAGTTCTGTGCAGTTTCGCAATTTCCAATCGCGTATTCACACGCAGTGCCGCATCAAGATTAGACAACGGCTCATCGAACAAAAACAGTTTTGGTTTACGCACAATCGCTCGACCAATAGCCACGCGTTGGCGCTGACCACCTGAAAGTTCAGCGGGTCGGCGATCAAGATATGTTTCTAAGGACAGCATTTTACTGGCGACATCAACGCGTTCTTTAATTTCAGCAGCCGGACGTTTGGCTTGTTTCAAACCAAGGCTCATATTCTCGCGCACGGTTAAGTGCGGATAAAGCGCATAAGTTTGAAATACCATCGCGATACCGCGTTCATTTGGTGACTTTGAATTGACAATATCACCATCGATTTCAACCGTGCCATCTGTTGCATCTTCCAGCCCTGCAACAATGCGCAAAAGCGTAGATTTACCGCAGCCTGACGGCCCAACAAAAATGACAAACTCGCCATCTTTCACATCCAAGTCGATACCTTTTAAAACATCAACGGCGCCAAAGGATTTATGTATATTTTTGAGTTGTAGTGATCCCACAAGTCAGCTCCTAGTTCTAAAGGTCGATCTCTTTGCCTGTGCGAATACTTTCATCCGCGGCAAGGCATATGCGCAAACTATCCACTCCGTTGCGCATGTGATCATCCAAATTGATATCTTCTATAATCGCTCGATAGACAAACGCTTGTTCGCGATCGCACAGGTCTTGGTGGTTGGGTTCATCACTCATTGAATGGTTCTGATCTGCAAACTTCAGCTCACCCTTTTCATCCAAGGAACCATTGTGAACTCGAATTGTTGAGGTTTTCGTATGCGCATCAATGTCATCAGATTTAACACTGTCTTCCATCACAATTGAAACACTGCCATTGGGAGAAATAATGTCTTTCACAAAGAAAGCCGTTTCCGAAATCATAGGACCCCATCCGGCCTCATACCACCCCACAGAACCGTCCTCAAACAGCACCTGAAAATGACCATAATTATACATCTCAGTTGCGATTTCTTCGCTTAACCGCAAACCCATACCGCGCACTTTAACTGGCTTGGCATCTGTAACCTGACACATGACATCGACATAATGAACACCGCAATCAACTATTGGCGACATAGTCTTCATCAACTGTTTATGCGTATTCCATGTTGCACCAGAGGATTGTTGATTTAGGTTCATTCTAAACACAAATGGACCGCCAAGATCCCGCGCTTCTCCAATCAAACGCATCCAAGAAGGGTGATGGCGCAAAATATATCCGATAACCAGTTTACGATTGTGTTGCTTTGCGCAAGCGATTACCCGCTCAGCGTCTGCAACATTTGTCGCAATCGGCTTTTCCAGGAAAACATGACATCCAGCTTCCATGGACCGAATGGCATAATCAGCATGCGTATCGGCATAGGTATTGATCGACACAAGGTCTGGTTTTAATTGATCCAGCGACGTTTCAAACTCATCGAAAAACTTATAGCCCTTAAGCTCATCAGGTAGATTAGGTTTTGACCGATTAACAAGGCCGATAATTTCAAACCCGTCATTGTGATGGTATGCGAGCGCATGGCTGAGCCCCATATTACCTAGGCCAACGACCAGAACGGGAATTTTGGGGGTCGTACTCATTTAACTGCTCCTGCTGTAATGCCGCGAATGAGTTGTCTTGAAAAGATCAAGTACAAGACAAGCGCTGGGAGGATCGCGAGAGAGAGTGAAGCAAGCACCGCATTCCAATTGGTCACAAACTGACCGATGAAGACCTGGCTACCCAATGTGAGAGTTTTCACTTCTTCTGCCGGCGCTAGAATAAGCGGGAACCACAAATCATTCCAAATCGGGATCAGAGTGAATACAGCCACTGTAGCCATTGCCGGACGAACAAGTGGCAATACCAGGCGGAAGAAAATCCGATATTCGCTCAGCCCATCAATTCGGCCAGCATTTTTTAAATCATCAGAAACTTGGCGCATAAATTCTGACAGGATAAATACCGCCAGCGGCAATCCTTGCGCGGTGTAAACCAAGATCAATGCGGTTCGCGTATTGACCAATCCGGTGGAGACCATCAACTGCAAAATGGCAACTGTACCCAAACGTATTGGGATCATGATGCCAAGCGCAAGATAAAGCGCCATTAGCGAATTGCCTTTAAAGCGATATTCTGCCAATGCAAAAGCCGCCATCGCACCAAATAGCAAGACGCAAAAGAGAGACACGAGCGTGACAATTAGACTGTTTTGAAAATATAAAAAGAAGTCACCTTGCTTGAACACAGTTTCATACCCAATCAGGCTAAAACTTGTAGCATCGGGTAGCGCAAGTGGTTCTCTAAAAATCGCTTTTCGTGTTTTGAATGAATTGATCAAAATCACGAAAACAGGGAAGAGCGCGATGATCGTATATGTGATCAAAATGCCGTGCGCGGCAACGGATCGGAACAAAGAGCGATGGGAAGAATTCATGATAACCGCTCCTAAAATTGGTATCTACGCATGCGCGTTTGAATGGTAAATAGATAGATACATACGCCGATAAGAATGATTACAAACATGGCGGACGCGATGGTTGAACCCATATGAGGATCGCCCAATTGCAGCTGGAAGCCAAAGAATGTTCGGTAGAGGAATGTACCTAGGATATCGGTTGAATAATTCGGACCTGCAAGCGCACCCTGCGCTGCATAGATCAAGTCAAATGCGTTAAAGTTGGCAACGAACGTTAGGATCGAGATGATGCCGATCGAAGGTAGTATCAACGGCAGTTTAATCTTCCAAAATTGGCTCATACCGGTAATCCCATCGCATTCTGCAGCTTCTAAAACTTCATCGGGAATGTTGAGCAAAGCTGCGTAAATGAGCATCATCGGGATACCGACATATTGCCATACGGAAATTAAGCTCAATGTAGTGAGTGCATATTCTTCTTTGCCCAGCCATGGTGCAAACAGGCTTTTTAAACCAACGGCATCAAGCAAACTCGGCGCGATCCCCCAAATGGGCGATAATATGAGTTTCCAACCAAAGCCAATAATCACGAATGACAAAATGGTCGGCACGAAAATTGATGTTCGATAAAATGCGCTCATGCGCAATTTCGGGCTGCTCAATAAGGCCGCTAGCAAAATACCAATCGGGTTTTGAACCAACATATGCACGATGAAAAACCAAGTGTTGTTTCCAAGAGCATTCCAAAAGCTCTCCGACCATCTGGGATCACCAAACAAAGTGCGAAAATTATCAAGCCCAACGAAAATGCGTTCATTATCTACATTGCTGAAAAGCGATAATTGCAAAGTGCCAAATAGTGGCAAGATCATAATGGTCGTGTAAACAAGGACGGCTGGTAGCAAGAATACCAGGATGTGCCAGCGGGTTTTCTTTTTCGGAATTCCGTTTGCCATGAATAATTGCTCCCAGCCGTTAGATCAAAACTGGCGAGCTCTTTATATCGAGCCCGCCAATCCTATTACTTCATTTGTGGTTTATACCATGATGCAAGACCTTCTTGCAGGCGTGCACCAGCAGCTTCTGGAGTTTCTGTGCCTTTAATTGCAGCCACAGATGCGTTCCATGTTTCGTTCTCCAAGTTTGGAGTACCACGAGAGAGGATCTGGTATGTTGAGCGGATACTTGAATTACACTTACCACGCCATGAGATAAACTCTTGAGCTAGCGGATCTTCAAGTGTCACCGGAGCATCTGATAGTGGGAAAAAGCCCGGGAGCGCATTTGCGTAAAGTGATGCAAACTCACTTGTGCCAACCCAGTTTAGGAATGTTTTTGCAGCTTCAGCATTTTCTGTTGCTGCATTCATACCAAGACCGATATCAGTGTGATCGGAGATATAGCACTCATCGCCAGCATTTGGCACAGGTGGGAAGAACGCACCCATTTTAAAGTCAGCTTGCGCGTTAAATCCTGAAATTTCCCATGAACCTGCTGGATATATTGCGGCACGACCCAGCGTGAACAAGTTTTGGCTATCTGGATAAGTCTGAGCTTCAAAGCCATCACCTAGATAGTCTTTCCATTTTGCCAATTGACGATATGGCGCAATCCAAGCTTCGTCTGTGAGTTTTTGCTCACCACGAATAAGTGCAGTACGGCCTTCTTCGCCTTTCCAATAGTTTGGACCAATATTGTTATAGCCCATAGTGGCAGCTTCCCATTGGTCATTAGTACCCATCGCCATTGGAAGGTAACTGCCATCAGCTTTGATTTTTTCAAGCGCTGCAAAAAACTCTTCTTCAGTTGCAGGCGCATCGATACCAAGCTCTTCAAATGCATCAGCATTATAGATGAAACCGTGAATAACAGACGCCATTGGTACACAGAACGGGTTTTTGCCGTCATCAGTAATCCAAGCGGATTTTGCAACATCAGAGAAGTTCTTCATGCCTTCAAGATCTGCTAAAGATGCCAATTGACCTTTATCATATAGGCTTAAAGACGCATCAAACGGGCGACACGTGATAAGATCGCCAGCAGAACCTGCATCGAGTTTTGAGTTAAGCACAGCGTTATATTCAGCAGGCGCAGATGGTGTGAATTTTACTTTAATGCCAGGATTTTGAGCTTCAAAAGCCGGAATAATCTTATCCTGCCAGATCGACAGATCATCATTACGCCAGCTTTCGATTGTCAGCGTAACATCTTCTGCATTTGCTATTGTTGTTGTGCCTAATACTGTTGAACATAGTAATAGGGTCTTGATAATCGTGTTTTTCATGTCACTACTCCCATAGTCGCGCAAATCACGCCTTCTTCAATTTAGAGCCTTCGCTCTCTTTCAACATCGAAAGCGAAGGCCGAAGTTTTTGACCGTTACTTTCTAGTATATTGTGTGCTGTTTCTTTATCCCTCGCGCCGCTCGCCAACAAAACTGCTGGTTTAACCGCGCCCGCACTTTCTTTAAGTGCAGCTTCAGCTGATGCTTCATCACAACCTGATATACAAGCCACCATCGAACGCGCACGTTGTACTAATTTCTCATTATCTGCGATGAGGTTCACCATATGACCATCATGCACATGGCCCAGCTCAATCGCCATTAATGTCGACATAATATTCAACGCAATTTTTTGCGCAGAACCTGCCCCCATTCGAGTTGAACCAGCAATTACTTCTGGCGGAGTGGGAAGATAAACTCCGACATCAGCCTGGTTTAACAATGGTGTATTTGAGTTATTTGCGATCGCGATTGATTTCGCACCAATTGAATTTGCAATGCTTAGTGCCTTGACTGCGTAAGGCGTCGTGCCACTCGCTGACAAAACAATGATCGCATCTTTGCTTGATAGATTTGCCTCTTTTACATCTTGGGCAGCAAGATCCTCATCATCTTCAGGTCCGCCGCGCAATTCTTTAAGCGCCGCATTACCACCTGCAAGCAATATTTTTATTCTCTCGTGCGGGATCCCATATGTTCCTGGCAATTCAAGCCCATCGGCTAGCGCCATCAATCCAGAGCTACCGGCAGCGCAGTAGATAAGGTTTCCACCCTGAAGAACACTTTGCGTTAATAAGGCAGACGCTTGAACCAGTTTAGGCAACGCACTCTCAACAGCCCTTGCGGCAGCGACCTGCCCACCAAACAAAATAGCAGCAGCTGCATCGACATCTATAGCATCGATGTTGCAGGCACTTTCATTTCTTTGTTCCGTTGTCTTGCGATCCATAAATCTCAACTCCTTACACAAGAATACCAATTTAGAACCACTTGTCTAGTCCGTCGTTAACCTTTTTAATGAGCACTCACAAGGTAATCGTAAATAATTACATAAAATCAATACATTAAAGCTAAAAATAATTTTTTCTCAAAAAAGTCCTTGGTTAATGGTATTTAATTGGTATTATATGCAGAAGGAGTTTTTAATGAATTATCTTGTCGGCGTAGATGGTGGAGGAACAGGCTGCAGGGCTGTCGTATGCGACAGAACTGGCAAAAAGCTGGGCGTGGGCGAATCTGGCGCCGCCAACATCATGACCAATTTTGACGCAGCTCAGGATAATATCATCTCTGCCTGTGCGGCAGCTTTTAATGACGCGCAAATCCCCACTAGCTTATTATCAAAGGCAGATGCCTATCTCGGTTTAGCTGGCGCAAATTCTGGCAATTACTCTGAAAGAACTGCGCAGAACCTTCCATTCAGAAACTGTATTATAGAAAATGATGCGGTGACATGGTTACAAGGCGCAATCGGGTCAGCAGATGGTGCAGTTGCTATTATTGGCACCGGGTCTGTCTTTATCTACCGCGTTGATGGCAAGGTTAAAACAGTTGGCGGCTGGGGTTATATGGTCGGCGATCTTGGCAGTGGATCAAGATTAGGACGCGCATTACTTCAAGAAACGCTGCTAACATATGACGGAATTCATGATGGCTCGGACCTCACAGCACAAGTTTTGGCCAAATTTGATCATGATCCCAACGATATTGTCGAATATGCGCACAAAGCCCAACCCGGCGAGTTTGGAACATTTGCGCCGTTAATTTTTGAATATGCAAATCAAAGAGACCCAATCGCGCAAACTATCTTGCGTAAAGCAGTCAATGATGTTGAGGAAACACTCAATGCAATCCTGGTCGATAATGATCAAAAATTCTGCATGCTTGGAGGCCTTGGCAAAATCTATGCGAACCTCATCAATAGTAATCTGAAAAAGCGGATCCAACCGCCCTTGGGTGACGCCCTTTCTGGTGCTGCCGACTTAGCAACAAAACATTTCTCTAAATTGGGGGCAAGCTGATGGCAAGCGCGTTTGAAATTGCATTAACGCCCGAAAACTGGGCAAACCAATATAGCGGACCGTTATATCAACAGCTCAGAGATCACCTAAACGAGATCATCAAATCTGGTGGTATGCAAGCAGGTGAACCCCTACCCTCAGAAAGAGAGATTGCTGAAATTGCAGACGTCTCTCGAATTACAGTTCGAAAGGCTGTTCAAGAGCTCGTCAAACAGGGTTTGGTTATTCAAAAACAAGGCTCTGGCACCACCGTTGCGCCTCAAACTCAACGCGTACAGCAATCACTCACACGCTTAACTTCTTTTACCGAAGATATGGCACGACGCGGCATGACCGTGACCTCGACATTCTTGGAAAAGGGATTGTTTTCACCATCACCAGAAGAAATCATGGCACTAGGACTTACATCTGGAAGTCTGGTTGCACGCTTATCGCGACTACGCAAAGGCAATGGTAAACCGCTAGCTCTAGAACGCGCTTCACTTTCACCAAAATACTTACCCGACCCAGAAAATATCGGCGCATCTTTATACGAACATCTAGAGAAATCCGGCCATAAGCCATGCCGCGCAATCCAGCGGATTTCAGCGATGAATCTGATCGGTGAAGACGCAAAGCTACTAGATATTGAAGACGGTAGCGCTGGCTTAAATATCGAGCGCGTTTCTTATCTACCAACGGGTCAAGTTATTGAATTTACGAAATCAATTTATCGCGGCGATGCTTATGACTTTGTTGCCGAACTACAAATTGGAGATAAAGGTAACTAATGAATAACGTTACACAAACCCACATGGCTGCTGAGATCGCGTCTATCCCAAGTTTAACGCGTGAGCTGGTCAAAAATGGCCGTGGAATTACCGAGCATATCGGCGAATTGTTACGTCGGCAGAACCCTCATGTTGTCACAACCATCGCCCGCGGCTCATCTGATCACGCATCATCATATCTAAAATATACAATTGAACTACTGATGGGAATCCCGGTTTCCTCCACCGGCCCGTCCATCAGCTCAGTTTACGGCAGCTCAATGAATTTAAAAAACGCTGCATCTTTTGCCATCAGTCAATCAGGGGAAAGCCCTGATATCATTGCAATGAGCAAAACCGCAAAAGATGGCGGTTCGTTGTTGTTATCGCTGACAAATAATTCAACGTCACCGCTTTCGCTATTAAGCGATCAAAACATCAATATCGGTGCCGGACCTGAGTTAAGCGTGGCAGCAACAAAAACATTCGTTTTATCGATTGTGGCTGGATTAATGGTCATTGCTCAATGGAAACAGGACGAAGAATTATTGTCCGCGATCGAAGCCCTCCCAACTAGCTTTGAAAAAGCGCTATCTTGTGATTGGTCAAGCTTAACCGACCACATTGCGTCCAATAGCAATCAAAACCAATCGCTGTATGTCCTAGGACGCGGCCCGTCATCGGCGATTGCACAGGAATGCGCATTAAAATTCAAAGAGACATGCCAACTGCACGCAGAAGCATTCAGCTCAGCTGAAGTTTTGCATGGACCTGTTTCTATCGCGCAGGATGGATTTACCGTGCTTGCACTTGCATCAAATGACGCGTCTAACCAGAGTGTAATTGATTCATGTTTGCAAATTGCAGACCAGGGCGTTGATGTGTTTATCACCGCACCAAAACAGCCAAGACTAACTTCAATTAGCTCTGCATCAACACAACATCCGATCACAGGACCGTTGGTGCAGGTTGTAAGCTTCTACTGTTTTATTGAACAGTTATCTCGCAAGCTTGGCCTTGATCCGGACAAGCCGCCACATCTTAATAAAGTGACAGAAACAGTATGAGTGATAAAAGCGCATATTTTGGCGCCACCATTTTTGACGGTCAACAAATGCACGACAACAGTGGGCTGCTTACGAATGGCGAGCGCATTGAAGGCATTGTTGCAACCGATAAGGTAGGGGCTGATTATCAGCGCGTTGAGCTCAGTGGTGGGCTTCTCACATCAGGATTTATAGATCTTCAGGTTAATGGCGGCGGCGGCATTCTATTAAATCAAGATCCATCTATCAAAGGCATTCAGACAATATGCGAAGCGCATCTGCAATTTGGCACAACCTCATTGCTACCAACATTGATCACCGATACACCAGACATCACAAAACGCGCAATTGAAGCTGCAATTGAAGCCGAAGGCACCAATTTACCGGGATTTCTCGGCCTACATCTTGAAGGGCCTCATCTTTCGAAGATCAAAAAAGGAGCGCATAGCCCACAACTCATCAGGCATATGAGTGACAAAGACATTACCATTTTATGCGAAGCCAAACGCGACATCAGCCACCTGCTCATGACACTTGCGCCCGAGGCGGTAGACAGCGATCAAATCGCCCAACTCTCAGCTTGCGGCATTCACCTCAGCTTAGGACATAGCGCGGCAACGGCACAAGAAGCCAAGCAAGCATTTAATGCGGGCGTTTCATCAGTTACACATTTGTTTAATGCCATGAGCCCGCTCACTCATCGCGAGCCTGGAATTGTGGGGGCAGCCCTTAATACCGAAGATGTTTACTGCGGACTAATTGCTGATGGGTTTCACGTCAACGCAGATGCGATCAACATTGCGCTCCAAATGAAAAAGGGTTCTGGTAAGCTATTCCTAGTTACAGATGCCATGTCGACAATTGGTACTGACCAATTAGAATTTGAGCTCAATGGACGAACCGTAAAACGCCAAGATGGCCGTTTAACATTGACAGATGGCACGCTTGCAGGCGCAGATTTAGATATGATTTCAGCGGTTCGCTTCATGATAAAAGAAACAAATTGCGACATGGAAGAAGCTCTGCGCATGGCATCAAGTTACCCTGCTCAATATTTAAATGTCGCGCATGAATATGGTCAACTAAGCCACAACGCTTTTGCAAATTTTATTCATATGACTGACCAAATAGAGATATTATCAGTTTGGCAAAACGGTCAGAAGAGAACGTAAAATCATCTTTAAAAAGATGACACAACATGTTTAATTCAAACAAGAACTACATCTATCACAAACAATTCCATTGATGTGGCATTCACACACATGATTATAAGTTATGATCGTTCGTTATCGTGTTTTGTATTATGGTGTTTCTCCAGACCGCCCACGATTATAATTTCCCTTGCTTGATTATGAAATGGTTCTTTATTCCAACTGCCAAAACAGCTGAGTATTTCTAATCCAGCTTTGGACAATAGATCATCAAGCTCCGATTTTGGTGTATATTTTATTCGCTCTTGAGCTGACTTTTCATCCCGTTCCCCAAGTGCAGAGAAGCCATTTGTATAGGTTAAAATTCCACTCTCTTCATCAAAGCTTGATTCATTCCACATATGCACTTCACCCAGTTTGCTATGTTGAAACTTGCGATAGGTTTGTTGGCGAGTTCGTTCTTTACTTTCGGGGAAAAATGGATTTCGACTATCAAAAATGAAAGTGCCACAATCAGCTAAATGCTCGGCAATTGTCTTTAAAACGCTTAGCTGATCTTGCTCATCCAAAAACACTTGAAAAGCATGACCACTCATAACAATGAAATCAAATTTTCGAGCAAGGCGGACCTCTCGCGCATCGCCCTCAATCCATTCAACGTTAGTTTGATCAAAGTTTCGCTTCGCAATTTCAAGCATCGCTCTTGCAGGATCAACAGCCGTTACATCTGAATTCTTAGAAAGGGCTGCAGACAATACGCCAGTGCCACAACCTATATCCAAAACTGAACGAGCATCTTTTGCCAATTCTAGTATTGTTTCATAATCCAAGCGATCATGGTCATTTACTTCATAAAATTTTGCAAGTTTCGGATCAGAATACAACTTAGATAATTTTGTTTTCAAAATACTTCCCTTTAGACATAAGAACCGGTTTCGTATTTATTTCATAACCAATATACTCTCATCATATTAAAACAATTCAGCTTACAGTGATCATATAATGAACTTCAATTACACAAATTTTGTATCGAAAATTCGCAAAGCAGCTTCATCTAAAAACGCCTCCAAAACTGTGTTTGATGAATTACGTGCCACGCTTAATGACCAGCGCTTATTAAATGAGGGCCTGCCCATACAAGATGAAGATGAAATCTTATTGTTCGAAGACGACACTGTATCAATTTGGTCTTGTATGTTCGATCCTCAGTTTATTATGCCAGCGCATGAGCACAAGATGGAAGTTCATATTGGCGCTGTAACTGGCTTTGAAAAAAACATCATGTTTGAGAAAAATGGCAATTCTCTTGAGCATACAGAAACGAAAATTGTCTCGCCTGGTGAAATCCTTTCAATCCATGAAGACGCTATTCACGCTGTGTCAGCTAGGGGCGAAAAACATAGTCATGCTTTACATGTTTATATGGGGCCTCTTACAAAAGTAAAACGTGATTTGTTTGAATGGGAAACAGGTCAAGCGGTCACATTCAGCGAAGAAAACTTTGAAAGTATGAAGCGATCCAGTAAGGATTATCCTTCATTATAAACTCATTACTCAGGGCGCGTTTTGATCATATCATCACGTTGCGAAAACACCCCAAGCCATGCGTCAAGTTTTCCGCATTCTTCTCGCCAATTTTTGGTGTATCTAAAGTCCAAATATTCAAGCGAGCAAGCAACGACAAACTGCTCAAGCCTTATCTTACCTGCAGTAATACTATCCGCCCAATCATTGAGCTTTTTCACGCTCCGATCCATGCGGGCTTTTAATTTTAATATCTTTGGTTCGTTACGTTCATTCTCTGAAAGCATCATTTCCATTCGATATTGCAGACACGCATCTGCCATACCCAATGCAAGAGAAATTCGCGTTGATTGTTGAAAATCTAACACAGTCATTTTACATCCTGCTTGATCCTCAAAAAATGAGAAGATGGTTCGACTATCAAAAAGCGCATTCCCATCATCTAAAATCAATGTCGGGATTTGCCTTAAAGGGTTTAACTCATCTAGAAATTCTGCGTTATAGATATCAATCAGCTCATATCTGAAATCGAGATCAAGATGATCACCATACAGCTTCGCCATTCGGGAAAATGGAGACGTCGCACCACCATATAGTAATGGATTTTTATAATTTGAAGCCATTTGCTAGCCTCCTTCTAGGGGAATTTTTGGGTTTGTTTGTCTGGGTGAAAATGTAGCCCATACAGTTGCGATGACGATTAAAATAGCACCTATTGTGAACGCAAAAGTTGGGATTTCATCAAAGATGAAATATCCAACAGCTGTGGTCAACAATAAGCTTGAATATCCAAGTAGCGCCAAAAAACCCGCCTCGCCCCATTTATGTGCTTGCAGAAAACAGAATTGTGCCGATTGAGCAAAAAAACCAATTGCCAGTAATACATATAAATCACTTGCTTGTGTTGTTGTCCAAGACCAAAGCGCAAATGGCGCGCTGAGAATGGAGAGACCAACTGTATAAAACGTCATCATTATCACGGTTGGCGTTTTAGATAATTTTCGCGTGACAATGATAGCAAGTGTTCCCAAAACTACCGTCATAAAGAGCGCTGGCACACCCCAATTAAATTGAAGGCCTGCGGGTTCAAGCGCAATAACAACACCAATGAGGCAGATCAAACCTGCAATCCATTGTTTACCCGAAATACTCTCACGTAGTATAATTGCAGCCAATGCCATTAAAACAAGCGGGCGTGTGAAATTGATCGCACTAAAGAGAGCAAATGGTAGGCGGGAAATTGCAAAAAAGCTGGTTGTCAGAGTTAATGTCGAGAGTACAACTCGAAGACAATGCAGCGGCATATGCTCAACTCGGACAAACACATCTCGTTTTTGATAAATCCATGGCAACATCATCACCAAGCCAATAACAGCTCGGATAAAAACCATCTGCCAAGCAGTATAATCAAGCCCAATTGCTTTAACGATCGTCAACGCCCAAATGTTTAAACACATATCGGCAAGCAACCAGGTTCCTGCTAGAAAATTTCTGGGTTTTTCATTCATCTTTGGAGACTAAATTTGCCATTAAGCGGAACGCACCTGGCGTTAACTTTTCCATCTGGTGATGCAAAATTAAAGATGTATGAATGTGCTGCCCTTTTCCAATTTCCGCAACAAGTAGCGAACCTAACAACGGGTCTTCATTATGGTCATGCATTGATAACATTGGACGATAGGCTTTATCCCAATCCATCGCAAAATACAAACCACGTTCTTTGTGCCAATTCTCCCAATCGCTCGAAGATATCACATTTGGTCGATTGAAGATCGTGTGATCTGGTTCCAGAATTTTTACATCTGAATTTTCATCTGTCACACGCCAACGCAATGAAGGCTGACCAATTTTAAGATATTTAGGCGAAGCATAATCTGGATCCCAATTATCCCACGGGCGGTGATAAAGCGTAATCAAATTACCGCCATTTTCACACCATTGATGAAAACGTGGCATTTGCTCTAACAAACCATCTCGAAATTTAAGTGCAAAAATCCCAATGATAATTGTGTCAAACTTTGCCAAAACCTTATCGCTTTGTATCTCTTCATCAGAAAGCGAGGTGATATCCATACCCATCTGCTTAAGCCAGTGGTCAACACGATCATTGCCCCCACCAATATATCCAACACGCGTCCTGGAAAGTTCAACATCAATCACCTGAACAGAAACACTTGCACGGTTTGTTAAAACGCGTGGTTTGACGTGCGGATAGTTGATTTCCATGACCGAAACCGCAGGATCAAAATCAATATTTAACGAAACATCATAACGCCCAACATCAACGTTACTTGGTACGGTGACATCAAAGCCTGTATCTGAACGTTCAGCAACCCACTTAGGAGGTAAAATCAGATCAAGTTCGCCGTCAACTTGACCAAGATCTTCTACCATAATTTTGAAACTACGGGCTTGCGAATTTGAGTTAATAACAATTGCTGACGGACCAATTTTTGCAGATTGCGCCGGAACGACATTTGGTGGAATATCCAAACCAGACGACGTGCGTATGTTTATGCCGCGAACATCAAACGATATGGATAGACATGGTTTTGAATGAATATGCGGCAAATAAGCATCCGGATAAGGGTCGCTATTTTCCGCCTCGTCACTGATATAAATCTCTCCATTTACATAACTCCAACCACTTGGCAAAACCGGTTCGATTTTCAAACTCTCAGCCAGGCCTATTCTATGCTCAATTTGCAGCTTAGTGCTTTGGCCATGGCGCAACACATCCTTCTCACACCTTGCGTTTACTTCTATTTTTGAGGCAACAAAAAGTAGTCGTGATAATTGTTCTTCCTTCCTGCGCAATTTATGCATGAACGCGTTTTGATAGTTTTGCGGACAACGATCAATGGCATCACGGAGAGCACTCATCGCACTACAAGCATGCTCAATAATGTCAATATTATTTGGAAAACTCTCAATCGCACGATCAAGATAGTTCTGCGCATTGCTTAAAGCATCAGAAATATCTGGGATATCAATATCTCTCAGGGTCTTTGCTAAACCAGACGACAGCTCATCATCAGATCCAGATGTATAACTTTCAGCAAGATGCAGGGGAAAATCGCGTTCACCGCCAATATGAACCCAGCGACCCATAGCTTGTGTTTTGTGAAATGCTCTGGATTGTTGGCCTATGCGTGCGTAACTCCATCCTGTTATCGGTTCAACACCGCTCGCCTCAATTGTAAGTGTCGCAGGCGGTGGTGGCAAATCATCATCATAAGCCTGCCCTGCACCAGACCAAGCGGGTAGATATAGTTTCTTTACCTGCCAAGGCGGTAAATCGCATTCCTTATAATTTTCATCTGCAGCAAGTTCTATGACCAAATGTGCCGCTTCAGTCATAGCCCGATGATGACCATGTTGACCCGGCACATCCAAAAAGGTTGGGCAAATTATATCAGGACGTTCGGTTCGAATAATGTCAACGAAACGTTTTAAGGTTCGTTCTTTACCCCACTTTTCTAACGTTTCATCCCCGGACTTTGAAAAACCAAAATCAAAGATCGTGTCATCAGGTGTTTGAGAATGCCAATACATGCGCAAATTCAATGCGTCACAAGCACCCTCCATTTCCGCCGTTCTTAAAACACCAAGCGCTTGCCCTGCCTCGGTTCCTAAATCATTCTGGCCGCCTTCTCCACGGGTTGAGCAGGCATAACTGATATCAATACCATCACGATATGCCATCGCCGCCAACATCTCAGACATTTCATCATCGGGGTGGGCGCCAGTGTTCATAAACGAAACAACAGTTTGCAGCGGAACCAGAGCTTTCCAAAGCTCTACGATATGAGGTAATTTTTTATCCGCTTCTATACGCGCTTGATCAGATAAAGGCATATGAACTCCCAGTTACAGGCCAAGTTACGGGCTAATTTACAAGCCAAGTATTTCGGCAAAATTGATTAATGCGCCACGACAAACTGCGGCGTATATGTCTGATTTAGAATGAGCGCGGCTGCGCCCAGAGTTGCCGTTAATCGGTCCGATGTACCGGTCTTAAGGCGTGGCTCATTGCGCGCTGATCTATTTGAAACGGTTAACTCTGGCAGACTGGTGTTTTCAACCAAGTAATCCAGCACTCCTAGCGGCATTGCACCACCTAAGATAATTGTTTGCGGATCAAATAAGTTTTCGATGATTTGAGTTGCATGCCCAAGAGCTATACTCGCCGTATCAAGCCATTCCAATAGTTCGCTATCTTTCGCCGTAAACAGATCAGCAATCGACTGAAAATCTAAAACTTGCTTATCATCATTTTGTAATTTTCGCTGCGCTGACAAACGGCTTAATACGCTTTCGAGCGATCGCATTTGGCCATCAATCGGCACTGCGACGTGACCGATCTCTCCGGCATTTCCAAAAGCACCAGGAACTAAGTGACCTTGACTGACAATACCTAATCCGAGCCCGGTTCCAAAATACAGATAAGCATAACTTGAAAGGCCCTGCGCAACACCGGTAATCCGTTCCGCCATGGCTGCAGCATTTGCATCATTACTGACCATGACAGGAATTTCTAACGCATCTTCAAAAAACTTGTGCGGATCAACGCTATCCCATTCCGGTAAATCTGAACCCTGACCTGCAAGCCCTGTTCGGCCAAAAGGCCCGGGCATGACAATCCCGGCACCAAGCAATTTTTCTTCTGAAATCGAAACCGATTTAAGCCCCTTATCTCGAAGCGCAATCACATGTTCAATCACAGCTTTCGGGCGTGCATCTGTTAATGGCAATCTTTCGGTAAAAACTGATTTTCCGCGCATATCCAGCAATGAGCCAAATATAGCACTTGGTCGCACCTCAACCCCAAACGCGTAACCGCCATCAGGATTAACGGCATATTGGACAGCTGGAAGCCCCCGACCACTAGCCCGCGTTCCGTTTTCAAACAACAAGCCATCTTCTAAAAGCTCTGCGATAATATTGCTAACGGCTTGCGTTGAGAGGCTTAAATTTCGCGCTATCTCAGCACGCCCCATAATTCCTGCACCATGGATAGAACCCATGACAGCACGCCGATTGATTATGCGTGAGCGCTCTGCATTACTGCCTTTTGGTGAGGAAATTGTCATCATAAAAATTAATTAACTCAAGTGAGTTGATAATTCAAGTGAGTTGAGTAATAATACACAATTAGCACCATGAGGCAGCTGAAAATCGCGCCGAAACACATAAATGGTGACGCCAACAGGGAGAATTACAATGAAGAAATACATTAGAAATTTAGTGGTGGCAGGCCTAACTTCATCAGTCGCCGTACTTGGAAGTACGAGCGCTCAAGCCGTCGAAATTGAATACTGGCAGTATTATTTTGATGCGCGAGTAGATGCCATGGAGCAGCTCATAGATGGATTTGAAGCTGAAAATCCTGGCATCACTGTAAAAATGACGCATTTCCCATATGCCGATTATCGCACCAAGGTTTCTGCAGCAATTCCTGCAGGTGAAGGTCCGGATGTGGTGCAATTATTCTACGGCTGGTTAAATGATTACCGTGCTGCCAATCTTATTCAGCCATTACCTGAAACAGACTTCCCAGCTTCGGCGATCGACGAAGAATTCTTCCCAATGGTTCAAGCAATGAAAGTAGACGGGCAGTACTTTGCGCTACCAACCGCTGTGCGTTCACTTGCACTATTTTACAACAAACGCCTGTTTGGTGAAGCAGGAATTGAAAGCCCACCAGCAACTCTTGATGAGCTTGTTGAAACCGCAAAGAAACTGGCAAAGCGCGATGGTGCAGGCAACTTAACAACCGCAGGCATTACAACAGGAATGAACGCGCAAGATCACCATTGGTGGCGCGAGGTTCTTGTTCGTCAATTCGGCGGCGAAGCCTATCAAGATGATTATAAGACAGTAAATTATGCAAGCGATGCAGGCCTTGCAGCGCTTAACTTCTATACGTCGCTGGAAAAAGAGCACGGCGTATCAGCATTCGGATTTATGGATGAGCCGCAGGCCGCGTTTAAAGCTGGACGCGCTGGCATGCATATAGATGGATCATTCCGCATTGGGTCACTCAATAAAATCCGCGGTTTAAAATGGGGTGTTGCCGAGCTTCCCGCTGGTCCTGATGGCACAAAATCTAATTACTCTTCTTATTGGGTAAACGCGATTACGACCAAAGCTGAAGGCGAGAAATACGATGCCTCAATTAAGTTCATGAAATACATCACCTCAGATGCAGCCATGCAAACTTGGTTGGATGTCGTTGGCGAACTACCTGCAAAACCAAGTGTTGGCCTAACGGACAAGAATGCTAATGATGAAGTATTCGGCCCATTTATTCGCGGTCTTGCTTATGCACACACGACTAAATTTGCCAACGAATCTGCACAACGCCAAGTCTTGATGGACATGGTCGCTCGTACCGATATTGAAGATCAAGACGCAAAGGAAAGCCTTGCGCAGGCTGCAGAAGCTGAGCAGAAAATCCTAACCGAATACTACGCGAAGTAACCAAGAAATACGGGGATTGCCCTCCCCGTATTAAAGTACTCTCCCTGTCCGCATGCCTCCTCTTTAATTAGGGGGGCGTGTTGGCGGAAACCCTTCAGCATATCAAGGTATAGTGGATGTCATTTTATCGAAATCTTTCGATCAAACAAAAACAGATTGTCTGGGCTTGGATGTTCTTGGCAATACCTGTACTTTTTTATGGTGTCATTAGATTTTACCCAACTGGCAATGCGATCCTCATCTCGTTTCAAAATTGGAACCTGCTAGGCGCGCGCACATGGGCTGGCCTTGAAAATTATGAAAAACTCATTGCCGATCCGGTTTTCTGGAAGGTCTTTAAAAACACGTTCATATACCTTCTATTGGGCACACCGGTTTCACTCGTTATCTCTTTTGTCATTGCCTATCACCTTGACAAATTACGTTTCATGCATGGCTTCCTTCGCATGCTGTATTTTCTACCATTTATGACAAGCGCGGTTGCTATGGCTTGGGTTTGGCGCTGGTTTTATCAAGATGTACCCATTGGTTTGTTTAACAACTTTCTTGCAAGTTTTGGCATTCCACAATTCGAATTTTTAAACTCTACGACCAATGCATTGCCTTCCGTTTTGGCACCTGCTGTATGGGCTGGCCTTGGCTTTCAAATTATAATTTTCATGGCAGGCATTCGTGCCATCCCTACAACCTATTACGAAGCGGCGCGAATTGATGGCGTTGGATGGTGGACAATTCTGACACAAATCACGATCCCACTATTAAGACCAACAATCGTCTTTATCGTCGTGTTCTCATCAATTGGTTTTCTGCGGATCTTTGACCACGTCTTTAACATGACAACCAATAATCCCGGCGGCCCACTCAATGCAACAAAGCCTCTCGTTCTTATGATTTATGATACTGCATTTAATAGCTTTGACATGGGTTATGCGTCCGCACAAACGGTCGTACTATTCCTGATCCTTCTGGTCGTAAGCTTAATTCAACTCCGCTTGCTAAGGAGTAAATAGGCATGTCATCGACAGATACAATCCGAGCTTCAAGCGCAACATTGCTCACTGCAAAACCATCAAAGAAGCCCAAAAATATGGGACAGATCATTCGTTGGCTCATATTGTTTGCCGGTGGCATTTTGATGATCATGCCAATCGTTTATATGATTTCAACGTCATTAAAATGGCCACATGAGGTTTATAACATAAACCTCATTCCCGAAGAGCCTACGCTAGATAACTATAGCTATGTATTAGAAGACGGACGCTTTTACGGTTGGTTTGCAAATTCACTTCTCATTGCCACATTAACAACCATATCCAATTTGCTTTTCGATAGCTTGGTTGGTTACACCTTGTGTAAATTCAAATTTCCCGGACGAACTTTAGTCTTCATAGCAATTCTTTCAACATTGATGATCCCAACAGAAATGCTCGTGATCCCGTGGTATCTCATGAGCCAACAATTTGGCTGGCTCGACAGCTATTGGGGTATCATTTTCCCCGGTCTTATGACTGGATTTGGCACCTTCTTAATGAAACAATTCTTTGAATCCGTACCAGATGATTTCATCGAAGCTGCGCGAATTGATGGGCTCAATGAATTACAAATCTGGTGGACGGTCGCCATGCCTCTGGTCAAGCCAGCGCTAGCTGCACTTGCGATCTTTGTATTCTTAGGTAATTGGACAGCGTTCTTGTGGCCATTAATCGTTACTAATTCAGTTGAAATGTACACAATTCCAGTCGGGCTTTCAGGGTTTGGCGATGAGGTTGATGTCGCTTGGGAGCTCATCATGACAGGTGCTGCTATCTCAACGATCCCGACATTGATCGTATTTTTAATCTTCCAACGCTTTATCATTCGCGGAGTTGTCATGGCGGGGCTAAAGGGATGATCGATAAATCAAAATTTCCAAATCCTGTTTATAAGGATACCGTTCTTGCTCCACTGTTTGAGGGTGTAAAGCATAACTATGCGCAGTACATGGCTGAGATCAACAGAGCGCATTTAGTCATGCTCGTTGAAACGGAAATTCTTGATAAAGACCAAGGTAAAGCGATCGCTGAAACTTTATCAAAAATCGAGGAAGAAACCGATATCGCGTCCTTAAGTTATACCGGTGAGCACGAAGATTACTTCTTTTATGTAGAAGCAAAGCTCCGCGAATTATTAGGCGATCTAGGGGGTGCGTTACACACAGCGCGTTCGCGGAACGATATGGACCATACATTATTCAAAATGGCTCTTAGAACGCGCGCGGAATACTTACAGCAGCAAATCCTCAAGCTAACAGAAGCGCTGATTGAAAAGGCCAACAAAGAGATCAAAACTCCCATTGTTGCATATACCCACGGACAACCCGCTCAGCCTTCCACATTTGGTCATTATCTGGGTGCGGTCATCGAAGTTTTAATTCGTGACGCCACAAGACTGGATGCAGCAATTACACAACTCGAACATTGCCCGATGGGTGCAGCTGCAATTACCACATCTGGGTTTCCTATAGACCGCGAAAGGGTCGCCGACCTGCTAGGTTTTGATGGACCATTGGTGAATTCCTACGGATGTATTGCCAGCATTGACTATATCACTGGATTATATTCTGCGATGAAGTTGGTATTTGTTCATCTCGGACGCGTGATCCAAGATTTGGCATTCTGGTCAGCGTTTGAAGTTAACCAGCTATACGTACCAAACGAGCTTGTGCAGATCAGCTCAATTATGCCTCAAAAACGTAATCCTGTTCCCATTGAGCATATGCGGCATCTATCTTCGGTTACCGCCGGTCGTTGCGACATGATTATCAACACCATGCACAACACCCCATTTACAGACATGAATGATAGTGAAGGTGAAGTACAACAGGCAGGCTATGCAGCATTTGAAAGCGGAGGCCGAGTTTTAGATTTACTCCATGCCTTCATCCCTGCATGCTCGATTAATTCCGAAGCAGTTAAACGCAACACTGATGCAGCATGTATTACTATCACCGAACTTGCAGATACACTGGTTCGCGAGGAAAATCTTACCTTCAGGCAGGCGCATGAAATAGCCTCATCAACGGCGAAATCTGTCATTCAAGAGGGCAAGCCATTAGACGAAGGTTACAATGCGTTTTTTGCTGCATTTGAAAAAGAAGAAAACCGTTCGCCAAAGATTGAAGGTGAAGAATTTCGGATAATTGTTTCAGCGGAAAACTTCATCGTGAAAAGAGATCGTATTGGCGGTCCTGCACCTACAGCATTAGCAACCGCATTGAAAAGCTATAGCGAGCAGACCCAGCAACTACATGCAAGCCACAATCAAAGAAACGAAAAACGCTACGATGCGAAATTACGGCTTCAAACCGAATTTACATCGTTGATGGAGCAATAATTTGGCAAACCTTAGTCTTAAAAATATCACCAAAGCTTATGGCAAAACCGAAGTCGTTCATGGCATTAATCTTGAGGTGAATGACGGCGAATTTTTGGTGTTTGTCGGGCCATCTGGTTGCGGAAAATCAACCACCCTTCGAATGATTGCTGGCCTTGAGGAAATTACATCTGGTGTGATTGATATTGATAATCGCGAAGTAAATAACCTTGAACCTAAAGAGCGCAACATCGCAATGGTATTTCAGAACTATGCGATTTACCCCCATATGTCGGTTAAGAAAAACATCGCTTTTGGCCTGCGTTCATCGAAAGCATCAAAACAGGAAAAAGAAGATCGCATTCAAGAGGTCGCAGGCATTTTGGACATGAAAGATCTGCTTGATAGACGACCAGACCAACTCTCAGGCGGGCAGCGCCAACGGGTAGCTATTGGGCGCGCCATGGTTCGCGATCCAGCTGTATTTTTATTTGATGAACCGCTTTCAAATCTGGATGCACAACTTCGAACCCAAATGCGTCTTGAAATCAAAAAACTGCATCAACGAGTCGGGAGTACGATTATTTTTGTAACCCACGATCAAGTTGAGGCAATGACCTTAGCTGACAGGATTGTCATCATGAAAGATGGTTATATCCAACAAGTGGGAACGCCCGAAGAGGTCTACCACAAACCTGCAAATACATTTGTTGCGCAGTTCATCGGCGCACCTTCCATGAATATGCTCAATGGTTCATGCAAGGACAACATAATCAAACTAGCGTCAAATCACAGCATCACATCCACAAGCAACATCACTGATAATGCCAATATATTGCTTGGCGTACGACCCGATGATTTGGTGTTGACCGACAACAATCCAATTATCGAAGGACGTGTAAGCGTAAGAGAACCTCTTGGTCCTGAGACATTGATATATGTCGACACGGAGAATGGCGAAGTGATTGCCAAGGCAGATGGCAGAACACCACCAGCAATCGGCGAACAGGTTTCGCTCGGGGTTGATCCTGAAAATATGCATGTCTTTGAAGCTAAAACCGGAGTAAGAATGGCGTGAAAAATAACTCCAAGTCCAATTCAGTTTTATGCGCCGGGCGCCTTTATTGCGACCTGATATTTACCGACGTCCCGCGCATGCCGACAATCGGTACAGAAACATTTGCCGGTAGCTTGGAACTTCACACCGGCGGAGGTGCGTTTATCACTGCTGCTACCCTTGCCAAACTTGGACTTGAAACATCTTTACTTTCAACATTGCCCGCGGCTCCCTTTGATAAATTTACAAAGGATGAAGTCGCCAGAAATAATATAGATGTGGGGCTATGCGCTTCAGCAGCTATTAGTTCTGATCCGCAGATTACAGTCGCCATCACGGGAGCGAATGACCGCGCCTTTTTAAGCCGTAAAACCGGCAATGCCTTTCCACAAATTACAGCGAATGAACTAGAACCATTTGACCACATTCATATCGGTGAGTTGCGAACATTAGAGGAAAACCCTGATATTGTGAGTAAAGCCCGGGACGCGGGACTAACAATTTCATTGGACTGCGGCTGGGATGATGAGCTGATGTCAAATGCCCAAGGATTGGCGGATTTGATATCAAAAGCCGATGTATTCCTGCCAAATGAAATGGAGTTTGAGCAGCTTCAAAAACTGGGAATTTCAACGAATACCGCACCACTGACGATCGTAAAATGCGGTGCAAATGGTTCGATTGCTCATTCCGAACAAGGGAAGATTCAAGTCCCGACAACAAGTGTGGAAGTAATTGATGCGACCGGAGCAGGCGATGCTTTTAACGGTGGTTTTATCAGTAAATGGCTGACCGGTAGCCCATTAAATCAATGCTTGCAGATGGGCAATAAATGTGGTGCGCTCGCCGTACAAGGAAGTGGCGGAACGGCAAGTTTAAACATTTTGAGCCATTCTTCTAAAGAAAATTTTGCAAGCAAAAATGTTGCAGGTTAACTCAGCTAATCGCTGATATTTTTAACTGCCCTTCAAAATGTTTGGCGTCAGCACCATTGGAACAGAGTTTTTGATTTGAGCATGAAGGATTTGCGGATCTTTTTCTCTGGAAATTATTCAATATGCACGTGCATGTCTTTTGCCAATTAGTTTGCAAATAGTGCGCGCCTAAAAAATATCTACTCGCCGAATTCAAAAGTTATATCACATCTAAAAAAATATGATTAATTTAGTCAAGTTTATTGCTTTGCAATATCTTCTCTCCTAAAAGTTTTATTAAAGCGCCAAACGCGAATACTTCAAGGAGCTAAACATGCCATCAATTGCGTCATATATTTCAGATAGCTTTGACCGAGGGAAAACCATCCTACCGGGACTATTTGTGGCAACTTTGGTTGCACTTTCGGCAAAGTTTTTATCCGAGCATTATGGCGCGCCTGCTATGCTGCTCGCACTACTGCTAGGTATTGCACTTCACTTCCTCGCAGAAGAGGGAAAGTGCGTGGAGGGCGTAAAATTTTCCGGCTCTGCACTCTTAAGAATTGGTGTTGCGCTTCTTGGCGCTCGAATTAGCATGGAATTGATATATATGCTGGGCACAAAGTGGATTGGGCTGGTTATAAGTGCGATCTTTTTGACGATATTATTTGGTTGGATCGCATCAAAATTTCTATCCCGCGGGTGGAGACTTGCGATATTATCGGGAGGAGCTGTTGCTATTTGTGGTGCATCAGCTGCAATTGCTATTGCATCTGTTCTACCCAAGAATGAGCACTCGGAAAGAAATCTCATTTTTACGATTTTGTCTGTGACCGTATTAAGCACTGTGGCCATGATCACATACCCAGCAATCGGGCAATATCTAAAGTTTAATGAGTTGGAAATGGGCGTATTCATCGGCGGAACAATTCACGATGTCGCGCAGGTTGTTGGTGCAGGATTTTCTATTTCAGATGAAACTGGGGAGATAGCAACTGTTGTAAAATTAATTCGTGTTGCAATGCTGGCCCCAATTGTTTTGGTCATTTCTCTCGCAACACGAATGCACATGAATGATGAACACGACCTTGGTAAAAAGCCACCAATAATTCCAATATTTGTTATTGGATTTTTAGTTTTGGCGGCAGCTAATTCATTTGGACTTATCCCGCAAAGCTTGGCTGTTTTTCTTGGTGAAGTGTCAAGATGGTTGTTATTAATAGCAATTTCAGCCGTTGGCATGAAAACATCACTTAAAAAAATCTTAGATGTCGGGGGACAGGCAATAACTTTAATCGTTGCTGAAACTGTGTTCATTGCAGTTCTGATTATTGTTGGCGTTATGTATCTACACTAACGCGCAACGTGTTTATTGCTGTAATCCAATATACCCATAACAAACTAGTCTGGATTGGGAGTTAAATTTGATACCACCCGCTAAAAACAAGCGGGTGACACTGTCAAAAATTCAGAACTCATCTAATTGCTGCGCGCTAGTTAGCTCAAATAATCAAGCCATGGTTTTTGCTCTTCAATCATATGGTCCACTAATTCAGGTATCCCTTTGGAGACACCTACAACTGGATCAACCAAAAGCGCCTGAACAACAAGGTCCTTTTTCTTTTGTAGTATGGCTTCTGCTGTTAAGTTATGCACGCCAATTTGGTTTGTTAGCAGACCACGAATTCCAATTGGCACATCTACAGCAATACCATGCACCCCGTTTGAATCTACATTAGCTGGAACTTCAACCGCAATCCAATCTGGTAGATCTTTTATAAACCCGGCATTGGGGATATTAACAGCCGCCTCTTCATAGGTGTAACCGGTAACAATTCCATCGATAATGGGGACAACACGCTCATGCAATTGCGGTTCGATTTTTGGCGTCACATCGCCCAAATAGTTTCTGTAATAGGTATAAAAATCACAGATCCCCCGATGGTCAGAACAATCATGTGCCCACTGAATATACTCCCCGAAATGACTATCATATGTAATTGGCAAAACACCAAACCGATCAAGAATTACTTTAAACAACCACCGGTCAGACCAAGGACGTGTTTCTTTAATGTAGGAAAGATCCATCTCCATCCAACCTTCGGTATCCAATGTTTTACCGGTCTCGCGGCTTGCCTTTAAAATCTCAGAGTAACCCGGTTGAACACTGAAATACGCTTCTGCACGATTGCGCACATCATCGTAGGCGGATTTTCCGCTATCTAAATATGTAATCTCTGTCATAACGGAAAAGTGGTTCAAACCGCCTGCTCTATAATGCAAATTTTCACGCGGCTGATCCAACAATGGTGGCAGATGATGTTCAAGCGAGGCAATCTCATGACACATGCCAATGAACTTTATCTCAGGATAAGCACGGCACACCGTCGTCGTGATCCGGCTCATGGGATTGGAGTAATTAAACACTGTTGCATTTGGAGCATGCTCCATCACTTTTCCGCAAATTTCGAGAATTGGCGGAATGATACGAAGCGAATGGAATAGCCCCCCTGGCCCGCCATTTTCACCATAAACTTGCTGAATGCCATATTGCTGCGGAATTCTCCAATCTAAATCCCAAAGCGCAAAGCGATCTCCAACTTCAATAGAAATCACAACGAAGTCAGCACCAATCAGAGCCGTGGAAAGATCACCTTCCGAGCGAACCGTTTGTTTAAGACCATGCTCAGAAATATAAGCGTTTGCAACATCAAGGGTCCGCTGCGCAGCTGCCTCATTGATGTCATTAAGAATGATTTCAGCTTCAGTTAAATGGGCAGACTGGAAAACATCTCCCAACATACCCACACCAAATTGCAGGCTACCTGCACCAATAAGAACAATTTTTGTCATTTTAAGGCTCCGTTATTACCAGCGACAAACTGGAATATTCAGTTATTACATGTATGAAATTTTATGCTAGTTTTTTGTCGTCTCGTCCAAATCTATGGATGTTTTCAACATTTGGTCGAATATTGATCTTACGACCTAAGACCGCGGAATTTTTCCCTGACTGGCGAATAACGATTGGCTCTTCCAAACCAATATCGACAAACAAGAAGTGATCAGCTCCAAGATCTTCTGTGTGTATAATCCTACCGTGCCAAGCATTATCCGCCTCAGCAACAATATCTAAGTGTTCAGCACGAATTCCTATCGTCTTGCAGTCAAACTTTGCCGCAAATTCACCGGTTAGAAAATTCATTTTTGGCGAACCTATAAATCCAGCAACAAATATTGAATTGGGCTGCTCATAAAGTTCACTTGGTGTACCCACCTGCTCCACCTTGCCATCACGCAAGACGCAGATGCGATCTGCCAATGTCATCGCTTCCACCTGGTCATGCGTGACATAAACCATCGTTGCATCGTTCATATCATGATGCAATTTGGCAATTTCCAAACGTGTTGCAACGCGCAAAGCAGCATCCAAATTTGACAATGGTTCATCAAACAAAAACACGCGTGGATCTCGAACAATCGCGCGACCAATTGCGACCCGCTGGCGCTGTCCCCCTGACATTTGTTTAGGCAACCTATCAAGCAAATGATCAATCTGTAAAAGCGTAGCTGCTTCGCGCACTCTTTTATCCTGATCTTGTTTTGAAGCCTTTGCCAGTTGCATGCCAAAAGCCATATTTTCATAAACTGTCATATGCGGATAAAGCGCATAGCTTTGAAACACCATCGCGATACCGCGTTTACTCGGCACCAGGTTGTTAACCCGCTCATCATCAAAAATAAGGTCTCCGCTTGTTATCTCTTCCAAGCCTGCGATCATGCGCAACAGGGTAGACTTGCCGCAGCCAGAAGGGCCGACGAAAACCATAAATTCACCCTTTTTAATCTCGAGATCGACGCCTTTGATGGCTTCAAATTGACCAAATGATTTGCGAACAGCTTTTAGTTCTGTATTTGCCAACAGTTTTCTCCTATCAGCCTTTGACACCGCCAGCGGTTAGACCCGCAACGATTTTGCGTTGAAAGATAAGCACCAACAAAATAAGCGGAACTGTAACTATGACACTTGCAGCCATAATTGGCCCCCAAGGAATTTCATTAACCGAGGCGCCACTCAAAAGCGCGATTGCCACGGGCACCGTTCGCTCTGTCTCTGAGATCGTGAAAGTGAGCGCGAAGAGAAATTCGTTCCAAGCACCAATGAATGCAAGCAAGCCTGTGGTAACCAGTGCGGGCCATAATAATGGCAAGAAGATCCGAGTGATAATCACCCAAGGTGTTGCACCATCAACAATTGCTGCCTCTTCAATTTCAATTGGTAAATCGCGCATAAAGGTTGTTAAAACCCAAACGGTAAATGGCAGCGTGAAGATCGTATAAGAAAGCACCAAAGCCCACGGCTTATTATAAATCCCCAACGCATTGACCAATTCAAACAGACCAGACAACACAGCTATTTGAGGGAACATCGAGACGCCAAGAATGGTAATGAGCAATAACCCTCGGCCTCTAAATTGGACCCGCGCCAATGCAAATGAAGCTGTAACAGCAAGAAGTAACGCACATAAAACAGTTACGGATGCGATGAAAACTGAGTTCACAACAGAGCGTAAAAAGCTCCGCTGGGTAAACACCGTTTCATAATTTGAAAGAGAAAAAACCTCTGGCAGGACGTTGGGTTTAAAGATTGCGGTTCCCGTTTCAAAACTGGTTATCAACGCGTAATAAAACGGGAAAACAGAAATGATTACGATGAGAGCAACGACGAAGTAAAACACCATATTCTGCAAAATAGATCGACCCATTAGCTTTTCCCCTCAGCCAAATCCAACTTGCCCAATTTAATGTAAAGCAGCACAAACGCGGTGATGATCAAAAACAACAATGTGGACATGGCCGATCCTTCACCATAATCACCAAACTGCTGGATCTCTCGATAACTAAGAACTGACATTGTCACGGTCGCATCTGATTGAGGCGTCAATAAATAGATAAGATCAAAAATACGCAGAGCATCCAGCCCACGAAAAATGATAGCAATCATAATGGCAGGTTTTAGCAATGGCAGCGTGATGCGGAAGAAAACGCGGATCGGATGAACACCATCGATTTTAGCAGCTTCATACATATCTCGCGGGATCATTTGAAGACCAGCTAATATCAACAGCGCCATGAAAGGAGTTGTTTTCCATACATCGACAATCAACACTGCAAGCATTGCAGTATCTGATGATGCAGTCCATGCAATTGGCTCGCTGATAAGGCCAATACTCATCATTATATGATTGATAATACCAAACTGGTCGTTAAGCATCCAACCCCACATGCGAGCTGAAACAACTGTTGGGATTGCCCAAGGTATCAAAATAGCAGCGCGAACAAACCCACGACCTCTAAATTGCATATTTAAAACCAGAGCAATGAGCAAACCAAAGAAGGCCTCAAGAGAAACCGAGACAACGGAGAAGCGGATTGTGTTCCAAACAGCATTCCACCAATCGCTATCAACGAGCACACCGCGCCAACTCACCTCGCCATTAGAACGAACGCGCCGTTCAAGGTAGTTATCAAAACCAACCCAATTGGATTGACCATTAAAGATGGTGTTGGATGTTGCGTCAGTAAAGGAGAAACTAATCGAGCGAAACAGCGGCCAAGCAGCAACAAATACCAGCATGATAAGCATAGGTACCAACAGCTTATAAGCTGCGATTACACGTTGTTGCTGGAGGTTTAACTCAGCCGAATTATGTTTTATCGCGTGATTATTATTACCTCGCATTGTCTCACTCCCCCTCGTCTAATGGATTTCAATTTTGCTAAACAGAGTGAAACCGGGCAAAAGATCACCCGGTCCACGCGCATTTGAACGCCTATTTATCCAAAAGGTCTTCGAGATCGACTTCCAGCTCTGCTAATGCATTTGCCGCTGTTTCATCCCCGGACAAAACAGAATGCACCGCTGAGAAAAATAACGTCGACACCTCGTTATAATCCCCTCGTGTTGGTGCTGATGGACGCGGCACAGCCTGCAAAAAGACATCCTTCCACTGCGGAATGATAGGTTGAGCTTGAGCTATCTCTGCATCATCATAAAGATCCATAATCGTTGGAAGATTAGATTCATTTATCGCCCGTTGTTTTTGCGCTTCTGGTCCCGCAAGATATTTTGCCAAAGAGATCGCAGCTTCCTGATTTTCTGAATATTTAGATACCGCAACATTCCAGCCGCCTAAAGTTGCCGCGGATTGATCATGTCCTTGTCCTGTTGGGAGTGTGGTGACACCAAACAATCCTTTAACAGCGCTATCTTCCCCATTGCCTAAACCATATGCATATGGCCAATTTCGCATAAAGACTGCATTTCCGGTTTGCCAAACACCACGTGCATCTTCTTCTTGATATGCAAGCACACCTTTTGGAGAAATCGTCCCGGGCCATGTTGCGGCCAACTCGATTGCGGCAATGGCTGCTTCATTGTTGATTGAAATTGTACCATCAGGTTCAATGATCTGTCCGCCACCTGATGATTTTACCCACTCCAATGCATCACATGTTAACCCCTCATAGGCATTGCCCTGCCAAACAAAACCCCACAGGTCTTTATTTCCCTCTGCACGTTCAGCATCCTGAATTTTTTGCGCCACTTCCGTCAGTGCTTCCCATGTTTGAGGCGCTTGATCGTAACCGTGTTTTTCCAATAAATCTTTGCGATAATATAAGGCCGGCGCATCTGTATAAATTGGTAAGGCAACAAGTTTGCCATCAACAGTTTGCGACTGAACGATGGATGGAAAATGAGATGACATCAAATCACCCGCACTCTCGGTTAAATCAACAAAGTGCTCAGCCAATTGCGGCGCCCAAATCACGTCAGTTTGGTAAATATCAACATCACCGTTTTTTGCTGCCAACCAAAGGCGATACTGGCCAAACTGGTCGGTTGTTGATGACGGCATCGGCACAAGAGTTACCGTATGTCCAGTTGTCTTTTCCCAAGGAGCAACAAGGGATTTAAAGTTTTCAACTGCAGCACCCGTGGCACCGGAAACATAAGTAATTTCTGCAGCGACTGATGTCGCCACGCTTATGGTTGTAAATAGAGCTGCTGTTGTGAAACGCAGCATTACGGATTTAGCATCTGTAATCATGTTTTCCTCCCGAAAATTTTGATAGTTCGGATTAAATAAGCGAACCTAGGTCATTCATATTCTGATCCCACACGCTTGAAAAATATGATTTATCTAGCTAGGTATAGAGAAAATCTATATATGAATTTTGGGGAAGCCTTCATGGAACGTAGCCTGCATCAATTTCTTGCCGTTGCAGAAACAGGCAGTATTTCCGCCGCATCAAAACAGCTCAACGTAACCCAACCGACCATTACGGTGAACATCAAGAATTTAGAAGACAAACACCAGGTTGAACTGTTTGAACGCTCATCACGAGGCATGCGCTTAACCTCATTTGGATCTATCCTTTATGAGAAAACAAGGGTCATGGCGCGGCTCGAAACACAGGCGTCGCAAGAGATTGAAAACCTACGCACCGGCGAAAGAGAAAGCATAGGTGTTGGGTGCGGACATGCTTGGTGGGATTTGTTTGTTTATGATTCGATTGAAATGCTTAAATCCGATCTTCCTAACGCCTCTATCTATGTTGAAAATGGCAGTAATTTAAACTGCATGTGGAAACTACTTGCTGACGAGATCATAGTTTCTGTGGGGCACCATATTCGAAATCTAGTCCCAGGAATAAGCGCCGAATTTATCCCGCTATTTAAAGCAAAAGATGCCTATTATGTATCATCCGATAATCCGATCTTATCGAAAGAATGTGCAACAGAGGATTTGCTTAATCTTAGATGGATAAGTAGTGCTCCAAAAGATCGGCGCTACAGCGAAATCTTATTGGATACAGACTCAGAGAATTACGAAAAAATATTCAATCCGTCCGGTTCTCCCAGCTATTCATCAAATTCAATTCTAACCTGCGCAGACATGGTAAAAAGAAGCGGTGGATATACCGTATATCCGATTGATATGAGAGACAGTTTCGCAGAATTGGGATTGATACCTTTGTCAATAAATTCACCCATCGATAGCCAACAAGTCGGCATTTATTACCTCTCAGAGCGTCGCAATGAACCCGCGCTTCAAAAACTACTCAACAGTATTACAATTTGCGCCGAACGCTATGCATCAAGTATCGCTCGACCGAAACAACTATGACTGCCGCGTATACTCAATGGAAGTCCAATCAAAATTTTGATAAGAGACCGGTCGCAAAAACCGCCTGATAGACAATGTACCAACTGATGTCGCACCAAAATTGGTTGAGGCAGGATATGGGCCACCATGAACCATTGCGTGAGACACTTCAACACCCGTTGGAAACCCATTTGATAGCAAACGGCCAGCCTTTTGCTCAAGCAAAGGCAACAGTTTTTGAACCATCGCAACATCACCAAAATCGTGGTGAATTGCACAAGTTAATTGACCTTCAAGTTGTTTGGCAAATTGGAGAACCTCATCTTCATTCTCAGCCAAAATAATTTGACCCGTTGCACCAAAAACCTCTTCATGAAGACTGTCATCCTCCAACCAGGTTTTAACACTTGTGCTGAAAATTGCTGGCGCACCAAATCGACCACCAGAAATGCTTTTATAGAGCGTAACAACATCTTTATGGTCTGCTATTTTTTGCTGCCCGTCTTGATAAGCCCGCGCAATTTGTGTGGTGAGCATTATCTGCTCATCTTGGTTTGTTACATGTGCCACAGCATTCTTGATAAACGCCTGTGTATCTGAATTATTGATCGCAACGATAACGCCCGGATTGGTACAAAACTGACCGGCCCCCAATGTGAGTGACTGCACCCATGCACCTGCGATTTCATCAGCATTACGGATAAGGGCATGTGGCAACAAGAATACAGGATTAACCGAACCCAATTCGCCAAAAAACGGGATAGGTTCATCCCGAGCGGCGCAAAGATTAAATAACGCGCGACCACCAAGAGTTGATCCAGTAAACCCAATAGCCTTGATAGCAGGATGCTGCACAAGTGCTTCACCGATGGAACGATCGCTCCCTTGAATTTGCGAAAACACACCAGGATGTAGGTTGTGTCGTTTAACAGCATTAGAGATAGCTTGCGCAACCAAATCACACACTCCTGCATGAGCTGCATGTGCTTTAACAACGACAGGACAACCTGCAGCCAGTGCAGCAGCCGTATCGCCTCCAGCTGTTGAGAAAGCCAGAGGAAAATTAGACGCACCGAATACACCAACTGGGCCAATTGGACGTTGAACTAATTTCAAATCTGGGCGCGGATTAGGCAATCTATCAGGATCAGCTGTTTCATGCCGGATATCCAAATATCCATCGCTTTCGATATAGCTTGCAAACAGTCTTAACTGCATACAGGTTCTACCCAGCTCGCCATCTAGTCGCTGTGGCGCATATCCAGTTTCCTTTGCACCCTGCACTATGATTTTATCTTTACGAGCCTCTATTTCATCCGCAATGGTTCTTAGAAACGCAGAGCGCTTGGAACGACTTGAATACCCATAACTTTGAAATGCTTCCTGAGCTGCATTCGCTGCTTTGTCCAAAAGCTCTGGGTTACCAAGTGAGAACTGATCGGACTCTCCCTCAACGACCTCGTTGAAAAAGCTTGTATTTCCCTCCAGCCATTCGCCCGCGACAAGGTTGCTACCAATCAACATGTCAAACCATCTCCTATCAAAATCATAAAAAATGGTGACACAAGCAAGATAAAAAGACGAGAGCACTAGCGCTTTAATCAGACGCTGAGAAATGGCGTAAGCCTAGCTATCAAAGTTAAAACTAATTGAGATATTAAAGGATAGATTTCATGCATACGCACACTGTATTTTTTTGGCTTTGGAAGTCTGCATCACGAGAAGATCGCGAAACATTTAGAAGTGGCTTAAACCACCTTATGAAAGATCCAAATGTTCGCCATTCGGTAATAGGGGAACCCGCACGAACCAATCGAGATGTCGTCGATAATAGTTATGATTATGGATGCGTTGTAACCTTTGACAGCACACAGGACCATAATCTTTATCAGATTGGACAACACCATGAAGATTTCCTTGAACGGTGCAAACATTTATGGAGCCGCGTTCAAGTTTTCGACATTGAGAACTAGGAATTCATTTTAGTCTATAAACGCACCCAAGAGGTATTTTGCTGGTGCGAACGAACGCATGCTTCAATAAATGAAACCCCCATTATACCGTCTTGCGTGGTCGGCGCATGTGCACCTATTTCCGGGTTCTGCTTATTTTGCGCTGCCCGAATAATATGCGCAGCTTCCATATAGATGGTCGCAAAACCTTCTAGATAACCTTCCGGATGCCCCGCAGGAATTCGCGTTACTCGCATGGCCGCATCTGAAAGTGATGGCCCATTTCGTGTTAGCTTACGCATGGGTTCATTGAGCGGTGTGTACCACAACATATTCGGCTCTTCTTGCATCCATTCCAGCGAACCTTTTTCGCCATAAATACGTAATCTTAGATCATTTTCTTTGCCAATCGCCACTTGGCTCGACCACAGCATTCCACGTGCGCCGCCCTTATAACGCAAAAGTATATGCGCATTGTCATCAAGGGTACGTCCAGGAACGAAAGTTGATAAATCTGCCGCAAGGCTCTCAGGTTCCAAACCACTGACATAATTTACAAGATGATAGGCATGCGTTCCAATATCACCGATAGAACCACCTGCCCCCGCGCGCGCGGGATCTGTTCGCCATTCGGCCTGTTTGGCACCTGTTTCTTCCAAACGTTCAGACAGCCAACCTTGCGCATATTCAGCCTGAACAACACGGATGGAACCAAGCTCACCGGAGGCAACCATTTCACGTGCCTGACGGATCATTGGATAACCTGAATAATTATGCGTCAGAATAAAAGCAGCTCCAAAACGTTCCGCGATATCATGAAGGCGTTGCGCCTCAATAAGTGTATTTGTCATTGGCTTATCGCAAATGACAGAAATTCCCTTTTGCAAAAACGCTTCTGCCGCAGCAAAGTGCATATGATTTGGTGTTACAATCGAGACCGCATCAATTGCATCTGGGCGCAATGCTTCCTTATCGGCCATTGTTTGAAAATCTGGATAAATTCGGTCAGGTTGCAAACCCAGTTCTTGACCCGAAATCAATGCTTTTTCAGGAGTTGATGAAAGTGCACCAGCAACAAACTCAAACTGATCATCCAGCCGAGCTGCATATCTATGTACGCCACCGATAAACGCACCCTTTCCACCACCGACCATGCCAAGGCGGAGTTTGCGCAAAGGTTCTTGGCCAATAAAACTATTCATCGCTCTAGCCCCAACCACTTTTGACGCGTATCGCTATTAGACCCAGCACCCGCAAAATCATCAAACACATGTTCGCTTAATGGGATGATATGTTCGGAGATAAATTTAGCCCCTTCACGTGCACCGACCTGCGGATGTTTGAGCGCACATTCCCATTCAAGCACAGCCCAACTGGTATAATCATAGGTCGCCATCTTCGCAAAAATCGACTTGAAATCCACCTGCCCATCACCCAAAGATCGAAAGCGGCCAGCCCTGTGTTTCCAGGGTGCATAGCCTGAATAAACGCCTTGCGATGGGGATGGATTAAACTCAGCATCTTTAACATGAAAAGCGCCGATACGCTCATGATAAACATCAATAAATCCCAGATAATCCATACATTGAAGTAAAAAATGACTGGGATCATAATTGATCATACAACGTTTATGTCCACCTAACTTATCCAAGAAACGTTCAAATGTCTCGCCATCAAACACATCTTCACCGGGATGAATTTCATAACAAACATCAACGCCCGCTGCATCAAATGCATCTAAAATTGGCCGCCATCGCTTCGCAAGTTCTGTGAAAGCTTGATCAAATACATCATCGCCTCGCGGAGGCCATGGATAGGCAAAAGGCCAGGCTAACGCTCCTGAAAATGTAACATGTGATGTTAAGCCAAGTCGCTGAGATACGCGCGCGGCTTTAAGCAACTGGTCAACCGCCCAGCGCTGACGCTCCTTCGGATTACCGTGCAAATGCTCAGGTGCAAAACTATCAAACCCCGCATCATAGGCGGGGTGGACCGCAATCAGCTGGCCTTGCAAATGGGTTGAGAGATCAGTGATTTGTACACCTGCATCGGAGCAAATACCTTGAAGTTCATCACAATAAGCATGGCTATCGGCGGCTTTATCCAAATCAAAAAGGCGTTTATCCCATGATGGAATTTGAACACCTTTATAACCTAAATCAGCTGCCCATTTTGTAATATCGACAAGCGAATTAAAGGGTGCCTGATCACCGGCAAATTGCGCCAGAAAAATTCCGGGACCTTTCATCATATCCATTAGCGTAGTGCTCCAATCACGTCATCAACTTTTGTCACTTTCGCCACATTACCCATCGCAAAATTAATCGATGCATTGTGCCATTCAGAATTCATCGTCGAACAGGCATCCTCAGGTGTAATTATAAAATATCCTTTGTCTGCGCCGGTACGCGCTGTGTGCTCAATCGACATATTTGTCCAAGCGCCCGTATTAATAATCGTGTCTCGACCAGCACCCTTTATGTAGTTCTCCAACCGTCCAGACTCCCATGCGCTCATTGTCATTTTCTCAACGATCAGATCACCATGCCTTGGTTCAAGACCAGATACAGGCGCACCACCCCATGTGCCGCGGACAAGCGCATTGGCTCCGACAACACCTTCGGCCAAAGGCGAGTTTTGCTTCATTGCCGGATGACCCGGTTCACAAATAAAATGCACATGGATGATAAGCACACCCTTGCTACGGCATGCATCTGCCAAGCGCTGAATATTTGTGATGACATTTTGCTCTTTTGCATGTTGGGGCGAACCACTATCAGCAAATGCGCCACCATCAATCACCACATCGTTTTGCATATCTTGGATGATCAGGGCAATCCGTGAAGGGTCTAGTATAAGTGCATCACCTGATACATTTTCAGAGCCCCTTATAGCGATCGCACTGGGAAAAGCCGGCGGCGGATTTGGGCCCGCAAGCATAAACGGTTCCTGCCTTGGAAGCACTCTAGTTTCAACCGCATAAAGCGAGGTTTCAGACGTCATGAAAAGCGTTTTCCAAGCTGCGCCACCCCAATGTAAATTGGCCACCATTTCTGGCACTTTGATCTTACCAATCAACTCCCCATGAAACGAATAAATCCAAACACCTCCCGGTGCTGTGACCCAGACATTACCTTCCTGATCACACTTCATCCCATCGGGCAAACCGGCTAAGTTGTAATCAGAAATCCCACTTGCAAAAACCCGACTATTGATCAACCGTCCATGATCATCAATTTCGAAAAATCTAATATTGGCCTGTTCAGTATCATTGACCCAGAGATACTTTTGGCACGGTGAAAAACACAAACCGTTGGGCTGCGTGAACATGTAACGATCTGAAACTAATTCCGGCTCATCACCCGGACGATGATTTGGTGGCAGTCTGTATACCCCCTGAAAACCCATTTGAGTTTCTCTTGGAACACCAAAATACTCGAGCCTGCCATAAGTTGGATCTGTGAAATAGATCGACCCATCATTTCGCACCACAACATCATTGGGCGAGTTAAGCTCCCGCCCTTCAAAATGCGAGCACAAAACCTCGCGCTGACCATTAGGAGATAAGCGTACCAGTGATGATGTTGAATGTTCACATATGATGAGATTTAAATCCACATCATAGGTCATTCCATTGGCTTTATTCGTAGATTGCAGAACCTCTTGAACACCTGAATGATCCCAACGCCTGCGCTTATCCGCTGGCATATCTGAGAAGAGTAGATGTTGCTCCTCTGGGTGCCAAATCGGCCCTTCCGTGAAGTTAAACCCCGTGCCAAGTTTTGCTACTGGCGCATCAATATTCATCAGTTCATTAAACGCTGAAGTTATTGCCTCATGGGTCATCATTACTCTCCAAGATATCCAGACATTGTTTCAGATTTACATCGGGAACCAATTGCGCTTGGGAACCGTTTCGACAGTTGGGCCAGGCACTTGCATACCCAAACGAGCAACAACCTGCTGATTTTCAATTTTGGCAGGACGATCATGCACAGGAAGCAAAAACTTATAGTTTGTAAGAAGCTTCTTGATAGCTGCTTTTTCTTCTCGCTTTGAGCCTGAATGGTTACCCGTCACACGCGGCTCCATGTAATTGTTGGTAAAGACGTGGTTCACAATCTGATCGTTAAAGTCATAAATCACATCACCGCAAAGACAGGCCAAACCTTCAGCTGTTTCTACGATAACATTCATTGAACCTTCAGTATGCGCACCGGCGGCTTCACACCAAACACCTGGGATAATCTCCTCAGCACCGGTGATCTCTAAGTCAAGAAAGCGCATGGCTTCCTCTTCATAAATGCGGTCAACCAAATGCTTGATGTCAGGCTTTGGATATTGCGGATACATAATTCCAGAAACAGAGAACTCCATTTCGCGGCGGTTTAAAACCACCGTTGTATTCATTGGAAACAGATCATCTTTACCCGCATGATCGATATGCAAATGCGTATGCAAAATATAGCGAATATCACCGAGCTTAAGACCGTGTTTTGCAAGTTGGTTTTCAATCATATTATCGTGGAACTGGAGCCCGCGCATACCTAGCGATTCCATTATCGCATTGTCGCGATATCCAGTATCGACCAAAACAGGATAGGTACCACCTAAGATCAAAAAGCCATAAACGGGTACGCGCCGCGCACGCCCACATTCGTGTCCTAGAACCAGAAAACTTGTCTCAAGTTCGATATCTCCGTAATCAAGCACATGAATTTCTAACGCCATAATTTCCTCCGTACAAATAACTATTTCAATTGGTAAATACGTTCAGCTGTGTCATTGAACACAAACCTTTTGTCTTCTTCACTTAAAGTGGATGCGGCTTTTTCAAATGCCTTGAAGAGCTTTTTGTAACTCGTCCAAAGCTTCTCAATCGGAAAGTTCGACCCATAAAGACAGCGCTTTGCGCCAAACATCTCAACAGTTGTCTGCAGCATATCTGTGATAAACTTTTGATCGACTTTATGATTAAAAGTGCCAAATCCAGACACTTTGGAATTCACGTTAGGACACTTAGCCAAACGCTCCATACCACGCTCCCAATTTCTGCGATTTTCCTTTGTTTTATCGGTCAACATACCTGCATGTTGAAGAACAAACTCAACATCGGGGCAGGCTTCTGCAAGACCAGCAGCACTTGTCATTTGCTGCTCAAATACTTGCAAATCAAATGCCCAACCGTAATCAGCTAAATGAGCTATATTTTTGCGCACCGTTGGATCAGCGGGCAACCCACCATGAGGTGCAAATCGATAAAGTGGTTCTGGATGCCAGTGAAACTGCTGACGAATACCGCGCACTAGCGAATACGTGGCTAACTTATCCAATTGGGGGCGAACATCACTCACAGTAAAATCAGCATATGCGACAATCGCATGTGGCCAACCATCTCCTTCATGAACGGAAACCTTTTGCACCCAAGCAGCTTCATCTACCGCCCAATTAGGCGCCCAATTTGCTTGGACATAAACTGACTTTTCAATACCCGTGCCTGCAAGGTCAGATTTGAATTCATCAATTAAGTAGTCTCGCTTAATATCAGCATAGGGGCCAAAGATTCTTGGCTGCTCTGGACCAAGGAGCCATGGCAAATCTTTTTGTAGCCAAATATGATGATGAGCATCAATCATGCCGCTCTCCCAAGGTTTAAAAAATGTTCGCAAATTGAGGCAATAGAACCTCCATTGGTGATGGTGTTGATATAACGAGAAGACTGAACCAAGGCTTCGGTTTGAGGAATAAAACTCGCATCATTTGCAAGTGGCGTGAGCCATTCCAATCGCCAAGACAATTTCGACATGCGATAGAGGCAATCAACCATTAGATCTGGATTTCCGCGCTCCAATCCATCTGAAAGAACTGCAACCACAGCACCTCTCATGAGGCCCTTGTAGCGCGGCACCGCCAGTAACGCATTGAGAGCTTCTCCAATACGCGTACCACCGTCGATATCGGCAACCAATCGGCTCACACGTTCCAATGCACGCGCGCGTGATTTTTCAGATAATGACTTTGAAATGCGTGTCAGACGCGTACCAAACGTAAAGACCTCAACACGATCTCCAGCCTGCTTCAAAGCATGAGCAAACTGCAAGGATTCATCCAAACGATCCTTCATTGAACCAGATACATCGATTAACAGAACAATAGGTTTTTGTCTTAGCTTACGCTTTGTTTCGCGAAGATCAAAAACCTCACCGTCGCGCTTAACCGCATCTCGTAATGAACGACGCAAATCAAATTGCGTGCCATGACGTGTCGGTTTTCTACGTAGTGACTTACGCTGCGGCCATGCACTACGCGCACGTCTTGAAAAATTATTGAGCGCTTCTTCATCAGAGATGGTTTGAATATCGCGGACCGATAGTTTTTCACCAATGCTAGAAAGATCACCCGGGGGATCTTCATCCTCGTCAACCTCCACATCGATAAAACCATCACGTTCTTCAAAAGCATCGGTTTGCTCATCGTCATCTGAGCTTTGGGTAGGAGCAGCAATCGTCTGCCCCATGAAATAAGCTCGAAATAGCGCATCAAATTCTGCGCGACGTTCCTTTGGCACAGCAAATATTGCCAACCCAGCATGGCTAATTTGAATGATATCTTTCGGACCCAACAATCCGATTGCTTCTATAAAAGATATGATTTGATCGGGAGAGATAACAAAACCATTCTTACGCAAAATTTGTGAGAATTCGACAAAAGGATGCGCAGCGTTTGGCAAAGAAGACATACTCATGCGACGGCTCCCTCAATCAAAGCGTTCAATTGTGGAGCGATATGCTGCAAATCATCATGGTCTTTAAGCGCGACGCCAATAGATCGCTTAAAAGCTTCTGGCCAATGTGCGCCTTGTGCGTTGAGCAATGTCGCAGCTTCCGCCCACTCAATGGTTTCAGCAACACCGGGTGGTTTTGTCAGCATTTCAGAACGCAAACCACCAACTGCCGCAACCACAGAGCGCGCCGTATGTTCTGCAACAGAGCTTGCGCGCGCCATCACAATTTGCGCTTCAAGGTCAGGATGCGGATAATCAATCCAATGATAGACACAACGTCTGCGCAAAGCTTCGTGTAACTCGCGCGTCCGGTTTGATGTTAACATCACCACAGGGCGAGAATTTGCTCGCACTGTTCCTGTCTCTGGAATGGAGATTTGAAAGTCCGATAAAAACTCTAAAAGAAACGCTTCAAACTCGTGATCCGAACGATCGATTTCATCTATCAAAAGGACCGTGTCTGACGGATTATTGAGCGCCTCTAACAAAGGCCTTTCCAGAAGAAATTCACTTGCATAAATATTCACATATTCATCTGATGCTTGGCGAATAGCTAACATCTGGCGCGGGTAATTCCATTCGTAAAGCGCAGCAGATGCGTCAATGCCTTCAAAACACTGCAGGCGAACAACTGATCTGCCTAGCACCGCTGCAATTGCTTTTGCAGCTTCTGTCTTACCAACTCCAGGTTCGCCTTCAAGCAATAATGGCTTGCCCAACGCGAGCGATAAATAGCCAGCCGTTGCCAACTCATCATCAGCTATATATTGCGCGCCATTAAGCGCATCCCGCAATTTTTGCGGGGTATCAATGCCAACAATGGAGCTCTTTACAACCATATTTTACCAACTTCTCGGTGATTGGTTATAATTGTGGCTTTGAGAAAATGACTGCGCTGTCTGGTTGTTCTGGCCTATCTGGCCCGTGTGCCCCGTTTGACCTTGAGGCCTAACACCACCATTTGCAATTATGCCTTTCAGAATTTTTTCTGGCGTGATCGGCAATTTATCAATCCGGACACCAACGGCGTTATAAACCGCGTTCGCGATACCTGGTAAAAGCGGATTAGCACACATCTCGCCCGGACCCTTACCGCCATAAGGCGCATCTTCTGCTGGGCGTTCTAAAACAGCAATATTATGCTGAACAATCTCACCTGGGCCTGGCATCAAATACTGATTAAAATCTGTCGGCCCGTGATCTCGATTTGGATAATAAGGTTCCGTGGTTTCATAAAGCGCATGGCTTATTCCCATCCAAGCACCACCAATAAGCTGTTGCTCAACCATTTTAGGGTTTAATGCACGACCAAGCTCATATGCTGAATTTACCTCTAGAACTTCAACTTCACCGGTCTCATCATCGACCTGCAAATCAATCACAACAGCGGCATGTGCAAAACATGATACCGGTGTCATTTCCCCGGTATCAGGATCAACATCCGACATTGGAATGAGAAAAATCCCGCGCCCAGAAATCGTACGGCCTTGTTTAAATTGCGCAGCGATTGCCGTATCTGAAACAGCAATAGAACGGGAAGGTGCACCCTTAACATGGATGTTTCCCTGACCATCTGTATCAAGATCAACAGCATTTACTTCAAGTTCTTCCGCAGCCGCTTCAAGCATGACATTCCGTGCTTCTTTTGAGGCTTGGATAACGGCATTGCCAACACGGTGTGTTCCGCGAGAGGCAAAAGAACCCATATCATGTGGGCCTGTATCGCTATCAGCTGTATCTACATAAACATCCTCGACAGGAACACCCAAAGTTTCTGCAGCAAGTTGACGGGTTACAGATTTCATACCTTGTCCTAAATCAATGGCAGAAAGCGTGACACGAAATTTGCCATCTGGCGTTGAATGAACAAGAGCTTGACTAGGATCTCCCCCCAAATTCATACCAATTGGATAATTAATACAGGCAAACCCACGACCTTTATGAAGTGTCATCTTAGCGTCTCCTTGAACCTGAAATGAAACGAGAAACCCCGGGACGTTTTGTACCGCGCGTGAAAGGCTCATTTGGTCGATATCCGGAAGAACCATCATCAGGCTTTGGAGTATCGGGTGGAACGTTCACCACTTGAGGCGAAGGAGTTGATTGCGGGTTGACGCTTTGTGGAGCAATCGATGGCTGCGGCCTATAAGTTGGGCTGGCAGGTGTTTGAGCTGGCGCAGGTATTGGCGCCGGATGAGATGCTGGAGTAGTCGACGCGATTTGACCCGATGAATTATTTGGATTTGAGCCATCTGGCGTGTTTGGCACCGACATCACACCATCAGGACCGATAGCTGGCGTTGCTTGCGGTGTTTGATCATGATGAACTGGACCAATAGATTGACCAGGCATTGCCAATTTGTTTGGTTTGCCAGCAATATTTTTAACATCTTGCCCCATCGCCATGGATGCAGAAACCGGCGTAATGGTCGATGAAGGCTTGCTAGATATCTGTCCATTTTTAGATGGCGCAGAACTCGCAACCCGACCTGCTTTACGCTCACCTATGCGACCTTCTTGATCAATCTTTGTTTGCGGAACATGCGCGCGCGCGCCACCTCCATCTTTAAGGCTGGACATAGCTGCAAATTCAAGCCCGATTGCCCAATTACCTTTTTGTGCAGCTACCTGACAGCACTCAATTAAAGCCGTGTTCTTAGCAATCCGGCGATGCGCTTTCATATCACCATCACGATAGGCATTTTTAATCCGCAGCTCTATCGGGTTCATCCCAACCTTTTCTGCAACCTTGTCCATATGAGCTTCAATAGAAAAATCAACGCCGGTAATACCAAATCCGCGCATCGCTGTTGCGGGTGTGCGATTGGTGTAAACGCAATAAACATTGGACGATACATTTGGGATAGAATATGGCCCAGGCAAATGGCCTGTTCCTTTGATAATCGCGTAGGATGAAAGTCGCGTATATGCGCCTGCATCAAAAAACCCAGTAAATTCACGCGCAATGATCGTACCATCATTCATGACCCCATCGCGAATGCGCCAGCGTTCAGCTCCACGTGGGGCACCAACTTGCATTTCCTCCTGACGATCCCAGGTAAACTTCACGGGGCGACCCGTTAGAATAGCACCCAAAAGCGCCATCGGTTCATGCAGAGAATCGACTTTACCACCGAAGCCACCACCCACGGTTCCGCCAATGAAGTGAAGATCACTTGAATTCATCGCAAGTAACTTTGCAGAAATTCCGAGTGAGAAAAACAGTGCTTGCGTGCTTGTGTGACAGACGTATCGGTTATTCGTTTCAGGTGCTGCAATTGCTCCACATGTCTCAGTTGGGGCTTGTTCAATTGGCGACATTTCATATTCGCCCTCAACGATGTGATCAGCTTGCGCAAAAGCCGCTTCAGTATCCCCAAAACGCAATTTTTGATGATCATAAAGCTCGTGATAATCAAACGTATTATTTGGATATTCTTCGTTGACAACGGGGGCTTGCGGTGTGAGCGCTTCCTCAACATCGAGCACATGCGGCAACACTTCATATTCAACACGAACCGCTTTACATGCATTGCGCGCTTGCAGTTCGGTTTCAGCAATTACTGCGACAACCGGCTCACCTTTATAGGCAACTTTTTTGGTTTGAATAAGCATCTCATCATCACGGCCAAAACCAATGATATCGAGCATGGTGTTCATGTTTACAGGCACATCCTCACCCCGCACGATGCGTATAATACCCGGCATGTTTTGCGCTAAAGAAACATCCATTGAACGTATTCTTGCATGGTGATGGGGCGAGCGTAGACAACGCATGTGAAGCAAGCCTTCAAACAGGTGATCATCAAAGTATTTCGTACGGCCTGTCACATGACCAAGTGCGTCCTGCCGCTGTGTTGGCTTACCGACAACATCCAGATCATCATCACGCTCATCTGCGAAATATTCTTTACGAAATTCGATAGAAGACATCTACGCAACCCTCCCGCCATAAGAACCGCCACGCATTTTTTGCGCAGCAGCTAGAATAGCGTCCACAATTGGTTCATACCCCGTACAGCGACAGATATTGCCCGAGATAGCCTCAATCACATCATCCCGTGTTGGATTTGGGTTCTGATCCAATAAAGACTTTGCGGCCATCAACATACCGCCTGTGCAATATCCACATTGGGCAGCAAAGCCCTCCATAAATGCCTCTTGCAAAGGATGCAGTTGAGGTCCATTTGCAAGACCACCACTTGAATTGATATTTTTCCCTTCAACCGTTTCTGCCAATGTCAGACAAGAAAGGTGTGGCTTACCATCAATCAGTACAGTGCAGGTTCCGCAAGTGCCCTGACCACAGCCATATTTAGGTGAAGTATCGCCAACACCATGGCGGATGGCCGTTAAAAGATTTTCACCACCATCAACGAAAATAGCTTTGTGAATGCCATTTAGATTAAATTGAACAGGCTTTTTCATAGCGCTCAAAGCCCCCCTTCATTAAGTAATAATCTTCGTAAGTGAACTGGCGCGACCTGAGTTCGATACCAACCAGACGCCAAAGGATCATCCGGCGGTTGAAAATCTCCGGATAAAGCGGCAATGGCATTTGTTACAGTTTGCTGATCAAGGTTTTGGTTTTCAAACACGCGTTCAGCATTTTTTGCGCGAAGCGGTGTAGGCCCCATTGCGCCAAACGCGATACGCGGATTATTTATGCGACCACCAGATTGCGGCAACCATGCTGCAATCGACATAACAGACACCCCTTTGGGTTTAACACGCGTGATTTTTGACCATCGGAAATCACCCAAATTAGGACGTTTGATCGTCACCGAAGTTACAAGATTATGTGTATTTTGGCGGGAGGCAAAAAAGCTCTCAAAATCAGAGGATTGACCACCATCAAACTGAACTGTGCCATCCAATGCTAACAATGCTGTTGCTAGATCACCATAGGGGTGTTCAGCAAAGAGATTGCCGCCAATTGTCGCCATATTGCGCACTGCAGGACCACCAACTGCTTTGGCTGGGGCATGAAGAAAGGACAAATCATTGGATGATAAAATCTCAGCCATGGTAAGACCAGCACCGATCACAACTTTATCACCGTGCGTTTCAATCCGCTTCATTGAAGGGTCGGACGAACGCACAATGCGTGTAAAATTCTGCTCGCCATAATTTAGCGCTCGCATCACCAAAGTGCCACCACCAAGATAGATACTGCCAGCATCTAATGCACGGCTTGCTTCTCCATTGGAAGAAAAATTCTCAACTGCAATCACGTTCTAATTCCTTCCATTTATCCATTTGCAAGCTGGGTTCGAATAGCTTCAAATCCAGCCTCGTAGATGTCTTGGGCAACCATTTTAGCCATCTCATCTTCACGGCCTTGCGGTGTTGTGAACCGGCTTTTCCATTGCCAAAATGTTTGATCACCGTCAGTGACAGGATAGAGATTGACATGCGCCACATAGTTAAAAAGCGGAACCGGGGTATCAAGTAAGCAGTATGAAAAGCACTGTTCGACATCAGAAAGTGTCAATAATTGTTCGCGCAGTTCGCCGCCGTCCTGAAGTTTGAAACGCCGCACGCATCCCACGAGATCGGATGGCAAGGACCGCTCAATTGCGCTTGTGGCAATTGCAGGGTGCCATTGATCATGCCCGTTGAAATCTCGAAGCAATGCCCAAACGTCCTCAATCGGCTTCTCAATAATTGTGCTGCAAACAACCTGCACCATTTCGGTCTAACCTCCGAAATGCCGCTTTAAGGCATCAAAACCACCTTGAAAAACATTCGTGCCAACGCCGTTGACCAACTCATCTTCATTTGCCGGATCACATTCAAACTCGGCGGACCATTCAACAAACGCACGATCACCATCCGTGACTGGCGTAACTCTGAAAGTGGCAATGTAATCCCAAAGCGGCATTGGCCCTTCAAGCATTGAGTAAGAGAAGAAGTATTCATGATCAGACATCCCCACAAGCTGCTCTCGGATCGTATCACCGCTCTGCAATTGGAAATTACGAATACATCCGATTTTGTCAGAAGGATGCGCTTCTTCAATGCGACTTTCGCGAATGCGCGGATGCCACTTTGGCAAAGCATTAAAGTCGCGAACACGCTCCCAAACTTTATCCGCAGGTGCGCTAACCACACTCGATACATAAACACGCGCCATTATTTCTTCCCTTCCGTAGGTTTATTCCCCGAGGAGAGTTTTTTGCTTTCACTGGCAGCACGCGACATATCACTTGCATCTCTGAAAATCGTCGATTTAGAAATGTTTGAACCGTCAATACCAATATCGGATAAAAGGCTATCAACCATCGGTGCCTGAACGCGATAGCGCAGTGCGGAATTCATCACCTCGTCGGTTGGACTACCGCCACTCCCGCCGGAACCACCATTTCCACTGCCACCATCAGACCAATCGAGCCCTTGTGTGCCTGAGCCGCCCAATTGCATAATTTTAATGTCATTGACCTTCTCAAGCGGTTTAGCCGATGCAGAGACGATACCTTCAACATGCTCAAGCATTTTACGTTTAAAGAGCGAATGACGCGCCTCATCAGTCAGTACGTTTTCTGCCTCATTGATAAGCTTCTGTGCTTCCGCTTCAACTGCAGAACGAACCTTCTCAGCTTCAGCGGCAATACGCGCCTCATCAGCTTGTTTTTCGGCTAGGGTAACATCAACGACTTTACGACGTTTGGCAGCTTCGGTTTCACCCACTGTTTTAGCAAGCTCTGCAGCTTCAATCGCTCGGGCTTTTGCATTTTCTGCCTCAGCTTCTGCCGCACTTTCATCAAGCGACTTCTTATAAAGCTCAATTGCTTTTTCCATCTCAGCAGATGTGACATTTTTCTCGCGTTCGATTTCTAAACGACGACGCTCTGTTTGGTGACCAATACGAGCTTCATCAAGACCCCGCTCAGACGCAATTTGAGCACGTTCAATATCTTCTTTTGAAGAGATTTCAGCTTCACGAAGAGCCTGTGTACGAGCAATCTCAAGATGTTCAATTGCCTTCTTGCGTTCAATCTGAACAGCTTCAATTTCACGTTCTGTCGTTATACGCTCTGAATCAACTGTTTTCTGTTTGGCAAGCTTTGCAGTCTCAATCGACTTATCAGCTTCGATCTTAACAGAATCAAGAGTTGCATCGCGCTTAATCTCACGGGAGCGAATTTTTTCATCACGAGAGATACGATTTTCTGAAATTGTTTCATCCGTTTCAATACGCATTTGCTCAATTTCTGTACGCGCGCTAATTTCACCACTTTCAACGGTTTTATTACGGGCAATCTCGCGCTCCCGCAGATCTTGTTCATATGCGATACGTTCTGCTGCAACCTTTTTGTCCTTAACAATTCGTGCAGCTTCGGTTGCTTCCTCTGACGCAATTTCAGCTTCGCGAATTGCTTTTTCGCGGCGTACTTCACGTTCTTTGGTTTCTTCTTCGCTTTCAATACGTTGAACTGCCAATTTCTTTTCCTGCGCTATGCGGGAAGCTTCAACGGCTTCACGCGATGCGATCTCAAGCTCATCAACAGCCTGATTGCGAGCAATCTCCAACTCACGTGTTGCTTTTTCAAATGCGATGCGTTCAGCAGCCGTAGCTTTTTCCTGCGCAATACGCTTAGCCTCAGTTGCTTCCTTTGCAGCAATATTTGCAGCGTCAAGTGCTGCCTGTCGGCCAACCTCGCGGCTGTCAGTTTCTTCACGAGATGCTATGCGTTCAAACGTTAGTAATTTTTCTTGCGCAATTCTGGCTTTCTCAACAGCCTCGCGTGCAGCAATTTCATGCTCATCGACAACCTTATTTCGATCAATTTCAAGCTGCTGAATGGCTTCTTCCTGCGCAATGCGAACCTGATCTGTTGCCTGGCGCGCAGATATCTGTGCTTCTTCCAGAATGCGCTGACGTTCAATTTCCAAAGAGCGCGTTTCCTGCTCTGAGGAAATACGTTGAGCATTTAGCTCCCTCTCACGCGAAATACGCGCTTCTTCCAGAGACTTTTGCTGAGCAATTTCAGCCTCCTCGACCGCTTTTTGTCGCTCAATTTCTAACTCGCTAATCTTTCGATCCTTAGCAATGCGTTGCTCGTTGATAACCGTTTCCTGAGAAATGCGCGCTTTCTCAACCGCTTCCTTTGCGGCTATATCGGCAGCATCGGTTGATTGCTGGGTTTTAATGCGCGCCTGTTGCAAAACTTGATCTTGTGCAATGCGGGCCTTTTCAATTTCTTCACGTGATTTGATCTCGGCTTCATCGATCACCCGTTGACGCTCGATTTCTTTTTGGCGCACCTCTCGTTCTGAGAAAATTCGTGCCTCCGCGATCATCTTTTCATTCTCAATTTTCGCTGTTTCAATCACCTCTCGGCTGGCGATATTAGCCTGCTCAGCTTCGGATTCTTGACGTGCACGTTCTTTGACAAGCTCAGCACGTTGCTGTGCACGACGAAACTCAACTTCACGCTCCTGATCAAGACGCGCTTCTTCGCTTTCGCGTTCAATATCAAGTGCTTGTTTCTCAGCCTCCAAGTTACGCGAACGGATCTTAATCATCGCATCTTGCTCGATATTATTCCGCAACGTTCTGCGATTTTCTATTGCTTCGATGACGGTTGTTAAACCTTCTGCATCAAAGCGATTGGATGGGTTGAAATACTCAATATTTGTCTGATCGATATCCGTAATGGCAACGCTTTCAAGTTGAAGACCATTTTTATCCAATCCAGCTTGAGCCATTTCTAAAACGCGAGCGACATAATCCGCTCGATTTTCATGTATTTCTTCCATCGTCATTTGTGATGCTACTGAACGCATCGCGGAAATAAACTTACCTGATAGCAATGAGTGGATACGCTCAGGTTCCAAAGTACGACGACCGAGCGTGGCCGCAGCGATGGAGACGGATGCTTTTGTTTGCTCAACGCGAACATAAAATTCAGCTTCCACATCCACACGAAGACGGTCGCGTGTTATCAAGGCCTGCTCTTTCTCACGGATAACTTCAAGTTGAAGCGTATTCATGTTGACGGGCGTGATGTCATGGATAATCGGCCAGACAAAAGCACCACCATCGATCACCACTTTTTCACCTAAAAAGCCTGTTCGCACAAAGGCTACTTCCTTTGTTGAACGGCGGTAAAGCCAGTTCATGACCCAATAAAGAATGAAAATGGCGATGACCGCCAAGATCAACCACAAAACCAATTGGCCGATTAATTCACCCGTCATTTTTTCTTCCTCCAATACCCAAAGTCAAAATCGATTAGCGACCGATTTGTTTGAATTTTTCAGTTTGTTCTTTCAAAGCTACTTCTGTCGGCAGACGTTCCATTGACGACGCACCGTAAAAGCCATGGCAATTTTTTGTATTTTTCAGCACGTAGTCAGCATCTTCTGGCATTGCGACTGGACCGCCATGCACAAGCACAATTACGTCGGTGTTGACCGCTAAAGCCGCCGCTGCCCATTCATCTACAATTTTTGGGCATTGCTCCAATGTGAGCGCGGTATCTGCGCCAATTGAACCACCAGTTGTCAGTCCCAAATGGCACACGATAATATCCGCTCCAGCCTCGGCCATTGCACGCGCATCATCGGTTGAAAAAACATAAGGCGTCGTCAGCATATCTTTCTCCGAAGCCATGCGAACGACATCAACTTCAAGCTGATAAGACATTCCCGTTTCTTCAAGGTTTGCTCTGAAGTTGCCGTCAATCAAACCAACCGTTGGAAAGTTCTGAATTCCTGAAAACCCTGCGGCTTTGATCTCATCTAGAAACTTATCCATGAAGCGAAATGGGTCTGACGCGCAAACGCCAGCTAAAACAGGTGTGTTCTTAACTACTGGCAGCACTTCGGCTGCCATTTCCATTACAACGCTATTGGCGTCACCATAGGGCATAAGTCCAGCAAGTGACCCTCGACCCGCCATGCGATAACGTCCCGAATTATAAATCACGATAAGGTCGATACCGCCCGCCTCTTCACATTTGGCAGACAACCCTGTACCCGCGCCACCGCCGATAATTGGTTCACCACGATCTCGCATGGCACGATATTCTTTCATGAGTTCTGAGCGTGATTTCATAACGTTCTTAACCTTTTCACCTAATGTCTTATTTTAGCGTTCTCATCCCGCAGGCCATTGCCATGGAAGGAACGAAATTGGTTGACGACAAGATCTGCAAATTCTGGATCATTGATATTATGCGGCACACGAATGAGTTGACGCGAACTGGTTTGAATGACGGTTTGCTCCAAAGCTTCAAATAAAGCTGCATTGGCTTTTGGATCATGAAATGCCATGTCAGGTGCATCTAGCAGCGACACCCCTCCTTCAGGAAGATAAAACCGCACTTGACCGCTCATTTGATTTAATCGTTCACCAATCCAAGCTCCCATACGCGCATTCTCTTCCGGGGTTGTGCGCATGAGTGTTATCTGCGGATTATGTTCGTATAAATTCCGGTCTTTGTATTTTTCAGGCACCGTATCCAGCGCTGCAAAGTTGACCATATCCAATGCGCCGCAAGAGCCGATATATGGGAGCCCTGCGCGAATTGAAGCACCAAACCGATCTTCGTTGGCTGGAAACACACCGCCCATTAGCATGTCGCAAATTTCCGTTGTGGTGATATCAACAATTGCTGCCAGCATGCCGCTATCCATGAGCTTTTCCATAGAGCGCCCACCAACGCCCGTTGCATGAAAAACAAGACAATCAAAACCATCATCTATTTGCGCAACAATCTGCTGAACACATGGAGTTGTAACGCCAAACATTGAAAGCCCGACAGCAGGCTTGTCTTTAATTTGGGCTTTTACAGCCACTGAGGAAAACCTAGCTTTGATCATGCCAGCAAGCGCGCTCGCACCATTTGCAAGCACTTCACGTGTGATCGAGTTAATACCCTGCACATCCGCAACAGAGTGCAACATCATGATATCGGATGGTCCAACATATTGCTCAACCTGACCTGATGCGACCGTAGAAATCATAATCTTGGGAATACCAACCGCTAATGTGCGCATTGCAGGGGTTGCAAGCGCTGTCCCACCAGAACCGCCTGCTGAAATAACACCTGCAATATTGGTTTGTGCGGCCACCCAGCGTTCAAAAGCAAGCGTCATCCCCGCAACGGCAGAACCTCTATCTCCAGTGAATACACCTGATGATCCGCGCGGGTGAAAACCAGCAATTGCATTTGGTGGGATATCTGCTCCCGAAGGTTTGCCGCTTGTCGATAAATCTGCGATTTGAACACTCAACCCTTGCGCTTTAATAATATCGCGCAAGAAGCGAAGCTCCTCGCCTTTTGTATCCATTGTGCCTGCAACTATCACAAGCGTGCCAACACTGTTTTTGTTTGCATTTAATGGTGAAACTGAACTCGCGCTCGAAGAAAGCGTATCTGGTGAGACTGTCCGCGCAGTGTTTTCAATCAAGCGCGCTGGCACATCCTTTGACCAGCGTGTCGGTGTCTTTGGATTGGACACATATATGCGCGTAATATTTGATGCATCACGTTGTTCGGAAGCTGCATTTTGAGTTTGTGTCGCTACCCCATCTGTTTCATCATGTGCGTGGCGACCAACACCCAATAGCTGCTGTTGAAGTTCACGATCTGCAGCTAATAGGCCAGAATCCATGACACGATTGATCTTGCCATTGACCATGATCGCAACTTGATCAGAAACAGCGCAAGCCACACCAATATTCTGCTCAATCACAAGGACGTCAATATCGCCCTCTTGCCCCAACGCAATCAACATATCAGCCACCTGATTGACGATAACAGGTGCAAGACCTTCGGTTGGCTCATCCATCACCAAAAGGCGTGGATTGAGCAAAAGCGCGCGACTGATGGCGAGCATTTGTTGCTCACCACCAGATAACTGAGCACCACCATTATTCTTTCGCTCAGCCAGCCTTGGGAAGACTGAATAAATTCGTTCGGGTGTCCACACACCACCTTTTTTAGCCACAAGCTTAAGGTGCTCATCAACAGAAAGCGATTGCCATAAGCGACGCCCCTGCGGCACATAACCAATACCAGCACGCGCGATCTCAGCTGGTGATAATCCTGTAATAATCTGGCCACCAAGACTGATGGAACCTGACGCAGTCGGCTCAAGCCCCATAATTGCCTTACAGGTAGTGGTTTTACCCATGCCATTTCGACCAACCACTGACAAAACACCGCCACCAAGGGTGAGGTTTACACCTTGAACAGCATGTGATTGACCATAGAAAACATTTAGGTCTTTGATCTCAAGGATTGGAGTGGAATTATCAGCCATGACCTAGCCCATCCTCCCCACCTAGATAAAGGGCTTGCACCTCAGGATCTTGCTCGATTTCTGCCGGTGAACCTTCTTTAAAAATCTGTCCGTTATGCATCATCGTTACTGATTCAGATACGCGAAGCGCCACATCCATATCATGCTCAATGATCACATAACCCATATGGCTCGGCAGACCAGTTAAGACTTCAATTAACTCTGAACGTTCGGTTGGAGAGAGCCCTGCAGCAGGTTCGTCAAACAGCACAAAGCGAGGTGCACCAGATAAAGCCATTGCAATTTCCAATTGGCGCTGCTGACCATAGGATAGATCTGAGACTTTGGTATGTAACACGCTCTCAAGATGTACGACTTTAACAAGGTCTTCTGCACTAGCCATAAGTGCATTATTGCGACCAGGTCGTATAAACGAAAAGCGTCCGCGCGACACACCACAACATGCAAGATAAACATTATCTAGAACGCTAAGACCTGAGAACAAAAGTGAGATTTGATAAGTCCGGCGAAGACCCCGACGAATTCTCTCTTGAGCTGGGAAATCGGTAATATCTTCACCGAAAAACCGAATGGAACCAAAGGTGGGTTTGAAATCACCAGTGACACAATTAAACAATGTTGTTTTGCCTGCACCATTGGAACCTAAAACCGCACGCCGTTCACCTGGTTTTACAGTTATGTTGATATCCGATAGTGCTGCGAGCGCACCAAACATCTTACCAACTCCGCGCAATTCTAGCGCATTGGAGGTCCCTGTCGCGCCAAGACGATCAGACACACTTTGTTTTTGCGGATCAACACTTACATTCATAACGCATCTCCTTGTCTATCAAGAAGAGGGTCTTTTTTACGGCTCTCTTTAACCTTGTCCCACAGTCCAAGCACGCCGTCTGGAGATGCAAAAACGATAATAAGGAATATGAGGCCGATTAATAAATTAAAACGTTCGCCCGCAAGACCAAGCGATACCAACACATCGACTGCAAAGGTTTTTAAAAGAACATAGATAAATGCGCCCACAAATGCGCCAATAGGTCGGCGCAAACCGCCCATAATTGCAATGACGAGCAAATCCACCACCGCCCCAATCCCGGCAGTTCCTGGTGAGATTTGAGCAGATTGCCATGTGAGCAAAATACCGCCAACACCTGCAATGAGCGCAGCAAAGGCGTAAGCTGCCACTCGGTGCGCTGTCACATTAAATCCAAGTGCAGCCATGCGGCGTGGATTATCTCTTACACCCTGCAGAGCTAAACCAAAGGGTGCTCTGGAAACATAAAACACAGCAAAATAGGAAATCGCAGCAACGCCAAGCGTTAAATAATAAAACGCCTTTGGGCCGCGCCAATCAACACCAAATAAGTTTGGTGGAAAAATACCATTAAAACCCTGAAATCCATTGAAAACGACATAGTTTTGACGTGTGAAGTAAAAGAAAGCCGACGCAATCGCGAGTGTAATCATAATCGTATAAATGCCTTCGGTTCGCACAGCTAGCCAACCTGTGAGGGTCCCGAAAATCATCGCAATAATAAGCGCCAAGGGAATAGCGACCCACCACGGCCAACCTTGCGAAATATCTGTGATCGCACTGTCACCCAAAATCGCAACCATATATCCAGCAACACCTGCAACAGTCATTTGGACGAGCGAAACCATGCCACCATAGCCTGCTAAAAACATAAGGCTTAGTGCAATTGTGCCTAGAATAAATGTCCAACCCCAAATCTGGAAAAGGAAGAAATCACTCACGAAAAGCGGCATAAATAGTAAAATGACACCAATGGTCCAATAAGAGGCAGGAACTTTTCCGGCCCAAAAACCAAGCGTTCTTTCCTTCTTTGGAAATGCACGGCTCATGGGATTAATATCTTGATAATCTGACATCTGATCAAGCCTTTCCTAACAAGCCCTGAGGGCGGAAGGCGAGAACAACAACCATGATAACAAAGGTTAAAACAACGGCATAAGTTGGAAAGTAAACAGAGCCAAACTGCTCGGCCAAACCAATAAGCAATGCGCCAAGGGCAGCACCCGGAATTGAACCCATACCACCTACGATCACCACAACAAGCGAGGCCAAAAGAAAGCGAATATCTTCACCCGGGGCAACCGATTGGAAAGTACCTGCAACAACACCTGCAATTCCCGCAAGGCCCGCGCCAAAAGCAAAAACACCGACAAACACCAGTTGAATGCGTGCACCTGTTGCCGATAGCATATCGCGATCATCAACGCCAGCACGGATCATCATACCAATTTGGGTTCTATTAAGCGCAAACCACATAGCAAGCCCAATCGCAACGGATGCAGCAAATATCACAATCCGCACAATCGGATATTTCATGTATATAAGTTCACCTGTGGATCGCTTAACTCCGGTAACAAAGAAGGTTTGTATGGGACCGCTGAGCCAATCGGGAGGTGAAATATTGAAAAAATCACCACCAAAGCCCCAAAGCATCAAGTCTGCCATAACAATTGAAAGTCCAATAGTTACAAGAGTTTGACGAAGGTCGTCGCCTTCCATTCGTCTAAATACAAAGACCTGCAGCAACACACCAAAAACAGCAACAACAATGAATGAAACAGGGAATGCTACCAACCAATAACCAGATGCAGCAGCAGCATGATAGCCCACATAACCACCAAGCAAAAAGAGTGAACCATGCGCCATATTCACATTACGCATCAGGCCAAAAATAAGCGTAAATCCACTCGCAACGAGAAAATAAAGTCCGCCCAATGTGATGCCATTCAGCAAAGCATTTAAGAAGATTTTCTTGCGCCCAATTGCATCCACAAGCCATTCCGGCCATAGACCAAAAATCATCCAGATCAGGATTGCTAAAGACACAAAAATTATGAGCGACCAAAGGGGATTTCTAGCTATGAAATTTTTCATAGAATACCCCCCAGTGCCAGAATATTTTTTCGGGCGTAATACGCAGCAATTTGAAATTCGCTAGACACATACCCTCCCAAATATAAGTGCGCGAGACTGAATTAGATCAATCTTAATGGAAGCATATGGGAAGTGCCGTACCTTGAAGTCTTTCCTAAATACAGATCATCGTATTAACGCAAAATTTGGATCGGATATTAAGACAGACATTACAAAAAAAGGGCCGGGAATTTAAACCCGGCCAAGTCATTGGGAGAACAAAACTCATTTATCCTGCGTAGGCAACACGCCGGTAATCACTGGGTGGTATACCAACATTAGATGTGAAAAATCTGGTGAAACTTGCCTGAGACGAAAAGCCAAGATCATTACCAATATCAGTTACTGTCTTTTCTGTTTTCATCAACTCTTCAATCGCTCGTTCTGCACGCAGAGTATTCATATATAAGTTTGGTGTTAGTCCCATTTGTCTTTTAAAGAGCTTAAAGAAATGCGGACGCGATAGGCCGCACTCTCGCGCAAGATCTTCCATATTGGATTCTTCAGATAAATTTTCCTGCATTAAACGGATAGCTCTGCGCACACGAAAATCTGAATAATGCCGGCGAGTTCGGTCGAGAAAACCGTTATTATCATTGCCTTGCCAGCTTAAATTAAACGACAAATTCATGAGCTCATACAACATATCATCACAACGCTCATGATTTTCATCCGAGAGAAGAAAATTCGCCAATCGGGCGACATATTCCATCATCCGATCATCAAGTTTCAATGAACTTTCGCCAAAGCTCAACGCATGTTCCACTGATTTTGAATGCTCTAAAAACCACATTGGCTTGATATATAAAACAAGCGTAACGCAGGATGGGCTATCATTTAGACCAAAACTATGTGGTTGCCACGGGTTAACGGTCGCAGCTTTATCTTTTCTAACTAAATGATCGACATCGCCAACATTAACAATCGCATCGCCACCATCCACTTTAAAAATAAGATGGGCTTCTCTGTGGGCGTGCAAAAGTATTGGCTTATCTAAATTATAAACAGCAGCACGGCCAAAATTCCCGTGATGCACTGCAACTGCTTCGCTCATTTATCCCTCCCAGAATGCTGAACAAGGCCCCAAACTCTCTCCTCAATTTGGGCAGTAAATCTAATGTATTCATTGTTTTATGAGTAAAAGGTTCTATCTCAAGACCCAAACTGTCAATACATTTGGACCTAGAAAAATACTGTGAGTTACGATGCAAGATCGTAAATTTTGCACCGATCATTGAATAAACGATAGCGATGTCGCTACAAAGCATCGGTCAATAGTTATAAGAAACAAATAGATAGCGACTAGTGAACTTGCACAGCGCCAAGACTTTTCAGGAGTGTGTTATATTCTTTGGGAAGCGCATAAAAATGCGCATGTGCATTCGCGTTTATCGGCTGAAAATCAAAACTTGGGCCGAAATTCTGACCATTTTGAGAAAATTCACCAAACATTCCAAGCTTATTAAACAACGCCTCAAAATAGCCAGCAGCATCCACATCAAGCTGAAATATTGATTTTAACTCATTTAGTTTTTCAGCAATTTCCTGGCTTGGTTTACTTAACACCTTGCTCATAACCGCGCGTTTGATCTGTCCTTCTGACAGGCTATTTCCTTCTCTCGTCATCAAGAAATCCGTGATGACCGAACAAGCACCCCGCCCTTTTTCAAGAGCCAAAACACCACTAAGATTTGCGATCATCAACTCACGCCGACAATCCAAATCACAATTACCACTACCCAATTGGTCAGCATGATTATTTATACGGCGCAAACCATCAATCGCAATGCCATCTGCAGGCGGATTAAAACCGCTTGAAAAATAGGCTTCCAAACATAAAACCAACGCTTCAGCTGCAGACGCTGAAATGTCAGTCGACGTATCTTTAAGAGAAAAAAGCGGATCACATATAGCAATATCAGCACGCAATCTACAGCTGGCAAATGAATCATACTTGCCATCTTTAAGTAGAACACGGCTATATTTGCTGATGCACGGCGCGATACCAAATAAATTTGGTGCAGCAATAAATAACGGCATATTACTTTGTTTAAATAAGCGCTGACCACCGGTGAATTCTGAAAACCGTTCAATACTTTTATCGCTGCCAATACAAAGTCTAACAAGTTTTGCATAATGCATAACTTGACTGCCACCAATAGCAATGATCGCATCACATCCTTTAGACTTATATAAATCAGCGGAGCGCTTTAATCGGTTTTCTTCTGGAAACAGCGGTGCGTGAGCAATCGTTTTTTCAATATAGGAATTATTGATCGCAGCAAGCGTAAATTCCTCAAGCTCTGTCAGCTCATCGCGGTTTTCAAGAAGTATAAAGGGGTGTTTTAACGCACAGCGCTCTATCTCTGCATGAATGGCTTCCTGCAGAACACCATCTCCGAAATGTACACGAGTAAGATAGTTTATGAGTGCCATTTGATTGTACTAAATGATTTCGAAAAAGCAAAGCGGCCCACAAGAGCCGCCTTGCATTGCTTCCATTTACTCGTAGCTTGCCAAGCAAGCTGGGTTTTCGCGACTTGGAAGACCAATTTTATCAAACGCGGCAACATCAATACCAAGTGTTTGATTTACATTTGGAACAATCTTCACAAGGTTGTTTGCCAAGGTACCATCAGCTTGTGCCTGAACTTCTGTTACAAAGTTTGTACCAATAGCCTGACGATTTGCATCCAGTGTAATTTTTCCGTTTGGCGCATCAAGTTCAAGCGTTGATAAACAACCGCGGAACGCAGCTTGACCATCACTTAGATCACCACCCACACTATCAAGGCACTGTGCCATGGCATTCGTTGCATTATAGTAGCCGGTACCAAGCAATGACGGGCTCGGGAAACGATCCTCTGGCGCAAATGCATCTTGGTAAGCTTTAACGTAAGCCTGCCATTTCGGATCATCCCAAGTATCAGCTTGTGGACCGGAAGATGGAACACCAATTAGCGCTTCTTTGGCCTTACCTTTTGAAGACAAAACCGTTCCATCTACCATGATAGAACCACCAATAAGGTTCGCATCACCACCTGCTTGTTGATACTGGTTTAGGAAGTTAACAGCGTCACCGCCGCCAAGACCTAGATAAATCGCATCAACATCATCCGGCAATGAGGCAATGATTGAGCCGAAATCTTTTGTTCCAAGTGGCACCCAAAGGCGTTCTGTAATTTCACCACCTGCTGCGCAGAAGCCAGTCGCAAAACCAAAGACTTGCGTATAGATGAATGAATAATCTTCACCAACGGTGGCGACAGTTTGATAGCCTTTTTCTTTAAATACATATTCACCAAGGCCCGCGGACCATTGTGCGCCATCCATGTTAAAGCGGAAGAAGTTTTCAGATGGCGTAACATAAGTGGTTTCCATCGCACCTGAAATGCCATTGATAAACGTTGTTTGTGGCTGAGTTTTAGAATAGTCGCGAATTGCAATACCTTCAGAACCCGACAATGGCCCAACAACGATATCTACTTTATCTTGCTCAACAAGTTTACGAGCGCCACGAACGGCACTATCTGGGCTTGCATCGGTTGACTGAATGATAATCTCATAGGCCTTACCACCCATCTGATCACCAATTTGACCAAGGGCTGTTTTCATACCGCGAACACCATCTTCGCCCAAAGCAGTATAAGTACCTTCAAGTGTGGCAAGCACACCAATCTTAATTGGTCCATGGCCATCAGCATGTGCTGCTGTGTTAATCGCCATTGCAGCTGCTACTGAGACAGACGCTAGTAGAAGTTTTTTCATAAGTTCCTCCTTGTGAATGGGCCCACCTCCCGTTGGTAATGCCCTCTCAAGAAGACTGCTATAAACAACCCCTAAGGTCCGTGCTTTGAAGTTATGGGCTATAGCAGAGAGTATCTTTTTGAAGCGTTTTTTAGCCTATTTTCACGATTCATTACATCCTAGCTTAAGACCATCGTTTGTAGCAGGAACTACTAAACATGGCTTATATGCAGGTTACATGAACACATTTCGATGACTATAAAAGTACGTTCAAAAAGTCGCTGGTGCCCAGACAGATTTTCAATTATGCGTCATCTTACTTCAGCAAAAATTGTAATTCACTCTGGCCAATCCTTATTTTATCACCATGTTTAAGTGGGTAATTTTTTGACACGTCAAGCTGTCTTCCATTCAAAAAAGTACCACCTGTTGAACCTTTGGATAAGTTCTCACCATCGGCAAGTATAAACCCCGTATCCTTTTTGACAATTCGGCAATGGATCCTGGAAACAGTGTTGTCGCTTGATATAACCAGGTCGCTCCTCTCAGAGGTTCGACCGATATAAAATACACCCTTTGATTCATAAAAACGACCTGATTGCACGTTTATGATTTTACCAGATGAAGGATCAGACAGCTTTTTTAAAAAAGCACCTCTTACTCTTGTCGAAACAGGTTTACTTTTATCTCGAGGACGTTTTGTTTGAGTGGATACCGTTGTAAGGTCAAAATCAACCCAATCAGAACACAAGGCACCATTTATGCGCTTATTATGTGCAGGCACTTTTTTAAGGTGCAAGGATGTAAAACCCATCTTAATCAAGATTTCAGTAAATCTAATAAATCTGTGAGAGATAGCAGGTGCTTGTCCAGTTTCCACATCCTTGATGTGCAGACCCAAGCATAACCTTCCAATCGTGTGACCAGCCAGAACTACCTCAAAAATAAATAAATACACTGTAATGGTGACCACAAAAGCTAATAGATAAGGCACGAAATCGAAACCCTGATGAATTAGTCCAAATAAATTTGTCAAACCTAATTTATCAAAAAAACTAGCAAACAGTAAAAACACAAGTAAAACAATTAGTCCGTCTATTGCCAGCGCTGTCATTGACAAACGAGCAAGTGCAACTTCATGAAGTTTGTTCCTATCCATTGATATAAACACCCCATCTCGCCCACATGACCATCACAATTGTTGTTACTGCATATATCAACAACAACCCCGCACGTTCTGCCATGATCACAGGGTCAGGATCTTTGGTATATCGAAAACAAGTTTTCGCCAAAAAACTTGCTAATGCCATGCCAAGAATTGCATACACGAAGACGGTGTTCGTACCATGACTTACGTCGAGATTAAAGCTCCACTGGATAGCCATAACGGAAAGAATAGCTGCAAGACCAGAAAGTGCTCTTGCCGCCATAAAGCGTATTTCATTTACGCGCGCTGTTAATAAAATGCAAATCATCGATGTTGTCCAAGATAAGCACGCAACCACAAAGATAAAGATGAAGAATTGGGCTGGTAAGCTATTCCAAATACTATTTGGATTTGAGAAGGATCTGGTCGTAGGCGCATCCGGAAACAAAATCTGATAAACAGAAATCAAACTACCTAAAAATGAAACAATAGCAGGTATAGCTTGGCCAGGATTTGCATACAATATTCGAGCATACTCCCAAAGGTCCGCAGCAAAGTTTTTTAGAAAGTCACCAGTATCAAATACCTTCCGTGCATCATGATACCTTTTCTTCAAGTTAAAATCAGGAGTCATTTTATCTGCAGCATTACCCTTACGCAGCTGGCTTCTAGACTGATTTCTATTTCTAGGCTGTATCATTTAGTTGTTCACTTAGCCTATTGAAAACAGCGAATGCCTGCGGACCCTGTGGGATCATCAAGACTAATTGAGCAGCTTTCAGCGTTACTCGCAATTTGGAATTCACCAGTGAATTTGTTGTCTTTCCAATCTTTTGCAGTCTTGCCTTTAGTAATACTCACATACTCATATTTGTATGTACCTTGAACACATTGGCCAAGTATATTTGATGTTGTATCACCACGATCATACCATACCGCGCCTTCTGGCGGCGTGATGATGAAATGACTGATATTTTCATCATCGACCGGAAAGTCAAAATTCACAAATAGATTTTGCTGGCAAATTTGGGCTTCTTGCGGGGTGGTCACACTAATAGTAGTTGGTTCAGGAACTGGTTCTATTTTAGGTTCATTTACCGCGATAGTCGATGTATCAACCTTTGCAATTTCCGTAGTTTGATCTTCAGGTTTTGCAATTTTGATTGTTGGCTCAGTCGCGATTTTTGGTTGCTTATTATCTGGTTTTACTTCAGCAATCTCGATGTTCTCTGTTTCCGACGGTGTTTTTATCTTTGGTGTTTGCGGTTCTTTCCCAGCAATTTTGATCGGCTCTTCCGCAGCCTTTGGTGCATCCGCTATTAACACATCATCCTTTGGCTTAACGTCCTCCACCTCGGTTAATTCAGCTAAAATACCAAGTTTGCTTTTCGCCTTACTCATCCACGCAGATGCCTCATCTAAAGTGTCAAAATCATCTCGCGTATTTAAATTAATAGCTTGCGTTATTTTATCATCTTCATACGTCACTCTAATCCAGAGGTCAGAAACGCGATGAGGTGCAAGATCAATTCCAGCAACAGTTCCAACTAGTTCAGTCGTCTTGCCTGACAAATCGTCTTCTACTTGAAGCTTTATACGACCGTCAGGAAGCAATTCTGCGCTCTTTACAGTGGATTGATCTCCACCTTGAAGAAAATCCTTCGAGAACTTATCAAATTGTGATTTTGCGAGACGAAATTCGGCAATAGTAGGCGTGACAATCACCGGAGCTTTCTTGACCATTTCTGGCTGTTGGACAACAGCTGGGATTACTTTTGCACTATATTGCAAGTCTCTAGCTTCCCGAACATATCCAAGTTCAGCAGCTTGTGTAAACAAAAGGTATCGCTCTTCAGCATTTAAGATACCCGTTTGCCCCGTCCCAATTCCAGCTTGGAACTTTTTCGCAGCACGGCGTGATCCTGGTCCATAATCACCATCGATCTTGCTCGTGTAGTATCCAAATTTAGCCAACGCTCTTTGCACATCTTTGATGTCTTCTTTAACTTCGGCGCGAATGGCCTTTTCACGCTCAGACGTAATCTTTTGGCCCGGTCGAAGTACAACGCGTTTATTCCCGCAACTTGTGCAGCCAGAATATTGCATTTCCCGACTATATTTTCTTGCCATATCTTTCTGAAAGGTTTGTGGCGCAGCAACCAATGCGGCACCAAAAATTATAGCTGCAGGAGAACCATCTGCAATTCCATTTGCAATTAAAATAGTACCCACCACAGGTAAAATCTGCTTAAGGGGACCCTTTTTAAATTCTCTTTGAATTCCCTTTCTGGCTTTTCGTAAATCTTTGCCAATTTTTTTAAAAATATTCTGAGACATTGCTGGTGAGCTCTCGGGCATCACAACCACTGATGTAGATAAGGCTGATGTAGCAAGAATTGTGCTTAAGAGCGTTCGCGCGATAATTTTCTTCATTTAACTGTCCCCTATGATCTCCCACTAAATTTGTTGTGACAAATTTAGTATCGTGTCTCCAAATTTTATTTTTCGTGTTCGTTCTATTGATTGTGGTGTTTGACCGACTTCATTTGAATCTGCATAGGTACCGTTTGCAGAATCTAAATCCTTGACGCACAACATTCCATCTTCATTAAAGCCAATCACAGCGTGGTTTCTAGAAACGGCATCGTCAGTGATGATAAGATCATTACGGCTATCTCGACCGATCCGGCACACCTCATAAAAACCCTCGGAATAATCGACATTTTGGTTACTGAGCGTGAATTGCAACGTCTGTCCCTGCTGATCAAAACCTGACAACAGCCACTTCCGAATTGGGATATTTTGCTTTCCGTTTTGCGGTGAGGCTTTTCTACTTTCAAACTTAAATTCAAGATTACCCAATTGTATTTTGTCACAATGATGAAGAACTGTACCGTGGGATTGCGATGTCTTTTTACCATTAACCGCAGTACCATTTGTTGAATTCATGTCATGAAGAACCCAGTCACCCGCAACGAGCGCTATGCGCGCATGTTTTCGCGATATGGAAGCGTCTTTAAAGACAATATCCGCTTCATTAGCTTGTCGCCCAATGATAAAAATTGTGCTCCCCATATCAACAAGATCTGAGAGATTATAATTGTCATTGGTTGTTATGCCTTTGAGTGAAATAATCTCGTTCTCAACGAATTCATAGCTATCATCCATATCAGCGTGAATTTCTGTCAGCGGCACATCGAAGTCATCTTCATCAATATAATTGGAGGATCTTCGCGATCTATAAAACGCCACCGCAAATCCAGAAAATGCAAATATAGTGGTCAGGCTCAACCCTGATATCTCTAAAAGATCAAAACCCGCGCGACAGGACCCACTCCTTGAGGAATAAGGAATACTCTTTTCATGTAAAGCGAGCAGCACTTCTTTAATGTGAACTGCGAACTCTAGTTCACCTGTCGTGCTAAACAGCAGATCATGCCCTGTTTTGATAGACTTAATAAGATCCTGACCTGAAATGGATGACTTTGTGATAAGTGTGTTCACACCGATTACCCGCGCGCAATTATCAAACAATGGTCCACCTGAATTCCCAGGGTTTATGTTGGCACTGTGCTGGATGGTCAGTCTTTGAACGGTGGGAACCAACCTTTGTAATGTCCCTCGCGATATAGTCGGATCAAGATAGGTTTTAACCCGCTGTTCATTGTCAATGATATTTTCTTTAAGTTCCAGGGCCATTTTATCAGCAACACCAGGGAAACCAATTGCAGTCACATCTTCTGATTTTTTGAGCTCAGTATCTGTAATAGACGCTAATTTTACGTTTTCACCTTCAAGTGGAGAAACCGTTTCTAGTATCGCGAGATCTTTGTCGGAATTGAACCAAATAATCTTGGCATCTACGCGTGCCAGCCTACCATCTTTCATATATGGAATGCTAATACGTCTGACATTGTCGATCACATGATGATTTGTAACCAAATATCCAGGATCTGCGATTTTAAATCCGGACCCATGCCCCGTCGAAGTCTCAATGCGGTAAACACCTTGCTCGACATCGCCATTGCCTGAAAACATAATTGCAAGCAGAATTGTGAGCAAAAGAACAACAACAGATGCCACTATCCAATGTATTGGCTTGCCTTTGTTCAACAATGCTAAATCTGAAACCGCCAATCCACGCCCCAAAATGTAAAAAGTTCCGCATCTTTTCTAGCAATGTTTCTCGCCAAGGCGCAATAAAAAAGTTTGTTTTATTTTATACACTTGCTGAAGTTGTGCGAGCAAAAATTGCATTTCTTCACGTAATCTTACTTAATACTTGATTTTCCCATTTTACAAATTTAACTTCAACTTCGTGTTATTGGGGAATTATAAGCGGAACTCATGGATAATCGTAATGCGTTAGAGGCGGGTACAATGCTTAGGCATTATCGCATAGATTCTGTGATCGGCCAGGGCGGGTTCGGAATTACTTATGCCGCCTATGATACGGAGTTACACCGAAAAGTCGCCATTAAAGAATGCTATCCCAAAGACTTCGTCTCACGTGACGGCACAACTGTTGTGCCAACGAGCAGCACAGAAGAGGTTGATTTCAATTGGGCGCTTGGAAAATTTGTCGATGAAGCGACCACGTTAGCGCTCTTTAAGAACAATGGCATTGTTCAGGTTTTGCAAATCCTCAAGAACGAAAACAATACCGCTTATATGGTCTTAGAGTTTATTGACGGCAAACCACTCAACACATGGCTTAAAGAGCTGCCTGGAAAACCAAGTGAACAACAGTTAAAAAAGGTGATAACACCTTTAATCGATGCGCTTGAAGTTGTTCACGAAAATAGAATTGCCCATCGTGACATCGCGCCCGACAACATATTTGTCCGAGGCGACGGCGATGCTGTTCTTTTAGATTTTGGCGCAGCTCGACAGACAATAACCCAACAAAGTCGCACCATGAACTTGATTGTAAAGGACGGATATTCTGCTCCTGAGCAATATTACGCGGAAGGCAAGCAAGGGCCATGGACGGATATTTATGCGTTTGCTGCCACGCTCTATCGTGCAATATCTGGGAAAAAACCAATCGATGCGATGGCGCGTTTAGATGCATTTAATAATGGTGATGAAGACCCTCTCGAACCACTTCAAAAATATGCAGGCGATCTCTATTCAAAGGCATTTTTAACCGCCGTCATGAAAGGTATGACGCCGCAAACCAAACTACGCCCACAAAATCTCGCTGAATGGCGATTGCTTCTGATGTCAGATGAAATTGCAGATGATGATAAAACTGTGCTCTTTTCACCCGGCGCCTATCAACCAGACAATAGCAATGAGCATACACGATCAAAAAGCCCATATGGAAAAATCGCGATCGTCTGTGCAATATTAGTCGCAGCAATAATCGGCGGTGGCTATTGGTATAATGAACAGCAAATTCTTAAGGCTGAAGCCATTGCCCAACAAGAACGCAATGCTGAACTTGCGGCTCTGGCAAAGGCCAAAGCAGAAGCAGCGGCAGAGGCTGAAAGAAAAGAACGCTTAAGACAAGAAGCTGAGCTAGCAGCTCAAAGAGAAGCCGAGGAACGTCAGGCAAAAATAAAGGCTGAACAGGCAGCTGCAATCGAAGCTGAAAAACGCCGACAAGAGCAAGAAAAAATTCAACTTGCTAAAATGGCGCAACAAGCCTGGGAAACAGTCTCAGAGCTTGATACACGTCAAGGATATAAAGACTATTTAACCAGTTACAGCGTGTCAGCAAGTGCCGCAAATGCGAAAGACGCATTGCTTGCACTATCTGAGCCGTGGACTCACTTAGTTGATGAAAATGGAGCTGCAGAACGAGGTCGCGCGGTCGCAGCAAACGAGGATTTCATAGCGGTGGCCGTTGAAGCCCACCATCAAAACAACAACGGCATTCAAGGTATTATTTATAAATACTCTTGGGGTGGAAAACTGTTTTGGAAGCAAGAGTTTGGTGACGAAAATGATGAAGTTCTGGAAGATCTAACAATTTTAGATGACGGTTCTATCGTTGTGGTTGGGCATTCTAGCAAAGGTGTATCTAGTTCAAAAAGCGCTATTATTCGCAGTTACAATTCAGATGGAAATCTCAAATGGGAAAACGTATTTTCAAGAAATTTCAGCGTAGCATTTAGTGCAATTACAAAACTACCAAATGATGGTTTAGCGATCGCAGGCATTAAAAAAGATCCGCAAAATGGCGCGGAATTTGGCTGGCTTGTTAAACTGAACGAATTTGGGGATTTTCTTCTTGAGAAAACCTTTGGAGACGGCGGTAAAAACCAATTTTCAGACATTCGTTCCTTTGCAAACGGAAATCTGGCTGTGATCGGAAATGCCCAAGGAGCTGGCGAAGACAAGAGCAAGTTTTGGTTGCTAAAACTAGATTCTAACTTCAACGTGATTATGGACCACACACCTTCTTATGGGGAAATGAGTTCTCTTGAAGTTAGCAATGATGGCACATATTTCGCCGTGGGAAACATAAAGCTCTCTGAAACCGCGCAACTGAGCATGGCCTCTCAAGTCACCAGAGACAATAAAATCCAACCAATTATCAGTACGAATAAGTTAGATACAAGATCCAGCGCCATCGCACTATCGCAAACCAATGAAGTCTTCATCACAGGTCAAACTCTACAAAAAAACTCCAGTCAAAATGACGGGCTAATTACCAAATATAGCGCCGGTTTTAAGGAGGTTTTGTGGGAACGTGTTTTAGGGGGCACGGGTCAGGACACCATAACAGATGTAACGGTTTTGTCTGATGGCACGGCGGTTGTTGTTGGCAGCAGCGAAGTTAAAAAACATAGCGGCAGTGATTTTTGGATTATGAGACTTGGCCCTTCGGGTCAGTATAAATTGAATTGAAGTTAATGAGAGTGAATCAAATGGGCAACAACAAATTATCGTATGGTTTAGGCCGCAACGGCGTGCAAAGATTGGCTTATCTTTTGCCCGTGATCGCAGTGGTTTTCAGTAGTTTTTCACTAGCGACCAATACAGCAAATTCTGCTGAACTTATCATGCAATGTGACCACTCGAACAATGAAGAAACCTCTGATAATTCTTCTTTGAGTTGCGACTTTAGGTTAACTGAACCGCGACAACTAGAAGAGTTGGCATTTACCGCCAATGGCGAGGTTCTAAAAGGAACTGAGTTTCAAGCTTTTTCAGATAGTGATGAAAAAAGCGCATGGCTTTACCTGATTGATCGGTCAAATCCTCGCCGAGCGCAGACAGTTGCAAGGAATGTTGATCTTGTCCGAGGACAGTTACGAAATATATCGCCAAAACGACATATTGGCGTAGCAACATTTGCCAGCGATCTTACGATTGTCATGCCCCCAGCTTCAAATCATGATGGAACGGAAACAAAGCTTTCAAGTATCGTAGCAGATGGCGCAGCTACTGAATATTTTGCAAATGCTTTAGAAGCGATCAAAATTTTGGATGGTGTCGATGCCGAACGCAAAGTTTTGGTCATCATGTCTGATGGTAAGGCAGAGGACACAGCCTATTCGCGCGAAGATGTGGTTAACGCAGCAAGCGATAATAACGTAACAATAATCGGGCTTGGCTTTGCTGAGAGTGCGACAGAAACACCAGCTCTACAGGAGATTAAAAGGCTTGCAGAGGAGACAAACGGATACTACGCCTCGGTTGTCGGTGTTGAAGCATTTTCATCCGAGTTCCTTTCGAGTTTACCTCGCTACATTGAAAATGGAGGCACGATTACAGCACCTGTTGAAGAGCTTTCTGGTCTTGTTGAAGCGGGATTATCCGTCACTGTAGCAGGCGGACAAGTGTTCACAACAAAGGAAACGGTTGACCTTGGTGAAATTGCACCAGTTGAAGAACCAGAAGCTGAACCTTTACCCCTTCCACTTATTGCAAAAATATACGCTATTGTTGGCGGTGAAGATGGAAAAGCAGCACAATGGGCGAATGTGAACAGGCCTCTTGCCTGGTCATTATTGATTGCTTTGGCTGCTATTGTTCTGGGCTTGATATATGCTCTGGCATTTCGCAAAACAGACGACGAGCCGACAGACAGTGTATTTTCCCCAGAAGATCCTGACAATGAGTATCCAGAAAGTGAGACTGAAATATTCAACGAAGAAGAGGATGATGCAACACGCGTGGTTGATCCCGTTGAAGCCGCAACAAGTTACTTTGAAGTGGTCGGCAGTGAAGATACAAAGTTTGAAATAACTGCTCAATCAGTATCAATCGGACGTCATACTGATAACGACATTCAACTGAGCAATGATTCTGTTCATCGACATCACGCACATTTTCATGTTTCCCCCCAAGGGACGCCAACCATCCATGATCTGAATACGACGAATGGCGTTTATATCAATGGCGAAAAGAAAGACAAAGCTGAATTGAAATCTGGTGACGTATTAGAATTTGGCGAAGTTCGTCTGCGCTTCGTTTCAGAAAGTTAAATTATGACCGGTAGTTAGAAAAACGCTACCAAGGGAGAAATCAATATGAGTGATGAAAACGAAACAAGAATTATAAAACCAAGACGAGAAGCATCCGATGATGCAAACGATGGAGCGACAAAGTATCTAAAGGAACCAGAAAAAACTCAGGATGATGAGGAAATTACAACGCGCGTTATCTCAAGTTCACCAAAGAGCCGTGAATTAAATGCTGATGCAGATCAGCAAGAATTTGAACTGACTGCGGGCTGGCTAGTTGTGGTTGATGGCCCTGGCCGCGGATGCTCTTGCGAGGTTTATTATGGTATGAATAGTATCGGCCGAAATAGCAGTGAACGGATACCGCTTAATTTTGGAGATTCATCTATCTCCCGCGAGGCGCATGCCTATATTGTTTTCGATGATAAGCAAGGTGACTTTTATATTCAGCATGGTGGCAAGTCCAATCTCATTAGATTGAATGACCGCCCTGTTCTTGCTCCCGAAAGCCTTAAACGAGGCGATACCATTGAGATGGGGAATACAAAGCTTATGTTTATCCCACTTTGCGATGAAAACTTTAGCTGGAAAGAAGACGTAGTTTGAACCAAGCTAGAATTGACTTCGCCGGCGCTCAATTATTGGGCACTCGTAAAAATCAGGAAGACGCATATTCTTTGCAACCTTCAAAGGATAGCGACCACCTGATTTGCTTACTTGCTGATGGCATGGGTGGCCACGAAGCTGGTGAAGTCGCGTCTGAATTGGCCGTTAGCACATTCGTAAATGGAATTAATGTTAACGGAGCACCGGAACAAACTTCATTTATGCCGCTGCTTGATGGGGCTAACCGTGCAATCGCAAATCAAGTAGACAAAAACCCTCAACTCGCTGGAATGGGGTGTACCTTTGTGGCATTGGAAATTATCGCCGAGACCTTCAGTTGGATCAGTGTTGGCGATTCTCCACTATTTTTATTGCGTGATGGAAAAATATCACGAAAAAATGCAGACCATTCAATGGCTGGAAGGCTAGATGCGGCGGCTGCGATGGGTGAAATCTCATGGGAAGAAGCAAAGCAGTCACCAGATCGAAATGCACTTTTATCAGCTCTAACCGGCGATAGAATTTCCCGTTTGGATATCACCAAAGAACCACACACTTTAAGAGAAGACGACTGGTTGATTTTGGCCAGCGATGGGCTTGAAACACTCGACGATGATTTAATTGCAAAAACAATTGCTGGTGTTGCAAGCCAAAATGCTTCAGATGTCGTTGATGCATTGTTGCTGACAGTCACAGACAAGGCTGCACCAAGGCAAGATAACACCACCGTTATTGCCGCAAGATTGAAAAAGCTCGATGATGAAATTGAACCAGATGACGTTGTTACCCGGCCAATTCGACAATAGTTAAAATCGTTAAATCATAATGGTGATGTTTTTTAAGCACATGCTAGCAATTAGGTATTTCACCCTTAAGCGCAAGGCGTTCACAACGCCTCGCGCTTTGTAATTTTGAATACCCCACGCAAATTAGAAAACCTATATGATCTTCTTACGTAGGAAAGAGGAAACCACTTCACCGAAAACCACTAGGGCTAAGATTGTTATCAGAACCATGGAAACTTCCGGCCAATTAAACGTATCAATCGCGCCTTGTAAGATCATGCCAATGCCCCCGGCTCCAACCAATCCAAGAACTGTTGATTCCCGTAAATTAATATCCCACCTTAATATCGCAATTGCAAAGAATGCTGGCATGACTTGCGGCACGATCGCATAAAGCACAATTTTAAACCTTGATGCGCCAACGGCTTCTAATGCTTCCACCGGTTTAACGTCGATTTCTTCAATCGCTTCGCCCAATAGCTTACCTAAAAAACCGATAGATCGAAACATGATCGCAATTATTCCGGCAACAATTCCAGGTCCAAATATAGCAACAAACAATAGTGCCCAAATGATGGTGTTGACCGAGCGAGAAGAGACAAGAATAAATCGTCCCAACCATAATGTAGCCCGGTTTGGCGTCGTGTTTTGCGCCGCTATATATGCAACGGGGAGCGAGACAACAACAGCAATCATCGTAGCAAGTGTGGCGATGTTAATCGTCTGCCAAATTGCTTCCAAAATGGATGGCAAGTTTTCAGGGTCCGGAGGCATCATGCGCCCAAAAAGATCGGCCATTTGCACGGGTGCGTCCCATACCCATTCCCAAATCACGTCAATGCTGCTTAGTGCCCAACCGACCACAAGCAAAGTAGCAATCAGAATAAGATATCTGTTCAAACGCTCGCGTAAGGTATAGCGAGACCAATGATCAAGTGTGTGTTGTAAAGATTGATTGCTCATTATGTAATTCGCTTTCTTATAACGCCACTAATCGCCTCAGAAATGAGGATCACGCCTACAATGACAATTGTAATGGCTAGTGCAAAATCATAATCATAACGGCCAAAAGCATTCGCAAGAGTTGCACCAATACCACCTGCGCCTACAATTCCGACCACTGCGGAAGCGCGTAAGTTACTGTCCAATTGATAAATTCCAAGGCCGACCAACCGTGGCATAATTTGCGGAATAACCGCATAAATCAGCGTTGTTAAAAACCCTGCGCCAGTAGACCGCATCGCTTCTACCTGCCCAAAATCGATCTCTTCAATTCGCTCTGCCAATAATTTAGCAACAAATCCAATGGAATAAACAACGAGTGTGAGTGCACCTGCAAACGGCCCGAACCCAACGGCCTTTACAAATATGATTGCAACGATAACAGGGTGAAAGCTGCGCGCCACGATGATGATGCCGCGTCCAACGAGATAAACAGCTCTGACTGAAATATTATTTGCCGCCATGAACGCAAGCGGCACAGACAATGCGATGCCGCCGACCGTCGCAAGGATAGAGATTTTTAAACTCTCCAAAAATCCGTCAATCAAAAGACCCGAACGTTCGAAATTCGGAGGAAAGGCACCACTGAAAATGCGCTGGGCACGAACTAAACCATCTGAAACTCGAACCCAATCAATCGGAAGGGTCGCAAGCGTTAGAACAAAGTAAATAATCACCGCTGCATATAGACCATAACGAAAAAGCGGATTGATTATGAAAGGTGGCTTTTGCCAAGTATCCTTGATGTCGCTCATCCGGCTTCTCCAGCCGTTGCGCCAACAGCTAAGCGATCTTCCGCCGGAACCCCTGCATAGATTTCATCCATTTCTGACTTACCAAGGCTCTTTGGCTGATCGTCAAAAATAATGCGCCCATAACGCATGCCCACAATCCGGTCACTATACTCTTTTGCCTCAGTCACATTATGGATATTGATGATGACAGGTAGTTTTAGTTCAGATGCTAGATCACGCAACAATGACATGATCTGTTCAGATGTCTTTGGATCAAGGGAGGCGGTTGGCTCATCAGCAAGCAAAATTTCAGGCTGCTGCATTAATGCGCGCACCACGCCAACCCTTTGACGTTCGCCCCCCGACAACTCATCAGCACGTTTATTGGCGTAATGGGCAATCCCCACACGCTCCATCAACTCATAAGCATGGCGAATATCTTCGCGCGGATAACGCCGCGTCAACGCTGCCCATGTTGAAATATATCCAAGACGACCAGATTGAACATTTTCCATAACGGTTAGCCGATCAATCAAATTAAAACTTTGAAAAACCATCCCGATCCGCCGACGAGCTGTACGCAAATCCCGACGATTTAAAGTGGTAAACTCTGTGCCGTTTAAATCAACGGAACCTGAAGTTGGTTCAACCAAACGATTGATACACCGCAACAACGTACTTTTACCAGCACCTGAGGAGCCAATGACCGATGTCAATTGATCGCCTTCAACGGTTAGATCCAACTCTTTCAAGACAGGGTCTCCGCCGCCATAACGTTTTGTCAGTTTCGTAATTTTAAGCATGATGATCTCTCAATTAGACGCAGTCGTTCATTGGCCTAATCATCAATAAATCAGGCATACATGACTACAAAGGCACGCCCAGTCGCTTGATAGCTAAACTGGACGCATCGTTTCGTTGTGAAGGTTATTTATTCCCGGCAAGTCCCTGCGGGGTATATTCAACACCATTTGATTTTTGGATCTGGCGAATTACCGCCCACTGGTCTTGATATGTTATCGGAATAAACTTGCTTACACCTGCAAACTCTTCACCAAGACTTGTCCCTGCGAAATCAAAACTAAAGAAAGCTTTCTTGATATTTTCTGCCAATTCAGGCTCAAGATTATGCGCAAGAGTAAATGATGTTGTTGGAAAAGGATCACTCTCCCAAATCATTCGAACGTCTTTTGGATCATATAGACCACGTTCAGCCATACGATCTACCACTTCAGATGCAACAGGTGCAGCGTCATAATCACCAGCGACCACACCAAGCATTGATTGATCATGAGAACCGGAATAAATAACCTCGTAATCAGCATCAGGCTGAACACCTAGTGATGGGAAAAGTGCACGTGGCGCCTGGTTTCCAGAATTTGACGTTGGAGATGTGTGAGCGACGCGGCGCCCGGCAAGATCTTTAACCTCTTTTATGTCACTACCTGCTTGTGTGTAGACCTGAAGCTTGTATCCAAACTCACCGTCGTCTCCACCCATGATCGCAAATGGAACAGCTCCTGCAAGATTAACCGCAAAAGGGGTTGGTCCTGTAGAAAAACCAGCAACATGCAGGCGGCCTGACCGCATGGCTTCAACTTCCGCAGAGTTTGATTGAACAGCGAAAAACTGTACATCTTTACCTGTCACATCTGAAAGGTGAGCGATAAATGGTTCCCAAATATCGGCATAAACTGCTGGGTCTTCAACGGGCGTGTAAGCAAATACCAATGTATCTGGGTTCGTTAATTTCGCAGGGTCTGTTGGTGTGTCTGCAACGAGATCACTGTTTGCATCACAATAAAGCTCATCCAAAGCACCGCGCTGAGCGCAGTCTTCTGCCGCAGCGGGTACAAGTGTAAGTGCACTCACAGACAATAAGCTCAATGCAGCAATAGTATTCGTTAAAATCTTCATATTAATTTCCTCCCAATTACAGCCTCCCCAAAAGTTCCACCCGGGTACGGCTTGTTGATGTTTTCAGAATAGAAACCCACCCAACGAAAGCGCAACAAACCTTCTGTTAACAAAATAACCAGACAGATGTTTAGTGTTAACAGTGTTAAAACCGCTGCCCTTCTTCTTTATAATCAGCAATCTTTACAGTACATCTTTAAGTGTGAGGCATTGATCCATTGGAAGTCATCTTTTGATGGATTGTATTTGGAGGAGGTATTCATGCAAGCGGAGAAGGCCGAACCATTCATCGCAATTGTAGATGATGATCCAGATGTACGCGAAACGTTATTTGCTCTTATGGAGGAGAGTGGTTTTAAAGCTATTTGTTGCCCTGACATAGCTGCATTTATGGCGCTCGGGGACCCACCTAAAATTGATCTCGCCTTGATTGATCTTCGTTTGCGCGGGGAATCTGGTTTAACACTCGCCATTCATATTAGAGAACATTACGAAATTCCAATCGTCATGTTGACAGGCGTTGGTGATGATACCGATAAAATCGTTGGTTTAGAAACGGGCGCAGATGACTATATGACCAAGCCCTTCAACCCCCGCGAATTGGTTGCACGCATTCGCGCTGTACTTAGACGCTATGGTTACGGCACAACAAAACCACCTACAACGCCAGATAATGAAATTGCCTTTGGGACTTTGCGACTAGACACCCAATATCGACGCTTGCTCAATAAAGCAGATGAAGAAATTCCACTTACAAATGCTGAATATGTTCTGCTTGAATATTTCGCACGGAATCCTGGCCGCATTATTCCCCGCCCTGAGCTGCTCGAGGAATTAGGTTCTGATATGCAGCGCTTTGTCGATCGGACAATCGATGTGCTGATACTACGTTTACGACGAAAAATTGAAGTTGTATCCTCTAAGCCCGTGCATTTACAGACCCGCAGAGCGCAGGGGTATCTGTTTAATTTATCAGCGGATCACCGCTAGTGGCTTTCCTCAAGCATCTCAGCATCCGTTTTCGCCTATCTGCGGCAATTGCAATCTTGTTCATGCTCATTTTGCTAGTCAGCCTAATTGGCATGCAAGTGTTAAAACGGACAGAGCTATGGATGAATGTGTTGCATCAGGAAACACTGGCAGAGGTTTCAGATGCATTGGATTTATCACAACGCTCTGCGGATCTGGCCACCTCGGCGCCTTTTCTCTATGCGCTTTTCACACCTTTTCAGTTAGAGAACGATGTCAAAACCATATTAGAAAATCTAAACAACATCGAGAACCACGCAGCGCGCACTCCAGAGCTTAACCTGCCTATCCTTCGGCTGAGAGCAGCCATTGATGATCTGACAAAAGCTTTGATCCCACAGGCTGCGCGAAGGGCTGACCTGCTGACCATCAATCGCAATATGCTGCGCTTGAACAAACGAGCACAAACTCGCACAAATGATGCTTCGCGCCCTCTTGAAGATCGCCAGATCTGGGCAGTTTTGCAACAACTCACATCCAGCGCCATCGATGCAGGTCGAGCTAGCACACTTATCGAGCTTGGCGAATTTATATCTCGTTACACAAACACGCGCGATCTCATTCAACCGGAACTAGACCAATCTCACCAATCTACATACGATGAAATTATAAAAAACGTGAGCCACGGAAATGGGTTGTTTGTTTCAAAGCATCGCGACATTGCAGCACGACTTGACGCCGACAATGCACTATTTCGAATACGGCAAGAAACCAGTAAAATTAATAGCTACGCCGAAGAAAAAGTATCACAAGCACAATTACGATTATCACAGGCACGCGCGGAGACATCTAATAGTTTAAGCATTGCTATCAATTCTTTTCTTATTCTCACACTGGTAAGTTTGTTAGTTGCGGTGACATCGGCGCTCTATGTGTCTCGCTATATTACGTATAACTTGCACCGCATTACAGATGCTATGCGTAAACTAGCTGCCGGAGATCACAGATCTGAACTACCAGGAGCTGACCTTCCGATTGAGAAAATGTCCAATGATGAAATAGGTCAGCTGTTTTCAGTGTTTCATGTCTTTCGGGAAAATGCTCGAAAACTAGATCGGCGAACCAGTCAAATGCGGCAGCAAAACGTTTTATTTTCCCGTGTCTTCCGCAACATTAAAGATGGCGTAGCAATCATTTCTTCCAGCGGAAAAATAGAAGCTGAAAATGAAAACCTGCGCAAACTTTTGCGCCTGCCTTCTGCCGATGAAAGTAAGCTTGTTGATATGAATGACCTTATAGAGCAATCTACTTTTTCTCGCCAAACATCCGCCGGCGAACGAGGGGGATTTGAAGAATATACCGATCATTCTGGCAACGTTTTGGAAATGCGCCATTCACCACTCCCCGATGGTGGTGCGGTTTGGTTAATCTCTGAAACTACCGAACGGAAAAAAGTAGAAGAGCGCCTTGAAGAATTACGACGTGTCGAAGCATTGGGCAAGATATCAGGTGAAGTCGCCCATGACTTTGGTAATATTCTGTCCAGTATTTCTGGCAATCTTCATCTGCTGGAAAACGCAGATCAAAACAAATCTCAGCACTTCCGTTTACGCATCAGGTCCGCTCTCGATTTAGGGGTTTCACTCACAGAGCGCCTATTAGCTTTTGCCCGCAAACAACATCTCGAACCGCAAACAACGGATATTGGGTTGCTGATTGAAGGCATGATCGATCTATTAGAAATAGCTTTACCAAACACCATTTCATTGGAATTTGAGCGCTTGGAAACTCCTGTCCTTGCCCGCGTTGATCCGGGCCAGTTAGAGAGCGCTGTATTAAACTTATGCATGAATGCAAGCCAAGCCACCAATGGACCTGGTACTATTCGCATAGGGATAGATCAAGGAGATGATAATGGCGCACGGCTCACCATTGAAGATGATGGATGCGGGATGACGCCAAATATTCTGCGACGCGCCACTGAGCCTTTTTTTACAAATCGCAGTGATGGAAATGGCACAGGACTCGGCCTATCCATGGTCGATGGATTTGTACACCAGTCAGGTGGATATTTGACAATCACCTCCCAAACAAAACAACCGCATCATGGCACGAAGGTTATGATTAATTTTCCAGCCATTACAGATGAAAACCAAACGTTAGATCAAAAAACATCTCACTCACGCGGAGCAGCACTCGTGGTGGACGATGATACAAAACATCTATCAACCACATCAATTGCTCTGGAGCATTTAGGTTATAATGTCGTACAAGCAGTAAGTTTTTCCGAAAGTATCGATGTTATACACAAACATGAAAAACTGGACCTCGTGTTGAGTGACTTACATCTCGATAATGGAGCATCGGGGTGGGATATTTTGGAGCGAGTGCATAACCAACATCCTGACTGCCAGCTGATACTCATGTCCACACGGAAAATTGCTCAAACTCCCGAACCAATGCTTGGTATACCTAAGCTTACAACCCTGACTAAACCCGTCACCAAAACAACGATGCGGAACGCTCTATCTTAATAAATATTTCATGAGCAAGACTGGACAGATGGATGATATATCTGCTTTGCTATGTTTGAAACCCTAGGTGGAGTAAAAATTGAAGTACTATTATTTTAATTGCGTAATCTCATTTTTCTTAGCTGCGCTATACGTACAAACAGCTAGAGCTGATTTAATGTTCTACCCAATCAATCTAGATAGCGGTGGGACGGCACTATTTATCGAAGGTACTTTTTCAAAAAATGACGATTTAACAGCATTAAAAGACTTATTGAACTCTCCAAAAGTAAATTTTGTATCTTTTAATTCCGTTGGTGGCAACGTCGAAAAAGCCATGGAATTAGGCAGAGCTATCAGACAAGCTAATAAAGATACAATTCAGATACGCAGAAACAATTGTGAATCAGCATGTGCTCTGGCCTTCTATGGAGGTGTATATCGAGGAGCTGAAGCTGGTTCAATAGGCGTACACAGAAGTTCACTCCCTGATGACATCAATATAACTGCACAAGGAGCTGTTGAATCCATACAAATACATATTGCACGAATTACTACTTATCTACTGGAAATGGGAGTAGACCCTTCCTTATTGGAACTAACATTACAATATGGTAGTGATGATATTCGATACCTATCCAACAGTGAAATGGTCAGATATTCGGTTACCACACCAATACACAAACCTGCCGCAAGAAATCCTAACGCCTCCTATAATGAACCAACACTCCAAAATACGACACCATCGAAAACTGATCAACTCTTAGAAGTGCCAAAAGCCACACAAGCCAATGTTAGGCATGCAAAAGGTAGTGCACCTTTAAAGCTTTATGCTAAGAACAATAGCCCAAGCCTAGCCATAATAAAAAATGGTGGCGATGTTAAAATCCTCACTGATAATCGACCTTGGTTTAAGGTCTGGCATAAAGGGAAAACAGGTTTCATGCATGTAACTTGGCTTTGGATTCAAAATTATGAAGCTACAAAATATGACAATTCACGCTTCATACAAATAAAGAGTTTTGACAATCTATACGATACCAAACTATTTGTTAGAAATGCCCCTTTACCAGTCGAAGCCTATCTAGCATCTAATAATTGGTTTTCAATAGTTCTCGACAAAAAGTACAACCTAAAAGAGGCATTGAACTTAGTGAAAGCTCTTAAGAGAAAAAACATCGTTCCTAAGGACTCTTTTGTAACTTTGGGAAATACCTATGTTAGGAAAGTTTGTTGCGATTGAATTTGTGTATTTTAAAGACTAGATATAATACTAACCTTAAAGCCTACACAAAATGCCCATCTTACTAAGTGACAACATCGGGCTTATCTCTCCCAGTGATTTTGCGAAAATTCGTTAGCTCATAAAAGGCTTCGGCTATCGGCTGCAACACATCTTGAACATTGCGCGTTATATCTTCTGAGGCTTGTGCATATTGCTCTAAATACAATCTAATTGTAGCCCCATCAGTCCCTGTTCCAGATAAACGTACAACCGCTCGCGCCCCATTGCCAAAATGTAACACACAACCCTGCGATATGCTTTTGGAACCATCAACAGGATCAACATAGGAAAAATCCTCCGCGTCCTTTACAAATGTATCCCCGATCGACGTATTTTTAAGCTCACCAAGTCTGCTTTTTAGTATCTCAACAAAACGTGACGCTTTATCTTGGGCAACATTTTCAAAATCATAACGCGCATAAAAATCTCTTCCATAAATTTGCCAATGTTCATTTAAAACATCAGCGACGGACTGTTTTCGCACAGCCAGAATATTCAACCACAACAATACAGCCCAAAGACCATCTTTCTCACGCACGTGATTTGAGCCAGTACCTGCACTTTCTTCACCACAAATCGTAATGCGATTGTCATCCAGCAAGTTGCCAAAAAACTTCCAGCCTGTCGGAGTTTCATAAAGATCGATCCCCAGCTTTTTCGCCACGCGATCTGCTGCTCGGCTGGTTGGCATTGAACGAGCAATTCCAACAATTGCATTTTTATAATGAGGCACAAGATGGGCATTTGCAGCAAGCACAGCCAAACTATCTGATGGCGTGACGTAAATACTGCGCCCCAGGATCATATTTCTATCACCATCGCCATCGCTGGCAGCGGCAAAATCTGGAGCCGCATCAGACATCAATAAATCATAAAGCGGCTTTGCCCACACAGGGTTTGGATCCGGATGGCCCTTTCCAAAATCTTCACTCGGCACCGCATTGATAACCGAACCTTTTTGGGCACCCAAAACATCTTCCAAAATACGAGTAGCATATGGTCCCGTCACAGCGTGCATTGCGTCGAACTTTAAGCTGAAGCCATCCTTGAAAAGCTTTCTAATGGCATCAAAATCAAATAGATCCTGCATTAAATTACAATAATCAGAAACCGGATCTATGACCTGAATAGTAGTACGGTCAATATTGGTTGAACCAATTACATCAAGGTCAATATCCTTAATCTCGCACATAAAATATTCAGAGATTAATTTCGTGCGATTATAAATGGCTTCTGTGACCGCTTCCGAAGAAGGCCCACCATTATTGCCATTAAATTTAATTCCAAAATCATTATCAATACCGCCCGGGTTGTGGCTTGCAGATAAAATTATGCCACCATCAGCATGATACTTGCGAATAAGATTTGAGGCAGATGGCGTTGATAATAAGCCATTTTGACCAATAATAAGCTGTTTAGCATCTGCCGCTACTGCCATTTTTATAATCTTTTGAATGGCCTCTTTATTATAAAATCGACCATCACCGCCAAGAACTAGAACTTTACCTTTTAGCCCGCCAATAGCATCGAAAATAGACTGGACAAAATTCTCCAGATAATTCTCCTGCATGAACACTTTAGTTTTCTTCCGTAAACCTGATGTTCCAGGTTTTTGCCCCGAAAAATGTGTAGTTTTAATAACCTTGGAATTCATATTCCGCCCCTGTTTTTTTCTACTGATTAAATGCTTTTTCCTCCTCCACTTTTGAAACCTATTTAGCCAATCCCCTCCGCTTAACCTACTTTTTTAGAGATCAATAATTGTGCAATCCAAGCAGCTAAGATTATCAATAAGAACGTCAGCTAACCGGAGTTGCTGGTCGTCCAAGCTCAGATATGTGTCACCGTATTTATGAAAAATATCCACGTCCTCAATTGATCGCGCTTCAAACGCACCACCAAAGACGATCTTATCAACCTCTGCATTGAAATCTGTAATGACATCAGTTCCATTTTTATTATCTGCAATGATGAAAGTATCGGCTCCATTCCCACCAACCATAATATCATTTCCGGCACCGGCAATCAGAGTATCATTTCCGACACCACCGTAAATTCTATCATCACCAGCTCCTCCACTAACGACATCATCACCCTGATCACCGAACAGTCTGTCATTGTCATCTCCGCCGAAAACAGTGTCGTCTCCCACACCACCTCTGATGATATCTGCTCCATCTTGCCCCAGCACCAAATCATCACCAACACCAGAATTTATCCGATCATTTCCAGAACCACCCCAAACCTCATCATTGCCAGCTTGCGAATAAAGCACATCATCTCCTGCACCTCCGTCGACATAGTCAGAACCACTGCCAGTCACGATGCGGTCAGTGCCGTCTTCTCCGAAAATAATATTGTCGCCTTCGCCTGCAACAATTCGATCATTTCCAGAGCCCGCAAAAATTACATCATCACCAGCCCCTGTTCTGATCACATCATCCCCGGCATCAGCTAAAATGGCACTTTCACCATCGATCATATAAAAACGATCATCGAGGGACGTACCAATAGTTCCACCATTTTCTGCGATATGTTCTTCAGACACGACGCGTGCACTTGTGTGATAATTGTCCGGAGTGGTGTAGTTTTTGGGGTCAAACTCTTCTAAATGGCCAAAAGAAATTTCGTTGTCGCCATAGATATCGGTATCTACGTGAGACTGACCGGCTGTGCCAACACTATCCCAGTATCCATTATAATCGCCAGTATGTTCAGTTGGGTCATATTCCAAAATAGATTTGTCCACCACTACAGTATTAGAGTGGTCAAAACTTCCATGAAAATTTACGTCTCGGTTTGTCTCTAGAATATGAACAGAATTATAGTTTTCAGCATGCCAGCTTGAAAATGCAAATGCATGACGAGAATTAAACAGCTCTAAATTAGTAAAGCTACTGCCAAAGACTTCGCTAATCTCAAGCCCATACCCATTACCAGCAGCTTTATTATAGTGGCCATTTACAAATAACCCATCAACATTCACATCAAGTGAGGAGCGAATATATAGCCCATGACTAGCAGAATTTAAAATCGAAACAGACGAAATATCTAGATCTACAGCCTCATAGACGGCAATTGTTTTTGCGTCATCATAACCATCCAGAGTGTTATCAAAATTATTATGCTGTATGTCCTGATCAAAATTGTATTGCACCGTTAAATTACCAAACGACACGTCAGAAATAGCATCTACTTTTTTGATCTCCGCAAGACCAGGATCGAACTCTTGCCCAAGTTCGCCTTCCAAGACAAGGGTATCGCCTTCTATCCCAATAACTTTAGCCATAGTTTCACGAAAAGGCAGACGTTCTGCAAGGCTTTCGTTATATTCAGTATCACCTTTCGACGTAAGATATTCATCTGTATTGTCTTGGCTTACATAAATGATATCACCAACGGAAAACGCACCCGCGTCATCAACAGACAAAGTTGAATCATTTACCGCAGATTGGCTAGATACTGTCGCTAGGGATTTTTCATAGGAACGTTCCCCTATGATAACGGCATCTGTATTTGAAGAGTTTTCGAGATCAAAATTAAGAACAACACCGCTTTCTGATTGCCCTGAAATATCGATATCACTGCGGTTTATAACAAGTGAATCATCAAAATTGTATTGTCCATTTTCAAGGATGATATCTGCACCTAGTGGTGCATTTTCAATGATCTCATTAAGCTCATCTATTGATATATTATTGGAGATAATAATAGTCTGATTATACATAGGATAGCCTTGTTGTTTTTACACACAAAAGTAGATCCGTCAGCTTAGTTAAAACTGATGAATTGCTATCCCTTTGCACACACATATAAACGAAATTTGTTAAGGTTATGTTTCAAGACGTTTAACCATTTGACTTAATTTACATTTTTCGATCAATTAAAAATTCACATCTTAAAAAAACTTGAAGGTCATCTACTGGGAATTGTTAGCTTCGTTGCTTTGCGCCACTGCCATTGCAAGCCAGTTGTGTTTCAAGACTACCAAGATAAAGTAGTGTGAGATTGCCACCTATTTTGCTGTTACTAAGTGGGCGTAAGTGTTTTACATCTTCATCAAGGTGAGGGTCGCAATTAACGCTCAAATAAGCCTCAACCCATGCCAACATAAACGGTTTAATGCTATCAATGCCGCCTGTTATGGACTGTACAACATCAAATTTCTGCTCAACTAGCAACGGATCTTTTAATGCCGCAATCGTAAAACTAACTAGTTTATCGAGATCATCGAGATAACCAAGTTCATCACGATAACCTGCTTGAACAAGCAAAGCTGTTGACTTTGATAAAGGCGCAGCCGCATGTAGTTGATAATGAAGCGCAAGATTGCCCCGCCTCATCTCATCTGGATGGCTACCATCTTCATCCATAAACGATAGAATATAATTATTGGATGAAATGCCCCAATTGATGAGCTCGGCATTATCATAAAGCAAACCAACTTGTGTTACAGCTAGAGAAGCCCATCCTCTTAAATTTGCACGCGGGACGCCTCCAGGCGCTTCATTGTCAAAGAAATATATCGTTTCAAAAGCCCGCCTCTCAAGCCACTGTTGAATAACCAAATTCTTCTGCATAAAGCGTAAATCGCCCTGAACATCAAGCTGTGCCAACGCCGTTGCAATTGAACCATATCGCGCAGGTATCGACATCTTCACATTGATTGTTTCTTGAACACTCAACGCATCAGCCTTTGCCCATTGATAAATCATATCAACAACGCAAAAAGTATTTTTTTCCGTCTTACTTTCAAGTCGAATAGCATTGTTAGACAAGACAACTAATGTACGAGCAAAATCATCAATCGGCTTTAAAACCTTATTGACTTCAGCATTTGAAGCCTCGTCATAATCCGCCCTTGTTACGCTCTCATCGGTGTAACGACTGCCATATGCGATCTCAACAATAGGTTCTGCAAACGTACCGCAATCGTAGTGCGTAACACCACTATCATCGGCTCTGGCAAACGGCGTTGCCAGAAACTGATAACTCAACAATGTCATAAGCAATAGCGTTACTATTCTCATACCCAGATCCTAATTTAACAATTTCATTGTTGCCAATAATTGATCCGCCTCAGGAGCTCCTAAGCTTGAAGCAACTTCTAGCCACTCGATCGCTTTGCTGCGCGATGCTTCAACACCTAAGCCTAAAGAATAGATTTCAGCAAGTAAAAGCATTGATCTAACATCGTTGACCTCAGCAGACTTTCTTATCCATTCATTCGCTTCTTGAATATAAGCAACCTTCTTTTCTTCCACGCCCTTAGCACGCAGTTGCAAGCCATATTCTCTCATAACAACCGGATGCCCGCTTTTTGCAGCGTCTTCATAAAGAGCAAATATATCTACTCTTTGATCTACTTCTTTTCGTATTGCATCAGTTGATTTCTTCAACCGGGATAGCAGCTTTGGTAACTCCCCAGCAGGCGAATTTTCAAGTAATTCACTAAACAGATATGATGCGTAAAAAGCGTTATATCGTTCCCCAAAGTTTGTACCATAAATTGCCAAGAGACGTTGCATTGCGGTTGTATCGCCTAATCGGCGGCCTTGTTCATATCGGTCAATCGCGGCAACTTGAGCCACTTCATCACTGTCATTCCACAACAGGTCACCGATCACGACATTATTCCAACCATCATCTGCAGCAAAAATAGCGGCAACTTCAAGCCAACGATCTAACTCGCCTACTTCCGGATACTTCATTGAAAAATCGATCAATTTTGCAACATTTTTGAATGTGCAAGGCACAACGGCTAACGCTTTTCTATAATGATCTTTCCTATCTTCAATGTTTTCTGCGTGAATAGCAGCGAACAATTGCGCACCAAAGTCCCCTCTCCTTTCAATTGTCTCACGATACTTTTGATAGATTGAATGTACTGGGAGATCGCCGCGGATATAAGAAATTTCAGTCAGTAAATCAAAAGCTCTACCCAATCCTTCTGAAGCATTTTTTTCAGTTACTTCAATGGCTCGCGATAAAAACTCATCGTCATCCTTTTTGAAAACCATCACAACCTCAGCAAAATCCAGCTCTGCCTGTTTTTCACCATTTAAAAGGGCTCGTTCCAGTATGGATATCAAACGATCAATTTCATCTTTATTCTTAGTTGAATTAACTTCAGATAAGTCCCGCTGTAACCGACCATCTGTTGAATGGTAATTGGAAATATTTTTGGAAACATTCTCCCAAAACGCTAGCTTATCCTGACTTGCATCCTCATTCCGCATAATCTGCATGTGGATGGCCATTGCATTTGCCCGTTGGTAGAGCGCTTGCGTTTGCACGCGTGCAAGTGCTTCAGGATCATATTTAATAAGCGCATCGGTCACATTGTTTGGCTCCAACAATAACGTTGTGTTACCCGCAGCCAATTCAGCGTCCTCCCAATTTTTCGCTGCTGCCAGATTTGGCCCATTTGGATCAACACAGACATGGATCCTATAAAGCTCAGCCATCGGTGAAATCGCACCTGTCGAAAACACTAAATCATCGAGAATATCGAGTACGCGGCCAAATTTTTCTCGATTATCATAATCGTGCAGAAGAAACTTGACGAGATCGCGCCGTCCGTCTGAATCGCCAAGTCCAGCGGCTGTTTCAAGCATTGGTATAACTTGCTTTTCGGCCGCCCAACGCCCCTCATCTTGCACAATTAAACGCGAAAGTCGTGTGTAAGCCCAGCCAGGCGCATTGCCAACATTTACAAGGTTTTGTAACTCATTTTTATATTGCAAACGATCAGCACCAGTGAAATCCATCCATTCCTCGATCAAACGAACAATCCGGATATTTCCCGCTCTATTGCCAGTATCAGCAACAGCTTGGTAATAAGTCCGCGCAGCCTTTAAATCTTGATCTGTAATTGATCCAGCCTCTAAAATGCGTCCATAAGCCAATTGTGCTTGTGTCAATTTTCCATCAGCTGCGATCTTGATATATTTCAGTAGCGTCTCATTATTCTTCTCAATTTCTTGTCCTTGCAGGTGGTATTCTGCAATTTTCCAAGCAGCGTTTATATCGCCCATATCTGCTATCAGTTTATACCAGGCTTCACTGGTTTCATGATTTTGCTTAACCACCACTCCCTTCGAAAATTCTCGCGCTATTCGTCCAACGCGATCACAAAATCCACCATCTAATCTGCCAACAAGTGAACCAAAAGCCATAGTTGCTGCAATTTTTGGTTCCACATTCCAGTTCTCGACAGTTCCACCTTTTAGATAAACATCAGCAAGATAAAGGAGTGCATCTGCGTTGCCTCCGTAAGCTGCCCTTACCTTCAATTGTTGCGCCCGTTCAATATCTTCAAAGGCAAGCTCACCCGCCAACAAAATATCCGCTAAATAATTTTGCAAGCCGGGAGACGCGGTTTCCGCAGACGCTAATAGCCCTTCTACACGACCTGTACCTTTAAGTTCGTGCTCGCGACCAGCGGCCACATAAAGTCGAATGAGATCTTGATCAATTTTTGTTTGGGAATAGTTCGAGCTTACAGACGGCATTAACTCGATAATGCGAGTTATCGTATCAAAATAACGGACCGGTTCTTTATCGCGTAAACGGCGCATATCATATTGAATAAGGTTAGCTTCTACGCGTGGTAGTTTCTTACCATCCCAATTCGTCCAAAATTTTAGGATATCCACGTCAGATTTTTGAGAAAAACAACGGTGTTCTGTCGCGATTTCTGGAGGTTTAAAATCGATATCTATTGGCTCAGCTTTTGCCATTAGAGGCAAAGTAACAAGAGCGGACAGAAGTAACGCTGATTTCTCATGAGAAAGTCTTTTGACCATCTTAGTAAAAACTGACGTGAGATATGTCATGGGAACATCCTAACTTGAGTTACTTGGTAATAGCGCCATCGACAACGAGTGCTTTTAGGCCTTGTTCGTTTTCCATTATGACGATGGCAACACTGCCGCCTCGCTTGAGCGCAACCTGCGGCACCTGTGCCACAACGTCTGCTCCATCTTTGACTGAAAATGCCAGTTTAAGCGGGGCCTTTATTGAGACTGATTTAGACATACCTTCATCGATGTCCGAAAGTGCATTTCGTTTCGCCTTAGGTACAAACAAATCTAAATCAGGTTTTGATGAGAGATTGTAAACAAACAAACTTGCTTTTGCTGGGCTCTTGCCAATTTCATCTTCAAACACTTTTGTCGAACCGTCTTCACCCAACATGACTGTATAAAAGATGCCGGATTCTGCGTTTATCTGGCCCTGTGCTGATCCTATTGTAATATCAACATCGCCAGGATTTGTTGCAAGGTAAGGTGAAATCACACCTTCCGCATCAGACAGATTTTTACCAGCAATTGTTGGCGTTTCATCACTACTCATAACGACGCGGATAAAGGATAGGTTGGGATCTATGATGGATTGATATAAACCACCATCATTGGCATTTGCGGGTAAAGTCAGACAGAAAGTGGAGGCGACAAATCCTAAAGTGGAAAGAAAGTTTTGTGGTCTGGAAGTCATCATATTGATCCTATTGTTAAATACTACAAAGTCGGATTTCAGCGGATGCTGAAACCGGTTTATCGAAATTCACAGTCAAACTGTTCCAATCGTAGTCCCCCAACGAATTCGTTTTGATAAAGAACCTCCCAGTTGCGCGGAGTCTGTCTTGTCGCGTTATGGTTCTTGAACGCTGATACTCCCCATCCGATAACGTAAATCCAACTTTACGCGCACCCTCTCGTTTAGCATCCGCCAGTATTGAAAATTCTTCTCCAAGTTCCATGCCATCGACATTTGCAACGAGCGTTTTTCGATCATCACTGATTTCAAACGGCACATTTACGGAACAATCATTTTTCGCGGACGCTAATATCTCGGTCCAAGGACCGTCACTATACTGGCTTAGATTATTGTAAATCGGGTTTTCCCAAACTATGAAACGAGGTCTGGATTCTTGGAACTCGGTCGATGTTAGATAAGAGATAATCGCCCCAAATTGGTTACCACCAGTTATCGCATAATTATAAACCGGCAACCCGCTATATTCTTGGATAAAACCCGCAAAATTGTTCACATCAGAATCTGAAAAACTAGTCCCAATCAATGAAACGAGATTACTCGTATCATCACCAAATAAGTCCAGGCTAGCATCTTCACTTTCCAACTCCAGGGTCGTGGTCTCATAACCGGTGGTGATGGCTTCGGGTAATGAATCTTCACATTGCGCTTGCAAGGTCAAACGCATACCAGAAAACTGAGGTAGCTCACCCAATGAAACTGTTTCTGATTGAACTTTGTCCAAATCATCATAACCATCTGTGGACTTAATGATGTCGGCAACTAGCTTAGCTGCGGCACGTGCTCCGGCTGATGTCCAGTGAAAATCAGCTTGGAAAAATGGAGGGGTATCGACTGCGATTTCACGAAACGCTGGCACCAAATCTGTTGTTTTAACAAACCGCTTTTCTAAGCGTTCTACAATTAAGTTATAGGCGTCTTCAGCAATATTCTTGTCATATCCATAAAGCTCAGCCCGCGGTGGCAACCACTCTGGCATGGACATGCTTTTTGTTGGAACGGGAACATAGATCAACGTTGTCCCTTGTTCTTCTAAATAGCGCGATAAAACAGCCAGTTTTTCAGCGGTTTGATCCGTAAAAGGATGCAACATGCGCAGGTCAGCCAAAATTCGAAAAAAGAAGCCATCCTTACCTTCGATCGCCCGAAGTACTGTACTATCTTCAATACCTGAACATCCAAAAGCAGTTGGCGCTTCACTGGCATTTGCTAAACTTGTGTTCAACACCATGGTTGTCAATAAAATGCCAATGCTTGAGAGAATTTTACGCATTTTAACTTGCCTCTTCATCATTTAAAATTACCGATTTTGGCGTTGATGCATCCGTTGCGGCGGCTTGCGGGACGCTTCTCAGCAAATTGAATGCGACCGCTTTTGTGCTATTATTTGTGCTGTTCATCGCAAATTCTAAATACGCGATAATCTCATCCGTTTCGCCCTTCGTTGGTGACGGAATTTGCATCATGTCGATTGCTAACTGTAACGCAGCTTCTGAATTTCCAGCTAAATACTGTTTCTCAAGCAACTCACGTAATCGTTCAGTTTGATAGCCAAAAGGCTGTCCAGTTTTGTAAAATTGGACCAGCGAATTTAGTGCTTTAACATGACCAGTTGCAGCAGCATCAGATAAAATTGCTTCAACTAAAGGAAGGTGTTTTTCGGAATAGCTATCAGAACTGATATATCTCAACGCACCATCGATTACAGGTTGATAGCCCGCTTGAGAAGCAATTAAAAGATGGTCGCTTAATACGACATCATCGCGGTCAGCTGCTGTTGTGAACATATGATATTCCGCAACTTTCCAAGCAGAACCCACATCACCTAAACTCGCCAAATGTTCATACCAAATAACGCTCGCTTCAAGATCCTTTACGACATAGGTTCCATTTGCATATTCGCGCGCAATCTGTCGTGCTCGATTGCAATAACCATCATCGAACTCACCCATTAGACCGCCGAAAGCAAGAAGTATGGATATGTCTGAATTGATGCCCCAGAACTCTTGAACAAAAGGATCGTCCTGATGATTGGTAAGTTCTAACAATGCATCTGGATGGCTCTCATTAGCGGCTGATATTTTTAAATCTAATCCGACTTCTATCGGAGCTTTGAAGGTTCCAGTTAAGATCAAATTTGAAACAAAATTCTTAGCTGCTGGCGGCAATATGCCTCTTACTTTTAAAAGGTCATCAAAGTAAACCTGTTCAACCGTTAAATCCGCTTGATTTAATTTAAGAGCTAGCTTGATGAGATCAACCAATGCATGATGATGCTCATAGGCAGCAAAATCTGTTTCTAATGCGGAAATAATCTTCTTGATCAACTCAGTTTGCTCACCAGCTTTGTGGCTGATTAATCGCCCCAAATCTCGTCTGATGTCATTCAGAGCCCAATCTGGCAGCGTTTGACCATCCCAAGCCAACCAATAGTCAAAACTCGATTGGTTAGAACTAGTTTGAGCACACGCAAATCCTTCTTCAACCTTCATGGGAAAGAATTCGATCTCTGCTTTTTCAACAACTGATGCATGAGTTGATGCAGATAAAGCAACGGACGAAACGACAAGGCCCGCCAATAAGGACTTAAATGAAAAAGACATCCTAAGGTTCCTTTATTTCTTGTTCAAAAAGTTCAGGAAAATCTTTCCTTTGAAGCTTCGACAACAAAGCTAACGCCACAGAACTCACCGCTTGTTGGTTACTCTCAGCGGCAAACTCTAAATACTCACTGGCTTCAAGAACGTCAGCTTCGCCGACCGTATTCTGACTTAGATTTTTTATCGCTAATTTTAACGCAGCGTCATGACTGCCGCGTGACGCCCGAACGCTAAGCAAATCATTGATCACATCATCTTTCCGACCAAAGGGTTTGCCAGAACGATAAATCGAAATAATGCCATCAATCGCAATAGGATTTCCGCGGCGAGCTGCACCCAGCAATATACGCTCAAAATGCTTGAGACGATTGTCGCGATAAGTTGCGACATCTTCATCTTCCAGCAAAGCTACCATGTCTTTAACCGCAAAAGACTTTCCCGTATTCACGGCAATAGAAAAGTAGTGCAGAGCGTCATTACGCACCGAAATTTTTTGATCATTTTTGATGAGCTTGGCAAATCTAAATGCCGCAATCCCATCACCACCATCTGCAAGATATCGATATTCTGAAGCGAGTAATCCGCGACCACCCTTAATCATTTTCTTGCGCAATATTTGCGTTTGTGTCGGACGATATTCGGCAAGCTCAATTCGTTTATCGTCATTTTCCAATGATAAACCTGAACTTACCATTGTTGTATCGACTGGGCCGATCATTGCTGATGCCACACCGAGTGCGAGTATTAAAACAGAACTAGCCATCATGATGCTCCAAATATTCCTGCATCTGAAACACGGGCGACATCATCCAATTTTATGTCTTTATCTTTTAAGTCAGACCAAAGTATCTCCTGACCAATATAACGAACGGGAAACTCCCAGATAACAACTTTGGTTTCGTATTCATCAATCAGACCACCATTGATGTAATTCAACATCGGCGTAGCAGGGCCTTTGCCTTCCTCTGATAGATTAAGGACATCTACGGAAAGTTCAGCCTTTAACTGCTCAACAAAAGACCAATTCTCATTGGCACTGTAACTTGTTCCAACAAGCACAACGTCATGGCGAGCATCATCTCCAAATAGATCGGAAACAACCTCTTCACTTTGTGTTTCAGCAACAAACAGTTCAGTGCTTTCTTTGCTTAAACCAACAAATGGAGCTAGATCTTCACTGGTAATATAAGTGGTTAGATCGCCCCAAAAGGATACCTTCCCTGCGTTATCCAATTCGAATTCATTTGATTCAATCCCATAGTCTTCCAACGGCAATGACATGGCGACTTCTTTTGCAACTTTACCGGCACCAAATGCAGACCAGTGAGTATCCGATTTTAAAAAGACGGGAAGTTCATTTTTTGCTTCAAGTAGTGCTTCACGAGAGGAAATGGTAACAACGCCAAGATCTCGAAGACCATCAAGAAACTCAATGTACCTATCAGAAACAGCTGAGGCATGCTGGAACGTTGCAAGCTTTTCAGGATAGATGTCACTTTTGGCAGGTAATGGTACAATCACCAGTTCTATATTTCTATTTTCAAGTTCAAGCTTAAATTCAGAAATCCTATCGAACGTATATTGTAATGATTGATCAGCATTCAGGCTGGTTTCAAATTCTTCTTTAGTAAAAAACCAACCATTATTCCCAACGACAACGCCGTCACGACCTGTATCAAGAGTTAAGTATCTTGCAGCACCGATAAGATCGATGGATGGTTCGCGGTGAGGCAAGTTCGATTTGTAAAAATCATTAATTGCGCCACTCATCTCACCTTTTACAAATGAGAGGTTAGAAAGCTGCAAATCATCTGACTTATCCGATAGTTCAAATACCAAACCAACATTTGCAAAGGCAGCATAACCAAAGAAGCAGATTGGCAAAACAAATTTGGAATACTCAGCTATTTTATACAACATGACCTGCGCCTCAGAATTGGAAATAAAGGAAAGGTGAAAAGCTCTGTTCGGCGAGCTTCGCCACAGTTAAAATAAAGAAAACAGTGATGAGTAGAGAACCAATAATTGTCGACATTGCATTGCCAATAGTTTGGCTTTGCAAAGTCTGTGAACCGTTGCCAATGAGCTGTCCGGGAACGGGTTTATCTGGCGTACCCGTTTTAAAGAATTTAAGTTTCGGCTCAATCATCGTGATAACTACCGCCAGAACTATAAAAGCCATGCGTTCATTGGTGAGGGTTAAAATAAAAGTATCTCGCGGCATAAATCCGTTCGCACCAAACATGCCGGCATAAACACCGAAGGCCTCTGCCACATCAGCGGCACGGAACGTTACCCAACCAATCAACACAAAGAACAGCGTCATAGGAAGCGCATAAACACTTGTCTTGCTGTGCTTATCCCAACCGGTGAAGCGCTCAATTGCTAAGATACCCCCATGCCAGGCACCCCACAAAATAAATGTCCAATTAGCGCCATGCCAAAGACCGCCCAATACCATAACCGTCACCAAATTTACGTAGATGCGCGGCTTACTCACCCGGCTTCCGCCAAGTGGTATGTAAAGATATTCGCGAAGCCAAAGTGACAAAGATATATGCCATCGACGCCAAAACTCGGTTATGGACTTACTGATATAAGGGAAGTTGAAATTCTCTACGAACTTGAAACCAAACATCATACCAAGGCCGATAGCCATGTCGGAATAACCGGAAAAATCAAAATACAATTGCAGCATATAGGCAATCGCACCTATCCATGCTTCTGTCATAGTCGGGTTTTCAAGTGCAAACATCGCATCAGCAACCGGCGCGACAGCATCAGCTAACAAGACTTTCTTGGCCAGACCAATAGCAAATCGTGCGCAGCCATCATTGAACATCTTCCAAGAATGCTCACGCTGTTTAATTTGATCCGCAAGGTCTTTGAACCTTAAAATAGGACCAGCAATTAACTGTGGGAAGAGCGCGATAAACGCGGCGAAATCAACAAAACTTCGTGTTGGTTCTGCATCTTTTCGTAAAATATCGATGAGATAACTAACCGACTGGAACACATAAAACGATATCCCGATGGGAAGAATAAGGCGCCAATGAACTCCCAAATCTTCTGGTGTTGTTCCAAACAAAGCGGCAAAACTATCAACAAAGAAATTGAAATACTTAAACACACCCAACGACGCGAGACAGCCAATAACACCAATGCTGCAGAATATATAAGCTAGCCGCGGGGTTTCATGGTATTTTTGAATGAACAGCCCAAAAACGTATGTCCAAAGCGTAACGGCTACCAAAAGACCTAGAAAGTCGACCCTCCACCATGCATAAAATGTGTATGACCCGAGTAATAAGGTCCATGAGCGATACCTAACAGGTGTAAGGTAATAACAACCTACAAAAAGTGGCAAAAACAAAAACAGAAATGTTTCAGATGAAAATACCATCACATGCCCTTCTTTTCCAAACAACGATCAATTGCTAAAACAGGCATACTTGAACCAAGCAGGCTGTTTTCAATGTTTTGTTTTGGAATTTCATAACTGGTTTTTTGCGCTTCAAGCGCATCTAAATAAGCATTCGTATATTGCCCAAATTCGCCGCCTAAAATTTTAGGAAACTGCATTGAAAAGTCATTCTTGGAGAACAAAATTCCTGTCGCGCGTGAGCCAGATACGCCCATCCCATTGGCAATGAATGTGTTGCCATGAAGCGTGAAATCACCCAAATCAATGCGATCTGAAATTTTCGTACCAACTTTATTGGTAACAATTTTATTGGCGTAAAGATCAACGCCAAAACTTGTATCAATAGCTATCCCGCTACCTAAATTACTTGCAATGAGATTATTATGCGCATCTAAGCAAGCAACTCGCTGCACACTCAAACCAGAGCGCGCATTTTGCGCTAGAATATTTGAAGACACATTGATAATGTTAGAGCCATTGGACATATAAATGCCATTGCCCTTGGATTTCATTACAGCGTTTTGTGAAATCGTTACCTGATATGAACCATCGGCAATTTTAATGCCGTGATTACCACTGTCTAAAAATACATTTCGCGCAATTTTGACATCGGAACTTTCACGAATTTCCACACCGTTGCTCGCGCTGCCACTAATGACATTTTGTGAAAAATCAAAACCGACCATGCCATTGAGTTCCAACGAACCAACTGCATCCAATACGCTTGATTTTATATATGATTTCCCCAGTGGAGCAAAAAACGGACTTGACGAGAAGCTAACACCTTTCAACGCCCTATAACCCTCAAATCCAAGATCAGAGAGCTTTGCATCGGTTATCTGAGCATATCCCATCAATGCCGTTGTGATAAACGGTCTAAATTCATCGAGCTTACTGTTATTGGCATTGTTACTCGCCACAGAACCACTTTGAATATTCAACGCGCCGGAATTTGCCAAAAACGAACCAACGCTCTGATCGAGCAACAAGGTATCACCTTCACCAATTTCAAGCCGACCAGATTGCCATATAAAAATCGGCAAATGAGCGGTATAGGCATCATCAGCAAACGTAATAAGTCCTTCACCCAGTCTTTCATCAGCCAATTTTTTCAAATCAGGAAGCGAGAAATTTCCACTGCGGATAATCAAGACCCGAGCTTGCGGATCGGCTTGTGCAAGACGCAAAGAAACGTGAAAATTAGCGCCCATTTGAATAGAAAGATTGGAAAGTACAAGCTCCAGCGGAGCCAATTCAATATCAGGTTCTGCTGACCAAGTTACCTTTTTCTCTGATGCCTCTTCAGGGCTGGCGAGCACATCCGAACTTATCATATCAGTCGTGCTAAAACCGCTAACGCCAGAAAGTGGCTCAAGATACCTTGATATATCAGAAGGCCGTAAATCTTGCGTATTAATCACACTTTGAATTTTGGAATTGATGTTGTTTTGCACATCCCAAACAGAGGATGCGAAGGCAACATCACACATAACCATAGCCAACAAACAAGGTGAGATCATACGATCAATCATAATCTAAGGCCTGTCTTAGGTTGGACAGATAACGTCGATCCGGTTTTCTTCGCAGCAGAATTTGAAATGTTTACGATTTTGTCGCTAACCTGCTGGGCCAAAACATCAACATTGGCAACATCACAAGAAACCTCGACAAGTTGCAGCGGCGAAACACCAACATTTTCCCATATCGCCTTAGTTGAAGTTGTCACGGTTTGGGTATCGCCTGCAACCAAATGTCTGACTTGACCTTCAATGGTCACCAATCCATTACCCTCAGCAACAGTGATCAGTTTGTTGGTGTTCATTCCAGCATCAATCGCAATTGAGCGACCAACATCTATTGTTAGAGCTTTAACGACAAAACCATCACCTGATTGCAACAGGTTAGATTGTCCCCACTGAGAATGCTGTCGAATATGGCGAGAACTCTCAACTCGGCGTTTCTCGGTAAGATCATTTACAATAGATTTGATTTTTTGCGTTTTCCCTTTGCGGGTAACAAGTAACGCATCATCTGTATCGACAACAATAATGTCATCAACACCCATAACAGTCACAAGACGTTTGGTTGATCGTACATAGGAATTTTTCGTGTCATAAGTGAGCACATCACCATTGATCACGTTACCGTTTTCATCTTTGTTTCCGATGGCATAAAAAGCATCCCATGCGCCAACATCATTCCAACTAATTGAAGTTGGTGCTAAGACAGCATAGTCAGTGTTTTCAAAAATAGCTGATTCAGTTGGCGCCGAACGGGCTTTGGAGAAGTGCTCACCGTTCAGGTATAAAACAGTCTCATTTCTGATGCCATTTTCATGTGCTAATTTTACCGCATTATATGTATCATTTTCAATTTTTTCATATTCCGAGATCAATACAGATGCTTTAAATAAGCTTATTCCTGATGCCCAGAATGCATTTTTGCCAGCTAGTAATTCTTCAGCGAGTTCCCGTTCTGGCTTTTCAACAAACCGATCTACACGTGATCCGAACAATCCCTCACTAAGGCTCTCACCTTCAACGATGTAGCCATAACCTGTTTCAGGGAATTCCGGTTCAATACCAAAAATGACAATGTTTCCCGCAGCAACCGCAGGAAGCATCTTTTTAATGTCATGATCAAAATCACCGCTGATAACGTGATCAGACGGCAAAACCATCATGATGGCATCAGGGTCTTTTGCAACCAATTCCAGCGCACTTGCAAGAACAGCAGGTCCGGTATTTTGCGCAATAGGTTCCGCAATAATCGAAGACTTTACACCAATTTTTTGCATCTCTGTTGCAACTGTTGCCACATGGCGAGACGACACGCTTATAACCGGGTTGTTGTATAGCTCACTTGTATGACGCATGACAGTCGCTTGAAAAAACGTCACTGACGAATCTGCGGAAATAGGCTGAAATTGTTTTGGATTTTCTGAACGAGAAAGAGGCCATAAACGCGTACCAACGCCACCACAAAGCACTACAGGATTTATTTTATCTACCATTTTAATTCTCTTCTATTTGCTGAATCGATCGTGATTAATATGTAAAATTAGCCAGGCTATTGCGCAGTTTTGCGATGACCTCATATGTGTGCGGCTCGTAGATCTTAAGGACCCCTTTTGCACCTACCAATTCTTTTGATACTGGGTTTGAGAACTCTAAGCCCACCAGTGTCTCATCGCTTGAACTGCCAACACTTTGAAATGACGTGTCTGGCGCAAGACTATTAACTGGCAACACTTGTCCATCAGCCAAGTGGAACTCCATTACGCCGCCATCGAGCATTTTTTTTGCCAGTGCTGATGGCACCACAATTTCAATGAACGTTTTGTCTGCTTCAGTAGAAAGCGTTGCAATTAGCTCACCAGTTAAGATGGTGTCCCCGACGATGGTTTCGCCCAGATCCACAGCGCAATCACAAGGCATCGCAACAATATGAAATTCGCCTTGCGAACTTTGTACTACTGCCAAGGGTTCTCCAATTTTTGCATTTGGAGACAGGCGAGAGATTTGACCAGAAACAACAGATCTTATCTGCTGTCCTTCATTTAAGATCGTTCCCAGTCCGGGGGCTTCTGAAACAAAAAATTTGTTATAGGCAATCCAGCCAACAATAGCGGCTAATCCAACCACAGCCCCTAATGCAAAAATACCCCGTATAAGCTTGTTGAGTACAGAGAAAAAACCACCCTCTTTGTCAGCGTTCTTTTGTTTTTTGGGTTTATGTTCTTCATCTGAAACAGCTAAGATATCTGCTGCGGTTACGATCTCACCTGCAATGTGAGAATTTAAAATATAACGCAGCTGACTTAAGTGGCTGGCAGTTGGATTAGTAAAACTTATAAGAAGATCATTGTAAGAATTTTCCAAGCGCGTAATTTTTGCCTGGATTTGCAGCCCGATAGTGAAACCAGAAAACGGGAACTGAAGCACAACAAGACGTTCAATTTTGTGCAATTCTGGAACGGACAATCCGGACACTTTGGCTTCAACAAGTGAAAGCTCTTTACCAGCATATTGACGGCCATCAATGATAGCGGTGTAGGGAATTTCTAGTACTGGATGGTCTTTTCCTGTCGTAAGCGCAACATCTATTGCCTGTGTGGATTGAACAGTTTCGTCGTGCAAAATACCTGACATTTTAAATTCCTTTGGCTACACAGCGTGAATGAGGAAAGCGACACCTACCGTCAGCCACCCTAAGGCGACCAAATGCGATAATGTCGATGAGAATGATTTTAAACGAGCGCCAAGTCCGACCTTCTGCGCAAATGAAGTGTTCTGTCTGGTCCACTTCTGTCTATCTAATCTAAAGAAGACAAAGGTCTTAACAGCAGCGCCGGTAATTTGACTAAAGTATAGTAAAAATGGATAGCTAATGGGGAACCATGAATCTCTGAACCGAGTGATGAGTGCACAAAAGATATAGCGCGTGAACATCACCCACGAGATATAGGCGACTATCGCCATGGGCTCGATAAACAAACTGGTCAATAAGATACCAATTGGCGCGGTTAAAGTTGTCCACATAGACACCCGCTGATCGAGAATTGACCACCAAGTAAAAAAGCCAATTTTTGAGATGGGCACTTTTAATGCTCGGGAATTGTTTCGAAGCATATTGCCAAACCAACGGGTCATCAGAACAAATGCGGAGCTGATAAAAGTATCGCGTGGCTGAGTTTCGATAGCAGATACTTTAACATCAGGCAGATAAAGCATCTCATAGCCGTTTTTCAGCAACCAATACCAAGTTGATTTATCATCGCCAGTTAGGAAATTAACTCGTCCCAAACGCCAATGATCAATATAGTCAGTTTCGACGGTTTGAATGAAACTCTCATCGCTTGCCAGATCGCCACGGAATGCCGACATCCGCCCAGTCAGCGTTAACACGCGACGGCCATACCCCGTCGAGGACATCATCATCTGGCGTTGAGCAAATCGTAGACTGAACCAATCTTGAAAAGCGGGATCACCTTGCGTATCTGGAAGCTCATCTGTGGTGAGAGCGCCTACATTGTTGAGAGCGAAGAATGGGGCAATTTGCTCGATCAAGTCTTCAGGAACACACGTGTCTCCATCGACAAAGATCACCATATCATTCTCGCAAGGGTTAAAACTAGCAATCGTTCTTAGTGACGTTGCCAAAGCATCGCGTTTGCCTGAGCCTGCGATCTTATCGAAGATCAGTTCAACCCTGCCCATGTCGCATGACATTGTCTGAAATAGAGTTCGAATAAGTCGAACATCACTATGATCAACAACGGAAGAAACAATAGTTGCTCCCGTCGTAGACCTCGCCGCGGCTGCGAAGATTGAACGATAAACTTTTGAAGTAATATCGGTTTCAATGCCGTATGTGGTGACCAGAAAGAATGTTTGGGGGATAGCGTCTTTCTGAACAAACCGAGCTACAGCGTTCTTACGCAGCTTTGGAAAGCTATGATTGATGTAAAGCGTAGCACGAAGGAAGTTGATCAAAGCCCAGCTGTATCTCCACAAACCGATAAATCCTATCGCTGCGAAAACACCGGCTGATGCGGACAAAACGTCTTTGCTAATGCTGAGCGCAAGCAAAATACAAACAAGCATATATATTAAATGTTTGATCATCCGCATAAACCTTTAGCTAAGAACTTCTTCTCACCAAGCTCGAATTACCAGCAAATACCTTCATAGGTACCTTGCGAACTTTTATTGGGTTCGACACGCATTAGATCCAGCATTGGAACCTCATCACTTGCTGCAATCAAAGGTTCAATCGCTTCTTCATATTTATTGCCGACTAACAGGATTTCTGAATTGTCGATAAGTTGAGAAATTGCCGGCACAAGACGTGCTTTCAAATCAGGAACAACGTCATTGCCGCGACCAGCAGCGCTCATCTCCTCACCGAATGCAGTTGATACATTTGGATCGTAAATATTGACATCATAGCCTTTTGAAATAAGTCGAGCTGCAAGCTCAGCAAGCGGGCTCTCGCGAAGATCGTCGGTACCAGGTTTGAAGCTCACGCCAACCATACCAATCTTCTTACCATCTAGCCCATCAACAAGTGTTTCAGCTTTTTGGATCTGGTATTTGTTTGCTTCCAAAACAGCATCAAGAATAGGAGAAGGCACATCTTTTGTTCCTGCCAAATGGCGCAAGGCCCGTACATCTTTTGGAAGACATGAACCGCCAAACGCAAAGCCAGGTCGCATGAAATATGGTGAAATGTTTACCTTCGTATCGGAACAAAGGATAGACATGACCTCTTGCCCGTCGACTTTACAAGATTTTGCAATATTACCAATTTCATTAGCAAAGCTAACCTTAACTGCGCGCCAGCAATTACTGGTATATTTAATCATCTCAGCTGTTGAAATTGATACCGAATGGCATTCGCAGGGAAGCCCCTCATTTACACCGTAAAGAGCTGCCTCTGTTATTTTGTCCATCGAACCAAAAACAATTAGACCTGGGTCATAATAATCTTCAATTGCTGTGCTTTCGCGTAAAAACTCTGGATAATATCCAACGCCAAATCCTTCGCCAGCCGTCATACCCGATGCCAATTCTAATGCAGGTATGCAGACATCGTTCATCGAGCCGGGCACAATAGTGGAGCGAATGATGACAGAGTGAAATGTAGACTTATCAGCAATCGCACTACCAATTTGCTCACACACCGCTGTGACGTATTTCAGACCGACAGAACCATCAGACGCACTTGGTGTACCAACACAAACAAATGATATATCCGTTGAGTTGATTGCGTCTTCGATGTCGAGTGTAGCCCTCAATCGACCAGATTCAACACCCGCCTTCACCAACTCCTCTAAGCCATTCTCGACAATAGGGGCCTTACCCGCATTAATTGAATTTACTTTTCCTGGATCCACATCAATTGCGACAACATCATGCCCGTCTTTTGCAAGGCAAGCAGCCGATACAACACCTACGTAACCTATTCCATGTATACATATTCTAGCCACGGTATCTAATTTCCTATGTCGAATGTTAAATTTGAAACGAAAATTTAATCGTTTCAGCTCGCCCTGAGTAAAGGCGTTAACAGAAAATTAAGAAAGTCAGGAAAAAGCGTAATCTTGTAGGATTTTGACTATTTATTGCATTGCACAAAAAATTAATTTAAATTGTAAATACAATAGGTTAATAGAAAAACATACTATTTCACCTCATTTAAGGGTAATAGTTTGAAATTACAACTTGAGTTTTGAAGTTTATAAACCGTTCATCCAACCGGAACGCACCGCATGCTTAACAACAGCATGTCGATCTGTAAGTTTGAGTTTTTTCATCGCACGACTACGATAGGTATCAACTGTCTTAGAGCTAAGGCTTATATCAGAAGCGATTTGCTTCATACATAAGCCAAGTGCCATTTTTCGCAATACAACTTCTTCACGATTACTTAAACATTTGTTTGGCGTAGCTTCTGCGGTCACCTCGCCTAAAGGACAAACGCTGTTATGTGCCTCAACGCCCTCAGAAGGACTTTGACTTTCACCATAACTTGAACTTAATTCAGGAAAATAAAGCCCGCCATTTGACACCACGGTCAGTGCATTTGTCATTTCGTCATAACTGCTATTTCGCGGAATATATCCATCCACACCCGCAGACAACATAGAATGAAGACGGCTACTAATTCCTGATGTATCGATCAATAAAAGTAACTTGCCAGAAAAAGCGGTTTGTTTAAGTTGCTTAATTTGTTCCAGAACGAGATTGGAATAATCAGAAACTTCAAAAACAATAACCTCAGGTCGAATGATCTTAGCACTCTCAGATAAATTTCGCTCTGCATTTAAGGTTCGAACAATGGAAAACGAAGATTTGCCATTGTAAATTTGGCGTAACCCATCAACAAATAATACGCACTCACTAAAAACGAGCACCTTAATTTTCTCTGATAAAATGTTTTTAGCAAACATCTAATCTTCCGTTCTGCAATTATTAATTACGACCAAATTGCCGATTACTTAAAACCGCCAATGTATCTGCAGCACTAAATTTGCCTGGCTGCACCGTTTCCATTCAAAGACACGGGAAGTCCCCACAATTCTTACACACATGTCCCAATTAATGCGCCTAATGAAAAAACTGTCAAGTGCTGCGGTGCACAATAACATAATTGATGGTAAAAACATGTAACAGTGCGTTTTAAATTATTGATTCATATAGGCAATTTCAAAATATATATATTCTGTGCCTCAAGATCAAAAAATAGGCATTTCTTGACTACAAGATACAATTATAGGCTGCTATTTCTTAAAAATGATTGGGATTTGTTCATTTGTTGCTTTTTGTAGCAACTGCATATAGTTTTGCTTAACCATGTTCATTATCACTTATTTAGAGAAACTGAACTAAGGCTTGAGGAGCATATTATAAATCTGGAGCTTTGCAACCAATGATCGAGCAGGACAATAAGTTTAAAATCAGCGATACAGCTCTTGAGTTGGCAGAAAAACTAGGTTCTATATTCGAAGCGGGTGTGAAAGCAGATGTGTCATTTGAATGCATTGCCACGGTTGCACAACAAGAGTTGGCGGAATGGAAAGTGGATCCTGCCCAAAACCATCTCACAAACAACTAAGACACCGACACCCAATCTTAGATCACTTGCCCCAAAAACCTTATCTTCTTACCCATATGTAACTGATGCTTAGCTGCGGGTGGTGGCAATATACCCAAAATTGCTCATGCTTTTTGCGGCAAAACCTTTCAAAAGCCCTTCCAATAAACTCAAATTTGGCACAGCAACTTAGGTATATCGACTAGGTCACCTTATTAATGCGCAGGTGCATTTCAACCAAACACTTGTATGAATTTTGCAAGCGTCGCGTTGTAAACTGTCTAAATAAAAGTCTCGTTTTAAGAACGATCTTCCTATATCCCACTCACATGCATTAGTTGCATTTGTCTTGCTGGTTAAATTTCACAACTATAAGTAATACAGTATTAAGAGATCAGATATAACATAAAGACATTATCTTACAATTGCTTAGCCTTATCATCCATACCGTGGAGCATAAACATAAACATCATTAAGCTCAGATTTGGCTCTAGCGTAAACTGCTCCATTATAATATCAGCAATTTTGGTATTGATGAGCTCATCCGTAAGCATGGCTCAGCAACAACAAAAAACTGAGTTTATCGAACCTCTTTCTACGAACACGTCGATCTGGATACTTTTTTGTGCCGTCCTTGTATTATTTATGCAGGCTGGTTTTTTGTTACTGGAAGCTGGCTCCGTTCGAACGAAAAACTCTATTAATGTTGCACAGAAAAACATCGCTGATTTTATTCTTTGCAGCGCTATTTTTTCATTATTTGGTTATCAGCTTGCTTTTGGTAGCGGGCAAACACCGTTCTTTGGCTTTGGTGGGATAGACTTAACCGCAAGCAATGGCAGCATATTAGTGATGCTGATCTTTCAGCTGGGTTTTTGCGCAACTGCTGCTACAATTGTCTCTAGCGCTATTGCTGAACGAATGACATTCTTAAGCTATCTAATTTTTACAGCTGTGATTGCAGGCGTTATCTATCCGCTTTTCGCACATCTCGTTTGGGGCAACGCCCTTATACCAAACAATCCGGCATATTTGGCAGATAAAGGCTTTATCGATTTTGCAGGATCAACTGTTGTCCACGGAACCGCAGCTTGGGTAGCGCTGGCAGCCATCATCATCATCGGACCAAGAATTGGCAAATTCGACGACAACGGTAATCCTCTTGAAATTCATGGCTCCTCCTCCGTACTTGCACTACTGGGAGCTATTATCTTACTCATCGGGTGGTTAGGGTTTAATGGTGGTGCCGTTGAACTGGGAGGGATTTTACTACCAATCGTCATCTTAAATACCATTCTAGCAGCAGTATTTGGGGCATTAGCCGGGATGATTATTGGGCTAATACGAGACAAAGGGCTGTTTGTGCCCAATGCAACGATTAATGGCATGCTAGGCGGGCTTGTCGCGATAACCGGTGGGGTTGCTGTTGTTCCATTGTTCGGCGCTGTCATAATTGGCCTAATCGGAGGCATTGTCGCGATTGTCGGGTCAATGCTAATTGAACGCAAGTTTAAACTGGACGATCCACTTTGCATTGTCGCTGTTCATGGCATAGCAGGTGTCGCAGGCATTTTAATGATTGCATTCGTTGGTGATATCACTGCCATGAAAGCTGGATCAAGAATTGAGCAGTTTTTGGTGCAGCTTGAGGGCGTTGCGATAAACTTTGCCTTCTCTTTTGGTATCGCTGTCATTGCGCTTAAAACGATCGGCTTATTCATCCCATTAAGAGTATCTCGCGAGAGCGAAATATCTGGCTTAAATAGCTCAGAACACGGTGTCTCACTCGGCATTGATGCACTAAGAGCTGCTATAAACGATGGATTTACTGCAAAGAACGGCACCCCTTCTGCACTGACAGAATATCGCCTTGATGTAAAAGATGGCGAAGATAATGCTGAGGTTTCCGTAGCATTTAACACAGTTTTGGATAAGTATTCGCACACAATTACAGAACTTGATGGCATGCGGCAAAAGGCTGAGATCGCGGATAAAACCAAATCCGAGTTCTTGGCAAATATGAGCCATGAGATCAGAACCCCAATGAATGGCATCATTGGAATGGCAGGATTACTGAAATCAACCGGGCTCGATGCAAAACAAACTATGTTCACGGATGTTATCATCAAATCAGGCACTGCTCTGGTAACGATCATCAACGACATACTAGACTTTTCAAAACTGAACGCCGGGCAGATGGAATTAGACTGCGAACCATTCCACCTCATCGACACCGTCACAGATGTTGCAACTTTGCTTTTGACCAAAGCCGGCGAAAAGGACATCGACATTCATGTTCGGATAAACCCCAAACTCCCTGAAACTCTGGTTGGTGACCCAGGACGCTTGCGCCAAATATTGATGAACCTTGTGGGTAATGCGGTCAAATTTACTGACAAAGGTCACATCTATATCGATATTGATGGCAATGTAATCGATGAGACCAACGTCAAACTAAAATTCTCTGTTAAAGACACAGGCGTTGGCATTGAAAAAGAGCAATGCGCGGAGGTGTTCAAACAGTTTTCACAAGTCGACACCTCCAGCACGCGTAAACATGATGGCACTGGCCTTGGATTATCCATTGTATCATCTCTTGTTCAATTGATGGGCGGAGAGGTTGGCGTTACAAGCCAAAAGGGTGCGGGATCAACGTTTTGGTTTGAAATAGAGTTAGCTATCCAAGACAAAACCATACAACCTGAAAACTTGACTAATGCTCTAAGCGGAGTGCGCGCAGTCATCATCGAGGAAAACGCCCAAGATAGAGCCATTTTGGATGAACAGGTTAAGCACTGGGGTCTCGACAGCGCAATATGCAATAGTGAAGAAGAAGGCTTAGAACTATTACGCGTTGCAAGAGCCAAGTTTGTAAATGTAGATGTTATCATTATTGGAATGAACACACATACAATCTCCAAAACTACGTTTATTGAAAAGATTGTAAGCGATGCTGATCTGCAAAAGATACCGCTTATTTTACTCGCGCCCATGAGCTTCTCCGACCACATTCCAATGCTAAGTGAGCACGAATTTGCAACGCAATTGGCAAAGCCGATAAGGTTTCATTTGCTACGCGACCAGATCAAGAAAACAATCAATGATCGTCAATCACTTGACGATTTTGTTGCAAAATCACTTTCAGCATAAATGATGTCGATCATGCCTTGCAGGGACGTGCGATAAACATAGGTAAATTCCAACACCCCTTTTCAATTCCGATACATGACAGTAATGTGACAAAATTCGAAACATTCAATTTCATGCAAGACGCTAACCATTAAATTCAAGGTTGGTGCGAAAGGAAAATGCGGCCAGATATGCTCGCTGAAATATGTAATAAGCTAATCAATGAAAACACCGGTGGTGCTGTTAAATTTGAAGCTGATAACAACACCTATTGGCTAAAATCTGCAGGCGAAGATAAAGACAACTTTATTAGGCGAGTTTCTGCATTTCTAGCCAAGTATAAAGCCCTATCCTTTTTTGATATAAAAGCCACCTGGAGCAGCATCGAACGGATGCAGCACGAGAAAAAAGTACTACACTACTTAAATGATAAGAAGTTTGCTGCCCCGCAAATTGAACATGATGGCGATGGCTTTTTTGTAACAATAGACAACGGCATTCCACTCAATTGTGTGGATCAAGAGCGTCTCAATCAATCAACGATCGACGACCTTTTTACACTCATGGTGGACTTACATAGCCATAATATCGCCCATGGTCGCCCAGCATTACGGGACATTATTATTGATGACAATAATGCGTTGAAGCTTTTAGACTATGAAGAAGCCATCATCGATCCAACGGATCAACAAATGGCGCGCGACATTTTCATTCTACTCATGGAATTGAGTGATCTAGCTAACATCACAGAAGATCAAAAAATTAGATCCGTATTGACCTGGAAAGAAAAGACTTCAGATGAGGTTTGGACACAGCTCATCAAAATATCCAAGTTTTTGCGTAATATTGTTTTCCTTGCGCATATCGTTCAATTTTTTAAAAAACGAAACAGACTAAGCCGGCAAATAATTACGACGGTTAAATTAATGAAAAAAGTCAGCTAACAACAAATTTGCCAGCTTTGGCACATGCCTATCCAAACCGCGCATAAAAAAAGTGCCTCACCAAAAGAGGCAAGGCACTAAGCTTTTAACGATAAGGGTCTTGGAAAAGCATCTAATTTTAGATGCATTCGACCTTAGTAATGCGCGGACAATGTGTCCGGTGATTTTTGCGCAGGTGGTGCAAACTTCGTCAGGTCAATACCCTCAACAGCAGTCTTATACTCTTCAAGTGTTGGCGTCCGTCCCAAGATTGCAGACAGCACCACAACAGGCGTTGATGCGAGCAGTGATTCACCCGACTTATCAGCTGAATCTTCCACCACACGGCCTTTAAATAGACGCGTAGATGTCGCAAGAACCGTATCACCTTTTGCGGCTTTTTCCTGGTTACCCATACAAAGGTTACAACCCGGGCGCTCAAGATAAAGAATATTTTCGTACTCGGTACGAGCTTCACCTTTTGGCGCGTTGTCATTAAACTCAAAGCCTGAATATTTCTGAAGAACAGCCCAATCGCCTTCTTCCTTCAATTCATCAATGATGTTGTATGTTGGCGCTGCAAGAACCAGCGGTGCATTAAATTCAACCTTGCCGTATTTCTCTTCAAGATTACGCAACATTTGAGCCACAATCTTCACATCACCCTTGTGAACCATACATGACCCAACAAAGCCAAGATCAACCTCTTTTTCCGCTTTGTAATAAGAAATCGGTCTGATTGTATCGTGTGTATAGCGTTTTGAAACATCAATATTGTTCACATCCGGATCGGCAATCATCGGCTCAATAATTTCGTCAAGATCAACAACGACTTCCGCAAAATACTTAGCATTTGCATCCGGAGTTAGCGCTGGTTTTGCACCTGACTTAATCTCTGTGATACGTGCATCGGCAATATCAACCAAGCCTTGAAGCATTTGAGCATCATTATCCATACCCTTTTCAATCATGATTGAAATTCTGCTTTTAGCAATTTCCAATGATTGGATCAGTGTTTCGTCTTCCGAAATACAAATCGATGCTTTGGCCTTCATTTCAGCTGTCCAGTCAGTGAATGTAAACGCCTGGTCAGCAAGCAAAGTTCCAATATGAACTTCAATGATGCGACCCTGGAATACGTTATCACCAAATTGCTGTAGCATTTGAGCCTGTGTAGCATGCACAACATCACGGAAATCCATATGTGAAGCCATTTCACCTTTAAAGGTAACCTTCACTGATTCAGGAATTGGCATATTGGCTTCACCTGTTGCCAGTGCAAGCGCTACTGTTCCAGAATCCGCTCCAAATGCAACGCCTTTTGACATGCGTGTGTGAGAATCGCCACCGATAATAATTGCCCAATCATCGACAGTGATGTCATTCAATACTTTATGAATAACATCCGTCATCGAGTGGTACTCACCCTTTGGATCACGAGCAGTAATAAGACCAAACTTATGCATAAATGCCATCAGTTTTGGTGTGTTAGCTTGTGCTTTTAAATCCCATACAGATGCGGTGTGACAACCGGACTGATAAGCCCCGTCAACAGTTGGCGATAGAACAGTTGCAGCCATTGCCTCAAGCTCTTGGGATGTCATAAGCCCTGTTGTATCCTGTGATCCAACAATATTGACTTTCACACGTACATCAGACCCAGCATGAAGTTTCACACCAGGTGTTGATCCAACAGCGTTTGCGTTAAAGATTTTTTCAACAGCAGTTAGGCCCTGGCCGTCATGTGAGATTTCTTTCGAAGCTGCAAATGCGGATTTGAATTCAACACCAAGTGTTTCGCATGCAAAGCTTTGCAGTTTTTTACCAAACACGATGGCATAAGAACCACCAGCTTTCATAAACTCAACTTTTTGAGGTGTGAATGAAGCTGACATATCCACTAACTCTTCATTACCATCAGCTGAATAGAGTTTCTTCTCTTTCGTGTTGATCGTAAGAACAGTGCCTGTTTCAACGGAATATTTTTGTTCCAAAACCGGACTGTCATCATTGTTTAAGATTGGCTTGCCATCAGCATCCAGCTTCTTAACCCAGTTTTTAAGGTCGACACCAATACCGCCCGTAACACCTACTGTTGTTAGGAAAATTGGTGAGATACCATTTGTACCCGCAACAATTGGTGCAATGTTGACAAATGGTACGTAAGGGCTCGCCTGTTTACCTGTCCAAAGCGCAACATTGTTAACGCCAGACATACGCGAAGAACCCACACCCATAGTGCCTTTTTCAGCGATCAACATAACCTGCTTATCAGGGTGCTGAAGCTTCAAAGCTTGAATTTCTTTTTGTGCTGTTTCCGAAATTAAGCATTTGCCATGCAATTCACGATCTGAGCGAGAGTGAGCTTGGTTGCCTGGAGATAGTAAATCCGTCGAAATATCACCTTCTGCAGCAATATAAGTCACAACTTTTACTTCATCATCGATATCAGGGAGTTTTGTGAAGAATTCGGCTGCAGCGTAGCTTTTAAGCACATCTTCAGCGATCTTATTACCAGCCTCATATGCTTGCTTAAGGCGATCCGTATCAGCATCATATAAAAACACTTGGGTTTTCAAGACTTCAGCAGCAGCTTCTGCGATGTCAGCATCATCACCAAGTGAAAGGTCTAGCAACACATCAACCGATGGACCACCTTTCATATGAGACAATAACTCAAACGCAAATGTTTGCGAAATTTCTTCAACACTTGCTTCGCCAAGAATAATTTCTTTTAAAAATTTTGCCTTTGATGAAGCCGCAGACGTGGTGCCTGGCAATGTATTGTAAATAAAGAAATCCAGTGAATCTTTTCTATGCTCATGATCAACGTCTTTTATTTGAGCGATGATTTCTTCAAGAAGCGCACTGTCCTCAATTGGTTTGGGATGAAGTCCTTGTTCTTTTCTCGTGTCAATTTCGTTCAAATAATCTGTATATAAGCTCATGAGTATCCTGCTAATTTAGTGCCATTGAAAGTTCGGCCGAAGATCGGCAAACCCTGAATTTGATAGCTTTACGCCTCAGGCGCATGGATATTTCACTTCATACAGTCTGGCAAGGCTATTATCACAATTAAATACGCAAAATCGTTCCCAAAAGCGATTTGTCACAGCTTGAGGGAGCAAAATATGCCAACTATATGTACCAATTATGCGAGGCTAACCCACGACATAAAGCATGTGCTTGCTCGAAGCATTGGTCAATTTTCTTTTCCCTAGGGAAAATCTGTGCGCGAATGAAAGCCCAGCATGGATAATTGCCGGGTCATTTCTACCAAACGCTAGCGTCTGGATCGACGCGCGTGCATGCTGGGCTTCATCACGACGCATATGATGTAGCATCGAGATGAAAGCTTCTTCATCGCAAGTCGCATAGATTTTCGCATCTGGGTTCAGTGGATCTTGAACACAAAGTCCATTTGGTCGGCATCTCGATACAGCTTGAATAACCTTCATCAAGGCATATGCTGTCGATAGGCCAATACGTTCACCCCAACGTTCAGCTGCAATTATATAGGCATGTTGCCAAGTTTGTTGCTCAGGCGTTTCATAGCTTTTAGAGAAATGACGCAATACCGCCAATAAACCTAATTCAAAATCGTCATAGGGAAGCTTTTCGAGCAAGATGAGATCATCTGAAATAGCGGCAAGTTGATTTTTCATGATACGCTCTCCACAAAACCTATTTGCTGATCGACTTAACAATCGATTTTAATACATTCTCAGTTTTAGTTTTCACGACAAAAAATTCTGATAGTTTATCAATTGCAGATTTTACTGCCTTCGTATCTGAACCTTCGCAAAGCAACATAAGCGGCACATTTGCTTTTGAACTTTGTCCTTCGAAGAGGTTTTTAATCGCCTCCATCAAATAGCGCTCACAATCCATGAGGTTTCGCGCGCATTTTTCACATCCAGGATTGATAAATAAAAACGGGTTCTCACGTGCATCACGAACTGTTTGCAATACGCGCAACATTGCAAAGCCAACATCGCGCCCTTTTTCCAAACCATGCTCACCCTTTGCGATGCTCATCGCTGTTTCCCAGTGGGATTGGCTTCCACTCGCAAAGGCCAGCAAAAAATAACGAAACGTTTTCAACATATCTCGTTCTGATTTCAGGCAAATTGGAGTTGGGTTGTTGATCGTCATTATTGCGTCCGCCAAAATTAAACTTGATAAAATTAGTCATGTTTAAACTTAAAAAGCAAATATGAGTTAAATAGTCAAGTTTTAATTTGTATATATCTTTCCGCAAAAGGACTGCATGTGAAAAATTAAAAAGGTAGGGTTTTTGTGTGTTTTCTCACCGCAAAGCGCGATGCGGCGTGACGGTTTCTTTAATGAATTGCGAAACCTTATTTTCAGGCATCGGCTCAGAAAAGAAATAGCCTTGAACGAGCTGCCCGCCACAGCTATCGATGATCGCCAACTCTTCTTCGGTTTCAACACCTTCAACAACACATTGCAAATGCATGTCTCTGCTAAGAGCAAGGAGAGATTTTACGATTTTATAGCTCGCCGGCTTCTGGTCAATCTGGGCAACAAAACTACGATCGATTTTTATTTTAGTAAGTGGTAGCGCATGTAAGTGACTTAAACTTGAAAAGCCTGTACCAAAATCATCCAGCGCGATTCCGCAACCAAGAGACTTTAACAGTTGAATTGAGGATTGTGCCTGCTCAAAATCAAACATTGTCGCAGTTTCGGTAATTTCCAAATCAATCCGTTTTGGGTCAATTTTTGATTTTCTGATAATGTTGAAAATCTTCATTGCTGCCGTTGGCGATGAAATATCTTTAGCCGACAAATTAAAAGATAATCTTATGTCTTTCGGCCATGTTGAAGCAGCGTTTAGCGCTTTTTTAAGTAGTATTTCAGTAAGTCTGGTGATCAACCCAGTTTTCTCAGCAATTGGAATGAAATGAGCCGGCGAAACTTTGCCCAAAATTGGACCATCCCAGCGCGCAAGTGCTTCAAAAGCAACCGTTCGCGAAGTATCTAGATCAACAATGGGCTGATAAAAAACGGCAATCTCTTGCTCTAGATTAGCACCAGATAAGATACGCTCAATTTTAGAATCTGTTTCAATTTCCTGGATGTGCGAATTACAAAATACAGTAACATCACCGCGATTAGTTTTTTTACCATGATAAAGCGCGTAATCTGCGCGTTCATATAGTTCATTGCAACTTGAAGCTAGGTCTGGATAAACCGCAAAACCAATTGAGCCTGAAATCTGAACGCTTGCTTCTGTTAGAATGAATGGCACGTTTAGTGACGCACAAATTTCACGCCCTAAGTCCAATAGTTTCTCATCACTAAGATCTTTACTGATTACCAGAGCAAATTCATCACCACCAAGTCTGGAAATGGAGATGTGATCATCGGCTGAATCTGATAACCGCTCACCAACCTGCATTAACAGATTATCACCCATCGCATGACCATAAAGATCGTTGATCGGCTTAAAACCATCTAAATCAATTATTCCAACGATCAGTCGACGGCTTGCCCGCTCTGCTAATGTAAATTCATTGTTTAAGTGCGTGAAAAACTGTCTTCGGTTAGCAAGCCCCGTTAGCGCGTCGCGATTTGCAAGTTGTTCGTTCTCTTTGCTCACAGCTTCAAGCGCAACACGCGCATCAATCATACTTGCAAAGTTTCTTGATTGCACCGTGGTCACTATCAATAACGTGACCGTAACAAGAACCATGTTTCCCGAGATGATCAAAAATGACGCGATACCGGTTGAACCGAAAAATAACACAAATGGTACATTTACGCTTAACGCAATGATGAACGCCGCTGAACGAAGCTGTTGCAAACAGATAATCACACCAACGCCAGTGATCGCCATAAAGAACGCAATATGACCTTGCATGAAACCATTTCCATAAGGAAACAGCATCAAAGACCAAGCGGTGAGTATAATTGTAAATATTCCCGCTAAAACATTGGTCCGCATCAACATTTTTTGTGCTGATTCAAAGTTTGAAACAGCCTTACGAGATCTAAGCCAACCTAATATTCTGACGCCACAAACGATTGTAATCGCTACTGGGATGTAAACTGAGAGCCAAATAGGCGCTTCCCCATAAAAGCTAATCGCAAGCGCCCAAGTATTGATAAGCAATACTGTGTACATAAGTGGTACTTGTGTTGAAAACAGATCAAACTGCGCTTTGACCAACTCTTTGTTTTTTACATCGAAAACAAACTGCGAGGCGATAAACTTGAGTGCGACTCTTACCAAAATCTTTTATTCCCTGCACTCTTCTTCATGAACTACTCTGAAGATTTTACTATGCTGACCTATATCGCAAGCTATTAGATGTTAATTAATCAATACTTTAAAAACATTGCTAAGATTTACAGAGGCGTATTTGTAATACAGAAGTTAGATTTCACTTTAAGCATGCGATAGGCGCATTAAAATCAGAGCAAATTTTTCATCATGCATCTCGCACAACATAAACAGAAGCCTGAGCGTGACGAACCACACGCGCTGCGTTTGGTCCCAAAAGATAATCTCGCAAATCAGGCCTGTGAGCACCCATAACAATGAGGGATGCAGATAAATCATCTGCCGCTTCTAAGATGCCTTCATAGGCGGATCCATGCTTTACAATATGCTTGACTTTAGTCTTGTCACCAAGAACCGAAGATACGATTTCGTGAAGCTGCTCATTGGCCTTTTGCATCACACCATCTTCGGTACCTTCTTTAAAAAATGAACCAACTATACTCATTCCAAAATCCGGCACTACGGTAACCACCGCTAAATTGGCATCCTCCAACTTAGAAAGTGCATACGTTTTTTTAAGCACATGTTCTACTGTTTCAGCGTGAGCGATATCAATCGCGGCGAGTACGAAATTACTCATGAAATCAGCCCCTCCTCAGAGCGTTTATGTCGCCGCCTTTGGATGAATATAATCAGACCAAGCAGAAGAAATGCCGGGATGTAAAACAACTCTTTTGGTAGACGATCATTTTCAACCTTTATCGTTTTGAGTTCCCAATCAAAATCGATACCAGCAGCTTCCGCCGGACCACCAAACGTAACGGCGTCTACGACGATTTTCCCATCATTCTCGATGAATTCCACGCCCGAACTTTGAGCAAGACGATCAAAACCTTCACCACCAGATGCACCCAGTGGCAAAACAAAGGTCGATGAGATTAGATCGCCATTGATGTTTTCACCTTCCAGCAACAAACGGATATCACTTTCGTCTTCGGCTATTTTTGCTATCTCAAAAATCTGTACTGGATCAGTTTCAATAAATGGCGGCTGAACTTGATCTAAAAACAATCCTGGCCTGAACAAAATTAATGCAACAAGAACCAAGGCTAACGATTCCCACAGCCGATTTCGCGTCATAAAATATCCCATGGTACCGGCAGCAAATAGCAACATGGCAGCCAGCGCGATGATACCTACAAAAATCGCCTGAATTGGCCCAACGTCAATAAGTAAAAGATCGGTATTGAAAATGAATAGAAACGGCAACAAAGCGGTTCGCAACGAATAGAAAAACGCCGTAAAGCCGGTTTTTAAGGGATCGGCACCGGAAATTGCAGCCGCGGCGAATGACGCCAATCCAACAGGTGGGGTAACATCAGCCATAATGCCGTAGTAAAACACAAACATATGTACAGCGATCAACGGGACAATCAAACCTGATTGCGCCCCAAGTTCCACCACAACACCTGCCATCAGAGATGAGACAACAATATAATTCGCTGTCGTTGGCAAACCCATGCCCAAAATAATTGAAATAAGTGCGACGAAGAACAACATCGCAAGCAAATTGCCTCCCGATAAGAATTCAACGAATTCGGCCATTACTTGCCCAACACCAGTTAACGTAACCGCGCCAACAATGATCCCCGCAACACCCATCGCAGCTGCCAAACCAATCATATTTCGGGCGCCAATGATAAGGCCTTCAGCCAAATCTGACACGCCATCTTTGACCTTACTAGCCCAGTGCGCCTCACCTCTAAACAACGCCTTTAGGGGCTTTTGCGTCACCAAGATGACAATCATGAATAATGTCGCCCAATAAGCTGAAAATGCTGGTGACTTCCATTCAACGATCAGGAACCAGATCAACACAATAATGGGTACAATGTAATAAAGACCGGATCTGGAGATATTGCGGAAAATCGGGAGCTTCACCACAGGTTGATTGGGATCATCCAATTCCAGATCCGGTTGCTTGGCCGAAAGATAGATCAGCCAAGCGTAGGACGCGAATAAGAAGGTCAATATCGGCCAAGCAGATAACTCGCCAAAGATCATTTTCATGCCCTCAATGATCCAAAAGATCGCGTAGGATAAAATGATGACAGAACAAATGATGATGCCAGAACGAATAAGACGCGCCTGAATAGGACCAAGTGGTTCTGGTCGCTCAAGCCCCTGCATATTGTTTTTAAGCGCTTCAAGATGGACGATATAAACAAGTGCGATATAGGAAATTGCAGCTGGCAAGATTGCTGTTTTGACCACCTCAACATAAGACACGCCAACATATTCGGTCATCAAAAATGCAACAGCACCCATAACCGGGGGTGTTAGAACCCCGTTGACCGATGATGACACTTCAATCGCGCCGGCTTTTTCAGGTGAAAAGCCCACACGTTTCATCAAAGGAATAGTAAAGGTGCCAGTTGTCACCACATTTGCAATGGACGAACCTGAAATGAGACCTGTCATCGCAGATGACACGACAGCTGCTTTTGCAGGGCCGCCGCGCATATGCCCCAGTAGCGAAAATGCGATTTGAACAAAGTAATTTCCAGCACCTGCTTGGTTAAGCAATGCGCCGAATAAAACAAACAAGAATACAAATCCGGACGACACTCCAAGCGCAACACCAAACACGCCCTCTGTTGTGAGCCACATATGGCTCATGGCTTTTTGTAATGATGCACCTTTCCATCTGACAATATCGGGCAACCCATCCCATGAGCCAAAAAACACATAAGCTAGGAAGAAAGCTGCTACAGCCATTAAAGGGAAGCCAAGTGACCGACGGGCAGCTTCCATAAGTAAAATAATACCGAGAACGGCAACGACGATATCTGTTGTATTGGGCGCACCAGACCGTCCCGAAACCTCTGCATAAAATAGCCAGATATATGCAGATGATCCTGCGGCTACCAATGCAAGGATCCAATCTTGGATCGGAATATGTCGTCTTGGTGAGGTTTTTAAAGTTGGGAAAGCGACAAATGCCAAAAACACCGCAAAGGCCAAATGAATAGCGCGTGTTTGCGTATCATTCCAAACGCCGACACCAAAGATAAATGGCAGTGGTGAAGCGATCCACAACTGAAACAATGACCAAACCAGAGGTATGCTCCATAGCACACCCAGAGAAAATCTACCCGTCGGCGATCTCGCACCTGTATCACTTTCGGCAATAAGATCTTCAAACTCATTTTGATTATTTGTTGTAGGCTTGGACATTATACTTCCCCTTCAATTGTAAAAGGCCACCTCAATTGAGATGGCCTTTAAGAGTTTTCGATTACATCCAGCTACGTTCTTTGTAGTATTTAACCGCACCAGGGTGAAGGTCCGCCGTTAAGCCATCCTTGATCATTTCTTCTTCGACCAATCGGCTAAATGCAGGGTGAAGTTTCTTAAAGTCATCAAAATTATCAAACACGGCTTTCACAAGCGCGTAAACTACATCTTCAGAAGTATTTGCAGACGTTACAAATGTTGCTTTTGGACCCCATGATGGAATGGCATCAGGATTTCCAGGATACATACCACCTGGAATTGTCGCAGCTGCATATGCTGAGTTTTCAGCCAAGAGCTTATCAATACCAGGACCAGCGAGCGGTATGATTTTGACATCACAAGAAGATGTTGCTTCCTGACTTGCGCCATTTGGAAGACCAGCGGCCCAAATTGTTGCGTCAATTTTTGCATCACAAAGAGCAGCAGATTGTTCCGAAGATTTAAGTTCTGCAGCAAGCGCAAAGTCTGAAATCTCAACACCTTCATATTTGAGCAGAGTTTCAGCAAGTACACGCGTCCCAGAACCAGGATTTGCAATGTTAACTTTCTTACCCTTCATGCCCGCAACATCTGTGATGCCGCTATCAACGCGCGCCATCACATGCATTGGCTCAGGGTGAACGGAAAACAATGCGCGCAATTCAGGGAAAGGGCCGTCATCTGCAAATGCGCCAGTGCCAGCAAGGCCTGCAGCTTGAACGTCAGATTGAACCACACCAAAATCCAACTCGCCTTGGCGAATTGTACGTGTGTTATAAACAGAACCACCTGTGGATTCTACAGAACAACGGATCCCGTGATCTTTGCGGTCTTTATTCACCAACCGACAAATTGCGCCACCAGTTGGATAATAAACCCCCGTTACACCGCCCGTACCGATGGTGATGAATTTTTGTTCTGCCATCGACATTGTGCTCATCACAGCAACAGCAGCAACTGACAATGTCGCAATTTTAAGCTTCGTAATCATATGTTGTTCCCTTTTTTTTAAGTATGTTCATTCAGAATTCTAGGTGCTTCTGATTTGCCTGTTTTAGTTTTTACTGATGTGAACATCAGTTCTTTGCCAAATAGTGAAACCATCTTGTTGATCATTGTTTCCGACAAACCAATCATCGCAACAAAGATGAAAAAGTTCAGGTCTTAAGCTTTAAGCGATCAATCGGCCACTCCCTAACGCTAAGCGTTAAATTGTAAAAATCGCTTCGAGGATTAGCCGATTAAGCAGTTAGCTTTCGACAAATTATCTCGATCATCAGACCCAAAATTTGAAACAAATGTTACAAATGAATTTTTTATTGTCAATAGCTGAAATATATGTTTCAGATATGAAACGCATTAAATCACAACATGGAAAAACATTATGCCAACCACGAAATCTCTCCCCTCACATGCCTCTGTCGTTGTAATCGGCGGCGGCGTTATGGGGTGCTCCACGCTTTACCATTTGGCAAAAGACGGAGTGACAGATGCAATTTTGCTTGAACGGAACCAACTAACTTCTGGCACAACTTGGCATTCAGCAGCGCAAGTTCGCGCGCTACGCTCAACAAAAAACCTAACTGACCTCATCTCGTATTCAGTTGATTTATACTCAAGCCTTGAGGAAGAAACCGGTCAACAAACTGGGTGGATCAGCCAAGGATCATTATCTATCGCAACAAATGAAGACCGTATGATCCATATTCGCCGCCAAGAAGCACTTGCGCATATGTTTGGGGTTAAAGCTGAAACAATTAGTAAAGAAGAAGCAATTGAGCGTTGGCCATTGATGAACGCTGATGATGTTGTTGGCGCTGTTTGGTCACCCGATGATGGTCGAGTGAGCCCATCAGATCTTTGCGCGGCGCTGGTTAAGGGTGCGAAAAAACGCGGCGCTAAAATATTTGAAAACACCGGCGTCACCGGCATCCTAACTAAGGATGGAAAAGTTATTGGGGTTGAAACTGAGCAAGGCGTTATTCAATGCGACGCAATTGCACTTTGCACCGGATTGTGGAGCCGTGAAGCAGCTAGCATGGTCAAATCAGAGGTTCCTGCATGGGCATGCGAACATTTTTATCTGCTTACCAAGCCGATTGAAGGCATATCTGGCAATATGCCCACGCTATCTGATCATGATGGCCATCTTTATATTCGTGATGACAGCGGTGGTTTGCTTGTGGGTTGTTTTGAACCAATGGGGAAAGCGATTGATCCAGAAATCATCGGCAAAGATTTTGCCTTCCAGTTACTTAGCGAAGATTGGGATCACTTTGAACCGATGATGCTGAATGCACTTCATCGCTTACCTGCCTTGGAAACAGCCGAAGTAAAAATGCTTCTAAATGGTCCGGAAAGCTTCACCCCTGATGGATCATTCATGCTGGGTGAAACGGCAGAAACAAAAGGTTTATTTCTCGGCTGCGGCATGAACTCTGTTGGCGTAGCGACAGGTGGCGGTGCCGGGCGTGCCCTTGCCCATTGTATTCAACATGGCCGCACACCCGTTGACCTGCACGAAGCAGATCCAAAAAGATTTCCAGCTGAATTCAACTCCGTTGAGGCTTTAACAGCGCGTGTTCCAGAAATTTTGGGTAAGCACTACGAAATTACCTATCCTGGTCGCCAATGGGAAACAGGACGAGGATTGAAACCTACGCCGCTTGATCAACGCTGGAAGGAAACCGATGCTCATTTCGGCCAGTTCTACGCTTGGGAGCGTCCGCTTTATTTCAATAAAACCAGCGAACCAAATATGACGTTTGGCACACCTGACTGGTTTGACCAGGTTGGTGAAGAAGTTCGTATAACGCATGAAAGCGCGGCAATCTTTGATCAATCCACATTCGGCAAAATTGAAGTAACTGGCGATGATGCATGCAGCTTCTTAAATCGAATATGCGCCAATCAGATGGACCGCAAACCAGGCCGCGCGATTTATACATCAATCCTAAATGAACAGGGTGGCATTGAAAGTGATTTAACCGCTTTGCGTATAGCGAATGACCATTACCGTTTATTTGTCGGAACAACGGCCATTAAGCGCGACCTAGCATGGCTCAACAATCATAAAAACCCTGATGAAAAAGTTGAAATCATTGATGCAACAGCAGACTACGCAGTGCTTGGATTAATGGGCCCAGAAGCATCTCGCATTGCTCGAAAATTAGGTGCAGATGAACTCAATGAATTAAAATACTTCCAAGTGGGAGAAGCACACATTGCCGGATGTCATGTGCGCGGGGTGAGATTATCTTACGTGGGTGAAGCCGGTTGGGAAATCACTTGCCGGGCAGAACACGCAACGATAATTTATGATGCAATGGTTTCTCAAGGCGCAAAACCTGCCGGACTATTTGCCCAAAGCTCTATGCGCATCGAAAAGAAGTTTCTCGCATACGGACATGAACTTGATACCGATGTTTCGCCATTGGATGCAGGCTTGGAATTTGCTGTTGATTGGAACAAAGACTTCATCGGCAAGACTGCACTTGAGAAGAAAAAAAGCGAAGGTGCGACATCAAAAATTGTCTCAATTATCCTTCATGACAAAACAGCTGTGCCCTTGGGTAATGAGCCTGTCGTTCTGGACGGGAAGATCATTGGCAGAACCACATCCGCAGCCTTTGGTTATCGTATTGATGCACCAATTGCATTGGCTGATATTCACGATGCGGCAGGCTGCGTTGAAGAGAGTACGGTTGAGATTAATATCGCCGGAACACTTTTCGCAGGATTGGTAAAACTTGGCCCAGCATTTGATCCTAAAGGGGCGAGAATGCGCAGCGCCTAGCCTGAAAAATACACCCACAATCTAAACATCAAAACACCTAATTAAACTCCAAGGAATGGCCTTATGGCGCACGTTTTTCCAAGACACACAAAAAGCAACCCACCGACAATTTCATCAGGTAAAGGATGCTATCTTATCGACCAAGATGGGAAACAATATTTTGACGGATCAGGAGGCGCAGCCGTTTCCTGTTTGGGACATGGCGATCCTGAAGTAACCGATGCTATTAAGCAGCAATTAGATAACATCGCATATGCACACACGAGTTTTTTCACCTCACAACAAGCAGAAGACCTAGCAGATCTTTTGATAAAACACGCGCCTGGAAAACTAGATCGCGTTTATTTTGTATCGGGTGGTTCAGAAGCGGTGGAAGCTGCATTAAAACTAGCACGTCAATACTTCCTAGAACGCGGACAAGAAAAACGCCACCGGGTCATTGCCCGTCGTCAAAGTTATCACGGCAATACACTCGGCGCCTTAGCGACCGGTGGCAATCAATGGCGGCGCGAACCTTTTTCTCCCTTGATGATTGAAACCAGCCACATCTCACCTTGTTATGAGTATAGAGGTCGATCACCATCTGAAAGCGCTTATGAATATGGTCAGAGAGTGGCCAATGAATTAGAAACTGAAATTCAGCGCCTCGGCCCTGAAACGGTAATGGCGTTTGTTGCAGAACCTGTTGTGGGCGCAACACTTGGCGCGGTTGCTCCGGTTGAGGGATATTTTAAACGTATTAGAGAAATATGCGACCAATATGGTATCTTGTTGATATTAGATGAAGTGATGTGCGGCATGGGCCGAACAGGAACTCTCTTTGCTTGCGAACAGGAAGATGTCTCACCAGACATTATGACAATCGCAAAAGGCCTTGGTGCTGGATATCAAACCATTGGCGCAATGATGTGCTCATCAACGATATATGAAGCCATTGAAAATGGCTCAGGTTTTTTTCAACACGGGCACACATATCTTGCCCATCCCACCGCATGTGCAGCTGGACTAGCGGTCACCAAAGCCATCATCAACAGAGGTCTCATAGAACGCGTTAATGATATGGGCGCGAAACTTAAAAACGCACTAAACGCGCAATTCGGGCAACATCCACATATCGGCGATATCCGCGGACGCGGTTTGTTTATCGGCATGGAAGTTGTTGCCGACAGAGCATCAAAAGAACCGTTCTCACCTGCAAAACAGATCAACAAACATATCAAGAAGGCAAGCTTTGAAGCTGGACTGGCCTGTTATCCAATGGGTGGCACAATTGACGGAAAACAGGGGGACCACATATTGCTGGCGCCGCCATTTATCATCTCTGACGAACAAATTGATGAAGTCGTTGGCAAGTTAGACATCGCAATAAAAAAGGTGATTTAGTCATGCCACTATCTTCAACCAAACCAAGATAGAAACGATAAAACAGCTATACAGTTCAAAATCTACTAGCCATAAAAAGCCCCGATCAGCTAAAGAGGTGATAATGTTAAATTCAACCTTATTCCCAAAGCGGTCGGGAGCTACCTCATGACAAATCCACTTTACGATGAGCTTTTTGGAAAGCATCTGGGCAGCAACAGCGTCTTTTTACAATTGGCAACTGGGCAGACTATTACCCATAACGAATTTTTAAAGATCAGCGCACAATATGCCCATACATTTAAAAAACTGGGCATAAGTGCTGGGGATCGACTGTCTGTTCAGGTGGAAAAATCACCGCAATGTTTAGCGATTTACGCTGCCTGTGCACAAAGTGGCATCGTCTTCCTTCCCCTAAATACTGGCTACACAGCCAATGAGATTGAATATTTCATCGAAAACAGCGGTGCGCGCTTAGTGATATGCGACGACACAAATCTTAACGATCTAAAACCAATTGCAACAGCACAAAATGCTTCCATTGAGACGCTAAATATAGATGGATCAGGTTCGCTTGCTGACAAAGCAAAGTTTGAGCCGCAAACATTTACAACGGTTGATCGTTCACAAGATGATCTGGCCGCGATTTTATACACATCAGGAACTACGGGGCGCTCGAAAGGTGCCATGCTCACCCAAAAAAACCTGCTGTCTAATGCAAAAACGCTGGTTACATCTTGGAAGTTCACATCCGATGATGTCCTATTACACGCGTTACCAATTTTCCATACGCATGGTCTTTTTGTAGCGACAAACATCTCGCTATTGGCGGGCAACAAAATAATCTTTCTTCCAAAATTTGATCTAGATAATATCATTGCCTTACTGCCGCAGGCGACATCAATGATGGGCGTCCCAACGTTTTACACCAGACTTTTAAGTGATAAACGATTTACATCTGAGCTTACTCAGCACATGCGTTTATTTATTTCAGGTAGTGCGCCGCTACTTGCAGAAACACATATTGAGTTTGAAGAACGAACCGGCCATCGAATTCTCGAACGATACGGTATGACCGAAACAAATATGAACACGTCCAACCCTTATGATGGTGAACGACGCGCGGGTACCGTCGGGTTTGCACTTAAGGACACCGAAGTTAAAGTAACTGATAGTGAAACGGGTAGAGAATTACCAAAAGGCGAAATTGGTCAGATAGAAGTGCGTGGACCAAATGTCTTTAAGGGCTATTGGCAGATGCCTGAAAAAACCGCGGAAGAACTGCGCGCAAATGGATTTTTTATCACTGGTGATTTAGGTCAATTTGACAAAGATGGATACCTGCAGATTGTTGGGCGCAATAAAGATCTGATTATCTCAGGCGGCTATAACATCTATCCAAAAGAAATCGAGTTATTGCTGGATCAGGAAGAAAACGTGTTGGAAAGCGCGGTCATCGGCGTGCCACATCCTGATTTTGGTGAAACCGTTGTGGGAATCCTGGTTCCCAAACAAAATGCAGAGATTGATCTGGAAAATGTGAAAGCAAATGTCGGAAAATCATTGGCCCGCTTTAAACAACCCAACAAGCTATTTATTGTTTCCTCGCTACCGAGAAACACCATGGGCAAGGTGCAAAAGAACGCATTACGAGAACAATATAAAAATCTCTTTGTGGGAAGTTGAGAAAACTCGTTTTAGTCCAAGCCGGACATTTACTCACATATATTCTCTTTGATGAAACAATTGGAACCTATACATCCATTCCAACCCGCATCTTTGACCGCCTGTGATTTCTCACTGAAAACACCATCAATCACATCAACGGACTTGATCTTGTCAAATCTAAAAATCCGTTTGGAGGCATAATCTCGACCCTTTGTGCAGCCACGGTATTGCCAACCATGCATGTATAATTTGCCATTATTACCAACCCCAACTTGGTGCACATCAATCAGACGAGGCAGACATCCTTTGCTAGCATCTTTGTCGTAAACCAGTTCTATCGTTCGGCTTGTTTTTGCAGCCTCACAAAGTTCAGCTTCAAATTTGGACTGAGCAATTGCAATGGATGAAAATAATGCGAAAATAAGCATAGTCGCTGGTATGGATTTAATTTTCAAAGCTTGCCCCCCATAATTAAACATAGGCTACTCTATTTTAGTTTTTTCATCTTGAACAGCACCCACAAAAATGGAGCAAAACGCAATAACGCGTAAATTACCCAACTTTAAGTAATTTTTACCAAGCTTTTGCAGCTTATTACACACAAATTATATATTATTTTGGAATAGGTGATAAAAAACAGAGAATGACATCTATTACAAAAGATAGATTTTAATGGAGGGGACTAGGTTGTCAAAAGAGGATAGCTTTCAAGATAAGATTTCTGAGCGATATTCGCAGCTAAGCGGTACGCTTCAAGTGGCCGCGGACTTTATCATTGCTAACCCTTTGGATGTTGCATCTCGGAGCCTGCGCTCTATTGCAATGAATGCCGGCATTTCACCTGCATCATTTTCCCGATTAGCCAAAGCATTGGGGTATGACAGCTACGAGGAGCTTCGCGAAGACAGCCGACGTGCTGTTAGCGACAAATTTGAACCTATTTCAGATCGCGCAAAACGCTTACGCGCCGTCCATGAAAATCCAACTTACGATATTGTTACTGAACAAGGCGCAATTATTCGAACTAACATTGACGCGGTATTTTCAGACATTGATGGTGATCGTTTGGAGAGTGCCTCACACGCAATGCTCAACGCAAGAAAAGTGCACCTTATAGGCTCGCTCGGATCCGCAGGACTGCTTGATCAGTTTGCCTATATGGCAGGATGGTTTTTGCAAGATTGGCACGTTACAGGGCGCAATGGTATCACACTGGCATCTACGCTTGCTAATTTAAGTGAAAATGATGTCGTCGTCGTCTTATCAATGGCACCCTTTGCCAAACGCTCAATTCTCGCAACAAAATTAGCAGCTGAGAAAAAGGCAAAGGTGATTGTTATTACTGATAGTCACAAATTCCCCGGATTAGCGCACGCCACAGACCATTTTATCGTACGGTCTGAAAGCTCAAACTTTTTCTCATCCTATTCGGCAGCAATGGCACTGTTTGAAACCATGATCAGCATGATGGTTTCATTATCTGGTAAAAAAGCAGATATTGCTATCAGCAAAATGGAAGAAGCAAATAAGAGGCTAGAAGAGTTTTAGTCTAATGACGTCCAGGCACATAATCACGCCCCATGTCGATAACATCAGGACGACCATCCAAGGATAATTGGCTAATTCTTGCTGGCGTTTGACTTACCACTTTACCGCTTTTTAAAACATAAAGACGTGTGGGTTTAAGCCTTAAAGCCTCTACCACATCATTGGCCTGTAAAATCACAAGATCAGCATTGCACCCTACCTCTAAACCGTAGTTCTCTAAACCCATGGTCTTAGCTGAATTCGTCGTAATGGCATTGAAAATTTGTTTCTTTTCTTCAATTCCACCCATTTGTGCGACATGAACACCCATATGTGCAACTTCAAGCATGTCAGCAGATCCCATCGAATACCAAGGGTCCATCGTACAATCTTGACCTAAAGATACGTTCAAACCAGCTTCCATCAATTCACGAACGCGCGTTAAACCGCGACGCTTTGGGAAAGTATCATGCCGACCTTGCAGCATTATATTGATAAGCGGATTAGGGATCACGTTTATTTCAGCTTCGGCCATGAGCGGAATAAGCTTTGAAACGTAATAATTATCCATCGAATGCATGGATGTCAGGTGTGAACCAGCCACACGTCCTTCCAATCCAAATCGTATGGTTTCAGCAGCTAGCGTTTCGATATGACGCGACATCGGATCATCCGTTTCATCACAATGCATATCAACCGCCAAACCGCGATCCGCAGCTATTTTGCAAAGCGCTTCGACTGATTTGCGCCCTTCCTCCATTGTACGTTCAAAGTGAGGAATACCGCCAACAATCTCAACCCCCATATCAAGGGCGCGGTTTAATGCAAAAACACCTTCGGCTGCACGAAAATAACCATCTTGTGGAAACGCAACTAATTGCAAATCAATATAGGGCGCCACTTTCTCACGGACCTCGAGCATAGCTTCTGCTGTCACCAATTTCGGATCAGATGTATCAACGTGACTGCGAATGAAAAGCAAACCTTGGCTCACAGCAAGATCACAATAACGCAACGCGCGATCAACAAGTTCTTCCTTAGTTACAATGGGTCGCAATTCGCCCCAGAGCGCAATCCCCTCCAATAGCGTTCCTGAAACATTCATGCGAGGTTTACCAAGCGATAAAGTCGCATCCATATGAAAGTGCGGATCACAAAATGCGGGGCTTAACAAACGCCCAGTTGCATCGATTTCTTCACCCGTGTCACCATCAATTTTCTTTTCTATCGCAGTAATTTTTCCAGACGAAATCCCGACGTCAAAACCAGACTGTCCAGTGGTTAAATTTGCATTTCGGATAATCAAATCGAACATGTCTATCTCCAGTTTATTAGCGTTCACCACGTCTAAACGGTTGCATGAGGGCTTGCGGCACTCGGGCGCGACGCGCCATAACCGCCAGCGCTGTAATGGATAAAATGTAAGGTATCATCAAGAAGACCTGGTAGGGAACAACACCGCTTAACACTGTTTGCAAACGGAATTGAAAGCCATCGAAAAACGCAAATAGTAACGCACCTAACAACGCATGCGATGGCCGCCATGACGCAAACACAACAAGCGCAATACATATCCAACCCCGTCCCTGAACCATCGTGGGGAAGAAACTATTGAACGCTGATAATGTTAAAAACGCGCCACCGACTGCCATCAAAGCGCTACCGAAAATCACACAGCCATATCGGATGACAATTGGGTTGATGCCTTGCGCTTCTGCAGCGTGGGGGTTTTCACCTGTCATTCTAATCGCTAGTCCAAGCGGCGTTTTAAAGATGATATACGCTAAAACAAATGCAAGTACGATCGCTAGGTATGTTGGCGGTGTTTGTGTAAAAAATGCTGGCCCAAAAAATGGGATGGATGAAAGACTTGGAATGTCGATAGGTTGGAAAGCTTCTACGGTCGGCGGCGTACCTGCAACAGGAACCAAAAGCCGGAAAACATAATAAGAAAAACTTGATGCAAATAACGTAACGCCCAATCCACTCACATGTTGTGATAATCCAAGCGTAACCGTAAAGAGCGCATGCAACAATCCAAACACCCCACCGGATATCGCGGCAATTAATATACCTGTCCAAAGGTCTGCACCATTAAATACGGCCAACCAACCAATCATAGCGCCAAAGGTCATAATCCCTTCAATACCCAAATTTAGAACTCCTGCGCGCTCACATAAAAGCGCGCCAAGCGTTCCAAAGATAAGTGGCGTTGCAATTCTTAATACAGCGGCCCAAAGACCCGCCGATGAAAGTATGTCAATTATCTCATTCATCTGCGCATCCTATACTGGGTGAAAAATATCGCGACCAACATCGATAAAAGCGATAAAGCAACGGTCACATCGGCGATGTAAGTTGGGATTTCCATAACTCGGCTCATGCCATCAGCGCCCACAAACATTGCAGCAATAAACAACGCAGCTAAAATCACGCCGATTGGATTTAAGTTTGCAAGCATTGCAACGACGATGCCAGAATATCCAAACCCCGGCGATAATTCTGTTGTCACATAACCTTGCACGCCCATGACTTCGACCGCACCTGCAAGTCCAGCAAAACCCCCAGATATCATTGCAACGAACACCAAAGTACGACCTAATGGAACGCCTGCAAAAACAGCAGCTTCTGGATTAAGACCTGCAGCGCGAGACTGCAAACCAAAAACGGTGCGCGTTTGAATAAGATAAATGACAACCGCAAGGGCCATTGCGATAAACAAACCAATATGTAACCGCGAGCGGGTTAGAACCCTTGGCAACATAGCATCATCTGCAACGGGCAATGATTGTGGCCAACCAAAAGCCAGAGGGTCCTTTAAAACCGTGTCGATCAACATTGAGACAAACAATATCGCAACAAAATTCAGCAGCAAAGTTGTAACAACTTCATCAACGGAAAACCTTAACCTTAGCCAAAGTGGTATGAGCAACAAAATCATACCAGCAACAGCGCCGCAAATTAAAAGTATTGGAATTTGGATAATCGATGGAAAACCGCCAACCAACTGCGAGCTGACCGCCGAGACGGTAATCGCTCCGATATAAAGCTGTCCTTCCGCACCAATATTCCATAACTTTGCGCGAAATGCGATGGCAGCGGCAAGTCCAGTAAGCATTAATGGTATTGCGCGCGTTAGCGTTTCTGTTGTTGAAAGACGCGAACCAAATGCGCCTTTGACAATATTCCAATAAGCTTCGAAAACGGGTGCACCAGCAAGCGCAATCAACACACCCGAAAGTGCAAGTGCTGCAATCACGGCTATGATTGGGGTTGCTAAAATGAGTAATAATGGTTGGCGTTCTCGCCGTTCGAACCTCATGCTACCCCCTCGCGATCTGACCATTCACCAGACATCATCAGACCCATCTTACGCGCATCGGCATCTTCTGCGCTGACACTTGGGGATAAACGTCCACCGACAATCGCTTGAATACGGTCAGCAAGCGCTAAAACCTCGTCGAGATCTTCAGATATCAAGATTACACCTGTTCCGTCTTTTCGTGCACTTAAAATCCGCTCATGCACAGCTGCCACTGCGCCTTCATCAAGACCACGTGCAGGCTGAGCGGCAAGCAAAAGCCTTGGTTGTTTGAGCAAATTTCGGCCCAATATTAGCTTTTGCATGTTGCCACCAGAGAGCAATCTTATGCGTTTTGTTGGCGTTGCGCCTCGAACATCAAACGCATCGATAACCTCATCAGCAAACTTTATACCGGCTATTCGATCAACCAACCCATTTTTGGAAAATTCTGGAATACGCTCAAGGATAGCATTTTCCCAGATGGTCATTTCACCAATAACACCTTCATGGTTTCGATCCTCCGGTATCCGTCCGATACCAAGCTCGACGACATCGGGAACGGTTAAATCACCCACTTCCTCGCCAAATAACGTCATGTTGCCTTTTGATCGTTTTGCAGTACCGCTTAACAATTGAGCCAGCGTTGCCTGACCATTACCAGACACCCCAATGATGCCCAATACTTCGCCTGCTCGGACGTGAAAATCAACGTTCTTTAAACGTTCAACACCACTTTGCAAAACAGAGACGTCGCTTGCATTGAGAATAACATCTCCCGGCGTTGATACCTCGCGCACCGGCCGCTTAACCTCACGCCCAACCATCAATTCAGCAAGCTCAGACTTATTGGTTTGCTCAACCTGACGTTCGGCAACTGATTTACCTCCGCGAAGCACAAAAATTCGATCTGCGGTCGCCATCACTTCATCTAATTTGTGAGATATGAAAATGAGGGATAACCCTTGCTTGGCCATATCTTTTAAAGTGGAAAACATCTGTTCCGCTTCAATATTAGTCAAAACGGCGGTTGGCTCATCTAAAACCAAAATTTGTGCATCATTATAAAGCGCTTTTAAAATCTCCACACGCTGCTGTTCACCAACAGATAAATCACCCAAACGCGCATCTGGATCAACGATAAGACCAAAGCGTTGTGAGATATCTAAAAGTTTCTGACGAGCTGATTTTATGTCTGTCGCTAGAGACCAAATTCCTTGCGTGCCCGTAATAACATTTTCTAAAACGGTAAGATTGGGTGCTAATGAAAAATGTTGGTGGACCATACCAATGCCAGCGCGGATAGCCTCGCGCGGTTTGCCTTGCGGCAACAGCTTTCCCATAACCGATACGCTTCCCTCATCTGGCACATAATGTCCAAACAAGATATTCATCAAAGTAGTTTTGCCAGCGCCATTTTCACCTAGAAGGGCGACGATTTCACCTTTGGCAAGGGCCAGCGAAATGTTATCATTGGCAAGATTATCACCAAAGCTTTTGCTCACGCCAGATATTTCAAGTGCATTTTCTGTCATCGATCCAATCCGGCGATAGGGAATTTATGTTGCCAGCGTAACTCAGTTTCCATTCGGGCGGCAAGACTAAGAAGAAGCTTCTCACAACCCATTGGCGCTAAAAACTGAATTGGAAGCGGAAGTCCATTTGCATCCTCTCCAAAAGGCATGGTTATAGCCGGAAAGCCCGACACATTCGCAAGTGTCGCCAACGGGGAAAAAGCAGTCATACGATCAAAATGTAGATCAATATCACAATGATCTGAAGCGAACGAACCAATTGATTTAGGCGCCGTGGACAACATAGGCGTCAGCAAACAATCAAAACCCTCAAAGAGTTGCCATAAATCACGACTGACCAAAACCATTCGGTTCATAAGTCGCCATAATTCAACACCGCTGATCAATTTGCCCTGTTCTATAGCCGCTTGCGTAATTGGTTCTGACTTTGAAAAGTCCCAATCAGTGGATTGCTCTAAATCGGCAAGATTAGTTGCTATAATTGCCGCAAATATTTGCGCGCATTCTTGCGCCATACACTCAATTTGGGTCCAATTCAGCGGAACTATTTCATGTCCATCAGCTTCTAGAGATTGGCCTGCAGCCTGCACCGCTTCAAGTCTCTCCGGATCGGTGGGATATTGCACGCCCGTTTCAAGCAGCATAGCAACACGTAATTTCCGCTCCTGAAACTGTACAGATTGCCCCATCGGGTACGGGCCTTTTACACCTCCAGAAATGGCATGGAATATGTTAGCTGTATCACGCACGGATCGACACACGGCTAATTCGCTGGCAATGCCGCCTAAATAATTGGTAAATTGCGGACCAGATGGTATCGCACCGCGACTTGGTTTTAACCCCACCAGACCACAACAAGCTGCAGGCACACGTATAGAACCTCCAGCATCTGTTGCATGGGCAATTGAAACAATCCCAGATGCAACGGCGGACGCTGCACCACCAGATGAGCCACCTGCTGATAGATTTGGGTTTAGGGGATTACGGCAAATGGGACCTATAAGTGGTTCACTTGCTAAGGACAGACCAAATTCAGGGCTTGTAGTAGTTCCAAAGCAACACAATCCCGCAGCACGAAACCGCATCGCTAGCTCTGAATCCAAACCATCGTCAGTTGGAACAACACCGGACCCCGCACAAACAGGAAAGCCTTTAAAAGGGCCACCTAAATCTTTTGCTAAAGTTGGAACACCGCAAAAAACGGCATTATCTTTGACCGGACCATCTTGCAGTCCTAGATCAATGTTTTTTGCTGAGAGTAAACCTTTATCGGGATATGCCGCGACAACGGAACCTAAAAATTTGTTATCTTTAAGTTTAGCAAGCGAGGCTGACATAGCCTCGCTTGCGGTTAGTTTATGACTGCGAATTGCATCCGCAAGTGCAGTTGCATCAAATTGCATTTAACTTAAGTTGGCTCGTCCATATTTTGCGGAACGTCAAATGTTCCAGCTTTAATTTGGGCACGAACGCTTTCCATTTCCGCTTCAATATCTGCAGGTGCCACACCCTTCACATAAGTGATGTCGCTGCCACCTTCTTTCATCAAGCCATATGATGTGTAATCGCGTCCAACTGGCTTACCAGCTGTTACGTCTGCGATCGCAGCATTTAAGATCGGACGGAAATTCCACAATGCATTTGCAAAGACTGTGTCAGGATAACGAGATGTATAATCAATCAAAGAACCAACAGACTTGATACCGCGCTCCTTTGCAGCATCGGCTGTACCAATACGCTCTCCAAACAAGATATCAGCGCCTGCATCGATTTGCGCAAGACCAGCTTCACGTGCTTTTGGCGGATCAAAGAATGTACCGATAAAGCTTGTAAGATGTTTCGCATCTGGATTTACAGCTTTCACACCAGCAGCAAATGCATTGATAAGCATGTTAACTTCAGGGATTGGGATCGCACCAACGGAACCTACGATATTGGATTTTGTCATTTTACCTGCAAGCATACCCGCAAGGTATGCACCGTCGAAATTCCATGTTCCAAAGGTTCCGAAATTATCGCCAGAGAAAGTGCCACTAGACCCCATTACAAAAGCTGTTTCAGGATAATCGGCCGCCACTGTGCGGGCTTGTTTTTCAACTGGGAATGTTTCACCAATGATCAGTTTTGCACCCTGCTCTGCATATTCACTCATTGCACGAGGATAATCTGTGCCTGAAACGCCTTCGGAGAATACGTATTCAATTGCACCTTCTGCAGCAGCATCCTGAAGCGCTTTATGAAGAACTGAGTTCCAAGCATTTTCAACTGGAGATCCGTGAATGCCAGCAACTTTGATAGGACCCATCGCACGTGCCATTGGCATAAATGCGCCCGCGCCTAGCGCCAAGCCGGATGCAAGCACCGTCCGGCGAGATAGGTGAATACCGTTTTTATTTTTTGACATAAAGCTGCTCCTATAATTTAAAATCATAGCGAGACTATGGTTTGACTAATTTAGTGTCAAGCTGTTTTACTGCTCAATTTTTTAGCATTACGAGCGGACAAATTATCAGATTTAGTCAACTGAATCATTACCCTAGCTCAAAAGTAGTAATTCCAAAAACCTGTTCAATTTTAACGTTAATTGCATTACCGCGGTACATCCTTGCCGTTGAAAAAACCGGATCAAGTTCAAGCTCTTCAGCAAGCATAACAGCCTGCACATTTGGTTCAGGTACATCAAATGTGATTGATGCGGAAGATGGGAGCTTATCGATAAGCAACCCAAGCAATTGTTTGGCAGTTGGAAGATCTTGCGCAAATAGCGGCCCGATTTTATAGCCATCTATACATTTTCGAACTGCACCAAACCCCATGATTAAACTTTCGCTGCTCGCAACCAAGCTACAACGCAATTCTAGCTGCTCGTTATTCAGCCAGCTACGAAGAAAACTCTCACGCTCTGCACCAAAACAAGTTTTATCAAAAGCCAAGATCTGGTTAAAATCATCTTCTATCACAGGTCGGATTTCCAACCCAAGATGAGCAGTTTTTAATAAAGTCAGCTTTGGTTTTGAAACAACCCCTTGATAACGAATATTGTCATAAGCATATTTAAAACCGCTTTTGCGATAATTATCCTGCTGTTCAACAACACCATCAAGACCAATTGTTCGCCCAGCCAGGCGCGCCATCCCAGCGTTCCAAATTTGCAAACCAAATCCTTTACCGCGATGATTTGGATGAACAATGTAAAACCCTAGAAATCCATAGTCATTGCCGTATTTAACCACCGAAATAGAGCAGGCTATCTCTCCATCAATTAGACCAATGAGAAAGCCTTCAGGATCTGCCGCATAAAAAGCCTCGAGATCATTAAGCCCTGGATTCCAACCTTCATCGGCAGCCCATTTAGTAACTATTTCAAATTCAGATGGTGTAGCAGCTCTAATATCCATACGACGCTTCATAACATGAAAAGCCCCTTGCGCGATGCAAGAAATATCAGCAAGGGGCTCTAAATCTAATCTATAGGCTTGGTAAAGGTGGCAGCTTCTGACCCAACCATTTTTCAGACATGACGTTTAGATCGCCACCAAGCTTCTTATGCAAAATGAAGACATTGACCCATTGCAGCAAATCAATATCACCCTTTTTTAGGCCCATAAATGCAGGAGATTCCTTGATGATAAATTTGGTTTCAATCGAAAGATCTGGATTATCTGCAGACAGCTTTGCAGCAACCGTATTACCCGTCACCAAAACATCAACTTGACCTGACAAAAACGCTGACAAAGACGCGGCATTATCGCCAAATCGAATGATTTCAGTTCCTTCTGGTGCTGTGTCTGTGATCTCCAAATCTTCAAGCGTACCGCCGGTCAAACCAACTTTCTTTCCAGCAAGATCTGCAACAGATGAAATTTCAACATCAGACTTTGCAAACGCCCCTGAAAAGAACGGTGCATAGGCCGAAGAGAACCAAATTGATTTCGCCCGTGAAGGATTAGCCCCCATGGATGAGATAACCAAATCAACCTTATCGGTCTCCAAAAACGGAATTCGTTGTTTTGATGTCACCGGAACCAATTCAAGATCTACACCTAAATCTTCTGCAATTAGTTTGGCAACATCAACATCATAACCGACATATTCACCTTCAGCACCTAGCGATCCAAAGGGTGGGAAATTCTCAGGTATCGCAATTTTAATGGTACCATTTGATAGAATGTCAGAAAGCTCGGCATGGGCCTGTCCAACAGTTCCAACAACAATAAATGCAGCGGCCGACAATATAAGTTTTAGTTTTTTGAACATAGGTATCTCCTTTGTGTTCAGCTAAGTTTTGGGAGAGGAAATGCGACCAGGTAGACTGGCTCTGGTTTCCAAGTGACGCGCAAGTTGCGCCAAGGGAAAACAAAGCCCGAAATAGATAAATGCCATAAGCGGAAAAATGATGAAGGGCTCAGTACCATCAACTGGTGCATTAGCCCAACGCTTGCCAATTGCCATTAGGTCATGAAACCCAATAATATAAGCCAGTGATGTGGCCTTAATAATTTGCACCATAAAGCCAACTGTCGGCGGTATTGAAATTTTAAAAGCTTGCGGGAATATGATGAGACGTAAAGTTCTAAAAAATTTAAAGCCGAGCGCTTTGCCGCCTTCCCATTGCCCAACAGGCAGAGATTGAATAGCGCCGCGCCAGACATCGGCAATATAAGCGCTGGCATAAACTATCAGCGCAATGCTTGCCGCATACCAAGGATCGATATCAACATTTAACAAGCGAGGCGCGCCCAAGCCCAACAGGAACAACAACATTAAAAGCGGTGTAGACTGAAAAAGCCAGATATAACCGATCGCTATCTTGTTGAAACGTTTATCGGGTGTAATACGCATGAGCGTGATAAACAGTGCCATCAACCCTCCGCCAATAAAGGCAATCAAAGAAAGATAGATTGTATATTGCGTTGCTTCTATGAGCTGGAACAACACGATGCCATAGGGTTTACCAAAAGCTGAAATAAAGATGTCCTTCATCGCAAAGCCGTCCATGGAAATAATTTGTCATGAAGCCATGCGAGCGATGCTTTAAAGCTCACAGCAATACCTATATAAAGACAGGTGAGCGTGATAAAGACTTCAAACGATCTGAACGTACGACTGTCGATAAATAATCCCGCATATGTAAGATCACGCACACCAATTTCTGAAATAATTCCCGTCGTTAAAAATAAGAAAATGAACTGGCTGTTTAACGATGGAAAACTCACAGCAATTGCTTGGGGAAACAGTACTTTCCAAAACGTCGTACGAGGCGGCAATCCCAACGAAGCCGCTGCTTCATTTTGATGATGGGAGATCGAGCGAAAACTAGACCGCAAAATCTCTGCAAAATAGCCTGAGAAATTTAATGTCAGCGCAAACACCGCATGCGCCCAAAATGGCCATTCATACCCAAGTAGAAGCGGCAAACCAAAAGCGACAAAAAACATCTGCACTATAAGCGGCGTGTTACGAATAAACTCCACATAGCCAGCAGAGATATACTTAATCACCGGGACTTCCCAATATCGACTTAACGCCAGAAAAGTCGCTAATATGAAGCCAAATACCCCAGCAAGTAGTGTAATAAAAATACTTGTTCCAACACCTTCAGCTAATAAAAAGAGATATTCTGGCTCTCGGTATATCTCAAAGAAGCGAAATTCCATCAGCTCGCACTTTCCAAAGGAGAGGTAGATCGTGATCGAACGGTATGATGTTGTGTGATCTCACATAATTGCACCGCAGCTTGGACCCCATCTATAACCGGTTTACCAAACTCTTGGGTCAGCTCGGCGGCCATCTTCGCCATCCCGGCACAACCTAAAACGACACTATCGATGTCATCCTCATCAAAGGCCCGAGCAATTTCATCCCGCAAAGTATTTTTGACAGTATGATCATCCGCCTCTAAATCCAAAACAGGAATTCCCGATGCACGCACCTTCGCGCATCTCTGATCAAAACCATAACTCTCCAAGTTTCCTTGGATAACAGGAACCGACACATCCAGTGTTGTAACAACTGAAAACCTTAAACCCAGCAGCATCGCGACATGAAACGCAGCTTCCCCGATACCGATCACTGGCATACTCGCACGTGCGCGCAATTCCATCAGACCGGTATCATCAAAACAGGCAATGATCACCGCATCATACGCATCAGATTTCTCATCAAAAACCTCAAACAATCCTGGAAGTGCCGCCTTACCATCCTCAGGTCCCTGAATTGATTTCGGTCCATCAACAGGATTAACCGAAATAATTTCTGTGCCGTCCGCTGCTGCTTCTTTAGCGGCAACACCAATTGATGTTGTCATAGATGCGGTCGTATTAGGGTTGATAACAAGGATGTCCATATCTTAGATCATCCCGCTATGGGCATCTGAACCAAGGCGCTTTTTGCGCTTTTGCATGTAAACAGCAACGCCTAAAAACGTACCTATCATGGCAAAGGAAAAGACCGTGGTCAGTGTGCCAAGCGCGTAGAGCACAGGTGTTGTGACATTTGTTGTCATTCCAAAAATTTCAAGCGGCAAAGTGTTGTAAGACCCGGCCGTTAAAAGTGTTCTTGCAAATTCATCATAGGAAAGTGTGAAGCCAAAGAGTGCAACACCGATCAGGCTTGGTCCGATGATGGGCAGAACCACATAACGAATTGTCTGCCAAGGGCTGGCGCCAAGATCTCGCGCAGCTTCCTCATAAGACTTATCAAACCTGTTAAACACAGCAAACATGATCAATAGCCCAAACGGCAATGTCCATGTTAGCTGCGACCCCAAACCAGACGTTGACCAATGCACATCCCAGCCGAGTTGATTGAAAATCAATCCAACGCCCAGCGAGATTAAGATCGAGGGTATGATTAAGCTGGTAATGACAAGGTAAAAGACAATTCCTGAACCTTTAAATTTTTTACGAAAAGCCAAACCGCCCATCACGGAAACAACCACTGTGATAATCATTACCAAAAACCCAAGGGCAAACGATCTCCGAAAGGATCCCCAGATATCGCCAACAGCCTGCTGCTCAAAAAGATTATAGAACCAATGCAGTGACATACCATTCATCGGAAATGTCAGCCCACCATTAGGGCCTTGAAGAGACAGAATAGCAATCGTAATTGTTGGCCCATAAAGGAACAGAATGAAAAGCGCGAAAACGAAGGTTAAAACGTAAAAGGAAAGACTACGGCGCTCCATATCAAAGCTCCTTCCGAATATTTACAAATCGCAACATAATCCCAATTGTAATGAGTACGGTAAGCAGAAGGACCACAGCCGTTGCGCTCGCCGATGGATATTGCAGCAATCCGACATCATTAGAAATTAAGCGACCAACATTTGCCGATTGTGATCCACTCATAAATCGAACAGTAATAAAATCGCCCATCACCAGCGTGACAACAAAAATTGAGCCAATCATAATACCAGGCTTGCAAAGCGGAATGATGACATTGACAAGGGTTTGAAAACCGCTCGCGCCAGCATCCCTTGCAGCCTCTAAAAGACTATGATCGATGCGCATCATGGTATTAAAAATCGGCACCACCATGAACAGCGTATAAAGATGAACAAAGGCGAGAATAACAGCAAAATCAGAGAACAATAACCACTCGACAGGCTCACTGATAAGCCCCAATCCCAAAAGGGTTTCATTGGCTATTCCATTACGCCCCAAAAACGGAATCCATGAAATCATCCGAATAATATTAGATGTCCAAAATGGGATCGTGCACAACAAAAACAGCGCGATCTGCCAGGTCAGGCTTTTGATATGAAAGGCTAAATAATACGCAATCGTAAAACCAATAATCAGTGTAATGACCCATGTAATAAATGCGTACATGAAGGTTTTAAAAAACACTGAATAGGTCACGGGTGACGAAAATAAAAACTCGTAATTATCCCACTGAAAAGCCGGATAAATTGAAAATTCAGTCGCCCCCCAAAAGCTCACAATTACGATCATAATGATCGGGCAAATGAGAAAGAAGACCAGCACCAAAGATAAAGGCGATGCAAGCATCCAACCAATCAGATTATTCTTTTGTGCGAAAAACTTATACATGAAACACTTGATCCGAACGAAATTTCAAAAGGTTCAGCCCCGCAAGACGATCCTGCGAGGCCAACTAAATATCTTAAGCGGCGATAAATTCGTTCCATTTACGAACCATGTATTGGTTCTCATCCATAACCGAATTCCAGCAAGCAACAGCGCCCATGCGATCAATGAATGAACCGCCATCACGCACAGCACCGGCTTTTTCCATCACCACACCTTGTGGGTTTAAGATATCACCTTGAGCCGGCTTTCCTTCGTACCAGAAGCCCCACTCGTCTTCAGACATGAAGTTCTTTGAAGTTTCAGGAACAGCTGAATAGTAGCCTTGGCGCATTAAGTAGCCACCGACCCAACCAGATAAGTACCAGTTGATATATTCGTATGCTGCTTCAAGCTCGATGCCAGATAAGTTAGCCGACAAACCAAGTCCACCACCCCAAGAGCGATAACCTTCTTTAAGCGGCTGATAAACACAAGGAATACCTTTTGAACGTACGGCAGTAATTGCAGGTGACCACATAGATTGAATAACCACTTCGCCAGACGCCATAAGGTTGACCGATTCATCAAATGATTTCCAGAATGCGCGGAACTGACCAGCCTTTTTAGCTTCAGTGAAGATCTTGAATGTCATATCAATCTCTTCTTTAGTCATATTGCCCTTATCGCCATATTTGTAATCACCCATAGCTTCGACAACCATTGCCATATCCATGATACCGATTGACGAAATATCTAAAATTGACGCTTTGCCTTTAAACTCAGGATTAAGCAATTCAGCCCATGTATCAATCGGACGATTGATAAGGTCAGGGCGAATACCAAGCGTATCAGCGTTGTAGATTGTTGGGATGAGTGTCATCCAACCCGTTTGCTCTTTGGCAAAAGATTTACCATCAACACTATCTGTAAAACCAACGGTGTGCGGCGCTGTACCTTGCGCAATTTCACTTGTTGGCGTCAATTTACCAGATGTAAACGTACCCGCAATTTTATCGTAATTTTTGATCTTTGAAACGTCCATGGCTTGAAGATTGCCTGTTGGCCAGACCTTCTTACAAATCCAGTATTCGATATCTGCGATGTCAAAGCTTTTTGGTTGCGTTGCGGCACGTTGTGTTACGCTGTCACTATCAAGCGCTGTCATTTCAAGCGTGAAGCCCAAGTCTTCTTTCACTTTCGTTGCAACATCATTCAAGTTTGAAACGCCTGTACCAAACTGGCGCAAAGTTACATTTTTGATGTTTTGCGCCCAGATAGTTGGAAAGCCTGTAATAGCTCCAGATCCAATCGCAGCACCCGCTGTTGCAGCTGTTCCCTTAAGGAGCGACCGTCTGGATAGACCAGTTTTTTTATTTTCTGTTGTCATATTCAATCCTTTTTTAGTTTTGGTTTTGGCTTTAGTTTTGGTTTTGGCCTTAAACTCCAAAGGCCTATCTTCACTTAATTCGGCAACATCCGGACATCTGCAGTCTTCCAACTGAGATAAACGGCGTCACCGATTTCAAATGGGCTTTGGAAAAAAGTTTGGTCTGATAAATTGACAGTAATTTCGCCAAATTCATCAACTCTTGCAGAAACCTGTACATTGGTACCGAGATATTCGATCTCTTCAATTTTACCAGCACAGTTGGCAGCAATGTCTTTTGCAGTTTTTGGTTTTCTTGAAACAACGATTTTGTCGCTGCGGATCGCTTGAAGCTGCCCGTCACGACAAATCACATTATGTCCGCCCATAAACTTTGCGATGAATTCCGTTGCAGGCTCATTAAAAACATCAATGGGTGAGCCGGATTGTTCGATTTTGCCATCATGCATCACAACGATATTATCCGCCAAAGCCATAGCTTCGTCTTGCGAATGCGTAACGTGTACAAATGAGATCCCCAAGCTCCGCTGCAGTTTCTTCAACTCCACACGCATCTTAAGTCGCAAAAAGGGATCCAGGGCAGACAATGGCTCGTCGAGTAAAAGGATGGATGGCCGAGTTATCAACGCACGCGCTAGCGCGACACGCTGTTGTTGCCCCCCTGAAAGCTGCTCGGGAAAGCGCTCGGCATACTGATCCATATCGACCAGTTCGAGCATTTCTTTCGCCTTTTGATGACGCTCAGTTTTGTCAATGTTTTTGATTTTCATGCTGAAAGCGACATTGTCTAAAACGCTGAGGTGCGGAAACAGCGCGTAGTTTTGAAACATCATCGCAGTGCCGCGTTCTGCAGGTGCAAGATTAGTGATATTTTTACCGCCCAGAATGATATCGCCATCGGTCGCAATCTCATGCCCTGCGATCATGCGCAAAGTTGATGATTTCCCACAGCCAGACGGTCCCAAAAGACAGGTGTAACTCGCCTGGGGAATTTTAAGTCCAATGTTATCAACGGCCTTTACGTCACCATATAATTTGGTAAGTGCCACCAGTTCTAATTCAGTATTGTTGTTCATAGCGCCTCTGCAACTTCGATGGTTGTCGTGTTGCATGAAGTGTGCCAAGTGAAGAAAAAACAACTTAAGCTACTGATTTTATTTCATTTTAAAAATAGACGAGAATTCTGACGACTTACAAAAAGATATAGAATGCCTAAAATTTATACAATATGATTAAAGATTGTATACAATATAGAATTGATATTGTTGACAGTTTGGATTAGCTGTGGTCATAAGAAAAAACTCATCACCAAATAGTATCTGGATACCCATGGGCGCGCGCGCATCACACTATCAAAACCTAACCGACCTGCCTGAGGGTAAGGCTAGAGATATCTATATTGAACTGCAAAAAGCTATTATATCGCACAACCTATTGCCAGGGGTGAAGCTATCAGAAGATGAAGTCGGCGATTTGTTCGGCGCAAGTCGGACGATTGTTAGAACTGCATTACAGGCGCTCTCTCATTCTCAGCTCGTCACTATTGAGAAAAACAGAGGCGCTTTTATCGCCCAGCCCTCTATTAAAGAAGCGCAGGAAGTTTTTGAAGCGCGCGAACTCATCGAACCTCGCGTTGCAGGCATGGCCGCCAAAATCATCACACCAAAAGACATCGACATTCTCCACAATCACATAGAAGCAGAGCATGCAGCTATTGCTGCTGGCGATAAAGGTGAAGCATTATCACTATCGGGTTTCTTTCATGTGATCATCGCCGATATCGCCGAACATGATGTCTTTAGCAAAATCGTAAGATCCCTCATTTCTAGGTCTTCATTGATCATAGCGCTTTACTGGAAACGGCTTGATACAACATGCGAAAGCCATTCCCATCATGCGCTTTTAGATGCATTTTCCGAAAACGATGCGCAAGCGGCTGAGAAAATAATGAAAAGCCATATCGTTGATCTCCATTCAGGCCTCGACCTAAAAAACCACACGCAAACAAAGCAAAGTCTGGCTTCTATATTAAATAGGTAATTGTCTTTTATCCGCGAGCTTTGCAATTGTAATGCATGCCTGCCAAATCGACACTTTGAGCTCTCATCATATTGCCTTTTAAAACTTTCATGATAATTTCCCGATTGAAAGGGCCTCCTCATGCAACAAATAATCACACAGAATTTTAAAATGGTCGGTGATTTTGAGGAAATCAATTTCCAAAAGTGGATTCAACACCGCGCAGATATTCTGGATGTAGATCTTGAGGTAAAAACCGCTAGTTCATCGTTAATGGAATTATCTGCATCAGGGCACCCAATCCTCATCGACGCATTTGAAATAGCATGTAGCCTTGGCCCACTGGAATCAACCGTTGATAGCATTGTCATTGCTTAAGCGATCATAAAATGACACATAAACCCGCTTGCCTAAAATTTGCGCAATATTTTGCATGGTGAATTTATTCGCATATTGCTCTGGACACGGACAATCATCTGTGGGTAAGTTTCAGCCGATTATAATATGGGGATGGATGAAACTGTAATATCAACAAAAGTTATTACGCGTGGTTTCATCAAGGATTTCAAATGACTAATGTCGCTATTGGTTTAAGTCAAAATTTGCCGAATGGTCGTGTCATGCGCGCTATTGTCCATGAACAAGACCTCGTGGTTTGGCGCAGCAAATCCGGCGTCCTGTCTGCATGGGACAACAGATGCCCGCATCGAGGCATGCGCCTATCCCATGGATTTGTTCGCGGTGAAGCATTGGCATGCGTCTATCACGGCTGGCACTATGACAAAAAAGCCACCTGCCGATATATCCCGGCCCATCCAGAACTAGAGCCCCCTGAAACAATCAAAGCCCAACAATTTTACTCCATGGAAAAAGGTGGGCTAATTTGGGTCAGCATTGATGATAATTCGACAGAACCATCCATCGACAAAGACTTAACACCACTTCGTTCGATTAGTCTTGGCTGCCCGAAAGAAAATGTACACACCGTTTTGCGCTCAACCGATTTTTCAATGGGTGAGAGCGAGCAAATAAGTTACCGCGTTGCAGAACTGAACAACGACCATTGGACAATTAATTTTAAAGACCCCGAAACCAGCCTTCATCTATTTTTTCAAGAGTTACCCAACCAGTCTTGCTCAATACATTCCATGCTGGATGGCGAAACGTCTACCCAGACCAAGAAACAAATGTCACATATTTTAGAAAAACTTCGCAGTAAGGCTGAGAAGCAATATGAGGTGGCAGTATCGTGAACGCGTTAGATCAAGCAAAACAATATTGGTATCCAGTTGGCATGCTTGATAGCATTCCAACATATCCTGATGTTCGGCAGACTCGCCTCTTGGGAATGGATATCAAACTTTCAAGAAAACAAGACGGTGAGATAACCGTCACCTGTGAGAATGAAAACTGGTTGATTAAAGAAGCCTATGATCACCTTTGGACTAGCCCTTCACAGACACCCAAACAGCTGTTTGATGTTCCAGAAGCAGATGAAAAAGACCGTAGATTTGTCCCATGCGGCGTTGTCCGCGTCAGATGCTCTCCATTGCGGGCCGTTGAGAACTTTCTAGACATTGCCCATTTCCCCTTTGTACACACCGATATTTTAGGGTCTGAACCGCACACTGAAGTCGCGCCTTATTCAGTTGATATCGATGATGAAAAAGATGAAGTAATTGCCACAAAAGTAAAATTTTTCCAGCCTCAAGCTGCAAAATCTGCCAGTGATGGCATCATCACAGACTATGTCTATCGTGTGCCATCGCCGATGAACGCAATTCTATATAAAACTTGCCCAACGCGTGATGACGTTCAGGATGTCATTGCTATTTTTGTTCAGCCAATTGACGAAGAAACCTGCGATGTTTGGCCATGGATGGCGCTTTACGATGATGACAGCACAATGGCTGAAATGATCGAATTTCAACAACTCATCTTTTTACAAGATAGATCCATATTGGAAAACCAAGTTCCAACCAAATTGCCGCTTGATCCCAAAATGGAAATTCCAACGCGTGCGGATCTAACTTCAATCGCATATCGACGTTGGCTCAAAAGACGTGGAGCACTTTACGGCGCACTGTTAAATCCAACCACCCCTCCGTCGGAAGCAAGTAATTCGGTGGCAGCGGAATGAATTTCACATTGTATGATTATGCTCTATCGGGCAATTGCTATAAAATCCGCTTGTTTGCGAGCATTTTAGGTATCAAGTATGACCGCGTCGCAGTGGAGTTTTATCCATCAGCTGAACATAAATCTGAGAAAATGCTGCAGATCTCTCCAGCAGGTACACTTCCTCTTTTGAAAACAAATAACATGGTTTTGAGCGAAACCTCAGCCATGCTTTTTTGGTTGGCGAAGTACTTTGATGCACCCGATCATTGGTGGCCCAAAGATGATATCTCTACCCAAACCCAAATTCTCCAATGGATGGGATTTGCCGGCGATTTAACCTCAACTATCGGTCAAGGACGCTTAAACGCGCTGTTTCAGACGCCAATTGATAAAGATAAAGTTGTAAAAGGTGGGCGAGCTGCTCTTCGCAAAATAGAAGCCCACCTCACAGAACAATCCTTTGACGGCAATCGCTTTTTAACTGGTCCAAATCCAACCATCGCAGATATTGCTTGCTTTCCATACGTAGCCTTAAGCCCAGATGTGGGCGCAAACATCGGATTGGATCACGATGAATATCCTGCCATTCGCAATTGGATATATGCAATCAAATCTTTGGATGGTTTCATACCGATGCCGGGAATTTATGCCATGCACGAACTTAAAGATCACGAAGTTGATCATGGCGCACAAAAACCTTCAATTGCAGGAGTAGGCAAATGAGTTACATCTTACTCAAATCCTGCGAAGCAATTGTAACATGCGATGATGAGGGACGCATTTATCGTAACTGTGACCTGCTGATTAAAGACCGTGAAATCTATAAAATCGAAGTAGATATTGCGATTGATCAATTACCAGAAGATACGCAGATAATTGATGCATCTGGTCATTTTATTTATCCAGGTTTAATCAACACGCACCACCATTTTTTTCAGTGTTTTGTGCGCAATAATGCTCATCTTGATTGGACAAAATACTCCGTTATTGAATGGCTTGACTTAATCTATCCAGTATTCTCGCGCCTTGATGAAGAATGCTTTTATCAATCTTCTGTTGTTGCAATGGCTGAATTGATTAAACATGGGTGCACGACAGCATTTGACCATCAATACAATTTCCCTCGCCATGCAGGTAAAAATATTATTGATCGCCAATTTGAAGCTGCTGAATTGTTAGGTATGCGCTTTCATGCAGGGCGTGGCGGCAACACATTACCTAAATCTGAAGGCAGCACTATCCCTGATGAAATGCTCGAAACGACCGATGAATTTATCTCAGATTGCGAGCGCTTAATTGATAGCTATCACGACGCAGATAAATTCTCGATGCGTCAAGTTGCTGTTGCACCATGCCAGCCTGTTAATTCTTATAAAGAAACTTTTGTGCAATCGGTCCAACTTGCCCGCGATAAAAACGTGCTGCTTCACACGCATTTAGGTGAAGGTGAAAGCGAAGTTATGCGCGAACGTAGCGGCATGCGCACTGTTGATTGGTGCGAAGATATAGGCTTTTTAGGAAACGATGTATGGCTTGCCCATTGTTGGGAGTTAAACAGTGCTGAAATCGCCAAACTCGCAAGCACCAAAACAGGCGTCTCGCATTGCCCCGAGCCTGTGTATCTCGTCGGTGCAGAGGTCACTCCAATTGCTGAAATGGCATCAAAGGGCGTCCGCATAAGCCTGGGTGTTGATGGGGCCGCATCCAATGACAACTCAAACCTCATGCACTGCATCCACAGCTCATATATGCTACAGGCATTAGTGGCCAGCAATCATGATTTTGTCGTGCCGCAACCAAAAGAGTTTTTAAACTTTGCAACGCGCGGCGGTGCAGATTGTTTGGGCCGATCCGACATTGGCATGCTGAAAGAGGGCATGGCAGCAGATCTTTTCGCCATCAATATAAATAAGCTGGAATATGTCGGTGCGCGTCATGATCCAGAAAGCCTCATACCAAAACTTGGCATTGGAACATCTGTCGATTTAACCATCATCAATGGAAAAATCGTCTGGCGTAACGGTGAATTAATTGGCCTTGACGAAGGCAAGTTGGTGGCAGATGCATCAGCGCATGTGGAACGCGTTATCTATAATCAATAAATTTAACACTGGAGAAATTTAAGATGAAACCCTCATTTAAAAATTTGAAAAAAGTCGCGCTTGCAGCCGCAGTTACAGCGGTAAGTTTTGGCGCTACAGCAAAAGCCGAAAATCTTGACATCGGCGTCTTACTCCCATCACCAATTGCTGATGTGGGCTGGTCACATGCGCTTGTCGAAGGCTTTAATACAGTCAAAGAAAAATACGGCGACAAAGTAAATCTTAACATCGTTGAGAACATTCAAGAAGGACCTGACGCTGACCGTATTATGAATAAAATGGTTGGTGATGGAAACAAATTCTTGTTGCTTGGTTCATTTGGTTACATGAACGGCGGGCTGAAGCTCGCTCAGCGTAATCCTGATATGACATTCATTCACGCATCAGGCTACAAAACAGCAAAAAACTTCTCACCATTCACAGCGAAATATTTTGAAGGTGCCTATTTGATGGGCATGGCTGCAGCTGAACTTACTAAAACGAAGAAGCTTGGTGTGGTTTCAGCTTTTGCGATCCCTGAACTCATTTCAACTATAAATGGTTTCACACTTGGCGCACGCTCAATTGATCCTGAAATTACTGTTGACGTGATTTGGATTAACTCTTGGTTTGATCCGGCAAAAGCACAAGCATCTGCAAAAGCGTTGATCGCTCAAGGCTCTGATGTACTATTCTCTAATGCACAAGATACACCATCTGTTGTTTCGGTGGGTGAAGAGGAAGGCGCATACGTGTTTAACCTCAACAGCTCCATGAAAGAATACGCACCAACAAAATACCTTGGTGTTGTTAAAACAGATTGGGCACCGTTCTTCACTGCATCAGTAGAAGCACACATGGCAGGTAATTTTGAAGGTCAAAACCAATGGCTTGGCATGAAAGAAAACGTTGTTGTCAGCGAAGACTGGAACTCAGACATCAGCGCAGACATGATGGCAAAGATCAAAGCTGTTGAAGCTGAAATCGCATCTGGTGCACGTCACGTTTATGATGGTCCAATTCTCAACCAAGCAGGTGAAGAAATTGTTGCAGCAGGTTCACGTCTAGAAGACGGAGCAATTCTAGGCATCGATTGGCATGTAGAAGGTGTTAACTCACCGCTACCGAAATAATAATAAAATGCCCCGGTAAGATTTATCGGGGCATTTCACCCATCGATGGATGAACGAAAGTTAGTCGCAATGCATAATGATCAATCCTCGCTTTTATCTTTGCGAGGCCTTTCTAAAATTTATGGTTCATTAGTTGCCAATGATGCGGTTGATCTTGACTTATCCCCAGGCTCCATTCACGCTGTATTGGGTGAAAATGGCGCCGGTAAATCCACGCTTATGAAGCTTGCCTATGGCGTGGTTCCACCTGATGCAGGTGAGATATATTGGCAAGGCCATAAGATTGATCACTGGAACACATCCATTGCTCGTGAGCTCGGTATCGGCATGGTATTCCAGCACTTCTCACTGTTTGAAACTTTATCCGTAGTTGAGAATATTGCGCTGACCATTAAAGGATCACGCAGCGAACTCATCGAACGGATCAAACAGGTGAGCCGTGAATACCAGCTCGAGATCGAGCCAAGCGCAATGGTCAATTCCTTATCGGTTGGGCAACGTCAGCGCGTCGAGATCATCCGCTGCTTATTGCAAGATTTAAAACTGCTTATTTTAGACGAACCAACATCCGTGCTGCCGCCGCAACATGTTCGCTCACTCTTTGATGCGCTACGCAAACTCCAAGACAACGGCGTTGCAATATTATATATTTCTCACAAATTGGAAGAAATTCGCGAGCTTTGCGACACAGCAACCATTTTGCGCAATGGCAAGGTCACAGGTATCATTGATCCGAACAAGAAAAGCGCGCACGAATTAGCAACATTGATGATTGGGCGTGACATCCCTAAGATCGAACAGCGTCAAAGCACAAACAAAAGCGAAAACGCTGCTCTTAAAATCACCAATTTATCTGCGAAAAATTCTGATCCTTTTGGACCTGAACTTAAGGATATAAACCTATCCGTTTTTGGTGGTGAAATTGTCGGCATCGCGGGTGTTTCGGGAAACGGTCAACAAGAGCTTGGACGGTTAATATCAGGTGAGGATTTAAGACGAGATTTACCTCCCTCATCCATTGAGATACTAGGGCAAACCGTCACTGATAAAAATGTCACAAGTCGTCGAGATTTAGGGTTTTCCTTTGTTCCTGAAGAAAGGCTAGGTCGTGGTGCTGTGCCACCTATGAGCCTTAATCAAAACAGCCTCCTTACAGCGTTTAAAGATGGAATGCTTAAAAACGGTTTTATCCAAAACAATGTTGTCACTCAGTTTACTCAAAGATGCATTGCTGATTTTAAGGTCAAATGTTCCGGCACATCGGCTGCTGCAAATTCACTTTCTGGCGGTAACTTACAAAAGTTCCTGGTTGGTCGGGAGTTAATGCTGGCACCAAAATTGTTATTCATGTCGCAACCAACATGGGGCGTTGATGTGGGTGCCGCCAACGAAATCAGGCAAAAGCTCATCAGCCTGCGCGAAAGTGGTGTGGCGATATTAGTCATTTCAGAAGAGCTGGAAGAATTGTTTGAAATCACGGATCGTATTTATGTTCTGCGCAGTGGTCGGCTATCACCTTCGCTTACAACAAGCGATGTAACACCAGATGAAATTGGTGAATATATGATCGGCGAAACGCGGGAGGAAACTGAACATGCAGTTTGAATTTGAACGTCGTGTAACGCCTTCAAGACGCGTTATGATGGCAGTGCCTTTCATAACGATTGCAATCACCGTTTTGTTAAGTGGTATTATGTTGCTTTTACAGGGAAAATCTGTCGGACTGACATTTTACGCTTTCTTCATTGAACCTTTTGAAAGCGCCTATTCAATATCAGAAATCTTTCTAAAATTCGGCCCGCTGCTTTTAATTGCGCAAGCGCTTGCGATTGGCTTTCGCGCTAAAATTTGGAATATTGGCGCTGAAGGTCAGATGATCATGGGCGCAATCGCAGCTGGTTCTGTACCTGTGTTTTTAACAGATTCACACTCGATATTTTTATTACCAGCAATGATCATTCTTGGTGCACTAGGCGGCATGGCTTGGGCCGCAATCGCTGCATTTTTAAAAACCAAATATAACGCCAATGAAATATTGGTCACACTGATGCTGACATCCGTTGCGTTGCAAATTTTATATTATCTATTGCTCGGTCCATGGAAAGATCCAATGGGTTTTAACTTCCCGCAAACCGTTATGTTTCAAGATGCGGCTTTGTTTCCACCCATCATTTTTGGCTTCCGTTTAAACTATTCGCTTGTCATCCCAATTTTGTTCACGATCTTTGCTTGGGTCTATATGGAAAAACGTTTTGGTGGGTTTCAATTGGTAGTTGGTGGGCTTGCTCCACAAGCTGCCACATATGCAGGCTTTAGTTCAAGAGGAGCCGTTTGGAAAAGCCTTCTTATTGCAGGAATGGCAGCGGGACTTGCCGGGATGAGTGAAGTTGCTGGACCCATCGGCCAGCTACAACGCTCGATCACATCTGGATATGGTTATTCCGCTATTATCGTTGCTTATTTAGGGGCGTTGCACCCTATTGGAATTATATTTGCAGCCTTTTTCTTGGCGGTCATTCATATCGGCGGCGATATTGCTCTCGTCTCAGCAGATTTGCCAATCAGCTCCGTACATATCTTTCAAGGCCTATTGCTCGTCACCTATTTAGCAAGCTACACATTTGTAAATTATCGCTTAAAGCCCCAAAAGGGTCCGCAAGAGCAAGTCGGAGGTGCATCATCATGACACCTCTTGAGTTCTTCCTTGCTGGCACCATGAGCGCTGCTACGGTTTTTCTCCTTGCAGCTTTAGGTGAATTAGTTGCTGAAAAATCTGGCATGTTAAATCTTGGTGTTGAAGGCATGATGGCAGTGTCAGCCGCTGTTGGTTTTGTTGTTACTTACCAAACAGGCAGTCATATACTTGGCTTTGTAATTGCAGGCTTTGCAGGTATTGCAGTATCACTTGTGTTTGCCGTCGTCTCAATCACGTTTCTGGCGAACCAAGTCGCAACCGGTTTGGCAGTGGGTATTTTGGGTTTGGGTCTCTCAGCTTTAATCGGCAAAGAACATGAAAGCTTGACCATCACGCCACCAAACCCAATCAACATACCTATCCTGAGCGAATTACCGTTTATCGGCCCTGTATTGTTTCAGCAAAACATTGTCGTGTATCTCACAATATTGCTGGCTATTATGATTGCTTATTGCCTTAATAAAACGCGCCTAGGACTTGCAATTCGTGCTGCAGGTGAAAACCCCAAAGCAGCAGAAGCTTTAAGTTATAGCGTTAAGTTCATCCGATTTGGCAGCGTCGCTTTTGGTGGATTACTCGCGGGTTTTGCAGGTGCTTATGCCTCAACAATTTATACACCACTATGGGCTGATGGCATGATCGCAGGCCGCGGCTGGATTGCTGTTGCACTCGTTGTATTTGGCACATGGAAAACAGGACGTATTTTTCTGGGTGCTTATCTATTTGGCATGGTGTCATTGGGTGAACTTGTTGCGCAATCACTGGGAATTGGCATTCCATCGCAGCTCTTATCTGCAATGCCATTTATCGTAACGATCACGGTCCTAGCTGTCATATCATCCAATGGTGCGCGTTTAAAATTGCACGCGCCATATGCACTTGGCGAGACTTATGACGGTTCTGAACCGCGTTAGACAAACCGCAAGTTAGTCGAACCACATGACTTCCATGACCTAATTCCAACGCAGCGAAGTCTTGCGCATTTATCAATTGATTGATTTTTCAAAAAAGTTTCCAATTTAAACTTGACTCTAATAGTCATGTTTGTTTATTTGCAATTATTAATATGAGTATTTTACTCAAGTTTAAAATCGAGCCTTGAACTCGAATTGGAGATTGCAATGTTTATCAAATTTTCTCGCCCTAATTTGGGTCGAGTTATCCCCCTCATGTTGTCCGCCTTTATGGCAATGTCTGTTGTCGAAGCGTCGGCAATGGAAAAAGAGATGATATCTGTAACGGATATCGCCGGACGCACCGTTGAGGTTAAAAAAGGCGCAGAACGCGTGATCCTCGGTGAAGGCCGTATGATTTATTCTGTCGCTGTTCTTGATCGTGAAAACCCGTTTGAACGTGTGATCGGTTGGAAAGATGATCTGATCCAATATGATCCAGACGCATTTGAAAAATACAAAGCAAAATTCCCAAGCATCGAAAATGGAATTAAGAACTTTGGCAGCCCTTATTCAGGTGATTTCAGCATTGAAAGTGCCATCTCGTTAAACGCAGATTTGGTGATCTTAAACTTAGGTAACTTGCTAAAAGCACAAGAAACAGGCGTGATCGAAAACCTCGATAAAGCCGGAATTCCAGTTATCTTTGTTGACTTCCGCCAGCGCCCAACACAAAACACAGTACCAAGCCTACAATTGTTGGGCCGAGTATTTGATCAAGAAGAGAACGCACAAGAATTTGTTGACTACTACATTCAGCAAATGCGTCGTGTGACCAATGTTGTTGACGCCATGGGCAGCGAAGAACGCCCACTTGTATTCCTTGAAAATGCTGCGGGTTGGAACCCTGATAGTTGCTGCAGCACCTTTGGTAGTGCCAATCTTGGCCGTCTAATCGATGAAGCCGGTGGTAAAAATTGGGGATCGATCAAACTTCCAGGTTTTCGTGGCAATGCAAGCTTTGAGGCTGTGCTAGCGGACAAGCCAGAAATCATCATTGGTACGGGTGCAAACTGGTCAGTTGCACGCCCTGCCGTGACTGCCGTTTTACTTGGCTATGATGCCACAGACGAGGCTGTTCAAGACAGACTAAAAGGCCTGGCCGACCGTAATGGTTGGTCAACAATGGAAGCAGTGAAGAACAAACGCTTCCACACTGTTTATCACCAATTTTACAATAGCCCTTATCATTTTGTTGCGTTGCAAGCATTTGCAAAATGGTTTCACCCAGACGCGTTCACCGAGCTGGACCCAGTGGAAACCTTCGAGGAATTACATGACAAGTTCCTTCCAATAAAAGCAAGCGGTGTTTTCTGGGCTACCCTCCAATAACACCCTTCCAACGCAACGAAGCCAGTCTGGATTTTATATGCAGACTGGCATTTTTTTAGGATCTGTTATGTTGAAAAAATATTCAAAATCCGAAGCATTATCATTGGTTAGAAAAATAGAAAAAAGCCGAGCCAATGGAGCACGCGTGTTTAAAGCATGCCAAGATGCTGGCGTCACAGACACGACATACTACCGCTGGAGAGAACAGTTCAAGCGCCTGTTAATTACGGCGAATAATGACAACACTGTTAGTTCTGCAAACTAATCTCTATCACTCATTATCTTGGGAAGTGATCCAAAATGAACATGCAATTTGCAACAGATGAGTTGCTAAAGGGTGATACTAGCGCCCAATTTATATTCAGGTCTTTCAAGCGAAAAATCTTCATACTCCTTTCTATTTTTCTACTCATCGTTAGCTTCATTATTGATGTGAGCTGGGGCCCAAGTTTTATGCCAATCGGTGAAGTATTATCTGCAATATTCAACCCCTCAGACGCGTCCGTTCAAACCAATGTCATCGTCTGGGACTTACGCCTACCCATTGCCATTATCGCAATCTTAGTGGGAGCTATGCTCGGGTGTGCTGGTGCCGAAATGCAGACGATCTTAAACAATCCCCTTGCTGATCCGTTTACGTTGGGGATTTACTCTGCAGCGGGATTTGGTGCAGCACTAGCAATCGTTTTTCAAGTAAATCTAATTCCCTTTGCTGGCCCTTTTTTAGTCACTGTCAATGCATTTGTAGTCGCTTTATCTACATCATTCGTTATCTATGCATTTACCCGCATGCGCGGGGTAACCACAGAAACGATGGTGCTTGTTGGTATCGCATTGATGTTTACTTTCAATGCTCTTTTAGCCTTGATGCAATATGCAGCATCTGAAGTGCAACTTACACAGATTGTGTTTTGGATGATGGGTTCATTATCGAGAGCAAGTTGGCCGAAAATCGCAGTCTGCATTGCAATGCTTGCAATCTGTGTACCTTACTTTATGTCCCGCAACTGGGCGCTCACAGCATTACGCATGGGCGATGACAAGGCTGCAAGTCTAGGCGTAAACGTCAAACGTCTGCGCATTGAAATGCTTATACTAATCTCTTTGTTGGCAGCAACTGCTGTATCGTTTGTCGGCACCATCGCATTTGTGGGACTGGTAGGTCCCCATATTGCACGAATGATAGTTGGAGAAGATCAGAGGTTTTTCCTACCGTTGTCAGCAATATCCAGCGGCTTGATGATGTCCTTAACATCCATCTTGAGCAAAGCAATTAACCCGGGCGTCGTCTATCCAATTGGCATGATAACATCGCTTATTGGGGTACCATTTTTTATCAGTCTAATTCTGTCGGTTAGAAGGAAAAGCTGGCAATGAAACTTGAGATCAAATCACTTTCATTTAATTATCCAGGCAAAAAAGTACTGCACGAAATTGATATTTCATCTGATCGTTCCGGTGAAGTTATCGCAGTTATTGGCCCAAATGCGACCGGAAAATCGACCCTGTTTAGATGTATCGCCGGTTTGTTAAAACCTGCTGGCGGTAGTGTAATGCTTGATGGAAAAACGCTTCAGAATGTTGGGCAAGCAGCATGGAGCCAACGTGTGTGTTTTAACCCCCAATTCTTCTCAAGCAATGCAGCTCTAACAGTCTTTGAAACTATCCTTTTGGCCAAAAAACACATGCATGGCTGGAAAGTGAAACAAGACGATATTGATACCGTGTCAGCCATGTTAGCTCAGCTCAATATAGATCACCTAGCGCAAACCTATATCAGCGACTTATCGGGCGGACAGCAGCAAATGACATCTTTAGCGCAAGCCTTTGTGCGAGAACCCGAAGTATTTTTGTTAGACGAACCCACAAGTGCTCTTGATTTAAAACACCAATTACAGATCATGCAAACGGTTCGTAAAGTAACCCATGAAAGAAACATCACAACGTTCGTAGCGCTTCATGATTTAAATTTAGCAGCGCGATACGCAGACAGACTAATTTTAATGCGCGAGGGACGGATTATTGAAGATGGTGAAGCAATGAAAGTTTTTAATTCACCACAACTGGCAGAAACTTATGGCGTCAACATTGAGATCTATGAAACACAGAGTGGCGTTAAAGCCATATCAGCAAGTTTGTAACAGCTCTTTAAAATGGACAATTTAGGACTGCGACAAATCGGATTGTTGCTAACACCTTACCCAAACGTTATTGGTGAGTCTCATGTCCCAAAGACGGAATAATTGATGAATACGCGTCGTCATATTTGCAATCTCATTTCCATCATCAGCATTTTTGCGATGATATGGATTGGCGTTGCGCATCGACCTGTTATTACATCCTCGATGGCTGCAGATGTAGAACTTGCAGCCTATGCTCTCCCGGACGGCTCAATCCCAATTATCTGTTTTGGCGGAGAGGGTGACGATAAAAATAGCACGCTACAAGGTTGTCCCGATTGTACAATCGCAAACGCTATTATCATTCCTGAGCGTTCCCAAACATTTGCAGTGGCCATTAATGAGATTGATTTTATCATTACACCACGACGCAAATTCGAACTGGCCAAGACCATTAAGTTAGCCGGCACACCTCCTACCGGACCACCAAATCTCGTCATATAAATATTCAGCCCCTTATCGCTTCCGATCAACATCTTGAGCGCGCAGCAGGGCACCAATTTTTTAAAATTAAAATATTTATCAAGGCATATGATCAATGACGTTTGATCAATGTCTGCGGAGATTATGATGAAACAAATTATTTCAAAACTAAGTGCAGCAGCGCTTATCACCACTCTTTCAACATCAGCATTTATGACACCAGCAAATGCGCATGCAACATTTGATGTCAAAGAAGCGAGTGTGAACACTTATCAAAGACTAGCTGTACGTATCGGTCATGGATGTGATGGACAATCAACACAGAAGGTAACCATTACAATTCCAGAAGGGATTATTTCCGTTAAACCAATGCCTAAAGCAGGTTGGTCACTTGAAACTATCACCGGCGATTATACAGCTACATACGAAAACCACGGACGTAAGGTCACATCAGGCGTTAAAGAAATCATTTGGTCTGGCGGTGAACTTGAAAACGCGCATTATGACGAATTTATATTCCGCGCCCGATTTACTGATTCACTTCAACAAGACAAAAAACTCTTCATTCCTGTTGTTCAAAACTGCGCGGATGGTGAACTTTCATGGAGTGAAATTCCAGCCGAAGGTCAGGATCCTCATGATCTGAAAAGACCAGCTCCCGGCATTTTGATCAAAGCAGCAGTTGACGCGCATGCGGGCCATCACGGTCATAGTAAACACGATATGCAAACTGTGACGATTGGTGATCTTAAAATCATGTCCCCAATCATTCGTGCAACACCACCAAATGCACCTGTATCTGCAGGTTACATGATGATCCAGAACAACGGGTCTGAAACTGATCGCTTAATTGGCGGTAAGGCAGATTTTGCTGGCAAAGTTGAAGTGCACGAAATGAAGATGGAAGGCGACGTTATGAAAATGCGCCGGATTGAAGGTGGCCTTGAAATTCCAGCAGGTGGTGAAGTAACGCTTAAATCTGGCGGCTTGCACGTCATGTTCATGAAGCTTGCAGAACAAATGGTTGAGGGAGAAACTCGTAAGATTTCTCTTGAGTTTGAAAAGGCTGGTATTATCGAATTTGAACTACCAGTCAAAAAGGTAGAGCGCGGTCATCACGGACACTCAAAATGAGTGCGCTTGGTTCTATAAAAATTGGAGCTTGGGTGGCATTTGCCACCCTTCTTCTTTTCATGGTCGCTCTTTTGTCCTGCCAATATTTCATCAAAGGAACAGATAGCCAATATATGTCCGGGATGAAGATTGGCGAGCCTTTCAAGCTTATTGACCACAATGGAGATACAATCACAGACGAAGCGTTCAGCGGAAAACCGACGGCAGTGTTTTTTGGATTTACACATTGTCCTGAAGTTTGCCCAACAACGCTTTATGAACTTGCCGGGTGGTTAGAAGATCTTGGTGAGAATGGCAAAGAAATCAATTCATATTTCATCACAATCGATCCAGAGCGCGATACACCACAAGTCATGAAATCATATGTCCAAAACTTCACTGATCGAATTGTTGGCATTACCGGTAAGCCAGGTGATGTCGCCAAGCTTGCAAAATCCTGGCATGTCTACTGGAAAAAAATCCCACTGGATGACGATGACTATACGATGGACCATTCTGCTTCAATCTTTCTTGTTGATACAAAAGGCCATTTCAAAGGTACGATCTCCTTTGGTGAAAGCTCTGATACTGCAATACAAAAACTTGAAAACTTAGCCAGCAGTTAAATAATTTTCATTTCAAGAAAAACATGATTGCATATGTAATGTAATATCGTTACATATACATTTCCAACAACACTATTACCAATCAAATTATCATTTCAATTTGGAGTATTTCACCACACAACTCGTCAATTCATGTCAGATTAACTGCATTCCACGGTCCGATCTTTGAAAATTAATAAGCCATAAAAATGCTCAACTTCCAATTGACTCAGACAATGAATTAAGCCAAAACTGGGTCAATATGGTTTCTGGGAGTCAAAAGTACAACCGGAATGAAAAGGGAATACGGTGAGGAGTAGCCATAAGGCGCCAAATCCGTAACTGCCCCCGCAACTGTAAGCGGAGAGCGACCCCAAAATCACCACTGAATGTTCTCAACATTCGGGAAGGATTGGGCAAGCATCGACCCGCAAGTCAGGAGACCTGCCATATCAAACGCAACTTCAACCCGGACGGGGTGTTCGGACAGGAGACTAAAATGATCTATCGGACAAGTCCGTCTATATTCATCTGTCTAGATAATACCCCGCGCATTCGCGGAGGGCGATATGGGACAGAAAAACCACAGAATAACGATTTGTACATCCTGCAAACACACGGGTGAAAATTGCCAATTTGGTATTGAACTTGTCAAAAAACTGCGCTCAGCAATGTCTGCAACGCGGGATTTTGTTGATGATGATTTTGAAATCTCTGGACTTGTTTCAAAGACGGGATGCAAACGCGCATGCACCCTTGCTTATAGAAGCACACAAGATGAAATCTATATATTTGGAGATGTAGATCCTCAATCTAATATCAACGATTTAGTCGATTACGCAAAGCAGCACTCAAAATCCGTTATCGCTGGATCCATACCTATCCACCAACAAAGTGATTTTGAACTGGGAGCATTATTAAACGCACCCGCAGCGATGATCACGTTGGAAAGTTGCGAGATGCTAAACTCATGAACTCAGCAAATATAACATTGAAAAACGTCAGCTGGAAATCAAGCCGCGAGAGCGCGATTTTACTGCATCCAACAAGTTTTGAGTTAAAGGCGGGCAAAGTGTTAGGAATTGTCGGCCCCAATGGCGCAGGTAAATCCACGCTTTTAAGAACAGTTTACCGCTATCAAAAGCCAACAAGCGGAGAAGTCCTCATTGATGGCGAAGATATATGGAAGATGTCGCCGCGTAAGGTTGCTAGAAAAATTGCAGCTGTTTTGCAAGAGCATCCATCATCTTTTGGTCTCACTGTTCGCGAAATTATTTCCCTGGGGCGAACACCGCACCAATCTGGCATGTCTTCAGGTGGCAAGAAAGACACAGAGATTATTGAAAAGGTCATCATCAAGTTGGGATTGGAAAATATCGCCTCGCGTGATTTAGCATCCCTATCTGGCGGTGAAAGACAACGTGTCATGGTCGCGCGAGCATTAGCTCAAGAACCACAAGTTCTGATCTTAGATGAGCCGACAAACCATCTAGATATTCGCCATCAACTGGAAATTTTAGCACTGATACAAGACCTCGATCTTACCATATTGGTGTCGCTTCATGATTTGAATATGGCAGCGGAAAACTGTGATTCAATTCTGCTCCTCAAGGACGGTCATACAATGGCGTTTGGCTCACCTGATGCCGTTCTGACCGAAAAACTTGTCTCTGACATATTTCGAGTCCAAGCGCACCGCGAACGACTTGACCCAAGTAATACAAACCATTTCTCATTCCATATTAACCACTAACGGACTTATTATTATGAAACTAACCACTCTAACAATTGCCGCAACACTCCTCACTTCAGCAGCGCTTGCGGAAACAACCGTAAAAAGCTGTGACCGAGAGATCACATTAGATTATGTCCCAAGGGCCGCCGTCTCGCATGACGTCAACTTAACTGAAATGATGCTCGTACTTGGCCTTACCGATCACATGGTTGGTTATACCGGGATTTCCGGCTGGAAGACGCTTGATGAACAAATGCGCGAAGGGGTAAAAGAATTACCTGAACTTGCAGAAAAATATCCAAGCAAAGAAGTATTAATCGGTGCAGATGCAGATTTCCTTTTTGCTGGATGGAATTATGGCATGAAAGTTGGCGGTGAAGTTACCCCAGAAACGCTCAAACCTTTTGGCATTAATGTTTATGAATTGACTGAGAGTTGCATTCACATTGCGGAAAAAAATGCCGCCAGCATGGATGATATGTATAATGATCTTTTAAATCTTGGTAAAATCTTCGATGTTGAAGACAAAGCAAATGCACTCGTTGCAAGCTACAAAGATGAACTTTCAGCCTTTACTTCAACCCTTGCACCACTTGAAAACGCACCGCGTGTTTTCATCTATGATAGCGGTGAAGAAACACCGTTTACAGCAGGCCGTTATGCCATGCCGAACGCTTTAATCGAAGCGGCAGGTGGCGTAAACATCATGAATGACTTTGAAAAAAGCTGGGCAACTGTGGGTTGGGAAGCTGTAGTTGAGCGAAACCCAGAAATCATTGTTATCGTCAATTATGGAACGGTAACGGCTGAAGAAAAACGTGCCTTCATGATGTCTAACCCAGCATTTGCTGATATTGATGCGGTTAAAAATGATCGTTTCGTCACACTAGAATATGTTGAAGCTACTCCGGGCCCGCGCAACATTAAAGCTGTGAAAACACTCGCATCAGCATTTCGTAAATAAGACTAAGTGACAATACAACAATGACCGATCACAATTCTCAAAGAACTTATCGTCTTGCATTAGTTGTTGGTTTTGCCGCGCTATTAATGTCGATTACCGTGGCGGTCAGTGTTGGCGCTATTTCCATACCCTTTTCAACTGTCTGGGGTGTGGTGACCAACAAGTTCTTTAGCGAACTTGTACCGATCAATTGGTCAGCAGGTCGAGAAGCCATTATCTGGGAAATTAGATTACCCAGATCTTTGCTTGCATGTCTTGTGGGGGCGGGTCTGGCCATCGTCGGTGCTAGCCTTCAAGCTGTCACACGAAATCAGCTCGCTGACCCACACCTATTAGGCATATCTGCAGGCAGTGCCTTTGGCGCTATCTTAGCGCTACTACATACTGGTCTATTTCTTGGATTGGTAACCGTTCCACTATTTGCTTTCTTAGGCGCACTCATAGCCACTTTGCTTGTATTGGCTGTATCAAGGTTTGCCTCTGCGACCAGTGCGGACAAACTCATCCTTGCCGGTGTCGCAGTATCTTTTATCGTCATGTCACTTGCCAACGTACTCATCTTTTTAGGTGATCCACGTGCCACCCACACAGTTGTATTTTGGATGCTCGGCGGCCTTGGCTTGGCACAATGGGAACAGCTCATCTATCCATTGATCATTCTCTTCATATGTGGCGGATACCTCAAACTAAATGCCACCAATTTAAATGCAATGACAGTGGGGGATGAGACAGCCTCCACGCTAGGAATTGCTGTTACCAGGTTCCGATTAATCGTATTTGTAGTCGGTGCTTTAATCACCGGGGTGATGGTAGCATTTTCTGGCATTATCGGGTTTGTTGGATTAATGGTTCCGCATATTGCACGATTGTTTGTTGGTGGTAATTATAACCGCGTCCTTCCAGCTTCCGCACTTTTAGGTGCGATATTCTTGATTTGGGCGGACATCATCTCACGCACCATCATGTCACCGGATGACATGCCCATAGGCATCGTAACTGGATTAATTGGCGGTTTCTTCTTCATCTGGCTTTTAAGAAGCCGCGTCAGATAGACGGCTAAAAACCGTAAAATATCGATTATTTATAAACAAGCTTGTGAATTTGGTGATGAAACACACCAAAACACCTCAGATCTTGGGCATTCAACATATTGTGATGGCAATAGGAATAGACGAAGATGCATCTATTCGTTACCACGTGGTTTTATAAAATTGGGAGGCCATGAGGTAAATTAAGGTCACTCAAGCAATAATAAGAACATAAATGTGAGGAACCATGAAAAAAATAATTAAAACAGCTTTGTTTGCGACGGCCATTTCGTTTGCATCAGTTAATTCATACGCTGATACCTCAGACGGCGAGGCACTTTTAAACAAATCATGGGATGAAATTAAAACGATCGCTAAAGGTGGTGAAGTTAATTGGTTCATGTGGGGCGGCTCCGACAGTATCAACCAATATGTGTCTGAGTTTATTGGCGGCATCTTAAAAGATGACTATGACATCACATTAAATCGCGTTGGTATTAGCGACACGGCCGAAGTGGTCAACATTGTGCTTGGCGAAAAAGAAGCAGGTGTCACAGATAAGGGCACCGTTGACATGATTTGGATCAACGGTGAAAACTTCCGCACAATGAAACAGGGCGGCCTTGCATATTGCGGATACACCGATTTATTACCAAACAACGCGCTTGTGAACTGGGATAACCCATCGATCGCAAATGACTTTGGTGTACCTGTCGATGGCTGCGAAGTTCCATGGTCAAAAACCCAATTCTCATTTACTCACAACACAACAACAGTTGAAAACCCACCACGCTCCATTGGCGAGTTAATTGAGTGGGTCAAAGCAAACCCGGGCCAATTTACGTATCCCGCGCCACCAGATTTTAACGGTGCTGTTTTTGTCCGTCACGTATTTTATCATGCAGCTGGTGGTGTTGAAAATCTACTGGGTGAATTTGATCAAGCAAAATATGATGAAGTCTCCGCCAAAGCTTGGCAGATACTCAACGATCTTGAGCCTTACCTTTGGCGCGAGGGTAAAACCTACCCAACGACAATTGCAGCTCATGAACAACTTTATGCCAATTCAGAAATTGCGCTTACGTTCAATTATGAACCTGCGGGCGTCGGCATTAAAATTGAAAACGGAACCTTCCCGCCAACAAGCCAGGGTTATGGATTAACAGACGGTACAATTGGCAACACCAATTACACGATCATCCCGTTTAATTCGCCAAACAAGGCAGCGGCACTTGTCTTACAAAACGTCCTGCTATCAGGAAGAGCACAACTTGAAAAAGCCCAGCCTGATGTATGGGGCGCAGCGCCTGCAATTGAGATTGATCGTACAGCTGACAATATCAAAACAAGCTTTGCCAAGATCGAAAAACATCCCAAAGTAGCTCCTGCGGATGAGCTTGCAAAAAATGCTTTGCCAGAACTTCAGGCGTCGTGGATTTCAGCCATTGAAAAGGGCTGGATTGAAAACGTCGGACGATAAGAAAAACCTTTATCCCGCAGCTATATCAAAGCTGCGGGATCTTTCTCAAAGTTTGCTACTCCAGACAACATTCGCTGCGTCTGTTATCACTGAGGTTTCTGGGGTAAGGTTAGCTTAATGTCAGATCGTTCAAAAATCTTCATCCTGCTGCTTCCAGCCATGCTTGTCATTGTCACGCTATTTTTTGGCGGTCTCTTAATTGGGTTGATGAGAAGCTTTAATTACATGCCTATTATCGGTCTAACCGAGCCTAATTTTCAGGCTTACATTTCAATATTTTCAGATATTGAATTTTATCATTCTTTCCTGCTGACATTTCATATCGCCTTTACCTCAACGCTGATCTCGTCGGTATTGGCGATTTGTGCTGCCTTGTTATTAAGACGTAGTTTTGCCGGCAAATTTATTGTAAACTTTCTATTTCAGCTCAACCTAACAATCCCGCATTTGGTTGGCGCAATTGGCATGCTTTATTTGTTTTCACAATCTGGTAGCTTCGCGCGCCTTGCTGCTGAATGGCATATTATTGCCAAACCAAGTGACTTCCCCGCCTTGATTTTTGATCCGTATGCTATTGGCATCATCATGCAATATGTTTGGAAAGAAGTTCCATTTATTGGAGTCATTATCCTTGCAAATATGCAGTCTATTGGTGAAGACTACGAAAGCGTCGCACGTTCATTGGGCGCGAGCAAATGGCAATCTTTCCGCCACGTTCTCTTACCGATGATTTTCCCGGGTGTGTTATCAGCTTCGATTATCGTTTTTGCATTTACCTTCGGCGCTTATGAAATCCCTGCATTATTGGGTGCAAATTATCCTGCTGCCTTACCTGTTCTTGCCTATCAAAAATATACCAATGTTGATCTATCTGCACGACCTGAAGCCATGGCTATGGCGGTTATCATCGCAATCTTATGCGCATTACTCATCTGGGTTTATATACGATACTGCCGACACAAGATTAGGGGGCGTGTATGAGTAAGCGCAAAAACTCGCCCCTACAAAATCTTCGCGTATTAACAGGCATTGTGCTGATTACATGGCTGGTACTGCCATTAATCCCACTTGCCATCTGGTCTTTTGCGAAAGGTTGGTATTTTCCTGACCTCCTACCAAAACGCTGGACGCTTAATGCTTGGGAATACACTTTCTCAAACACATCCGGCGTATTAGATAGTCTTTGGGTCACGATCTGGATTTCCCTTGCCGCCACTGCATTGTCTGTTTTGGTTGGTGTGCCTGCAGGGCGTGCCTTAGGCATGTATAAGTTCAAGGGCAAAGAACTCATCGAGCTTATGATACTTGCGCCAGTTATCGTGCCAGGCATCGCCGTCATTCTCGGCATTCACTCTATCTTTTTGTTCTTAGGTTTGAACAACACAATGACTGGCGTCATTCTTGTTCATTTGATACCCACTTTACCCTATATGACATTGGTCATGTCTGGCATCTTTGCCAATTACGATCCAGCATTTGAAGACCAAGCACGAAGTTTGGGCGCATCTCCGTTAAAGACCTTTTGGTATGTGACATTGCCCGCAATTATGCCCGGGATCATCGTTGGTGGCCTATTTGCGTTTTTAGTATCGTGGAGCCAATACATTTTAACACTTCTCATCGGAGGTGGACGTATCATCACGTTGCCATTGCTCTTGTTCAACTTTGCAACATCGGGGCGCAATGACATTACGGGAGCTATTGGCATGATATACATTCTACCCGGAATTATTGTATTATTACTCACTGCAAAGCACTTATCTGGTCGCAGTGGAGCAGTTGGGGGCTTTGGGCAAATTTGACACATGTTTCAATTAAAGAACTGTCGAAAACCTATAAAGGGTCCGATGCGCCAGCATTAGATACTCTATCGCTTGAAATTTCGTCAGGAGAACTCACCGCTTTATTAGGACCATCAGGTTGCGGCAAAACAACAACGATGAAAATGATTGCTGGTCTGCTCGAACCTTCATCAGGCGATATAACCTTTGATGGGCGATCCGTTTTAAATGATAAACCTGAAAATCGTGGCGCTGTTATGGTGTTTCAGAACTATCTTTTGTTTCCCTATATGAGTGTCTCAGACAATATTGGCTTTGGCCTGAAGATGCGCAACATAGATGCAAACCAGATTAAGAAGCGCGTTGATGAGATGCTCGAGATGGTGAAGCTTCCCGACCTTGGAAACCGAAAACCAAGTGAGTTATCTGGTGGTCAACAACAGCGCGTTGCGCTCGCACGAGCGCTTATCATCCAGCCGCAAGTTCTATTATTGGATGAGCCATTATCTAATCTTGATGCACATTTACGTTTTGAAATGCGAGACCTAATTCGTTCTCTTCAACAAGAGATGAAAATTACGACTATTTTTGTCACCCACGATCAAGAAGAAGCCGTGGTGCTTGCTGATAAAATTGCCCTCATTCTTGATGGTAAAATGAAGCAATATGATACTCCAAAAGCATTTTATAAATCGCCCATTGATGAAGCAACAGCTCGATTTTTTGGGTGCCATAATTTCATCAAAGGCACTTCTAATGAGGGGAATTTTAACAGCGCAATTGGAGAGTTAAAGATCCCAAAACCATTTGAAAACGGCGATGGCACACTCACATTTCGCCCGGAAAATGTACAAATCACCCAAGACAATTCCCAGGACAACACGTTTGCAGCTTCTGTTTCAAATATAATCTATATGGGAACACAAACGCAGTTGAAGTTAAAATTGGCTGACTTAGAAATTGACGCGATTGTTAATCCGAATGAAGCGGAAGGCGTAAACATTGGCGATCAAATCTTGATACATTTACCACAGGGTGCACTTTGGAAAATCTAAAGACGCCTATACACCCAAATATCGATCTTTGATCTCATCGGACAATTCCCCAATTGCGCCTCTCCACACAGTTTCCCCCCGGGCTAAAACAACCGCATGATCTGCAACTTGTGTGAGTTCTTTCAATGATTTATCGACAACTAAAATCGACAGATTTTCACCAGATTTGAGCGTCTTAATCGCCGCCCAAATTTCTTGACGAATAATAGGTGCAAGCCCTTCGGTGGCTTCGTCTAAAATAAGCAATTTGGGATTGGTCATCAAAGCACGACCAATCGCCAACATCTGTTGCTCTCCACCAGATAAGGTCGATGCAATTTGCAGTCTTCGTTCCGCTAATCGCGGAAACAATTCTGTCACCCGATCAAAATTCCAACTGCCTGATCGAGAGGCTACCATCAAATTCTGCTCAACATTTAAATTGGAAAAACACCGCCGCCCTTCGGGCACAAGTCCAATTCCCAGTTTAATAGCTTCATGTGTGGGCAATTGCGTTAGATCTGTTTGGTTCAACTCAATTGAACCACTGCGATAAGGTAGCATGCGACAAATGGATTTGATTGTTGTCGATTTTCCAACGCCATTGCGTCCCAAAAGTGCAGTTACTCCACCTTTTTGCACAGACAGATCTACCCCAAATAGTGCCTGCGTGACACCATAGGAAGCAGTGAGGTTTTCGACCTTAAGAAGCGCCATTAAAGCTCATCCTCTTCACCAAGATAAGCATGGCGAACATCTTTGTTATTTCGAATGTCCTGCACACTCCCCGTCGCAATCAGCTTTCCATAAACAAGAACACTAATGCGATCGGCAAGCGCAAATACTGCATCCATATCATGCTCTACCAGTAAGATTGGCGCTTCAAGTTTCAACTCACTCAGCAAAGATGTAAGCTCATTTGCACCTTCATTACCTAATCCTGCCATGGGTTCATCAAGTAAAAAAACCTTTGGTTTTAATGCCAGTGCCATCGCTAATTCAAGCCGTCGACGTTCACCATGGGACAAATCAGACGCAGGTATTTTCAATCTATTTTCAAGCCGAACTCTTGTCGCATGTTGGTTTATTTCATCAACTAGCACTTTCTTCTTGTGCGCATTTGAAAACAGGTTCAATCCCTGTTGCTCACGCCCGAGCAGGGCAAGCAGAATATTGTCTTCAACTGTATATAAAGGAATAACCGCTGATACCTGAAAACTGCGCCCCAATCCAAGACGAACCCTTTGGGCAACGTTTGATGATGTTATGTCTTTTCCATCTAACTCGATTAAACCGGCATCAGGACGAATACTACCTGCAATTTGGCCAATTATCGTCGATTTGCCCGCGCCATTTGGCCCAATAAGCGCGTGAATTTCACCCTTCTGGACAGACAGCGACACGTCTTGACTTGCATGAACTGCACCAAAACTTTTTGATATATTATGGATATTTAATACGACGTCAGACATTGCTTGCGCCCTTATTCTTAATCAAAACGCCAGCGATACCGCCCTTTGCAAACAGCACAATAATCAACAATAACAAACCTAAATAGATGTGCCAGAATTCGCTCAAACCACCTAGCGTTTCCTCAAGCACAACAAACACAATTGCACCAAGAACAGGCCCAATTAATCGCGCTACGCCACCCAAAATCACAAAGATCATGATCTCGCCAGATATGGTCCAGGAGAACATTGCAGGACTAACGTAACGATTAAGGTCAGCAAATAATGCACCAGCTAATGCGGTGATCATTCCGGAGATAACAAATGCAATAAGCTTTAATCGCTTGGCCGAAATTCCGACTGTTTCAACACGAGCTGGTGAAAAACGTACTGCATTAAGCGCCAACCCAAAGGGAGATTTATTTAACATTCGCACCACCAACAAACCAACTGTCAGCAAAATAAAGCTCAGCAAAAAGAACGGTAAAGGCGCAAGTGTATTAACCCCAGGAAAACTACCACGCACATAGATGGACATTCCATCTTCGCCGCCATAGGCGCCCCAGGAAATTGCGAAATAATAAAACATCTGCCCAAATGCGAGCGTGATCATGATGAAATAGGCACCATCAGTTCGCAGACATAGTGATCCCACCAGAAGCGCAGCAATGCCTCCAACTATGATCGCTAGAGGCCATGTAATGAGCATTTGTTGGGTACCCTCAATGATGAACCAACCATCATAGATTGGCATGTAATTTTGCGCATGGGTTGCCAAAATCCCTACTACATAACCGCCAATGCCAAAATACGCAGCATGGCCAAAACTAATCATCCCACCATTCCCAAGCGCAAGGTTTAAACCAACACCAGCCAACGCAAATATCGCAGCGCGCGTTGCAAGAGTAACCCAATAAGCCTCGCCAATTGAATTTGCAAAAATGGCAAATACTAACAAGCCTACCCAAACAAGAAATGTTAAATGACGCTCTGACATTATGTTGCACCTCCCATGAGACCTTTAGGCCGCACGAGCAAAATAATTGCCATAAGGATGTATATGATCATAGACGATAAGATTGACCCGATATCTTGCGAACCAAACAATGCAATGCTCCAAATTGGCAATAAGTATGCGCCAAGTGTTTGTACTAGGCCGATTAAAATCGCACCAACCAATGCCCCTTGAATAGAACCAATACCGCCCACAACTATGACAACAAACGCTGTGATCAGCACAGGTTCGCCCATACCAACTTCAACCGATTGCAATGTACCCACGAGCGCACCGGCAAATCCTGCAAGCCCAGCTCCAACGGCAAAGACGAGTGTATATAAAAACGAAATATTGACCCCAAGTGCTGAAATCATCTCACGATCAGATTCCCCGGCTTGGATTTGAATACCAATTCGCGTGCGCGTAATAAGAAGATAAAGCCCAAGAGCGATCGTCAATCCGACAGCAATTAACACCAATCGAAACAGGGAATACTCAATCCCAAATGGAAGCGATATCGGCCCAGACAACATATCTGGGATATTAAGATAAAGCGGAAACGATCCAAAAACCATCCGCGTACCCTCTGAGAAAATCAAGATCAGTGCAAAAGTTGCCAGCACTTGATCCAGATGATCACGCTGGTAAAGCCGCCGAATGACAAGCAACTCGACTAAAACACCTGCCAAAGCAGCAGCGCTCGCACTTGCGATTAATGCCAACAAATATGAGCCTGTTTGATCCGCTACAAAAGCTGCCGCAAACGCACCCACCATGAACAAAGACCCATGGGCAAGATTGATTAATCCCATAACACCAAAGACCAATGTTAGACCTGCCGCCATTAAAAACAGCATCACTCCAAGCTGAAGTCCGTTCAATATCTGTTCGATTAAGAGTGATGTCATAGGAGAGTAGGGCCTGCTAATAGCCGATGTTGAGATTAAGAATAGACACGTTAGATGCCGTCATTTGAACATTGGTATACGACAAAGACGTTCAAGTCTCTAGTCCTTCGCATATGTCAAAGATGCCCATAAAGTTTCCCACACCGCAGCCTTTTCATTATTGGCTTCAGCTTGCCTTAACTGGACGGTATCCACCAAGTAGCTATGTCCAGGCTCAATAGGTAGAGTGGCAACGCCTAATTTATTGGTACGATGCAAAGTCACTTCAACTTCTCCAGATGGGGCTTTATCAAAAAGTTCAATTTGCACATCGATAAGCGGCTTACCCAGATAAATTGCTTTAACCGGCATCCCATCTGATGTGTCATCCGTATATGGATTTGATAAGGCGACTAATTCAATTTCCAAACCAATTTCACGATCAGCACCTTTTGCATTTCCAACACCAACCAAAGACTTTGCAAAGCGGCGATATATTTCTTTAAAACCTTTTTCGGGAAAACCCAGCGCTAGATGCTCTGTTTTATCTAATTTGAAATCCTTATGATCGATGAATTTTTGAAATTTAGCCCACTCCGAATAAGATAAATCATTTGAGATTGTCTCGACCACGAGTATCGCCAATCCATCGGCATCTACTTGCTTTGAAATTGCTGGACGTTGTCCTAATTCTGCGGGTATCATCTGTTGAGATTGTCCAACAAACATGTCAAACTTGACATACCGATCACGAATATACGCAAACGAACTACCTTTGAAATTTTGACCATTCCGGAGATCAGCAACAACTATTTCAGAGGCGTTTATTGTATAATCTTGTGGCTCAATCCAAAATTCATGCGCTGTTACAGACGTGGCGCTAAAAAACACCAATAGACTTAAAACCCGAGCATATATCATGAACTTCTCCAATAATATTATTAGCTTAATCCCTACTGCGCGCATCCTGATAGTGTCAACTATTCTCGCAGTATTCGCTATTTTGATCAAACCAGCTTTTACGCATGAATTACAGCCTTCGATCGTAAATTTGACTATTACGGACGATCAAATAAATGGCGAGCTGGAAATTTCATTGGAGCCGTTGATTTCAGGTATGGATCTCGCTTCGATAGACAACACAGATGATGCGCCGGAAGCTGCGCAATATGATGCGCTACGAGCGCTTTCTCCCGATGAACTTGAAAAACAATTCAATGAAGCTTGGCCAGAGATAAAATCTAAATTCCAAATCACCGCAGGGTCAAACGTACTTGATGTCATAATCGGTGAAATAAACATCCCAGAAATCGGGAATATTGAACTAACACGAGCATCAAAACTGCAAATTTCTGCAGCCCTACCTGATGATGGATCAGATATCACCTTTGGATGGAATGCTGAACTTGGTGAAATTATAATCAGACAATTAAAAGCGGACGGCGAAGTTAATTATGCAACGCTATTAACATCAGGTGGCACATCAGACCCCATGCCACGCATTGGTGGCGTAAGTGTAAGTGGCATAGATAACTTTCTCAATTATGTCGTCATCGGATTTGAGCACATCATCCCTAAAGGTCTTGATCACATTCTATTTGTTTTGGGGTTATTCTTCTTCTCCTTGAAAATGCGCCCACTTATTCTTCAAGTCACAGCATTTACCTTAGCGCATACTGTTACGCTCGCCATGGCAACAATGGGATTGGTGTCAGTACCGGCGTCTATCGTAGAACCATTAATTGCACTTTCCATTGCTTTTGTAGCCTTGGAGAACGTTCGCGGTGGAAAAATCACCATACGACGCACAGCTATAATTTTCGCTTTTGGCTTATTACATGGCCTAGGCTTTGCTTACGTTTTAGGTGATGTTGGGCTCGCACCCTCACAGTTCATCTCAAGTTTGATCGCGTTCAACATCGGCGTTGAAATCGGACAGTTGAGCATTATTGCTATTGCATTTATCGCTCTTGGCCTCACCTTTGGAAAGAAACCTTGGTACCGTTCTTATATTGCAATTCCGGCATCTGTCTTAATTGGAGCTGTTGGGATTTACTGGACAATCGAGCGTGTGTTTTTTTAATGCGTATATAAATTTTTTTGATCAACACACTATATTTGTTATCGATAACTTATTATAAGACGAGGTAGATTTTAGTCCAATGACTAAACTAATTGGGAGATTTTTATGAGCAAAATAGCACTTATCACTGGCGGTGGTTCTGGTATCGGTTTGGCATGTGCAAAAACACTTGCACAACACGGTTATCACACGATCTTAACGGGCCGCAGAGAAGCAGCTCTTCTTGACGCTTGCAAGGTCATTGGCGAAGCCGAAAGCTCTGCTATTGCATGCGACGTCACATCACCTGAAGATGTTGATGCACTTTATGAAAAGATTGAAAAAGATCACGGCCATTTAGATGTTGTTTTCAACAATGCAGGAAATAATGTTACCGCAGCACCGATTGGCGACGTTCCAGTTGAAGATTTTATCAAAGTTATCAATGTGAACTTAATCGGTGCGTTCACTATTGCCCGCGGTGCGTTTAATCTCATGCGCAAACAAGACCCCCAAGGTGGTCGCATTATCAATAATGGTTCCATCTCTGCTTCATTACCGAGACCAGGCTCAGCACCTTACACATCATCTAAGCACGCAATTACGGGTCTCACACGCTCAATCTCACTTGATGGCCGGCCCTATAACATTGCTTGCGGACAAATTGACATTGGTAATGCTGCATCAGACATGACAGCGAAAATGACGAGCGGCGTTCCGCAAGCTGATTTATCGATTAAACCTGAACCTGTGATGGATGTTCAGCATGTTGCTGATTCTGTATTACACATGTCAAACCTACCACTCAGCGCGAACGTTCAATTCATGACAGTTATGGCGACCACAATGCCATTTGTCGGGCGTGGATAGTTCATTAACACCCAACGAAAATCATTGATTAAGCGCTTTGGCGTTTGATCAATGTTGGTTCAGTTTTTACGATTTTTTCTGATTTCACGTCACTATCAACGGATAGCAATTCGATGATTTTTTCTGCAGCGGATTTACCAATTTGCGCTGCACAAACATCAATTGTAGTGATTGATGGGTTTAAAAACGCACCCAGTTCATAAGCACCAAATCCACCGATTTTAATATCGTCTGGTACATTCATGCCCATTCTCTGGCACTCTGTAATTGCACCAAAGGCAACAAGATCTGACACACACATGACAGCCTGGGTATCCGGCCATTCTTTCATGATAGAGCGAATACCGCTTGCTCCGGGCTCCATTGAAAAGGGAGCTAATTCTTGAAATGAAACACGATCACTTGAAAGACCGTGCTTTTCCATAGAATTACAAAATCCCAAATAACGATCTCGACCGCGGCTATCACGCGAATTATCACCACCAATAAACCCGATTTTGGTATGACCCTGCGCAATGAAATGCTCAAACATCAATTCAGATGCCTGCAAATTTGAAAATCCAACAACATGATCGATCGGTTTTTCAGGAATATCCCAAGTTTCGATAACGGGAATTCCAGAATTTTCTAAAAGTAATCGACAACGATCCGTATGCATACCGCCGGTCACAACAATTGCTTCGGGCCGCTTTTTCAAAAGCTGTTCAACCAGTTGCTCTTCGCGATCAACGTGATAATTGGTGTAACCTAATAGAACCTGTAAATCCTGTTCTACGAGACCATCGGAAAACGCTTTAACGGTATCAGCAAAATTACCATTGTTGATCGATGGGATTGTGATCGCAACAAAGCCGGATTTGCCTGACGAAAACTCAGATGCACGCGTATCTAAAACATAACCTAACTCGTCAGCAGCTTTTTGAATTTTCTCACGTGTTGCTTTGCTCACCGACGTATCTGGTTTAAGAGCACGAGAAACAGTCATGCTGGAAACACCAGCAAGATTAGCCACATCCGCCATTGTCGGCAGCTTTGTTTTGTTTCTCAATTTAAAGCTCCATTATTGTTGAGCAAAAACTAGTCCGAGTTAAGGACGTTTCTGTCAGGTCCTTTAAAATATTCCATCAACACTGGCAAATCTTCTTCACCAAATCCTGCCGCAGTCAGCATTTTATATATTTCCATACAAGCTGCTGTGATCGGCATTGAGGTGTTGGTTGAAATTGATAAGTCCTGCGCAAATTTTAGGTCTTTTATCATATTGGCAAGTCTACCTTGGCGTGTGTAGTCCTTATTTGCATATCTTGGCATAAATTCTTGCAATATCGCACTATCCGCTCGACCACCAGCTAAAGCACCAGGGATTTTTGAAGCATCAACCCCGGCATCAATCGCCAATTGGGTCGCTTCCGCAACGGCTACAAAATTTAACCCGCACAAAACCTGATTGATAATTTTAGTTGTTTGCCCGGCACCGCTGGGGCCCATATGGGTCATGTTAGATGCAATAAGTTTCAAACCTTCCATTGCACGTTTCACATGAACATCTTCGCCGCCAATCATCAGCGTTAATTCACCAATTAGCGCTTTAGGTGCGCCACCAGATAGAGGCGCATCCACCCAGCCGACATTGCGTGCCAACGCTTTTTCAGCCATGTCCCGTGTTTCTTCCGGACCAACAGACGACATATCGATAAAGATCGTCTCGGAGCTTGCGCCTTCAATAGCGCCAGCATCGCCAAATGCTGCAACTTCAACGATCCTGGATGAGTTTAAACTAAAGACAACAAAATCCGCGTTCTCAGCAGCATTTGCCGCTGATGATGCTGCGCTTGCACCTTTGTCAACAAGCTCTTGAACCCGGACTTTATCCAGATCAAAAACACAAAGCTCACACCCGACATCAAGAAAACGAGTTCCGATGGCGCCGCCCATGGCACCTGCGCCAATCAATCCAATTTTAAACATTGTCAGCCACCTTTGTTTTGAGCTTTAATTTCCGAATTAATGTGTGCAACAATTTCATCTGTTGATCCGCTTATATCCGCAACAATTGCCTGCTCGCGTTCGATAAGTGGTTCAAGCGTTGCGAACTGACTTTTTAGCAAGCTAAGTGGCATAAAATGTCCACCTCGTTTAGCCATTCGATCTGCGATTAATTCTTGTGATCCTGAGAGGTGAATAAACGTCACACGTTCCCCGGCCTCGTTTTCTATCAAGTCACGATATGCTAGTTTTAATGCCGAGCATCCTGCGAAAATAATGCCTTCGGCCTTTGCCATCTCATTTCCAATAATCTTAAGCCACGGCCAACGATCATAATCTGTTAACGCATTACCCGCACTCATCTTTTCGATATTGCTTTTCGGGTGAAAACTATCACCCTCCAGATAAGTACCATTCAACTGGTCTGCGAGTGCGTTGCCAACGGTGGACTTGCCGCATCCAGCAACACCCATAACAATGAAAAGTCTGTTATTTTGAACTGACATATCGATCTAATTTTATAGGCTTGCTGTAATTCCGCCATCAACATAAAGCGTATGGCCATTCACAAAGCTAGATCCTGCAGAGCTTAAGAAAATACAGGCGCCAACCAGTTCTTCAACATTTCCCCATCGCCCTGCAGGAGTTCGTTTCTCAAGCCACGCGCTGAACTCTGGATCAGCAACCAGCGCAGCGTTGAGAGGTGTATCAAAATATCCAGGTGCAATCGCGTTACATTGCAAACCATATTTCGCCCAATCCGTTGCCATACCTTTGGTCAGGTTTCCAACGGCGCCTTTTGTTGCGGTATAAGGCGCGATACCAGGGCGTGCTAAAGCGGTTTGTACAGACGCGATATTGATAATTTTACCTGCTTTTCGTTTGATCATGTGGCGGGCAACAGCCTGGCCAACACTGAACACAGATGCGATATTGGTCGATAAAAGTTTTTCAAACATATCAGCTGGGAAATCCTCCAAAGCTGTACGATGTTGCATGCCGGCATTGTTGACCAAAACATCAATCGCACCATGCTCGCCTTCAAACTGATCTACAGCTGTTTTTACCCCTTCATGATCGGTTGCATCAAATGCAAGTTCAAACACTTTCGCACCTGTTGTTTTGAGCTCTTCAGCAGCCTTGGAAAGCTTACTGGTATCACGTCCATTAAGCACAATTGCAGCACCCGCCGCCGCCAATCCTTTTGCAAGCGCAAATCCAATTCCCTGCGATGAGCCGGTAATCAATGCGGTTTTTCCATTAAGGTCAAAGAGGGCGTGCGTCATAATTTCACTTTCAATTTTTAACTGGACAGGTATTGGTTCGGTGTATAAATGTTATCGATATCAAAAGCAAGCCATATTAGGATTATTGAATGTCAAAAGTTGAAATTTTACAGATGGGCCCCTATTCAGAACGCGATGAAAAGATGCTCGAAGAACAGTTTAAAGTACATCGATTTTTTGACGAAAAAGACCCTGCCACTTTCCTAAAGGAACACGGCAATTCTATTAAAGCGATCGCTACACGAGGTGATCTTGGTGCAGATGCTAACCTTATAAATTCGCTTCCTAATTTGGAGATTATCAGCATCTACGGAGTGGGTTTTGATGCCGTGGATATAGACACTGCAAAAGCACGAGGCGTGCACGTGACCAACACACCTGATGTCTTGACAAAAGACGTAGCAGATCTTGCAGTTGCTATGATGTTAACGCTTGGTCGCCGGGTAAATGAAGCGGCAAACTGGGCCAGAAGCGACTGGGCAAACAAAGGCATGTTCCCGCTGACAAGACGTGTACACGGCAAACGCGCTGGGGTGCTTGGTCTTGGACGCATTGGCTATGAAATTGCTCGACGCCTTCAAGGTTTTGATATGGATATAAACTACAGCGCCCGCGCACCGCATGAACTTAAAGAAAACTGGAAATACATCGCAGACCCAGTGGAACTGGCAAAAAACAGCGATGTATTATTTGTCTCCCTCGCAGCATCAAAACAAACACATCATATCGTCAATAAAGACGTACTGGATGCATTGGGGCCCGATGGCATGGTCATTAATATATCGCGCGCATCCAACATCGATGAAATTGCATTATTGGATGCCTTAGAAGCTAAAACATTGGGGTCAGCAGCGCTTGATGTGTTTGAAGGTGAACCTGATATAAACTCGCGGTTTTTAGACCTTGATAATGTTCTGTTACAACCTCATCATGGCTCAGGCACAGTCGAGACACGTGAAGCTATGGGGGATCTTGTCTTTGAAAATCTTAAAGCACATTTCGATGGCAAAAAACTTCCAACACCCGTTGCGTAAATTATAGGAAATATTATGCGTTCAATCGTTATTCACAAAGCAAAAGATCTTCGAATTGAAGAGACTGAAGTACAGACGCCAAAAGCTGGCGAAGTCCTAGTGCGCATCGCCACTGGCGGCATCTGCGGATCAGATCTGCATTATTATAATCATGGTGGTTTTGGCACAATTAAAGTTAAAGAGCCGATGATCTTGGGCCATGAAGTATCCGGCTTTATTGAAGAGGTGGGTCCGGAAGTAACAGGCCTTTCAAAGGGAGATCTCATCGCGCTTTCACCTTCACGTCCGTGCAATAAATGCCAATACTGTCTTGAGGGCAAACAAAATCATTGTGAAAACATGAGGTTTTATGGCTCAGCCATGCCATTCCCACATATTCAGGGTGCATTTCGCGAAATGATCGTTGCCGATGCATCACAATGCGTTAAAGCCGATGGGCTAACGTCGGGCGAAGCGGCGATGGCGGAACCACTATCGGTTTGCCTACACGCCACCCGCCGCGCCGGTGATTTACTTGGCAATAAAGTCCTCATTACAGGTTCAGGCCCCATCGGAACATTAAGTGTTCTAGCAGCACGCGCTGCCGGAGCTGCCGAAATTGTCGTAACGGACCTCGAGGATCAGGCTCTATCCTATGCTTCAAAAGTTGGCGCGAATAAAACCATCAATATGATCACGCAGGCGAGCGAGCTTGATGCCTATAAAGAAGGCAAAGGCTATTTCGATGTTTTGTTTGAATGTTCAGGCGCCGCTCCGGCACTGGCGGCAGGAATATCTGTGATGCGACCACGTGGCATCGTTATGCAGCTTGGTTTGGGTGGGGATATGTCCATCCCGATGCAAGCACTTACTGCAAAAGAACTAGATCTACGTGGCTCCTTCCGCTTTCATGAGGAATTTGCCATGTCGGTAAAGCTCATGCAACAAGGCCAGATAGATGTAAAACCACTCATCTCGCACACAGTTAAGCTTGATGACGCCATCTCAGGATTTGAAATTGCCGGAGATCGCAAGCTGGCCATGAAAGCACAAATCGAGTTTTCATAATCTAGACTGTGGGCCTCTATCAAATTCCTAAAATTTGACCTGTGCGCCCACAGCCTCGAGCGCTGCAAGAGCAACGGCAATATCCTGTTCGGGTGAACCTGATCCGACACCGATACCACCCACGCATTGACCATCCTTGATAATAGGTAGACCGCCACCAAGACCAGTCACATTCCCGCCCGTTGCTGCACCAATTGCGGGACGAACACCCTCAGGGATATTTGAACTTGGGCCGCGTATAGATGCAGCTGTCAGCGCTTTTGATAGCGCGCTCTTACGGCTTAAAAACTTTGCACCTGTCATTTTAATTTCCGCCAGCAATTCACCGCTTGCATCGACAATAACAATGCATTGCGGCTGGCCAATATCTTCAGCTTTGTTTACCGCAGCCTGTAACATCGATAAACTTGCTTGGTGGGTTAATATGAGGCTTGTTTGAAAATTCATGTGGGGATTCCACTTGCTGTTTACGTAATATATGTTATCGATATCAAAAAAACACGCGGAGATAAATAGATGTCTTTCTTTGAAGCAGCCGATCCTGTCTTTTCCACCTATGTTTTGGGCAATGCGCCGCTAAAACAACTCGCCACAGGCTTTGACTGGGTAGAAGGTCCCGTTTGGTTTGGAGATGCAAATTGTTTGCTGTTTTCAGATATTCCAAACAATCGCATCATGCGCTGGACACCAGAACTTGGTGTTAGCATCTATCGCGAGCTATCAAACTATACAAATGGCCATACGCGCGATTTACAAGGTAGACTTATCTCCTGCGAACATGGAACACGCCGCGTAACACGCACAGAACATGATGGCACGATCACAGTCATCGCTGATAGCTATGAGGGCAAACGCCTTAATTCTCCAAATGATGTTGTCGTTAAATCCGATGGCTCGATTTGGTTCTCCGATCCGCATTACGGCATCATGACAAATTATGAGGGATTTAAATCCGAACAAGAATTACCCTGCCAAGTTTATCGCGTTGATCCAAACTCAGGTGCGATGACGGCTGTTGTAACCGATCTCGATTGCCCAAATGGATTGGCTTTTTCTAAAGATGAGAAAACGCTCTATGTGGCGGATACCGGTAAAATCTTCGATGAAAATGCCAACCGACTTATCAGAACTTACGATGTCGATGATATGAATGTTTCTGGCGGCAAAGACTTCCACAAAGTCTCTGCAGGTTGCGCTGATGGCTTTCGCTTAGATGAAGATGGAAACATCTGGACATCAGCGGGCGATGGTGTGCATTGCATCAGTCCAGAAGGTAAATTTTTAGGTAAGATCTTGGTGCCAGAGACGGTATCAAATATTTGTTTTGGTGGCCGAGCTAAACATCAATTGTTTATCACGGCAACAACGAGCCTCTACGCCATCAAACTCAATAGAAGCGGTATTCAAAAACCGTAAGCTTCAACGAGCCCAAACTCTCTCTTACCTAAACAGTTTCACCAGGAATCAAACGTGTTTCAACAACGTTGACATCCTTGGTAGGCTCGTTTCGGATACGCGCGACAAGCGCTTCCGCTGCAGATTTCCCAAGCGTTTCTGTTGCGACAGTTGTCGTGGTCAGCTTACGCGGTAAAACGGAGGTAATTTCCATACCGCCCCAACCAGCTATTGCAATATCGTTAGGAATTTCAATTCCATGCTTTTGACAATAGAACATGCCGCCAACCGCCATCGTGTCATCTTGATAGTAAATCGCATCCACATCGCTAGTTCTATTCAGCACATTTTCAGTGCCGTAATAGCCTGGGTAAAAACCCGCATGATCAACAAGAATTTCTTTAGAAACCATTTGCAACGAACTATCGTCCAATGCCGCTTGAAAACCATCGAGACGAATGAGGTTCGTGCTGCCTTCATTACGATTTGCGCCAATATAGGCGATCTTTTTATACCCCTTTGAGAGCATAAATTGACCCATCTCATAGCCGCAGTCAAAGTGATTAAACCCGACAGAAATATCCAAAGGGCTGGTATTAAGGTTCCACATTTCAACAATGGGTATGGCTTGAGCTTTTAATATTTCTACCGTTGCAGGCGTATGTTTGCGGCCACTTAAAATAACCCCGGCGGGTCTCCATGCAAGTATTGCGCGGAGCCACTCTTCTTCCGTTTCAGGAGAACGCTCATGCGCACCAATCATTGTCTGATAGCCATATTTTAGAAAAGTACGATCAATGGAATCAAGCACTGGTCCATATAAGCCACTCGTCAAACTTGGAACTGAAACACCAATTAAGGTCGACGTATCGAAAGACCCAAAAGCAGCTGCGATGCGATTTGGCACATAACCTAATCGTTCAACTTGCAACATGACCTTAGCTTTGGTTTCTTCTGTAAATCCGTTAGCATTTCGCAACACACGCGATGCTGTCATTTTAGAAACACCCGCAGCCTGCGCAACTTCACTCAGCGTTGCACCGCCTCTCTTACTCGATTTTTTTGCCATAGCCGCTTCTGTCTAACAAATTAAAGTGATCGATAACATTTTGCTTGACTTTGTAAACATATGCAAGACATTATAGACGCATGTTACCGGTAACCTAACATTTGAGAGTTGTTTTATCGGTGAAAGGGAGGAAGTTTTATGCCGAAGTCCACACAGGGTGGCTTGTTTTTCGATGACATCGTCAAATCATTTGGCGGAACATTAGCGCTGCGCGGTGTGTCCTTACATGTCGCACGTGGTGAAATTGTTGCTCTTTTAGGGGAAAACGGAGCTGGTAAATCCACGCTTATTAAAGTGTTAGGTGGCATTCACCAGCCCGATGAAGGACATGTCTCCATTGACGGCATACATTATACACACTCCCCATCGCGATTAGATGAGCGTCAAGCTGTTGCTTTCATTCACCAAGATCTTGGCCTTGTCGAATGGATGACAATTGCTGAGAACATGGCACTCTCTCAAGGTTACGCACGAAAAATGGGTTTCATTGATTGGAAATCAGCGGAAGAAAACGCCAAAGCGGCGCTTAAGAAAGTTGATTGTGATTTTGATCCCACAACGCGGATTTCAGATCTGAGCCGAACTGAAAAGTCACTCGTGGCAATTGCCCGAGCACTGGCAGTTGAATGCGATTTTCTTGTCTTGGACGAACCAACGGCAAGCCTCCCTGCGGACGAAGTGGAGCGATTATTCAATGCGCTTCGTCCGCTTAAAGAGGCAGGCGTTGGGATGATTTACGTCTCTCACCGCTTGGATGAGGTATTTAAAATCGCAGACAGGGTTGCGGTATTAAGAGATGGAATGATGGTTGGAATGCGCGACATCGCACACACCAATCCGCCAGAGCTTGTCAATTTAATCGTTGGCAAAAAAACTCGCGAAATCGATCGACCCGAAGTTGATATTGGCGCGCCGGTTATTCAAACAAAAGATCTAAGATCTGGAATTGCGGGTCCTCTTGATTTAAAAATCAATCAAGGTGAAGTGGTTGGACTTGTTGGCCTACGCGGTGCGGGTCATGAAGAAATTGGACGTAGTTTTTATGGCTCTAGTCCATTTACCGGATCTATTTTACTCAATGGCTCAACACCGGATCTATCCAGCCCGCGCGCTGCGATGAAATCAGGCGTCGGACTTGTTGCCAGAGATCGTGTGGTTGAATCCATCGCACCAAGCCTCACCATTCGCGAAAACTCCTACATCAATCCAGAAGCAGTTGGTCGCAGTCTATTTTCGTTTATGTCCCCACGTCAGGAAGACAAAAACTCGTATGAGCTTGGCAAAGAACTCGGCCTAAGTCCAAATGATCCAACACTTGCAATTGAAGCTTTGTCAGGTGGAAACCAACAAAAGGTCGTGGTTGGACGCTGGCTTGCAACGGGGCGGAAGCTGCTCATTGCAGAAGATCCAACTGCAGGTGTTGATGTCGGCGCCAAAGCAGAAATTTATGCACTTTTATTTGAGGCCCTTGCAACAGGCATGGGTGTGATTGTTGTCTCAACCGATTTTGAAGAGGTTGCCGCAATTTGCCACCGAGCCATCGTATTTAGTCGCGGACAAGTCGTTGATGAATTGTCGGGCGTCAGCCTTTCTACAGAAACACTAATTCAGGCTGCTTCCGCGGGGGAAGTCAGTCAAAATTCACCTGCTATGGAAGCAGGTAGGAGTTAATCATGCAGTCCATTGAATCCAGCGCTCTTGAGCCAACAAAAGCTGAGTTAAAAGGTTTAAGCTTCGGCGAGAAGCTCGTCCGTTTCATTCCTGTTTACGGGCTACTCATTTTAACGATCTTTCTCATCACACTCTTTTCAGTGATGCTGCCAGATACATTCCCAACCATGTTGAATTTGCGGGCAATTTTATCTGACAAAGCGATCATTGCGATCCTGAGTTTGGCTGCAATGATCCCAATGGCGGCAGGGCGTATCGATCTGACCGTCGGCTATGGAATTGTGATCTGGCACATTCTGGCTATCTCATTGCAAACGATGTTTGGCATTCCTTGGCCGATCACTGTTGTCATCGTTTTGGTGCTTGGTGCATTTGTCGGATTTTTAAACGGCATCTTGGTGGAAGTTGCTAAAATTGACTCCTTTATTGCAACATTGGGTACAGGTACGGTTTTATATGCGCTTGCGCTTTGGCACACAGGTGGACGCCAAGTTGTTGGTGGATTGCCAGATGGGTTTTATGCCTTAAGCAGCACCTTTGTCTTTGGCCTACCAATAACCGCATATTATGTCTTTGTAATCACAGTTTTACTATGGCTTATTCTCGAATACACACCCGTTGGGCGTTATCTTTATGCCATTGGTGCCAACCAAAAAGCCGCCGAATTAAACGGTATTCCAACACGCAAATTCGTTGTTGGCGCGTTTATTTCATCTGGCGTCATGACAGCACTTGCAGGTGTCATTTTAGCATCAAAACTTAGAATTGGTCAGGCAAGCGTTGGCCTTGAATATTTGCTTCCTGCACTTGTCGGTGCGTTTTTGGGATCAACAACAATTAAGCCAGGCCGCGTAAACGTTTGGGGCACTATTATTGGCGTCTCGATTCTTGCGGTTGGCATTTCTGGAATTCAGCAATTTGGCGGCTCATTTTGGGTTGAGCCGATGTTTAACGGTGCGACCTTATTGGTTGCGATCGGAATTGCTGGTTATGCGCAAAGACGCAAAGGCGCAGTCAAGAAGTAAAAGATATTATCAGCAACTATGGAGGAAATAATGCTGAAACGTACATTTATGAAAGTCCTGCTTGCAGGCACTTTAATGGCAGGCACAGGCTTCTCAGCAGCACATGCCATGGACAAATGGGATGGACCAACAACTGGACCAAAGGCCGCAGACGGTAAAACAATTGTAGTGCTTGCCGGTGATCTTAAAAACGGCGGCATCTTGGGCGTAACCAATGGTGTTGCCGAAGCAGCAGAGAAAATCGGTTGGACCGTTCGTGTGCTAGATGGCGCTGGATCTATCTCTGGTCGCACAGCCGCATTTGGTCAAGCCATGGCACTTAAGCCAGATGGAATTGTGATCAACGGCTTTGATGCTGTGGAGCAACAAGCGGCATTGGAAACGGTTGCTGCAGCAAACATCCCAATGGTTTCTTGGCACTCCGGTCCTAAAATTGGATGTGATGCACCCGGCGGCATCTTCTCCAATGTTTCAACAGATGCAATGACCGTATCAGAAACTGCAGCTGAATGGGCCATCGCCGATGGCGAAGGCAAACCAGGTGTTGTGATCTTCACAGATTCAACATATCAGATCGCGATTGATAAAGCTGACCGTATTCAGGAAACCATTGAAAAAATGGGTGGCACTGTGTTGGAATATGTTGATACACCAATCGCCGATACATCTGCACGTATGGGTCCTTTAACAACATCGCTTCTACAAAAGTATGGCGCGAAATGGACACACGCGCTGGCGATCAATGATCTGTATTTCGACTTTATGGGTCCTGCACTTGCAGCTGCTGGGATTTCAGGAGACGGCTCACCAAAAGCAGGTTCTGCTGGTGATGGATCTGAAGCTGCGTTCCAGCGTATTCGCACAAACCAATATCAAGCAATCACAGTTGCTGAACCGCTAAACCTGCAAGGTTGGCAGCTGGTGGATGAGCTAAACCGTGCGGTCCAAGGCGAAGCATGTTCAGGCTATATTACATCACCAGCGCTTGTGACGGAAGAAGGTCTTAAAGCGATGGGTGACAGCAATCAGTTTGATCCACAAACACCATATCGTGAAGCTTATGCAACAATCTGGGGCAAATAAGATCTAGCGATTATTTAAACTCCTACCAACTTAGGGCGGCTATTAAGTCGCCTTTTTTTTGTGCCCAGTTACTCCCAACCAAATTTAGACATGTATACTGTCCAGGATCATTCAGCTCTCAATCTTGTTCTGATAATCGACGACTAAGGGGATGCACCTATGATCCCATTCAGCATGCCAAATCGTCTACGATTTAATCGTGCTTCCTGAATTCGCAAACGAGAGAGGCTGCTCGATGCCTTCTCAAAAATGACACTTTTAATTGGGGTATTAAACGATGCGGATGAGGCGAGAAGAGTGACCCAAGCTTATAAAGCTGTGCTAACCTTATGTGAGACAGCCCTAAATGATTGCCCATAAAAAAGTTAAAGCCACGCATCGGGCTAATGCGTGGCCTTTTTTACGAGGCGGGAGATTATGTCATGAACGCCTCTGGTTTTTAGTAACTACCGCTTTAGCGCGCCAACACCTGAGAATCGGAAAGCTTCTTTTTCAAGGCTATCAATTTCCTCAGCACTCATCTGATCATGAGCAACTGTAATGCGGCCCAAGAATACAAACGGCAACTCATCTGCACGTTCTTCCATATCGGCTTTGATGGCTTCCGCTGTGGCGGCACCAACATCATCACCCATACGCATTGGCGTTGCATCTAGCTCACCGCGGCGGATCGCATCCAGCTCAAGGCCAGTACCACCCCAACCGGTTGAGAAGACTTCTTTCTCTTTACCAACAGACACTTGTGCTTCAACGGAACCCATAGCCATTGCTGTGTTCGCATTGTGGATCACTGTTGCTTCAGGATAAGATTGCAAAATCAAAGATGTGCCGGCAAAACCGCCTTCACGCTGGTACTCACCGTAGTGTTCGTAAACAGTTGTCCAGTTGCCCTTTTCTTCTACGCAAGCTTTGAAATCGCCGGAACGTTGATTGTCGGTAATGCCTGGGATACCGCGGTTCATTGCCATCGTAACACCTTCACCAAGACGCCCAAGCATGTAGTCGCACATAGTCAGAGCACCTGCTGCAGAAGAGAAATCAAACCATGCGTCTGGTTGATTTCCAAGGTCCTTGAGAGGAGTATGGAACGCCCATACATAAGTCGTTAGCGCATCTTCTCCGGCAAGTTTGGAGATGTTGTCTGCCTGAACTGCAAGCTCAGATGGACCGAACACGACGTAGTCGTAGATGTCTTTATCAAGAACAACCTGATTGGTGTAGGTAGACTGCAAAGAGTGTTCGACTTGGCGTGACGCAAACTCAGTTGTTTCATATTTTATGCCTAACTGATCAAGACGCTTTGTCATAGCTAGATAGTTGCGAGCCCAAAAATCTGATGTATCTGAAGAAGGGTAGATCAGTGCGATTTGGACCGGCTTATCTTGTGTACCTGAAAATGGTACAGCTTCTGCACCAACAACCGCCTGCATCGCTTCCAATGCACCGTCGGCATTCACTTCACCTGGCACCCAGTGATCGCGATCTGCGATACCTGGAAGCTCCTTAAGTGGAAGCTTTGAGTGGCCATCGGCCATTGCTGCGCCTGTAAAGGCGATCATGGCTGTTAGTGCTGTGGTCGTAAATAATCTCATATTGGTTTCCTCCCTAGTCATGAGACTGATTGATACTGACCGTGGAAACCCCACGGCCAATTCTTTAAATGGATCTGATCTAACCGCTCGCCGTTATGTTTCCAGCGGTGATACCGCCAATGGCGAGAAGCGCTATCAACAGACCAATAATTATGGCGGCAAGTTGCATGGTTTTCGCCCCCTCGGCGGACTTCAAGCCCGCAAAGAGACCCATTGCGCCATCTCTGTCTTTCTTCTGAATCCAGGCGTAAAGTGCGACCGAACTGATGATCACGAAGCCGGAAGCAACAGGCTGCCAGAAAAACTCAATGCGCAGCGTTACCAAGGCGTTCAACATCATAGCGAGAAGCAATACACCGGAGAATGAACCAATCATCGAAGCACGTCCGCCGAACAGCGATGTGCCCCCAACGACAACTGCCGCGATAACATGTAGGTTAAAGAACGGAGCCATTGTTGCTTGGATCGCATTTTGCTTGCCCGTTAGCATCAGGCCCGCAAGCGCAGCACAGGCACCGCAAAGCACATATGCATACAATTTATGACGGTTTACACCGATGCCGGTCAGTTCCGCCGATTCAGGACTGGAACCGATAGCCACGGTATAGCGACCAAAATAAGTACGTTTCAGTGCAAAATAACCAAGTGCCATGACCAACATGCCAATAACAGCCGGTGTTGGAATGAGAAATGGCGTTTGCCCGCGACCAAGTTCGGTCAACACTTCTGGGAAGCGAGCAAGAACAAGACCCTTTGCCAACAACAATGCAAGACCTTTGTAAACGAGGTCCATCGCCAACGTTCCAATAAGATCAGGTACATTGAGGCGTGTGATGATGAGGCCGTTGATGAGGCCAAGCAATGCGCCGATCGTTAAGGCGATTGGAATACCGACATAGATCGAGAAGCCGTATTGCTTTACTAAAAACGCCATGATGATGGACGAAAGTACGGCAACAGAGCCAACCGAAAGATCAATCCCTCTCAACGTAATTACATAGGTCATTGCCATAGCCATTGGCATGTAAAGCGCAGCATCCTGAAGGATCAGTGTTAAATTGTCCGGTCGGAAAAAGCGGGTCGGCGAAGCAACTGCCATGAAAAGAAAAATTGCAAAAATCATGGCCATCGGCGCGATGATTGCCATATAGGGTTCTATCCGTTCGGAGAACGGTTGTTTATGTGCATCTACAGCTGGGATACTCATGCTGCGTCCTCCTTTGCGCCTACGATCATGCCCAATACTTCTTGAGTTGAACTCTCGGCTGTTTTAACAACACCAACATTTTGGCCACGACGCTGAACGTGGACGCGGTCAGCTACTTCAAATACATCATCCAGTGAATGGCTAATTAGGATCACAGCAAGGCCTTGCTCCTTTAGCGCTTTGATGAGTTTAAGGGTCCGAGCAGTTTCCTGTGGTCCCAAAGCAGCCGTTGGCTCGTCCATGACCAGAACGCGAAGATTGGTGTTGTAAACGGCGCGCGCAATCGCAACAGCCTGACGCTGACCGCCAGACAGACTATCTGTTTGTGCGTCCAGCGAGCGTAGACGCACACCGAGGCGCTCCATGAGAACGCGCTCGGTTTCAGAACGCATTTTCTTGTTGTCCAAGAGCGTAATTCCGAAAACTTTTTTAGTTAATTCGCTGCCAAGAAACATATTGGCAGCAGGATCTAAGTGATCGGCCAAAGCCAATGTTTGGTATACAGCATCAATGCCCACATCAATCGCGTCGGCATGTGAGCTCATTTCAAGCGGTTTATCATCCAAGGTAATCGCACCTTCGGTGGGCTGATATACCCCGGTGAGAATTTTGATGAGTGTGGATTTACCGGCGCCATTATCACCAACGATCGCTAAAACTTCGCCAGCATATGCGTCCATATCGACATCGTTGAGTGCAACAACGCCACCAAATCTTTTGACGATGCCGCGCATCGAGATTATGGGTTTTTTATCAGTCATTATTCCTCCAAAAGGCATCGGTAAACCGTTCCCTGAAAATCGCTTTCGCGATCAGGGTCGAACAAGGTTGATCCGCCTAATATTTCCTCCAAATGATCATCGTTCATGGTGATAGATCATTAGTCACATCATCACGTTATCGGTAACATGTGTCAAGTGTTATCGTTAACATTTCTGATTTTTTATAATCTCATATAAGATTAATCAGTATCTAGATACTCAAGACAAAATTGATTAAGAGTATATTTTTATTACTCTTTTTAAAATCGATTAGACAAAAATGAGAAACGCATTTCATTGTTTTAAATGCGAAAATATCTCCCAGACAAAACTTTAACTGCAAATAACGCAAATCAAAACACAGCCTTGACTTAACCAATAATCACACCATCTGCCCACACGTTTTAGAACTAAAAGGTACCGACAAAAATCGATAGGTTGTACCGTATTTTGATCACCCTATGATACTTTGATTGAAAATATCGTTGACCACGAGCCATGACCCTTCTTATAAACACGGTCGGGGGAATTGGGAGAGAAGTCACAAGTGCAAGAAATGTCGCATAACCATTTGCTGATTTCAGCATCATTGATCGTTGCAATGATGGCTGGTTTCACGGGTCTTAGTGTTATGCAAGGTGCATCAGGGCTCAATCTTGTTGCACGCAAGCGCGCCGTCATCATGGCTGCAATTGCAATGGGCACTGGGATTTGGTCAATGCATTTCGTTGCAATGCTTGGCATGAAACTGCCTGTACCCTTCTTCTATGACGCACTAATTACACTCGCATCCGCGTTGGTCGCTATTTTAGTTGTTGGTATTGCACTGTTAATCATGCATTTCATACCACGCACAGTCCAGACCAAAACAATTGCAGGCGTCATTGTTGGCTCGGGCATATTAGCCATGCACTACTTGGGCATGTACGGCATTAGATTGGTACACCCCATCTATTCCGGAATTGGGATTGTCATCGCAATTGCTACATCAATTATCCTAAGCACAAGTATGATCTTTATTGCTTACAACGAGCGCGAAAACAAAAACATTATTGCCGGAACCATTTTGTTCGGCATAGCAGTTTTTATGGTGCATTTTGTAGCCATGGCCGGAACAGAATTTGAAGAAATGCGCAATGCTCCTGTGCCAGAACTGAGAATGAGTAATGAAGTGTTGGCATTAGGTGTGGCGTTAGCAAGCTTTGTCATAAGTGGCGCGTTTTTACTTATGAGTGTCAGTTTACTCCCATCAAATTTTAAAGCCGATCCTGTTGAGGAAGCAATCAATAATGGTTTTGTGTCTGAAAAAGTAGCTGATGTCATTGCAGTTAGCCCTACCGAACCGGAAGAGAAAAACTGGGTTCAAATACCTTATGAGAAAAACAACCAAACTCATTTTATCAAAGTTGAAGATATTGCTGCAATCCGTGCTGAGGGTCATTATACGATTCTGTATTCCGTTGATGAAAAGCACTTTTGCCCTTGGAACATCTCTGAAATGAAGAAGAGGCTTTCAGGTGAAGGCTTTTTACAAACACATCGAAGTTACCTTGTAAATCCACGCCATATCAGCAGCTTTGAACGCACCAAAGACAACGGATATTTGTTGTTCTCAAAATTCAAATCCTTTGAAAAAGTTCCTGTTAGTCGCTCTAAACTAAATGAAATTCGCAAAGAATTAGACCTTAGCTAAAACCCCAATATCGCATTTCGTGAAAAATTTTCGCATTTCGTGCAGCCTCAGCGCAGTTGGAAAAACAACGGATGCAATCTTCTAAAGCCTCTTATTAGTTAGCACCATCACTTAGATGGAGGAACTAATGATACCCGCAGCATTTGAATATCATCGCCCCGATTCAATCGATGACGCGATTAAGATTATTTCAGAGCATGGCGATGAAGCGAGAGTAATCGCTGGTGGCCACAGCTTAATTCCCATGATGAAACTGCGCATGGCTGATCTCTCTCACCTTGTTGATTTACAACAGATCAACGAATTGAAAGGGATTATTGTCGAAGGACAATCAGTGACAATTGGTGCCATGACAACACAGCACGAACTCATCGCACATACTGAACTTGCAAAAGTAGCTCCGATAATCAACGAAGCAGCGCTCCAAATCGCCGATCCACAAGTCCGTTACATGGGCACAATCGGTGGTAACGTTGCAAATGGCGATCCAGGAAATGATATGCCAGGCCTCATGCAATGCCTTGATGCCAGTTATATTTTGGTCGGTCCTAATGGCTCGCGCACTGTTAAATCACGGGACTTTTACGAAGCCGCGTACTTCACCGCACGTGAAGAAGAAGAGATTCTAACATCTGTGATATTTGATTCACCGGTTGGTGGATTTGCATATGAAAAGCAAAAACGCAAAATCGGAGATTACGCAACAGCCGCCGCTGGCGTCTTAATAACAAAAGACGGCGCAAAATGTTCACATGCATCGATTGCGCTAACGAATTTAGGTGATACACCAATTTATTGCGAAGAAGCTGTCGCCATCCTAACTGGGTCTGACTTGAGTGCCGACACTGTTGAAGCAGCAACTGTCGCAGCGGTGAATGCCAGTGACCCTGGTGAAGACAATCGCGGCCCAATCGAATTTAAAAAACATGCAGCAAAAATCGTCATTCGTCGTGCCATCGAGCGCGCGATTGAACGCGCTTAATGTGCTGCCGGAGGAATTATTATTATGTCAAAAATGCATATTAAACTAAAGGTGAACGGCGAAGAAGTGGAAACGCTGGCCGAACCTCGTGAACTGCTTATCCACGTTCTTCGTGAGCGCCTGGAAATCACTGGACCTCACATTGGTTGCGAAACATCCCATTGCGGCGCATGCACCATTGATATGGACGGAAAATCTGTAAAATCTTGCACTGTATTTGCAGCGCAAGCCAATGGTGCAGACATCACGACAGTTGAAGGTCTTGGAGACCCAGATAACCTGCATATCTTGCAAGAAATGTTCAAAGAACATCATGGTCTACAGTGTGGTTTCTGTACACCTGGCATGATCACACGTGCACATCGTTTGTTGCAGGAAAACCCAAACCCTACAGAAGAAGAAGTTAGGTTTGGTATGGCGGGCAATCTTTGCCGCTGCACCGGTTACCAAAACATCGTTAAGTCAATTTTGGCTGCAGCAAATGAAATGAACGCAGCGAAGGAGGCAGCACAATGAATGAGATGACACCTCCAAAGGAAGAACGTTCAGAGGCTCTTAAAGGGTTAGGTTGCTCACGTAAGCGCGTTGAAGATGCCCGCTTTACGCAAGGTAAAGGCAATTATGTCGACGACATCAAACTGCCAGGTATGTTGTTCGGCGATTTCGTGCGCTCACCATATCCACATGCTTATGTAAAAGGTATCAACACCGATGCTGCGATGGCAGTTCCTGGCGTTGTTGCAGTTTTAACTGCGGCTGATCTTGAACCATTAAACCTTCACTGGATGCCAACACTTGCTGGCGATAAGCAGATGGTTCTAGCTGATGGGAAAGTTCTTTTCCAAGGTCAAGAAGTAGCGTTTGTCGTTGCAAATGATCGTTATGCAGCAGCAGATGCGGTTGAACTGGTCGAAGTTGAATATGAAGAGCTTCCACCACTTGTTGATCCATATAAAGCAGAAATTGAGGGTGCGCCGATCCTGCGTGAAGATATAGCTGATCAAAAAGAAGGTGCTCATGGTCCACGTCGTCACCCAAACCACATTTTCACTTGGGAAGCTGGCGATAAAGAAACAACAAGCAAAGTTATTGATGATGCTGAAGTTGTTGCAGAAGAAACCATGTATTACCACAGAACGCATCCGTGTCCGTTAGAGACGTGCGGCTGTGTTGCAAGCATGGATAAAGTCAACGGCAAACTCACCGTTCATGGCACATTCCAAGCACCGCACGTTGTGCGAACTGTTGCCTCACTCCTTTCTGGCATCTCAGAAAGCAATATCCGCGTGATCTCACCAGATATCGGCGGTGGTTTTGGCAACAAAGTGGGCGTCTATCCTGGCTATGTTTGCTCAATCGTTGCTTCAATTGTTACTGGCAAGCCAGTTAAATGGATTGAGGATCGCATTGAAAACCTAACCTCAACAGCCTTTGCTCGTGATTATTGGATGCGCGGAAAAATCAGTGCGACAAAAGAAGGTAAAATCACTGGTCTTGATGTGCACGTGCTTGCCGATCATGGTGCATTTGATGCCTGTGCAGATCCGACAAAATTCCCAGCAGGGTTTATGAATATCTGTACAGGTTCTTATGATATCCCAACAGCTTATTTGGCCGTTGATGGTATCTACACAAACAAAGCACCCGGTGGCGTGTCCTATCGTTGTTCGTTCCGCGTAACAGAAGCCGTTTATCTCATCGAACGCATGATCGAAGTTCTTGCGATTGAGCTTGATATGGATGCAGCGGATCTAAGACGCATGAACTTCATCAAGAAAGAACAATTCCCGTATCAAGCAGCGCTCGGTTGGGAATATGATTCAGGTGATTATCACACTGCTTGGGACAAAGCGTTGGAGGCCGTTGATTACAAAGCTCTTCGCGCTGAGCAAGCTGAACGCGTTGAAGCATTTAAACGCGGTGAGACCCGCAAGCTTATGGGTGTTGGTCTATCCTTCTTCACAGAAATTGTCGGCGCTGGTCCGGTTAAAAACTGTGATATTTTGGGCATGGGTATGTTTGATTCATGTGAGATCAGAATTCACCCAACAGGTTCTGCAATTGCACGACTTGGAACCATTTCGCAAGGTCAAGGTCACGCAACAACCTTTGCGCAAATTCTAGCAAGTGAAATTGGCATTTCAGCTGATGACATCACACTAGAAGAAGGTGACACTGATACGGCCCCTTACGGTTTGGGCACCTATGGTTCACGTTCAACACCTGTTGCTGGTGCAGCAACGGCAATGGCTGGCCGCAAAATCAGAGCGAAAGCTCAGATGATTGCAGCTTACTTGCTTGAAGTGCATGATGGTGACTTAGAATGGGATGTTGACCGCTTTGTTGTTAAAGGCGCACCTGAGCGCTTTAAAACAATGAAAGAGGTTGCATATGCAGCTTATAACCAAGCGATCCCAGGCGTTGAGCCAGGACTTGAAGCTGTAAGCTATTATGATCCACCAAATATGACATATCCATTTGGCGCATATGTGTGCGTTATGGATATCGATGTGGACACAGGCGTGACCGATATTCGTCGTTTCTATGCATTGGATGATTGCGGCACACGTATTAACCCAATGATCATTGAAGGTCAGGTTCATGGTGGATTAACAGAAGCACTCGCCGTCGCGCTCGGTCAGGAAATTGCCTATGACGAAATGGGCAATGTGAAAACTGGTTCTTTGATGGACTTCTTCCTGCCAACAGCTTGGGAAACACCAAACTACGAGACGGACTATACCGTAACGCCAAGCCCGCATCACCCGATTGGTGCTAAAGGCGTGGGTGAAAGCCCGCATGTTGGTGGCGTGCCATGTTTCTCAAATGCGGTGCAAGATGCATTCCGCGCATTTGGTTTGAAGCACACAAATATGCCGCATGATCACTGGCGTATTTGGCAGACCGCAAACAAGCTTGGTCTGCACGACTAGAGCAAACAGATTGGGGCAATTGGTCAGTAACGAACTGATTGCCCCAATTAAAAATGCACACCAATGAAAACGAGACTGACATGAGTTGGACAGATTTAAAATCAGATCTGAGCAATAGCGGCTATGTGGCAACAGACCAGTTGTCGATGGCGTTGCATATCTCATTATCGCTTGGGCGCCCATTATTACTTGAAGGCCCAGCCGGGGTTGGCAAAACCCAAGTTGCGAAAACACTCTCAGAAATCAAAAATACGAAGCTAATCCGCTTACAATGCTATGAAGGTCTAGATGCGTCCTCAGCAATCTATGAGTGGAACTATCAAAGACAGCTTTTGGCCATCAGCGCATCCAAAGAAAATTCACAACCAAATGACGAGGAGATTTTTTCAGATAAATACCTCCTGCGTCGACCGCTGCTAGATGCAATTTCGCAAGAGCAATCACCTGTTTTGCTCATTGATGAGGTTGATCGCGCGGACGAGGAATTTGAAGCTTACCTGTTAGAGATCCTATCTGATTTCCAGGTTTCAATCCCAGAACTGGGCACGATCAAAGCAACATCAAAACCACATGTGATCCTCACGGCTAATGGTGCACGCGATTTATCCGATGCGTTACGCCGACGCTGCATTTATTCATTTGTCGAATATCCCGATAAAGCTGCTGAACTTGCAATTTTAAGCAAACATCATCCGCATTTAAATGCGCATCTTGCTGCTCAGATCATCGGATTTGTGCAAGCGCTTCGCGAAGAGGAGCTTGAAAAGGTTCCCGGCGTTGCGGAGATGTTGGATTGGGCTGCGACCATTTCAGGACTTGGGATCAATGATCTGTCCGATGATCCTGTATCACTACATGCAACGCTTGTTTGCCTTCTAAAAACGCAGGCTGACCAAGTATCAATTCCAACCGAGATCGCGCAAAAACTTGTTGGAAAGGCCGCTTAAATGCCCTTGCCAACAAAATTTCCAACGCGCTCGGAAACCGTATCTGAACGGCTTGTAGATTTCATGGAGCATCTTAGAAACCAAGGCTTACGGCTCGGAGTTGCTGAGACGCATCTGGCGCTTGAAACGCTATCTGAGATTAACATGACCAATCCCGATGAGGTTAAGCTTGCGCTCAAATCAGTTTGCGCAAGTGATGCTGATCAATATGCAAAATTTGATGACCTGTTCAAAGCGTTCTGGTTCAACCACACACGAAAAATCGAGCGCCATGACCCAACAGAAAAGCCAGCAAATAAAAGCCATTGGTCCAATCTAAGTCAGAACGATGACGAGATGATCTCCTCCGGTGTGGGCAAACAAGACCTGCCCGATGATGAGAGCAACGAGGGTGAAGAAGCTTCGCAATCAGGCGAAGGTAAACTTGTTGCTTCTGAGATCTACAACATAAACAAAGCCGACTTGCGCGAATTTATGAAACCAGAAGATCAGGAAAAAGCAAAACTAGTTGCTGAGAAACTCGCCCGCGCAATTAGAGATCGACGTTCTAGGCGCAGACGCTCAGCGCTCAAAGGTGCTGCGCTCGACTTACGCAAAATTGCCCGTAAAAGCATCTCAACAGGTGGCGTTCCGTTTAAGCTAACCAAAAGATATAAACCCGACCGTCCAGTTCACCTTGTAGCTATCCTTGATGTGTCCGGATCCATGACGGTCTATTCAAGAATATTCCTTTCCTTCTTAAAAGGATTGGTGAGCGCTGATCAACGCACGGATGCATATCTATTTCACACCCAGCTCGTGAAAATTTCCGATGCATTACGCGATCCAGATTCGTTTCGGTCCATCAATCAGCTTTCGATGATGGCGCAGGGTTTTGGTGGTGGCACCAAGATCGGCAAAAATATTGAAATGTTCAACAAACAATATGCGGCACATTCTGTATCCAGCCGCTCGGTCGTCATTATATTATCGGATGGTTACGACACCGATCCACCTGAAGTTATTTCCAATGCGCTTGCGCGATTAAAGAAAAAAGGTTGCAAGCTCATTTGGCTCAATCCGCTTAAAGGCTGGAAAGATTACCAACCCGTTGCGAGCGGTATGGCAGCCGCATTACCGCATCTGGATTTATTTGCGCCTGCAACGACGTTGAATGATCTTTCAGCGCTCGAACCACATTTAGGTAGATTATAATGATCGATGTAGTTGACATTCATGACACAGTTTCAAAACTAAAATCTTCTGGTGAGGCCTTTGCTTTGGCAACGGTTGTCAGAACCATCTCGGTAACTTCGGCAAAAACCGGAGCGAAGGCAGTTATCATGGCAGACGGTTCAATATCTGAAGGTTGGATCGGTGGCGGATGCGCCCGCGCTGCCGTTTTAAAAGCAGCAAAAGAAGTCATTGCAGATGGAACAACCAGATTGGTATCCATTCAACCCGAAGAACTATTACGCGAGCAAGAATTAGAATCCGGCGTGACCAAAAACGGTGTAAAATTTGCCACAAATATGTGCCCCAGCCAGGGCACTATGGATATCTTTGTTGAAGCGATATTACCTCGCCCTGAGCTTGTTATTTTTGGCGCAAGCCCGGTCGCTATTGCTCTTGCAGCACTCGCTAAACCCATGGGTTTTTCAACGACCATTTGTGCGGACGCACCAGAGCATGACAAGTTTCACTACGGCGATAAATTCGTTGATGGTTTGAGCTATGAAACCAACACCAATAACAAACGCTATGTCATCATCTCGACACAAGGGCGTGGCGATCAAGCATCCTTGGAAAGCGCATTGTCACTAAATGCGGAATTTATCGCATTTGTAGGAAGCCGAAAAAAAGCTGAAAAGCTGAAAGGTAATTTGGCAGCAAATGGCATCTCGCAGGAAAATCTCGACACGATTAAAGCACCTGCCGGGCTGGATATAAATGCAATCACACCAGAAGAAATTGCGCTCTCTATTCTAGCTGAGCTCACACAATTTAGAAGGGCTGATCAATATCAATCCTTCCGATCAGACAATGGCTGATCACCAATAAATCCATATATAATTTAAAGTAGGACTAAAAAATGGAAATAGAAGACGAAATCTTTATCAATGCGCCCCGCGATGTTGTGTTTAAATCGCTTAATGATCCGAATATTTTAAAACAATGTATCCCCGGTTGCGAAGAACTGACCAAAATCAGTGATACGGAACTTACGGCCAAAGTGGTCTTAAAAATCGGCCCTGTAAAAGCAAAATTCTCTGGTGATGTGGAGCTCAACAATGACGGCGCTCCCGATTCATTCTCACTCACAGGAAGTGGCAATGGCGGCGTGGCAGGTTTTGCCAAAGGCGGCGCAGACGTTCAACTGATCGAACAAGATGGTGGAACACTTTTAAAATATGTCGCTAAAGCGGACATTGGCGGCAAGCTTGCACAGCTTGGTAGCCGCCTTGTTGTCAGTACATCTAAAAAGCTATCTAAAAACTTCTTCGAAGAGTTTGATAAAGCCGTAACAGGTGGTGATTCAACACCAGATGAGGCGGAAGAAAAATCCGGCTTTTGGAATAAGATCGTCGGAGACTAATAAAGTTCCAAGATATGCCCAAATTAATCGATAACCCAAAGGCTATTAGCTATCCGCTCGTTGCAAAAACAACGCCCTATAAGGGGGCGAATACGCTCGTGGTTCCTAGCAGTGATATCATAATTGGGATCTCGCTTTTAGCTTGGGTATATCTCATCATCCAATCATTCCAATTTGCTGTCGAGGGATCGGCAGCAGACTTTGGGCCCGGGATGATAGTTTTTGATTGGCTCTATCAGAAATCAAAACTTCTGGGAGAATATGGCTATTCGGTATGGTCAATTTGCGTCACCAAAATCGACGCTTGGGGATTGGTTGAATTCTCGCGCGCATTTCTAATGTGGCAAATTATGATTGGCGCAATGATGCTCCCAACATTATTGTTACGCATTCAAAACAATCTGAAATTTAACATCGGATATAGACCACTTCTACAATATTTAGCTGGCTATTTATTCATCTGGATGCTGTTTTCAATTCCTATGGTCATTGTGCAATGGGGCTTGCAAGTCAACACGCTGCTTAACAATGGTATGAGCATAAACCAGCCATTATTCAGCGCAATGATATTGGTCCTTATGGGCATTGCACAACTTCGTATTCTCAAGAAACGAGCCACAACTAAATCGCTTAAGACACAAAAGAGCTCAACATTTGTTTCAGGCTTTCATAGCGGATTAGATTGTATAAAATTCAGCTGGCCATTGATGGTTAGCATGTTTGTATTTGGTTTGATGAATATCATTTATATGGCCGCGCTGACTATTTTAATGATGGCACTATTAAAAAAAGAAGCAAAACAAAGCACCATCAGATCAGCGGTTTAAATCGCACTGTTTACTACAGCGGCCATACCAGCAAGATCATTGGAAATGCCACCGCTATTACCAATATCTCCAGGAGCAAGCCCATCTTCCAATAATCACCGAAATGATACCCGCCGGGGCCAAGAATAATCGTATTATTCTTATGACCAATCGGTGTTAAAAATGCGCAGGATGCAGCGACTGCAACAGTCATCAACCACGCATCAGGATTGGTGCCGGTTGCCGTTGCCATACCGATACCAATTGGCGCTGCGATCAAAGTTGTAGCGACATTGTTTAAAAAATCAGACATAGTCATGGTCACAACCATCAAGACAAGTAGCGATACCCATGCTGGAAACCCATCAGTGACCGATAAGATTTGCGAAGCGATCAGCTCCGCACCTCCTGAATTTTCAAAAGCTTCAGCAAGCGGAATGAGGCTCGCTAATAAAACAATCACTTTCCATTCAATGGATTCATAAACTTCACTTCCCGACACGAGACCAATTGCGATCAGCGCGATCACTGCAGCTGATAATGCAACAGGTAGCGAAACCAAACCTAAAACAGCGGTCGCGATTGCACCTAAAAATATCGCGATGGAAAGACCTGCTTTTGACCTTTGAACAACCTGCGTCTCTCGACCTTGAAGTGGTAGTACACCCATACGTGAAATCGCAGCAGTATTACGTTCAGGCGTTCCGAGTAAAAGCAGAACATCACCCGGTTTGATCGTTAAAAGGCGCACACGGTCAGTAAACTTTTTCCCATTACGCGATACACCCAACAGTGTGACTGAGTGCGAGTATAAAAGCTTCATACTTCGTGCCGTTCGTCCAGCAATATTGGCGTCCTCAGGCACAATCACTTCACTAAGCGTTAAACCGCCTGATGTCACGCTGCCTGAATGCTTTTCAGATCCTGAAAACTCCAGCAAACCCTGACCCATAAATGCTTCAATAGATTTGGGCTCACCTTCAACAACAATAAAATCTCCAGCACGAATTTCTTCCCGCCCTGCATGGCCGGGCAAACGTTTACCCCGCCGCACCAAACCCAGAATATGAAGATCATGTTTATCAGCTAACGGGTATAGATCAGAAACCTTTGTCCCTTCATCAACGGATTTATCGCCCACTCGCAACTCTGCAATATAGCGGCCTTTTGCAAAATCTAATTCTTGATCAAGTGCACCCTCGCGCTTGGGCAGAAAACGCCACCCGATAAGCGATATGAATGCAATGCCCATTATTGCAACTGTCACACCCACTGGTGCAAAATCAAACATGCCAAAAGGTGTGCCCAAAACATCTTCTCGGTATGCAGCAATGACGATGTTGGGCGGAGTGCCAATCAACGTGATCATACCGCCAAGGATAGTTGCAAATGAAAGTGGCATTAAAGTCAAACTCACTGCTCGTTTGGCTTTAGCAGCAGTTTCAATATCCAATGGCATAAGAAGTGCAAGCGCGGCGACATTATTAATCACCGCTGAAAGACCTGCGCCAACGATTGCCATAATAGCTATGTGTAACGGCAAAGGGCGATCCGAATTGAGCAATCTTTGGGCTAGCTTTTCAATCGCACCTGACCCAACCAGACCCCGCGAGACAATAAGCACCAGCGCAATGATCGCGACCGCTGAATGTCCAAAACCTGAGAAAACTTTCTCGGTGGGAACCAAACCAAAAATGGTGGCTAAAACCAATGCGCCAAATGCTACGAGATCGTATCGAATACGCCCCCACACCAGCAAAACGAACAGCACCGCAAATATCGAAATAATCATCGTTTGGTCAGAGAGCATCTTAATATACTAATCCCGTTTCATTCCAATTATGCTTATATCACTTGAAAGCTCGGGGTATATTAAAAATGTTGTTTGGCCAAAATTCGTCTAATTTCAGTTAGAGCGATATGGATCAAGCAAATGCTTGAAGACCTGTCTGCGCGCGTCCTAAAATGAGCGCGTGAACATCATGAGTGCCTTCATATGTGTTGACTGTCTCTAAATTGACCATATGGCGGATCACCGGAAACTCCATGCTGATACCGTTGCCGCCATGCATATCACGGGCGTTGCGGGCAACATCAAGAGCTTTGCCGCAATTGTTACGTTTAATTATCGAGATCATTTCTGGCGCGGCATTGCCCTCATCCATCAAACGCCCAACACGCAAAGCTGCTTGCAATCCAAGAGAAATCTCCGTTTGCATATTAGCAAGCTTAAGCTGGAACAATTGAGTTTGTGCAATTGGTTTATCAAATTGCTTGCGATCAAGTCCGTATTGACGCGCAGCAAACCAGCAAGCTTCCGCTGCTCCCATAACACCCCAAGCTATGCCATAACGCGCCCTATTTAAACACCCAAATGGTCCTTTTAAACCAGCGACATTTGGCAACAAGGCGTCCTCACCTACTTCCACATTATCCATCACAATCTGACCCGTGATCGAAGCACGCAGCGACAATTTTCCTTCAATTTTAGGGGCTGAGAGACCCTTCATACCTTTTTCTAAAACAAAGCCTTTGATCTTTCCATCATGGGCATCAGATTTCGCCCAGACGATAAACACATCGGCTATCGGAGAATTTGAGATCCACATTTTTGAACCGTTCAACACATAGCCACCATCGGTCTTTTTGGCTGTTGTGCGCATACCACCCGGATCAGAACCAGCATCAGGTTCAGTTAAACCAAAGCAGCCAATGGAGGTTCCAGCGGCAAGACCGGGAAGATATTTTTGACGTTGTTCTTCGGTGCCATAGGCATAAATTGGATACATAACCAAACTAGACTGCACCGACATCATAGAACGGTATCCACTATCAACACGCTCAATTTCGCGCGCAACCAAACCGTAACTCACATAACTTGAACCAAGGCCACCGTAATTTTCGGGGACTGTGATCCCAAGCAAACCCATCTCACCCATTTCTGCAAAAATAGCTGGATCGGTGTGCTCTTCTTCGAAGGCTTCATTCACACGCGGTTGGAGCTTATCTTGCGCGTATTCATACGCACTATCTCTGATTAAGCGTTCATCCAGATCTAATTGAGATTCCATATGAAAAGCATCATCCCAAGTAAACTTAGAAAGATCAGGGCGGCTTTTTGCCGGTAGTTCATTGCTCATATCAATTCCTCAAGTCTAACCTGCATGCGGCTTTATATTCGTTAGTATGCTAATAATTATGTATCAGAGTGTAAAGTAAAGAAATACGTGTTTGTGAAAATGTCACAAGGAATTGACTAATAGAACAGCATGTATAATTATTTGCACACAAACGAATTCTATCCAGGCGAAATTCGTCAAACAGTGAGGGAAACCCAATGAAACTCGTTATCAAAAATATCGGTCAAATCTTGTCTGGGAAAATAGAAGAGCCAATTTTTGCAGGCGATTGCCTCATTGCAATTGATGGAAAAATTTCAGAATGGGGCAACGAGAAAGACCTCGATACAGAGGGTGCTGACACACTTATTGATGCGCATGGGGTAACGCTCGCACCGGGATTAATTGATAGTCATATTCATCCGGTGGTGGGTGATTACACCCCTCGTCAACAGCAATTGCACTGGATTGATTCAACCCTTCATGGCGGCGTAACAACAATGATTTCCGCAGGCGAAGTTCATATGCCCGGGCGACCCAAAGATGTCATTGGCCTTAAAGCAATGGCTATCGCATCTCAACGTTGGTATGAGAATTTTCGTCCCTCTGGCGTTAAAGTTCATGCGGGCGCACCAGTAATTGAGCATGGTTTGGAAGAACATGATTTTAAAGAAATGGCCGATGCTGGCGTTAAGCTTCTAGGTGAAGTTGGATTAGGAACCGTCAAAGACGGCAAGACAGCGCGTCAAATGGTTGAATGGGCGAGAAAATACGGAATTCAGAGCACCATTCATACGGGTGGCCCATCCATACCCGGCTCAGGTCTCATCGATGCTGATATGGTGCTAGAAACGGGTACAGATGTTGTTGGACATATTAATGGCGGGCATTCAGCTCTGCCAGATGATCAAATCATCTGTCTTTGCGAGAGCTGTAAAGCTGCTTTAGAGATTGTCCATAATGGCAACGAACGCGCAGCGCTTTTAACGCTCAACACAGCACGCGAATTAGATAAGCTTGATCAGGTCATATTAGGAACAGATGGACCTGCAGGTTCAGGCGTACAACCACTTGGCATTATGCGTATGGTGGCAATGTTATCTTCCCTTGGGAACGTGCCAGCAGAAATTGCTTTCTGTTTTGCAAATGGCAACACGGCGCGCCAAAGAGAACTTGATGTTGGATTAATAGAAAAAGGCAAAAGCGCTGATTTCGTCCTCATGGATCAGGCACAACATGCGCCAGGAAAGAACCTGCTTGAATCCGTACAACTTGGCAATTTACCCGGTGTTGGCATGACCATTATTGATGGCGTTGTGCGCTCAGAGCGCAGCCGCAATACCCCGCCCGCTGAACGCTTGCCGGAGATCATAACTTGAACACACCGTTAAACGGGCTCAAAGTTGTCGAACTTGCTAGAATTCTTGCTGGCCCTTGGATTGGACAAACCCTTGCTGATCTTGGTGCTGAGGTTCTCAAGGTTGAAAGCGTAAACGGCGACGACACGCGGCGCTGGGGACCTCCCTTTATTGAACGAGGTGATGATATATCAGCGGCATATTTTCATGGAACCAACCGTGGGAAAGATAGCATCTGTTTTGACTTCAGCTCTGAGGTAGATCTTGAAGAGCTTTTAAGTATCATTTCAGAGGCTGATGTTCTGATTGAAAATTTTAAAGTCGGTGGTCTAGAGAAATATGGATTAGATTTCCAGTCTATCCATAAGCTGAACCCGAAACTGATTTATTGTTCAGTAACAGGATTTGGCCAAACGGGACCCTATGCTCATCGCGCGGGCTATGATTTTTTAATTCAAGGCATGTCAGGCATCATGGATTTGACCGGAGACCCAGAAGGTTCACCACAAAAAATTGGTGTTGCTTTTGCTGACATATTTTCCGGTCTTTATGGCACAATTGGTATCCAGGCGGCACTCGCTGAGCGAGAACGCAGCGGCATCGGACAGCATGTCGATATCTCTCTACTCGATTGCATGACAGGCGTATTAGCAAATCAGGCAATGAACTATCTCGCATCTGGGCAAACGCCAACGCGAATGGGAAATGCACATCCAAATATTGTGCCTTATCAGACTTTCCAAACATCTGACGGCTACATCATTATCGCTTGCGGAAACGATCGCCAATTTCAATCACTTTGCAAAGTGCTAAAGCTCGATGCACTTGCAAGCAATGATGCTTATCTGACAAATTCAAAACGTGTTGAGAACCGAACTGAACTCACTTCAATTCTGCAATCAGCGTGTTTAAATTGGACAAAACCAGGATTGTTAGACGCATTAGAAGAGGCTGTTGTTCCCGCAGGCCCCATCAACACTGTTGCTGAAGCGCTTGAAAACCCACAAATCAAACATCGCAAGTTACAGATCGAGCCCGAAGGTATACCCGGATTACGCACACCAATTACTTTTTCAAGATCTGAACAAAACAATAGCAAAGCATCGCCAAAACTCACCCGTAGATGACGAACGGATAACTACGAGATTTTTTGAAGCAATTTCACAAGCGTTGCGCGCTCAACATCGTTTAACGGCGATAGGGTTTCTTCAGTAATATTTGCACCGATTTCTTCAAGTCCTGCAACGATACCTTTGCCTTTATCAGAAAGCGAAATAACCAACCGGCGCTTATCCTCAAGATCGGGTTTTAGCTCTACAAAACCTTTATCTTTAAGACGCTCGACAACACCTTTGACAGTTGCCACATCCATGCCAGCCAATCGACCAAGATGATTTTGCGAGACCTTTCCTTGTTGGGAAATCCGCAAAAGCGCTGAAAACTGTGTTGGCGTAAGCTTCTCAATCGTGTGTAATTTAAAAATTTCAGCATGTCGCTGATGCGCAAGCCGGAGTAAATATCCAACCTGTTCATTTAAGTTGTAACGATGTATCTTGCCATTTGAATCATCGGTCATGCGCAAAGCTTACAAGGAAAGACGTAACTGACACAATACCGGATTTTCCCTCTAAACTTCTGATACATCATTAACGTAAGCCATCTTCGCCTTTTGCATCTTCATGCGTTAAACCACCAACGCGCGGCAGCGGGCGACCACTATCTGTCACCGCAACGGCAACCATCAACTCATTAGCACGCGGCGCATCATTTAAACGCACTTCGATACCATCAAAATGCGAACGCACATAAGCTGCATCTTTGTGACCTAAAGGAACATCCAGAACCTGCCCAGGGCTTCCCATCTTTTTCGATGACGCCACCAACGCCGCACCTTTTTCAACCGCTTTGCGCAAGGGTGCGCCTAGCTTTGGATGCAAAATTGCGGCCGCATGTTCAAGCTCACCATTTTCGCCAACCATTACAGATTTGCCATAGCTTTCAGCGTCAGATGGAGAAATTCCTAATGCCTCAACACACTTATCGCCCAAAAGCCCTCCCAGCTCGGCACCCATTTCCATAAGCTCAGAAAGGTCCTCTTGATAAACACCAGCATAGGGGTTTTCAATCACTGCAACTGCAACAGCTTTTCGAGTTGCAGGCGAAATCTCTCTGCCAATTTCACGATGCGTTTCTTCAATATTGACCGCAATTTTTCTGATTTTCATGCTCATCGCAACCCATCCTCTCCCTTTATCTGAGACGCCTCAAGACCACCAGACCGAGAATGCACGCGAGGCCCTGTCGACATTACCAAAACAAGCGCCATTTCATTAGCACGCGGCGCATCATTGATCCCAACTTCCATCGCATCAAAATGACTGCGCACATAAGAAGCGTTCACATGTGTAATCGGCACATCAAGACGCGCACCGACACCGGCCACCTTCTTCGTTGAAGGAACAATTGCATTAGAATTTGCCAACTGGTCGCGCATCGCATAACCACCCGGCGCATGCCAAAGTGCTCCATGCTCTAATTCACCGGCCTCACCAATGATAGCGCCTTTCCCATAACCCTGAATTTGATCCGCGCCGCCGAGCATTTGAACCAGCCTTTTAGACATATCCAGTCCAAGCGGCTTTAAATCCTCCATAAAACCCTGAATATCTTCCTCATAGCGCCCAGCAAATGGGTTCTCAATTATAGCAAGAATGGATGCTCTTTTGATTGGCGTATCAGCAACGGGGCCACCTTCGTGATATATCTCTTCAACAGAGGTTACCAATTTTCTTAAAATGATATCAGGCATATTGGATCATCCTTTCTTTTACTGTGAGGTTATCTTGACCAGTTAAACAGTGTTTATCTTGTAAAAAAATAGCTGCGCTTTTGATAAGCCCTTTGCCCAAAAGATCATCAGCTTTCGCCTTGCCTCGCTCAAGGGCATATTTCTGATCTTTTGCAGATAATCCATCACAATCCACAACAACCAATTTATCACCCAAATCGCTATCAGGCGATAACTCCTTTGCCGTAATTCGTTTAATCGATGAATGACCAGGAATATCAACCGCGTTAGCAATAAGAGTTGCTGCAACATCTGCCTGCGCTGCATTTTGCGCAAGAACTGTCACACTATCTGCAATACCAAGACTGTGACTGCGTCCGTGACGCCCGCTTGTCGCAATACCTGATATTTGATCATTAGCACCAATTTCAATGCGCCCAAGTTCAACACCATCATGCGATGCCATAGCCGTGACAAATCGCTCTTCGCCATATAAACATAGTGCGATGTCGCCACCATTATTCACATAGGCCTTTTGAAAACTCGTTGCATGTTTCATAACATGCATAATTTCATCTGCGACCGATCCTGCAACGGCCGCCATACGTGTGACAAACTCATTTAATGCATGAGGGCGACATGCCAAATCCATGCGTTGCGCAACATCACCACATGGCGTTTTTACACCTTCATTTAACGGTAGTTTCAAATCACCCAACTCTAAAACAAGTTCTTCGAGAAGAGTGTCAAAACGGTACTTAGCTGCTCTAAATGCTATATGCCTGTTTTGGTTGACACCAATGATCAGATCAATCGGTCCATGTTGAAGGTGAAGCCTACGACCGCAGGGCAAGATAGCGGCGCTCGGCTTCATCATGTCTTTGACCCGGTTGTTTTGCTATTTCCTGACCAGTTATAATTTGATGCACGCATGGGATTATGGTCATTCTGGCTCAGGGGCACTTTACGCGTTGTTTGGGCATTTAGGTCTTCAACCTGCTTAATCTCATCAACGTAACCACCTAACACTTCGTAATCGCTCGCCCGCATTGAAAACTCAATCGGCGCGACCAATGCAGGTGTTGGAACATATCCAAATGAATTGGTTGGCATATCCAACACATCAACCATCACAGTGATACCTCCGCCTGGCCAAACATAAGCTTGTGCACCACCACAAGAAACATGGGTTAGCGAGCTTTTAACCGACTTTGTCAAACGAACAGGGTTTTCGGTTACACCCGCGCGCAGGCTCCCACCAGCACCGCCCATAAACAAAACCGAACAAACCGAAGGTTCGCAATTTTCAGCAATTAGCTCACATGAACTTAAAAGTTTCTGCGGAATTTCTGATGGAACGGGATTGAGATCCGCATCGAGGATATAATAGCCAAATTGCTCCCCGGTTGTTGAAACCATCAACATAGTCATGCCTTCACGTGCAAACTTAGCATTAAATGGCCCTAAGATCGTCAAAGGATCTTCAATATCGGTACCACCCCAACCAATCCCAGGTTCTGCAACTTGAAAATAACGCCCTGGCGTGGATCGTCGACCTAACATTTTGATCCCAGTTGCAGGAATGTCTAGCTGCTTACCCGCTTCATGCTCGGACAAAACCCCGGTTATGTGATCATCAACAACGACAACTTCATCGACCTCATCAAGCCATTGTTTTGCAAACATACCAATTGTGGCTGAGCCACAACCAACGCGCATGAGCTTTTCTTCAGCGCCATTTATAATCGGTGGTTTGCCAGCTGCAACAACGACAGAAACTTGCTCTTCATCATCCCCCACAACCAATTCAACCGCTTCGCGATTACATAGCTTTAGCAGTGTGTCGCAAGTCACACGGCCCTCTTTTTTTGACCCGCCAGTTAAATGCTCTACACCTCCGAGTGACAGCATTTTAGAACCGTATTCAGAAGTCATCACATGCCCAACAGGTTCACCATCAACACGCACCACATCGCGTTCATGACCAATGTGACGGTCCGTATCGATTTTCACTTTTACACCGCAATAAGAGAAAATGCCTTCGGTAACGACAGTCACCATATCAACACCATCAATATCCTGACTGACAATAAATGGAGCCGGTTTATAATCAGGATAAGTCGTGCCTGCGCCGACAGCGGTTACAAACTGTCGGTCACCCTTAACGATATCACCATCCCAATCATCCTGATCGCCCTCGGTCAAAAACGGTACAATTTTGTGTTCGGTTTCCAGTAATACCGTCAGCGGATCAAGGCGCACGAGCTCACCATCATGATTTGCATAACGATCACACGCGCCAGATTTACCTTCTGCAATAAAGCACATAACAGGACATGCATCGCACCTAATTTTCTCATGCTTTATCTTTTCAGGCTTTACCGTATCAGTCATTTTTTAAAGCCTTTATTGCCATTCTTACCCGCGAAGGCGTTGCTGGAACTCTTGTAATTCGGGCGCCTGTCGCAGCATAAATGGCATTTAATATTGCAGGCGCGGTTGGCACTAGTACATGCTCACCCAAGCCTTTAGCACCATATGGACCGTGCGCATCAGGTTCTTCGATAATGAGCGTTTCAACCGGGGGTATATCACCAATTGTTGGGATCAAATAATCATGCAAGTTTTCAGTGCGCCCCGGAATATACTCTTCCATAAGTGCCATACCTAAGCCTTGTGCAATGCCACCATGGACCTGTCCTTCAACCAGCACAGGATTTATCGCTTTTCCCACATCATGAGCTGCAATAAACTTAATTGGTATTACGGTTCCAAGTTCTGTATCAACTTCGATAATTGCCATTTGCGCGGCATAACCAAATTGCGCGTAAGGCGAACCTTGCCCATTTTCATCAAGCGGAACAGTTGGAGGATCATAGGTTTCTTCGGCACGCAGAACATAACCTTCTTCATCGGCTGAAAGTGAGTTCAAATCCAAGGAGTGTTCCTTCCCATTCTCACGAACATGGATCTTTGAACCTTCAAAAACCAATTCGCAACTTTCACTCACATTAAAGCGTTGAAGGATATTTGCGCGCAACGCCTGTCCTGATAGTCGTGCCGCATTTCCAGATACAAATGTTTGGCGTGACGCGGATGTTTTGCCCGCGTCTGGCGTAACATCAGTATCCGGTCCAATAAGTTCAATACCTGAAATAGATGCACCTAGCGCTGTTGCAAATATCTGAGTGATAACTGTGTTCGCACCTTGGCCGATATCCATAGCGCCCTGGTGCAGAACAATCTTTCCATCTGCGCGAATTCCGGACTTAATTGTCGAAGGATTAGGAAGCGAGGTATTGCCGCATCCATACCATCCAGATGCAACGCCTACACCGCGTTTAAATACATCATTCTCTGCATTAAAATTATCGCATGCAGCGCGCTCTTTATGCCAATGAGGTTTCAATGCTTGCAAACATTTTTTAATACCCACACCCTGGTCAAAAACTTGGCCACAAACTGTAGGTTGACCAGATTCCAATGCATTTAGAATACGAAACTCCAAGGCATCAATTCCAACCTTATTAGCCAGCTCATCAAATAATGATTCTTGCGCGATTGCTGACTGCGGCACACCAAATCCACGGAAAGCACCCGATGGCGGATTATTGGTATAAATACCTTTTGATTTGGCGCGGTAGTTTTCAATCAAATAGGGACCAGAGGCATGCACAGGAACACGGTTTGCAACGGTTGGCCCCCAACTGGCATAAGCGCCCGTGTCAAAGCTACCCAGGAAATCAAAACCTGTAACTTTGCCTTTCGAGTTTGCACCAATCTTTAAATGAATATCAGAAGGGTGGCGCTTGGTTGTGCTCTGCATGGATTCAGTGCGTGTATATGTTAGCCGCACCGGCTGAGACGTTTTAATTGCTGCCATTGCAAGAATGGGCTGTACGGAAATATCTAACTTTGAACCAAAACCACCACCAACGCTTGAAGGGATAATTCTGATCTGGCTTTTATCGCGCCCAAGAATAATCTCTAGAGCTTCTTGATCCATCACAGGGGCTTGCGTGCAGGCATGGATGATGACTTTTCCATCAATCACTTCGGCATAGCCCGCTTCAGGTTCAATATAAGCGTGCTCGACAAAACCTGAATTAAAATGCCCTTCCACCACGAACTCAGAAGCTTCGATTGCCGATGGAGCATCCCCACGCTGAACAAACCCCTCACACATGAGATTACGCTCGTGCTTTTCGTGTAACTTTGCAGCATCATCTGATTGCGCTTTGGTGATGTTTTGCGCAGCATCTTTTTCTTGCCAAGTGATGGGAAATTCATCTGGGTCGAAATCTTGGATAAATTCTGGACTTGCCACTATGGCTGCAATCGCCTCACCACGAAACCGCGCTTCATTAACAGCAAAAACTGGCTGATCCTGAAACTGCGGTATCACACCAAAGGCGTTTTCACCCTCAATATCATCAGCGGTTAGGATCGCTAAAATATCTTCATTTCCACTTTGATAGCCGTCCAAATCGCCAAGTTCAAACCCAGCGCGCGGGAAAGGCGAGCGAATTACAAAGATTTCCATCGTTCCAGATGGTGCGATATCATCCCCATAAAGGTCACGGCCTGAAACTTTTTCCACCCCATCTAATCGGCGGATAGAACTTCCGATATGGCCCGTACCTTCAGAGGTTGATGGCGCAACGCTCAAAACCGCGTCGATAATTTTACGATAGCCAGTGCATCGACATAAAACACCACCCAATGCATTCTTAACCTCATCTTCAGTTGGTGAAGAATTTTCGCGCAGCATCGCAACAGCGGATACAATCATGCCCGGCGTGCAGATCCCACATTGAGCCGCACCATGGTTTAGAAAGTTATCGGCTAATTCATCTACAATCGGCTCATTTTCATATAGGCCACCAACCGTCTCAACACTTTTGCCATTAACCTGTTGAGCAGGCGTTAAACAGGCACAAACAACATCCCCATCCACCAACACAGAACAGGCACCACAATCACCAGCATTACAACCGATTTTCACATCACGTGCACCAACTCGCTCGCGAAGCATTTCTGATAATCGTTCGCCGGGAAGCGGATCGGATGAAATAGCAGTTCCATTTAGCGTGAATTTCGTCATGACGTCGCCGCCCTTAACACCGCACGCTTACACTGCTCTGCGACGACATCCATGCGATATTCACCGCTTCCACGCACATCATCAATCGGCGACAACACTGATAAATGTTGCTCAGTGATCTCAATATTCTCAGGCTTCTGACCGATAATATCTGTTTCAAACGCCGTTAAACGCTGCGCCACCGGCGAGCATGCCCCAACCGCAATTTTTGCATGTGTGATAACACCACTTTTATCGCAAGTGATATTTGCTGCTATCATCGTAATTGAAATGACCAAATATCGACGACTACCAAGCTTTTCAAAGGCAGATTTTTCAAGAGCTCCGGGTTTTGGAATATGCACTGCGGACACAATTTCATCTTCTGCGAGAGATGTTTTTCTTACGTTTAAAATGAACTCCGACAAAGCCATGCGCCTTACACCATTTTCGGCGCTGGCAAGCTCAACTTTTGCATCAAGCGCGAGTAATGGAGGAACGCCATCAGCTGCAGGTGACGCATTGCATATATTGCCGCCAATCGTGCCGGCGTTTTGTATTTGAATACTACCGACTTCACACGCAGCTTGTTTTAACGCATCAAAACCTGCGGGTAGTTCCGCCTTGATAATATCAGACCATGTGGTGGCAGCGCCGATGCGATAGTGATCACCAGTAAGCTCAATTCCAGATAATGCAGGAATTGCGGTAAGATCAATGAGAGTGCGGGGAGTATGCCCTTGTTTTGCAGCTGGAAACACATCAGTGCCACCAGCAATTATCCTGCTGCCCTTAACCGCATATAATGTAAGCGCGGTTTGAAGATCTGTAGGAATTTCGTATTGCAAACCTCACCTCTTTATCATTTGTATACAAACGATAAAGAGAGGAACTTATTTTGTCAAACTGAAATACTTTTGTGCTTGGTAAAAACGATGCGCTAAAGCAATGTAACTCCGGCTTGTGACATCCCGGTGCGCGCATCATCGAGGGAACCATCGAAATCAATAGCGCGACATAATGATTGATCAACCGTGACGTCAAAGCCAAGCTTTGCACCATCGACTGCGGAAAAATTAACACAAAAATCTGTTGCCAGCCCCACAAGTAACAACTTCTCAACACCACGGCTTTTCAAATAACCATCAAGCCCGGTTGGGGTCTTATGATCATTTTCAAAAAATGCCGAATAGCTATCAATCTGCGATCTAAAACCTTTGCGAACAATCATGTGAGCTGAATTTATATCCAATTCTGAATGAAACTCAGCACCCGCGGTCCCTTGGATACAATGGTCCGGCCACAAAACTTGCGGCCCATATGGCATATCAATCAGCGACATAGCTTCGGCGCCTTCATGGGATGCGGCAAATGATGAGTGTCCAGCAGGATGCCAGTCCTGAGTTAAAACAATCGTCTGAAACTCAGACAAAAGAGCATTTACACCAGCAACGATAAGATCACCCTCGCTCACGGCAAGCGCTCCACCTGGACAAAAATCATTTTGAATATCAATTACAATTAGGGCTTCGTTTGCAGCTCTCATTTTAGGGGTATCCTCTTACTACCAATTCTCAAGACATTATCTTAAACAATTAAGCTGCGGCAAGAGATTGCTTGCAAATCAAACGCCCAAATATCGTTTAATTTTATCAGGCGCTGCGCCCAACTCTTTAGCGGTTAATGTTTCAACCGACTTTCCATTTTCAATCATGGTCACACGATCAGCCAAGGCCAACACTGCATCAATTCTCTGTTCAACGAGAATAATCGCAAAGCCCTCTTGTTTCATTTTCAAGATAACTTGCCGAATTTGCTCAATCATCGATGGTTGCAAACCTTCGGTCGGCTCATCAAGCAATAAGACTTTCGGGCGAAGCGCAAGTGCTCGTGCAGTAGCTAACATCTGTTGTTCTCCACCTGATAATGTGCCCGCGCGTTGATCAAGCCGCTCACGCAATCTTGGGAATAAATCCAGCACCCAATCTTTGGTATCGGCACTCACCTTGCGCACCATTAATCCCATCTCAATGTTCTCACGCACAGTCAGTTCGGGAAAAAGTCGGCGCCCTTGCGGAATATAACCAATACCACGCTTGGGAATTTCGTGCCCGGGTAAAGTATTGATCAACTCATCTTCAAGTGAAATTTCACCTTCCGAAATTTCAACGATCCCCATGATCGATTTCAACAGAGTTGTTTTGCCAGCTCCATTTCGGCCCATCACACATAAGATTTCGCCAGCTGCCACATTGAGCGATACGCCGTGCAACACTTCAACCTGCCCATAACCGGCATATATGTCTTTTACATCAAGCATCTTCAGACGTACCTAAATATGCGCTTTGAACAGATTTGTTTTGACGAATTTCCTCAGGCGAACCTTCCGCGAGCAATTCCCCAAAATTGAGTACCGCAATATGATCCGCAGATTTCATCACAACATCCATATTATGCTCGATCAACAAAATCGTTGTATCTCCAGCAAGCGACTTTATGAGTGAAATAAACTCTTCTACTTCAGACTCAGATAGTCCTTGCGTCGGCTCATCAAGAATGAAAAGTTTCGGACTTTGCGCAAGCCCCATAGCGATTTCCAAGATACGCTGGTGACCATAGCTTAAATCACCCGCTATTTGATCCGCACGATCAGACAAATTAACCTGCGCTAGAACCTGCAAAACCGCATCAGCAGCCTCTTTGTTTTTTAGTTTCTTGGCACGGCGTAATGACAATTCAACATTACGCGCAACAGTTAATCCAGGAAATATAGATGTGATCTGAAAGGTATAAGCTATGCCAAGTCGAATACGTTGATGTGCGGGTAAAGCGCTAATATCCTGATCATTGAAATACACCCGCCCAGACGTTGCAGGAATGCGGCCACACAGCATACCAACAAAGGTCGTTTTACCAGCACCATTTGGTCCAATAAGCGCAGTGATAAGCCCTTGCTGAAGCTTGAAATTAATATCGGTATTGGCCTGCAAACCACCGAAAGATTTACTCAGACCTTGTGTTTCTAAAATGGTTATGGAAGCCATGTTAGATACCTCCGTCGCAATTCACCCGCCAACCCTTGTGGGGCAAACAGTGTGAGCAGCACCAAAGCGAGGCCAGCAATGAGCATATAAGCGGGTGTGATCGCGCTCGAATAATCAATGAGATAGAACATGAAGATCGTACCAATTAACGGCCCGACGGTAACCCCAGCACCACCTAACAACACCCATAATAGTGGGAAGATCGAATATTGCACCGTGGCAAATGTTGCACCCGCATATCCAAATAGCAGTGCGTAAGCTGCACCTGCAGAACCCGACATCACGCCTGATATGATAACGGCCTGCAATTTTAATCGCATTACATCATATCCAAGCATGGTCGCGCGCTCTTCGTTTTCACGAATGGCAACGAGCGCCAGGCCAAATCCAGAGCGTACGATATAAGCTATAATGAAAAAGCAAATCGCAAATAACAACAAAGCTGCAAAGAAACGCCCCATCGGACTGGTGAGATCAATCATACCAACCATGCGATCAGCTTGTTGGATTACAAATCCTTCGTCACCGCGCGTATATTCGCCGAAGTAAAGGATTGTCAGATAACCTGCTTGCGCAAACATCAAAGTGACAATCATAAACGCTACACCCGTTGTTCGTAACGCAAGAAAGCCAACACAGATGGAAACGACTAGTGCAAGCAACAATCCAGCAATTAATGCAAAGATTGGATTGAAATCCCAATATTGCATCGCAAGACCAAGGCCATACATGCCCGCTGCAAAGAACAGTGCATGTCCTAAACTTAGTAAGCCTGTGTAACCAAATAGAAGATTATAACCCATCGCATATACAGCAAGCACTAAGATACGCGCTAAATTACCAGAGTGATATTCCGGCAGAATAAAAAATGACAGAGCTAGAACTAAGACAACACCAATATGCAGCCAGTTTGAACGTTGGGTATCCGTCATGAGCGAATTTTCCCCATCAATCCTTGTGGTCTAAAGACCAGCACCATCGCAACCAATAAAGTTGCTAGGATTTTAGCGAGCGTTGGAGAGAAAAATACCGAAATAATACCATCGCTCATGCCAATTAAAATTGCCGCAATCACCGTGCCAGGCAAACTACCTAGCCCGCCAATGATCACTACGATGAAAGACAGTAACAATGGATCATGACCCATGAGATAATGCGCTTGCTGAACGGGCACGACCAACACAGCACCCATAGCAGCTAAACCCGCACCTAAACCAAATACCCATGCATAGACCCGTTTGACCGGAACACCAAACGCACGTGCCATTTCGCTATCTTGCTGGGTAGCACGCATAATTAGACCAATTTTCGTTTTAGTCATTAAAACCCAAAGTGCTGTTAAAATTGCAATCGCGGCAAAAATAATAAAGAGCTTATAGCTTGTAATGGAGAGCCCCCACGGCCAGTAGATCTCAAAGCCGTTTTCGCCAAACTCAAACCACGGTATAGCCAATCGCTGATTAAATGGCGCTTCAACGGGACGTGCCTCAGGACCAAATGTCATCAACGTGACTTGCTGAATTATGTATAAAAGTCCGATCGTGCCGACAATTGTGCGGTCTGGATCGTAATCAATTTTCTGCAGAACAAGCCGATCAGCAACAGCTGCGATGATGCCAACAAGCAATGGGGCAAAAACAAGCGCTGCGATAAATCCAACAGCCGGATGGCCACCCAATAGATGCGCAACCCACCAGGCGACAACTGCGCCCAGCATGAAAAACTCACCATGCGCGACATTTACAACGCGCATGATGCCAAAAACGATACTCAGGCCCATCGCTGTCATTGCTAAAACTGCGGCAATAACAGCACCCTCAAGGGAGGCAAGAATTAGATGCGGCCCAAATTCCATTATTCTTTCTCAGTCTAAAAACGTTAAAAGTTACAAATTAGAAAGACTGTGTTGTGTAATCCACTTCGTCTTCATACAACGTGTCTTCAATTGACGTTGTATGCGAAACGACGAGCTTTCCGTCTGTGACCTTTGAGATATACTGAGATCCAAATGTCTGGTGTGTTTTGCCGTTAAAGAGCTTCGCACCCTGTGGATGATCATCTGACATCGGAATGTCGGACATTGCCTCAACAGCCTCAATTAATTTGGAACGATCTTCCGGACCACGATAGCCAGCGGATTCCATTCCAGCTTTGACAATATTGAGCGTTTCCCAACATCCGAACATATGCGCAAATGTCGACACATCTTTTGAATCTGATGTTGAAGCACCTTTGTCATCCACACCAACTGCTTCACGATATAATTTATCGTGTGATGTTTGATCTGCCTGCGCGTGACGCGGCATGCCCTCCCAGAAATAAGTACCTTCTAAGAACTCAAGACCTGGACTGTTAATATCAACGGCTTCCAAACTATCGATAAAGCCAAAGATTTCAGGTCGGCTTGGTCCGAAGAATTCGCCCAATTCTTTCACAAATGTCAGAACTGCTGGACCCACCATAACGTGATACACAACTTCGGTATCACGCGGGATTTTCGGGAAGTACTTGGTAAATGATGTTTCTGCCGGAGGCACTGCAATTTTTGCAACTACATTTCCGCCTTGACGCTCAATCGCTTCGCTGAAGAAATCTCTGTGATCATGACCAAAAGCAAAGTCCGGGTAGATCATTGTAACCTTCTTACCAAGATTGTCGCCAACAAATGGCGCCATCGCTTGGACCTGACTTTTCACATCTGTGATGCCTGGCTGCAGCGTATATCTGTTAAGTTTTCCACTTGCTACATGGTGCCCTTCTGAGACAACAAAATATGGTAGTTTCAACTCACCCGCACGTGGAGCAGATCCGAAAACTACGTGACTGAACAATGTACCAAATGCGATATCGCAATTGTGTTGAGACGCAAATTTCTCAACAACTTCTGCGCCACGCTTAGGGTCTGTTCCATCATCTTCAGCAACGATCTCAACTGGACGTCCGTTAATGCCGCCCATGTCATTGATGCGCTTAACCGCAGCTTGTGTTGTGCGATCATACCAACGACCATATGCAGCGCCAATGCCTGTTCTATGAACTTGGAAACCAATTTTAATCGGCTCTGATGTTTGCGCTTGCGCATAACCCATCATCTTCGGCAAACCTGTTGTCGCCAGAAGCGCACCTGCGCCAATTCCCTTGAGTGTGTTGCGGCGGGAGACCAGTTTCGATCCCTTCTTCTTATCAGTCATTTTCGTTCCTCTCTGGAGCTAATATGGATAATCCTGCGATGGCAGTTTGTATGTATACTAATGAATTGTCCAGCCCTTTTTTTCTAAAAGCAATTGTCAGATGCGCGCCTAAGCGCCCTTTGGCGCTGCCAGCAACCAAAGACCAAACCATGTATAAGTTGCCATAAAAATCGCAATGGGAATATGAAAAAATGCAGCTTCTTTCCATATTTTAAAGCGTTCTGCGATCACAAAATGTGCCATTAAAACAGCAATAATATGACCAAACACAACAAGGCTTGCCTGCGTCATCCAAATACGCTTCACACTCGCGATGTCATTGAGATAACCCGTTGTAACTTGATAGTTTTCAAGTCCCAAATAGTTAGAGCCCGTTCCCAGTGGGTCAGATAATGCAGCGATCAAATACTGTCCATTGACCATCAATGTCGTTAAATAATGTGAGGCATGATAAACTGCAGCTATGGGCAGAACCGAGATTGCAAGCACCGAAAAAAGATCGATAAAAGTTACATCCACATCTTGGACATCGTTTTTGACTAAACGTAATTTCTTTACAATTTTAATCCCTGACCAAATACAGATCGCAAATATACCATAGAGCAGAAGATTAGCTGCAATAATACCTGAAGTTGACTGCCAAACCACCGCAGATCGACCAGGAAAGGCCAGCGGATTAACGTCAATTTGCACCAGCCACCAGAAGGTTTCATTCACCCCATCAAAGCTTCCGGAACCTAAAACTGAAAGTAAGAAAAAGGCTTGAGTTATGGAAATCTTTCGGTTTTGCAAAGCTTGCCAACCGGGTAAACCAATCTGCCAACCGTTGCCATCAGCTCGTATTTTAACCGGCGACAACTGAGATAAAAGCGAAAATAAAATGCTAAAGCACTCAACTTGTCTGCACCAACTTTGAGCACCAAAGGTAATCATCCCAACAAAGGTAAAAACCACATATCCAAGCACAAAATTTGCAAGTCGGGCCGGATCATCGGGGGCAATATCAGCGATAATAAAGGCATAAAATGCAACAAAAATAACAATAGCAGGCCAACGACTTATTTTGCGCGGGAGCTCAACTCCCAAGCTAATGTGATGTAAAAATTGATTATATAAGCCAGTCCATGGGTTGATCCACGCCCAGATATTACCAAACACGCTATGCATCATAAAGATCGCGATCCACCAAAACGTCCATATAGAGAGGGGAAGCATATTGACCAATGGATCACGCGAGCCAACTACGCCAATAACAGTGAGAAAAAGCACTATCCCCAATGCCACAATACTCACCAGATCTTTTAACAATTGGTTCTGAAATATAGCATCAAATGAAGGAAGACGAATTTGGATTGGCTTGAAGAATGAAAACACACGATCATGCGGCAATAAAGTAACGAGTAGCATAGAAGCGATAACAGCAAGGCAACCGCTGACAATGTAGATATTAGTCGGCAGGAGTAAAACAATGCCTTGTTCAGAGACATGTGCCATGGCAATATTTGCACTTGCCCAAAGACCAAAAATCACCACAATGAGTGCACTCAACAATGCTTTTAATCTCATAGCAATTTTCTCCTTAAGCTTGACACTGATTTGCCAAAGAATAATGTCTGCTTACTTACAACAACGGATCGACACTGATGTCAAATAGTCGAAAAATTTCCATAATTGCCATGCTAATTCTCGGTGCTCTTGCATTATTTTGGTCACTGAACAGCGTAACGTCGTCAATATTGGTTTCAAATGTCAAAGCCGTGAAAATGAGTAACAGCATGTACTCCGTATATTTCAACATGCAAAATGATGGTGAACCAGATTTTATCACTGAAATTCAAGCAACAGATCAAAATAATGCTTCCGTGATGGGTGCCCATCCAACATTTGGTGTGGCAATACCGCAGGGTTCATCACCCAGCTTTTCATCTGATGGTGCTCATATCATGCTCATGCTTGGAGCAAATACTTATAAAACTGGCGAATTCATTCCGCTCACAATTGTATTTAAAAATTCAAACCCGCAGCAGATAAAAGCCATCATCCAAGATCCCAATGCATCA